>CAJTFX010000004.1 GCA_910575555.1 Lachnospiraceae bacterium | reverse complement strand
GGTATTTTCTATATGAAATCTCTTTTTTTCTGTATTCCTATTGAATTTACTTTTTCAAAGCGGAATTTAATCTTACAAAGTGGAATTTACTTTTTCAATTCACCAAAATGTGAAAACAGTTCAAAACTTATGAATAAAGTACTAAACATCAGGACAGTGATTCCATAGCGCTGTCGTAAATAATTCCGCACGTGCCTCTGGCCTTTATGATAAAAAATTCTATCTGGAAATTACTCTGTTACATGTCCCAAATATGTTTCCAGCATAACGGCAACGCCGTGTTCCTCATTGCTTAAAGTGACGGCGTCAGCCTGACAGCGGATGTCCTTCGGAGCGTTTGCCATGGCAACGCCCAGCCCGGCTGCTTTTATGATATCCAGATCGTTTTCGCTGTCTCCGCAGGCAATGGTCTGTTCTATAGGAATATTCAGGTGTCTGCAGAGAAGAGACAAGCCTTTGGCCTTGGTAATTCCGGCATATGTAAATTCCAGGTTCTCATAACCGCCGGAAAGAAAATGGATTTCAGGATATTGGCTTAGAATCTGGATGGCTTCATTTCGGTCTTTGCAGGTTCCGTCCGGATTGGTCATGAAGTTCAGGGTCAGTTTTTGAACGGGGAACTGGTTTTCACGGAGAAAAGCAAGGACGTCCGGCAGACGTTCCCGGGTGGAAATAATGTATTTTTTCAAAGAGTCCGGAAGAACGGTAATCTTTTTAAGAGTTTCGCGGCACTGGGCGGGGGTATAAGCGTCCCCGTGAATGAACAAATCCATGTGGATTTCCAGTTTCAGCAGCTGTTTAAGAATATCAATAACCAGGTTTGCAGGCATGCAGTGCTCCGCCAGGCATTCTTTGTCGGGGATTGTGTAAATTCCGGCTCCGTTTGTGGTAATGGCATAGCGGATACCAAGCTCTTTTATGATAGTATGGGGAAGCCCGCAGTAGGGGCGGCCAGTGGCAATGGCAAAGGAAACGCCCCGCTGTGCAGCATTTTGAATGGCGGCCTTATTTTCATTGGATATTGTTCCTTCTGAATTCAGCAGAGTGCCGTCTAAGTCCAGGGCTACCAACCGAAAGGTTTGATTTGTATTCATAAGAGTTCTCCTTTATTTCAGCGTATGGGGCTGTTGCATTAAGAAGTAAACATACAGGATACAATATTTTGTAAATAGAAATTATACCGTATCTTGTAGTTGTATTTCTCAATGCAGCAACCCCCAGAGATATTGTAGATGGTAAAAGGCGAAATTTCAAGGATTTTTGCCGGGGAAAAAGAAGGAAGAAAAAAATTAGAAAAATTTTGTAAAAAACTATTGACTTTTGTTCCAAACTCGTATTATAATAGTCAAGCAGTCGGCAATAAGGAAGAACAAAAGTACTGCAAATACCATGGGATCTTAGCTCAGCTGGGAGAGCATCTGCCTTACAAGCAGAGGGTCACAGGTTCGAGCCCTGTAGGTCCCATTTTGCAGGAAACTGCAGGAACAACAGAATATGGCGGAATAGCTCAGTTGGCGAGAGCACACGGTTCATACCCGTGGTGTCGGGGGTTCAAATCCCTCTTCCGCTATTAAGAATTGAGAAATGGCTGTCTATAAGTACCGAAAGTAATGTTCGATATTTATAGACAGTCATTTTTAACGTGAAATTGTATTTTGCCAAATAGAGCATTTTCCAAACACACTCGCACGTTATCTTGAAATTGTAATATACTAATAGAAAAGATAGGGCAAAGAAGCGTGCAGCTATGGAAGCAAATCAAAACATACTTGTAAATTCCTGCAGTTTTGCGGGAGTGAAGCCGATTATGGCAGATTTACCTTATCCTGAGATTCAGGTCAGGGCTAAGAACCAGACGTATGCAAATCTGCTCAGTGCAGATTACTGCGGAGCCACCTCTGAGATGTCTGCAATTACCCAGTACATTAATAATGAAAACCGGTTATCCTGCGAAAAATGTCCTCTGGCCAAAACAATTCTGGGAATTGCCATGGCAGAAATGATGCATTTGCAGAAATTGGGAGAAATGATTTTTCTGTTGGGCGGAACGGTGGATTTTGTTGCAAAACAGCAAAATGGCAGAAATGTGATGTGGACGCCGGGCTTTCTGAGTCTTTCAGAAAATGCCAGGAAAATGATACTGGCTGATATTGAAGCGGAGAAAGCGGCCATCAGCCAGTACCGGATGCATATAAAAGTAATCAGGGACGATTGCGTCAACCGGGTGCTTGAGCGGATTATTATGGATGAAGAATACCATATTATGATTCTTCAGGTCCTGTTAAGAGAATGCGCTTGAAAAATCCAAGGTTTATGTGGTCAGATAAAAGACGGCAAGCTGGGTGCGGTCCCGAAGCTCCAGTTTTTCCAAAATGGAGCTCAGGTAATTCCGGACAGTTCCTTCACTTAAGTAAAGCTGTCCGGCAATTTCCCGGTTGCTGAGCCCGCCGGCCACCAGCTCAATGATTTCCAGTTCTTTGCCGGTGATTCCCCTGGCGGAATAGTCATATTGGGAGCGGCTTGCAGGAGCAAGGAAGTCGGGAAGCCTGGTGATGATTTCATTTCCGAATACGTTCTGTCCTTTGGCCACAGCTTTTAAAGAGGGCAGCAGGCTTTCAAAATCCTGTTTTAAAATATATCCTTTTGCGCCCAGCATCAGGGACTTGACAATGTATTCATCATCCAGAAATGTGGTGAGAAACAAAATTTTTGCGTCTGAATGCTTCTTTAAAATAACCTCGGCGGCTTCTAAACCAGTCATTTCATCCATACGGATATCCATCAGAAGGACTTCCGGGCGGCGGGTTTCATAGAGGGCAACAGCCTCTGTTCCGTTATTTCCGATTTCTAAAACTTTGATTTCCCCGGAAGCCTCCAGGATGGTTTTCAAAGAGAGGGAAACAAATGGATCGTCATCTACAATAATAATATTCATAACAAACTCCTTTTTAATGATTTTCACGGGGAACGGCGGCAAAAATCTGGAATCCGTCTTTTACAGACAGGGAAAAATTGCCTTTTAATTGTTTGATCCGTTCCTGCATATTTTCAATTCCCATTCCGGAAGGGTTTTGGCGGATATTGGTTCCATTGTCCCTGATAATCAACTGGTACAGGCTGGGATGCTCCCGCAGGGTTAGAAAAATTTCATTGCCGTTGCTGTGCCGGGCGATGTTGGACAAGGCTTCTTTTACAATGGAGATAAAACAGTATTTTACGGAAGCAGGCACGTAATGCCCCATATCATAATCCAGATGCACCTGATAATCTGAAAAATCAGAGGTCAGCTCCAAAACAGCCCCTTTCAGGTCGACGGAGTCGTCATGCAGGTTATGAACGCTTTCACGGACAGAGGTCATGGCGGTGGACAAAGTCAGAGTCAGGGCATGCAGCGGCTCTTTCAGATGCTCCTGCTGATTGACGGCAGCCAGGGCGCCGGCCTGCAGAATAGAACGGGAAAGCATATGGCCTACGTTGTCGTGGATTTCCCGGGCAATCCGGTTTCGTTCTTTTAAGGTGGCAATGTGGATTTCATGGTTTTGCTTCACAATCAAATCTTTATTTTTCTGCTGAAGGAGCAGGTTGTATTCTGTGGCGCTGTCTCTGAGAAAACGGAAATTTTCTTCCATTCTGCAAAGCTTTGCTGTTTTAAAAGCCAGAACCCATGACAGCAGAAAGAAAAAAAGAACAATCCAGGGACAAAAGGGAGACAAATCCTTCAGGGAATAAAAAGGGAGCAGGAAGGCGGCAGGCAGGAAGGCGGCAGTTCTTTTCATTGGATTGTTCAAAGGATTCTGGGGCAGAGCCGAAGCTTCTGTTTTCGCAGGCGTAAGCCCGGGGCGGTACAGGGAGGAAATGGGAAAAACAATCGCCATTTCGTAGAATAAAAGGGGCAGAAAACACCCGAATTCTGCAAAAAGCAGGCTTAGTCCCGCAAAGGGCAGCCACAGTCCTGTCAGCAAAAGCTGTTTTTGCCGGGCAAGATCTTGCCAGAACAGGCAGTCTGCATTGCAGCAGCCGCAAAAGCAGGTGAAAGTAATGGCAGACAGAATGGCCAGTATATGAAACAGGCCGGCGGCGGGCATTTGTGTAAATAAAAGCAGCGTGCAGCAGATAAAAAGTATCAGTTTATCCAATAAAGACATCATGTTCAGGTTCCTCCGTGAATGAGACGGCAGTCTGCAGCGTAAACCTGTGTTCCGCCGGAGTAGTATAGCTATTATAGCACAATCTGAACGGATATGACAATTGTCATGAAAATGAGTGACGCATGGCACTGTTTTGGCGGGGCGTTTCCTGTTAGAATTAAAATATCCGAAAAGGAACATTACAGGGAACAAGGGAAAGGAATAGGTGACGGATATGGGAACTGTTATAGAAATAGACAATCTGGTAAAACGGTACAAAGAACTGATTGCGCTGGATCATCTGAAGCTGACGGTGGAGGAAGGGGAAATTTTCGGACTGCTTGGGCCCAACGGCTCAGGAAAGACCACGGCCATTAACTGCATTCTTGCGCTTTTGTACTTTGATAAAGGAAGCGTGAAGGTATTCGGGGAGGAGATACAGCCCAACAGTTATGAGATCAAGAAGAAAATCGGCGTTGTGCTGCAGAATGTGGCTGTGTTTGAGGAACTGACGGTGCAGGAAAATATTGATTATTTCTGCGGACTGTACATTGGGGATAAAAAACTGCGGAAACAGTATGTGGAGGAAGCCACTGTCTTTTCCGGACTGGAAGATTTCCGGAAATTTTATCCTAAAAAGCTGTCGGGCGGGCTGCTTCGGAGACTGAACATTGCCTGTGGCATAGCCCATAAGCCAAAGCTGATTATTATGGATGAGCCTACGGTGGCCGTAGATCCCCAGAGCCGGAACCGGATTCTGGAAGGAATTCAGGAGCTGAACCGGAAAGGGGCCACAGTCATTTACACCTCCCATTATATGGAAGAAGTGGAGCAAATCTGCAGCCGGATTGCTATTCTGGATAAGGGAAGGTGCGTTGCTTTTGGAACCAGTGAAGAGCTGAAGGGAATGATTAAGACAGGTGAGAAAATTCACCTGGAGGCGGCGGGGCTTTTACCGTTTCACTTGGAGGAAATTAAGGAGCTGCGCCATGTTTATAAGGTGGATTACCGGGAAGGAATGCTGGAAATCAGGTGCAGCGGCGGGAAACACAATCTGGTGCATATCCTGGACTATTTCGGGAAACGTGAGATTGGATTCGGCAGGGTCTATTCGGAGCTGCCTACGTTAAATGATGTGTTTCTGGAAATCACCGGAAAGGAGCTGCGGGATTCTGCAGAATAACGCTTGGAAGGAATAGACAGGAGGAAGAACATGTTTTTCAGATTATATAAGTACAGTATATTTCAGTCTGTGCGGTGCAAATTGGTGCTGTTTTGGAACGTGATATTTCCCGTTGTTTTGGGAACGCTGTTTCAAATGACGTTCGGCGGTTATGTGGAGGAGCAGGTGATTTTCCGCCGGATTCCGGTGGCATATGCGTCGGAACAGGAGGACGGCGCCTTTGGCCAGCTGCTGAAAGGTCTGGAGGAGGACAGCGAGCTGGTGAAAGTGCAGACGGCAGAATATAAGAAAGCCAGACAGCTTTTGAAAGAGGGAAACGTGGAGGGAGTCTTTTGTGAAGAACCGGATACGGGAGACGTCACCCTGATTGTGGCAGAGCAGGGGGTGAATCAGACCATATTAAATTCTATCCTGAAGCAGTATCAGCGGGCAAAGGCCACTTTTTCAAACATCGGCAGGGAAAATCCTGCGGGAATACAGGCAGCGGCTGTCCGTTTGGAGGAAGAGCGCCGGTATCTGAAGGCGGGAAGCGTAACAGAAGCCTCTATGGACTGCTTGCTGGATGGTTTTTATTCCCTGATTGCCATGACCTGCCTGATGGGGGCCACCTCCGGGCTGAGCGCTGCAACAGATTTTAAGGCGGACGCCACGTCCCTGGCGGCCAGACGTGCAGTGGCAGGAGCCAGCCGCATGAGTATGCTGCTTCCGGATTTGGCGGCGAAAATTACCATGCAGTTTCTATACGCCGCTTTTTCCATTTGCTACCTGAGCTTCGTGCTGGGGGTGGAGCTGGGAGAGCATGGCGGCCTGATGTTTCTCACGGCTCTGGTTGGAAGCGCACTGGGAATTATGATTGGATTTTTAGTGGGGGTTGTGGGAAAGTATTCATACGGAGTCAAAGAAGGGCTTTGCATCGGCTTTATGCTGGTATCCAGTTTTTTCAGCGGCCTGATGTTTCAGAGTATGGCGCGGATTGTGGAAATGTATGCGCCTGCGCTGAATCAGGTGAATCCGGCCACATTGATTGCCAAATCCCTGTACAGCCTGAATATTTATGACAATCTGGGCCCTTATTTTCACTGTATGGGAAATATGGTGGTTCTGATTCTGGTTTTAGGCATGGCATCGTTTTTGCTGGTAAGGAGGGAACGGTATGCAGCTGTTTAAAGTATTTTTTAAAATTCTGAATAAAAACAAAGGCCAGTTGATTATGTATACAGCCATTTATCTCAGCCTTACTTTGCTGATGAGCGGAGTGATGAAAGAGCAGGCAGAGGAGGAATTTACCGGAATTTCTTTGGAGATTGCCCTGGAAAACAGGGATCAGGGGGAGCTGGGAGCGGCCCTGGAAGAATATTTGGGGGAAAGCCATAAGATAAAAGAGATACCGGAAGGAACAGAAGCGCTGAAAGACGCCATATATTACGGGGAAATTGATTACGTGCTGGTGATTCCGGAGGATTTTTCGGAAAAATTTGCCGCAGGGGACAGAGAGCGTCTGTTGGATGGAACGGCGGTGCCGGGCAGCAGCAGTTCTTATCTGGCGGAATATGATATGGAAAGTTTTCTGAAAACAGCGGATATGTATCTGAGCGCAGGATTTGAAATGAAGGACGCCGGGGATTTTGCCATGGAAGATATGAAAGAGAAGGGGAAGGTGGAATTTCTCAATCAGGAGAAGGGGCCGTCGTTCTCCAGGGGATATTATTTCTTCCATTTTATTCCCTATGTGTTTGTAACCATGATGATTCTGGGGGTGGGAGTGGTAATTAAGACATTTCAGAATAAAGACCTGTCTGCCAGAAATAAATGCTCCGCAGTGCCTTATTTGCAGCAAAGCCTGCAGATTTTACTGGGATGCCTGGTTTATATGCTTGCGGTGTTTGCAGTGTTTATGGTGATGGCAGGATGTAATACTGGAAATTATCTGTTTACGGCCCAGGGGATATTAAGCGCCATTAATGCGCTGTTGTTTGCAGTCTGCGCCCTGTGCGTGTCCTGGTTTGCAGTTCAGTTTGCCGACAATACGGCAGTGCTGAATGCCATGAGCAATGTATTTGGCCTGGGGTTCAGTTTCCTGGGCGGGGTGTTTGTCCCTCTGGATGTGATGGGGGAAACCTCCAGGAAAATTGCCAGATTCGTGCCTTCTTACTGGTATGTGATTGCCAATGAGGAAATTCAGAAGGTGAGCGGTTTTTCCGAGGCAGGAGCGATATATAAATCTTATTTGGCGGTTGTCATGTTTTCACTGGCATTTTTTTCGGCGGGGCTGTTGGCAAACCGGATGAAGATGAGGGGCAGATAAGGAATGATTTATCATTCGATCTGCAAAAATACAGGATTGCCTGCGCTCGGAACAAACAGTGTGCATGAGTACAGGCAGTCCTGCGTTTTTATTTTTTCATGGCGGCTCTCTTACGCAGAGTGGGATCTAAAATCCGTTTGCGGATTCGAAGGCTCTTGGGGGTAACTTCTAAAAGCTCGTCGGTTTCGATGAATTCCAACGCCTGCTCCAGACTTAAGATTTTAGGCGGAGTCAGCGTCAGCGCTTCATCTGCGCTGGAGGAGCGGGTGTTGGTTAAATGTTTCTTTTTGCAGACATTCAGTTCAATGTCCTCAGGTTTGGCGCTCTGTCCGATGATCATGCCGGCATATACTTTTTCCCCGGGGCCGATAAAGAGGGTTCCACGATCCTGGGCGCTGAAAAGGCCGTAAGTTACTGATTCGCCGGATTCAAAGGCAATGAGGGAGCCCTGTTTCCGGTAGGCAATGTCGCCTTTGTAAAGCTCGTAGCCATTGAAAATAGTGTTGATAATGCCGTTTCCCCTGGTATCTGTGAGAAACTCGCTGCGGTATCCGATCAGGCCCCGGGAGGGGATGCAAAACTCCAGTCTTGTATAGCCGCCGCTGATGGGCCCCATATTTTGCAGTTCTCCCTTTCTCTGGCTTAATTTCTCAATGACAGCTCCGGTATATTCGTCCGGCACGTCCACGTAGGCAAGCTCCATGGGTTCTGTTTTCTTGCCGCTTTCGTCTTTGTGATAAAGAACCTCCGCTTTGCTTACAGCGAATTCATAGCCTTCTCTGCGCATATTTTCAATCAGAACAGATAAATGCAGTTCTCCCCGGCCGGAAACTTTCAGGCTGTCGGGGCTGTCGGTTTCCTCCACCCGCAGAGAAACGTCTGTGTTCAGTTCCCGGAACAGCCGGTCTCTGATGTGGCGGGAGGTGACGAATTTCCCCTCCTGTCCGGCCAGAGGGCTGTCATTTACAATAAAGTTCATGGAAATGGTAGGCTCGGAGATTTTCTGGAAATCAATGGCGCAGGGGGTCTCCGGCGCGCAGATGGTATCTCCGATGTGGATGTCCGCTATTCCGGAAATAGCCACAATAGAGCCGATTTTTGCCTCTGTCACATCTACCTTATTCAGTCCGTCGAACTCATAGAGCTTGCTGATCCGCACTTTCTGCAGCTTGTCCGGTTCGTGGTGGTTTACCACTACGGCGTCCTGGTTGACTTTCAGACAGCCGTTGTCCACTTTTCCAACGCCGATGCGTCCCACATATTCATTGTAGTCAATGGTGCTGATCAACACCTGGGTGTTGGCGTCCGGGTCGCCCTCCGGTGCGGGAATATATTCCAGAATAGTTTCAAATAAGGCGGTCATATCTTTCTTTTCATCATTTAAATCTTTGACAGCGTAGCCGTCCCTGGCGGAAGCGTAAATAAAGGGGCAGTCAAGCTGTTCGTCGGAGGCGTCCAGATCCATAAATAATTCCAGTACCTCGTCAATCACATCATCCGGCCTTGCCTCTGGACGGTCAATTTTGTTGATACAGACAATGACTGGAAGATCTAAGGCAAGGGCCTTCATCAGCACGAATTTCGTCTGGGGCATGGCGCCTTCAAAGGCGTCCACCACAAGCACGACTCCGTTGACCATTTTCAGCACCCGTTCTACTTCGCCGCCAAAGTCCGCATGGCCCGGCGTGTCGATAATGTTGATTTTAGTATCCTTATAAAAAACAGCGGTATTTTTGGAAAGAATGGTGATTCCCCGCTCTCTTTCGATATCATTGGAATCCATGACACGCTCCTGCACCTCCTGGTTGGCGCGGAACACGCCGCTTTGCTTTAACAGCTCGTCCACCAGAGTGGTTTTGCCGTGATCTACATGAGCAATAATGGCGATGTTACGGATATCCTCTCGTTTCATTTTCATAAAGTTGTCCTTCTTTCTAAAATAATTATCACTGTATTTTAACACATAATCTGCATTTGGCAAATAATTTGTTGAGAAATTTATGGCGGAGTAATTAAGATAGGATTTGACTGTTGTGCAGTTAGTGCGTATAATAAAATGCAAAGTCCATATGCCGTCCGGCCGGATGGCAGAACAGATCAGAGGAGGATTGTTTTATGAATGATGAGAATAACATGTTTGAAAACGGCTCTTGGCCGGAAAAAGACCCGCAGCCAGACAACGGCCAATGGCAGCAGGGAGGCGGCCCCCAGCCTGACCATAACTGGCAGCAGGGGAATTACAATCAGCCCAATTTTAACCAACCGCCTTATCAGCAGAATTATAATCAGCCCGGTTACGGCTTTGGAATCGCTTCCATGGTCTGCGGAATTCTGGCGCTGATTACCTGCTGCCTGTGGTGCACCTGCGTTCCGCTGGCGGTGGTATCCATTGTGCTTGGGGTTCTGCAGATTCAGAAAGGAACGGGGAAAGGAATGGCAATTGCAGGAATTGTCTGCTCTTCAGTAGGCCTGATTTTATTTATTGCCCTGACCGTTTACGGCAATTATCTCCAAAGCTCCGGAATATACAATGAGATTATGAGAGAGCTGCAGATGGAAATGATGCAGTAAGGAGGAAGCTTGGATATCAGAAAAAAACTTCCTGTCGGCATTGAGAGCTTTGGGGAAATCCGCACCGAAGAATTTTATTATGTGGATAAGACAGGGATGATAAAAGAATTATTGTATCATTGGGGAAAAGTAAATCTGTTTACCCGTCCAAGAAGATTCGGAAAATCCCTGAATATGGATATGCTGAAAACATTTTTTGAATACGGCTGCGACAGCATATTGTTTGATGGTCTGAAAATTATGGGAGAACAGGAATTATGCCGAAAATATATGGGCAGATTTCCGGTGATTTCTATTACACTGAAGGATATTCAGGCACGCAGCTATGAAGGCGCGGCGGCCTCACTGTGGTCTGTGCTCAGCAGTGAAGCCCGGCGGTTTTCTTGTTTAGGAAACAGCAGTCGTCTGACTGGGGAGGAGAAACAGCAGTACAGTCGGCTGACGCAGGCAGATTCAGAGTTTAAGGGCGGCGAGATTACTTCAGAGGAGGCGCTTAAGGGAAGTCTGTTTCAGTTATCAAAATTTCTTTGCCGCCATTATGGGCAAAAAGTGATATTGTTGATTGATGAATATGACGTTCCTCTGGAAAAAGCATATCACGCAGGATATTATGACGAGATGGCCGGACTTTTGGGAAATCTGCTGAGCCGGGCGCTGAAAGGCAATGAAAGTCTCTATTTTGCAGTGCTGACCGGTTGTTTGAGAGTTGCCAAAGAAAGTATTTTTACCGGGTTGAATAATTTTAAAATCTACTCTGTTTCTGATATCCGGTTTGGGGAATATTTTGGATTTACAGATGATGAAGTCCGCGCCATGCTTGCGTATTACAGCTTTGAAGAATCGTATCCGCTGCTGAAGGAATGGTATAACGGCTATCAGATGGGGCGTGCAGATGTTTACTGTCCCTGGGATGTGATCAATTATATTGATTTGCTGCGGGCAGAGCCGGAAGCTGTTCCCAGAGCATTTTGGATCAATACCAGCGGAAACGATATTATCCGGAAATTTTTAAATATGGCAAAGCAGAACACACGCAGGGAAATTGAGTGCCTGATTGCCGGCGAAAGTATTTCCAAAAAGATAAATCAGGAATTAACTTATCGTGAATTATACCAAAATACAGAGAATCTCTGGAGTGTACTTTATACCACAGGCTACCTGACCCATCGGGGAAAGGAAGGAGAGATTTTTCGGCTTGTCATACCGAATCAGGAAATCCGCAAAATATTTTCAGAGCAGATTCAGGAATGGTTTCAGGAAGAGATACAGAAAGATACGTCCAGATTGGATAGTTTCTGCAGCAGCTTTGTACAGGCAGATGAGAAAGAAATTGAAAGGCAATTTAATTTCTGGCTGAAAAAAACCATTAGTATCCGTGATACAGCAGTGAGAAAAGAACAAAAAGAGAATTTCTATCATGGAATTTTACTGGGCCTGCTCAGTCACAGGGAGGACTGGGAGATTCATTCTAATGCGGAAGCAGGAGAAGGGTACAGCGACCTTCTTCTGAAATCCGAAGATGACAATCTGGGAATCGTAATTGAAGTAAAATACGCCCCGGAAGGAAATTTGGAAGCAGGCTGTCGGGAAGCCCTGATGCAGATAGAAGAAAAAGATTATGCGGCAGGGCTTAAAAACGAAGGCATAGAAAAAATTCTCAAATATGGAGTTGCCTGTTACAAAAAGCGCTGCAAAGTGCAGATGAATTCTTGACAAGTGGAATTTCAGGCTTTATAATGGGTAACAGCTTTAAGACAAAGACAATGACGAAGACAGTAAGGCAGTATTCCAACATCAGGAATTTTCCGAAAACAGGGACGAACCGCGCGCCCTGTCATGCTCCGGGAATTTCAGCAGCGAGCCGGGACGGTGTGAGCCGGTATCAGTAGAAGCTGTCCGAAAATCACTTCCAAGTTGCCCGCTGAACTTTCCTTTCTGCCCGTTCTGGCGCAGACGGCGAAACAGTAAGCCGGGACGGCCCGTTCCTCCGTTATGGGAGCCGCGTATGCTGGCAGACGCAATTGACAGGTTTTGCCAAAGTACATTGTAACAGGTGGTAACGATGCATGATATGGCTTCGTCCTTTTACAGAGGGACGGAGCCATTTTTAATGAAATGAAAGGAGCAGATACTCATGTACAACAAAGTGGAAACCAGTTTAAACTTTGTGGAGAGAGAAAAACAGATTGAAAAATTCTGGAAAGACAACGATATTTTCCGAAAAAGCATGGAGAACCGGAAAGAGGGAGAGACTTACACCTTTTACGACGGCCCTCCCACAGCAAACGGCAAGCCCCATATCGGCCATGTGCTGACCCGTGTCATCAAGGATATGATTCCCAGATACCAGACCATGAAAGGGAAAATGGTTCCCCGCAAGGCAGGATGGGACACCCACGGGCTTCCGGTGGAGCTTGAAGTTGAAAAACTGTTGGGATTAGACGGAAAAGACCAGATTGAAGCATACGGTTTAGAGCCTTTTATTGATAAGTGCAAAGAAAGCGTCTGGAAATACAAAGGCATGTGGGAACAATTTTCCGGCACCGTGGGATTCTGGGCGGATATGGACGACCCTTACGTGACCTATCACAATGATTTTATTGAATCGGAATGGTGGGCCTTAAAAGAAATCTGGAACCGGAAATTACTGTACAAGGGATTTAAGATTGTGCCTTACTGTCCCCGCTGCGGAACTCCCCTGTCAGCCCAGGAAGTGGCCCAGGGCTATAAAACAGTAAAAGAGCGTTCCGCAATTGTGCGGTTTAAGGTGAAGGACGAGGACGCTTATTTCCTGGCATGGACCACAACCCCCTGGACACTGCCCTCGAACCTGGCCCTCTGCGTGAATCCGGAGGAAACTTACTGCAAGATCAAGGCTGCAGACGGAATTACCTATTATATGGCGGAAGCTTTGTTGGACAAAGTAATGGGAACTCTTCTGGACAAAGAGCAGCAGGAGAGCGGTGCAAAAGCCTATGAAGTGCTGGAGACTTATAAGGGTACGGAGTTGGAATACCGGGAATATGAGCCTTTGTATGAAGGGGCGAAAGATGCGGCCGAAAAACAGCATAAGAAAGCACATTTTGTCACCTGTGATGCGTATGTTACCATGACAGACGGTACAGGAATTGTTCATATCGCGCCGGCCTTCGGTGAGGACGACTCCAAAGTGGGAAGAAAATATGACCTGCCCTTTGTGCAGTTTGTCAACGGAAAAGGAGAGCTGACAGAGGGCGCGCCCTTTGCAGGCACGTTCTGCAAAAAGGCAGATCCTATGATTCTGCAGGATTTGGGGGATCGGAGCTTATTATTTGACGCGCCTAAATTTGAGC
Source organism: Lachnospiraceae bacterium (assembly GCA_910575555.1). Classification (GTDB taxonomy): domain Bacteria; phylum Bacillota; class Clostridia; order Lachnospirales; family Lachnospiraceae; genus Petralouisia. Next base: position 278,952 of record CAJTFX010000004.1, on the reverse strand, counting down.
ATGAATATCCCCATTGCTGGCGCTGCGATACGCCGCTGATTTACTATGCAAGAGAATCCTGGTTTATTAAGATGACGGAAGTGAAGGACGACTTAATCCGCAACAACAACACTATCAACTGGATTCCGGAAAGCATCGGCAAAGGACGGTTCGGCGACTGGCTGGAAAATGTGCAGGACTGGGGCATTTCCAGAAACCGCTATTGGGGAACGCCGCTGAATATCTGGCAGTGTGAATGCGGCCATATGCATTCTATTGGAAGCATTGCGGAGCTGAAAGAGATGTCAGACAACTGCCCGGAGAAAATTGAACTGCACCGTCCCTACATTGATGAAGTGACCATCAAATGTCCGGAATGCGGAAAAGAAATGCAGAGAGTGCCGGAAGTGGTTGACTGCTGGTTTGATTCCGGGGCAATGCCCTTTGCGCAGCACCATTATCCTTTTGAAAATAAAGAATTGTTTGAACAGCAGTTCCCGGCAGATTTTATTTCGGAAGCGGTAGACCAGACCAGAGGATGGTTTTACTCCCTGCTGGCAGAATCCACCCTGCTGTTCAATCGGGCCCCTTATGAAAATGTAATTGTACTGGGCCATGTGCAGGATGAAAACGGTCAGAAAATGAGCAAATCCAAGGGAAATTCGGTAGATCCCTTTGAAGCTCTGGAAACTTACGGCGCAGACGCTATCCGCTGGTATTTTTATATCAATTCCGCTCCCTGGCTGCCCAACCGGTTCCATGGAAAAGTTGTTCAGGAGGGACAGCGGAAATTTATGGGAACTTTGTGGAATACCTATGCGTTTTTCGTGCTGTACGCCAACATTGACCAGTTTAATGCCGCAGAATATGCTTTGGAATATGAGAAATTATCTGTGATGGACAAGTGGCTGTTGTCCAAGCTGAACACCCTTGTAGCGCAGGTGGATGAAAACCTGGGCAGTTACCGGATTCCGGAAGCGGCAAGGGCGCTGCAGGAATTTGTGGAGGATATGAGCAACTGGTATGTGAGAAGAAGCCGGGAGAGATTCTGGGCCAAAGGCATGGAGCAGGATAAAATCAACGCTTATATGACCTTGTACACGGCTCTTGTAACTGTCAGCAAAGCGGCGGCTCCCATGATTCCTTTTATGGCGGAGGACATTTACCGGAACCTTGTGTGCAGCGTGGACAGCTCTGCGCCGGAGAGCGTGCATCTGTGTGATTTTCCCAGGGCGGATGCATCCATGTCCGATCCGGAATTAGAGAAAAATATGGATGCGGCGCTGAAAATCGTGGTAATGGGAAGAGCATGCAGAAACAGCGCAAATATTAAAAACCGTCAGCCCATCGGAACTATGTTTATCAAAGCGGCCGGAGAACTTCCGGAGCTGTTTGTGAATATTATAGAAGAAGAGCTGAATGTGAAAAAAGCAGTATTTACAGAGGATGTCAGCAGCTTTACCGATTATACCTTTAAGCCCCAGCTTCGTACGGTAGGACCCAAATACGGCAAGGTTTTAGGGCAGATTCAAAAAGCGCTGGCAGAGCTTGACGGCAGCAAAGCCATGGCGGAACTGAAGTCCAAAGGAAGCATAACTCTTGACAGCGTAAACGCAGACGTTGTATTATGTGAGGAGGACCTTCTTATCACCATGACACAGCAGGAAGGTTATGTGACAGAAAGTGATAATGAGGTAACCGTTGTACTTGATACCAATTTAACGCCGGAACTGATTGCAGAAGGCTTTGTCCGAGAATTAATCAGCAAAATCCAGACCATGCGCAAAGAGGCAGGATTTGAGGTAATGGATCAGATTCATGTTTTCTGGCAGGCAGGCGATGCAATTGCAGAGATTTTTGAAAAATACGGAACGCAGATTCAGTCTGAGGTGCTGGCTGTCAGCATTTTTAAAGACGCAGTCAAAGGCTATGAAAAAGAATGGAATATCAACGGGGAAAAAGTGGTTCTGGGAGTAGAAAAAGCCTGACAGGATTCAGAATGAAAGATCCGAAGCCCGGCGGGCTGCGGATCTTTTGACAGGCAGACGCCGCCTGAGACAGGGATTTCAGATGGCATGGCCCGCGGCGTCAGTATACACAGCAGACATCACCAGAGAGGAAGGAGAAAATTATGCAGAATCAGATGTTTGAGAAAGAAAAATTTATTCAGGAGATTAAAGACAATGTAAAGAATCTCTACCGCAAGACGTTGGAGGAGGCTTCCCAGCAGGAAGTGTACCAGGCAGTGTCCCAGGCGGTAAAGGAAGTTGTCATTGACCAGTGGCTTGCAACTCAGAAAACCATGGAGAAAGAAGATCCTAAGATGGTTTACTACATGTCCATGGAGTTTCTGATGGGAAGGGCATTGGGAAATAACCTGATTAATCTGACTGCTTACAAGGAAGTAAAAGAAGCGCTGGAAGAAATCGGATTTGATCTGAATGTCATTGAGGACGAAGAACCGGACCCGGCATTAGGAAACGGCGGTCTGGGAAGACTTGCAGCATGCTTTATGGAGTCCCTGTCCACTCTGGGATATCCGGCATACGGATGCGGCATCCGTTACCGTTACGGACTGTTTCGCCAGAAAATTGAAAATGGGTTCCAGGTGGAGGTGCCGGATAACTGGTTAAAAGACGGCTATCCCTTTGAAATGCGCCGTCCGGAGCATACGTTCCAGGTGAAATTCGGCGGCTATGTCCGTTCCGAGGGAGATCCAAGCGGAAAAACAAAATTTATTCATGAAGGCTATCAGACCATCCGCGCAGTGCCTTACGATATGCCGGTGGTAGGATACAATAACAACATGGTAAACGCTTTGATTGCATGGGACGCAGAGCCGGAAGAATATTTTGAACTGGACGCCTTCGACAAAGGAGATTACAAAAAGGCAGTGGAGCAGGAGAATCTTGCAAAGAATCTGGTGGAAGTGCTTTATCCCAATGACAATCACATCCAGGGAAAAGAGCTGCGTTTAAAACAGCAGTATTTCTTTGTGTCTGCCAGCGTGCAGCGCGCCGTTGCCCGTTATAAGAAATATCACACAGATTTGCATAAACTGCCGGAAAAAGTGGCAATTCAGTTAAACGACACCCATCCTACCGTTGCAGTGGCAGAATTGATGCGTATTTTGCTTGATGAAGAAAATATGGAATGGGATGAAGCATGGGAGATTACTTCTCATACCTGCGCATATACCAACCATACCATTATGTCAGAGGCGTTGGAGAAATGGCCCATTGAGATTTTCTCCAGGCTGCTGCCCAGAATTTATCAGATCATTGAAGAGATCAACCGCCGTTTTATTCTGGATATTGAGAAGAAATTCCCCGGCGATTACAATAAAGTAAAGAAAATGGCAATTATTTATGACGGCCAGGTAAAAATGGCTCATCTTGCCATTGCAGCAGGATGCTCCGTCAACGGCGTGGCAAGGCTGCACACAGAAATTTTGAAAAATCAGGAGCTTCATGAGTTTTATCAGATGTTCCCAGAGAAATTTAATAATAAGACAAACGGAATTACCCAGAGAAGATTTTTATACCACGGCAATCCTCTGCTGGCAGAATGGGTGAATAAATATATTGGAAACGACTGGGTAACCAACCTGCCCCATCTGGAAAAACTGACGGTCTATGCAGACGATGAGAAAGCGCAGCAGGAATTTATGAATATTAAATACCAGAATAAACTGCGTCTGGCAGAGTATATCCGCAAGCATAACGGCATTGAGGTAAATCCCCGTTCCATTTTTGATGTGCAGGTAAAACGTCTCCATGAGTACAAGCGCCAGCTTTTGAACATTCTGCATGTGATGTATCTGTACAATAAGATTAAAGAGCATCCGGAGATGGAATTCTATCCCAGAACCTTTATTTTCGGGGCAAAAGCAGCGGCAGGCTACCGCATTGCGAAGCTGACCATTAAGCTGATTAACAGTGTGGCTGACGTAATTAATAATGACGCTTCCATCGGCGGTAAAATTAAAGTCGTATTTATTGAGGACTATAAGGTTTCCACTGCAGAATGGATTTTTGCGGCAGCAGATGTTTCCGAGCAGATTTCCACGGCAAGTAAAGAGGCGTCCGGTACCGGAAATATGAAGTTTATGTTAAACGGCGCCGTAACTTTGGGAACCATGGACGGAGCGAATGTGGAGATTGTAGAGGAAGTGGGAGAAGAGAATGCTTTCATTTTCGGAATGAGCTCTCAGGAAGTCATTGACCATGAACAGAAACGGGATTATGATCCCATGCAGATTTTCAACAATGATCAGGACATCCGCCAGGTTTTGATGCAGTTGATTAATGGAATGTATTCAAGGAACGATTCTGAATTATTCCGTCCGCTGTACAACTCCCTGCTGAATACACAGGATACTCAGTATGCGGATACTTATTTCATTCTGAAAGATTTCCGTTCTTATGCAGAAGCGCAGCAGAGAGTGGAGAAAGCTTACAGGGATGAAAAAGGCTGGGCGAAAATGGCAATGTTAAATACTGCGCATGCCGGCAAATTTACTTCTGACCGGACCATTCAGCAGTATGTGGACGACATTTGGCATCTGGATAAAATCAAGGTGGAAATGCCGAAATAAATTAAAAAACAGGGGGCCGGCGGCATTTTGCGTCCGGCCCCTTAAAATGTTTGCTTCAGGCAGAAAGGAAAATGAAAGCATGGAAGAGAGAAAGTTCAGGAGAACGCACCGGCTGAAAGCCGCCGCGCTTGTGATGTCTGCAGTTCTTGCCATGGGCAGTCTGGCAGGGTGTAAGGATAAAGAGGCCCTGGAAAACCAGCAGGCGTACCGGCAGGTAGGAATGAATAAACTGAGCGAAGGCAGCTATGAAGAAGCTGTGGAGGCTTTTCAGAAGGCGTTGGATCAGTCGAAGGCAGTGGTGACAGAGATAGAAATTGATACCTGCTATTACAAGGCCACTGCCCAGTATAAAAGCGGCGATGTCAAAGGAGCTTTGGAAACCTGCAAAGCCCTGATTGATTATAATAAGAAAGATTATAAAGCCTATTATCTGCGGGGCTGCATTTATATGAAGGAGGAGGACCGGGAAAATGCCATGAAGGATTACCGGAAATCCTTTGAGACCAGCGGAAATGATTATGAGATGTATGTTTCCGCCTACGAAAACCTGAAAAATGCCGGCTGGGATTCTGAAGCGGAGGAAGTGCTGACGGCAGCTTTGAAGCTGAAAGCGGACAAGCCGGAGGAACACCGGGAACGGGGACATATTTATCTTCTGCAGGACGACTATGAAAATGCCAAAAAAGAACTGGATCTGGCCATCAATAATGATGATGTGAAAGCATTGCTGTATCTGGCCCAGGTCTATGACGCCCAGGGGGATTCCAGTCAGGCGGCAGCTTTGTATGAAAGCTATATTTCCAAAAATAATTCAGATGTGTCTACCCTGGTGGTTCTTGGCGATATGCAGATGGAAGCCGGAAATTACAGCCAGGCATTGGAATTTTATCAGCAGGCATTGTCGGTAAAGAACCCTCCCAATGAACAGAAACTCCGGCGCAATGAAATCATTGCCTGTGAACGGATGCAGGATTACGAGGGCGCCAGAGAGAAAGCGCTGGCTTATATCAAGGATTATCCGGAGGATGAAGAAGCTCAGAAGGAATATACCTTTTTACAGACCAGGTAGGAGGGAAACAGATGGGAATCTATTATTGAAGCTTAAAAAAGTACTAATTGATTCAGGAGATGTTTCAGAGTATAATATTGGCAGGTATAATAATGTTTAAATGGGCATCGGCTGTTATATTTAACAGCCGGAGTAATAGTATAATTTTTGCTGGAACTATGCATTTTTTAGCTGGATTTGGCAGTGCCCACAAATATATAGAAGGAGAATGGCAGTGGACACAGAGATAAAAAAAGCTGTAAGCGCGGCAGACATGGATGCACAATATGATGAAAAGGCAAAACGTCTGTTTGGAAATAAAATTATTCTGGCGCATATTCTGGTAAAAACAGTAGATGAGTTCCGGGGAATGAAACCGGAAGACGTTGTGCCCTATATTGAAGGGGAACCATTCATCGGTACGGTTCCGGCTGAGCCGGGACAGACTAATGCGGCAACAGAAAAAAATGGGCAGAGGATTGTTGGGCTGAACAAAGAAAATTCAGAAATTACGGAAGGGCTTATAAGGTTTGACATTATTTTTTATGTGCGCATGAAAGACGGGATTTCACAAATTATCGTGAACTTAGAAGCGCAGAAAGATGCACCTGTTGGATACCATGTACTAAACCGGGCAGTATTTTATGTGAGCAGGTTGGTTTCTTCTCAGAAAGAGCGAGATTTTGTAAAAATGAATTATGACGACATAAAGCCTGTTTATAGTATCTGGTTATGTATGAACATGAGAGAAAACAGCATGGACTATGTGCATCTGACAAATGACAGGGTACTGGGCTCAGGTCAGTGGAAAGGAGGGCTTGACCTGTTGAACATTGTACTGATAGGCGTAGGCAATGAGCTTCCAGAACAGAATGGAGAATATGAACTGCACCGTCTGCTGTTGGCAATGCTTTCTATGGAATTATCCACGGATGAAAAACTGAGAATTATGGAAACGGAGTATAATATTCCAATAAATGATAAAATGAGAGAGGATGTGAACGCAATGTGTAACTTGAGCCAGGGAATCAGGGAAAAAGGAAGAGCCGAGGGAAGTGCTGAGAAGGAAGAAAAAATCATTTTGAATATGTATACGAATAACTTTACTTTGGAACAGATTGCAATTGCGACAGGCAAGGACATAGAAGATATCAGGGCTGTTATCGTACTAAAGGAGCATGAATTGGTGTAATATTAGAATTTTCATAAAAAGCGGGCAGGGCAAATAAAAACTCTCTGCCCGTTTTTTATTTGCCCCAAATGTATCTTAACTTTTGTTGAACAATAAAAATCAGCATATTTGCCTATTTTTACCAATTTTTAGAGCGAAATACACGAAAAAAATGCAACAATTTCTATGAAATTGTTGCATTTTTTATTTACACAGATAATATCGGCTCATTTCAATCATACTTAACCTCTCTTTTTAAAAATTTTTAAAAATAATTTAAAAAGCATCTCTTTAAAACCTGCTGATTCTTAGGCATTCCGTATCCATGCAACAGTTTCATAGAAACTGTTGCATCAAAAAAATCATCAGGAAGTGAGTGTTCTGCCGCTGTTTCAAGATAGAAGTTATCCATCGCGCGGCAGGAACAAAAAACAAGGAGGTTCCCATGCTGAAATTAACAGTAAAGGCAGGCGAGTACTTACTGGTTGGAGACGACGTCAAAGTGGTGTTTACCGGAGGAAGTTCCAATAATCTGCACATTCTGGTGGACGCGCCAAAGTCCATGAACATTGTCAGGAGCACAGCGCTGGAGAAATACGGGATGGCGGCAGAGCCGGGAAATGAAGTGAAGCATCACAAGGATAAGGAATTGTCCCCGGAAGCCAAAGAGAAAATCAGGGCAATTCTTATGGAAGAACGGCGGAAAGCCAGGAAACAGAAGTAATAGCAATGGCGGCGAAAAGCCGGGAAACAGAAATAATAACGGTAATAATGCGGGGGTAACCTAGGGCTCCTGCTTATTATATACGGCCTCCGTTCAGAGAGCGGGAAGCCAAGAAAATGCACGCAAACGGATTTGCGGCATTAGCTGCCTTTTGCAGAGCAGGGGCAGCGGGTACCCGGAAATATATGATATCCGGGCATACAAGACCATAAACAACAAGGAGGAAAAATATTATGGCAATGGTAGTACAGCACAATCTTACAGCAATGAACGCGAACCGTCAGTTAAGCGTAACAACAAGTTCACAGGCAAAATCATCTGAGAAATTATCTTCCGGTTACAGAATCAACCGTGCAGGAGATGACGCAGCAGGATTAAAGATTTCTGAAAAAATGAGAAGCCAGGTGCGCGGCCTGAACAAGGCATCCAGAAATGCACAGGATGGTATTTCTTTGATTCAGACAGCAGAAGGCGCGTTGAATGAGGCGCATTCTATCTTACAGCGTATGAATGAGCTGGCAGTTCAGGGCGCGAACGACACCAACCAGAACATTGACCGTGACGCTATTAATCAGGAGTTGGAAGCTTTAACCGAAGAGCTTGACAGAATTTCTGAAACTACTCAGTTCAACAAACAGGAATTGTTAGACGGAAGCTTTTCAGATAAGAAGCTTCAGGTAGGCGCAAATGCAAACCAGAGCATCAGCATCAGTATTGGAAAAATGGATGCGAAGTCAATTGGTCTGAAAGATATTAAATACTTCAAAGGAACAACAACCATATCCTATTCCAATATCTCTTATATGGGCGCGGAATATAAATATGATGCAAAACTGACTGCTGCATCTAACCAGAGCGCATTCCTGAAGAATGTAAAAGATGTAGGAAAAGCAGCGTTTACAGATGATATGATCGCTATGACTGCAAGCGGTAAGTATACACTTACATCTGGAGGAACTGCGTATAATACTATAGAATCTGCAAAGACAGCAGGGGCGTCTGCACTTGGCAGCAAGTATGTAGGCGGAGCAACTTCAGCGTGGAGCGGTTTGTTAACTGATGCTACAAAGAGCGGAATGACAGCAGGAGGATTTGGCAGCGAGGCAAGCCTTGATATGCCGGTTGTTTCCGATTTTGATAAGGCAAACGCTACATTGAAGGCTGTTCAGAATGCAATTAATCTTGTGTCTACTCAGCGTTCTGCACTTGGTGCAATTCAGAACAGATTAGAGCATACAGTTGCTAACCTGGATAACGTATCTGAGAATACACAGGCAGCAGAATCCAGAATCCGTGACACAGACATGGCTTCTGAGATGGTGGAATACAGCAAGAATAATATTCTTGCTCAGGCAGGCCAGTCAATGCTTGCTCAGGCGAACCAGTCCACCCAGGGCGTACTGTCTCTGCTTCAGTAAATCGTTAATTATAATTCAGAATAAAAAAGCCGGCTCTGGCCGGTTTTTTTATTCGAAGCAAAGGGAGGACAGATGGAGGAGAAAATACAGGAATTGTATGAAAGCATTAATTTTCTTGGATTTCATGCAACGTATCACCGTGATAACAATTATGTGGAAAACAGCAAAGGGGTGTTTTCGCAGGTTCAGGAATTTGTACAGTGGTTTATGGAGCAGCAGTTTGAACTGGAACCGGAAGTGTATGAGAATTTGCTGGATATTTTAAAGGATTGTGAGACAGCCCTTAAGGAGCATGATAATGTTTTGATGATGGACGCTTTGGAACAGGGAATATCAGGGTATTTGGAAATGTTCCTCTCAGAAGAATATTTCAGGGAAAAGGAGACTGCTTATGTCGGAGAACTTAAAGGAGAAGAATCTTAAAACGCTGGAGAAACGTTTTCCCGGCATCTGTAAGATTATAGAAGAAAAAAGGGAAGAGCTGATTAAAAAGGAAGCAATGCAGATGACAGAGGAAACGGCGTTTAATGGAGAGCGGATTCTGGCGGCCAAGAAGGACGGGCGCAGGTTGTATCTGGCGGGGCGGCGCGATCCGAAAGCCCATCCGGTGAACCAAATTTCTGTATTGGGTAAAATTGTTCCAAACGCTCCGGTTTTAATTCTGGGGATGGGAAATATTCATTATCTGGAAGAAGTAATGGCACAGACAGATGAAAGTGTAATTGTTATGTTGTATGAGCCGTTGTTTTCTGTGTTTGAGAAACAATTGGAACGGGTAGATTTTGAGAAGATATTCGGCAGAAGGACAGTTGCTCTGATTGTAGAAGGAATCAATGAAGGCGGGATGGAAGGCATTGTGAGAACTTTGCTTCAGGGAGATAAGATTCCTCTTATGAAATATTTTGTCTTGCCTAATTATGTGGAATTATGCCGGGAACAGGTAAATCATTTTCTGGAGCTTCTGGTAAAGATAACAGAAAATTATTATATGGGAATAGGAACAAAAATGTTTTTCAGCCCTTATCAGGCGGAAAATTTTTATCATAATGTGCAGTATATCCCAACAGGATATAAAGCATTTCAGCTTTTTCGCGCAATTCCGGATGACATTCCGGCATTTGTGGTGTCGGCAGGGCCTTCTTTGAATAAAAATATAAAAGAATTGAAACGGGCAAAAAATAAATCCTTTATTATTGCAGTGGATACGGCAGTGAAGCCCTTATTGCGGGAGGGAATTGTACCGGATATGTTTGCAACCCTGGATGGACTTAAACCGTTGGAACTGGTGAAAACGGAACAAGCCAGGAATTTGCCTCTTCTGACCATGGTAACAGCGGCAAATGCAATTTTGGATTATCATACCGGCAAAAAATTTTTTTATGATGAAGGTTATGAATATGTCCGGAAAATGTTTGAGATGAATGGAAAAAAGCTGGAAGGGTTTCCCACAGGAGGCTCTGTTGCTACGCTGGCTTTTTCTCTGACATGCCATCTTGGTTTTCGGAAAATTATTTTTGTGGGGCAGGACCTGGCCTATACCGATAATAAATCCCATGCAGACGGAACCTTTCAGGATGCGATGCCTGAAGAAGACACAGAGGAATTTATTAAGGTTCCGGGGAATTATGAAACGGAAGTTCCGACATTAAAGAATTTGGACAGTTATCGCAAATGGTTTGGAGAATATATAGAATGGTGGACCAGAGGGCATAAAACGGTGTTCATCAACGCTACAGAAGGCGGAGCCAGAATTGAAGGAACCGAGTTAATGACTTTGTCAGAGGTGATTGACCGTGAGTGCATCAAAGAAGTAGACGTTTCTGCCTGCATAGACCGTCTGGAACCGGTATTTCAGGAAGAAGAGCAGGAGAAAATCCGGATTTTTCAGCAGGATACGCCAAAGCAGGTGCACCAGATTGTAACGATTGCCCGGGAAGGCAAAAAGCTTTATCAGCAATTGGAGAAACTGTGTCAAAAAGGGAATATGGATAAGCAGGCATATCTGAAAATTTTGAAACGGGTAAAGCGAAACCGGAAAAAAATTGAGGAAAATCCCAACTATCAGCTTTTAAGTGAGTCTATGACAAAGGCAGAGCAGATTATTTGTTCCGGACAGTATTTAAGGCGGGAGACAATGGAAGAAGAGGGAATCGAACTTGCGAGGCAGGGAAAAAAATATATGGAACTGTTAGAAGAATATGCTGCGATTACGGAGGAATATACGAAGAAGGTCTTTGGTTCCCAGGATAAGAATGGTCTCAGGGAACAAAAAGTCTGAAGAACAGGCAGATCCATGGGCAAACGGCAGAATAAATCAGGAGGAAATATTATGTTAAACCGGAAAACGATTCTTATTACAGGAGGAACAGGCTCTTTTGGAAGCGCATTTACGGAATATGTATTGACCCATTACGAACCGAAGAAAATCATTATCTATTCCCGTGATGAATTTAAACAATTCCAGATGGCGGATAAATTTCGGAAACACAAAGAGAAGCTGAGATTTTTTATCGGTGATGTACGGGACAGGGATCGGATGTTCCGGGCTTTGGACGGAGTGGATTATGTCATTCATGCGGCGGCTTTAAAACAGGTGCCGGCCTGCGAGTACAATCCCATAGAAGCAGTGAAAACAAATATTGTGGGGGCAATGAATCTTGTGGACGCGGCGCTGGATCGCGGGGTAAAACGGGTAGTGGCCCTGTCCACGGATAAAGCAGTAAATCCCATTAACCTGTATGGCGGAACGAAACTGGTATCTGACAAATTATTTATTGCGGCAAATGCTTACTCCGGAGAAAAAGATGTCTGTTTTTCCATTGTCCGCTATGGGAATGTGGCCGGAAGCAGGGGCTCTGTCATTCCCTTTTTTCAGCAGATGATAGCCCAGGGAGAAAAAACGCTTCCCATTACAGATTACCGCATGACTCGATTCTGGATCAGCCTGGAAGAAGGGGTGCAGCTTGTAATTAAGGCTTTGGGAGAAGCAAAAGGCGGAGAGACTTTTATATCCAAAATCCCGTCTTTTAAAATCACTGATTTGGCCCGGGCCATGGCTCCGGAATGTTCCACGGAAGAAGTTGGAATCCGGGAAGGGGAAAAGCTGCATGAGATTATGGTAACCAGAGAAGATTCGGCCATGACGTATGAATATGAGAAACATTATATTGTGTATCCTCATTACAGCTGGTGGGAAGAACGTCGTATTCTTCCTGGCGGAACAAAGGTAGCGGAGGGCTTTGAATACAATTCCGGCACAAATACAGAGTGGCTGAATACAGAACAGCTTCGGGAATTGTTGGCAGGCATGCATTCAGGAGGATTCAAATGAAAGAGAACCGTACAGATCATCCGGGAAAACAGATGTATGACCTGGCTGCCAGGCTGTTTCCCATCTGCCGCAGCATCACCGGGAACGGAGTGCGCCAGACTTTGGACATACTGAAACAGCAGCTTCCCGGAATGCAGATAACAGAAGTGCCCAGCGGTACGAAAGTATTCGACTGGGAAGTGCCCAGGGAATGGAATATTTCAGAAGGGTATATTGAGAACAGCTCCGGCGAAAGAGTGATTGATTTCCAGGAAAATAATTTACATATTATGGGATATTCCGTGCCGGTGGATGCGTATGTCACACTGGAAGAACTGAAACGCCATATTTATACAGAGCCGGCGCAGCCCGAAGTGATTCCTTATCTGACTTCTTACTATAAAGAGAATTTCGGGTTCTGCATGAGTGAGAACCAGAAAAATCGTCTGCCGGAGGATACGTATCACATGGTAATTAAGAGCCGGCTGAAACAGGGAAGCCTCACTTATGGGGAACTGGTAATTCCGGGAGAAAGTGAAGAAGAAATCTTCTTTTCCACTTATGTCTGCCATCCTTCCATGGCGAATAATGAATGTTCCGGCCCGGCTCTGGCTGTGCAGCTTGCGAAATGGCTGTTGGGACAGAGCAGCAGGAGATATACGTACCGTTTTGTATGGATACCGGAGACCATCGGTTCTATTACATACCTGAGCAGCCATTGGAAAGAACTGAAACGCCATGTCATCGCAGGCTTTAACCTTTCCTGTGTGGGGGACAACCATCATTATTCCATGGTGGAATCCAGATATGGGGATACCCTGGCGGATCGGGTATTAAAGAATACGCTTCAGTATCACGGCAGAGAATTTACCGTTTATCCTTTTCTGAAACGGGGCTCCGATGAGCGTCAGTACAATGCGCCGGGCATTGATCTTCCGGTGGTTTGCTTTTGCCGGACAAAATACGGAGAATTTCCCCAGTACCATACCTCGGCAGACAATATGGATTACGTTTCGCCGGAAGGCTTTCAGGGCAGCTTCCAGGTGATGACAAAAGTGATTCGTACCTTAGAACACAATCAGAATTACCGGGTGAAGGTATTATGTGAGCCGCAGCTTGGAAAGCGGGGGCTGTATCCCGCCATCAGCCGGAAAGGGCAGTATGACAAGATTTACGCCATCACTACGTTTATTGCCTATGCAGACGGAAACAACGATCTGATTGCCATCAGCGATCGGATTGGATGTCCGGTGGACATGCTGATTGACATTGCAGAAAAGCTGACAGAAAATGGTTTGATTGAGGCAGAAAAACAGCAGGGAAAAGGAAAGGGATGAAATATGGAAAGTTGGAACAGGCCGGCCCGTAACGTGCTGGAATATATTGAGCATTCTGCAGAAGTATTTCCCTCTAACCTTGCGTTTCGGGATGACAAGACGCAGGTTACCTATGCAGAACTGCTGCGGCAGGTAAAAAAGCTAGGATACCGGATTGCAGAAAAAGTTTCCGGTATGCCCAGGCCAATTGTTGTTTTTATGGAAAAATCTGTGGAATGTCTGGTTTCTTTTTTCGGGATTGCCGCCAGCGGGAATTTTTATGTCTGTATGGACACTCAGATGGCGCCGGAACGCATCCGTAAAATATTGGACAGCTTACAGCCGGCTGCAATCCTTGGAAGAGCGATTCAAAATGAAGAGATTTTTTCAGACTATGCGGTATTGGACTATGACGAGCTGCTTGCGGCAGAGACAGAGGAGGAAAGACAGAAGGAATGCCTGCAGAAGATCCGGAAAAACATGATTGACGCAGATCCCTTGTACATTCTGTACACCTCAGGTTCCACGGGAATTCCCAAAGGAAGCGTTATCAGCCACCGGTCTGTCATTGACTATGCGGAATGGGTCAGCCGCACCTTCCAGTTTGATGAAACCACGGTGTTCGGCAGTCAGACCCCTTTTTATTTCAGCATGTCGGTACTGGATATTTTCACAGCCATACGAAATGGGGCGGCCCTGCAGATCATTCCGAAGAAGCTGTTTTCTTTTCCGGTGAAGCTTCTGGAATATATGAGGGAAACCCGTGTCAACGCCATTTACTGGGTGCCTTCGGCGCTGTCCATTGTGGCGGACTGGCGGGCCTTGGATTATGTGGAGCTGCCAAATCTGCGTACGGTTTTGTTCGCCGGGGAAGTGATGCCCACCAGGCAGTTAAACGTCTGGCGCAGTCATCTGCCAAAAGCCAGGTACGCCAACCTGTTCGGCCCCACGGAAATCACGGACATTGGACTGTATTATATTTTAGACCGGGAATTTTCTGACGAGGAACCGATACCCATCGGCATTCCCTGTGAAAATATAGATGCCTTTGCAGTGACGGAAGAAGGGAAGCTCATTGGCGAAGATGAGACAGGAGAACTGTATTTCAGAGGCTCCTTTGTGGGCCGGGGATATTACAACAGCCCGGAAAAGACCCGGGAGGTTTTTGTCCAGAATCCGCTGCATGAGTCTTATCCCGATCCGGTGTATTGCACCGGAGACCTGGTAAAGCTCAATGAGCGGGGAGAATATCTCTACCAGGGACGGAAAGATTTCCAGATCAAGCATATGGGATACCGAATTGAACTTGGAGAAATTGAACATGCGGCAGGTTCTTTTCAGAAATTGGATCGGGCGGCCTGTATCTACCGCCCAGAGAAAGAGCAGATTGTTCTGATCTATCAGGGAACAGCTGAAAAACAGGAGATTCTGGCATATTTAAAGGATTTAATCCCGGTCTACATGATGCCGGAAGAAATGGTTTCAGTGACAGCCATGCCCCTGAATGCCAACGGCAAGATTGACCGTAAACTTTTGCAGGAACAGTACGGAGAGAAGGAACGGAAAGGATGAAAAAGATGAAGCAGGTTCACTTAGAGGACATTACCAGACTCTTAAAAGAAATTCAGCCCTTGGGAAATTATGAGAAAGACACCCCGCTGTATGAGAGCGGATATGTGGATTCCCTGACGATTTTCGGGCGGGTGCTGCCAGAACTGGAGAAAACATACGGCATTAAAGTGGAACCGCCGGAGTTGATTCCTGAGAATTTCGAGACTCCGGCGGCAATTTTAAAATATCTGGAGTGTAAGCTGTCATGAAAGAAACCTATATTTCCTACAAAAAAATTGCATCTGAACTGGATCTGAAGCCGGGAGACGTTATATATCTCTCCTCCGACATTCTGGCCCTTGCCTGGACAGCGGGACAGAACGGAGAATCCTTTGAGGCAGAAGAACTGATTGACAGTTTTCAGCGTCAGATTACGGAAAAAGGAACGCTTATCATTCCGTCTTTTCATTTTGACTTCAGCAATAAAGGAAGCTATGATTACCGGAATACCCCCTCATCCTCAGGGGCGCTGGGGAATGCGGCGCTGAAGCGGGAAGATTTCAGGCGTACCAGGCATCCCATGCATTCCTTTTGTGTCTGGGGAAAGGGACAGGAAATTTTATGTGCAATGGAGAATCTGAATTCCTTCGGAGCCGATTCCCCTTTTGCGTGGATGCGTGAAAATCATGCCATTCAGGTGATGCTGGGGACGGACTATCAGCGCAGCATGACATTTGTCCATTATGTGGAATATATGGCGGATGTGCCTTACCGTTTTTCTAAGGAATTCACAGGAACTTATACGGAGGAAAGCGGCAGGAAACTGCAGCGGACCTACCAGTATCCGGCCAGAAAGCTGGAGCTTGGAAGCGTTGAAAAGTTTAACCGCATCGGCAGGAAACTGGAAGAGCAGGGAGCGGCAGAAAGCTGCGAGATCAACGGCATTTTGGTAAAAAAAGTACTGCTTGCAGAAAGTTATCCCATTATTTATGAAGATGCAAAATACAATATGTGCCGGAACTTATATGATTTTAACAGGGAACGGGAATTGATTTGGAAATAGAGCCATAGAAAAGAGGACTTCTCAGGTTTTGGGAAATGAAAAGACAATCAGGCAGGAGGAAGAGGAGATGGAGGAAGGAACAAAGAGAAATTCCAGGGCATGGTCGGAGGTTTACCGGACCACTGCCTTTGGGAATGCATATCCGACAGACGGATTAGTCAGTATCTACCATCATTTTATCAAAAAAGAATTGAAGGCTGCCGAAGAGCCGCCGAAGGTACTGGATTTTGCCTGCAGCCACGGGGCAAACGCAAAGTTTTTTGAAAGCCTTGGCTTTGAGGTTTACGGCATTGATATTTCAAAAGAAGCCGTTGATTACTGCATTCAGGAACAGGGGTTTGATTCGGAGAAATATATGGCCTGCGATATTTTAAGCGGGGAGCGGTCACTGAAGGAAATGTTCGGAACATTTGATTTGGTCATCGCGTCGGAGTGCCTGTATTATTTTTCGGAAAAGGACTTAAGCAGGCTGCTGCAGGAATTTAACGACTCTATGAAAGAAGGCGCAATTTTTTATGCCAATATGCATACCTGGAATCATCAGTTGTACCGGAGTTATGAAAAGGCTGAGAAAAATGCGGAAGGACTGACAGAGATTCCGGAATCAGGGACGGCGGGGCTTCCTTTAGGCGTGCGTATCGTTGAAAACAAAGAGGAAATGAAAAAGCTGTTTGGGATATTTCAGGAAATAGCCACAGTGCGTTCGGTACTGGAACTGGAATCAGAAAGTGAAACGCTGCATTTTATCGGGAAGAAGGCAGAGGGATTTTAGAAGGGGGAAGAGATGCTGAGGAAAGGGAAGGAGATTTCAGGTGAATAGGAAGATAGAAACTCTGATAGAAGAAGGACAGTGGGAACAAGCCTGGGATGCGGTTGCCGATTATGAAGCGGTGCAGCCAGGGGATGCGGATATTAATGTTTATAGATGCCTGTGCGCTATGTATATTGGAGATAATGAAGCGGCTTTCCAGTATGCCAAAGCGGCGGTAAAAGAGATGCCTTATTCTCCGGATGCACATTATAATTATGCCTGTGCATGTCAGTCCTGCGGGAAAATATACGATGCCTATGAGCAGTATGGTATTGCGCTTGAGATGGCTTTAGGAGGAAATTCATATCAATTTGATATTTCTCAGTTGGGACAAAGCATGTCTGAATTATTGGAATTGATCCGTCTGGATGCAGAGGGAACCGCGGGAAGTAACGCAGAGGAGAAAAAACGGCGTGTGGATTACCTGTTTGAAAAAATTGGTATGAAATGGGAGATTGATATGTCACTGTTCCACAGCGATTATAAAATAATTTTGTCTGAATATTCAGATTATGTGCAGTTGCCGAAATTATACGCTGCCTTTGCCTCAGCAGAATCGATCTGGGTCATACTGCGCGGATCTCAGAATCTGGACACCCTTGATTCCAGGGCGGAACTTCAGCGTTCAGAAGGAGAAGTCAACGGTTTGGCTATGGAGACGGAAAAGGATCTGTTTTTACCGATTGCCATGGAGACAGACGGATGTTTATTGTTTGAAGTGAATGGACAAAAAGCAGTGCTTATGAATAAGCAGCCTTCCCAGTATATTAATTACCGTATTCCAAAAGGAAAGGTGTCTGTTTCTTCCGAGACTCCATTCCATGTTGGAACAGCGATACCCATTGAGCACCGTCCGGAGAGAAAAAGGCTGGTATTAAACATCTTTATTGATGGGCTGTCCCAGACGGTTCTTGGTGAGGAATTTTCAGAACTGATGCCGAATACCTATAAATTTTTTAAAAGAGGGATGGTGTGCGCCAATGCCTATACAGCGGGAGACTGGACCTTTCCCTCCATTGCCAGTATCGTTACCGGACAGACAATGGTCAGACATAAGATGCTCCATTCCAAGCTTCTCAGAAAATTAGACGGAGATACGCCTATCTTGTTTGAATATTTTAAAGAAGCAGGATACAATACCACAAAGATTGGAGGAAACTGGCGCATCACACCAAATTACGGGTATGCAAGAGGAATAGACCGCACCTTTTATCAGCATCATTACAGCGGATATTTTGCGGAGGATATTGTGGCAAGCGCTGTGGAACAGATGCATTCCATGCGGGAGACCGATCAGTTTATCTGGATGGAAATCGGGGATCTGCATTTAATAGCAGACGGATTTAATCATGGTTCCCATGTAAGCGAATTTTCTCTGTGGGAAAATCAGCAGGAACAAAAGAAAATTAATTCCGTAAAGCAGGAGTATAATACAGAGCTGTCTGCCTATTACAAAAAAGAAATCGAAAGAGTGGATCGTAAATTGTCATCCTTATATCAGTATATCGAGGATAATTATCAAGAAGATGAAATCCTGGTGTCACTGTTTGCAGATCATGGCCAGGGATTTTTGATTCCGCCGGGCCAGGAATTTTTAAGCCGGGGCCGCAGCAATGTGGCGTTTATGGTCCGGGGCGGCGGAGTGGAAGGCGTGACAGAGGAAATCATATCCACCTGCGACTATGCGCCGATGATGTGCCATCTGGCGGGCGTGCCTTTTTCCTTTGAAAATACCGACGCCCATCTCCCTTTGTGCTTTGGAGGAGAAAAAGAGCGGGAATTTGCCGTCACAGAGAGTATCCATGTGGATGATCCCTATCAGATTGCGCTGAAGGGAAAAGACTTTACCTTTTATTTCACCAGTGAGGAGCTTGTAACCTCAGAATGCAGAATCCCGCTGAAAAAGTACAGCGTGAAACTGGAAAATAACCAGGGAGAGGAACTGGAAAACACGGAATTAAAAACACGGCTCACGGAGTATTGCCTCAAGCATGTTTCCCCGTGTGTGATTTATGACAATGAAGCGTAAGGCAGGAGGGCAGGCGTTGGAAAAAGGCGTATTATATTGGATTACCGGGCTTTCCGGGGCGGGAAAGACGACCATTGGAACAAAATTATATTATGAAATGAGAAAGTCCTGTCCCGGGCTGGTGATATTGGATGGGGACATTCTGAAAAGGCTGGTGGGGGACTCTCTGGGGTATTCCCGCAAGGAGCGTCTGAAACGGGCCAGCTATTACTCTGAAATGTGCAAAATGCTGACGGATCAGGGGATCACGGTGATTATCTGCACCATTGCCATGTATGATTCCGTTCGGGAATGGAACCGGCGGAATATTGAAAAGTATGTGGAAATTTATCTGAAGGTTGATCGGGAAGTTTTGATAAAACGGGACAAAAAGGGGCTGTATTCCAGGCAGAAGTCTGGGAAAGCCTCTGAAATTGCAGGCCTTGACATAGAGGTGGAGTATCCGAAAACACCTGACCTGGTGATTGAAAACGACGGTTCCGTGTCTGTCCGGGAATGCGTGGAACGGATCATGGCGTATCCAGTGAAACAAAAAGACACGTTTCGCCGGGATGTGGATTACTGGAACAGTTATTACGCAAAGAAGCTGACGGAGATTCAGTCCCCCAGCGATTTTGCGCGAACGGTTATTTCATATTTGGAACCAGGGAAATCTTTGATTGATTTGGGATGCGGGAATGGACGGGACAGTATTTATTTTTTGAACCATCATCTGAACGTGACGGGAATTGACGTTTCCGAAGAAGCAATTTCCCAGTTAAATCAGCTGAAACTGGAAAACGGGAATTTTGTCTGTGATGATTTTGTAAGTTCAAAAGCATTATATCAGGTGCAGTACGACTACATTTACAGCCGTTGGACGATGCATGCCATTTCTGAACAGCAGGAAGATGAGTTATTGGGCAATGCCAGGGATGCCCTGAAGGAAGGGGGACTGTTCCTGATCGAAGCCCGGAGCGTGCAGGATTCCCTGTATGGAAAGGGAACATGCGTGGGAAAGCACGCGTATATCCATAACGGGCATTTCCGGAGGTTTATGGAGAAAGAAGTTTTTATAGAAAAGCTGAAAGAGCGTGGATTTCAGGTGATATCTGCAGAAGAGGGAGAGAATTTTTCAAAAACGGAAACGTCCAATCCAGTGTTGGTGCGGATCGTTGCATCCCGGGAAATGAAGGGAGAACAGGAATATGGAAAAATTGGCAATTGAAGGCGGCTATCCGGTTCGATCCAGTAAAATTTATTACGGAAGGCAGTGGATTGATGAGGATGACGTTCAGGCAGTGACAGAGGTTTTAAGAAGCAGTTTTATCACCTGCGGGCCGAAGGTGGACGAGATGGAGCGGACGCTGAAAGAGTATACCGGAGCGGAATATGCGGTGGCGGTGTCCAACGGGACGGCGGCCCTCCACTGCGCCTGCATGGCGGCGGGCATTGGCCCGGGAGACCAGGTGATTACAACGCCTCTGACCTTTGCGGCAAGTGCAAACTGCGCGCTCTATTGCGGCGCGACGCCTGTATTTGCGGACATTGATCCAGAAACCTATAACATTGATCCAGAAAGCGTCCGGGCCCATGTCACGGAACGGACAAAAGCGGTGATTGCGGTTGATTTTACGGGACAGGCAGTGCGGCATGAGGAAATCCGCGCCATCTGTGAGGAATTCCATCTGGTTTTCATTGAGGACGCCGCCCATGCAATCGCCACAAAATATAAGGGAAAACAGGTGGGAAGCCTTGCGGATCTGACCACCTTCAGCTTCCATCCGGTAAAGACCATCACCGGCGGGGAAGGGGGCGCGGTGCTTACAAACAGCGAAGCGTTCTATCAGAAGCTAATGCTTGCCCGCACCCATGGGATCACCCGGGAGGAAGGTCAGATGGAACATCCCATCCAGGAAGGCCCCTGGTGGTATGAACAGGTGACGCTTGGGTATAATTACCGTCTGACGGATTTTCAGGCGGCTCTGATTGTAAGCCAGATGAAGAAGCTGGACCGTTTTGCAGCCAGAAGAAAAGAAATCGCGGAGCGGTACAATGAGGCTTTTTCTGAAATTCCGGAGCTGACGCTGCAGAGAGAGATTCCGGAGTCAGACACCTGCAGGCATTTATACATGATCCGTTTGAGACTGGAGAAATTAAAATGCAGCCGGAGGGAATTTTTTGACGCGATGGGAGAGGAAAATGTACAGTGCCAGATCCATTATATTCCCGTGTACTGGTTCCCCTATTATCAGCGTCTCGGCTATGAAAAGGGGCTTTGTCCCAATGCGGAAGAGGTTTATCAGGGAATTATGAGCATTCCCATTTATCCGGCTATGACGGATCAGGATGTGACAGACGTTATTCATGCAGTCAAAAAAGTAGTGGAAAATTACAGAAAATAGATTTGTTGGTGCAATTGAAACTTTTTTGCGAGAAATGGAGTTTGGGAAAATGTTCCATATGTTTGAGAAAATTAATCAGGGAAGTCCTTACCTGATTGCGGAAATGAGCGCAAATCATGCAGGAAAACTGGACAATGCCCTGGAAATTGTCCGGCAGTCAGCAAAAGCCGGCGCAGATTGCGTAAAGATACAGACTTATACGGCAGATACCCTGACCATAGATTGTGACAGTGAGTATTTTCGGGTGAAAGGCGGATTATGGGATGGATACCGGTTATATGATTTGTATCAGGATGCGGGAACTCCCTGGGAATGGCAGGCCCGCATAAAAGAGGAGTGTGAAGCGTGCGGCGTGGATTTTCTTTCTACGCCTTTTGATGCTGCGGCGGTGGATTTTTTAGAACAGATAGGCTGCGAAGCCTATAAAATCGCAAGTTTTGAGCTGGTGGATCTTCCGCTGATAGAATATGCCGCGTCGAAAGGCAAGCCGATGATTATATCCTGCGGAATGGGAAGCCTGGAGGAAATCCAGGATGCAGTGGACGCCTGCCGCAGAGTTGGAAATCATCAAATTGTTTTATTGAAGTGCTGCAGTGAATATCCGGCCAGCTGGGCAGACATGCATCTGGGGAATATTCCGGATATGAAACAGCGGTTTGGGGTCAGTGTTGGATTGTCCGATCACAGCATGGGAAGCCTGGGAGCGGTGGTGGGCGTTGCTCTGGGAGCCTGTGTTGTGGAAAAACACGTTTGCCTGTCAAGAAAAATAAAAAATCCGGACAGTGAGTTCAGCATGGAGATGGATGAATTTGCCAGAATGGCGCAGGATGTGCGGAATGCGAAATTAATTGCCCGGGGGCCTGATTACACATTATCAGAAAGGGAAAAAAGCTCTCTGATTTTCAGAAGAAGTTTATTTGCTGTGAAAGACATTGGCGCCGGAGAAGAATTTACTCCAGAAAATGTCCGCAGTATCCGGCCGGGGTATGGTTTGGTTCCGAAATATATGCAGATACTGCTTGGGAAAAAAAGTAGGCGTGAAATTCACAGAGGGGAACCTATTACCAGGGAGATGACGGAGGGACTGGAGGAATGAAGATTCTTTGTTTATACGGGAATGAATGTGCTTTAGAGTTGTTTGAGTGGATGAAAAATCTTGGACACAAAGTTGTGTTATGGAAAGAAAAGTTGAAAGAAAACTGGTGCGCAGCGTGAATGCCGGAGTGTCCAGACTGGAGGCAGAGAGGCTGATGCTGTGTGAAATTACAGAGAAAGATACGTCGCTGATTGTCAAATGGCGCTCGGACCCGGAAGTGTACCGGTATTTTTTATCACCCCATCCATTGACGGCAGAGGAGCATCTGGACTGGTACAAAAACCGGTATTTACATCAAAATAACCGGGTGGACTGGGTAGCGGCAGAGAAAGCCACAGGAAAGCGTGTGGGCATTTTTGGCATAAAGCGGGAAAAAGCCGGTGATGCTGAAGCGGAAGTGGAAGTGAGCTATCTTCTTGCGCCTGAATTTCGGGGAAAGGGGTATGCCGCTGAAGCAGTGGAGCGAATTCTGAAATTTGCATCAGACCAGTGGCTCTGCCATGGGGCGGTTGCAAGAATTCATGGGGACAATCAGGAATCCATCAGTTTTATTGGGAACCTTGGATTTGTATGGCTTGAGACAGTGGGAAATTTTGTTACATATCGGAAAACGTTGGAAAAGAAAGACGGTAAGAGATGGAAGAACAAAAAGTTGTTTTGATTACTGGGGGAGCGTCGGGGTTGGGAAGAGTTTTAGTGGAGGAATTTATCAAAGAAGGGTATCAGGTGTGTTTTACTTTTTGGAAAAGCAAAGAAAATGCCCGGAGGTTGTCAGAACTTTATGGGGATAAAGTTCTGGCAGTCAATGCTGACGCAGCAGAGTATGAAAAGGCATTAGAAGCGGTAAATACCTGTATGGAACATTTTGGGAGATTGGATGTATTAGTGAATAATGCTGCCAGTGCAAGGGATGCTTCTTTAGTTCGGCTGGAACAAGAGGATTTTAAATATACGCTGCAGCATGTGCTGTATCCGGTATTTTATTACAGTAAGGCGGTTTGCGGGCATTTCATCAAGGCCGGCAAGGGGAAGATTATTAATATCGGTTCTATCAATGGATTGCGGGGACGTGAAGGCAGCCTTGCATATTCAACGGCAAAAGCAGGAATTGAGGGATTTACCAAAACCATTGCAAAAGAACTTGGGATGTATAACGTGAATTGCAATGTGGTGGCGCCGGGCTATATTGATACGGATGGACAGAGGAATACCAGTGAATTGATTAAGAAAATGGTATTGGATGAATGTGCAATCAGAAAACTGACTGATCCTGCGGAAGTGGCGAATCTGGTTATTTTTTTAGCCGGAGAAAGATCCAATAACATTACAGGGCAGGTTTATCAGATTGACTGCGGACAATATATATAAGGATGGAGTGTACAAAAAATGAATACAGTTGCGATTGTCCAGGCCAGAATGGGTTCCACGCGGCTTCCCGGGAAGATAATGACAGAGCTTTGCAAAAAGCCCATGCTGTGGCATATTGTGAAAAGAGTCCGGCAGTCTGAATCTGTGAATGAGGTTGTGGTTGCCACATCCAGGGAACCGGCGGATGATGCAGTAGAAGAACTGGCAGAGAAAAATCATATTGTATTGTGGCGCGGCAGCCAAAATCATGTGCTAAAACGATTTTATGAATGCGCCTCCTATTACAAAGCAGATATTGTTGTTCGGCTGACAGGGGATAATGCGTTGGTGGACGCTGGAATCATAGACAGCGGAATTGCTTATTTTAAGGAAAGTCAGCGGGATTATATTTATTACAGGGAGGGGCTTCCTTTGGGGATGGCAATTGAGATTTTCACATATGACGCATTGAAATGTGCATATGAAAGTGCATCAGACGCTCAGTGTATAGAACATGTGACCCCGTATTTATATAAAAATCCGCAGCTGTTCCAGGCGGAACGCGTACCCTGTGTTGGAAAAGACTACAGTTATTTGCGCTGGACCATGGATACAGAGCGGGACAAAGAACTGATTTCAGAAATTTATAAAAATTTATATCAGGAAGGCAAGTATTTTTCCTTTGAGGATATTTTAAAAGAATATGAAAAACATCCGCAATGGAAGTTTCTCAATACAGATATAGAACAGAAAAAGGTCACATATCAGGGGGAAGAGGCAGAGAATTAAATGTCAGAATTATGTTTGGGCACCGTTCAATTCGGAATGGATTACGGGATTAACAATACCTCTGGAAAACCGTCGGAACAAGAGGTTTTTGAAATATTGGATTTAGCAGTTGCCCATGGGATAAAGGTTTTTGATACAGCTGCAGCTTATGGCAATGCGGAAGAACTTCTTGGTAAATATAGGAAAGCAAGACAGCTCGAAGAAGAAAACTTTAAAGTGGTGTCAAAGCTGCGTCCGGAAACCCTTGAAAATGCAACGGATGTGCAGGGAAGATTGGCAGATGAAATTTACGGTTCTTTGGAAAGGCTTAAGATGCAGCGGCTATTCGGTTATTTATTGCATAAAGCAGAGTATATTTATGACCGTAAGGCAGTTGCGGCTTTAGACAGGATGAAACAGGACGGACTGATAGAACATATAGGTATCTCCATTTATCATATAAGAGAAGGAGAAGCAGCGGTTGAGAGCGGAATCATTGATTTCGTACAGATGCCCTATAATATTTTTGATCAGCGGGGAGATACGACTGGTTTCTTAAAAAAAGCAAAGTCAAAAGGGATAACGATGTTTACAAGAAGCGCCTTTCTGCAAGGTTTATTTATGATGGATTATGATAATATTCCGGATTGTTTAGAAAATGCAAAAAGGTATTTATATGAGTTTGACAATTTATTAAAGGAATTTCAAATAGATAAGGTGAGCGCTCTTTTGAATTATCCTGCGCAGAATCCTTATATTGATTATGTTGCAGTTGGGGTGGACCATGCAAAACAGCTGCAGGAGCATATGGAAAAATTTGGGGAGCAGCTTCCAAGTGAATTTTTGCAGAGCATTCAACAGCGGTTTGGGAATGTGGAAGAAGAAATCATTCTGCCGAATTTGTGGAAAACGAAATAAATATTTCCTGAAAGACAACAGAAAAAACTGTTCCAAATACCAGATAAATCTGCTACAATAACAGTATTACTCCGGCGGTTAAATATTCTGAAAGGGAACAGTGAAAACAATGAAAAAATTATTATTCCGTGCCGACGGAAATGCCACAATCGGCGCAGGCCATATCATGCGCTGTCTGTCCGTCGGAGAGGCGGCCCGGGAACTGGGACTGGAATGTGTCTATGTGACTGCGGACGCTTCTTTTGAAAAATTGATTCAGGACAGGGGATTTTCCTGTGTGGTAATGAATACATTATATTCTGATATGGACCGTGAATGGCCGGCCTTAGACCCCGTCTTAACCCGGGTTGGGCCGGATGCTGTTTTTATCGACAGCTATTATGTAACGCCGGATTATTTGAAGAGACTGGGAGCTTACGGCAAAACAATCTATCTGGACGATGTGCTTGCGTTTGCCTATCCGGCGGACGTACTGATTAATTATAATATTTATGCTGACAGGGAGGATTATGAATCCCTGTATTCCGGGGAAAATACAACAATGCCAGAGCTGCTTTTAGGAACCGGATACGTGCCTTTGCGGAAAGAATTTCAGCTTTCTGAAGTCCCGCCTGTCCGGGCGCATATGGAGCGTGTTCTTGTATCCGTAGGCGGGGCAGACCCGGAGCGTATGGCGCTGAAATTCTTAAATTGTTTTATCCAGGACAGGGAACTGGCAGGCCGCTGTGAGTTTCATTTTATTCTGAATTCCTTAGAGCCGGACAGGGAAGAAATCAAAGAAATTGCCGCCCGCCATTCCTGGATTTTCCTTCATGAGAATGTGCGCCGTATGTCAGAATTAATGTTAAACTGTGACGCGGCCATATCAGCGGCAGGCTCTACGCTGTATGAATTGTCGGCCTGCGGCGTGCCCACCATCACTTATGTACTGGCAGACAACCAGATTCCCGGAGCGTCAGCCTTTGAGGCCCGTGGAATTATGGTAAATGCCGGAGACTGTCGGAAGAAACCGGATTTTCTGGCAGGAGTGTGCCGGGAGCTGAAGCTTTTGGCGGCAGATGCCAAAAGACGGGTGAAGATGAGCAAAAAGGGCCGTGAAACGGCGGACGGAACAGGGGCTGAGCAGATGCTCCGGGAGATTGTTTTGTAAGAAGCTTTCTGCAGGGTACGGTCGGAAAATAAAATTTTCAGACAGTACCCTGTAATTTTTTGCAGGACTGACGCTCCACCAGTCTGCAGGGAAGCTGAATCTTCATGGCAGTTGCCGGCTGCTGCTTTAAGATGTGAAAAACAATGTTTGCGCCGAAATTTCCCATATCGTAAGCCGGGGCATGGACGGTAGTTAGAGGCGGCGCGGTAAAGGCGGACAGACTGGTATCGTCAAAGCCCACCAGCGAAATGTCGTCAGGCACCCGGAACCCTTTGTCGTTTAACGCATGAAGCGCGCCGATGGCAATGGGATCACTGGAGGCAATTACGGCAGTGGGGAGAGTTTCCTGCTCCAACAGCCGGTTCATCATCCGATAACCGGATTCAGTGGTGAAAGATTCCTCCTGTATATAAGCTTCAAAGGTCAGGCCGTGTTCCAGACAGTAATCACAGAAAAGCTGTCTGCGCACATCTGGAAACAGCGTGCCGTCTGCAAGATATTCTTTTCCGCCTAGAAATCCAATGCGGCTGTGTCCCAGAGAGGTAAGGTAATTCAGCCCTGTGTTCATGGCGTCTGCGAAATCCATTGTAATTGTGGAAACATTTCTGTCCTCCACCGGCATATCCAGAAAAATAATGCTGTTTGTCAGGGCGCGGAACCGGGCAATTTCTTCGCTGCTGAATTTCCCCACGCAAACCAGCGCGTCTACGTTTTTCAATGCGTCCATATAATTCACGTCGGCTTTATAAGTCCGGAGCACATGAATGCAGTTCTGCATACAGAAATCTTCAATGCCCTGGCGGATCAGCAGGTAGTAATTATCCTCCATTTCCTGTTGGGGAGAAAACCACTGGACAATGCCCAGAGTGTAGAGCGATTTACTGGACGTCCTGGATTTTTTCTTATAATTCAGGGTGTGGGCGGTATCCAGAACTTTCTGGCGCGTCTCAGGAGAGACGTTCAGCGTGGTGTCATTATTTAAAATTCTTGAGACAGTAGCCGGGGAAACTCCTGCGGATACTGCAATGTCTTTGATGGTTGTCATAAATTCCTCCCAAACGATTTTCCAATTCCTGCCTCCGGCAGGAGCTTTGGAACTTGCCTGAAAACAGTATAGCAAAAAAAATCACAAAATGGAACTGTTAATTTAGTAAACTGCCATCATACTCAGCCTGCCGTCTGGCGGGCCCCATGGCCATCCATACTATGGAAGCCAGAGGGCTTTCATAGTAAATTTACTAAATATCTGTAACAGCAGAATATTTAACCGCCGGAGTAATAGGTGAAGCATAATCGAAAGAGCAGGAATTTTGCATCAGAAATTTCTAAATGAATTTACTAAAAATATTGACTGTTTACTAAAGAGCAATTATAATATCCATAGAACCATGGAAAAGAACCTGAAAAGGTGCAAATAAAATAAGAAAGGCGGGCAAAGGCCAATGAAAGAAACAAAAGTATTACTGGAAGAATTTGCGGCTAAGAAGCATCAGGAACGTCTGAAAGAGATTTATGTGGACCCGGGCGTTTTGGATTATCAGAATGAGCGTTATCAGGAGGCAATCCGCAAGTTTGAAGAATTATTTGGAGCGGGAGAAGCAGAACTGTACAGTGCGGCAGGCAGAAGCGAAGTGGGAGGCAACCACACAGATCACCAGCATGGAGAGGTGATTGCAGCATCTATTAATCTGGATGCCATTGCAGTGGTGCGCAAGTCCAAAGAGCCTGTGATTAAGCTTTTGTCAGACGGGTATCCCATGATTACCGTGGATCTTGCCCAGCTAGAAAAGCGGGATGCGGAAGAAGGCACCTCTGCCGGCCTGATTCGGGGAATGGCTTACGGCCTTAAGAAAAACGGCCATGAGATCGGAGGATTTCAGGCGTATGTGACCAGCAACGTGTTAAACGGGGCGGGAATGTCAAGCTCTGCAGCTTTTGAGGTGCTTGTAGGCACCATCCTTTCCGGTTTGTACAATGAGATGTCCGTCAGTCCGGTGGAGATTGCGCAGGTGGCTCAGTATGCGGAAAATGTGTATTTCGGCAAACCCTGCGGCCTGATGGATCAGATGGCATGTTCTGTGGGCGGCCTGATACATATTGATTTTGCAGATCCGGAGCATCCTGTGGTGGAGAAAGTGGAGGTGGATTTCAGCTCTTATCATCACAGCCTCTGTATTACAGACACCAAAGGCTCTCATGCGGATTTAACCGATGATTATGCCATGATTCCCCAGGAAATGAAGAAGGTGGCAGGATTTTTCGGAAAAGAATTTTTAAGAGAAGTAGATATAGCGGAATTTTATAAAAATATCCCCGGCGTCCGGAAGGAATGCGGCGATCGTCCGGTGCTGCGGGCCCTGCATTTCTTTGAGGAAGATAAGCGGGTGGAGCGGGAGGTTGCAGCCTTAAAAGCCGGAGACTTCCAGAAATTCTTGGATACCGTGAAAGAATCCGGTGATTCTTCCTTCAAGTATCTTCAGAATATTTACACCAATAAAGACGTGCAGAACCAGAGCGTTTCCATGGGCCTTGCAGTCAGCGACTCCATCCTCCCGGGCCATGGGGCAAGCCGTGTGCACGGCGGCGGATTTGCCGGAACCATTCAGGCGTTTGTGGCAGATGATTTTGTGGAAGAGTACAGAGAAGCCCTGGATAACCTCTACGGCGAGGACTCCTGCCATGTGCTGAAGGTACGTCCCTTCGGCGGAATAAAAGTTTTAGATTAAAAAGAAAGGAAGATCCCCTTATGATTAACGAAGCTATCAAGAAATTAGTCTGCTACGGATTAGAGCACGGCCTGGTTGGGGAAGAGGACATTATTTTCACCACCAACCAATTGCTGGAAACCTTACAGATAGACGAATACGAAGAACCGGAAGAAACCTACAGAAATGTGGATCTGGAATCTGTTTTAAAGGAACTGTTAGACTACGCTTATGAGCACGGCGTACTGGAAGAAAACGGCGTGGTATACCGTGACCTGTTTGATACGAAGCTGATGGCAAAGCTGATGCCCCGCCCCAGCGACGTGATTGGAAGATTCTGGGATATTTACCACAGAGACGGCCCCAGGGCGGCTACAGATTTCTATTATCATCTCAGCCAGGACAGCGACTATATCCGCCGCTACCGAATTGCAAAAGATGTGAAATGGAAAGCCCAGACTCCTTATGGTGAGATGGATATTACCATCAATCTTTCCAAACCTGAGAAAGATCCTAAAGCCATTGCGGCGGCCAAAAATGCAAAACAGAGCGGATATCCCAAATGTCTGCTGTGTGTGGAAAATGAAGGATATGCCGGCCGCATCAATCATCCGGCCAGACAGAACCACCGGATTATTCCGGTTACGATCCAGGACAGCCGTTGGGGATTCCAGTATTCTCCCTATGTGTATTACAATGAGCACTGTATTGTGTTTAATTCCAGGCACATTCCCATGAAAATTGAACACGGCACATTCTGCAAGCTTTTTGATTTTGTTAAGCAGTTCCCCCATTATATTGTGGGCTCCAATGCGGATTTGCCTATCGTGGGCGGCTCTATTTTAAGCCACGACCATTTCCAGGGCGGAAGCTATGAATTTGCCATGGCAAAAGCTCCCGTTGAGCGGGAATTTACAGTAAAGGGCTTTGAGGATGTGAAGGCAGGCATTGTAAAATGGCCCATGTCCGTGATTCGGATTGCCGGAGAGGATACAGACAGGCTGATTGCCCTTGCAGATAAGATACTGGAAGCCTGGAGAGGCTATACCGACAAAGACGCATTTATTTTTGCAGAAACAGAGGGAGAGCCTCACAACACCATTACGCCCATTGCCAGAAAACGGGGAGATTTGTTCGAACTGGATCTGGTGCTGCGCAACAATATCACCACAGAAGAACATCCCATGGGACTTTACCATCCCCATGCAGAGCTGCACCATATCAAAAAAGAAAATATCGGCCTGATTGAAGTGATGGGTCTTGCGGTTCTTCCGGCCCGGCTGAAAGAGGAAATGGAAACTCTGGCGTTGGCCATTGTCAATAAAAAAGACATCCGTGCAGAGGAAAGCATCAGCAAACATGCAGACTGGACCGAAGAGTTCCTTCCCAAATACAAAGAAGTGACGAAAGAAAATGTAATGGATATTTTACATAAGGAAATCGCGCTGGTATTCAGCAAAGTACTGGAACATGCCGGAGTTTATAAAAGAGATGAAGCAGGCCAGAAATCCTTTGACAAATTCACTGCAAGCCTCAGCGAAGGGAAGTAAAAGAATGCATTAAAAATGCCGATGATTTTCAGATACAGAAATGTTTTTTTATAGAAAAGGAGCAGCCGCCCGCAAAGTGGTTAGCCTCCAGCTATGATCAGAATAAGCCTACCTGTAACCGGCCAGGTTAGCGAGGTAGGCTTATTGATTTTCACCTGCTGTCAGATTTAATGACATCCCTCAGAACCGCACCCATGAGTTCCGCAGCTGTGTCCTTCCTCGTGGGAGTGGTGGGAGCATACCGTATCCGGATTATAAACAAGCTGTCCTTTCAGGAAGGATTCTACCTGAGCGTCCGCATTTCCGGTAGCGCCGGGATACAGTTCAATTCCTGCTTCAGCCAGAGCGTTTCTTGCGCCGCCGCCGATTCCGCCGCAAATCAGCACATCTACGCCGCCGCCCAGTAGGAATCCTGCAAGGGCTCCGTGTCCCTGCCCGTTGGTGTCTACAATTTCAGAAGATATTACGTTTCCGTTTTCCACTTCATATACTTTAAACTGACTGGAATGTCCAAAATGCTGAAATACTTCTCCGTTTTCATAAGTAACTGCAATTTTCATAAAATATTCTCCTTTTCTGCTATGATTGCCGTTTCTCAGGCAGCCCTGGGAACTGGTGCAAATCTGATAGCTGCCGCCGTCAATGGTAAGGGAAGAACCTTCTACCAGAAAGCGGGCCAGTTTCCGCCGGGCCTGTGTGTACAGCGCCTGAACTGTGGTGCGTCCGGTTCCCATCCAGGCAGCGGCCTCCTGCTGGGTCAGCCCCTGATAGTCCAAAAGCCTTATGATTTCATATTCTTCAATGCTGAGCTGCAGCCCCTGGTTTTTTGCCGACGGGTCAGCCCCGCCGGCAAAAAAACGGGTGCAGATGGGCATTCTGCATACTTTTCTGGGTTTACTGGGACGGGCCATATCAGTTCCTCCTGAATTCTGTCTGATTCCGATGCAACAGTTCAAAGCGTGTTTGATACGCTTGTTACAGTATAAAACAATTATTAACATATGTCAATAATTGTTTTTCCAGATGTTGTTGTGAAGTAAATAATTTCATGTTACACTACCATTGAAAGACTATAATAATCAGGAGGTGGTTTCGTTGAAAAATTTAAAAAGAATCTCCGGGCTGGTTCTTGCAGCTGCGCTTGTTCTGGGAGAGCCCTGTATTCTGCAGGCGGCTGCAGCAGGAAATCAGCAGGAACCGGCAGAGACGCAGGAGCGTTTATTTGATGCGGCAGTTCGGCAGGAGCCAGATGGAAATCAGTTTCAGGAAGGCGGTCGCCGGAACACAGTATCTTTACGTTGTGTGCGCCTATTGGGAAAAGGACGGGCAGGAGAGCTGTCTGCAGGAGCGCGCAGACGTGCTGCTTTCTTCCAATGCGAACATGGATTTTACCGGCAGTTTCTATACCTCTTCCGGCAAATTTACCGTTGCCTGGAGCAAGATGACCGGCATTAAGGGGTACAAAGTCCAGAAAAAAGATGCGGCGGGGAATTATAAAACTTATAAAACATTAAAGGCTTCTGCAACGAAGGTGATTTTACCGAAAGTGAAGGCCAAAAAGGCTCCGGTTACCTACCGGATTTATCCCTATACCAAGAAAAAGCAGCTTACGGCAAAGGGAGCGGAATTTACCGTAGAACCTACCCTGGGGATTGTGAAAAATGTCAGAGCCAAAGCAGATACAGCGGGAATCAGCCTGTCATGGAGCAGCGTAAGCGGGGCGGACTACTATGAGGTGTACCGCTGCAGTTCAAATGATTATACCTATGACGCTGACAGCAAGACTTACCGGGTAGATCTGGATAAAGCAGTGTTGGTGGAATCGGTAAAATTAAAAACAGAAGGGGCTTTGCAGGTGAAACCAGAAGACGTCCAGGTGGCCCAGGACGGAACCGTCAGCTATGACTAT
This sequence comes from Lachnospiraceae bacterium, assembly GCA_910575555.1. GTDB lineage: Bacteria > Bacillota > Clostridia > Lachnospirales > Lachnospiraceae > Petralouisia. Next base: position 246,108 of record CAJTFX010000004.1, on the reverse strand, counting down.
GAGAACGAAGAGGTTTACGGATATGCAGCAGACGCGTCCGGACAGATCGTTCCGGCGCTGTACGATGCAAAAAATACAGTGATCAGCTCCAAAATTACAGGCACAAAAGTCAGAGATGAAAAAGTAACGGTGAAGGGCCTGGTGCCGAAAACCGAGGAACAACTGGCTTTGAGCAAAGATACAGGGGCTTTTCATCAGTATGTCAAGGATACGGCAGGAGTTCTGGAAACTGCGGAAGCAACGCTGCGGGAAGGGCCCAGAGCGGGGACGGCCTATTACTATGTGGTCCGCGCCATTTCTGGGGGTGCGCAGAATACAAATAATGCCTGCAGCGTGGGATTTTCCAAGCCGGCAAGGGCAGTCTGCACCTTTACAGGCGTAAAAGCAGCCACTAAAGTGAAGGTAAGGAATACCTCAGAAGAACGGGCGGTTATTTCCTTTACAGCGGCAAAGAATGCCGAAGGATACATGATTTACCGTTCAGATAAGAAAAACAGCGGTTACCGGCTGATTGCCACAACCGCAAAGACCATTTACCGGGATAAAACCACCCGTCCGGGACAGACTTATTATTATAAGGTTGTTTCCTACTGTACCAACGAAAGCGGTGCAAGGGTTTATTCTACAATGACAAAGCCGGTGAAAATAACCATTAAAAAAGAGGACATTTCCATACTGGATCTGATGTTGGAGCAGTAGAATTGCAGCAGATACGAAACAGGATAGAAGGAGGATTACAGAATTATCGAAACGAGAAAAAATACAGAGCCATTTGAGATAGAAGAAATAACAGAGCAGGTGATTCTGGTGGGAATAAGCCTCCGGGAGGATGACGACACGGAGGATTCTCTGGACGAACTGGGTGAACTGGCAGAAACCGCCGGAGCGAAAGTTTTGGGAAGCGTGATACAAAGCAGGGAGCATATTCATCCGGGCACCTATCTGGGCGCAGGGAAATTACAGGAGCTGCGTCAGATCATTACAGAATGGGGAGCCACCGGGATTATCTGCGACGATGAATTGTCGCCGGCGCAGCTTCGGAATATGGAGCAGGAACTGGAATGCAAGGTGATGGACCGGACGCTGGTGATTCTGGATATTTTTGCAGCCAGGGCCTCCACCAGCGAAGGAAAAATCCAGGTGGAGCTTGCCCAGCTGAAATACCGCATGAGCCGCCTTACGGGACTGGGGGTTTCTCTGTCCAGGCTTGGAGGCGGCATCGGTACCAGAGGGCCGGGAGAGAAGAAATTAGAGATGGACCGGAGATTGATTAAGAACAGAATTTCTCAGCTGAACCGGGAGCTGAAGCAGGTGCAGAAGCACCGGGAAATTACCAGAGGGCAGCGGGAAAGGAGCCGTGTGAAGGTAGCCGCCATTGTGGGTTATACCAATGCCGGCAAATCCACGCTGCTGAACCGGCTGACCCAGGCTTCTGTGTTGGAGGAGGACAAGCTTTTTGCCACCTTAGATCCTACCACCCGCAATCTGAAACTGGAAAGCGGCCAGGAAATCCTGCTGACGGATACGGTAGGTTTTATCCGCAAGCTGCCCCATCATCTGATTGAAGCCTTCCGCAGTACCCTGGAAGAAGCAAAATACGCAGATATGATTATCCATGTGGTTGACGCGTCCAATCCCCAGTGGGAGAAGCAGATGCAGATTGTGTACCAGACCTTGGAACAACTGGGAGTATCCGGAAAGAAACGGATTACATTGTTTAATAAACAGGATAAAGTGACAGAGCGGGAACTGTTCCGGGATCTGCGGGCAGACCGGGCTTTGAAGGTTTCTGTGAAAACAGGAGAGGGCATGGAGGATTTTCTGGAGACGTTGGAGAAAATTCTGCGGGAGGATAAACAGCTGTTAGAAGGCGTATTTCCCTATGAGCAGGGAAATCAGATTCCCCCAATCCGCAAGTACGGAGAGCTTCTTAAGGAAGAATACCGGGAGGACGGGATTTATGTGAAAGCATATGTTCCCGGGGATTTGTATCCCAATCTGGCAGAGCATATACGATAAGAAACAGGAGTGAGCCGAAAGTGATTAAAATTATCATTTCTCCTGCAAAGAAAATGAAACAGGACACAGATACCCTGGAGTGCCGCGGAATGCCGGTGTTTTTGCAGGAAGCGGAATATTTGAAGGAGTTTATGAAGAAACTGGAGTATCAGCAGGCGAAGGAGCTCTGGAACTGCAATGACAGAATTGCGGCCCTCAATTATGAACGGTTTGCCCGGATGGATTTGTCCAGGCATCTGACGCCGGCCCTTCTGTCCTATGAGGGAATCCAATATCAGTATATGGCGCCGGCGGTCTTTGAGGATCAGTCCTGGGAGTATGTGGAGAACCATCTCTGCATACTCTCAGGGTTTTACGGACTGTTAAAGCCCTTTGACGGGATTGTGCCTTATCGTCTGGAGATGCAGGCGCCGGTTCGCCTGGAACATTACAGGAATCTCTATGATTATTGGGGAGCTAAGATATACCGTGAGATCCGCAGGGAGGGAGAAGTGATCCTGAATCTTGCCTCCAAAGAATACAGCAAATGCATTACCCCCTATCTGTCGCAGGAGGATAAATTTCTCACCTGCCGGTTTGGGGAATGGAAAGAAGGAAAAGTAGTGGAGAAGGGAACCCAGGTAAAAATGGCCCGGGGAGAGATGGTGCGTTTTCTGGCTCAGAATAAAGTGGAGCACACAGAGCAAATCAGGGAATTTCAGGGATTGGGATACCGGTATGAAGAAAGCCTGTCTGAGGAACATACGTATGTATTTATAAAAAGATAAGCAATGGGCCTGTGAGAGAGCATGTCTGCGGGCCGTTGAAAGAGAAGAAGAGAAAGGGCAGATTTATCACAGGAAGTACTGTGTGTAAATCTGCCCTTTCTTTTGAAAGTATTCCCAATTTCGGTCTGTCGTTTTATTCTGTAAGATTGGGGTCACCATTTTCCTCTTCGTCCAGGTCGGCTGGATGATCTGGAGTGTCACTGTCGTCCTGCTGAGACGGTTCGTCCTGCTGGCCGCCGTTTACAGCTTTGTCAATGCTGCTGGGGGTATTCTCTGTGGTGTCATCCACCGGCAGCTCCTCCGAAGGCTCTGGCTGCTCCATAACAGGTTTCAGATAAGAAATCTCATTGGAGGAGCGGAAAATGGTTTCAGATGATCCCATCTGGTTGACCACAAGGCTGTTGGCGCCTTCCTCGAAATTATTCATGGATATCTTCAGTTCACGGTCGCTGATAAAGGAAGTGGAAACCCGTGCTCCATTTACAAATGCTTTGCTCCAGGGAGTGAAATTTGTTCCATAAATATGTAAGCCGTCGTCTAAGGCTTCCACCCGCTCCAGCGTCACATCCTGTACGCCCATCTGCAGATTGGAAGCAGGATAGAGGTCCTCTCCCTGGTATGCGTACCGTTTGCCGTAGAGGATGTCATACTGCAGAAGTTCCATGTCTCTGGAATTCTCCTCTGTGAGCTGATAGCTGCTGTTCTGATGGAAGGAAAACATAGTTCCCTCATGAATGTTCGCCTGATCCATGATAGCTGCAAGCAATTGATAAGAAGTTAAATCCTGATCTGTTTTTTTCATGCCGAAGTTGTTCCAGGTAACGTATTTCGTATTGAAAATGCTCTGGCTTTTGGTATCCTCGTCCTTAAGTCCCATGGTGGGCAGATGGTCTCCGAAGAATACAACTACGGTTTTCTCATCTCTTTTCGACAGCATATCGGTGAGATTGGCAATAAATTTATCTACTTCGTGAATCTGGTTCACATAGTATTCCCATTCGTTGTTTTTGGCTTCATTTTCCGCGCCGGTTACGGTGATTTCCGGATTCTCAATGACTTTTTCTGTAGGATAAGCCCCGTGTCCCTGTACGGTGATGGTGTAGATGAAATCCTGCTGTTCGGTGGAATCTAAGGCTTTCTCCACTTCACCGATTAAAATATTGTCAGTGGGCCATGTGCCAAGAGGCGTATATTCCTGAATATTCATCATTTCCTTGCTGATAAAGCTGTCAAAGCCCATCTGGGTAAATGCATTTTTCCGGCTGTAGAAATTGCCGCCGTTGTTATGTACCACATGAGTGCCGTAACCCAGGTTGTTTCCCAGGTCGGAAGCAACGCTTTCGCAGGAGGTGGATTTCAGGATTGTCTTGTAGGGATATTCCCCTAATCCGAAATATTTCATGCCCATTCCGGTTAAAATTTCAAACTCGGTATTGGCGGTTCCGGCTCCTACCACCGGAACGGTCAGATAACCGGAAGAGTAATTGCTGTAAAGATGATCAAAGTTAGGCGTCGGATTCTCCGAAAAGTTTAAAAAGTTAATTTCTTTCGGGTCAATAAAGGATTCCAGCAGCACGCAGATGACATTGGGAAGCTCACTGGAATCAGAAGCCTCCGGATTCACTTTGGAAAGAGCCGTATCCACGGTTTCCTGTGAGTAATCCTGGGGAGCTCTCATGCCCTGATCCATTACGCTGGCGGAAAAGCTGTATACAAAGCCGTAGTCCTCATATCCCTGGGCGATATTTTCAAAATAGTCTGCCAGAACATTGTTGTTGACAGCCGCCTGGGTTACCATGGGAATGAAGAATGCAAACAGGCCGATGGCTCCGATGCTTGCAAAACGGTTCTGCCTGCCCTGATATTTGGGTCCTTTTTTCCAGAGAATGATAATTCCTGCCAGAACGGAGGCCACCAGAAGAATCACGGCAAGGGCTTCTCCGTTACTGAAATAATTGCTCTGCATGGTAAACAGGTCGTTAATCAGCTTTACATCGGTGTAGGTAAAGGGGGTGACCCGCTTTGCCAGAATGCATCCGTTGATGGTTCCCAGAAACAGCCAGGCCACACTGATAATGGTTCGCATCAATGCCCTCCGGCGGAAGAAATACACCAGATGCAGTGAGGTAAATACAATCATTGAGTTATACAAAAATACCAGGCCCCGGTCAAAAATAAATATAAATGCGCTGACAAAGGAATGCCGGGAAATGATTTCAATTACAAAGCAGACGCTGCAGGCCAGAAGATAATGGAAAATCAAAGAGTAGCGATTGAGAAAAGCCACCAGCTTTTCCTTCTGTTCCGGCTTCAAAAAATGCTTTTTCTCCCGGGCTCTTCTTTTTTCACGAAAAGCCTTGTATTTTGTCCTGATTTTCTGTAAAGTGTTTTTTGCAGTATGAAACATTGTGTCACCATCCTTAAGTTATATTAAAATTCCATTTATGAACTAATTGTAAACAAAATATGAATCTGCTTTTTCCATAGCAAAGATTATCTCATTTTTTTGAAAAAGTCAACTGAAAACACAAAAATTATACATATGGCAATAAAATTTAAGAATTTCTTTATAAATATATTAGAACACCGGATACTTCTTGCCGGTTATTTTGGAGGGAACAGAATATGTCAGACCGTATCTTAACAAAGGAAGAAGCGCAGGAATTTCTGAAAGAGAGGGAGAAGCTGGGAAGCGTTCTGGGACTGGACAGCATCCGGGAGCTGATGCAGGAGCTGGGAAATGTGCAGGAGCGGTTGTCTGTGATTCATGTGGCGGGAACCAATGGGAAAGGCTCGGTGTGCGCCATGATTTCTTCTGTTTTACAGGAAGCAGGTTACCGGGTGGGAATGTATACCTCTCCAGCGGTTTTTGAAAGAAGGGAGCAGTATCAGGTCAACGGGCAGCCTGTGTCTGAGCAGGAATTCGCGGAGCTGATGACGGATATTAAGAAAGCTTGTGATAAAATGGAAGAAAGAGGAGTGTATCCCACTCTTTTTGAGGTGGAAACGGCGGCGGCTTTTCTGTATTTTTACCGGCGCCGCTGTCAGGCCGTTCTGCTGGAAACCGGAATGGGAGGCGCTATGGACGCCACCAATATAATAAGGAAACCTTCCGTCAGCGTTCTGACCTCCATCAGCATGGATCATATGAAGCTTCTGGGAAACAGCATTGAGGAGATCGCCCGCCAGAAAGCCGGAATTATCAAGGAAAACAGCTTTGCGGCGGCAGTCAGGCCCAGGCAGGAGCAGGTGAGAAAAGTTCTGGAGGAGATCTGCCAAAAGAAGCATACGGAGCTTGTCTATGCAGAGAAAGATGAGGCAGAGGACGTTCATGTGGAGAGCGGCGTTTCTTTCGATAAGGAGAAAGAGAAGGCGGAGGACGTTCATGTGGAGAGCGGCGTTTCTTTCGATAAGGAGAAAGAGAAGGCGGAGGACTTTTATGTGGAGAGAGGCGTTTCTTTCGATAAGGGGAAAGAACAGACAGAAGATACGGTACAGAATTTCCTGTGCTTTTCCTATGGAGACTATGGGAAGCTCCGTCTGTCCATGACAGGGGCGTATCAGACAGAAAACAGCATATGCGCCATAAAGGCCATAGAACTCTTAAGAAAACAGGGATGGAAAATCACCAATGAGCAGGTGAAAAAGGGACTGGAACAGGCCCGGTGGGAGGGCCGATTTTCCAGGCTGTGCCGGGAGCCTCTGGTTGTGATTGATGGGGCCCACAATGAGGATGCGGCGAAAAAATTGCGGGAAACTTTGAAAATGGGTTTTACAAATTACAAAATAATCTATATAATAGGGGTACTTGCAGATAAGGAATATGATAAAATACTGAAAATTATGATGCCTTTGGCCTGGAAGGTGTTTACTGTGACGCCGAATCATCCCAGGGCATTCGACGGAGCGCTGCTGGCAGAGCGGGCAGAAGCGTACCATTCAGATGTCCGCTTTTGCGGGACAGTTTCAGAAGGGTTGGAGCAGGCGTTTACCTGTGCAAAAAGTAAGACAGCGGGAGAAAAAGCCATGATTCTGGCCTTTGGTTCCCTGTCCTATCTGGGAGAAATCAGGGAAATTGTAAGGAGAAACAGGTTATGATAGAGAAAGAGAAAATAGAACGGGCGGTTGCCCTTCTGTTGGAAGGAATCGGGGAGGACGTAAACCGGGAAGGGCTGAAAGAGACGCCGAAAAGAATTGCAAGAATGTATGAGGAAATTTTTGCAGGTCTGACTCAGACGCCGGAGCCTTACCTGAATAAGACTTTTTCTGTGGAGGACAGCGGCATGGTGTTGGAGAAGGATATTGTGTTCTATTCCACTTGTGAGCATCATCTGCTGCCTTTTTATGGAAAAGCCCATATTGCCTATCTTCCCGACGGAAAAGTGGCTGGGCTGAGCAAGCTGGCCCGGACGGTGGAGGTCTATGCCAGACGTCCTCAGCTTCAGGAACGGCTTACAGTGCAGATTGCAGACGCACTGATGGAGTATCTGCAGCCCAAAGGGGTGATGGTAATGGTGGAAGCGGAGCATATGTGCATGACCATGCGCGGTGTGAAGAAGCCGGGAACCCAGACCGTAACCCTGGTAACCAGAGGAAAGTTCGAAGAAGAGAAAGAACTCCAGGAGGAATTCTGGCGGATGATGGGCAGATAAGGTGTGAACTCAGAATATGAAATATGTGAAGCGTTTATTGGAAGAAACGGAATATCTGCAATGGGTGGAAGAACTGGAACAGGCTGAGGCAGAACGGATTTTCTGCAGGCACGGGCTTTCCCATTCGTTGGATGTGGCCCGGATCGGCTGGATTCTGGCGTTGGAACGGGGACAGACAGGGACAGGAAAACCCGGGGAAGCCCTCAAGGAGAAAATTTATCTCACAGCCCTTCTCCACGATCTGGGCAGGCGTTCAGAAGCCAAACAGGGCATTCCCCATCACAGGGCGGGCGCAGCCCTTGCAGAACAGCTGCTGGCCCGGATTCAGTATCCGAAAGAGGAGCAGCAGGAGATTTTAGCGGCAATTTCAGCCCACCGGGGAGCGGGAAAGAGCACGGCCGCAGACCGGGAATGGGGAGAGCAGGGCCCGTCCAGAGATAAAGGACACCGGAGTATTCAGAAAGATGAGCTGATTCATTTGATCAAAGAAGCGGATAATCGTTCCAGAAATTGCTTTTTCTGCAGCGCCGCAGCACAGTGCAACTGGAGTAAGGACAGAAGAAATCAGGGAATTTTCTGTTAGAATGGGAGGAAAACATGAAGATTGGAAACAGAATATTTGAGACAGAAAAACATACTTATGTGATGGGCATTTTGAATGTGACGCCGGACTCCTTTTCCGACGGAGGCAAATTCAACCGTCTGAATCTGGCTCTTGCCCATGTGGAGCAGATGATTGCGGAGGGAGCGGATATTATTGATATCGGCGGAGAATCTACCAGGCCGGGCCATCAGCAGATTACGGAGGAAGAGGAGATTCAGCGGATTGTTCCGGTGGTCACCCAGGTAAAATCCAGATTTGATATTCCAATTTCTGTGGATACTTATAAGGAAAAAGTGGCAAGAGCCTGTCTGGAGGCCGGAGCAGACCTGGTGAACGATATCTGGGGACTGAAGTATGACAGGGATATGGCAGGGCTTATCAGCCAAACAAAAGCGGCCTGCTGCCTGATGCACAACCGGAAGGAAGCGAATTACCATAATTTTATGGAAGAGATGAAATCAGATCTGCAGGAAACTCTGGAAATTGCCAGAGAAGCAGGAATTGCGGAAGATAAAATCATCCTGGACCCGGGGGTGGGATTTGGAAAGACGTATGAGAATAATTTAGAAGCTATCTGCAGAATCGAAGAGCTGCGCCAATTGGGATTTCCTCTGCTTCTGGGAACTTCCAGAAAATCTGTGATCGGCCTTACGCTGGAGCTTCCGGTGGAGGAGCGGATGGAAGGAACACTGGTTACCACCGTGCAGGCGGTGTTAAGCAGATGCGCGTTTGTCCGGGTGCATGATGTGAAGGAAAATAAACGGGCAGTACAGATGGCAGAAGCCATTCGGGACGGATGGCGCATGGAATAGGACAGGTTTTCAAAAGCTGCGGTCTGTGCAGACAGCTCTGGCTGGGAACAGGAAGAACAGAACTCATAGGGAATGGAGCAGACAGGCGAAACAGAATCCAGGAGGACAGGCAATGAGAGAGGAAGCATGGGATAAAATACACATCAGGAATCTTGAAGTTTTTGGAAAACACGGGGTTTTTCCGGAAGAGAACCGGTTGGGACAGAAATTTGAAGTGGATGCGGATCTGTACACCTCCACACGGGAAGCTGGATTAAAAGATGATTTAACAAAATCAATACATTATGGAGAAGTCTCGCATTTTATCGCATCTTTTATGACGGAGCATACCTTTCAGCTGATTGAGGCTGCGGCAGAGCAGATGGCCGAAGCCCTTTTGCTGCAATTTCCTGCCATGGAGAACATCAGGTTGGAAATCAGAAAACCCTGGGCGCCCATCGGCCTTCCGTTAGCCTCTGTGTCGGTGGAAATTGAACGGGGATGGCATCAGGCTTTTGTGGCCATCGGCTCTAATCTGGGGGAACGGGAAAATTATATCCAGATGGGAATAGAGGCTTTGAAGGCCCGAAAAGACTGCAGGGTGGAACAGGTATCAAAGATAATCGCCACAAAACCCTACGGCATGACGGAGCAGCCGGATTTTTTAAACGGCATGATAAAGCTTCGTACCCTGCTCAGCCCCCGGGAATTACTGAAGGCCCTTCAGGAAACAGAACAGAAGGCCGGCCGGGAGAGACTGGTGCACTGGGGGCCGAGAACGCTGGATTTAGATCTGATATTTTATGATAACTGGGTGATTGACACTATGGAGCTTCAAGTTCCCCATCCGGATATGCAGAACCGGGAGTTTGTATTAAAGCCTCTGGCAGAACTGGCGCCTTATCTGAGGCACCCTCTGAACCATAAAACTGTGGGCCGGATGTTAAAGGAGATAGAAAAAGAACGGGAGTCAAAATTATGTCAGGATACGGAATCCTATCAGGGAAACAGGAATTTTCCTATCAAAAAGTAAAGGACGGCATCTGCATTCTGCGGTGCTACGGGGAAAACGGCCGGGTGACGGTTCCGGCGCAGCTGGAAGGAATGCCGGTGACGGAACTTTCCGATTATGCTTTTGCAGAAGAGATGGAAGAAGAGCCGGCGTACACCGGGGAGCTTGCCTGTATCTGCGGCGGACGTTTGGAAGAGCTGTATCTGCCCCGGACCATTCAGCGGTTGGGGCGGTATGTGTTTTATAACTGCATCCGGCTTCACAAGCTGTCTTTTTACAGTAATCTTGCATTCATGGGAGCAGGAGGTTTTACCGGATGTGAAGGGCTTTCTCATCTTGTTATGCATCAGATGGAAGGAACGTCCTGTCTGCGGGAAATTCTTCAGGATTTGAAGCAGGCTGTTACAGTGGAGTGCGTTCCGGTAACTGAAATCAGCAATCCAAAACAGCGTCCGGAAACAGGCAAAGACACTCCCCTCTGGCAGTTGGTATTTCCGGAATTTTTTGAGGAGGCAGTGGAAAATACCCCGGCAAGGATTATTTCTACCCAGACCCATGGAATGGGCATTCAGTATCGGAATACGTTCCGGAATACCCAGATTGTTTTTTCAGAATATGATAAATTATTTGAAACTGGAAAATATAATATAGATTTTATAAATATTCTGAATATGGCAGTTTCAAGGCTGATGTTTCCCTGCTGTCTGGAAAGTTCTGCCCGCAGGGAATACGGCGGATGGCTGAGGGAGCATTGGAAGCGGGCTGCGTTCTGTCTGGTGGAGCAGGAAAGCCGGAAAGAGCTTTACTGGATGGCTGAGGTGTTTGCAGATACAAGAGAGGAAGCACAAACGCTGATACAGGCGGCAAACGCCGGGAAAGATGCAGAGGCGGTAAGCCGTCTGATGGATATTTTCCACCGGAGATTTCCCCAAAAGAAGCGTCATTTTTCCTTATAGGAGGAAAGCGAAGGATTATGTTTGAAGAAGCTTTGATGGAAAAAATAGAGGTCTGCAATGAAATATTAAAGGACTGCAGAAGCGAACTGTATCTGAACCTGCGTTTTCTGGATGTTGCCCTGAACAGCCTGGCGCCGGAGCCTTCTATGGCGCTGGGGAAAACTGCAACGGACGGAAAAGTATTCCGTTATAATCCGGAATTTCTGATTGAACAGTACAGAATCGGAAATGTGCCGGTAAACCGCTGCTATCTTCACAGTATTCTGCACTGTCTGTTTGGGCATGTCTGGAATCTTCCGGAACCGGAGGAGGAAATGCTCTGGGATCTTTCCTGCGATATTGCCACAGAGTATGTGTTGGACGGCCTTGCCCTCCGCTGTCTGCGCAATCCGCCCAGGCCCTACCGCAGAGCCGTATATGACGGGCTGCTGAAAAAGATTTCGGTGATTCACGGAGAAGGAGTGTTCCGCCTTTTGAAGCAGGCAGAACCGGATCTCCGTATTCTGGCAAGGATGATTCAGGAATTTGCCGTGGACGGGCATGAGCTCTGGCAGAAAAAGGACAGGGGCCCTAAATCCCCCTTAGAACAGCAGAACCGTTGGAAAGACATCCGGGACAGGATGGAAACGGAGCTGGAGACTTTTTCCAAAGAGGCGGCGGAGGATTCTAAGGGTCTGGCAGAGCAGATTCATATCGAAAACCGGGAACGGTATGATTACCGGGAATTTTTGAGAAAATTCTGTGTGCTGAAGGAAGAACTGCAGGTGGATCTGGACAGCTTTGACTATATTTTTTATAATTACGGCATGGAATTATACGGGAATATGCCCCTGATTGAGCATCAGGAAACCAGGGAAGTGCAGAAAATCGAGGATTTTGTGATTGTAATTGACACTTCCATGTCCTGCAAGGCGAGCCTGGTGCAGAAATTTCTGGAGGAAACTTACAGTATTTTAAGCCAGTCGGAATCCTTTTACCGCAGGTTCTGCATTCACATCCTTCAGTGCGACGAGCGGGTGCAGTCTGACATCGTGATAGAAAATCAGAGGCAGCTTGCCGCTTATATGGAGCAGTTTCAGGTGAAGGGCATGGGCGGTACGGATTTTCGCCCGGCATTTGAATATGTCAACCTGCTTCTGGCGAAAAAAACTTTCAGGAAGCTGCGGGGCCTGATTTATTTTACAGATGGATATGGGAGATTTCCTCTGAAAAAGCCCGCGTATGATACGGCGTTTGTATTTTTCCGGGAGGATTATCAGGATGTGGATGTACCGCCCTGGGCCATAAAGCTGATTTTGGACCAGGAGGAGCTGTATATAAAATAGCTTTTTGTTGGATAGGAAAATCCAGTTGAAAAATAAAAATTAAATGCAGATTAAAAAAAGGAAACAGTCATGAACATTAAAAGAACCAAGGAAGAGATCAAAAATGCCATAGAAGCTTATCTGAAAAAAGATGAATACGGAGCATATGAAATTCCAGTGATCCGTCAGCGGCCCATGCTTCTGCTGGGGCCTCCGGGGGTGGGAAAGACGCAGATTATGGAACAGATTTCCAGAGAATGCAAAATCGGACTGGTGGCCTATACCATTACCCATCATACCAGACAGAGCGCCATCGGCCTGCCCTTTATTTCCAAAAAGCAATACGGAGGCAGGGAGTATGCCGTAACGGAGTATACCATGAGCGAGATTGTGGCTTCCATTTATGAGAAAATGGAACAGACGGGATTGTCGGAGGGGATATTGTTTCTGGATGAGATAAACTGCGTGTCGGAAACTTTGGCTCCTGCCATGCTGCAGTTTCTTCAGTGCAAATCCTTCGGAACTCATAAAATACCGGAAGGGTGGGTGATTGTTGCAGCGGGAAATCCCCCGGAGTATAATAAGTCTGTGCGGGAATTTGACGTGGTTACCATGGATCGGGTGAAACGGATTGACGTGGAGGCAGATTTTGAAGTCTGGAAAGAATATGCCTATCAGCAGGGGCTTCATGGAGCAGTTATTTCCTATTTAAATACCAGGAAACAGAACTTTTACCAGATGGAAACCACCGTGGACGGCCGGAATTTTGCAACGCCCAGAGGATGGGAGGATTTGTCGGAGCTGATTGGGGTCTATGAAAAGCTGGGAAAAAAACCGGATCGGGAAGTGGTGGCCCAGTATATCCAGTTTCCGAAAATTGCCAAAGATTTTGCGAATTATCTGGAGTTGTATGACAAGTATCAGACCGATTATCAGCTGGAAGAAATTTTCCGGGGCCATCTGGATGAAATTCTGTTAAAGAAAATCGGACATGCTTCGTTTGACGAGCGGCTCAGCGTCCTGGGCCTGATTCTTTCCAGAGTCAATGAGCTGATGAAAAAAGCTGTGCAGTGGGAAGCGTATATGGAAGGGCTGCAGTCCTGCCTGTTGGAATTTAAAGAGCTGACACAGTGCAGTCTGGAAGATTCTGTTGGGCAGCTATTGCCGGACAGCCGAATGGGAGATTCTAACGGACAGCAATTGCCGGACAGCCGAATGGAAAATTCCAACGGACAGCAATTGTTTTCCGGTATTTACAAGAAGTTAAATATAGATTATATAAATATGAAAAAGGCGGAACTTCTCAGCCGGGAAGAGGATAAACAGTATCAAAGAATTCTGCATACGTTAGAAAGGTTCGGCCAGACCCTGAAACTGGAAGGCATTCAGGAGAGACAGCGTTCCTTTGTGCGGGTAAAGGAATTATTTGCGCTGGAAAATGAAGCCTATGAGAGACAGCAGAACCAGTCGTCGGAGGCTTTGGAATATGCCTTTGATTTTCTGGAGGGGGCTTTTGGAACAGGGCAGGAAATGGTAATGTTTATCACAGAACTGAATTCCAATTATTACAGTGTGAAATTCCTGGAGGGCTCTGGCTGCGAGAGATATTATCAGTATAATCAGGAATTGTTTTTTGATGAAAAGCGCAGAAAATTACTGGAACGTTTGTCATAAAGGAGGAAAAACAATGAAGAGGACCACCATATTATTTGACCTGGACGGGACATTGGTGAACACAGAAGAAGGAGTGGATAAAAGCGTCCGCTACACCCTTGAAAGATATGGAATGGGCGCGCCGGAACGGGATACCATCCGGCGGTTTATCGGCCCGCTGCTGATCGATTCCTTTCAGCGGGAATATGGATTTTCCAGAGAGAAGGCGAAGGAGGCGGACATGATTTTCCGGGAACGGTATGAAACCATCGGACTGTTTGAGTGCGAATTGTTTCCGGGCGTGGAGGAGGCGTTGAAGGCGCTGAAGGAGAAGGGGTATCAAATCAGCGTAGCTTCCTCTAAGGAAGAAGTGCCCTGCCGCCGGATTTTGGAGCGTCTGGGAATCGCTCAGTATTTCGACCTGATTTGCGGGGCAAGGGTGAAAGAGAATATCGGGGAGAAAGTGGAGGTGTTAAATGATGCATTGAAGCGTCTTGGCATTTCCGATAAGAAAGAAGCTGTGTTAATCGGAGACAGCCGGTATGACGCCAGGGGCGCAAGGGAAGCGGGAATTGACTGCATCGGCGTTTCCTACGGATTTGAAGAAGATCTGGAAGAAATGCGCGGGGCAGGCGTAATGGAAATCTTTGACAGCCTTGCGGAGGTGGTGGAATATCTGGAATCAGAAGTTTAAGAAAAGGAGAACAGAAGGATGAGTATCAGAATTGGTATCTTAGGTTATGGAAATCTTGGAAGAGGAGTGGAATGCGCCATCAGGCAGAATCCTGACATGGAGCTTGCGGCTGTGTTTACCAGAAGGAATCCGTCAGAGGTTTCCATTCTGACCCCGGGAGCGGCAGTGTGCAGCTATTCGGAAGCAAAGGAATGGAAGGGAAAGATTGATGTGCTGATTCTCTGCGGCGGAAGCGCCACAGATTTGCCGGAGCAGACCCCTGAATTTGCCCGTATTTTTAATGTGGTGGACAGCTTTGACACCCATGCCAGAATACCGGAGCATTTTGCCGGCGTGGATCAGGCGGCAAAGGAGGCCGGAACGGTTGGAATTATTTCGGTAGGCTGGGACCCGGGAATGTTTTCCTTGAACCGCATGTATGCCAACGCTATTTTGCCGGAGGGAAAAGACTATACTTTCTGGGGCAAAGGGGTCAGCCAGGGCCACTCGGATGCCATTCGGAGAATTTCCGGTGTAAAAAATGCAAAGCAGTACACCATTCCGGTGGAAGCTGCGCTGGAGTCGGTGCGTTCAGGAGAGCATCCGGAGCTGACCACCAGACAGAAGCACACCAGAGAATGTTTTGTGGTATTGGAGGAGGGAGCAGACCCAGCCAAAATCGAAGAGGAAATCAAGACCATGCCCAATTATTTTGCAGATTATGATACAACTGTGCATTTTATCAGTGAGGAAGAACTGCAAAAAAATCACGGAGGAATTCCCCACGGCGGGTTTGTGATTCACTCCGGCAGGACCGGATGGGAGCAGGAGCATACCCATGTGATCGAATACAGTCTGAAACTGGATTCCAATCCGGAATTTACGGCAAGCGTTATCGCAGCTTATGCCAGAGCAGCGTACCGGCTGTCCCAGGAAGGGCAGAAGGGATGCAAAACGGTGTTTGACATTGCGCCGGCTTATTTAAGCGCCAAAAGTGGTGAGGAGCTGCGGAAGCATTTATTGTAAGGTTTTGTTTCGGAGCTGCTAAATTAATTCTGAAAACTGCCGATATAAATTTTAGCTACGGACGGCATTTTTTTCCAGGGAATTGGAAATAAATGCCGTTTTTTATATCGAAAAAGGAGGAAAAATTATGTTGAGCAGAGTTTCAGGCAGTACAGGAAACGGGTATTTTTCACAGGCAGTTGCGGAATATGCCAGGAAGATGAAGCCGGAGAAAGAGCAGAACGGGCATTCTTCTGGGAAGGCCATTGGTGAATTTTCAGAAAAAGAATGGAATGGGATGCTGCACAAGGTGGATTTGTCCATAGAAGAACATAAATCGGGACAGATTTATGAGGCGAATGTGCTGTGGGAAGGAAAAGTCCGCAGTATGCGTTTTCATAAGATTGAGGCGGAAAAGTCTGCCGGAGAAGAGAAGGAAGAACAAGAAATAGAAATTATGGATAAAATTTCTGATGATATCAAAGATGAAGCGATACAGAAGCTAATCGGAAACCGGAAGAAAGCGCCCTATTCCACACTGGCAGATGAGAGCGGGATGATTACCTATAACGGCGTGATTTTTCAATGTGATGAAGAACAGAACAGCCTGTGTCTGGGAGATGTGTCAGATCCCAGTCAGTGCATTTCGGTTCCCTTAGAAGGCGGCGGACGTCTGCTGGTGAACCGTGACAGTATAGATGCCCTTTCCAAAGCCATCGGCATGTTTTCCCCGGAGGATATCCGGCGGATTATGCAGGCCATTGCCCAGGATGGAAAAGTAAAGAAGGTGGAAATGGAAATAGAAGATATGACCAGCGGAGTGAAAGTGCTTGAGAAACCGGAAGAAGGGAAGAAAACATGAATCTAAAAGGCAGCCCATACGAAAACAATGCGATTTTTAAATTCTGGAATGTGATTTACCCGATTTTTATTTATTTTGTGGCAATTAATCTTGCGGTTTCACTGTTTGCCGTATTTGCCGCTTTTCTGGGGGCAGATATTCAGAAACAGTATATGGCGCTGCAGACAGCGGCGGTGGCGGTGACGCTTCCTTTTATTGTCCGGTATTACAGGAAAGACCAAAAGGAACCCACGGCGTTTTGGGAACGCATGAAACGGGTGTCTGAGAAGAAAACTTCCGCCCGGAAGGCGGCAAATGCCATATGGATGGTTCTGGCCGGCGCGTCTGCGGGAGCAGCTCTGAACAACCTTCTGGCATTGACTGCCCTGAAAGAAATCTCCCGGGGCTTTCAGGAGGCAAACAGCAATTTTTTTGCAGGAGGAATTTTCTTTGAGCTGTTAGGGGCGTGTTTGCTGACTCCGTGTCTGGAAGAAGTGCTTTACCGGGGCGTGGTGTATGGAAGGCTGTGTGATTTGCTGCTTGTGAATCATGAGGAACAGGGGGCTGAGCAAACCCAAAAAGCATGGAAAAACCGGTTGATTGCCATGGCGCTTTCCGCACTGTTGTTCGGCGTGCTCCACCAAAACCTGGTGCAGTTTGTCTATGCAGGAGCATTGGGCCTTATGCTCGCCTGGTTTATGGAGGAGGCAGGCCATCTCTATGGCCCGCTGCTGGCCCATATCGGGGCAAACCTGATTTCCGTGCTGCGGGTGGAAACTGGACTGTTTCAGTGGATGGAGCAGAGCCAGAGCGTGTTTGCCGCAGCTACGGCAGGACTGGCAGTTGTGAGCATTGTTTTGCTTGGGGTGATTTGGCGGCTGAACAGGGAGAGCGTATAAGCCCTTAAAATCAACCGTTAAGGAGAGCCTCACGCACTGCGTTACAGGATAAATGTGATTGCATATAATCAATGAATGAGCTTTAATTCTTGCCCTGAAACCGGATATTTTGACGGTGCGAATGCATTATTCGGACAGCAGCAGGGCAAGAGTTGTGAAAATTCCCAGGAATTTGCGCTGCGCCGGATATGAATGGCAATTATTTGCTTGTGATTCTGCATTAATGCTGCGTCCGGTCAGTGTTCTTGTCAATAAAAATGACGAGAATGACAAGCACATTCCCTTTCTTTTCAGGAATCCCCTCTGGAACTTTTTCCGGAAATCCCCACAATCCTCGTATACAATTTCAACACAATTCTATAAAATCTTAACATTCCAATCCAAATCAATAAATTTCCAACAGAAAAAATCTTATACAATCCAGTTAAATTGTATCTAAAATCTATTTTATGTATGAAAAATAAACATTATTATCAGATAATAATTCTATATATAATATTAAAGTCGAATTATCAGATAATAATATCAAAAAAGCTGTTTACAATCCTCAGAAAATATTGTATAGTTATATCAGTGCTTTAACAGAACAGAGTAGGAAGGATGATACCATGCAGGAAACCAAACGAACAGCCATGGGTATGTATGACCCATGCTTTGAACACGACAACTGCGGCATCGGCGCAGTGGTAAATATCAAGGGGATAAAAACCCATCAGACGGTAGAGAATGCGCTGAAGATTGTAGAGAACTTAAAACACAGGGCAGGCAAAGACGCGGAAGGGAAAACCGGAGACGGTGTGGGAATCCTTCTGCAGATTTCCCATAAATTTTTTAAAAAAGCTGCAAAAGAAGCAGGAATTGAACTGGGAGAAGAACGGGATTACGGCGTCGGCATGTTTTTCTTTTCCCAGGATGAACTTAAGAGGAACCAGGCCAGGAAGATGTTTGAAGTCATTGTGAAAAAAGAAGGCATGGAATTCTTAGGCTGGCGGAAGGTGCCCATTGCGCCGGAACAGCTGGGCCAGAAAGCCGTGGACTGTATGCCCTGTATTATGCAGGGATTTGTGAAGCGGCCGAAGAATGTGGAACCGGGACTGGATTTTGACCGGAAGCTGTATGTGGCCCGACGGGTGTTTGAACAGTCCAGCGACGACACCTATGTGGTTTCTCTGTCCAGCCGGACCATTGTATATAAAGGAATGTTTCTGGTGGAGCAGCTCCGTCTGTTTTTTGCCGATTTGCAGGACGGGGACTATGAGTCTGCCATTGCAACCGTCCATTCCAGATTTTCCACCAACACAAACCCAAGCTGGGAACGGGCCCATCCCAACCGGTTTATCGTGCATAACGGGGAAATCAATACCATTCTGGGAAATGCCGATAAGATGCTTGCGCGGGAAGAAACCATGGAATCTGAATATTTGAAGGGAGAGCTTCAGAAGGTGCTTCCGGTGGTAAATGCAAAAGGCTCTGATTCCGCCATGTTGGATAATACACTGGAATTTCTGGTAATGAGCGGCATGGATCTGCCTTTGGCGGTGATGATTACCATTCCGGAGCCCTGGGCCAACAATGCCCTGATGAGCCAGAAGAAAAAGGATTTCTATCAGTATTATGCAACCATGATGGAGCCCTGGGACGGGCCGGCCTCCATTGTATTCAGCGACGGGGATCTCCTGGGGGCGGTTCTGGATCGGAACGGGCTGCGTCCTTCCCGCTATTATATTACGGATGACGACAACCTGATTCTCTCTTCGGAGGTGGGAGTTCTTAAGATAGATCCCATGAAAATTGTGAGAAAAGAACGCCTCCGTCCGGGAAAAATGCTTCTGGTGGACACCGTTCAGGGAAGGGTGATTGACGATGATGAGATCAAAGAAAAATATGCCAGTAGACAGCCTTACGGGGAATGGCTGGATCGTCATCTGATAAACCTTGCGGATTTGAAAATTCCCAACCAGCGTGTGCCGGAGTATGAGAAAAAGGAACGCCAGAGAATGCAGAAAACCTTTGGCTACACCTATGAATCCTTAAAGGAGGCCATTCTGCCCATGGCGAAAAACGGCGGGGAAGGAACGGCGGCCATGGGAATTGACACCCCCCTTGCGGCGTTGGCAGGAGATCATCAGCCGTTGTTTAATTATTTTAAACAGAAGTTTGCCCAGGTTACCAATCCGCCCATTGATTCCATCCGGGAAGAAGTGGTGACAAGCGCCACCGTCTACATCGGCGAGGATGGAAACCTGCTGGAGGAAAAGCCCAGGAACTGCCAGGTGCTGAAGGTAGATAATCCGATTTTGACCAATACAGATATTATGAAAATAAAATCCATGAAGGCGGAAGGCTTCAAAGTGGTGGAGCTGCCGATTATTTACTACAAAAATACCAGTCTGGAAAAAGCCATTGACCGCCTGTTTGTGGAAGCGGACCGGGCTTACCGGGACGGAGCAAATATTCTGATTCTGTCCGACCGGGGCGTGGATGAAAACCATGTGCCCATCCCCTCCCTGCTGGCAGTGTCCGCCCTGCAGCAGCATTTGATTAAAACCAAAAAGCGGACGGCCCTTGCAGTGATTCTGGAATCAGGAGAACCCAGGGAGGTGCATCACTTTGCCGCATTGCTGGGTTACGGCGCCTGCGCCATCAATCCCTATCTGGCCCAGGATACGGTAAAGCAGCTGATTGACGATCATATGCTGGATAAAGATTACTATGCGGCCATTGCAGATTACAACCATGCCATTATCCATGGAATTGTAAAAATTGCAGCTAAAATGGGGATTTCCACCATTCAGTCTTATCAGGGAGCCAAAATATTTGAGGCAATCGGCATCAGTTCCGATGTGATTCAGAAATATTTTACCAATACGGTAAGCCGTATCGGGGGAATTACCCTGAAAGATATTGAAAAGGATGTCAATGCCCTTCATTCCAGCGCTTACGATCCCCTGGGACTGGAGACAGATTTAACCTTAGAGAGCCGGGGACGTCATAAGATGCGAAGCGGCGCAGACAGCCACCTGTATAATCCAAAGACCATCCATTTGCTGCAGGAATCCACCAAACGGGGAGATTACCAGTTATTCAAAGCCTACACGAAAGCGGCGGATGATCAGGAACGGAAGGCGAATATCCGGGGCATGATGGACTTTGCATATCCCAGAAAATCCATTCCCTTAGAGGAGGTGGAATGCGTGGATTCCATTGTGACAAGATTTAAAACAGGGGCCATGTCCTATGGTTCCATTTCCCAGGAGGCCCATGAAACACTGGCCATTGCCATGAACACGCTTCGGGGAAAATCCAACAGCGGCGAGGGCGGGGAGAGCCCGGAACGTCTGGTGACAGGCCCGGACGGCAAAAACCGCTGTTCTGCCATCAAGCAGGTGGCTTCCGGACGGTTCGGCGTTACTAGCCGCTATCTGGTCAGCGCGAAGGAAATCCAGATTAAGATGGCCCAGGGAGCGAAGCCGGGAGAGGGCGGACATCTGCCGGGACAGAAGGTGTATCCCTGGATTGCCAGAACCAGGCTGTCCACGCCGGGCGTGTCTTTGATTTCTCCGCCGCCCCATCACGATATTTACTCCATTGAGGATCTGGAGCAGCTGATTTATGATTTGAAAAATTCCAATAAAGACGCAAGGATTACAGTGAAACTGGTATCGGAAGCGGGAGTGGGCACCGTGGCGGCCGGGGTTGCCAAAGCAGGGGCCCAGGTGGTTCTGGTTTCCGGATATGACGGCGGAACAGGAGCGGCGCCCAGCAGTTCCATCCACAATGCGGGGCTTCCCTGGGAACTGGGCCTTTCCGAGACCCATCAGACGTTGATTTTAAACGGGCTGCGCAACAAGGTGCGGATTGAGACAGACGGAAAGCTGATGACCGGCCGGGACGTGGCCATTGCCGCCATGCTGGGGGCGGAGGAATTCGGTTTTGCAACGGCGCCTTTGGTAACCATGGGATGCGTGATGATGCGCGTCTGCAACCTGGACACCTGTCCGGCGGGAATCGCAACCCAGAATCCCCAGCTTCGGAAGCGGTTTGCAGGAAAGCCGGAATATGTGGTGAATTTCATGCGGTTTATTGCAGAGGAGCTGCGGGAGTACATGGCAAAACTGGGCATCCGCACGGTGGATGAACTGGTGGGCCGAAGCGATTTGCTGAAAGTGCGGGAGGATTTGGCAGAGCGGGAAAAGGAACTGGATTTGTCCGGCATTTTGAATAATCCCTTTGCAGGGCCAAAATCCAAAGTGATTTTTGACCCCAAGCAGGTCTATGATTTTGAACTGGAGAAAACCAAAGATGAAAAGATTCTGCTTAAACAGCTGAAATCTGCCCTGGAAGGAGGACAGAAACGCAGCATTCATGTGGAAGTCACCAATACAGACCGATCCTTTGGCACAATGTTCGGTTCGGAAATGACCAGACGGTTTGGCGATGGGTTGGAGGAGGACACTTTCCTGGTAAAATGCACCGGGGCCGGCGGCCAGAGCTTCGGCGCGTTCATTCCAGGAGGTCTGACCCTGGAACTGGTGGGAGACAGCAACGATTACTTTGGAAAAGGGCTTTCCGGCGGAAAACTGGTGGTTTATCCCCCCACCGGAGTGAAATTCAAACAGGATGAAAACATTATTATCGGAAACGTGGCCCTCTATGGGGCAACCAGCGGCAAAGCGTTTATCAACGGAGTGGCCGGGGAACGGTTCTGTGTCCGCAATTCCGGCGCAGTTGCGGTGGTGGAAGGCGTAGGCGATCACGGCTGCGAATATATGACCGGCGGCCGGGTGGTGGTGCTTGGCAAAACCGGGAAAAATTTTGCGGCAGGCATGAGCGGCGGCATTGCCTATGTATTGGATGAAGAAAATGATTTGTACACCAGAATTAATAAAGAAATGGTATTTTCCGGGGAAATCACATCCAAATATGATGTGATGGAACTGAAAAGTATGGTGAAAGAGCATGTGGCGCTGACTAATTCGGAAAAAGGCAAGGAAATATTGGAGCATTTCAGCGAATATCTGCCGAAATTCAAGAAAATCGTACCCTACGATTATCACCGGATGATGATGTCCATTGTACAGATGGAGGAAAAAGGACTGAGTTCAGAACAGGCGCAGATCGAAGCGTTTTATGCCAATATGAAGAATTAGGAGAGATGTGAAAATGGGAAAACCAACAGGATTTATGGATTACAGCAGACAGACGGCAGAGGCGGCAGCGCCCAAGGAGCGGGTGAAACATTTCAATGAATTCCATATCCCGCTCAGCAGAGAAGAACAGCAGCTCCAGGGCGCCCGCTGCATGGCCTGCGGCGTGCCGTTCTGCCAGTCCGGCATGGAGCTGATGGGAATGACCTCCGGCTGCCCTTTGCACAATCTGGTGCCGGAGTGGAATGATCTGGTTTACACCGGAAACTGGGAACAGGCATATAACCGCCTGGTAAAAACAAATAATTTCCCGGAATTCACCGCCCGGGTATGTCCGGCCCTCTGTGAAGCGGCATGTACCTGCGGCCACTACGGAGACGCTGTTTCGGTGAAAGAAAATGAACATGGAATTATTGAAAACGCCTATGAGCAGGGATTTGCAAAGGCAAGGCCGCCCAAGGTGCGAACCGGCAAAAAAGTGGCGGTGATAGGCTCCGGCCCCGCCGGCCTTGCAGCGGCGGATCAGCTGAATAAGCGGGGCCATCAGGTCACCGTTTATGAACGGGAGGACCGCATCGGAGGGCTTTTGATGTACGGAATTCCCAACATGAAGCTGGAAAAGCATGTGATTGACCGGAAGGTAAACATGATGAAAGAAGAGGGCATAGAATTTATCACCGGCGTTAATGTGGGAAAAGACGTGAAGGCTGCAAAGCTGCAAAAAGAGTATGACCGGATTATCCTGGCCTGCGGGGCAAAGAACCCCCGGGATATCAACGCTCCGGGCAGAGACGCCAAAGGCATTTATTTTGCGGTGGATTTTCTTTCCTCCACCACAAAAAGCCTTCTGGATTCTCAGCTGAAGGACAATAAATACATTTCCGCCAAGGGAAAGAAGGTAGTGATTATCGGCGGCGGCGACACAGGAAACGACTGTGTGGGAACCGCCATCCGCCACGGGGCCGCTTCGGTTACCCAGCTGGAAATGATGCCTGAGGCGCCAAAGCAGCGGGCGGAGGATAATCCCTGGCCCCAGTGGCCCAAGGTCTGCAAAACAGATTACGGCCAGGAGGAGGCCATAGCCCTGTTCGGCCATGATCCCCGGATATATCAGACCACCGTAAAGGAATTTATAAAAGATAAAAATGGAAAACTCTGCGGTCTGACCACAGTGAAACTGGAAAGCAGGCAGGATGAGAAAACGGGACGTATGGTTCTGGCGGAGGTGCCGGGGTCTGAACAGAAACTGGATGCGGATTTGGCATTGATTGCAGCGGGATTTCTGGGAACGGAAGCATACGCGGCGGACGCTTTCGGAATTACCCTCAATGAACGGATGAATGTGCAGACAGAGCCGGAAAGCTATGAAACAAATGTGAAGCATGTATTTGCGGCAGGAGATATGCGCAGAGGGCAGTCTTTGGTGGTATGGGCCATCCGGGAAGGACGGGAAGCTGCCAGAGCAGTGGATGAGAGCCTGATGGGTTATACGAATCTGGGGGCTTAGAACTATTTAACCGCCGGAGTAATAGAGTGAGGGCTGTCGGGAAACAGTAATTTTTCACAATATATAGCTGTAACTTCTAAGAGGTTAACTATATATTGTTTATAAATTCCATGTTCCAACAGCCCCCCCTGATAAATTTATTCAAAGATCCGAATCTGCTGTTCTGTCAGTGTTTCAATTGTCCGGGCCAGAGTTTGGAAATCTGACAAAAGCTCCTGGGAACAGCTTTCTGCTTCCTTATAGATCTGAAGCAATTCTTCTGTGCGTCCGGTGCGGACAGCGGAAATCATTTCCGTTCCGTAGGCATGGAAGGTTTTGTGTTTTCCGTCCAGGCCGGCCCAGAGCTCTGCAATGTCCGGATGAATGGGCTTTAAGGCGTAATAGAAATGGCCCAGGCCGCATTTTGTGCAGTCTGTCTGCAGTACCTTTAAGGTTTGAGTTTCTGCAATTTCTTTCAAGGTGCCAAGCCAGTCTTGATGGGCTGAGACTGCCTGGTTCAGACAGTTCAGGACAATCTGGTTGTCCAGCATGTAAAAAGCATCTTTTGCCATATTTCCCATGATTTTGGTAGATTCGTCCAGATGTTGTTCAATGACTTTTGCAGGCTCTGCAAGCTCCGCAATGGACTGACTGGACTGCTGCAGCGAATTCGTGTCTCCTTTTAAAATCTGGCATTCTTCGTTGACATGCTGCATCTGGTTATCCAGTTCGTAAATGGAGCTGCTGATTTCTTCGCTGACGGCGGCAAGGGAGGAAACGGAATCTGAAATGCGATCCATACCGATGCGGTTATTTCCGGTAAGCTGCCATACATTCTGAATGTTTTCGTTGATATGCTCCAGTTCTTTGACTGTGGTATCTACGCTGCCGGAGCTTTTCTGGGAGGCGGTCTGGATTTCATTGACAAAAGCGCCCATACGTGCAGTCAATGACTTTGTCTCAGTTGCAAGTTCACGTATTTCCTCTGCCACAACGGCAAATCCCCTTCCGGCTTCACCGGCCCGGGCAGCTTCTATGGAAGCGTTTAAGGCCAGAAGATTTGTCTGGGCGGAAATGGAATTGATTGCTTCAATGGCTTCATTCATATGCTGAATAATTTCCAGAAGTCCGTAAATATTCGTCCTCATTTCGCCTGCGCTTGAGATGGCGGAAGCAGACAACTGGGTGATGGAGGTGAGATCGTTTTCAGAATTGCGGATATCCTCCATAATTTTGCTGGCTTCATCGGAAACCTCAATAATGGTTCCCGTGAGGCTGTCGTGGGCCTTAGAGACCTCTGCAGAGATTCCGGCCGTCCGTTCCGTGGAGTTGCTGATGCTGTTTACTGCATCGGAAATGGAAGAATTTATTTCCTCTATGGCTGCTGCGTTTGTTTCTAATGATAAATCCATGGAGCTCATCTGGATGACTGCGTCCATCGTTTTTGTCAGGGCCTGTTCAAATTCTTTCCGGCCCTTCATCAGCCGTTGGTGGATATTGTTTAATTCCCCGTTTTGCGGTTCATACGGCATATCTACCAATCTGGAAACAGATGTGATGACGGCAGGAAAAGCCCTTCTTTTTAATTTCATGATATTCATCCTTTCTCTGTTTTGTCGTTAATCTCTTGTTTTAAGCATTCATCACAGATGTAATTGATTTTTAAATCGTAGGAAAGCATGGGAATGTCTACCTGTTTTTGAAGTACAGCCGTCAGATCCTCCAGTACAATATCCGATAATTTTCCGCATTTTCTGCACACCAAATGTTCGTGCCGCAGGGTTCTGTCGTAGCGGTCCGGGTATCCCTCAACGGAGATTTTCCGAATCAGCCCCTTCTGATACAGGGCGGATAAGTTATTATAGACGGTAGCCTGAACTACAGTTTTGTTTTTTTCCTTTAAACGAAGATAAATCTGCTCTGCCGTTAAATGAGAGTTGGAACTGTTGATAATTTCTAAAATATATTCTGCGTTTTTGGTCATAATCATCTCCATTTGAAATTAAAATTAGAATAATTCTAATTTTAACCCTTTTCCATTATTTGTCAATAGGAAAAAAGGGGTGCTGGTATTACAGAGAAGGTTTTATATTTGGATACGGACAGAACTGCCGGATTGCCCTTTGGCACACAAACCTGGGCAGCGTTTCGGCGAACTAACTGCTAACTGTTTTGTTTAGCCAAAGAGCAAACCGGCAGTTCCTGTGTATCGAAATACAGAATGTTTGCTTTAGAAAGCGCAGAGCTGTTTAAAAAGATTGGACTGTAAAAATTATAATAAGTTTTTACAGGAAGCGGTTGGCAATTTTTAAGAAATCTTCATGGTATTTCTGGATAAAATCAGAATAAATCAGGTCCCGGGCCATGAGTTCTCTGCCAAGTTCTGCCAGGAATTCGGGAATATCTGATTCTAGCATTACGCCCAGTTCTTTGCCGAAGGATTCTTCTCCCTCGATGGGACAGCCCATTTCATAGACGGCAAAGGCCGGTTTCGGGCCCTCCGGCGTCTGTTTGACGCCTCCCCGGAAGCCAAGGGCGGCTACCGGATGGCCGGAGCAGGAGGAGGGGCAGCCGGAAATATGGATTTTGGGCAGGACATCGTTGGGGAAATGTTCTTTACGGACTCTTTCAATGCATGCCTTCAAAAGAGCCTGGGAATCCCTGGCGCCCACCTGGCAGATGGAAGCGCCGATGCAGGAGACGGAGGCTTCAAAACCCGTCTGGGCGCCGTCTTTGGTGAGGGCAAGAATTGTCTCGGCTTCCCGGGCCGTCAGGTTGATGATATAGAGACTTTCGTCCGGGGAAATCCGCAGCAGAACTTCCTCCATAGGAAGAATCGCATCATACAGGCGCCGGAAGAACTCAGGTTTGGGACAGCCGCCGATGGGATGGTAGCAGACGGCGTACAGTCCTTCCTGTTTTTGGGGAATGGCCCGGGGATGCTCCAGTTTTTTTTTCGTTCCCTGTTTATGAATTTCTGGGGCATTGAGCGTTAAGTCAAGCTGCTCAGAGGCCAGAGCCAGATTCAGTTTTTCCTGATAGGCCTGGAGATACCTTTCTGTTCCAAGGGTATCCTGCATAAAGCGGGTGCGGGATTTTGCACGGTTTTCATAATTGCCGTAAGCAGTAAAAGTATCAATCATAGCTTTGATGTAATATAAAATTTTTGCGGGCTCGATGTCAGATGCCGTCAGAACCCCCATTTTCGGTTCCCGGCCCAGTCCGCCGGCGCTGTACACGTCAAAGGTTCCCCGCTCTGTGGCGGCAAACCCCAGATCCCGGAAGGTGACATGGGTGATATTTTCTCCGGAATTGGAAAAAGCGACTTTTAATTTCCGGGGCAGCTTTACTTTGTGGATAAAGCCCAGTAAATATTCAGCGGCCGCTTTGGCGTAGGGAAGCGTATCGAAATATTCCCCCCGCTGCACGCCGGAGAGAGGAGAGCACATGACATTTCGGGGATAATCCCCGCCTCCGCCCCGGGTGATGATGCCATGGTCAAAGGATGCCTCAATCAGCGCGCAGACCTCTTTCTCGGACAGATTGTGAAGCTGCAGGCTTTGGCAGGTGGAAAAGTGAACCAGGGAAATGTTATATGTTTCAATGCTTTCTGCAATGAAGAGCAACTGTTCCTTTGTGATTTCTCCTCCGGCAAACCGAAGGCGCAGCATACTGGCATCGCCGCCTCTTTGGGCATAGCTGCCGAAGCCGCCGGAAAATTTTTTGTATTGGGCAACATTGATGTCTTTTTGATAGAATTTTTTCGTCATTTCATGGAATTCTTTCAGGTCTCCCCGAAATTCTTCAATATACTTCTGGGACATAGCAACCTCCTGTCTGTTAGTTTGGCAAAGCGTAATCTGCCGCACAGGATCAGTATTTCCAGAAAGGGGAAAAATACTCTGCCTGCCAGATGTCCCGGAACATTTTTATTTTATTTTTTTGACAAGCTCTGCAAACTCCTGCATCTGGGAAGTGACAGGATGGCAGTGGTTGTGGCAGAGATAAAAATAACGCTTCATGGAAACATTTTCGATGGAACAGATAAAAATATCGCCTTTTTTTTCGTATTCGGACGCGCACCGCCAGGATAAAACGCCCAGGCCCAGATTATGGCGCACGGCGTCCACAATGCCGCAGCGGCTGCTGCATTCCCATTTGATCATAAAAGGAATATGGGAATGCATCATAATATTTTCAAAAATCGCCCGGGTGCCGTTTCCTTTTTCCCAGATAATAAAATTCTGGTGCCGCAGTTCTTCGATGCCGATGGAGGTCCGTCCGGCAAAAGGATGGCCTTTTCCGCAGATAATGCACAGAGTATCCTCTAACACAGGTTCCGTCATAATTTCCTGATGGACAATAATTCCCTCCACCAGCGCAATATCCAGTTCATTGTGAATCATCCGGTGTTCAATGGTCTGGGTATTGTCCACAAATACCTTGACGTCAATGTCGGGAGACTGGAGTGAAAGCTGTTCCGCCAGAGCGCCCATCAGAGTATTGCCCACGGTAAGGGTGGCGCCGATCCGCAGAGGGCGCTGGGAGTTGGCATGTTTCATGGACTGCTCTAAATGTTCGTGGCTGGCTGCAATCTCTCTGGCGCTTTCAAGAAGCAGCAGCCCGGAAGAGGTAATCTTCAGTTCCTTGGGAAAACGCTCAAAGAGCCGGGTCTGATATTCTGCTTCCAGATCGGAAATAATCTGGCTTACCGTAGGTTGGGAAATATACAGCCGTTTGGCTGCTTCGCTCATTTTCTTATACTCGGCTACGGCAATAAATGTTTTTAATTGTTTTAAGGTTGCCATGTAGAATCCTCCTGATGCATGGATAAAAACAGTGATGTTTTGTCCATGTTTATCATAGTATGTAAAAAGCATTTCTGTGGCATAGGAAAATACCTATAGCTTAATTTGTATTTTACTATTTTACGTACAATTTAACAAGTGCTATCATAGGAGCATAGAGAAAATTGTCGAATTTTTATCAATCTTTTTTAATTTCAGGAGGTAAGATATGAAAGTAGTGGTACTTGGCGGGGTTGCTGCCGGCACTAAAATCGCTGCAAAACTGATGCGGGAAGACCGGGCGAATGAAGTTATCGTGCTGAATAAAGGAAAGAATATTTCCTATGCAGGCTGCGGACTTCCCTATTATGTGGGGCATGTAATTGAGGAAAGGGAGCAGCTGATTGTAAATACACCGGAGAAATATGCCAAACTTACCGGCGTAACGGTAATGACGGAGACGGAGGCTACCAAAGTAGATCCGGAGGCAAAAAAAGTAACGGCAGTAAATCTGGCAACCGGCCAGGAGCAGACTTATGAGTATGACAAACTGGTGATTTCTGTAGGGGCAAGCCCTGTGAAACCGCCCATTGACGGCTGTGATCTGGAGAATGTGTTCTTCGTGCGGACACCGGAGGACGCCATCAGAATCCGTGAAGTGGTAGACGCTGGAGATGTAAAGCGCGCGGTGGTAGTTGGCGCAGGCTACATTGGATTGGAGATTGCAGAGAACCTGAAGCTGCAGGGAATCCGCACCTTTGTGCTGGATATGGCAGAACATGCCCTTCCGGGATTTGATCCTGAGATGGCTGAATATGTGGAAGGCAAATTGCAGGAAAGCGGAATTCCGGTGGTAACAGGAGTGGCAGTTACAGGACTGGAAGGAAGCGGCAAGGTAGAGAAGGTTCTCACCAGTAAGAAAGCTTACAAGGCTGATTTGGTAGTGCTCAGCGCAGGAATCCGCCCCAACACATCCTTCCTGGACGGAATCGGTCTGGAAATGTTCAAAGGAACCATCCTGACCAATAAAAAGGGAGAGACAAATCTTCCGGATATCTATGCAGCAGGAGACTGCGCAATGGTACATAACGCATTGACGGAGAAGGCAGCATGGTCTCCCATGGGCTCCACTGCGAATATCAGCGGCCGCCTGATTGCCCAGAATATGATGGGCGCAGACCTTGGCTACCGGGGCGTACTGGGAACGGCAGTGTGCAAGCTTCCCGGCCTGAATGCAGGAAGAACCGGATTGACCGAGGCGCAGGCTGAGGCAGAGGGCTTCCATCCTGTCAGCGTAATTACAGTTGTGGACGACAAGGCCCACTATTTCCCGGGGGCAGGCACCTTTATTATCAAGATGATTGCAGACAAAGATTCCTTAAGACTGCTGGGACTGCAGGTAATCGGAGCAGGAGCAGTGGATAAGGTAGTGGATATTGCCGTAACAGGCATTATGTTAAAAGGAACCCTGAACGATCTGGCAGATATGGATTTGGCTTACGCACCGCCGTTTTCCACAGCAATTCATCCCTTTGAGCATACCTTAAATGTGCTGATGAATAAGATTAACGGCAAGTTTGAGACATTTACGCCGGCAGAATATGCCAGCGGCGTAGCAGAAGGCTATAAGGTAGTGGACGCATGTCTGGCCCCCTCCATTGAAGGAGCGCCCTATGTAGAGCTTACCACAGTGGAAGGCCCGGTGGACGGGCTTGAGCCGGATGAAAAGATTCTGCTTGTGTGCAACAAAGGCAAAAGAGCTTACCTGCTTCAGAACCGCCTGAAATTCTACGGATATAAGAACACGAAGGTATTAGAAGGCGGAATTACATTCAGCGATGTGGAAGTATAAAATATAATTTTTATAAATATAAGAAAAGGAGATTGAGAGATATGGGATGCACAATCAAACCAGAAGAGATCAAAAGAGTAAAAGGACTCGGATTTCTCAACAACAAAGGAACAGATTTATTTAACGGACGTGTGATTACCGTAAATGGCAAAATCACAGCAGAGCAGACCAAAGTCATTGCAGAAGCAGCAGAAAAATTTGGAAATGGAGATGTGGAATTTACCACACGTCTTACCGTGGAAGTGCGCGGAATCCATTTTGATAATATTGAACCGTTCCGTGAGTATATCGCAAAAGCCGGCCTTGAAACCGGCGGTACCGGATCTCTGGTTCGTCCGGTGGTATCCTGCAAAGGAACTACCTGCCAGTACGGACTGTATGATACCTTTGATTTGTCTCAGAAAATTCATGAGCGTTTCTACAAAGGATATCACACGGTAAAACTTCCTCACAAATTTAAAATCGCAACCGGCGGATGCCCCAACAACTGCGTAAAGCCTGATTTGAACGATCTGGGCATTATTGGACAGCTTGTGCCGAACGTAGAAGAAGATGCGTGCAACGGCTGCAAGAAATGCCAGGTGGAAACTATCTGCCCGATGAATGCGGCAAAAGTGGAGGACGGCGAGCTTATCATCGACAACGAGGCATGCAACAACTGCGGACGCTGCGTGGAGCAATGTCCATTTGATGTAATTGAAGAAGGAACACCGGGATACAAGATTTATATCGGCGGAAGATGGGGCAAGAAAGTGGCTCACGGACAGCCGTTATCCAAAGTATTTACCACAGAAGAAGAGCTTCTGGACACCGTGGAGAAAGCAATTTTGTTCTTCCGCGAGCAGGGCAGGACAGGTGAGCGTTTTGCAGACACCATCGCAAGAATCGGATTTGAAGAAGTGGAAAAACAGCTTCTTGCAAACGATATTTTAGAAAGAAAGCAGGAAATTCTGGATGCGCAGCTTCATCTGGTGGGAGGAGCAACCTGCTAATTTTGGGAGGAATTTAAGAAATGGGTTCAAAGAAAAAATACGGTGCAATTCTGTTGTGCCTGGTAATTGGATATCTGGCAACAATGTCCACAGATTTGCAGTCCTCTATGTTCGGGCGTGTGGTTATGGGCGGACCAATGGTTGCATTGTTAGTTTCTATGATAATATGCAACATTATTCCCTCTGTGGATAAGGACTTTAAAGAGGGAACTACATATTGCAGCAAGCAGTTCTTGAACTGGGGTATTATCATGACCGGCGGAACTTTAAGCTTTGCTGACATTATGGGAACCGGCGTCAGGGCGCTGCCGTTAATCCTGTTCAATATCTGCCTGTCCTTTGCAGTGGCAATGCTGGTGGGCGGAAAAATCGGAGTTACAAAGAATACCTCCGTGCTGGTAGGCGGCGGAACCTGTATCTGCGGCGGTACGGCTATTGCAACCTTAAGCCGTATTATCAAGGCAACAGACGCAGAAATCGCCTTTGGTATGGCAGCAATTTTCCTGTTCGATACCATTTCCGCATTTTCTTATCCGTATATTGCTCCGATGCTGGGATTTACCGAAAATCAGTTTGCATTTGTGGCAGGTACGGCGATTAATGACACTTCTTCCGTGGCAGGCGCTCAGGCAACTTATCAGGCGATGATTGCCAATCCGGAATTCAGCGGCGCATTGAATGTAAAATTGGTGCGTACCACAATGCTGATTTTCGTGGCAATTGTATGGACGGTTCTGATGGCAAGAGACGCTAAGAAGAATGGAGAAGCAGGAAGCAACGACAGCATTCTGGCAGTAGTAAAGAAAACCTTCCCCATGTTCATTCTCTGGTTTGTAGTAATGGCAGGTCTGAATACCTATGGCGTGTTCAGCGACGTGGGAAGCAGCCTTTTAAAGACAGTAAGCAAATTCCTGTTTGCATCTGCTCTGGCGGGCGTAGGATTTAAGATCAAGTTCAAAGATGTATTTTCCAAGGGATTGAAGCCGATTGCATTGGGCGGAATCACCTGGGCCTGCGTGGCAGCGTCATCCTATATCTTCGCATTCCTTTTTGCAGGATATATCGGATAGAAATTGCCAGTAAACAAAAAATATGTTATGCTTTATAAGCATCGGGGGCTGCCGGTATGCAGCCCCCTTTTAATGTTTAATATGAAAGCCTCTGGCTTCCATATTATGGATGGCCATGCGGCCTGTCGCACGACAAGCTAAGCAAGGTGTGGGTTTACTATGAAAGCCCCTGGCTTCCATAGTATGGATGGCCATGCGGCCCGCCGGACGGCAGGCTGAGCATGATGGAGGTTTATTATAACAGCTCATTACATAAGGAGAATCAGACATGCAATTTGGATTCTTAGGGATAAATTATCAAAATGCGCCTTTGGCAGTTCGGGACAGGACAAGCTTCACCGACGCCATGAAACTGGAATTTTTCCAGAGAGCGGAGGAGGCCGGGGTGGATCAGTGCATGGTACTGTCCACCTGCAACCGTAGTGAAGTGTATTACCTGTATGAGAGGGAGGAGCAGCAGGCTCAGATACAGAGCATTTATGAGGGAATGTTTCCGGATGTAACATTAGAGGAGCTTTTGCTCAGATTGTCGGGAGAGGAGGCCGTGGCCTGGCTGTTTCGCATTGCCGCGGGCCTGGAATCTCTTGTGCTGGGGGAGGATCAAATTCTGGGTCAGGTAAGGGATGCGCTGGATTTTTCCAGAACCATGGGATACAGTAAGAAAGAACTGAATAGGATTGTAAGGGATGGGATCACCTGCGCCAAGCAGATCAAAACGGAATTGAAAATCAGCGAGAAGCCCCTTTCAGTCAGTTATATCGGAATTAAGAAGTTAGAGGAAGCCTGCGGCATCAGCGGGAAAAGGATTCTTGTGATTGGAAGCGGAAAGACAGCGGCTTTGGCCCTGAAATATATCTATGAATATCCGGATATTTCCGTTACTGCATGCAGCAGGACATATGCCCATGCCAGAGAGTTGAGAGAGCAGTTTCCGCTGCTTGAGATTGTACCCTATGAAGAGTGGCGTCAGGCGGCGGGAGACTGCGATGTTGTAATCAGCGCCACATCTTCTCCTCATCTGGTGGTGCGCAGGGAGGATATCACACTGACGCGCCCGGTCACGTTCCTGGATTTGGCGGCGCCGAGAGATATTGACACTTTATTTTCTGAGGACCCTCTGGCAACGCTGATTAATCTGGATACCCTGCAGGCCATTGCGGGGGAGAACCAGAAGGAACGGGAGCGTCTGGTGAAGGAGAGCCGGAAACTGATCGAGGAAAAATTACAGGAAACACAAGTCTGGCTTGTGCACAGCCGTATGGATTCTACCATTGAATCCTTACAACAGAGGTGCAGCGGAATTGAGGAGGACAGTTTTTGCTATTTAAACCGGAAAATGGAGCTTGGCGCAAGAGAGCAGAAGCTTTTGAAAAAAGTGCTGCATGCGTCTTTGCAGCGGCTGCTGCGGGAACCGATTCAGGAATTAAAGCGTCTGGAGTCCGAAGAAGAACAGGAAGAGTATAAACGGCTGGTGAAACAGCTGTTTCAGATATAAGCAGTAATTTATGTGAGAGTATATAGATAGGAGAAGAAGGATGGAATACAGAATTGGCACAAGAGGCTCGAAACTGGCGCTGACCCAGGCAGAATATGTCTGCGGCAGGCTGACGGAGGCTTTCCCGGAGGATACCTTTGAAATTCAGGTGATTAAGACAAAAGGGGATGTGATTTTGGATAAGCCCCTTCATGAAATCGGAGATAAGGGCGTATTTGTAAAAGAAATTGAAGAGAAGCTGTTGGCAGGCGAGATTCAGATTGCCGTTCACAGCATGAAAGATATGCCCTCCTCGCCGGCTCCCGGGCTGATGTTTACGAAAGCATGGAAGCGGGAAGATCCCAGGGACGTTCTGATTCTGCGGGAAAAGAAATCATTGCAGGAATTGCCCCAGGGCGCGGTGATCGGAACAGGAAGCAAGCGCAGGGAATTTCAGCTGAAGCGTCTTAGGCCGGATCTCCGGGTTGTGGGCATTCGGGGAAATGTAGGTACCAGAATCCGGAAAATGGAAGAGGAGAAGTTAGACGGGATTCTTCTGGCCGCCGCAGGGCTGCGCCGGTTGGGCATGGAGGACAGAATCACCCAGTATTTGGAACCGGAGGAGATGATTTCTGCGCCTGCCCAGGGAATTCTGGCATTGGAAATCTGTGAGGGAGAGCAGAAGCTTCTGGAAATGCTCAACCGGCTCAGCGATGAGGAAACGGAAGCCGCTGCAGCGGCGGAACGGGGATTTCTGCAGCAGATGGGAGGAAGCTGCCATGTTCCGGTGGGGGCAATTCTGAGAACCGAGGAGAAACATGTATCCGGCAGTGCGGGCCCGGGGCAGCAAAAGGATGGAGCATACCGTCTGGATGCAATGTTCGGGGATGAGACAGGAGCCAGGCAGGCTTACGTAACGGTATACGGGGCCCATCCGGAAAAACTGGCCGGGGAAGCTGCAAAGGAAGTGCGAAAGAAACTGGCCGGCAAAGTTATTTTGCTGGGAGCCGGCCCGGGAGATCCGGGGCTGATGACAGTAAAAGGCTTAGCGGCAATCCGGGAAGCCGACTGTATTGTGTATGACCGACTGGCGTCGCCGGAGCTTCTGGCAGAAGCAAAGCCCCAGTGTGAAAAAATTTATGTGGGCAAGGCAAATCATCACCACACCATGAAGCAGGAGGACATTAATCAGCTTCTGGTGCAAAAAAGCATGGAATATGGCAAAACCGTCCGGTTAAAGGGCGGAGACGTCTATGTATTCGGAAGAGGCGGGGAAGAAGGGCTGTACCTGCGGCAGCAGGGCGTGGAATTTGAGGTGATTCCGGGCATCAGTTCCTGTATTGCCGGGCCTGCCTATGCGGGAATTCCCATTACCCATCGGGGAAAAGCATTGGGATTTCATGTGGTAACCGCTCATGACAGACGGGATGAACTGGCGGACATTGATTTTAAAGCCATGGCAGGCGGGAAGGAAACCTGTGTGTTTTTGATGGGATTAAGCAAAGTGGGAGAGATTGCCAGAAAGCTGATGGAGGCAGGAATGCCGGAGCATACCGGGGCAGCCGTGATTTCCCAGGCCACTACCCCCAGGCAGCAGACCTGTGTTTCTGATTTATTACATATGGAAGAGGATGTGAAAAACGCCGGTCTGGTTTCACCGGCCTTGATTGTTGTGGGCCAGGTGGTGTCTCTGCGGGAGAAGCTGAATTTTTACGAAAACCGTCCCCTGTCCGGGAAACAGTATTTGATCCCCAGAATCGGAAGCCGTCCCACCAGACTGGGCCAGCTGCTGAAATCACAGGGCGCCCTTGTGGATGAAGTACAGGTGGGAGAAATTGTAAAGGGCGAAAATTTTCCGGCAGAAGAGCTTGGCAGGGCAGATTGGCTGATTTTCACCAGTAAAAACGGCGTCAGCGCCTTTTTCCGGCAGTTTCGGGAGAAGGGACTGGATCTGAGAAGCCTGGCTTCTGTGAAGATTGCGGCCATCGGCGGGAAAACAGCGGAAATGTTGGAGGAACTGGGACTTTATGCAGATTTGATTCCCGGGGATTTCCACAGTGACGCCCTTGCAGAAGTGATGAAACAGCAATTGACCGGTTCTGAGAACGTCTGGTATCTGAAAGCCGGGAATGCCGACAGCCATCTGCAGGAAGCTCTGAGCGGGCGCTGCAGCTTCCGGGAAATTACGGTATATGAAAACTGCAGCGTAGAACCTGAACTGGACGGGCTTTGTGATTTGAAGGAATACGATGGAATTCTGTTTACCTGCGCTTCATCAGCTCAACGTCTGATTCAGGCCATGGGAAATGTGTGGGATTTATGCCAGGTCTACAGCATTGGCCCCAAAACCACATCATTTCTGAAAAAAAGCGGTGCGAAGCTGGTGCTGGAGGCAAAACATTTCACGTATGACGGACTGGCAGAGCGGGTGCTGCAGGAAGAGGAACATCAGCAGTAAATGAGGCAATTTCAGATATAGACGAAACAAGAAACACATAGAGAGGAAAAACAGGATGAGGAAGGCAATTTTTTTTGACATAGACGGAACAATCTGGGACAGGAAACAGTGGATTCCGGACAGCGCCAGAGAGGCGTTTCGGCGGATGAAGCAGCAGGGGCATTATCTGTTTATCTGCAGCGGAAGAACCAGGGTGTTTATTCCCGATGAATTGCTGATGCCGCTGGGCTTTGAAGGAGTCCTGGCCGGCTGCGGAACCTACGGGGAATTTCAAAAGGAAGTGAAATTCTATCACAGAATTCCTATTAAGGAGATTCAGAGAGTCAATGAAATCCTGCGGGAATTAGGGGCGGCGTATATTCTGGAGGGACGTCATCTGCTGTATCTGGACGAAGAGCGTTTTTCAGAAAAATCTTCTTTTTCACGGGAAATAAAAAAGGCTCTGGGACAGAATGTGGTACGGGTGACCGGCAACGAAGAGAACCTGGAGGTCAGCAAATTCTGCGTCAATTACATGGAGGACAAACAGCGTCAGAAAGAACTGGAGGAAAGAGTCGGAGAAGATTTTACCATTATTTACCGGGAGGGCACATTTATGGAGGTTGTGCCCAAAGGATTTAACAAGGCCACCGGTATTCAGGAGATTTGCAGGATGCTCAATATTGCCCCGGAAGAGACGTATTCTTTCGGGGACAGCACCAATGATTTGGATATGTTAAAGTACACGGCCCATTCCGTCGCCATGGGAGACGGAATGCAGGAGGCCAAAAATGCGGCGGAATATGTGACGGCGCCTCTGGCAGAGGACGGCATTTATCAGGCATGCCGGCATTACGGGCTGATTTAAAGAGAAAATTTACGCAGGGCTGCCGCATTAAAAAGTAAAGGGCAGCCCTTTTTCTATCTCGTAATGGAATTACCCTCTGGTATGCCGGATTTTACCAGTTCAGTAAAGCTGCGCCCCAGGTAAGACCGGCGCCGAAACCGGAAAGCAAAAGCAGATCTCCCTCTGAGAGCTTTCCTGCCCTGTGCACTTCGTCCAGAAGAATGGGGATGCTTGCAGCGGAGGTATTGCCGCAGTGCTCCACATTGGAGGGGAATTTCTCTAAAGGCAGCTTCAGCTTCCGTGCAATGGAGGTGATAATCCGGTAATTTGCCTGATGGAGCAGGTAATATTTCACATCTGAAGCCGGAATTTCTGACTGGGCCAGAAGAGATTCAATGCAGGCCGGAACCTTTTTTACGGCAAACTTAAAGACCTCCTGCCCGTCCATGTACAGATAATCAGGGTCAGTGCCGGTGGTGAGATAAGGGTTGTTGTTGGTGCGGCATTTACACATCAGTATTTCTCCGCCGGTTCCGTCTGAGCCTTGTACAGAGGCAATCATGCCTTTCTCGGAGGCCTTTGCAACCACGGCCCCTGCGCCGTCTCCGAACAGAACGCAGGTGGAACGGTCTGTCCAGTCTATGATTTTAGAAAGGGTTTCCACGCCGATGATCAGGGCGGTTTTATAAATGCCCGCCTGAAAATAGGCGTCTGCAGTATGGAGGGCAAACAGAAAGCCGGAACACGCCGCATTTATGTCGAAGGCAGCGGCTTTCGCCGCGCCAAGTTCTTTCTGCACCATACATGCGGCGCTTGGAGTAATATAATCAGAAGAAACGGTTGCTACAATAATCAAATCAATTTCTTCCGGCGAAAGTCCGGAATCTTCCAGAGCATTTTTGGCTGCGCTGACTGCCATTGACAGTGTGGTCTCTGTTTCGGAAGATACCAGATGACGTTCCCGGATACCGGTCCGGCTCTGAATCCATGAGTCGTTGGTTTCTACAATGGTAGAAAGAAAATCGTTTGTGGCAGATTTATCCGGAAGGCAGCTTCCGGTTCCAATAATTCTTGCTCTCATCATAATTCCTGTCCTTATATTATTAGTTTGATAATCAAAATA
Source organism: Lachnospiraceae bacterium (assembly GCA_910575555.1). Taxonomy (GTDB): domain Bacteria; phylum Bacillota; class Clostridia; order Lachnospirales; family Lachnospiraceae; genus Petralouisia. The sequence continues at coordinate 207,717 of CAJTFX010000004.1, read as the reverse complement.
TTTATATCTTTACTATAAACGCAGACAGGGAATTTGTCAATGGAAAGTTTCGGTCCGTCTGCTGCAAAGTCCGCTACATGGTTCTGTTCAGACGCCAGAGCTGCATGACGTATGCAATCTGTCCGATAAAGTATGCGCCGATGATTGTAAAGCAGGAAACTTCTGTCATATATCCGGTAAAAATTAAGACAAATATGGAGATCACAATTGTAAAACTCATGACTTTGTATCCGCTTGCCATTGCTGCATTGCTTATCATAATATTTCTTTCGTCCTGTTCTTCAATCTCCATTTCTTTGGTTTTCTTATGAAATAAATCACAGACGCCGGAAATGATAAACAGACTGCCGATTAAAGATGTACCGGCCACAATCAGGTCGGGGCGCGGCACAGGAACTAATTCATGTATGCCCAGTCCGTAGGTCAGAAGTCCTCCCAACAGAATCAAAAGGCCCGCAGCCGTCGTTAAAACAGATAAACTCTTTTTCATATTCATTCCTCCTCATAAATAAAAATATCTTCAATGCTCCGATCAAAATACCGGGCGATTTTAAATGCAAGCTGTATGGATGGATTGTATCGCCCATTCTCTAAAGAACCTATGGTCTGCCGTGATACCTCCAGTGTCCGGGCCAAATCCTCCTGTTTGATTCCCCGTTCTTTGCGCAATTCTTCCAGTCGATTCTTCATGGATACCTCCCTTCCATGGAAAGTTTACTTTCCATATATGGATTATAGCATAACGGATAAGAATGTCAAGTATACTTTCCATTTTTAATAAATAATCATGCGGCAATGGATTTCCATCAGCAATGATAGCAACTTCGTGTTGCTGAAAGCTGTTACAGAGGTTATAATAAAGATAAACCTGTTACAGGAAAGAGGGTGGTTGTTTGAGCGATACAGTAAAGCTGAATGATGAGGAAGAAAATTTAGAGCTGTTGGAAGGATTTACCCTTCTGGATGATGAGTTTATGACAATCGTGTTTGACAGAAACACAGAGGCAACGGAGCTTCTATTAAATATTATTCTCGGCAGGAACGATATGGAAGTCACGGAAGTGGCGGCGCAGAGGGAATATAAGAATCCGGTCATGGGAGGCCGTTCTATTAAGCTCGACATTTATGCCAAGGGTTCTGACGGAAAAGTGTATGATATTGAGTTGAGGTACAAAATGAGAATGCTGGGGCAGACGTTCACAGAGCCAGATTTCACAGCAGTATGTTAGATACGAAGATGCTGAAAGAAAAGCAGAAATTTAAAGAGATTCATGAATCCTATGTGATATTCATTACAAGGAACGACTATATGAAACTGGGATTGCCGTTATACCATGTGGAACGGATGGTACAGGAATCAGGGGCGTTATTTGGGGATGGCGCGCATATTATTTATGTGAATGGCAGCTATAAAAATGATAGTGACCCCGTAGGGAAACTGATGCATGATTTCCGCTGTACAAGTGCAGTCGATATGTTTTATCAGGAACTTGCAAAGTCGGTAAGGCATTTTAAAGAGACGGAAGGAGGCCGAAGTCAAATGAGTAAGGCAATGGAGGAAAGAATTAACAGAGAAAAAGACAAGGAAAGAATTGATTGTTCATATGAATATATAAAAAATCTTATGGAAGCCATGAAGATGACAGCAGAACAGGCTATGTCTATTTTAAAAATCCCAGATGCGGATAGGACTGTTTTATCCAAGAGATTTTAGCAGTTATTGAGAAAAAGGGCGATAATAGAAGAAAGTTAAGATATTTAGGCGGGTCAGCGATGGCTCGTCTTTCTCTTTTTGTGACGTGTCTGAACGATTTTTTTGTGGAAAATACGGCTGTATATTTAGATGACAATGGATTTCCATCAGCAATGATAGCAACTTCTTTTTTCCCATGCATATGATAAAGGAAAAATAACTGCCTGTGCCCAGTGAGCGCAGGAAGGAGAAAACATGGCAATTACAATCATTTTGGATGCTGGCCACGGAGGGTATGACAACGGAGCTTCCTACAACGGAAGAAAAGAAAAAGACGATAATCTGCGGGTCACTCTCGCAGTGGGGGAAAAATTAGAGGACGCCGGATACAATGTACTTTATACAAGAACTACAGACCGTTACGACTCGCCTTTTGAAAAAGCTCAGATAGCCAACCGTTCCGGAGCAGATTATTTCATTTCTTTCCACCGGAATTCCAGCGCCAGTCCCAATACCTACAACGGCACCCAGGCATTGGTCTATGAACTTGGAACAGAAGCGGCAAGACTGGGGGCTTCCATCAATCAGGAACTGGTGGATTTCGGATTTAAGGATCTGGATGTGGTGGAGCGTCCCGGCCTTGTGGTGCTTCGGAGAACCCAGATGCCGGCAGTTTTGATGGAGCTTGGATTTATCAATCACGACGGGGATAACCGGCTTTTTGACGAGGAATTTAACCAGATGGTGGACGCGATTGTAACCGGGATAGAAAAAGCCCTGCCCTTAGAGACGCCTGTCAGAAAGTATGGCGTCCAGGTGGGCCTGTACCGGTATGAATCCAATGCGGAATATATGAGAGAGCAGTTGGAGGATCAGGGTTATTTTGCGTCTATCCGTTGGGAGGACCCCTATTACGCAGTAATTGTGGGCCGGGAGGACAGCTTGGAGGACGCTATGGAGCTGCAGGCAGGGCTCCGCCAGGATGGATACGATACTCTTGTGGTGAGTATGTAAAGTCTAAAATTTTTATAAATACAGGAAAAAGTGTTTACAACCCGGACAGATTTTTGTATGATATGACTATCTTTTGTTCAGTGTACAATCATCTGTGTACAGAATTATCAAATCCTTTGGCTCACAGGTATATCTTCCTACTTTTTTAGAATATTTGACAGTGATATTCTCCTTTGAAAATCAAATACAGAGGAGAAGCAGGAATGAAAATAGCATTTTGGAGTGATGAAAAGCAGGCGGAGACAACATACCATACGGCTCTGGTTGCCTGTGCATCTGCATTAATGTTTCCATTGCGCGCTGCTGTGGTTTCCGGCGGCTATAACGGGAAAGAACTGGAGAGAAATTTCCAGGCCGGAAGAAAGCGTTCTGCTCTGCAGCAGAATACCGGAGTGGAGCTTAAAGAGCCGGGCAGCATGACTGTGGGAAAGCAGGATTCTAAGCAGAAAACAGGCTCACAGGGCAGTACCGCTGTGGGAAAACAGGATTACAGACAGAATTTGGCACAGGCAGGCATTTTGGCGGCTGAGAGGCAGGAGTATTTTGTTTCCGGCGGATTGGACTGTCTGTTGGGGAAGAAGCGGCAGGAACTGACGGAACAGGTAATTCTGGAAAATATGCGTCAGGTGATGAACGGCAGGCTCTACTGTCTGCCCGGCAGCCAAAGACAGGAGCAGGAATGGTGGCATGAAGATCCGTTGTTTACCAGACTGAAGCAGGTAATTGATGGGGTGGAGCATTGTTTTGATGTGATGTTTGTGGACTGCGGCAGCAGAAAAGATGATTTTGCAAAACGCATATTGATGGAAGCGGATGTCTGCGTCCTGAATATGACCCAGGAGGAAGAACGTGTGGGAGACTATTTCAGAGATCCGCCTGGCTGGAAAGGAAAAACATTTTTTCTGATAGGAAATTATTTTTCAGATGGATTGTATACCAGAAGAAATCTGGAGCGGCTTTACCGTGTGGACGGGGAGCTGCTTGGGGCTGTTCCTTACAATCCCAGGATGCAGGCGGCCGGCAGAACGGGCGGAACAGACTTAAGGCTTAAGGAATATATCGGAGCGGGCATGCGGGGGAAAAATGCAGAATTTGAACGGGAGCTGCTCAGAACGGCAAGACTGATTTTAAAGCTGGCCGGCGTGGAAGCATAGCTGCCCGTTCCAAACGCCGGGCCTTCAGATGTAATGAATTCAGGCTCAGACCTTCTCCGGTTCCGGATAAGTCTCGCCGAAGGTTTCTACGGTGACTGTTTTCAGAACCTGGGGTTTTATGGGACGGTCTGAATAATCTGTGTCTGTCTCGGCAATGCGGTCAACAATCTCCATTCCTTCGGTAATTTTGCCGAAAGCAGCATAAGCGCCGTCTAAATGCGGGGAATCTTTATGCATAATGAAGAACTGGGAGCCGGCGGAGTCAGGAGCCATGGTTCTGGCCATTGACAGCACGCCCGGGCTGTGTTTTAAATCATTGGAGAAACCGTTCTGGGCAAATTCGCCCCGGATGCTGTAGCCCGGGCCGCCGGTTCCGGTTCCTTCGGGGCAGCCGCCCTGAATCATAAAGCCGCGGATCACACGGTGGAAGCAGAGTCCGTTATAATAACCGCTCTGGATCAGGCTGATAAAATTATTCACCGTATTAGGGGCAATTTCCGGGTAAAGCTCCGCCTTCATAAGATCGCCGTTTTCCATTTCAAAAGTTACAATTGGGTTTTGCGCCATAATATTTTACCTCTTTTCGATATGATTTTTCCAATACCTGTTCAGCATCTCTATAGATTATACGATGAATGAGCGGTTTCGTAAAGAGTAAATCCTGTCGACAAGAAGTGCGAATATTTTCAATGGCCCAATGATATCCTTTTAGAAAAATTCATACTTCATCGATTGCCATCGATATACGAAAGGGGACATAATACTCATGGCAGATAAAATATTTGAAAACAATCAGGTTACAATTACCGGGGAGGTGGTTTCGGACTTCCAGTACAGTCACGAGGTATTTGGGGAGGGATTTTACATGGTTGAAGTGTCTGTAAACCGTCTGAGTAATTTTGCAGATGTGATACCCATGATGATATCTGAACGTCTGATTGATACACAAAACAGCTATATCGGACAATATATCCGGGTAGACGGACAGTTCCGTTCCTATAACAGACACGAGGAAAAGAGAAACCGCCTGGTGCTGTCTGTTTTTGTGCGGGAGCTGGAATTTGTAGATGAGATTCCGGAGGGGGAGAAGAGCAATCAGATTTTTCTGGACGGCTATATCTGCAAAGAACCGATTTACCGGAAAACGCCTCTCGGACGGGAAATCGCGGATTTGCTTATCGCGGTAAACCGTTCCTATGGAAAATCAGACTATATTCCATGTATCTGCTGGGGCAGGAATGCCAGATATGCCTCCGGATTTGAAGTGGGCGGACACGTACAGGTGTTTGGAAGAATCCAGAGCAGGGAGTATGTGAAAAAACTTTCGGAAACAGAAGTGGAACATCGGGTAGCTTATGAAGTTTCTGTAAGTAAAATAGAATATTTGGAATAAAAACAAATATTTTGGAAAAATTATATAATAGACAGAATACATAGCAGCAAAAATATAATTTTAAAACAGCGATTTGACAAAAATTTGCATTTTCCAAGGGTTTGTGGTATTTTAAAGAAGATTTCATTTTAAGAAAGGAAAATGGCATGTGTAGAGAAAAAGTTACTGTTTATTGCGGAGACGGGAAAGGCAAGACGGCAGCAGCCCTTGGATATGCAATTCAATCCGCAGGTCAGGGGAACAGTGTAATTATTGTCCAGTTTCTGAAAGGAAAAAAGGAAGAAGAGGTAAAACTTCTGCGGAGATTAGAGCCGGAGATAAAGTTTTTCAGCTTTGCAAGGTTTGAGAAAGACTTTAAAGAGCTTTCGGAGGAAGAGCAGCAGGAAGAAAGCATGAATATACGCAATGGATTTAATTTTGCGAAGAAGGTTCTTGTTACAGGGGAGTGCAGTATTCTGATTCTGGATAGTTTTCTGGAGCTTTTGGACAATCAGATGATCTCGGAAGAAGATTTGGATATTCTGATGAATGCCAGATCGGAAGATACGGAAATTGTATTTACCGGGAAACATGTGAACAGGGCATTATGGACATATGCCGGAAAAATCTATGAAATTCATGCAGAATGATGGAGAATCACTGTTGACTTTATAACAGGAAGATGCTATATTAACGTTATACGTAAAAGTTAAAATTTAATGGATAGAGGTTGCGCGGTTCATGAGTAATTTATCGGATGTGGCAGGCACAGGAGAAGATAAAGGAAAGGGAAGAGCGCCGAAAGAATTCTTTTCCTGCAGGAGATTCTTGGGCATATGGTGAATAATTATATGACTGTCATCTTAAGGTGGATGGAGAGCTATCATGGATTTATATGCAGAGAACAGGGTTCTTTGCAGGGTTCAGAATCTTTAAGCCGACTTGTCCAGTCGGCTTTTTTATGCACAGAGCGTTTTAAAAGAAGCGTCTCTGTACTGCAGCCAAATGATAAGGAGGAAGGTATATGGCAATTTTTAAAGGAGCCGGCGTTGCTCTTGTGACGCCGATGAAAGATAATCTGGAAGTGAATTATGAGAAACTGGAGGAGCTTTTAGAGGATCAGATCAAAAATGAAACAGACAGTATTATCATCACCGGAACCACCGGCGAGGCGTCAACGTTAACCGTAGAGGAGCATCTGGAAGTGATTCGCCAGGCCGTGTCCATTGTAAATAAGAGAATTCCGGTAATTGCAGGAACCGGTTCTAACTGTACCAAAACAGCGGTAGAACTGTCTTATCAGGCCCAGCTTGCAGGGGCGGACGGCTTACTGGTGGTCACACCCTATTACAACAAGGCTACCCAGAAGGGGCTGTTTGATCACTATATGCAAGTGGCAAAGCGGGTGGACCTCCCGATTATCATGTACAATATTCCGGGACGGACAGGATGCAGGATTGAGGCAGGAACGGTGGCGGCGCTGAACCGGGAAGCAGAGAATATAGTGGGAATGAAGGATGCAGTGGGGGATGTTTCCTATACCTTAAAGGTGATGGAAGAGACCCAGGGGGACTTTGATATGTATTCCGGGGAGGACGGCCAGGTAATTCCGTTTCTTGCCTGCGGAGGAATCGGAGTGATTTCCGTGCTTTCCAATATTGCGCCGAAATTTACCCACGATATGGTGATGAATTATCTGAACGGCAGCCATACAGAAGCCCTTAAGATGCAGCTGAAAGCCCTTCCGTTGGTGGATGCGCTGTTTTGTGAAGTGAATCCGATTCCGGTGAAGGCAGCCATGAATCTGATGGGATGGCAGGCAGGCCCGCTGCGGGCGCCGTTAAGCCAGATGGAGCCTGAGAATGTGAAAAAATTATCAAAAGCGATGCAGGAATTTGGCATTTCATTGACAGAATAAATTTGGGGGTTGCCCTGTTAAGAGTAAGGATGGTAAGATATGTGACAGAAGGTTTTGTATCGTATCTGAAGTTCTGGCCCTTAGCGGGGCAGCCTTCGCTACTTAGGAGGAAACAGAAATGGTAAGAATGATTATGCATGGATGCAACGGTAAAATGGGGCAGGTGATTTCAGACATCTGCCGGGAGGATTCTGAGATTGAAATTGTGGCGGGAATTGATCCCTATACCGGGAAGGAAAATCCCTATCCGGTATTTTCTGAGCTTGAGAAGTGCAGAGTGGAAGCGGATGTGGTTGTGGATTTCGCAGCGGCTTTCGCCGTGGACGGTCTGCTTGACTACTGTGTGAACCGCCGGCTGCCGGTGGTTTTGTGCACCACAGGATTAAGCGAAGCGCAGCTTGCCAAAGTGGAGGAAACAGGCAGCCAGGTGGCTGTGCTCAAATCCGCCAATATGTCTCTGGGGGTGAATACTCTGATGGATTTGCTGGAAAATGCGGCAAAGGTACTTGCGCCGGCCGGGTTTGACATTGAGATTGTGGAAAAGCATCACAACCAGAAAGTGGACGCCCCAAGCGGCACAGCTCTGGCTCTGGCAGACTCCATCAATGAAGCATTGGATCAGGCATATGAATATAAATATGACAGGACACAGGAAAGAAAAAAGCGGGACAGAAAGGAAATCGGAATCCAGGCAGTCAGGGGCGGCAATATTGTAGGGGAACACGAAGTTATTTTTGCCGGTATGGATGAAGTGATAGAGATTAAGCACACGGCGTATTCCAAAGCGATTTTCGGAAAAGGAGCCGTGGAGGCGGCCAAATTTCTGGCAGGAAAACCGGCGGGAATATACGATATGAAAGATGTAATAGCAGCAGGAAAATAAATTCAGGAGAAGTCAGGGAGATTAGCAAAATGGGAACAGCAGATATCAGATATTTAAAAGGATTGGCGAAGCAATATCCTACCATTCCGGCGGCGGCTACGGAAATCATCAATTTGCAGGCAATTTTAAGCCTGCCCAAAGGAACCGAGCATTTTATTACGGATATTCACGGAGAATACGATCAGTTTCAGCATATTATGAAAAACGGCTCCGGGGCAATCAAGCGAAAGATTGAGGAAGAATTCTGCAACAGCCTGTCGGTGGCGGAAAAAAAGAATATTGCCATTTTAATTTATTATCCGGAACTGAAATTAAAACAGGTAGTCAGACAGGAGGATAATATGGAGGACTGGTACAAAGTGACCCTGTACCGTCTGATCCGCATTTGCAAAAGCGCCTCCTCCAAGTACACCAGATCCAAGGTGCGCAAAGCGCTGCCCAAGGATTTTGCCTATGTGATCGAAGAGCTTCTGACCGGACGGCCGGATGTGACGGATCAGGAGGCATACTATAACGAGATTATCAATTCCGTGATCCGCACCGGAAGGGCCTCGGAGCTGGTGGTTGCATTCTGCAATTTAATTCGCCGGCTGATTGTGGATCATCTGCATGTGGTGGGGGATATTTATGATAGGGGGCCTTATCCGAATCTGATTATGGACACGCTGATGGAGCATCATTCCGTGGACATTCAGTGGGGCAATCACGACGTGCTCTGGATGGGGGCGGCAGCAGGCAATCCCGCCTGTATTGCAAATGTAATCCGTATTTCCGCAAAGTACGGGAACCTGAACACACTGGAGGATGGATATGGAATCAATCTGATTCCCCTGGTAAGATTTGCGCTGGATAAATATGCAAAAGATCCCTGCGACGTGTTCCATCTGGACTACCGGGAGGATGAGTACGATATCAAGGATGTCCAGTTAGATGAAAAAATGCACAAAGCCATTACGATTATCCAGTTTAAACTGGAAGGGCAGTTGATGAAGCGGCGGCCGGAATTCCAGATGGAGCACAGGCTTCTTCTGGATAAAATGGATTTGGGAAAAGGAACCGTTGTGGTGGAGGGGAAAACCTATCCCCTGAAAGACACCTGCTTCCCCACCATTGATATGAAAAATCCCTATGAGCTGTCCCCTGAAGAGGCGGATGTGGTGGATCGTCTGGTGACGGCATTTATCAATTGCGAGAAGCTGCAGAAGCATATACGCTTCCTTTTTACCAAGGGGAGCCTTTACAAAGTATACAACGGCAACCTTCTGTATCACGGCTGCGTCCCCTTTAACGAGGACGGCAGTTTTAAGAAGGTGCGGGTGTTTGATCAGGAATACAGCGGCAAAGAACTGTATGATGTGTTGGAGCATTATGCCAGAAAAGGCTATTACTCCATTGACTCTGCAGAGAAGCAGAAGGGCCTTGACATTTTGTGGTTTATCTGGCAGAATGCCAATTCCCCGGTGTTTGGAAAATCCAAAATGACCACCTTTGAACGGTATTTTATCGCGGATAAAGCCACCCATAAGGAGCCCAAAAATCCCTATTACCGCCTGTTGGAGCAGGAGGATATTGTCAATAAAATCCTGAAGGAATTCGGCTTGGAGGGGGCGGATTCCCATATTATCAACGGCCATGTGCCGGTGGAAACCAAGCGGGGAGAATCTCCGGTGAAATGCAACGGCAAACTTCTGATTATTGACGGAGGATTTTCCAAGGCGTATCAGCCGAAAACGGGAATTGCAGGATATACCTTGATTTACAATTCCTTCGGCCTGCTGCTGGCGGCTCATGAGCCTTTTGAATCGGTGGAAAAAGCAGTGCAGGACGGCAATGATATCCATTCCCATATGATGCTGGTGCAGCATGTAAACATGAGAAAAACGGTGGCCGACACAGATGTGGGAAAAGAAATCAAAGAAAGCATTATTGATTTGGAGAAGCTTTTGTGCGCTTACCGGGAAGGGGCCATTGTGGAGCGGCAGTAAAGTGTTTTTACTGCCAGAGCCGGCCGCTGATGGATGAAGGGCGGCAGGTATTCCTGTAAAGACCCGGAAGAAAGCTACAAAGTATTTGAAATTTTGCAGAAAGTATATTAGAATTAAGAAAGAATCCTGCTTTGCAGGATTCTCCGCCTGCGGCGGGTCGCTTTTGCGACATCATTCCCTTCCGCCGCAGTGCGATCATTGTTTTTTATCTTATAGGAAATCCAAAGGAATTTCCTATAAGATAAAAAATGGCAGCAGGCAGCCTAAAGGAGCTGCCTCTCCCGAAACAGTACGTAGAAGATTAAAGTAGGCGGAGGTTTAAGTATGTACCCAATTGTAAAGAAGAGAAAGCTGGCAGATAAGATTTATCTTATGGATGTCAAAGCGCCCCGTGTGGCTAAGTCCTGTCTGCCCGGGCAGTTTGTAATTGTGAAGATGGACGAAGAGGGCGAGCGGATTCCGCTTACCATTTGTGATTATGACAAAGAAGCAGGAACGGTTACCATAGTATTTCAGATTGTGGGGGCATCCACCCAGCGCATGGAATCCTTAGAAGAGGGAGGCTCATTCCAGGATTTTGTAGGGCCTTTGGGATGTGCGTCTGAACTGACGGAAACTCCTTTGGAAGAGCTGAAGCAGAAAAAGATTGTATTTATTGCAGGAGGCGTCGGAACAGCTCCGGTATATCCCCAGGTAAAATGGCTCCATGAACAGGGCGTAAATTGCGATGTGATCATGGGCTCTAAGACCAAAGACCTGCTGATTCTGGAGGAGGAAATGAAGCAGGTGGCAGGAAACCTCTATGTGACAACCGATGACGGAAGCTACGGGTTCCATGGAATGGGAACCAATCAATTGGAAGAATTGGTGAAGCATGGAACTACATACGATTTGTGCATTGCAATCGGCCCTATGATTATGATGAAATTTGTCTGCCTTCTCACCAAGAAGCTGGAGATCCCAACCATCGTTTCTTTGAACCCCATTATGGTGGACGGAACCGGAATGTGCGGCGCATGCCGGGTAACCGTGGGAGATCAGGTGAAGTTCGCCTGTGTGGACGGCCCGGAATTTGACGGCCATCTGGTGGATTTTGACCAGGCCATGAAACGGCAGCAGTTGTATAAGACAGAAGAGGGAAGAAGCATGCTGAAGCTGACAGAGGGAGATACCCATCACGGCGGATGCGGACAGTGCGGAGGTGACAAGTAATGGATGTAATGAAGAAAGTCCCGGTACGGGAGCAGGACCCCAAGGAGCGTGCCCGGAATTTTGAGGAAGTATGTCTGGGTTATAATAAAGAAGAGGCAATGGAAGAGGCAGAAAGATGCTTAAACTGCAAAAATGCCCAGTGTGTGAAGGGATGTCCGGTTGCCATTGACATTCCCGGATTTGTCTGCCAGATCAAAGAAGGCAGGTTTGAGGAAGCTTACCAGACCATCAGCAAATCCAGCGCACTTCCGGCAGTCTGCGGACGTGTGTGTCCCCAGGAAAGCCAGTGCGAAGGCAAATGTGTCCGGGGCGTAAAGGGAGAACCGGTTTCCATTGGAAAACTGGAGCGGTTTACCGCCGACTGGGCAAGGGAAAACAACATTAAGCCGGAGCCTGCAAAGGAGAAAAAAGATCACAAGGTTGCCGTGATCGGTTCCGGCCCTGCAGGACTGACCTGTGCCGGGGATCTGGCGAAAATGGGCTATGACGTTACAATTTTTGAAGCCCTTCATGAGCCGGGCGGCGTATTGATTTACGGAATTCCGGAATTCCGTCTGCCCAAAAGCGACGTTGTGGCAAAAGAAATCGAAAATGTTAAATCTTTAGGCGTAAAAATAGAGACAAACGTAGTCATCGGGAAAGCGGGAACCATTGATGAACTGATGAAAGAGGAAGGATTTGAAGCCGTATTTATCGGTTCCGGCGCAGGGCTTCCCAAGTTTATGGGAATTCCCGGCGAGCAGGCCAACGGCGTATTTTCCGCCAATGAATTCCTTACCAGAAATAACCTGATGAAAGCTTTTAAGGACGAATATGATACGCCCATTATGAAAGGAAAGAAAGTTGCGGTAGTGGGCGGCGGAAACGTAGCCATGGACGCAGCCAGAACCGCCCTTCGGTTAGGCGCAGAAGTACATATTGTGTATCGAAGAAGCGAAGAGGAGCTTCCGGCCCGTGTGGAAGAAGTGCATCATGCCAAGGAAGAAGGCATTATTTTTGACCTTTTGACCAATCCCAAAGAGGTTCTGGTGGATGAAAACGGTTGGGTCAAAGGCATGACCTGTATCCGCATGGAACTGGGAGAACCGGATGAATCCGGCAGAAGAAGGCCGGTGGAGGTTCAGGGCTCTGAATTTGATTTGGAACTGGATACAGTGATTATGTCGCTGGGAACTTCCCCCAATCCGCTGATTTCCTCCACCACCGAAGGGCTGGAAATCAACCGCTGGCAATGCATTGTGGCAGAAGAGGAAAACGGCGCCACCAGTAAGCCCGGCGTATTTGCCGGCGGCGACGCTGTAACAGGAGCCGCAACTGTAATTCTTGCCATGGGCGCAGGAAAAGCTGCGGCAAAAGGAATAGACGAATACCTTTCCGGCAGATAAAAGGGGCGCAAACAGGAGCCGGCGAATTTTCGGCAGGAAAAGTATTGACGAAAAGCCGTCGGATCAGTAAAATATAATAGTTGGAAATGGGGACTGCCAGTTTCTGGCAGTCCTTAATTTATAATACATGTGAAATAAAAAACATGAAACTGAGGAGGAAAATAAGTATGAAAGACGTAACAATTACAGATAATATTTTGTATATCGGCGCTGACGACAGGGATTTGGATTTGTTTGAAAGCCAGTATGTGATCCCCAACGGAGTTTCTTATAATTCCTATGTTATTTTAGATGAAAAAGTAGCCGTTATGGATACAGTGGATACAAGAAGAACAGAACAGTGGCTTAAGAATCTGGAAAAAGCCCTGAACGGGCGGACCGTGGATTATCTGGTGGTTTCCCATATGGAGCCGGATCATGCAGCCAATGTTCAGATTCTTGCAGAAAAATATCCGGATATGAAAGTAGTGGGCAATGCCAAAACCTTTCCAATGATGCAGCAGTTCTTTGAAATGGATTTGTCCGGCCGTTCTGTGGTGGTAAAGGAAGGGGATACTTTAAGTCTCGGAACCCATGAACTGACTTTTGTGATGGCGCCCATGGTACACTGGCCGGAGGTTATGGTTTCTTATGAAAAATCAGAGAAAATCCTTTTTTCTGCAGACGGCTTCGGCAAGTTCGGCGCGTTGGATGCAGAAGAAGACTGGGCGTGCGAAGCAAGAAGATATTATTTTAATATTGTAGGAAAATACGGCGTTCAGGTACAGGCCCTCCTGAAAAAAGCGGCAAATCTTGATATTGCCATGATTTGTCCTCTCCACGGCCCGATTTTAAAAGAAAATCTGGAATATTACATTGGAAAATACAATACCTGGAGCAGCTATGAGCCGGAGGACGAAGGAGTCCTGGTAGCTTATGCTTCGATCCATGGAAATACCAAAAAAGCGGCAATCAGAATGAAAGAAATCCTGGAAGCAAAGGGTGCGAAAAAAGTTGCAATAACAGACCTGTCCAGAGACGATATGGCAGAGGCTATTGAGGATGCGTTCCGCTATGATAAGCTGATGCTTGCAGCGGCAAGCTATGACGGAGGCGTATTCCCCTGTATGGAGGATTTTCTGCATCACTTAAAGAGCAAAAACTTCCAGAAACGCACCGTTGCTTTGATGGAAAACGGAACCTGGGCGCCTACGGCAGCCAGAACCATGAAAGCTGTGCTGGAGCAGATGAAAGAGATTACCCTTTGTGAAAAAACAGTTTCCATTAAATCCGTGATGAAAGAGGCAGACATTGAAAAGATGGAAGCCCTTGCAGAAGAACTGCTTGCAAAATAACCATGGAAGTGCCTGAGAGCGCCGTCAGAATTTTTTTGAAAAATATTCTGAAAGGCTGCAGGATAGGAGTAAACATGAATTTATTCGATATTGTGGGGCCAGTGATGGTAGGCCCCTCCAGTTCCCATACTGCAGGAGCCGTGAGAATCGGCCATATTGCCAGACGGCTGTTAAATGAACCTGCGGCGAAGGCGGAAATTTTTCTCCACGGTTCCTTCCTGGCCACCGGGAAAGGCCATGGGACAGACCGGGCTCTGATTGCCGGACTGCTGGGAATGAGTACGGACGATGAGCGGATTCCGGACAGTTTTGCCTGGGCGGACAAACTGGGGCTTGCGTATTCTTTTGCCGGAATTGAACTGCAGGACGCTCATCCTAATTCCGTATTTATGAAGCTGACTGGAGCTAAAGGACGTCATCTGGAACTTATAGCGTCGTCTTTAGGCGGCGGACGGATTAAAGTCTGTGAAATTGACGGCCTGGAGGCCAATTTCTGCGGAGATTACCCCACATTAATCGTCCGAAACCAGGATCAGCCGGGACATGTGGCGGAAGTCACATCCATGTTGGCCCATAAATCAGTTAATATTGCCACCATGCAGCTTTACCGGGATAAGCGGGGCGGAAGCGCAGTACTGGTACTGGAATGCGATAAAGAAGTGCCCAGAGAATCCATTAAGTGGCTGGAGAAATTAGAAGGAATCTATAAGGTGACTTACCTGAGCCTGGAAGAAGCAAAAAAAGAAAGTTCTTAATTAAACCTGAAAGATAGAAGTGGAGGGTGCCATGAGTTTTCATTCACTGGAGGAAATTGTATCAGCGGCCGAACAGCAGAAAAAGCCTTTTTTCCGCATCGTTTTAGAAGATGACATGTCAGAACGCATGGTATCAGAGGAGGAATCCTTTTTGGCCATGCAGGCCATGTACAGCGCCATGAACAGCGCAGATGAATCTTACGACGGCGGAATGAAATCCGCCAGCGGCCTTGTGGGAAACGACGGACAGAAAATGGAGGAGGCCGTAAAAGCCGGGAAAACCATTTCCGGCAGCTTCATGGGCGAAGTGATGGTAAGAGCGCTGAAAATGGGCGAGTCCAATGCATGTATGAAACGGATTGTGGCGGCTCCCACTGCAGGCTCCTGCGGGGTGATGCCGGCAGTATTTCTGACCTATCAGAATTGTTTTCATGTGTCTGATGAGAAGATGACAGAAGCCATGTTTACCGCTGCCGGGATCGGAACCGTTATTGCAGAACGGGCTTTTCTGGCAGGAGCCACCGGAGGATGCCAGGCAGAAATCGGCAGCGCCAGCGCAATGGCGGCCGGGGGACTGGCATATCTGATGGGCGGCGGAAATCAGGAAATCATCCATGCCAGCGCCATTGCCTTAAAGAGCCTGCTGGGCCTGGTCTGTGATCCTGTGGCCGGCCTGGTGGAGGTGCCCTGCGTAAAACGGAATGTGATTGGCGCAGTAAATGCCGTCAGCAGCGCAGACATGGCCATGGCCGGGATTGTCAGCCGGATACCCCCGGATGAAGTGATTTCGGCCATGCGCGCCATCGGAATGGCCCTGCCCTGCTCTCTGAAAGAAACCGGAGAAGGAGGCCTTGCCGCTACTCCGTCAGCGGTGGAAATTGCCAAAAAACTGATCTCGGATTTTTAAAGTTCATGCTATGAAGTGGTTAACCCCATTGCATTAAAAATGCTAATGTGTGATATTGAAAAATTCTAAATCGGGGATTGACAGAGCGGAAAAAATGGCTTATTATTGACAATAAGAAATGGGTTTTCACCGTACATCTTGCTACGGCTTGCTCGTTTCTTTTTTTATTGCCAGAATATCATACAGATATTTCTTGCCATTTTCAGCATGGTTAATCAAAAGACGGGCATAGAAGATATTGTATTTGATAAGCACATTTTCGTCATAGACGGGGAGGGCAAAGCGGACATCATACCTGTACCAGCCATATTTAGCGTTTTTATTATGTTTTTCTTTGCGGTTTTTTTCAAAAGCTGGATTAGATGCTATCTGTATCAGTTCAGGTATCGCAGTAGCGGCATTTGCTTTCGCTTTTGCATTTGCACCCATAAGGCTTTTCCGGCTTTCTGATTCCGTGTATTCTTCCGGTAGTTCACTCCCGATAAAAATATGCTCTGTATTTTCAGCGATTTCGTAATAGTCCCCGACATATCCTTCAAGATACTGTTTTACATCATCCCAATCAATTTGGCGTTTGCCCTTGAAACGGATATCGTTAATCAAGACCAGCTTTTTACCGTCCGCATCAGTTATGATATTTACATTTCTGCTTTCAATCATCTCTTTTGTTTCCTTTCTTCTTTTCTACTGATTTGTAGACATTAAACTGGTTCTTACACTTTTGACTGCAAAGTTCATTCCCCTTCCGGATTGCGATAAAGGCTTTCTTACAGTGTTTGCACATACGCATATCGCTGTCCTTATCCGTGAGCATGAAAGTTATATAGAGGGCCGTTCATTGCCTGTCTTATATTCTTAGCTGCTGTAACGAATCCACGGCGCGCTGGTATGTTCAAAAAATTTCTTCATAAAAATTCTCATTTTTAAGTGTTTTGTTGCAGAAAAGCGGCGAGAAATCAGCAAATGTAATTGCCTGCCTGCTTCACTCAATCCTACTACATCATCTGATGTAATATTTCTTACATTATAAACAGTTTCTTGTTATCGATCAAGCTAAAGATTTTGTGAAGAAAAAGTGTAAAGTGATATTGACAATATCAGATCTCCAAAAAAAATTTATGACACAGCCCAAACAATGTTTGGTATATGTACAATTTTAAATGTTCTTTTTCCAAAACTGATGTACGAGACTGCAGCAAACAATTTATGTTCCGTCCGTATCCAAATATAAAAAGTTCGCTCTAGTCACAGTTCGTTCGCCGGAACATTGCCCGGTTTGTGTGCCAAAGAACCTATCTGCAACTCTGTCCATTTCCAAACATAAAACGTCTGTCCGCACATCCCAAAATAAAAATAGAAAAAAATTATAAAAACTTGAAGTCACCCCAATCCCCGCCTCGTTATAAATAAATGACAGATAGTGAGAAAGGAAAGGAGGCGGATAAAATCGATAAAGAAGCATATTTTAATTATCTGTTGGATACCTACGAAAGACTGGTATACTCCATTTGCTTTAAAATGACAGGCAACCAGTTTGACGCAGAAGATTTGACACAGGAAACTTTTTTATCTGTTTATAAGAATCTGGCCACTTTCCAGAGAGATTATGAAAAGGCATGGATCTGCAAGATTGCAACCAACAAAGGGCTTGATTTTTTGAAAAGCGCCAAGCGGCGCAGCGAGCCGAAGGAAGATACGTATTTTGAAGAATTAAAGGATAACAAAGAAAGCCCGGAGGAAGCTTATTTAAGGCGGGAATCCAAAGAATATGTCTACACTGTCTGTCAGAGTTTGAAAAGCCCCTATAGGGAAGTTGCCACGGAACATTTTTACCGGGAGAAAACGGCAAAAGAAATCGCCGAAGAACAGGACAAAGGAATCAAAACAATTCAGACCCAGATTTACCGGGCCAAAGCAATGATTCGGAAAATAATGGAAGGGAGGGCGGCCGGATGATGAAAAACCATACGGAAGAAAGAATGAAGATCCAACTGAAAGAACCGAAAGAACCTGAGTTAAAAACCATGCATATCAGCAGAGACCTGTTCTGCGACTGGCAGGAAGGCAGGCTGAAAGGGCGGGAAGAAACGGATTTTTTCACCCATATCGGAGCCTGTACCTTTTGCGCAGAGCAGTTCGGAAACTGGATGGAAGAAGGGCTTTTGGAAGAAGCGGGAAGAGAACTGTTTTCCGGAAAGGAAGCGGAACCGGAAAAGAAAGAACCTGTTTTTCTGGAAGAACCGCCCCGGTATCTGAAAGAGGAAATCTTAAACAGAACCCGTCAGTTAGATGTGCAGGCGTCAGTGAAGCTGAAAGAGACTTCCCGTCAGGTACAGCTTATGATTTACAGCCTGAAAGTGGGGCTTGCGGTTGCGGCTTCGATTTTCCTGCTGACTCTTACATCTAATGTCCAGCATATGGAGCTCAATTTGCAGCTGCAGGAAAACCAGCAGACGGAGCAGGAAAAGGGAGAAAGTCAGCAAATGAGTCAGGAAAAGGGGGAAGAACAGCGGCGGGAGGAAAGTATAGCCGGTAAGCTGCGCCGGGGAAGCAAAGAGATTACCACAATCTTGAATGAGCTCAGCAGCGGAGTGTTCCGCATAGACAGGGATACATCTGAAAATAAAAGAAATCAGGAGGTAACAAGATGACGAGAAAGAAAAATGGATTTTTAACTCTGTGCTTTTCGCTGGTGCCGGGGGCAGGAGAAATGTACATGGGATTTATGAAGCAGGGGGTAAGCATCATGTCCGTATTCTGGATATTGATTTTCCTTGCAGCGTTTCTGAACATGGGGCCGGTGCTGTTTATCCTGCCGATTCTCTGGTGCTACAGTTTCTTTAACGTACACAATATCCGGGGAATGTCAGACGAGGAATTTTATGCCCTGGAGGATGATTATTTATTCCATCTGGAACGGCTGCTGCCCTTGGAGAAGTGGAGCCGGAAACAGAATACAATTCTGGCGCTGATACTTATTATCATCGGAGCTTCCATGTTATGGAATTATCTGATGGATTATCTGAACTGGCTGCTGCCCAATGATATTTACTGGCATATTATGTCCGATGTTCCCCAGGTATGCATAGGTTTGCTCCTGATTTTCGGCGGCCTTTATTTAATCCGCGGCAAAAAGCGGGAACTGGATAAAAAAGAAGAAGGGAAGGAGCTGATGAAATGAGAATCAGAAGAGTTGGAAGCGTCACCTGCGGAATCCTGATGGTACTGTTCGGAATTTTATTTCTGGTGCATATGTTTTATCCGCCCCTGTCGCTGGAAGTTATTATGAAGCTGTGGCCTCTGATTCTGATTGCCTTAGGCGGGGAAATGCTGGCCTCTAACATAAGAAAAGACGGGGAAGAGGAAGTTCTCAAATATGATAAAGGCGCAATTTTTCTGGTATTTCTGCTGACCTGCTTTGCCGCAGGCATGGGGTTCTTAGAATACTGTATGGATTATTATGCGCAGTACGGAGTGATTTATTACTGAAAAAGCAATTGCTGAAAGAAGCTGGCGGAAGATGAAGTTTAAAGACAACACAGGTTTTGCGGGAAAAGTCCACAGCCTGTATGGAGAAACTGTCATCTTCCGGCAGCGTTTTTTATGTGATTGAACCGCCGGAAATATATACTGATACCCGGTGATTTGTGCGCCAGCAGGCAGGCCGGCAGTTTGCCTGTGTTGAAAGCCAAAGAAGCAAAGTGCGTTTTACCCTCTAAAATTCTTCAAATCATCTCTTTCTATTGTATAGATCTGCTAAAAACCAATACCAAAAAATGTATACAATTAACAAAGTGACAAGAAAAATGAAAAACCATATTGCATTTTGGTAGGAAAAAGGTTATACTAGCCCTATCAGATGGAAACGTTACCGGTAAAGATACCGGAAATGTTACCGGAAATGTTACCGGAACATGCTCGGGAAATGAGGGAGGCGTTTTCAAAGGTAAAATTTTCAAATTATAGGAGGATGTAAGATGAAAAAGAAATTAGTATCATTGATGCTGGCAGCAGCAATGGCAGCAACCATGGCAGCCGGATGCGGCACCAACAACGGCGGCGCAGGCAGCAATGCAGGCACAGATGACAAGCAGACAGAAGACACTGACAGTAGCGATGATAAAGAAGAAGCAGGCAATGACAGCCAGGCTGCAGCCAGCGGCGACGGCGCTGTGTATTATCTGAACTTTAAACCTGAGCAGGCAGATCAGTGGAAAGCCCTGGCAGAGACTTATACCGAGCAGACAGGAGTTCCTGTAACAGTTGAGACAGCAGCTTCCGGAACTTATGAGTCCACTTTGAAATCTGAGATGGCAAAGGACGAAGCGCCTACTCTGTTTCAGGTAAACGGCCCGGTTGGTCTGGCGTCCTGGAAAGATTACTGCTATGATTTAAAAGACAGCGCAGTTTATAAGAATTTAAAGAGCGATGATTTTGCGCTGATCGCTGATTCCGGGGAAGTGCAGGGCGTTGCATATGTAATTGAAACCTACGGATTGATTTACAATAAGAAATTATTAGCTGACTACTGTGCTTTAGACGGAGCGAAAATCAAAGACGCTTCTGAAATCAACAGCTTTGCCAAATTAAAAGAAGTTGCAGATGACATTCAGGCTAAGAAAGATGACCTTGGAATCGTTGGCGCATTTACTTCTGCAGGTATGGATTCTTCCTCTGACTGGAGATTTAAAACACATTTGGCAAATCTTCCGATTTACTATGAATATGAAGCAGACGGCATTACTTCCACAGATGCAATTAAAGGAACTTATCTGGATAATTACAAAAATATGTGGGATCTGTACATTACAGACTCTACCGTAGAGTCCACCATGTTATCCAGCTCCACCGGCGAAGATGCAGCGGCAGAATTTGCAATGGGCGAAGCAGTGTTCTATCAGAACGGTACATGGGCTTACAATGATATCAAAGACAACGAAGTAGCAGACGAAGACCTTGGAATGATGCCCATTTACATAGGCGTAGAGGGTGAAGAAAATCAGGGACTCTGCACCGGTTCTGAGAACTACTGGTGTGTAAATAAGAACGCTTCTCAGGAAGACATTGACGCAACACTGGCATTTATGGAATGGGTAATCACCTCCGACGAAGGACGTACCTCCTTCCGTGATGAAATGGGATTTGTAACTCCGTTTACCACTTTCACAGATGAGTATCAGCCTGCAAACCCACTGGTAGCAGCTTCTCAGGAAGATATTGATGCAGGTCATAAGACAGTTGCATGGTGCTTCACCACAATGCCTTCTGAAAACTGGAAAAACGGCGTTGGAAGCGCATTGCTTGAGTATGCGCAGGGAACCGGCGAATGGGATGCTGTAGTCAGCGCATTTGTTGACGGATGGGCTTCAGAAGTTCAGGAAGTCAGCGAATAAGATTCCGGCGGATTCAAATTTGCTGACAGATGGGCGTCAAAAGCTCAGACAGCGAAAAAGGTAAGAAATACGGGGGTGGTAAACGCCACCCCCATTTTCAAAACATGGGAGGTAAATTATGCAAAAATCAATCAAAAAATATTTTCCAATTTTTGCACTGCCCACACTGGCAGCATTTACAATTGGATTTATAATTCCTTTTCTTTTGGGCATCTATTTATCATTCTGCAAGTTTACGACAGTTACCGATGCGAAATTCGTAGGTATCAGCAACTATTTTAAAATATTTTCCGACAAAACATTCGGGCATGCCCTCTGGTATACCGCGGTATTTACCATTGTGTCCGTATTGCTGATCAATGTGCTTGCATTTACCGTTGCGATGCTTTTAACAAAGGGAATTAAAGGAACCAATATTTTCCGGACCGTATTTTTTATGCCCAACTTAATCGGCGGTATCGTTCTGGGATATATCTGGCAGTTATTGTTAAACGGAATTCTGGCCCACTTCCAGAAAACGCTGACCTACAGCTCTGCATACGGGTTCTGGGGCCTGGTGGTTCTGATGTGCTGGCAGCAGATCGGTTATATGATGATTATTTATATTTCCGGCATTCAGAACATTCCGGGAGAATTGATTGAGGCAGCGAAGATTGACGGCGCAACCAACGGCCAGATTTTAAGGAACGTGACCATTCCCATGGTAATGCCGTCCATTACTATCTGTACGTTTTTAACGCTGACCAACGGATTCAAACTCTTTGACCAGAACCTGGCTTTGACCAACGGAGAGCCTTCCAATATGTCAGAGCTGCTGGCGCTGAATATTTACAATACGTTCTACGGCAGAACAGGTTTTGAAGGGGTAGGCCAGGCGAAAGCCGTTGTATTCTTTATTCTGGTTGCCCTGATTGCAGTGGGACAGAACTACCTGACCAGACGTAAGGAGGTGCAGCAGTAATGGGTGTAAGAAAAGCAAAACACGGATGGATTTATACGATATTTTTCAGTCTGCTTTCAATTGCATGGGTATTTCCCATTATTCTGGTATTGATTAACTCTTTTAAGAAAAAAGTGTATATCAGCCGGAAGCCTTTTACCATTCCTACAGACAAAATGTTTGTGAAATGGGACAATTATGTGAACGGCATGGAGAAAATTCATTTCTTTGATGCGTTTAAGAATTCACTGTTTATTACCGTTTTTTCTGTGGCGGTTATTATCCTGTGCACTTCCATGTGCGCCTGGTATATTTCCAGAGTAAAATCAGCATTTTCCACCTGGATGTATTATTTATGTTTGTTTTCCATGATCGTTCCTTTCCAGATGGTAATGTTTACCTTATCAAAATTAGCAAATATGTTGCATTTATCCAGTCCAGTTGGTATTATATTAGTATATTTGGGATTTGGGGCCGGCCTGGCAGTGTTTATGTTCTGCGGATTTGTCCGGAGCATTCCGCTGGAAATCGAGGAAGCAGCCATGATTGACGGATGTACGCCGATTCAGACATTTTTCCAGATTGTATTTCCGATTCTGAAGCCTACCTGCATTACGGTGGCGATTCTTCAGGCGATGTGGATTTGGAACGACTATCTGCTTCCCTATCTGGTGTTGGATATGAAGCGCTGGAAGACCATTCCCATGGCCATTCAGTATTTGAAAGGCGGTTATGGTTCTGTGGATATGGGAGCCATGATGGCAATGCTGGTATTGGCAATTATCCCGATTATCGTATTTTACATGGCATGCCAGAAGCACATTATCGAGGGCGTGGTGGCAGGCGCAGTAAAAGGTTAGACTTAAGATAAGGTGGAAAATGATATGTTGACCATTAAAGATATTGCAAAAGAATCCGGATATTCAGTCAGCACCGTGTCCCGTGTGCTGAACAACCGCAGAGATGTGAGTCCGGAAGCAAAGAAGAGAATTACAGAGATCGTGGCAGCCCGTCATTTTGTGCCCAATAACAATGCCAAACATTTGAAACAGAACAGCAGCAAGACCATTGCAGTACTGGTGAAAGGCACTTCCAATATGCTTTTTGCCAGTATTGTGGAGGCCATTCAGAAAAAGATAGAAGCCACCAGGTATACGGTGAGCATCAATTATATTGATGAAGATGACGATGAAGTACGGGAAGCTTTAACTGTCTGCCGGGAACACAAGCCCCTGGGCATGCTGTTTCTGGGAGGCAACCCGAAATTTTTTGAAAAATCCTTTGAATCCGTCAAGATCCCCTGTGTTCTGGTTACAAACCAGGGAGAGTTGCTGGGATTTGACAATTTATCCAGCGTGGCTACCGATGATGAAGCGGCGGCGGAATTTGCCATTGATTATCTGATTGGGCAGGGACATGAAAAGATTGGAATATTGGGCGGCGATTTTGTATTGTCACATACCAGTAAACAGAGATATTTGGGATGCGTGAGAAGTTTTCAGAAGCATCAGATTCCCTTTGAGGAAGAACAGTATTTTGAAAAAGCCAGGTTTTCTTATGAAAGCGGGTACAGGGCAATGAAGCGCCTGATGAAAAAGGCGGAAGATATTACGGCAGTATTTGCCATGAGCGATGTGATTGCAATCGGGGCAATCCGCGCTGTGATTGACTGCGGCAGACAGGTGCCGGAGGATATTTCCGTGATGGGATTTGACGGAATTACCATGGCGGAGTATTACAACCCAAAATTAACCACCATAC
Organism: Lachnospiraceae bacterium; assembly: GCA_910575555.1. Lineage (GTDB taxonomy): Bacteria > Bacillota > Clostridia > Lachnospirales > Lachnospiraceae > Petralouisia. The sequence continues at coordinate 184,011 of CAJTFX010000004.1, read as the reverse complement.
AGCAGCAGTACAATATTCTGGCTGTCAGGAGTGTGGAAATTTTATTACAGAACATTGACTGGAACGTTGCGCCGGTGTATGAGATCATTCCCTTTCATCTGGTGCAGGGAGAAAGTGTAAGGAAAATAAACACGCCTTTGACCGGAAGCTGAACCAAACAGCCGGAAGCGGAGAATTCTGCGCTTCTGGCTTGGATTGTGTGTAAGCCGGGCAGAGGACGTGAATAAAAAATAGATAAGATGCGCGGCAGGCGCGTCGCAGGAGGTACCCATTATGCGCAGCAGCGGAGTTTTAATGCATATTTCTTCCCTTCCGTCCCCTTACGGAATTGGAACCATGGGAAAGGAAGCGGTAAAATTTGTAGATTTTCTTGTAAAGGCGAAACAGAGTTTCTGGCAGGTATTGCCCATCTGCCCTACCAGTTACGGGGATTCGCCCTATCAGTCTTTTTCCAGTTTTGCAGGAAATCCTTACTTTATCGATCTTGATATTCTCTGCAAAGAGAAGCTTTTAACGAAAAAAGAATGTCGGTCCTATGAATGGGGAAAAGACATTACGAAAGTGGATTACGGCATTCTCTATCAGAACCGTTATCTCTTATTACATAAAGCTTTTGTTCGGTTTCGGAAAAATATTCCTGAAGATTATGAAGCGTTCTGCCGGGCCCAGGCAGACTGGATGGAGGATTACGCCCTGTTTATGGCGCTGAAAGACGCCCATAACGGCGCTCCCTGGAGCCAGTGGGAGACAGAATTAAGGCTGCGCAGAGAGGATGCCATGGCAAGGGCCAAAGAGGAACTGGCAGAGGAAATTGATTTCTGGAAAATGCTGCAGTATTTGTTTTATCGGCAGTGGAATGAGCTGAAAGCTTATGCCAATGAAAAGGGAATCCGGATGATCGGAGACGTGCCCATTTATGTGTCCATGGACAGCGCGGATGTGTGGGCCAATCCTTCCCAGTTTTACCTGAATGAGAATTTGGAGCCCATTGATGTGGCAGGATGTCCGCCGGATGCATTTTCCGATGACGGACAGCTGTGGGGCAACCCGCTGTTTCGATGGGATGTGATGAAAGGGGACGGCTACCGGTGGTGGATTCAGCGGTTGGAGAAAATGTCGAAGCTGTTTGACGTGATCCGAATCGACCATTTCCGGGGATTTGATTCCTACTATGCTATTCCCTACGGAGATAAGACGGCCAAGAACGGAGAGTGGCGCAAGGGCCCCGGAATTGAATTGTTCCATACCATTGAAGCATCCTTGGGGAAACTGGACATTATCGCAGAGGATCTGGGATTTCTGACAGATTCTGTCCATGAGCTGCTTGCAGCTTCCGGGTATCCTGGAATGAAACTGATTCAGTTTGCTTTTGACAGCAGGGAGGACGGAGATTACCTGCCCCATAATTACGACACCAGAAATTCTGTGGTTTATGCGGGCACCCACGACAATGATACCATTCTGGGATGGATGAAAACGGCTCCAAGGCCCTGTGTCACATATGCCAGGGAGTATTTGAACCTGAATAAAGAGGAAGGATACAACTGGGGCGTAATGCGGGGCGTCTGGTCCAGTATCAGTGATACGGCAGTGGTGACCATGCAGGATTTACTGGGAATTGGAAGCGAAGGAAGGATGAATACCCCCTCTACCTTAGGATGCAACTGGATGTGGCGCATGAAACCGGGAGCAATTGATGCAAAGCTCATCCGGCATATTTGCAGACAGGTGGAATTATATGGAAGAGCCCCGAAGGGATGAAAGCAGATTTATGACGTATTATTTTATTGTAAACGCTGCCTCCAGAACCGGGAAGGGCAAAAAAATCTGGAAAGCTCTGGAGGCGGAATTAAAGAGAAGAAACACAGATTACCGTGCATATCTGACGAAATATCCGGGTCATGCAGGGGAACTGGCGGAAAAACTTACAGGGAAACACCAAAAACAGGTGATTTCCCTTGTTGTAGTTGGGGGAGACGGAACAGCCAATGAGGCGGTAAACGGTATCCGGGATTTTGAACAGGTGCGGTTCGGCTATATTCCCACCGGCTCCGGCAATGATTTGGGCAGGGGACTGGGCCTTCCGAAAGATCCGCTGACAGCGCTGCAGGTGATTTTAGAGTCCAAAGAGCTGTATGCCATGGATTTGGGCAGAGTGTCCTGGGGGTCTGAATTCGAAAAGAGCGCTTATTTTAATATCAGCTCCGGAATCGGAATGGACGCAGAAGTCTGCAGGCGGGTCAATGCCGCAGGACTTAAAGTGTTCTTAAACAAACTGCATCTGGGGAAATTGTCTTACTTTGTCCAGACAGCGCTGACACTGGCAGAAATGCCCTGTGTGCAGGCGGGGATGCAGCTGGAACAGACAGAGAAAAGACGAATTCACGGATTGGTTTGCGCAGCAGTGATGAACCACCGGTGCGAGGGCGGCGGACTGCCGATGGCGCCGGAGGCTTCGGCCCAGGACGGCAAATTGTCGATCTGTTACATTCACGGCGTAAAAAGGCTTCGGGCGCTTTTTCTTCTGCTTATGTTGGTGAAGGGGAAGCATCTGGGATTTCAGGGAATTGAACTGGTGGAGTGCAAGTCCTGCACCTTCTGGCTTCAGGAGCCTATGACTGCCCATATGGACGGGGAGGATCTGGGAGATTTGATCCGGGTGAAATATGAGTGTCTGCCTGGCGTTTTGAAAATTATGCGGTGATGATTTATCTGGAACAGAATTTCTGTATGACGAGGGAATCGAACATATCCTGAAATATGCAATTGCATGCCGTAAGAAACGCTGCAGGGTAATGCTTGAAAATTTGAATATATCCCCTTTGGAAGAACATATGTGAACGCCTGGTACAAATATCTGGCATTCCCCGCAAACCTCCTGCATATACTGATAACAGTAGAACAGGAGGTTTTTGTATGGAAAATATCAATACAGGTACATATAATATTTACAAAGATATCAGCGCCAGAACCGGCGGAGATATCTATATCGGGGTGGTGGGGCCTGTGCGTACCGGCAAATCCACGTTTATCAAGCGTTTTATGGACGTGATGGTGCTGCCGGAAATGGAGGATGTGCACAGCAGAGAGCGGGCCACGGATGAACTGCCCCAGTCAGCCCAGGGCAAGACCATCATGACCACAGAGCCGAAATTCGTGCCCAAGGAGGCAGCCAAAATCAAACTCAGCGAGGACTTAGAGGTCAGCGTCCGGCTCATTGACTGTGTGGGCTTTATGGTGGACGGCGCCACCGGACATATGGAAGAAGGGGCGGAACGGATGGTGAAAACCCCCTGGTTCGACTATGAGATTCCTTTTACCCAGGCTGCGGAAATCGGCACCCAGAAGGTGATTCGGGAACATTCCAATATTGGAATTGTGATTACTACAGACGGTTCCATCACGGAACTGCCCAGAGAGAGCTATATTCCTGCAGAAGAGAAAACTATTGCAGGGCTGAAGAAACTGGGCAAGCCCTTTTTGCTGCTTTTGAATACCCAGAAGCCTTACGGGGCGGAGAGCCAGAAATTAGCGGAGGAGCTTTCGGAAAAATACGGAGTGTCCACATTGCCGGTGAACTGCGAGCAGCTGAGAAAAGATGATATTTTCCGGATTCTGGAAGGAATTCTCTATGAATTTCCCATTGAACGGGTGGACTTCTTTCTGCCGAAATGGGTGGAAATGCTGGAAAATACCCATAAAATCAAAGAAAATATCATCAGCAACGCCATGCAGATTCTTAAGAAATTCACCTTTGCCAAAGATGTGCGGAACACGGAGCTTGTGCCGGAGGGAGAATATATCCGCCGGATGAAATTAGATAAGGTGGAGCTGTCCCGGGGCTGCGTCCAGATTATGTTTGACATTGACCAGAAATATTATTACGAAAATATGAGCGAACTGACAGGGGTTCCCATTTCCGGGGAATATCAGTTGATTTCCATGATTCGGGAACTGTCCGCTATGAAAAAAGAGTATGATAAGGTAGGCAGCGCCATGGAGGCCGTGAAGCAGAAAGGATACGGCGTGGTAACGCCCCAGCTTACAGATATTGAAATTGAGGAGCCGGTGCTGATCCGCCACGGCAATAAATTCGGTGTGAAAATCAAGGCCCAATCTCCCTCGATTCACATGATCAAAGCGAATGTGGAAACCGAGATAGCCCCGATTATCGGAAGCGAAGAGCAGGCCCAGGATTTGATTGGGTATATCAAAACCTCCAGGGAGCAGGAGGAAGGGATCTGGCAGACCAATATTTTTGGGAAATCCATCGGGGAACTGGTGGAGGACGGAATCCGCAGCAAAATTACCATGATGGATGACGAAAGCCAGGTGAAGCTGCAGGATACCATGCAGAAGATTGTCAATGACAGCAACGGAGGACTGGTGTGCATTATCATATAGAAGATGTGTTTCACTGAAAGAAATGTTGTGAACGGTAGCATTTTTCTGTGCAAAAGGCCGGAAGTTATCTTGAAATCCTGAAATGTGTATGCTATAATAGGCATAACAAAAGAGATTTTATCATGATATACCTGATCTATCAGACATAGAGATAGGGAAGTTGATGTTTTATTCAAAGGAGTGATGATGTATGAGTCAGGGTTATTCACAATTATTTCAGAGTATTTCAGGCGGCGGAGCGGGAAATCAGAATTTCCTCTCAGATTATGCCAGCATTAAGAGCGGAAGCTACGGCAAACTTTTAAAGGCATATTACGGCACAGGCAGCAGTTCCAGTACATCAGCCGCAAGCAAGAAGAGCAGCCCCACCAATACGCTTGACAAGATTTTAGAAGAGAAGAAGAATCCGAAGATTTCCAAACAGGCCCAGGAGGCAAATACCAATCTGACCAACGGGCTTTCCAATCTGAAGAATTCTGTATCCGCATTACAGAATGATAAAACTTATACAGATACAGAAAACGGTCAGAGCGCATCAGACAAGGTGACTGCAGCCATGAAGAATTTTGTGGCGGATTATAACAGCGTTGTGACTGCGGCGAAGAAATCCACATTGGCAGGCAAAACAGCATATGTGGCAAATATGATGGACAGCACGAATGCGAATGCTGATAAGTTTGCAGAACTGGGCATCACAATCAATGCGAACGGAACGCTTCAGCTGAATGAAGGCAAGCTGAAGGGAACAGATGTTTCCAAGGTACAGGAGTTGTTTTCCACTAACGATATTATGAGTTATGGTTCCAAAATCTCCTCCCGGATTCAGTTCGCCAATGCGAACACTTCGAATACCACCAATAAGACAGACACCACAGATAAGACGGACACTGAGGACAGCGCCACTAATAATACGGCAGGTTCCAGTGCGGCAGCTCTTAAAACAGACAGTGAGACACTGGCGTCTGACAAATTGTATGAAAAAGTAAAAGATAAAGATGGCAATGAGAACTATGACATTGACAAAATTTTTGCAACAGCAAAGAGCTTTGTCACCAATTATAATAAGATGTTTGATGTTGCTGAATCCAGTTCCAATTCCGGCGTAATATCAAATCTGACACAGATCAGAGGAAAGACAGCCCGCAATGCGGATATGCTGAAACAGTTTGGAATCAGTGTGGACACAAAAGGCAGAATGAAGATTGATGAGGACACGTTTAAGCAAGCAGATATGTCCAAGGTACAGAAGTTCTTCAAGAACTATGGCTCTTCTATTTCCACCAATGCTTCACTGGTAGATTTTTATATGACTACCCATGCCAATACGGCCAATAGTTATACAGCTGCCGGAGCGTACAACCTGCAGGAAGGGTTCCGCTATGCAGATTACATTTAATCTGTTTTAAGTAAAGATAAGAATACAGAGGATGCGAGTCCACAGAGTTTTGTCTGAAGGATTCGCATCCTTTTTATTTTGCAGAAAAACATTTTTACTATGATGTGTGAAAGTTTACGGTTCTCTGACTTTACCCGTTGGATATTCAATGATTTACGAAAAAAGAAGAAAATTTCAAAGTATTGTATAGAAGAATTGACAAAAATTTGCAAATTTGTTATATTAAAATTAGCAAAAATGCAAGAAACGATAGTTCGGTCATTAATCAAATATTGACAGATAGAAAAGGAGGTAATGTTATGTTATTCCAGACAACAGCAGAGCATGAGCAGTTACGGGCGAAGATTCGCGCCTTTGCCGAAGAGGAAATCAAACCCATTGCGTTTTCCCTGGACCAGGAAAACCGGTTCCCGGACGAAGCGGTGAAAAAGCTGGGCGAGATGGGCCTTATGGGAATTCCTTATCCCAAAGAATACGGCGGAGCAGGGCTTGACATTTTAAGCTATGCCATTGCTGTAGAAGAGCTTGCCCGGATAGACGGCGGTTCAGGCGTGATTCTTTCCGCCCATGTTTCTCTGGGCTCTTTTCCGATCTTTGCATACGGCAATGAGGAGCAGAAGCAGAAATACCTGGTTCCTCTGGCAAAAGGCGAGAAGATTGCAGCCTTTGGCTTGACGGAGCCCAATGCCGGTTCGGACGCCGGAGGCACAGAGACGACAGCCCTTGACAAAGGGGATTATTATCTGTTAAACGGAGGCAAGATTTTTATTACCAATGCGCCGAAAGCAGATACATACGTGGTATTTGCGGTAACAACACCGGATATCGGAACCCGGGGAATTTCCGCTTTCATTGTGGAAAAAGGATGGGAAGGCTTTGAATTCGGCGACCATTACGACAAACTGGGCATTCGTTCCTCTACCACAGCGGAACTGATTTTTAATGATGTGAAGGTTCCCAAGGAAAACCTTCTGGGCAAAGAAGGAGAGGGATTTAAGATCGCAATGTCCACTTTGGACGGCGGACGTATCGGTATTGCAGCTCAGGCTCTCGGCATTGCCCAGGGAGCGTACGAACAGGCCCTTGACTATGCGAAAGAGCGTGTTCAGTTTGGTAAGCCCATTGCCGCGCAGCAGGGCATTTCCTTCAAACTGGCAGATATGGCTACCAAGCTTCGCTGCGCAAGATTTTTGGTTTATTCCGCGGCAGAATTGAAAGAGGCCCACAGCTCCTATTCCATGGAAGCTGCCATGGCGAAGATGTATGCGTCTGACATTGCCCTTGAAGTGACCAATGACGCAGTGCAGATTTTCGGCGGCACAGGCTTCTTAAAAGGCATGGATGTAGAGCGGATGTACCGGGATGCCAAGATTACAACTATTTATGAAGGAACCAATGAGATTCAGCGGGTGGTCATCGCTTCTCATATTATCGGAAGAATGAAGAAGAGCTCCGGCGGAGGCGGTAGCCGTTCCGCGGCAAAGAAACCGGCGCCCATCACTGGCGTGCGCAAAGGGAAGATTTTTAAAGAAGGCGGAGCGAAGGAACGGGTAGAAGCTCTGGCGGAAGCGTTGAAAAAAGACGGACATGATTTCACAGTAGGAATTCCTGTGGATACGCCCATTGCTCAGGCAGAGCGGGTGGTTTCCGCCGGAAAAGGAATCGGAAGCAGGGAGAATATGAAGCTGATTGAAGATTTGGCCAAAGCGGCAGGCGCAGCCATCGGTTCTTCCCGTCCGGTTGCGGAAACATTGAAATATGTGCCGCTGAACCGCTATGTGGGAATGTCCGGACAGAAATTCAAAGGCAACCTGTATATTGCCTGCGGTATTTCCGGCGCCATTCAGCATTTAAAGGGAATCAAAGACGCGTCTGCAATTGTGGCGATCAATAAGAACGGCAATGCTCCTATTTTCAAAAACTGCGACTACGGCATTGTAGGAGATGTGGCAGAGATTCTTCCGCTTCTTACAGAGGCTCTCGGCACCGGAGAGAAACAGCCTGCGCCTCCTATGGTGAAGATGAAACGGCCGCCTGTTCCAAAGCCGGAACCCATTGGCAAAAGCTATGTATGCGGCGGCTGCGGATACGAATATATTCCGGAAATCGGCGACGAAGATGCAGAAATCGCTCCGGGAACTTTATTTGAGAAATTACCGGAAGACTGGGTATGTCCGGAATGCGCAGAAGGCAAAGAACAGTTTATTGAGGCGTAACAGAAGGGAGGAACGAATCTATGTATTGTGTACGGAAAGTAACCGATGATTTGTACTGGGTGGGAGCCAATGACCACAGGCTTCATTTATTTGAAAATATTCATCCGATTCCGCAGGGAGTAAGCTACAACGCATATCTGCTGATGGATCAGGAAACAGTTTTGTTTGACACGGTGGACTGGTCGGCGTACCGTCAGCTTGCGGAAAACCTGGATTATCTGTTGGGGGACCGTCCCCTGGACTGGCTTGTGATCAATCATATGGAGCCGGATCATGCAGCGTCCGTCGAACAGATCCTGCTTCGCTATCCGGATGTAAAAGTAATTTCCAGTGAGAAAGCCTTTATGCTGATGCGTCAGTTCGGCTTCCATCCGGATCTGCATGAATGCATTACTGTGGCAGAAGGAGATACCCACTGCTTCGGCGATCATACAGTAACCTTTGTAGCGGCTCCCATGGTGCACTGGCCGGAAGCCATGGTGACATTTGATACCACCAACGGCGTATTGTTTGCGGCAGACGCTTTCGGTTCTTTTATCGCCCTGGACGGCAAGCTCTTTGCTGACGAGGTGGATTTCGACCGTGACTGGATTGACGAAGCCCGCCGCTACCTGACGAATATCGTAGGCAAATACGGCCCCCATATTCAGCTTCTGTTAAAGAAAGCCTCCGGGATTTTAGATCAGATTAAGTTCATCTGTCCGCTTCACGGCCCTGTCTGGCGTGAGAACCTGGGCTATTTTGTAGAAAAATACGATAAATGGAGCCGGTATGAGCCGGAAGAGCAGGGAGTTTTGATTGCCTATGCGTCCATGTACGGCAATACGGAATCAGCGGCTCAGGCATTGGCGGCAAGGCTCTGCGAAAAGGGATGCTCCAATGTGGCAGTTTATGATGTATCCAACACCCATGTTTCGTACCTGATTTCAGAAGCTTTTAAATACAGCCATATCGTGCTGGCGTCTGTCACATATAACCTGGGCATTTATCCGGTGATGCATAACTTCCTGATGGATATGAAGGCATTGAATATGCAGAACCGTACCTTTGCACTGATAGAGAATGGCTCCTGGGCCTGCAAGTCCGGAGATTTAATGCAGAAGTTTATTGATGAAGAAATGAAAAACATGACCGTTTTAAACGACCGGTTAAGCATCGCTTCTTCCATGGGCCCGGATAAGAGCCTGGAGCTGGATGCGCTTGCAGATGCAATTATTGATTCAATGAAAGAAGTATAATAAGATAAAGGGCTGTTGGGAACTGACAGATTTTCCCCAATATATACTGTGATTCTTTTCGTGTCACAACTGTATATCGGGTGTAAGCTTCATTTCCCGGCAGCCCTCTTTTTGTGCCTGTACATTTTGTAAAAATTACAGTATAATAAAAAACAGTTTACAAAATGTCAAAGCGTGTTTGAAAAATTATTCCTGACATCTGTCGGAAAGTATTTTTCAAATACGCTTTGGAAGAAAGCGGAGGAGACAATGAAGATTACTTATATTCACCACAGCGCCTTTTGCGTAGAAACGGACAAAAGGGCGCTGGTTTTTGACTATTTCAGAGGAGACAGAGTTTCGGATTGTATCTATCATGGGAAAATGCCAGAATTGCCGGAAGAAACGCCGGTATATGTGTTTTCAAGCCACAGCCATCAGGACCATTTTGACCCGGAGGTACTGAAATGGAGCAGGAAATATCCCGATATCCAATATATTTTTTCCAAAGACATCAGAAAAAAACTGGGAAATTCCGCGCTGAAACGCCTGGGGGTGGAAGAAGAAATCAGGGATTGCATTACTTATGTTAAACCGGGAGAACGATATGAAATAGGAGGAATTACTGTGGAAACCCTGCGTTCCACAGACAGCGGAGTGGCCTTTCTTGCGTCTGTTTCCGGCAAAACCATTTACCATGCAGGGGATTTGAACTGGTGGAGATGGGAAGGGGAGCCGGAGGAATTTAATGAGTATCAGGAAAAAACTTACAAAGCGCAGATCGATCTGCTTTCCGGAAGAAACATAGACCTGGCCTTTGTGGTGCTGGACCCCAGGCAGGAGCATGACCGGTATCTGGGAATTGATTATTTCATCGAACATGTGCAGGCAGAATGTATTGTACCCATGCATTTGTGGAAAAAGTATGAGGTGATTCAGGAATACCGAAGCCTTCCGAGAACTGCGGCAGTACGGGAAAAGATACTTGTTGTGGAGAAGGAGAATCAGGAAATTTTTCGTTGATTGTTTCTGTGTTATTCGGTATAATAGGAAATCATACGGAGGTGCAAAATGAAAAAAGATCAAATCAAATTTACCAAAAGAAAACTGGGACTGTGGGCAGCCATGCTGGTAAGCGCAGGCGTGCTTATGAACACAGGACGGGTTCAGGCGTCATCTGCGCCGAATTACGATTATAATGTAGTTACAGACGCAGAAGAAAAGGTCAACCCCAAGGACAAAATATCTGATTCCAAAGGAATCCAGAGCGTACTGAACAAAGCCATCGGTTCAAAGAAAGAAATTACTATTTATTTTCCGGCAGGAACTTACAACATTGACAAGACTCTTCGGGTGTATTCCAATACCCACTTGATTCTGGATAAGAATGCGACCCTGTACCGAATGGACAGCTGGATTAACCGGGAAGTTCTTTTTAATGTGGATCAGAACAGTAAAAGAGATGTTGTGGGAAAATATAATATGTCCAAAAACATCACAATAGAAGGCGGAACCATCGACGGCGGCAATACGGCAAAGGCTACCAAGGGAACCGATGTGGTCCGTTTTGACCATGCAGAGAATATTACCATCAAGGACTGTACCATTAAGAATACCTATGACTGCCACATCTTAGAACTGGTGGGCGTGAAAAACGGAGAGGTCAGCGGATGTACCTTTACCGGGTTCCGCTATAAGAAAGGCAAGGAAAACAGTTATACTTATGCAAGGGAAGCCATTCAGATTGAAACCGCATGGAAAACCGGCAATGAGCCTTGGGCGAGAGGCTCTGTCATTGACGGTACATCCTGCAAAAATGTGGTTATTACGGACAACAAATTCAACGACATTCCCTGCGGCGTAGGGCAGCATCGCCATACAAAAGACGGAAAGTACAGGAATGAAGACATTACCATTACCAATAATACTATCACCTGTTCTTCTAAGAACAAGGCGGCAAAGATTGCGATTACCTGTATCGGCATCAACAATCTGACAGTAAAGAACAACATTGTCAAAGGGCCTTATCAGTTTGCCATGCATGTGATGGTTGCAGACGGAGTGGTGATTGAGGGCAATCAGGCCGAGGGCATGAAAAAGAACGGAATCATGGTAGACTCCGGGAAGAATGTAGTGATTTCCAATAATACACTGAAGAATATTGCAAAACATGGAATTTCCATCGGAGGCGGAACGGTAAAGAAAGTTTCCGGAAATAAAATTACCAATGTAAAATGGAACGGAATCAGCGTAGATGACGGTAAGGTAACCAGTATTACAGGCAATACCATCAACAAAGCCAAAAAGCACGGAATTTCAATTATTGATATCCATGGAAAGGCAGACTGTGCCCTGAAGGATATTACGAAAAACAAAATAAGCAATACCGGTGAGAACGGAATCTGCATCAACAAGGCAAAGGTCACCAATGTATCCGGGAATACCTTAAAAACCATCAATAAAAGCGGAATCGTGTTAATTGCCGGAAGCATTGGTTCCGGAAAAAGCAAAACAAAGGGAATTCAGGAGAATAAAATCACAGGCTGCAAGCAGCATGGGATCGTGGCAATGAGCGGAACTATTTCTTCCATTGGAAAGAATAAGATTTCCAATATGGGCGTAAACGGAATTTCTCTGTCCGGTGACGCCAGAGTTTATTATATTGTTAAAAATAATCTTAAAAAATGTAAGAGACAGGGTATTTTCAACGGCTCTTCTTACACCCAGACAAAGATACAAGGAAATACCGGACAGAAATAAGGAATGGGGAAAACATGGATGTAAAAATATACACAGACGGCGCGGCCCGGGGCAATCCCGACGGGCCGGGCGGCTACGGCGCAGTTCTGGTCTATACGGATCAGGAAGGGAAAGTTTATAAAAAAGAAATTTCCGCCGGCTACCGGAAAACCACCAACAACCGTATGGAGCTGATGGCGGTTATCCGCAGCCTGCAGGAATTAAACCGGCCCTGCCAGGTAGAACTGTATTCCGATTCCAAATATGTGGTGGACGCCTTCAACCAGAACTGGGTGTCCGGCTGGCTGAAAAGGAGCTGGAAGAAATCAGACGGAAAACCGGTGAAAAATATCGATCTCTGGAAAGCGCTGCTGAAAGCAATGGCGCCCCATAAGGTAACCTTTATCTGGGTCAAGGGCCACGACGGGCATGTGATGAATGAACGCTGCGACGCCCTTGCCACCTCGGCGGCAGACGGAGAGAATCTCCTGGAGGATGCTCCGCTGACAGAATAAAGGGATTTATCCCTGGCCGTTCTTGAAAATCGGCCGGTCATATGATATGATTAACACTTGATAGGAGGTGCTTTTATGACGTTTTTGGCCAGTTTGATACAGTATGCCTTGAAGTTTGTACTTATGGCGGCAGTAGCCGGCTGCGGACTTTTTCTGGGAAAGAAACTGCGTGACAGAAAAGACAGCAAAACAGCAGCGGAACTGACACAGCAAGAGAAATAGACAGTGGAGGAAATTGGTCGTGAAGAAGTATGGAGTAAATGAACTGCGCAGGATGTATCTGGAATTTTTTGAAAGCAAGGATCATCTGGCGATGAAAAGTTTTTCTCTGGTACCCCACAACGATAACAGCCTGCTGCTTATCAATGCGGGAATGGCGCCGCTGAAGCCTTATTTTACCGGGCAGGAGATTCCGCCCAAAAGGCGTGTGACCACCTGCCAGAAATGTATTCGTACCGGAGATATAGAGAATGTTGGTAAGACAGCGAGACATCTTACTTTTTTTGAAATGCTGGGCAATTTTTCCTTTGGGGATTATTTCAAGCACGAGGCCATTGCCTGGAGCTGGGAATTTTTGACAGAGGTCATCGGCATGGAGCCGGAGCGGCTCTATCCTTCCATTTACGGAGAAGATGAGGAAGCTTTTGAAATCTGGACGAAGGAAGTGGGCGTTCCGGCAGAGAAGATTACCCGGTTTTACCGGGATGAAAATGGGAAATGCGATAATTTCTGGGAACACGGCGCAGGCCCCTGCGGCCCCTGCTCTGAGATTTATTATGACAGGGGAGAGGCTTACGGCTGCGGCAGCTCTGATTGTAAGGTGGGCTGTGAATGCGACCGCTTTATGGAAGTGTGGAACAACGTATTTACCCAGTTTGACGGAGACGGACACGGCAATTACGAGGAGCTTGCCAACAAAAACATTGACACAGGCATGGGCTTAGAGCGTCTGGCGGTAGTGGTGCAGGATGTGAATTCTGTGTTTGACATTGATACCATGAAGGCAATCCGGGACAAGGTATGCCAGGTGTCCGGCAAGACCTATCAGACCGACGCCATGGATGATGTTTCCATCCGGCTGATTACAGATCATATGCGTTCCGCAACCTTTATGATTTCCGACGGCATTATGCCCGGTAATGAAGGGCGTGGCTATGTGCTCCGGCGCCTGATCCGGCGGGCGGCCCGCCACGGCAGGCTTCTTGGAATCAGCGGGAAATTCCTTGCAACCTTAAGCGCTACGGTCATTGCGGAAAGCCGGGACGGATATCCGGAACTGGAGGAAAAGAAAGAATTTATCTTTAAGGTGCTGACCCAGGAGGAAGAGAAGTTTGACAAGACCATCGATCAGGGACTCAGCATCCTGGCGGAAATGCAGGAAGCGATGAAAGCGGAGGGTACAAAGGTACTGTCCGGAGAAAATACATTTAAATTGTATGACACCTACGGATTCCCGGTGGATCTGACACTGGAGATTTTGGAAGAACAGGGATTTTCCATTGACGAAGAAGGCTTCAAAAGCTGCATGGAAGAGCAGCGGAACAAAGCCAGAAATGCAAGGAAGGAAACCAACTACATGGGCGCGGACGCCACGGTCTACGATGAGATTGACGTTTCCGTGACCACGGAATTTGTAGGATATGACCGTCTGGTTCACAGTTCGGAGATTACCGTATTAACCACGGAGACAGAACTGACGGAGGCATTGTCAGACGGAGAGCGGGGAACCATCATTGTAAAAGAGACGCCCTTCTATGCCACCATGGGCGGACAGAATGCTGACACAGGCGTTATCCGCGCCGGGGAAAATGAATTCCGGGTGGAGGATACCATTCATCTCCGGGGCGGGCGCATCGGCCATGTGGGCGTGGTCACCCGGGGCATGTTTAAAACAGGCGATTCCGTAGAGCTGTCCGTGTCAGAAGAACAGAGGGGGCTGATTGGAAGAAACCACAGCGCCACCCATCTGCTGCAGAAAGCCCTTCGGGAAGTGCTGGGCACTCATGTGGAGCAGCATGGTTCCGATGTGAATGCGGACAGGCTTCGTTTTGACTTTTCTCATTTTGCGGCAATGACGCCGGAGGAAATTGCCCGGACAGAAGCCATTGTCAATGAGAAGATTGCAGCGTCCCTTCCGGTTGTAACAGAAGTGATGACCCTGGAAGAAGCGAAGAAAACAGGTGCCATGGCGTTATTCGGCGAGAAATACGGCGACTCTGTCCGTGTGGTGAAGATGGGAGATTTTTCTGTGGAGCTGTGCGGCGGAACCCATGTGGCGAATACCAGCAGCATCAGCGCCTTTAAGATTATCTCAGAATCCGGCGTGGCGGCAGGCGTGCGCCGAATTGAAGCGCTGACCTCTAAGGCAGTGTTTGAATATTATGACAAACTGGAAGAGCTGCTTCATACGGCAGCGAAAACCGTAAAGACCAATCCGGCGGGACTGGTGGAGAAATTAGAGCATCTGATGGCAGATTTGAAGGCTTTGCAGAGTGAAAATGAATCTTTAAAGAGCAAGGCGGCCCAGAGCGCCCTGGGGGATGTGATGAACCAGGTAACCGAGGTAAAGGGCGTCAAACTCCTGGCCTCTAGCGTGACGGGCGTGGATATGAACGGATTGCGGGATTTAGGCGATCAGTTAAAAGAGCAGCTGGGTGAAGGCGTGGTGGTTCTTGCTTCAGAAAAAGACGGCAAGGTGAACCTGATTGCCATGGCAACAGAGGAAGCCATGAAGAAAGGCGCCCATGCAGGCAATTTGATTAAAGCCATTGCAGGCAAAGTCGGCGGAGGCGGAGGCGGACGCCCCAATATGGCCCAGGCCGGCGGAAAGAATCCGGCAGGCATTCCGGATGCCATTGCAGAAGTGAAAACTGTTCTGGAGGGTCAGATCTAAGAGCACCGGAAACAGCCCGACACATGCGCAGTCATGTGTGGAAGGCAGTATTTAAAAGTTTTCTATAAAAATAGTTGACTTACCGGAAATATCTGTTATAATTAATAGCAGTGCAATAAAATGACCCAAACAGTTGAATATGCACAATACGCAACTGGAGGGAGGTTAGGTGTGAGACTATGTCAAATGTTATCGTAAAAGAAAACGAAACTTTGGATAGCGCTTTACGCAGATTCAAAAGAAACTGTGCGAAGGCTGGTATTCAGCAGGAGATTCGTAAGAGAGAGCATTACGAAAAGCCAAGCGTAAGACGCAAGAAGAAATCCGAAGCGGCAAGAAAGCGTAAATATAATTAATTAAGAGAAAGAGCCTTGCATCATCTGTGGGAATGGATGATACAAGGCTCTTTTTTGAATTTCAGAAAATAAATTTTGGCTTTCTTGAAAAGTCAGGAAATGTAATATAGTTTAATGTTGTATTTTAGAAAAAAATGGGATACTATAAAAGGGTATAAGTAAGCGGTCTTAAGTTTTACAATAAACAAAAGTATGAATTTGGAGTGAAAAATATGAATAGAAGTATTTTGTTAGATAAGAAATTAAAATGCATGTCAGTAATTAAAAATATGTCGGTCAGAGAGTATCTTCAAATGGTGGAAAAGGCATATCAAAACAGAGGAGGAATTTCTGGGCAAAGAGAAGCATTAAAACAAAAAACAGCAATTTCCATAAGAAACAGAATGATCGAGGATATAAAAGAAGGTACGATATTGCCTCCTGTTGTAATAGGGATTGTAACAGATGCGGAACAATATAAGAAAGTTGAAAAGGGTGAAATTGCGTATGAACAATTGATAACAAATGATACAGTTGAACAATTAAGCATCATAGATGGAATGCAAAGAACAACTGCTTTGATGAAAGCCGTATCCGAAAAAGAAGAAGTGAATCAAAGAGAATTACGTGTTGAGTATTGGATTTCAGATAATAGCAATAGTTTATTATACCGAATGTTAATTTTGAATACAGGTCAAGTGCCATGGAATGTAAGGCGGCAAATAGAAATTGTTTTTTCTGGTATTGTGAAAGAAATAAAAGAGCATGTTGCAGGTATTGAAGTTTTTGAGATAGATGATTCAGCAAAAAGGAGCAAAGGCGGGCAATACCAGGCAGATGGATTAGTGGAATTGTTTTTAGCGTTTGGGGCGCGTACTTGGAAAATTAATACCAAGGAGAAATTAACAGATGAGTTTACAAGACATGATTTTTTACAAAGCAGTGGAGAGACAGATTTGGTGCGTCTTTTTTGTGAAGTGTTAGAGTGCATGGTGCAGATGGATATTCTCTTGGATGCTAAATACAAGAAAAAGGAGGATAATTCTGAGGAAAAAAAGGAAGAAAATTCTATAGAAAAGTTTAAATCTGGGAAAGAATTGTTTGCAGGGCAGCCGGCACGGATAGGATTTGTGGCGGCTGCCGGAGAGAAAATTATGGGCAGGCCTGGGGATGAAAGAGACAAAGAAAAAATTGATAGCTCTAAGAAAAAATTTAAAAATGCTATTTTAAATGTTATTAGGAATCTTGAAAAGAAAAATGGAGACGAACTAGCGGAATATATTGATTTTGCCACTTTAAATCAGGTAATGGAGAGAAGAACAGCAAAAGTTGGGGATTATGAAAGAGAGTTGTTTTATGGAGCGTTTAAAGTGCTTGTTGAGGAAGATGGGGAACTGTCAAGCTTAGGAATTTGTTGGAGGGCATTTTAAAGTGGGGATAAACAGGTCGAAAAGCAGCAAAAGCATTTTTGCTAAATTAGCCGCTTATGTTGATTCTGCAAATTCTTTCTATAAATATAATTTGGATAAATGTTATATTGATTTTCAGAAGGAAGATAAAGAGACATTAGATACAATTAGGGAGATAAATGTGCAGAAATTTATTCCGAATGCAAAATTTGCGATTGTCAGTTATAGGAATAGAGATATGCTGATTGTTGTGGGAGAGCAGACATCGGAGCATGATGGTTCTGTGTTGTTGAATGTGAATGTTGATTTGGCAATTTTTGTTTATGCTATTTGTAATTTGCAAGGCAATGTTAATTATGCCATACCGCCCATGAGAATTTACAATGAAATATTATGCCAGCCAGAGGATGAAAATTACCATGGGCATCAGTTGGAAGATTTGCAGGAAGTTTTTGAAAATGTAAGTGCGTATGAGATTGTGGAAGAGAGCAGTTTGATTAAAAATGATGTTTATGATGTGTATGCATATCATTTTTTAAAATTGGAAAGAGAAAAAATTGGACGATGGGATAAAAAGACCTTGGATTTATTTGAAGATATCATATTCAGCGGGAATGATAAAATTCCATATCATAATATTGTCATGTCTATGCTGGCGAATCAATGGAATCATAGTTTTTTAGAAACATACAGATGTATAGAACGTTTATTTTCTGTTATCAGATTAGAGGCTTTTTATGATGTATTGGGAACGGAATTAACCTTACTTGCCGTAGCAAAGGAAATCGAAGAAAAGATTTCTTGGCGGCCGAATGAAGAAACAGCAATACAAGAGATTTTCAAAAATATTGATACAACTGCAATAGAAAATGTGAAAAATTCATATAAACAGGTGAAGGGAATGGGAGTGGCAAAATGGTATTATAAAGAAATACGAAATCCGATTGCACACTACAGGGCAGTGCATTCACCATTAGATTTGAAAGAGAAAGAATGGAATATTTTGTTGCAGTTTAATCTTAGTGTGATTGAATATTTATATAGGAAATATCGGGGAAAGATTTGATCGTGTTTATTTTTAACAGTTCCTACAGCGTGTTTGAAAAATGCTTTAGGATCGTTTTTTAAAGAATAATAAAAACTCCTTTCCAGTAAGAGGCAGGCTCCAGTGGTTTCTTACCGGAAAGGAGCTTTTTTAGTTATAAGGAATATTCTTCCGGGCATGTACATATATATGGAATCAGGTACAAAAAGATGGACAACAGGAAGCAGCGGCGAAGGGATCGGAATAATTGCGGCAGGACGCGGCAGGAAAGGGCTCTGGATTGCCGCCGCAGAAAGGAGGGCGCATGGAAGAAATTATCCGGGTATTTCCGGGGGCCTTAAGGGAGCTCTGCCGGAACAGTTTTGAAGAAAACAGGGAGCCGGAGGAATTCAGGCTGCGGACAGGACAGCCTGTGATGGTATCAGGCCGGGGAACCGAATGGTTCTGGAGCCGTGAAGGCTCCGGGCTCATAGAGAAAGAGTTTTTTTCCAAATCTCCTGGGACTGCCTATCTCTGGACGGAGCAGGATATGAAGGAAACCTTAGCCAGAATGAGCCAGTACTCGATGTATGCTTTGGAAGAAGAAATCCGCAATGGTTTTTTCACCATTCAGGGCGGACACCGGATTGGAGTGGCGGGAAAAACGGTCTGCCGGCAGGGAAAAATTACGGCAATCCGCAACATTTCCAGTCTGAATATCCGGGTGGCAAGACAGAAGAAAGACTGCGCCAGAGCGCTTCTTCCGTGGCTGTGCCGGCAGGGGAGCATTTATAATACCTTAATCCTTTCTCCGCCCGGAGTGGGGAAAACCACCATGCTGCGGGACTGCATCCGCCTGCTGTCGGAGGGAACCGCCCGGACGCCTGGAGAGAAAATCGGCCTGGTGGACGAGCGGGGAGAGGTGGCAGCCAGTTTTTTCGGGATTCCCCAAAATGACCTGGGCTGCCGGACAGACGTATTAGACGCCTGCCCCAAGGCGGAGGGCATGCGGCTGCTGCTGCGGAGCATGTCGCCTCAGATTATCGCCGTGGACGAACTGGGCGGCAAAAAAGACTGCATGGCAGTGGAAGAGGCGCTTCACTGCGGCTGCCGGATTCTCGGAACGATGCACGCAGAACGCGTGGAAGAGATGGGAGAAAAAATGTACTTGAAAAGATGGCTCAAACGGGAGTATTTTGAACGGTTTGTGCTGCTGAGTATGGGAGAGAAAGGGGAGAGAAGGTTTTCTGTATATGACGGAAAACTGCAGAAATTATGCTGAAGCTTTTGGGAAGCCTTTTGATTCTTACCGCGTCCATCCTGTATGGATGGAAGGTCAATGAGGAGCAAAAAGAGCATGTGGAACAATTGATTGCCATGAAAGAAATGTTTCTGATGCTGCAGGGGGAAATTTCTTATGCCAGAACGCCTTTGAGGGAGGCTTTTTTGCAGATGGCTTCTCAGGGGAAAGAGCCCTTTTCTGATTTTTTAAAACGGGCGGCTGAAGGGTTGGAGAAACATGAGGGGAGCATTGGGGAATTCTGGGGCGGTCTGGTGGAGGAGGAAGCAGAGAAATTTTATTTTACCAGGGAAGAGCAGGGGCTGTTGAAACGGGCAGGAGAGAATTTCGGATATCTGGATGTTAAGATGCAGTTAAAGAATCTGGAACTGTATATGGAGCAGGCGGAGGTATTTCTTAAAAGGGCCCAGAAGGAATTGAAGGACAGGCAGAAAGTGGCCCGCACCTTAAGCCTGATGTGCGGTTTGTTTCTGGTAATTCTGCTGATTTAGCGGGGGGATGTACGGAGGAAGCTATGAGTATAAGTTTGATTTTTAAAATTGCGGCAGTGGGGATACTGGTTACCGTGTTAAGTCAGGTCTTAAAACACAGCGGGCGGGAGGAGCATGCCTTTCTCACCAGTCTGGCAGGACTTTTGATTGTACTGTTTTGGATTGTGCCTTATATCTATGAATTGTTTGAGACGATGCGGAATCTGTTTGCCTTGTAATTAATCTGAGAACCATGGAGAGTCGGGAATGGATATTTTAAAAATTGCAGTTCTGGGCATTGCGGGAATGCTGCTTGGGATTCTGCTGAAGGATCAAAAAAAAGAATATGAGCTGTTCGTCACCCTGGGGGTGTCTCTGTGTATTTTTTATTTTATTATGTCCAAGCTTGAACTGGTGCTGTCGGTGATAAACAGGATGCAGGAGTATGTCAGGCTGGACACCGGATACATTGCCATTCTGATTAAAATGATTGGGATTACCTATGTGGCGGAATTTTCTTCCAATCTCTGTAAGGATGCAGGTTATCAGGCGGTGGCGGGCCAGATTGAGATGTTTGGAAAGCTGTCGATTCTGGTGATCAGCATGCCGGTGCTTCTGGTGCTGTTGGAAACCATAGGAGAGTTCTTAAGTTGAGGTGGGCAGGTTGAAAAGAGGATGGATACGGATTCCGCAGAAGGAGGCGGCAGTGCGAAGGGTATGGATGTGTGCATTGGGGGCGGCGGCAGGCCTGGTTCTTCTGACAGGAACAATCTATGGGGCGGAGCCCGGGAATCAGGAAATTCCAGAGGAAGCGGCAGGCTCAGAAATGCCGGAGCATACTGAAAAGTCAGAAGGAATCTTCCCTGACAGCAGCGAAACGGTGGAGTCTTATCTGGCAGAACTGGATTTTTCTGATATTGACAAAATACTGGGGGAGCAGGAGAGCACAAAGGAGCTTCATTTCAGAGAGCTGGTGGAGCGTCTGATTGCAGGAGAAGAAATTGACAAGGGATGGCTGATACAGGAAGTCTGCCGTATGGTATTCGGGGAAATTACCGCTTTTCGGAAAACCCTGGTGCAGATTGTGCTGCTGTGCATGGTGTTTGCCATTTTGTATAATTTTGCAGATGTATTTGAAAATCCGGCGGTGACGGAAATCAGTTTTTATCTGGTGTACATGCTGCTGTTGGTGCTTTTGATGAAATCCTTTTTTATTCTTCGGGATGTGTCAGCAGAGGTATTGGAGGAGATGATGGTATTTCTGAAGGTGCTGATCCCAACCTTTACCATGAGCATGGCATTTTCCGGTCAGATCACCACGGCGGCAGGATTTTATGATATGACGTTTCTTTTGATTTATGGAATGGAATGGGCATTGAAATACATGATTCTTCCGGCTGTGCAGATTTATATGGCATTGGAGCTTATGAATTATCTCACGGAGGAAGAGCTGCTGTCGAAAATGACGGAGCTGCTGAAATCCGGCGTTGCCTGGGCGCTGAAATTTTTGTTTACCATTGTCATCGGCATCAATGTGGTGCAGAACCTGCTGACACCTGTGATTGACACCTTTAAAACAGGTCTGATTTCCAAGACGGCGGGGATGCTGCCGGGGCTTGGGACGTCCATTAATGCTGTAACAGAGATTATGGTGGGCTCCGGGATTATCATTAAAAACGGCATTGGCCTTGCGGCGATTTTGGCGATTTTGGCCTTGTGTGCAGAACCGCTGATTAAAGTCGGCGTTATGACCTTTCTCTATAAAATACTGGCGGCGGTGATTCAGCCTATTTCAGACAAACGGATGATTGGCTGCATCAGCAGCGCGGGAGAAAGCGGAAGAATGATGGGAAAAGTGGTGGTGACCACTGCGGTGATGTTTCTGGTAACCATCGCCATGGTGACGGCGGCTACTACATTTCACTTATGACGAAAGGGGAAATGAAATGGAACTGGTCTATACCTGGGTAAAAAATATCGTGTGCTTTTATATTTTTATGAATATCATCATCCATCTGCTGCCCAAAGACAGTTACCGGAAATACGTCAGATTTTTTTCAGGAATGCTGCTGATGATACTGGTGGCCACGCCGGTGCTGTCTGTGCTGGGACAGGAAGAGGTTCTGATGCAGAAAATCAGCCAGGCCGGTTTTTTCCAGGAGCTTGACAATATCAAGCTGGATACTGCCCATCTGGAGCAGACCCAGAAAAAAGCGTATCTGCAGGAATATGAACGGGCAATTGAAATGGATATCGAAAGGATTGCCCAGGGAAAGGGACTGAATCCGCTTAAAACAGAGGCTCGTCTGTCAGAGGATTATCAGGTGGAATCCATAGTTCTGGAGGTAAGCGACTCTAAAGAGGGGATTGTGGTTCCGAAAGTGTCTTTGGGGGATGACAGCTTAAAGCATCCCGGGGCAGACGAATTGAAACAGGAATTGATGGAATTTTACCGCCTGGAAGAAAACAGAATTACAGTTTCGGTGCAGTGAGAAGGATCTGTTTTCTGTGCTGATATCTGGAAAGGAATGAGGGAATTCATGAAAAAAAAGGAATGGTTTTCCCTGGAGAAAATAAAGGGAATATCGAAAAATCAGCTTTTTATCGGAGGGCTGGCGGGCATTTTACTGCTGGTTATCGCAATGCCTGTCAATACGGACAAAGATAAGGAGCAGAAACTACAGGAAAAAGAAAGCGGGGAAGAAACAAAACAGAGCGCAGGAGCCCATATCAGCTACGGCAGGGAACTGGAGCGGAAGCTGGAGCAGATTTTAGGGGAAATGGAGGGGGTGGGGAAGGTGGAGGTGATGATTACGCTGAAAGATGACGGGGAGAGGATTTTAGATAAAGATATTACACGCAGCAGCCAGGAGGTTTCGGAAGAGGACGGCGCCATTAAACGAAATACCCGCGAAAGCCAGTATCAGGAGGAAACAGTGTTTTCCAGGGAAACGGAACAGGGACAGCCTTTTATTGCAAAAGAAACGGCTCCTCAGGTGGAAGGCGTTCTGGTGGTGGCGGAGGGAGGTGAAAATGCAAAGACAGTAAAAAATATTTCCGATGCGGTTTTGGCATTATTTCCAGTGGAAGTACATAAAATTAAGGTAGTTAAGATGAATTGACAGGAGGGCTTAAGTTTTGAAGAAAGTATTTAAAAAGAACCAGATTATTATTACGGCTCTGGCTCTTATGATTGCTGTGGCAGGCTATCTGCAGTACACCGGAAGCCAGAGCGACAGCGATCTGGCCAAGGAGGCCAGCGCAGACACCAATGAAAGTACATATGAAATATCCGACGAAGACATGTACAGCGCAGAGGATATTTTCACAGACACAGAAGCCAGTGAGGAAACGGCTGCAGAGGCTCAGGACGCAGACCTGGGGATTAAAACGGGAGAAGAGATTGCAAAGGCCAACGGACAGGGAGAAGGGGTAGACAATCCGGGAGAAGCCGTTTTGACCAGCACCAATGTAAACAGCGTTGATTTTGCATCGGAAGTGAAGCTGAACCGGGAGCAGGTCCGTTCCCAGAATAAAGCGTCTTTGCTGGAGATTATCAACAATACCGGCATTGGAGAAGAGCAGAAGCAGGACGCCATCAACGCCATGATCGCCATGACAGACATTGCAGAGCGGGAAGCGGCTGCTGAGATGCTGTTAGAAGCGAAAGGATTTACGGATGTGGTGGTAAGCATTACAGACGGCAATGCAGACGTGGTTCTGAATATGGGAGAGGTTACAGATGCAAAGCGGGCGCAGGTGGAGGATATTGTAAAACGCAAAACCAACGTGCAGGCGGAAAATATTATTATTACCCCCATTCAGAATTCCTCCGGGGAAAGCACAGAAACGCCTGAGGCCAATTCCGGGGAAGCGCCGGCAGAAGGAACAGATGCAACAGGCAGTGAAAGCGCGCCGGAGGAGGATGTGCCTCAGGAATAGAAATATCGCAGGGAGCCGGAAAACGGCTCTCTGTTTTATCGTTCTTGAACTCGGCACGGGGCTGTGGTATACTTTGTGAAATAGTCCGAAGCTCTGGGCCTGAAAGGCCGGCTTCTTTGGGGAGAGCAATGGAAAGGATACGAATGAAAATGAGAAGAAAATCTTATGAAATTGACATGTGCAGCGGCCCGCTGTTTTCAAAAATCCTGCTGTTTTCCATTCCGCTGATGATTTCCAGTATTCTGCAGTTATTATTTAATGCGGCAGACATGGTGGTGGTGGGAAGATTTGCAGGAAGAACGGCATTGGCGGCCGTGGGGGCCAATGCGTCGCTGATTAATCTTCTGACCAATCTGTTTATCGGATTTTCGGTAGGAGCCAATGTGCTGGTGGCCAGATTTTACGGCGCCGGAAAAGAAAAAGATATCAGTGAAACGGTGCACAGCGCAATGGTTTTGAGCGTGGTCTGCGGCCTGGGGCTGATGATTTTTGGAATGCTTGTGGCGCCTCAGATCCTTGTAATGATGGGGACGCCGGCGGATGTGCTGAATCAGGCGGTATTGTATATCCGGATTTATTTTGCGGGAATGCCTGTGATTTTATTGTATAACTTCGGCAGCTCCATCCTGCGGGCGGTGGGAGATACCCAGAGACCCCTGTATTATCTGTTTGCGGCGGGAATCATCAATATTCTGCTGAATCTGGTTTTTGTGATAGGATTTCATCTGGGCGTGGCAGGCGTGGCCCTGGCGACGGTAATTTCCCAGATTGTGTCTGCAGGATTAATTTTCCGCTGTATGATGGGAATGGAAGGAGGCTGCCGGGTGGAATGGAAGAACCTTGCGCTGAAAAAAGACAAGGTCATTCAGATTATACGGATTGGACTTCCGGCGGGACTTCAGGGCACCGTCTTTTCTTTGTCCAATGTGCTGATTCAGTCCTCCGTCAATTCCTTCGGTTCTGTGGCAATGGCGGGAAATACCGCGGCGTCCAACATTGAAGGCTTTATTTATATGGCCATGAATGCCTGCCATCAGACAGCCCTCAGCTTTACCAGTCAGAATTTCGGGGCAGGGAAGTGGAAACGGATTGGAAAAGTGCTGATAGAGTGCCTTGGAATGGTAACCTGCGTGGGGCTTTCCATGGGGTGGACGGCTTATCTGCTCGGGCCTCAGCTTTTGGGAATTTATTCTTCTGATCCCAAAGTAATTGAGGTGGGGATGCTGCGGTTGTCTGTTATCTGCACCACCTATTGCCTCTGCGGCATTATGGATGTGTTAGTGGGGGAGCTGCGGGGCCTGGGCTATGCGGTAATGCCTATGATTGTGTCTTTACTGGGAGCCTGCGGTTTCCGGATACTGTGGATTTTTACAGTGTTTCAGGAGCAAAAGAGCCTGCTCAGCCTGTATCTTTCCTATCCGGTGTCCTGGACGTTGACGGCGTCCGTGCATTTGATCTGTTATTTTGTTATACGGAAAAAACTGGCTTCATTTCTGTCAGGCAGCAAAAATAAGTGACAGAAATTCCGGAAACAAAGCGTAAAAAGGTGACAAGAAAAGCCGGCTGTGCTATAATGTGCCGGTATGTGAAAAATGGAGGTTGTACAGAATATGGCAGCAGAATTATTAAAAAGAAGCCAGGCAGCCGTTGCGGATACCTGGGCAATAGAAGATTTATATGATTCCGTGGATTTATTTTTAGAAGATGCCCGCAGACTGGAAGAGATGGTGGAAGAGTTAAAAAATTTTACGAAAGAATATCTGATGGAATGCGGCGCCCATCTTCTGGAATATTTTCGGAAATTGGAGAAGAGCGTGACGCTGTTAGATCGGACCATCTGCTATTCCCAGCGGAGCGCGGATGTGGATACCGGCAATGACAGCTCTCAGGCGTTAAGCGGAAAAATGATGGGAATTTACCATAAATTTGCCGCAGCAACAGCGCCCAGGGATGCCTGGATTGCGTCGATGGAGGAAGAGAAGCTGCAGCAGTTTTATAAAGAAACAGAAGAACTGGGCAATTACCGGGTGACAATTTCAGATTTGCGCAGGCTGAAAGAACATACCCTGACGCCGGAACAGGAGGAGCTTCTTGCGTCTTCTAAGGAGATGGGAGAGGCTATGGAGAAAGCCTACAGTCTCCTGACGGACGCAGATTTTGAACATCCTTCGGTAAGGGATGAAAATGGCGAAATGGTCAAAATCAGCAGCGGCCGGTTTGTGCCGATGCTGGAAAGCCAGGATAAAAATGTACGCCGGGAGACCTTTCAGGCATATTATGCCCGGTATGAACAGTACAAGAATACCTTTGCAGCCCTCTATGAAGGAAAAGCAAAGGCCAATTTCTTTTACGCCAAAGCCAGAAATTATCCTTCTTCCATGGAAGCGGCTGTAGACGCCAACAATGTGCCCAAAGAGGTGTATCATAATTTGATTGAAGCGGTGCACGAGAATCTGCATTATATGCATCAGTACATGTCTCTGCGCAAAAAGCTGATGGGACTGGAAGAGCTTCATATGTATGATGTGTATGTGCCCATAGTTGCAGAGGAGACAGCCAGAATCACTTATCAGCAGGCCCAGGAGGAGATAGGGGAAGCCCTGAAGGTTCTGGGGGATGACTATGTCCGGGTGCTGAAGGAAGGATTTGAGAACCGCTGGATTGATAAATATGAGAATGAGGGAAAACGCAGCGGGGCTTATTCCGCCGGGTGTTATTCGGCCCATCCTTATGTGCTGATGAATTATCAGTATAACCTGGATTCTGAATTTACCCTTGCCCATGAAATGGGACATGCCCTGCATTCTTATTATTCAGCCAGGCACAACAATATCTTTGACAGTGAGTATAAGATATTTGTGGCGGAGGTGGCGTCTACCTGCAATGAAGCCCTGCTGATGCATTACCTGCTGAAGCGCACCGAAGATAGGAAGAGGAAGGCGTATCTGATCAATCATTTCCTGCAGCAGTTCCGCGCCACGCTGTACCGCCAGACCATGTTTGCGGAATTTGAGCTTCTGACCCATCAGATGGTGGAAGAGGGAAAAGCGCTGACGGCGGAAGCTTTGAAAAAACTGTATTATGAGCTGAATGTGCAGTATTATGGGCCGGATGTCATTGCGGATGATGAAATTGCCGTGGAATGGGCGAGAATTCCGCATTTTTATTATAATTTTTATGTGTATCAGTATGCCACCAGTTTTGCGGCGTCTATGGCTTTAAGCAAGAAAATTCTGGAGGAGGGGGAACCTGCAGTGGCCCGGTATCTGAAGTTTCTGCAGGGCGGGTGCAGCAAATCTCCCATTGAACTTTTGAAAGACGCAGGCGTGGATATGACCACGAAAGAGCCCATCCGGGAGGCTTTAAAAACCTTTGGAGAATTAATTGCAGAAATGGAGGAATTGTCTTGTCAGAAATAGAAAAAAACAGAAAGAAAGAAATTGAAAAGCGCAGAACCTTTGCCATTATTTCCCATCCGGACGCGGGGAAAACCACTTTGACGGAAAAGTTTCTTTTATACGGCGGCGCCATTAATCTGGCCGGATCTGTCAAGGGCAAGGCCACTGCCCGCCACGCCGTGTCAGACTGGATGGAGATTGAGAAGGAGAGAGGAATCTCTGTGACTTCATCTGTCCTGCAATTTAATTACGGCGGGTACTGTATCAATATCCTGGACACGCCGGGGCATCAGGACTTTTCTGAGGATACCTACCGTACGCTGATGGCGGCGGACTCTGCAGTGATGGTAATTGACGGCTCTAAGGGTGTGGAGGCCCAGACCAGGAAACTGTTTAAGGTCTGCGTGATGCGCCATATTCCGATTTTTACCTTTATCAATAAAATGGACCGGGACGCCAACGATACCTTTGATTTACTGGATGAGATTGAAAAGGAACTGGGAATTGCCACCTGTCCCATCAACTGGCCCATCGGCTCCGGAAAGAATTTTAAAGGGGTCTACGACCGCAGCCAGAAGAAAATCATGACCTTTGCGGACACCTTAAAGGGAACCAAAGAAGGAGTGGAAAAAGATATTGATCTGGACGATCCGGCTCTGGCGGAGGAAATCGGAGAGGATTACAAGGCTGCGCTGCTGGAGGAAATAGAACTGTTAGACGGCGCAAGCGCAGAATTTGACATGGAACTGGTGTCAAAGGGAGAACTGTCCCCGGTGTTTTTCGGTTCTGCTCTGACGAATTTCGGTGTGGAGACCTTTCTGCAGCATTTCTTGCAGATGACATCCACGCCCCTTCCCAGAAATTCAGATTTAGGGGAGATCGATCCTTTTTCGGAGGATTTTTCTGCCTTCGTATTTAAAATACAGGCGAATATGAACAAGGCCCACCGGGACCGGATCGCCTTTATGCGCATCTGCTCCGGGAAATTTGATGCAGGCATGGAAGTGACCCATGTTCAGGGAGAAAAGAAAATGCGTCTTTCTCAGCCCCAGCAGATGATGGCTCAGGAGCGGAAAATGATTGAGGAGGCTTATGCCGGAGACATTATCGGCGTGTTCGATCCGGGAATTTTCTCCATCGGGGATACCATCACCAATGCCAATAAGAAATTTGCCTTTGAAGGCATTCCCACCTTTGCGCCGGAGCATTTTGCCAGAGTGCGCCAGTTAGATACCATGAAGCGCAAGCAGTTTGTCAAGGGAATTACCCAGATTGCCCAGGAGGGCGCCATACAGATTTTTCAGGAATACCACACTGGAATGGAAGAAATCATTGTGGGCGTAGTGGGAGAACTGCAGTTTGACGTGCTGAAATACCGTCTGGAAAATGAATACAACGTGGATATCCGCCTGGAGAAACTGCCCTATGAGCATATCCGGTGGATTGAGAATAAAGAAATTGATATGGAGAAGTTAACAGGAACCTCCGACATGAAAAAGATCCAGGATTTAAAGGGAAATCCCCTGTTATTGTTTGTAAATGCCTGGAGCGTAGGCATGACGCTGGATCGAAACGAAGGTTTGATCTTGTCAGAGTTCGGCCGGAATTAAAAGTAAAGTACAGGATGTTCCAATACAGAAACTGCAGGAGCGCCCAATTTGCGAAGCAAAGGGAAATCCTGCAGTTTTGTCTGCTGTCAATATATCAAGCGTTCACCGACGTATCGTCCGGTTTACGGGTCAAAGGGAATCCGGCATGTTTATCCGTGCAAAATATCCCGCTCTACTGGAATAACTTAAACTCATACCCCTGAGATCTGGCCTGATCAATAAAGTCTCCCAGAATCTGGGTGTTCGTCTCTGATTCTGCATGAAGCAGATAGAGAGCGCCCGGGTGCAGGCAGTCAATGGTTTTCTGAAGGCTTTCTGCCGGGTCCGGCTGATTTTCCACATCGTAATCCAGATATGCGAAGCTCCAGAACACGCTCTTGTAATTTAAATTGTTCAAAAGAGCCACAGACTGCTCGCTGAATTTGCCGGAAGGATAACGGAAGAGATGCATCTCATAGCCGAACTGCTCCTTCATGTAATTGTGGAGGCCGATGACTTCATTGGTCTGTTCTTCAATGGTCTGGGAGGACAGCCCGGCAGCCGGATGGGTTACGCTGTGGTTGCCCACCTCATGTCCTTCTTCGATCATGCGCTTTACCAGGTCTGGATTCTGTTCTGCAAAAGACTTGGTCACAAAAAAGACAGCAGGCACTTTTTTCTCTTTCAGCGTATCTAAAATCCGCGGAGAACAGCCGTACTCGTAACCTTCGTCAATGGTCAGATAAATGACTTTTTTCTCCGGTTCATCCTTGATAAAATAAGCGTTGTACTTTCCGTATTTTTCCTGATACTGCAGACATCCTGCCGGCCGGTTCCACTGATCCTTGTCTCCGCCCTGGCCCCAGTCCAATCCGGTGGTATCCAGTCCGTTTAAATCAACCGGCTGGTTCTCAAGCGCGATTCCAAGCTCGGTGGGCCGTGTGTCAAACCCGTCAGGGTTGTCCAGATCTGCCAGTGTAAAAGTTTTTTCCGCCTCTTCTTCTGCGGCTTTTTTGGCAGCTTCTTTTTTGGCTTTCTCTTCTTCTGCGGCTTTTTTCTTTTCTTCCTCAGCCAGTTTTTGCTGCTGCAGCTCCTGTTCCTTCTGCGCTTTTCGTTCGGCAGATTTTTTGGCGGCTGAAGAGATTCCGAATCCGGCGGCCAGCACAAGGACAAGCGCAGCGGCGCCCACGAGAATGCGGGCTCTGTAGACCTGCCGTTTCCGTCTGATTCGTCTTCTTCGTCTTCGTTCTCTTTCATCCATCATTTTGTTTCAACCCTTCATTCTGTTATAGATTTTTGTCTTTCCTGTCAAAGACACCATAACCATTGTATATAATAAAGCGAAAAAAAACAATGGAATATTTCTTAAATTTTACAGAATATCTTCATCCACCATCCGGTAGCCTACGCCCACCTCGGTAAAAATATAGATGGGCTGCGCCGGATTATTCTCCAGTTTGCGCCGGATATTTGCCATGTTTACCCGCAGAATCTTGTTGTCGGATTCTGCGTAAGGCCCCCAGACATTATTCATGACTGCGGAATAGGTCATTACCTTTCCGCTGTTCTGGGCCAGGAAGGCCACGATTTTATATTCGATGGGAGTCAGGTGGATCGCCTGTCCGTTTACAGTAATATTGCGTTTGAAAAAATCAATTTCCAGGCCTTTGGCCCGGAATGGGTGCTGGGGAAGTCCGTTGCTGCTTATTTTATTGCTATGACGCAGCGAAGTTCGGATTCTGGCCAACAGCTCAGAGGTTCCAAAGGGTTTGGTCAGATAGTCGTCTGCCCCGGCGTCTAATGCCTGCACCTTGTCATCCTCCAGGCTGCGGGCGGAAATGACAATGATCGGATTTCCGGACCAGGAACGGATTTTTTGAATCACTTCGATACCATCCAGATCCGGCAGCCCCAAATCCAGCAGGATAATGTCAGGGCAGAGAGAAGAAGCCAGAGAAAGGGCTTCTTTTCCGGTAGAAGCGCAGCTGACCCGGTAATCGTGGGATGTCAGAACTTTGGAAATAAAATCACAAATGTTTTTTTCATCTTCTACAACAAGTACGGTAAATTTATGCATATGCTTCCTCCTTTGGCAGTGTAAATACAAATTCGGCCCCTTCTTTATGGTTCTGCGCAGTGATACTGCCGTGGTGGGCAGTAATGATTGTTTTGCAGATAGACAGGCCGATGCCCGTGCCTTTATGTACGTCGGAAGGAGAATTCTCAGACCAGGTGCCGTCAAAAATATCTTCCAGATGGCTCTCCTGCAGTCCGATTCCGTAGTCAATAATACGGAAGTAAATGTACTCCGGCTGATTTTCAATTACAAGACGTACGGGCAGGGCGCTTTTGGAATGCGTAATGGCATTTTCCAAAAGATTAATTAAAACCTGTTCGATGAGCATGGCGTCCATGGGGACGATCAGCAGTTCATCGGGAACAGATACATTAATTTCCGCATCCGGGAACCGTTTTTTCAGACGGTCCACCGATTCAGACACCACTTCTTCCACCGCTTCCGGACTGGTTTTTAAACTGGAAGCTCCGGTTTGGATTCTGGTGACAGACAGAAGATTTTCCACCATGTTCAGCAGCCATTCTGCATCATCATGGATATTGTGAAGAAGTTTCCGGCATTCCTGAGAACAAAAACTAAATTCCTCGGCTTCTATCGAAGAGACAGAGCCCAGGATACTGGTTAAAGGAGTGCGCAGATCGTGGGAGACTGCGCGAAGCAGGTTGGCACGCATTTTTTCCTTTTCTGCTTCCATCAATTGTTTTTCATGAAATGCAAGAATTTCTGTCTGTTGCTTCAGATTGGATGTAGTAGCGCTGGTGATGGAAGAGAGGGTCAGCATGCAGATGAATGTAAAAGGATAGTTATTTATAGAAAAATCCAATCTGAAATATGGATAAGTAAAGAAACAATTGATTAAAATAATACTGAGCAAAGAAGCAAGAATGCCGTAAAAGTAACCAGTCGTATACCGCGCAACTGTAATGATGCCAATCACATAAAACAGGGCAATATTTGCCGGACTTTGCGAAATGAAGTAAAACAGAATAAATGTCAGGCCGGTGGTTACAAAAAGCAGCCCAATTGTGACGGCTAAATCGTGGAACAGTTGTCTTTGTATAATTTTTTTCATCTGTACACCTCGATTCAAGATTCAAATTGTAACTGTGGTTTTGTTACTAATGTACCATGAAGAACATGAGGATTCAAGAAGGAAAGAAAATTTTAACATTTTTTTAGCAAAAAAGTGTAACAGTAACTATGGAAAGTATGATAAAATAAAATTTATAGTTTAAATTTCAGCATTTAAAAATTAACAGGAGGGATTTACTATGGCAGTGTTGGAGATTACAACAGATAATTTTGAGAAGGAAGTATTGCAGAGCGAAGTTCCGGTGCTGGTGGACTTCTGGGCCGTATGGTGCGGACCCTGCCAGATGCAGGGCCCGGTGATTGAAGAGGCCGCAGAGGCATATCCGGAAATTAAAGTGGGGAAACTGAATGTGGATGAGCAGGGAGCAGTGGCGCAGAAGTACGGCGTAATGAGCATTCCTACACTGATTGTATTCAAAGGCGGGGAAATTTATAAAAAGGCAGTGGGATTTCATTCACTGGAGGAAATCAGGCAGCTTTTGCCTTGACGAATCCCAAAATAAATTTTATAATAAAGAACAGTTACTTCTGTAACTGTTCTTTTTTCTTTTCAGCAAAATCATCCATGGGCGGGTCTATTTAGCTGTGCCGGTTATGGAACAGAAAGCTGTCGCAAAAATTACCAGAAAACAGTTGACAATTTCCCAAAAGTATATTAGTATAAATACGAACATAAGTTCGCAGAAGGAGAATTGATATGGCGAAAGAGGATAAGAGAGAAGATAAATTAAAGGCATTGGATGCCGCAATTGCGAAGATTGAGAAGGATTACGGGAAGGGTTCTGTTATGAAGCTGGGAGAATCCGTGGCGAATATGAATGTGGAGGCGGTTCCCACCGGATGTCTCAGCCTGGATTTGGCCCTGGGGGTAGGCGGCGTGCCCAAGGGAAGAATTGTTGAAGTGTACGGGCCTGAGTCCAGCGGTAAGACCACGGTTGCGCTGCATATGGTGGCAGAAGTGCAGAAGAATGGAGGAATTGCCGGGTTTATTGATGCAGAACATGCCCTGGACCCGGTATATGCCAAGAAGATTGGCGTGGATATTGATAATCTCTATATTTCGCAGCCGGACAATGGAGAGCAGGCATTGGAGATTACAGAGACTATGGTGCGTTCCGGAGCAGTGGACATTGTGATTGTAGACTCTGTTGCGGCTCTGGTGCCCAAGGCGGAGATTGACGGCGATATGGGGGATTCCCATGTGGGGCTGCAGGCCAGACTGATGTCCCAGGCGCTCCGCAAGCTGACGGCTGTTATCAGCAAGTCCAACTGTATTGTTATTTTCATCAATCAGCTCAGAGAGAAAGTGGGCGTAATGTTCGGAAGTCCGGAGACCACCACCGGCGGGCGGGCGCTGAAGTTTTATTCCTCCATCCGTCTGGATGTAAGGAAGATAGAATCTCTGAAGCAGGCGGGAGAATTTATCGGGAACCGCACCAGAATTAAGGTGGTGAAGAACAAGGTGGCTCCGCCCTTTAAAGAGGCGGAATTCGATATTATGTTCGGCCAGGGAATTTCCAGGGAAGGAGATATTCTGGATCTGGCTGTGAACCATTCCATTATCCAGAAGTCCGGCGCCTGGTTTGCTTATAACAGCACAAAGATCGGCCAGGGACGGGAGAATGCGAAACAGTATTTGCGGGAGCATGAGGACATCTGCCTGGAAGTGGAGAAGAAAGTCCGGGATCAGGTGTTGTCCCAGGGAACGGAAGAAGAGGATGATGAGAAAGCAGAGAAGCCTGCAGCCAAGCCGGAGAAACCGGCAGCCAAGGAGCAAAAGCCGGGCAAGGAAGAGAAGCCGGAGGAGAAGGCCGGGAAACCGGAGGAACAGGCCGGAAAGCCGGAAGAGAAGCCTATGCCGGAGCCGTAAGGGAAGAACGGCAGCATAAGGGAATCAGGAGAGAATCAGAATGCAGGTGATGCAGATAAGCGGGCTTGATAAGAAACGCATGCGTATTTTTTTGGAGGACGGAAGAAGCTTTGTCCTGTACCGGGGAGAAGTGAGACGATATTCTCTGGAGGAAGGGGCGGAGCTTTCCGACGGACAGTATGAGGAAATCTGCAGTGAGATTTTGAAGAAGAGAGCCAGAAGAAGGACGATGCATCTGTTGGAAAAGATGGATCGGACAGAGGCCCAGATCAGGGAGAAGCTGCGCCAGGGCTTTTATCCGGAAGAGATTATTGAAGATGCCGTGGCTTATGTCAAGGGGTATCATTATCTGGATGACAGCCGGTATGCAGAGAATTATGTCAGGAATCAGAGGGAGAAAAAAAGCCGCAGAAAGATACAGATGGAACTGATGGCGAAAGGAATTGACAGAGAACTGGCAGAGCAGGCGCTGGAGGAAGAATGTCAGAGAGAAAATGAACAGGAATTGATTTTAAAATGGGTGGAAAAAAAGCATTACTCTGCCCAAACGGCGGATTTAAAGGAAAAACAGAGGATGTACCAGTTCCTGATGAGGAAAGGTTTTCAGTCAGATGATATTTTGCATGTATTAGACTACTTGACATAAAGCGGAAAAAAGTATAAAATCAATATGTTGTAATTCATGTTCATAGATTGCGGACCAACACTGTAATTTATTGTATATGACATATTAGAGATGAAAGTTTGCTATATGTACAATGAAAACTTAATAAGGAGGTGCTCCTGTGTCGCAAATTTTAATCGCTGTAGTAGTCACGTTAATTCTTGCAGTACCCGTTACCTACTTCTGCACTCTGGAATACCGCAGACGCGTGTTTGAATCCAAGATTGGAAGTGCAGAGGAGAAGGCAAGGGAAATCATAGATGAAGCTGTCAAGACTGCGGAGACCAAGAAGCGCGAATCTTTGCTGGAAATCAAGGAAGAGTCCATCCGGACCAAGAATGATCTTGATAAAGAAATCAAAGAACGCAGAAATGAGATTCAGCGCAATGAACGGCGGATTATTCAGAAGGAAGAAAATCTGGATAGAAAGCTGGAAGCAATTGAAAAGAAGGAATCCGGGTTTGCAGCGAAGGAAGAAGAAATTAACAGACAAAAAGCGGAAGTTTCCAGACTACACGAAGAGCGCGTACAGGAACTGGAGAGAATCTCTGGATTAACCTCTGAACAGGCAAAAGATTATCTTTTAAAAATGGTTGAAGATGATGTAAAGCTTGATACTGCAAAATTAATCAAAGAAATGGAAATCAAAGCAAAGGAAGAAGCTGGGAAGAAGGCAAGAGAGTATGTGGTGACTGCCATTCAGAAATGCGCGGCAGATCATGTGGCCGAGACTACGATATCGGTAGTTCAGCTTCCCAATGACGAAATGAAAGGTCGGATTATCGGTCGGGAAGGAAGAAATATCCGGACATTGGAGACAATGACGGGAGTGGATTTGATTATCGACGACACGCCGGAAGCAGTGATTCTTTCCGGTTTCGATCCGGTTCGGCGGGAGGTTGCCCGTATTGCTTTGGAGAAACTGATTGTGGATGGACGAATCCATCCTGCAAGAATTGAAGAGATGGTTGAGAAAGCCCAGAAGGAAGTGGAGACCATGATTCGGGAAGAAGGCGAGGCAGCTACGCTGGAAGTCGGAGTGCATGGAATTCATCCGGAACTTGTGCGTTTGCTTGGTAAGATGAAGTTCCGTACAAGCTATGGGCAGAATGCTCTGAAACATTCGATTGAAGTAGCCCAGCTTTCCGGGTTACTGGCAGCAGAACTTGGCGTGGATGTGAGGGTGGCGAAACGGGCTGGCCTGCTTCACGATATCGGTAAATCTGTTGACCATGAAATGGAAGGCTCACATATTCAGATTGGTGTGGATTTGTGCAGAAAGTACAAAGAGAGTCCCACCATAGTTAATGCAGTGGAAGCACATCACGGAGACGTGGAAGCAGAATCTTTGATTGCGTGTCTGGTACAGGCCGCTGATGCAATTTCGGCAGCAAGACCGGGGGCAAGAAGAGAAACATTGGAAACATATTCAAACAGATTGAAACAGTTAGAAGATATTGCTAATGGTTTTAAGGGTGTTGATAAGTCTTTTGCTATTCAGGCAGGTAGAGAGATTCGAATTATGGTAGTTCCTGATCAGATTACTGATGCTGATATGGTATTGTTGGCGCGTGATATTTCAAAACAGATTGAGAATGAACTGGAATATCCGGGTCAGATTAAAGTGAATGTAATTCGTGAGTCTCGTGTGACAGATTACGCTAAGTAGAGGTTGCACAATTTGGGGAAGTGGACAATCTTTCAATGGAAGATGATCCCATATGCCAGAATTATCAGGCCGTCAACAGTTTGTTGGCGGTCTTTGAATTGCAGAAAAGTCATGGAAACGGCTTGGGAGGATACAAGTATGAAACAGCCATTAATTAAAAGAACCAAAAGAGTGTTGGAGCATGAAGGAGCGATTTTGGATATCTATTCGGATTATATGGAACTTCCGGACGGTAAAATAGAAAAATGGGATTATGTGGAGCACAGAAAGGGAGCTGCGGCAGTGGTGCCTGTAATGGCAGACGGAAGGATTCTGATGGTTCGTCAGTACCGCAATGCCCTGGATCGGTTTACCCTGGAAATCCCTGCCGGGGCAAGAGATTCCAAGACAGAACCCACCATTGAGTGCGCAGCCCGGGAACTGGAGGAAGAGACAGGGTATCGGTGCGAGAATCTGGAATTTCTGATTTCGCTGCGTACCACGGTTGCTTTCTGCAATGAACTGGTGGACGTATATGCAGCCCGGGAGCTGATTCCCTCCCATCAGCATTTGGATGAAGGGGAATTTATTGATTTGGAGCCTTATACGCTAGAAGAATTGTGTACGCTGATTTACCAGGGCGTGATACAGGACGCTAAGACGGTAGCGGCGATTATGGCATATAAGAACAAATACAGTTAATTTTTTTCCATGGACTTGCATAAGATTTAAGAAAAAAGAATGAGAAGTCTATGAAAAAAATGTTGCGTTTTTCCTGGAAGCAGAAAAGCGATGGGGCCAGAACCCAACCTCTCTGGGTGAAGATCATGAAGGCGTTTCTTCTGATTTCATTTGTTGCAGGTATTTTTGCGGCAAATCTGATGGGAAGGGAAGCGGTTTCCAATGCAGGGGTACTGAATGACTATTTTATAGAAAAATTTCAGTATGCCAGGGTGGACGGGCAAAATCTGTTTTTCTATATTGTGGGAGAGCGGATGCCTTTGCTGCTTTTGCTGTTTGCTCTGGTTTTTACGTCTTTTGGAATTTTCGGCGGGATTCTTGTCCTGGGGTGGCAGGGATTTTCCGTGGGATTTATGCTTTCCACAGGAATTGCCAAATATGGGATAAAAGGTATTGTGTTGGTTTTGGGCGGCCTGTTTCCGCAGTATCTCTTTTATCTTGCTGTTTATGTATCTTATTGTTATGTGGCAGTTTTTCTTCGGCGGCGTTCCGCCGGGGAAGGGAGAGAAATCATGGATCGTAAGCTGGTATACGGAATGGGGGGAATATCTTTTGCTGTTCTGCTATTGGTGTTTGCTGCCGGGATTTTTCTGGAAAGCTATGTGAATCCGATGATTTTAAAAAATATATTAAAAATTTTCTAAAATGAGGTAGTAAATTATGACGTGTGAGATTCAAAAGTTCGTTCAATATATGGAAGAGGTTCGGAAAACTTCTTACAATACAGTGGTTTCTTATGAACGGGACTTGAAGAAGATGAATCAGTATTTCATGGAACAGGGAATTGAAGAGGTAAATCAGATCACAGGGATTATGCTGAATTCCTATATTTTATTTCAGGAGAAGCAGGGCAGGAAACCGTCCACCATTTCCAGGAGTATTGCGGCCCTGAAAGCATTTTTTCATTATCTGCAGAAGGAAGGACTGGCAGACACAGATGCGGCAGAGGAGTTAAAGGCGCCGAAGGTGGAGAAAAAAGCGCCGATGATTCTGACGAAAGAAGAGACCAGCCGGTTACTGGAAGAAGCAAAAGGCAAAACGCCCAAGGAACTGAGAGACAGCGCCATGTTAGAGCTTCTGTATGCCACAGGAATCCGGGTATCGGAATTGATTTCCCTGAAAGTATCGGATGTAAATCTCCAGATGGAATACATTGTCTGCCGGGAGGGAATGAAAGAGCGGATTGTTCCCTTTGGAACGGTGGCAAAGGAGGCTTTGGAGCTGTATCTGGAAGAGGGGCGTCCCGTTATGACAGATAAAGACAACTCCTGCCTGTTTACCAATTGCTCCGGCCAGGCCATGAGCCGTCAGGGCTTCTGGAAACTGGTGAAAGCCTACGGCAGAAAAGCCGGGATTACCAGAGAGCTGACGCCCCATACCCTGCGGCATTCCTTTGCCGTTCATCTGGTAAGCAACGGCGCAGATCTCCATTCTGTGAAGGAGATGCTGGGGCATTCAGATATTTCAACCACTCAGATGTATGCGCAAATGACTAAAAGCCGCGTGCGGGAGGTTTATGCCAGAACCCATCCGAGGAGTTAGAACATCTCTTATTGGTTCATTTCAGCAATCTGATAAATCAATTCTTCCGATTCCTGCCATCCAAGGCAGGGGTCGGTAATGGATTTTCCATAAACATGTTCTCCGACTTTCTGGCATCCTGCTTCCAGATAGCTTTCAATCATAACTCCCTTTACCAGTTTTTTCAGTTCCGGTGAGATTTTGCGGTTATGCATAATTTCTTTTACAATACGTATCTGCTGTTCGTATTGCTTGTTGGAGTTGGAGTGGTTGGCGTCAATAATGGCGGCCGGATTTACCAAATCCATTTTATCGTACATCTGGATCAGCAGTTCCAAATCCTCATAGTGATAGTTGGGGATACAGACGCCCCGTTTATTTACAGCGCCCCGCAGCACTACATGGGTCAGCGGATTTCCAGTGGTGCTGACTTCATATCCCCGGAACACAAAATGAT
Source organism: Lachnospiraceae bacterium (assembly GCA_910575555.1). Lineage (GTDB taxonomy): Bacteria > Bacillota > Clostridia > Lachnospirales > Lachnospiraceae > Petralouisia. Next base: position 145,094 of record CAJTFX010000004.1, on the reverse strand, counting down.
GGGGATGCTGACCGGCATATACGGAATTCAGCATAACGGAATAGTCTCCGCTGGTGGGATTTTTCATGCCGGCAGGCACGTCAAAACCGCTGACAGTCAGACGGTGATGCTGATCTTCCACAGAACGGGCGCCGATGGCAACATAAGACAGCAAATCTTCCACATAGGGCCAGTTTTCCGGATAGAGCATTTCGTCTGCAGAGGAAAGGCCGCTTTCTTCCAATGCACGGATATGCATTTTGCGCATGGCAATCAGCCCGGCAAGCATATCCGGCCGTTTTTCCGGGTCTGGCTGATGGGCGATGCCTTTGTATCCTTCTCCCGTGGTACGGGGTTTATTGGTGTAAATGCGGGGAACAATCACCAGGCGGTCAGCCACCTGTTCCTGGACTTTACTGAGCCGGCTGATATAATCGCAGACGGCGTCCTCATTGTCGGCAGAGCAGGGGCCTATAATCACAAGGAATTTGTCGGACTGACCGGTAATGATATCTTTGACAAGCCTGTCCCGTTCTGCTTTCGTCTGAATCGCAGAGGGTGATAAGGCATATTCCTGTTTGATTTCTTCCGGGGTTGGAAGCTGTTTTAAAAATGTAAAACTCATAGTCATCATCTCCTTATACAATAATCCCACGAAATATCTTAATAGATAATCGAAAATCTGTCAATGTCTGTATCCAAATATCAAACCTTCCCGGCAGAACTGGACTTTTACATTTTGTTATTGCAATACAAAGGGGGAATTGCTATAATGAGTCTGTTGTTTTCAGAGGTGAGGAAAAGGAATACGAATGGAGGAAGTCATGAATCATTTAGATGAGTTGCGCGTCAGGCTGTCAGTATGCGATGAGCAGATTCTGGAATGTCTTTTGAAAAGAAATGCCATTGTAGAAGATATTATGAAATATAAAGAATCCCATAATATGCAGATTATTCAGCCGGAGCAGGAAAAACGGCAGAATCAGAAACTGGAACAGGAACTGGAAGGGAAAAGACATGCCAAAGAAATTTTGGATATTTTTCACCGCATTACTTATAACAGTAAGAAAATCCAGGCCAGACATTTGTTCCATTACAATATTGTCCTGATTGGGTTTATGGGAAGCGGCAAATCCACCATATCCGATTATCTGAGCACCATGTTTGCCATGGACGCTGTGGAGATGGATCAGATTATTTCCCAGCGGGAAGGCATGAGCATTTCAGATATTTTCGCAGTATATGGGGAAGAGTATTTCCGCAACCTGGAAACAAACCTTCTGGTGGAAATGCAGTCCAGGAATAATGTGGTAATTTCATGCGGCGGCGGAACGCCGATGCGGGAAAAAAATGTGGCTGAGATGAAGAAAAACGGAAGAGTGGTGCTCTTAACGGCAAGCCCGGAAACGATTTATCACCGGGTCAAAGACAGCCACGACAGGCCGCTGCTGGAAAATAACAAAAACGTTTCTTTTATTACCGAACTGATGGAAAAAAGAAGGGTAAAATATGAGACCGCTGCGGATGTGATTATAGAGACAGACGGGAAGAATGAACTGGAAATCTGTGAGGAGCTGGTGCAGCGTCTGATGGAACTGGATGAAAAGCGGTAAGGCGCTGCAAAACTGCTTTAAGACAACAGAAACAGAAGCTCTCTGCAGTTTTTGCCAAGGGGCAATTGCAGAGAGCTTCTGCGGCGTCAGTTCCAATTAGAACTTCTAAATAAAATTCCGTTTGTCCAGAACATTTAAAATATTACGGCCTTCTTCTGTGCCTTCAATAATTCTTCTTGCCCGAACGCTGTCTCCCACATTCATAATTTCTGTTGTTCCAGTGTCAAAGCTATCCTGCAGTTGTTTTAGAATAGGATTGTTTGCACGCATTCCAAGGCATACAAAGCCATAATCAAAGGGAAGCTCTTCTTCGCTTCCGTCAGGATTTTTCACCAGGAAAGAACTTTCCTTCACTTCCAGAAGGGCAGTGTTGGTAAGCTGTTTTACGCCGTGTTTTTCCATCAGGTTGAAAGTGCCTGTTTTGGATACCGGATCGATACCGTTTCCAATGATGGGCATCATTTCCACAATGCTCACATCAGCGCCCCGGGGCGCAAAGTATTCCACCACATCCAGGCCCACGGCGCCTCCGCCGATGACAACGACTTTTTTGCCGGACATATCTTTCGGATAGTCACCGGAGACTACGTGGTTTATCATATTTAATATAGAAGAAACTTTTCCATTTTCTTTATCAATTACATCATGCAGTCCCTTAATGGGAGGCAGAAGGGGACTGGAACCGGTAGCGTTGACGATAATGTCAGGGTGCAGGCTCTCAATCTGCTCAATGGTGGCTTCTGTATTTTTGAAGATAAACAGGTTCTTCATTTTTTCTGCCCGGTGAATCAGATAATTGGGAAAATCTGCCAAGCGGTTTTTGTCCGGAATTTTGGAAATTTCTGCAGCCAGGCCGCCCAGATAAGATTTTTTCTCAATGACGAAAGTAGTGCAGCCCACTTCTGCGGCGGTGCATGCAGCCTCCAGTCCGGCGGTGCCTGCGCCGATAACCACCACGTTGCATTGCCGTTTTACACGTTTTTTCTTGTAATCTTCTCCGGTGTTTACGCCGGGATTAATGGTGCAGCGGATGGGGCGGTTAATGCCGATCCGGTGTCCGGCGCATCCGATGTTGCAGGAAATACATTTGCGGATGTCCTGCACATCTCCGAATTCCGTTTTGTTGACCCATTCCGGATCAGCAATCAGTCCACGGCCGATACCGATTAAATCAGCGTCTCCCCTGGCCAGGATATCATCTGCGATTCTGGGGTTACGGATATTTCCCATAGTGATGCAGGGTTTGTTGTAACGCTCTTTTACAGCTTTTGCCAGATAAGAACGCCAGCCGTCTGCCAGGTAATTGGCGTCAATCTGGTACTGGATGGAGCTGTTTAATCCTGCGGATACGTCAAATACATCCACTTCTTTTTCAAAGTACTGCAAGTATTCCAGAGTGTCGTCTAAAGTGTTTCCGCCTTCCATAAATTCATCGGCGCTTAACCGGACGAAAATAGGGAAGAATGGCCCTACCTGCCTGCGGACTTCCTCGATAACCAGTCTGGCAAAACGGGCGCGGTTCTTTGGTGAGCCGCCGAATTCATCTGTCCGTTTGTTGGTCAGCGGTGAGAGGAACTGGCTCAGCAGATAAGAATGGCCCGCATGAATTTCCACAGCGTCAAATCCTGCTGTCTGGGCGCGTTTTGCTGCTTTTCCGTACTTCTCCACAATTTCCAGAATTTCTTCTTTGTTCAGAGGGCGCGGAATTTCACCGCCTTCTTTGGAAGGAATATCGGATGCGGAGACCGGCTGTATTCCGGTGCGGTGGGCCTGTGCGGAAGCGCCTGCGTGATTGATCTGAATGGCAATGCAGGCGCCGTGTTTATGTACGGTTTCGCACAGCTTGTACAATCTGGGAATATAACTGTCATGGTCAATGCGCAGCTGGGTAGTTCCATTGGAACCCTGCGGGGAAAATACGCTGGCATTTTCCACAATAATCAGCCCTGTGCCGCCTTTGGCACGCTGTTCATAATAATTAATGTGCAGAAAACTCATTTCGCCGTTCTGCTCACCGTAATTTGTTCCCATGGGCATCATGACAATCCTGTTTTTCATGGTCATGCGCTTGATGGTAAAGGGTTCAAAAATATGTTTGTATTCATTTTTCATGGACGATTACCCCCAGGTTCTGAAGTTTCATTTTGCCGATCCTGCTGGAGAATCTTGTGCAGGAGTGACAATCAAATAGGTTTGAGAGGTTGTCAATATAGCATATATCCAGGTACGGGCAGCCCTGGTATATTTGTTGCATTCAGTATAATGGATAAAGAATCAGAAAACAAATTGATATTTTTGTTAAAATCTATAGAAAATGTGCATGGATTTTGGTATGATATGATTCAGAATACCTTTGGCGGCGCAGGCTGCCCTGTGGAAGTAAGTTTTCGGAAAGGATATGTGCAGAAAATGAATCTAAATCAGCTTTATTATTTTGTAACATTGGCAGAAACAGAGCATTATTCCAGGGCGGCGGAAATACTGTCCATCACTCAGCCAAGCTTAAGCCACGCCATTGCCAGGTTAGAAGAGGAACTGGGAGCGGAGCTTTTTGAAAAAAGAGGGCGCAACGTGGTTCTGACCAAATATGGAAAAGTATTTTTGGAGCATGCCCGGGAATCTCTGCAGTCTTTAGAAGTTGGCATTAAAAAGACGAAAGCGCTGACTGGAAAAAATTCCGGCGTCATTGATCTGGCCTATATCTATACGCTGGGACTGGAATTTGTGCCCCGGCTGGTACGGCAGTTTATGGAGGAGCATCCGCAGCTGAATGTGCAGTTTCGGTTTACAGTGGGAAATACCATAGAAATTATCCGGGGGCTGAAGGAAGAGAAATATGACGTGGCCTTCTGTTCCAGAAAAGAAGAAGAGAAGCAGATGATATTTGAGCCGGTAGCGGAGGAAAAACTGGTGGTAGTTGTGGCGAAAAATCACCCCCTGGCTCAAAAGGACAGGATTTCCCTGAAAGAGACGGCAGATTTTCCTCAGATATTTTTCACCAGATCCAGCGGCCTTCGCCCTACCATTGTGAAAATGTTCGATATGGCGGGAATTGCACCGAAGATTGCCTATGAGATTGAGGAGGACAGCGCCATGGCGGGCCTTGTGGCCGGAAATTTCGGAATTGCAGTGATGCCGGAGGTTCCGGTGCTGAAATATCTGGATGTGAAAACCTTGAATATTACGGAGCCTGTCATCGAACGCTACATCTATATGGCCCAGTTAAAAGGCCAGTATCAGCCGCCGGTTTTAAAAAAATTTTTGGATTATGTGCAAAATCAACAGTTGAAAAAATGAAAAAGGTAGTATATAATGATTGCCAAGAGGTTGTCAGAGATTTAACAAACGGGCAGGAGACACAATAGGAAAGACAATAAGAGAACGATAAAATTAAGAATGAAAGAAGGAAATAACATGGCAGAGAGAATTACAGGACATACAGAACTTATCGGATTAATGGCTTATCCAATCAGACATTCAAGTTCACCGGCAATGCACAATGAGGCATTTGCATATCTTGGTCTGGACTATGCATATCTTGCTTTTGAAGTAGACAACGATACTCTGGAGGACGCAGTGAAAGGTCTCAGGGCGCTGAAGATGGTGGGCTCGAATGTATCCATGCCCAACAAGACAGTAGTACATAAATATCTGGACAAATTATCACCGGCAGCAGAATTGTGCGGCGCAGTGAATACCATTGTCAATGAGAATGGCGTACTGACCGGACACATTACAGACGGTATCGGCTATATGAAATCTCTGAAAGACAACAATATCGACGTGATCGGCAAGAAAATGACTATCGTAGGCTCCGGCGGCGCAGCTACAGCCATTGAGGTGCAGGCGGCTCTGGACGGAGTGGCAGAGATGTCTATTTTCAATATCAAAGACAAATTCTGGAGCAATGCAGAGGAAACTGTGCGTAAAATCAGCGAAAAAACCAACTGCAAGGTAGCTTTATACGATCTGGCAGATCTGGATAAATTAAAAGAAGAAATCGCAGATTCTTATCTTTTTGCAAATGCAACGGGTATGGGAATGAAACCTTTGGAGGGACAGACATATATTCCTGACAAATCTTTCTTCCGTCCGGAGCTGATTGTAACAGACGTTGTATATTCTCCCAGAGAGACAGCAATGCTTAAGATGGCAAAAGAAGTGGGCTGCAAGACTATGAACGGCATGGGAATGATGCTGTTCCAGGGTGCGGCTGCTTTTGAGATGTGGACCGGAAAAGAAATGCCCATTGAGCATATGAAGAAAATTCTTGACATTAAATACGACTAAAATAAAAATATATTTGCAGATTGACAATTGAATAACATCATAGGAATGATAGTGGACGGTGCATGGCGCACTGGATGCGCTTTTGCACCAGTGGAGGAAAACATGAAAAAGAAATATTTATTTAGTGCACTGATTCTGTATTTGAATTTTTTTATCCATGGGATCGGCTGTTCTATTTTAAGCCAGCAGGTGGTAAAGGAAATGCTGATTGCGCAATGGGGAATTGATGATGTAATGCAGGTAACTGCAATTGCGGCGGCCCTGGGGTTGGGAAGACTGATATCCCTTCCATTTGCAGGACCTCTGTCGGATAAGCTGGGACGCAGGGTATCTGTTTTGATTGGCGTGGCTTCCTATGTAATCTTCTTTGTGGGAATTGCTTTTTCACCCAATATACAGATCGCTTACGTGGCAGCAGTCTTAGGCGGCATTGCAAATTCTTTCCTGGATACGGCGACTTATCCTGCAGTGGCGGAGATTATATACGCATACACAGGAATTGCAACCATGGGAATTAAATTCTTTATTTCTATTGCCCAATTGATGATGCCGTTCTTCTTAGGCGTGTTTGCAGGAACGAAAATGTCATACCTGACGCTGCCTTTGGTGGCGGGCATTGTAATTGCAGTTCTGGGCGTACTGGCAATTTTTGCGCCTTTGCCCCAGGAATCTGCAAGCGGCAAATCAGAATCATTCATTGATAACCTGAAAAATGCGCATTTTTCACTGGAAAGCGTTGCCCTTATTTTGATCGGATTTACAAGCACGGCAACATTCCAGCTTTGGCTCAATTGCGCCCAGACATTCGGAAAAGAAGTTGCGGGCATCCCCTCAGAGACAGTTTCCATCATGCAGACCTATTATTCAGCCGGAACGATGGTTGCGCTTGTGGTTACGAGTGTCTTGATTACCAAATTCAAACAGGTGAGATTTCTTGTCATTTACCCGGCGATTTCAGCCGTGATGCTGGTGTTGGTATATCTTATAAAAACTCCGATGATTTGTTATGTGGGAGCCTTTGTGCTTGGATATGCGGCGGCAGGCGGCGTTCTTCAGATGGCCACTGCTACAGTCAATGATCTGTTCCCCAAGATCAAGGGAACCATCACAAGTCTGGTGATGATTGCCTCCAGTTTGTGCAACTATACGATCTTAAGCGCAGCTTCTAAGATGACAGCTATGAATGTAATTATTATGAACTTAATTATTACAGTTGTAGGAGTTATTCTTGCAGTATTTGTAAATATAAGGTATGGAACCTTAGTGGAGAATTCCCGGAAATCGAATCAGGGATAATATCAGAACTGTTATTGAAAATCCAAAGAAGCAGGAGGTAGTAAAATGAATCCGGTAGTAGTAAGGAATATTAAAATAGGGGAAGGAATTCCCAAAATCTGTGTGCCGATTGTAGGAGTGACTAAGGAGGAGATTATCAAAGAGGCCAAAACCTTTGACGCAATTCCCGTGGACGTTGTGGAGTGGCGCGTAGACTGGTTTGAGCATGTATTTGAGACAGATAAAGTGAAAGAAGTTCTGGCAGAGCTGCGTGAGGCATTAAAGGAAATTCCGATTCTGTTTACGTTCCGCACTTCCAAAGAAGGCGGAGAGCGGGCTATCGAGCCGGAAGCTTACAAGAAGCTGAATATTGCGGCGGCAGAAAGCGGCTGTGTGGATTTGGTGGATGTGGAAGCGTTTACTGGGGATGAAGTGGTAAAAGAAATAATTGAAGCAGTGCATCAGCATGGGGTGAAAGTGGTTGCCTCCAACCATGATTTTGACAAAACCCCGGCAAAAGACGATATTGTGGGAAGGCTCTGCAAGATGCAGGAGCTTGGCGCAGATATTCCGAAAATTGCCGTAATGCCCAAAAGCAAGGAGGATGTCCTGACGTTGCTTGCGGCAACAGAGGAGATGAACCGGAAACATGCAGACCGTCCGATTATTACCATGTCTATGGCAGGCACAGGGGTAATCAGCCGTCTGTGCGGCGAAGTGTTCGGCTCTGCGCTGACCTTTGGAGCGGCGAAAAAAGCTTCCGCGCCGGGGCAGATGGGAGTGGAGGATCTGGCGCAGGTACTTTCCCTGCTGCATAAGAGTCTGTAATGAAATAGGTAAATAATGAAGGGCCTGACGATGTAAGTTCGCCGGGCCCTTTACGATGCATAAGGAGGAAGCCTATGAAGCGAGTATTCTCTTGGCTCAACGACAGCCTGGAAGAATTCCTTATGGCGGTAAGCCTGATTCTGATGATGCTCATTATGGGAATCCAGGTGTTTTCCCGGTATGCGCTGGGAGCATCTCTTTCCTGGTCCGAAGAGCTTACTAGATATATCTTTGTGTGGGCGGGGTTTCTAAGCGTCAGCTATTGCACAAAGAAATGTGTTTCTATTAAAATTGAGCAGTTTGTAGCCATGTTTCCCAGGCGGGGCAAGGCGGTGTTCAAACTGGTAAACCATACCTTTGAGCTGATTTTCTTTTTCTATCTGATGCCTTTTGCCGTACAGTATCTGATATCCGCAGTGGAAAGCGGCCAGGTCAGCCCGGCCTGCCGGATTCCCATGTACTATATCCAGGCGGCGCCTCTGTTCAGCTTTCTTCTGACGGCGCTGCGGATTATCCAGCGGTGGTATATTGAGCTGCAGGTGCTGCGGACCGGGCAGGAGGAGCCGGGAAAAAGAACTGCAGAAGAGAAAAACAAAAGGGAGGTGGGCTGAACATGTCAGCAGTGGTTGTATTTATAATTTTTGTGATATGTCTGGTCATTGCAATTCCGGTGTCCATTTCCCTTGGAATTGTGTCAGTGCTTCCGGGAGCCTTTGATCCTTCCTTTACGGCCTCCGGGCAGTTTGTAATACGTTCCATGTTAGGCGGCATTGACAGTTTTCCGCTGCTTGCAGTGCCTATGTTTGTGCTTTCAGGTATTGTGATGGCCAAAGGCGGAATTTCCAAAAAGCTGTTTGACGTATTTGCCTTTTTTCTGGGCAGCCGCACGGCGGGAGTTCCCTGCGCCGTGATTGTCACCTGTCTGTTCTACGGAGCGATTTCCGGTTCCGCGCCTGCTACAGTGGCGGCGGTTGGAAGCATGACCATTCCCATTTTAGTAAAACTGGGATATGACAAATCTTTTTCCACTGCGGTGGTGGCGGTGTCCGGCGGTTTGGGAGTGATTATTCCGCCCAGTATTCCTTTTATTATGTACGGCATGGCTTCCGGAGCTTCCGTCAGCGATTTGTTTCTGTCCGGAATTATCCCGGGGCTTCTGATCAGCGCGCTTTTGATGCTGTATGCGTTTTATTATTGCAGAAAGCATGGGGAGGATCGGGAAAAAATAAGCGCCGTGGTGGGAGAACTCCATAAAAAGGGTTTGTTTGCCGTGCTGAGAGACAGTTTTTTTGCACTGCTCAGCCCGGTGATTATCCTGGGATGCATCTATTCGGGAATTGCTTCCCCCACGGAAGCGGCGGTAATCTCTGTGTTTTATGCGCTGTTTGTCAGTCTGTTTGTCTATAAATCCATTGGATTTGGAGATATCTGGGGGATTATGAAAGAATCTGTCCGCACTTATGCGCCCATTATGTTTATTCTGGCTGCTTCTGTGGCGTTTTCCAGGGTTCTGACTCTGATGCAGGTGCCCCAGGCGGTCAGCGGATGGCTGCTTGCCCATGTGACCAACCGGATCGCATTGCTTCTTGTGATTAATCTCTTTCTATTAATAGTAGGGATGGTAATGGACACCACGCCGGCGATTCTGATTCTGGCGCCGATTCTGCTGCCCATTGTGGAAGCCGTGGGCATGCACCCGGTACATTTTGGAGTGATGATGGTGGTGAATCTGGCCATTGGATTTGTGACGCCGCCCATAGGCGTGAATCTGTTTGTGGCAAGCTCTCTGTCGGATATTCCGGTGATGGAGATTGCAGGAAAAGCCATGCCCATGATTCTGTATTTTCTGGCTGCTCTGCTTCTTTTAACTTTTGTGCCGGCAATCAGCCTGGCGTTTCTTTAGGAGGTGCGGAGATGGAGAAAAACAAGATAAGGCACAGTGTTTTGCAGACAGTGTTCTGTCTGGCGGTTTTACTGTTTCTTCCGGTTTCCGGCTGCGGCAGGCCGGAGGCAGGAGAAGGGGAACAAAGATACGCCTGGCCTCTTGGGACGGCAAGCCCGGAGGATACCGTAACCCAGATTTATGCGGAGAAATTTGTCGGGGAGGTAGACAGGCTCAGTGGCGGGAAAATGAAGATTCAGGTATATCCCAACAGCACCTTGGGCGGCGACCGGGAGCTGCTGGAATCCTGCCAGGCCGGAGATATCCCCTTTGTGATACAAAATACGGCGCCCCAGGTGCCCTTTATGCAGGATTTGGCGGTGTTTGACATGCCCTGCCTGTTTGATACCATTGAAGAAGTCCGGGAGAAAGTGGATGATGCTGAATTTTACGGACTGGTGCAGCAGGTGTACCGGGAGCATGGATACCAGCTGCTGGGATATGCAGACCAGGGCTTCCGGGTGATGTCCACCAATCGGAGCATTGGGGCTTTTGATGATTTCAAAGGACAGAAAATCAGAACCATGGAGAATTCCTATCACATGGATTTCTGGAAAGCGCTGGCGGCAGCCCCGACGCCCATGACCTTCAGCGAAGTGTATATCGGGCTTCAGCAGGGAACCATTGACGCCCAGGAAAATCCCTATGAGGTCATTGTATCCAACCGGCTCTATGAACAGCAGGATTATGTGGTGGAAACCAATCACCTGCCCCATCTGATTTCCCTGATTGTCAGCGACAGTTTTTTTGAGGAGCTAATGCCCAAAGAGCAGGAAATATTAAGAAAAGCGGCGGCCTTCGCAGGGGAGGAGGCCAGAAAGGCCTCAGATGAACGCATTGCGGATAAAAAAAGAGAGATAGAGGACAGCGGAACAGAGATTGTTGTTCTGGAACAAGAGCTGCGGGAGGAAATGAAGAAAGCCTCGGAGCAGGTTTTTATGAAAATTAAAGAAGTTGTGGACGGGGAAATTGTAAAGGCATATACGGAGCAGTAATTCTCTTATATACGCATGAAAATGTATAATAATTGCACCTGAAATATATATTTCAGGTGCAATTTGCACAAAATTTGAAAAACATCAAAATTCTTTTGATTTTTTGAAAAAAGTATGATACAATAGTTGCGTTGTAAAAAATAACTGGAAAAAGCACCCATAGTTTAACGGATAAAATACCAGATTCCGGTTCTGGGGCTGGGGGTTCGATTCCCTCTGGGTGCATTTATAATTACTGATGTACAGTAATTGATGAAACATAGTAACTGCTGTATTCCGGCAGATAATCTTTTGACGGACAGGCCGGGTGTGGCTGAATAACGATAGATTGCGTTTGTAGGTAAGGAGCAAATATGAGATTTACAGATAGAAAGAATGACAACGTTGAATTAGTATCCGAAAATGGAATGATTATAAATAAAATTACAGAATTTTTAAAGAAAAATGTGAAATATGTATCCAGAACCGCAATGATTTTTGCTTTGGCGTCTGTTCTTATGCTGACAGGATGCAATGAGAAGAATGACGGCAAAGAACCGGATCAGGCTCAGGACGGGCAGGAAGTTTCCGCAGACAATGCACAGCAGCCGACAGCTGAGAAAGATGAGTATGAAGTAGACGCGCAGCCGGAGGTTAAGGAACTGATATCTACTTATTATAATTCTTATGCTGCAGGAGATATTGACAAACTGGTTTCTATTACCCAGTTTCTTTCTGATATGGAAAAAAGCTACATTCAGATGATGAATGAGCATGTGGAAAGCTACAGTGATGTGACATGCTACACCAAGGAAGGACTGGAAGAAGGCTCTTATCTGGTGTCTGTGGCATTTAATATGCATTTCAGCGGTGTGGAAGGCGGACTTCCGGGATTGGATTTCTACTATCTGAGAACCAGTGAGGACGGAAAACTGTACATTGACAACCGTTACAGCGCATTCAACCGTTTGCTTCAGGAACAGGAGACAGAAGCGGAAATAGACAGTCTGATTGCAGAATTTGAAGCCGGAGAAGATGTGCAGAAGCTTCGTGCAGAATTTGATGAGAAATATAAACAGGCCGAGGCGGCAGACGAGAACCTGAAGAGTAAGGCGGACGCTGTTTCAGACGCAATCCGTCAGTGGAGAGAGTCTTATAGCCCGGACGCCCCCAAGGAAGAGGGACAGCCAGAGGAAAATGCAGAGGCACAGCCGGAGGAAAATACAGAGAACACCGATGCGAAGCCGGAAGAATCTTCAGAAGAGAATAAAGAGCAGCCCTCTGAGGAAACTGCTGAGAATACAGATGCAGAGACGCCTGAGGAGGACAGTACACCGGAGATTAATTATGTACCGGAAGGAAAAGTACTTACTGCAAGTAGCAGCTATAATGTCCGCAAGTCCATGAATGAGTCGGCAGAACTGGTGGGAACTACGGCAGAAGGCGACAGCATCAAAGTAATTTTAAGTTATGCAGAAGGCTGGACAAAGGTAGAGTGGAATGGTCAGACCGGATATATCCGGACAGATTTACTGTTAAATAATTAAAATGACAGGACAAAGAGGTCTAAAGAAGGAGAATTGCCTGGATGGGCAGTTCTCTTTTTAGCAAAAGGAACTATTATAAAACTGGTATAAAAAATGCAAAATGTTTCAACCTAATAGGAAACACGATTAGGAGGAAACCATGCGTAATTATCAGGAAATTAATGTCTTAAAAGAAACCAGAAGAAATGCGGCCATGGCAGTAAAGGCCATCGACGCCCTGATGGGAAAAGTGTATAATCAGGAATTTGCCTACGAACTGACAGCCGAGAGGAACCGGTTTAAGAATTTTGAACGGAAGGCGGAGGCCGGACTGTGGGAACACGGGATAGTGCCCAAAGAGTCGGGCCTTGGCAAAGCAATGCTGTGGGGCGCCATACAGGCCAATACCATGCTGAATATCAGCACGCCCCATGTGGCGGATATGATGATACAGGGAAATACCAGGGGAATTACGGAACTTTTGAAGGTAAAACACAATAATAAAAATACCGGAAGCTTTGCCAATGAACTGGCAGAGGAATTGATGGATTTTGAAGAAGAAAATATCGCAAGATTAAAAAGATTTTTGTAAAGGTGTGGTTTGCAGTGTCAGAATCAGTCAGAATCAACAAGTATCTCAGCGAGGCGGGAGTCTGCTCCCGAAGAGAAGCTGATCGTCAGATTGAACGGGGAGCCATCACGATTAATGGCAAAACAGCAGTGATGGGAGATAAAGTCAGCCCGGGAGATGTTGTAATGTATGGGAAGAAGAAAGTCTCCATAGAGGAGGAAGCGGTGCTCCTGGCGGTAAATAAGCCTGCCGGAATTGTATGCACTTCCGAGAAGCGGGAGAAAGACAATATTGTGGACTATGTGAATTATCCCAAACGGATTTATCCCATCGGCAGACTGGATAAGAATTCCCACGGGCTGATTCTGATGACAAATCAGGGAGAGATTGCCAATCAGATTATGCGCAGCAGGAATTTACATGAAAAAGAATATATTGTGAAGGTAAACCGGGAGGTGACGGAGGAATTTCTGTCGAATTTGTCAAAAGGCGTGTATCTGAAGGAGCTGGAAACGGAAACCAGGCCCTGTCAGGTGGAAAAAGTAGGAAAACGTACCTTTCGCATTATTTTGACCCAGGGGCTGAACCGTCAGATCCGCAGGATGTGCGAGGCTTTTCAATATCGGGTGGTGGATTTAAAACGGGTAAGGATTCTGAATATCCGCCTGGGGGATTTGAAAGAGGGTACATACCGGAAAATTACCGGTCAGGAATGGAAAGAATTACAGCAGCAGTTGAAAGGATAGAAAACATGGAGCGAAATCAGGCAGAGACAAGGATATCAGAACTCCGCAGTCAGCTGGAATATCACAGTGACCGCTATTATAATCTGGACAGCCCCAAAATCAGTGATTTTGAATATGATACGTTAATGCGGGAACTGAGATCTTTAGAACAGGAATTCCCGGATATGGTAACGGCAGATTCTCCAACCCAGAAAGTGGGAGGAACGGCAAAGCGGGAGGCAGGCGTTTTAGTCCGGCACAATGTTCCCATGCTCAGCCTGCAGGATGTATTTTCCAAAGAGGAAGTGGAGGACTTTGTGGAGGAGATGCAGGAGCAGTTAGAGAACCCGGAATTTGTGGTGGAGTATAAAATCGACGGGCTTTCCATGGCTCTCCGGTATGAGGAGGGAGCCTTAAAAACAGCAGTAACCCGCGGAGACGGGGTGAATTTCGGGGAAGATGTGACTGTCAACGCAAAAGTGATTTCTGATGTGAAGAAGAAATTAAAAGTTCCCGTGGAATATCTGGAAATCCGGGGGGAAGTTTATATGACCAACAAAGACTTTGAACATGTGAATGTGATGCAGGAATTGAAGGGCAAAAAGCCATTTGCCAATCCAAGAAACTGCGCCGCCGGAACGCTGCGCCAGTTAGACAGCAAGGTTACAAAAGAACGGGGCCTGTCCATGTTTGTATTTAATATTCAGCAGATCCGGGGGATGGAGCTTGCCACCCATACCCAGGGATATGAATATTTGAAGAAAAACGGTATCCCCGTCATTGACGGTTATCAGGTCTGCCGGAGTAAAGAAGAAGTCTGGAAAGCTATCTGCGCCATTGGAGAAAACCGGGGCAGCCTTGGATACGACATTGACGGCGCTGTGGTCAAGATTAATTCTCTGGCAGATCGGGAAAAATTAGGAGCCACTTCCAAGGTTCCACGCTGGGCGGTGGCCTACAAATATCCGCCGGAGGAAAAAGAAACCACTCTTTTAGATATTGAGCTGTCCGTGGGACGTACCGGAAGAATTACGCCTACCGCAATCTTTGAACCGGTGCGGCTCTGCGGCACCAGCGTATCCCGGGCGACGCTTCACAATCAGGATTTTATTGATGAACTGGATATCCGCATCGGAGATCGGATTCTGGTGTATAAATCAGGAGAAATTATACCGAAAATCCGTAAAGTGTTAAAGGAAAAACGAACGGAACACACCGAGCCTTACCGTCTGCCGGAGATTTGTCCTGTCTGCGGGGCAAAGACACGCAAGGAAAAGGATACGGCAGATCTCAAGTGCACTTCCCCCAACTGCCCGGCTCAGTTAGAGCGGCGCATTATCAATTTTGTGGGCAGGGACGCGATGGACATTAAGGGATTCGGAACTGTTTATGTGGAAGAACTGGTGCGCCTTGGGTATTTGAAGGATATTGCGGATATTTATGCATTAAAGGATTACCGGGAGGAACTGATTGAGCAGGGAATCATCGGGAAAGAAAAAAATACCGACAAACTGTTGGACGCCATTGAGAAATCAAAGGAAAATGACGCGGCCCGGCTTCTCACCGGATTTGGCATTCCCAATGTGGGGAAAGCGGCGGCAAAATCCATCTTAAGGGAATTTAAAAGCATCGAAAACCTGCGGAACGCAGATGCAGAGTCCCTGGTAAATGTCAATGATATCGGTACCGTCAGCGCCAACTGCATTCTGGACTTTTTTGCAGAGGAAGAGAACAGCAGAATGGTGGATCGCATGGAAGCATACGGCGTAAATATGGAATCAAAGGAGCAGCCTTTGGGCAGCAGATTTCAGGGAATGACGTTTGTAGTGACCGGAACGCTGCCTACCCTGGAACGGAAAGAAGCGGCAGCTCTGATTGAACAGCAGGGCGGCAAAGTGTCCGGTTCTGTCTCTAAGAAAACCAGTATGGTACTGGCGGGAGAGAATGCCGGCAGCAAGCTGACAAAGGCCCGGGAACTGGGAATTCAGGTTATTTCAGAAAAAGAACTGCTTGATATGCTGATATAAAGACTGCTTATGTTGGACACAGCCGGCAGAAAGCAGTCAAAGGCGCGCTTTTGCGGATTTGAGTTGCCGTAAATATTAGAAGAAAGAAGGAAGAGTCATGCCCATTAAAGTGCAGAGTGAATTGCCGGCTAAGGAAACCTTAGAGCGGGAAAATGTATTTACCATGGATGAAAACAGGGCGGTGCATCAGGATATCCGTCCCATTGAAGTTGGAATCCTGAATTTGATGCCCTTAAAGGAAGAGACAGAGCTGCAGATTCTCAGGGAACTTTCCAATACGCCCCTGCAGGTGGATGTTACTTTTGTGATGGCAGGCAGCCATGAATCCCGCAATACCTCAAGCAGCCATTTAAATAAATTTTATCATACCTTTCAGGAGATCAGAGACCGTAAATTTGACGGATTTATCATTACCGGCGCGCCGGTGGAAAAGATTGAATACGAGGCAGTGGATTACTGGAAAGAGTTTGGGGAAATCTGTGAGTGGACGAAAACCAACGTGACCTCCACCATGCATTTGTGCTGGGGCGCCCAGGCAGGTTTGTATTACCATTACGGAATTCCCAAAGAAATGCTGGATCATAAAATGTTCGGTTTGTTCCGGCATAAAGTGAGGAACCGGAAGATTCCTCTGGTCCGGGGGTTTGACGATTATTTTCTGGCGCCCCATTCCAGGCATACCCAGGTGAGAATGGAAGAAATTGAAAAAGTGCCGGAGCTTACCATACTGGCAGAGTCCGAAGAGGCCGGCGCCTATCTGATTATGGATACCACCGGTAAAAAGATCTTTGTGATGGGCCACCCGGAGTATGACAGGATTACCCTCCACACAGAATACATACGGGATAAAGAGAAGGGACTGGATATAAAGGTACCGAAGAATTACTACGAAAATGACGACTGTACCATCCGCCCCAATCTGCAGTGGCGGGCCCATGCCAATACCCTGTATACAAACTGGCTCAATTATTACGTATATCAGGCGACGCCCTATGAGTATACTTCGGTGCCGAAAAAATAGCGGGAAACCGGCGGCAAAGGAGAAAGGAAAATAATTTGCCAGGATCTGCATACTGGTGAGGGCTAAACGGAAATAATATAAATAATTGGATAAAACCGGAAGAATCGCTTTGCAAATGCCGGCAATTCTGCTATAATAAAAAAACGAATAAGTTTTAGGAGGCGTAAAATGGCTGAAGACAGGAAAGCATATATGATAAAAGATGATAATTTAGGCGAGGTGCGTATTGCAGACGAAGTAATTGCAATTATTGCAGGTCTTGCGGCTACCGAGGCGGAAGGCGTCAGTTCTATGGCGGGAAACATCACCAACGAACTGGTGAGCAAGCTGGGCATGAAGAATCTGTCCAAGGGAATAAAGATTGATATTAAGGAAAATGTAGTCCGTGTGGATGTGGCGTTGAACATCCGTTTCGGATATGCGATTCCAAAAGTGTCCTCCAAGGTGCAGGAGAGAGTGAAATCTGCCATTGAGAACATGACCGGACTGGAAGTAAGCAGCGTGAATGTAAGCATTGCCAGTGTGGAGATGGAGAAGCAGAAATAAAATCAGGTGCGGCAGGTTTTTTCCTGTATGAAAATGAGGAATTATATGGAAAGATCATAAGGCTGTCATTTGACAGCCTTTTTGTGAGCAGAACCATTTTGAAAGGAAACATATGAGCCGAAGAGAAGTAAGAGAACAGATATTCAAGCTGCTGTTTCGGGCGGAATTCTATGAAGAAGCAGAACTGCCGGAGCAGCTGGAATTGTTTTTTGAAGAACTGGATCAGAAAGAAGAGAAAGACGCCCGATACATTCAGGGCAAGTTTGAACAGATTGTGACCCGCCTGCCGGAACTGGACGGGATGATTAATGAAGCGGCCAAAGGATGGAAAACTACCCGGATGGGCAAAGTGGATCTGACTTTAATCCGTCTGGCTGTCTATGAAATAAAATTTGAAGAAGAGGTTCCCACCGGAGTGGCAATCAACGAAGCGGTAGAACTGGCCAAAAACTACGGCACCGACGATTCCGCTTCCTTTGTCAATGGGATTCTGGCGAAGCTGGCATGAAAGGAAATGTATATACCGTAGGGCAGGTAAATTCCTACATTAAGAATATGTTTACCCAGGATTTTATGATGAACCGCATTTATGTGAAGGGTGAAGTGTCCAATTGCAAGTACCACACCACCGGCCATATCTATTTTACGCTGAAGGATGAAACCGGGGCGCTGCAGGCAGTTCTGTTTGCAGGAAACCGGAAGGGTCTTTCTTTTTCCATGAAAAACGGGGACAATGTGATTGTTCTGGGTTCCATTTCCGTCTATGAACGGGATGGAAAATACCAGCTGTATGCCAGAGAGATTCTGCCGGACGGGGAAGGACTGCTGTATCAGAGGTTTGCGCGTCTGAAACAGGAATTGGAAGAAATGGGAATGTTTGCGCCGGAGTATAAACAGCCCATTCCCAGATATATTCATACCCTGGGTATTGTGACCGCGCCTACGGGAGCGGCCATCCGTGATATTCAAAACATCAGCAGACGCAGAAATCCTTATGTGCAGACTGTCCTCTATCCTGCGCTGGTACAGGGAGAGGGAGCCGCAGCCAGTATCATAAACGGCATTCATGCCCTGGAGCAGCTGGGGGTGGACGTTATGATTGTGGGCCGGGGCGGCGGTTCCATGGAAGATTTGTGGGCCTTTAACGAAGAAGCAGTAGCCAGAGCAATCTTTGAATGTCCGGTTCCGATTATTTCCGCCGTGGGCCATGAAACAGACACTACCATTGCCGATTATACCGCGGATTTGCGGGCGCCTACGCCTTCGGCGGCGGCAGAACTGGCTGTGTACGATATCCGGGAGTTGGAAGGAATGCTGTTGTCTTTTCAGCTGGAGCTGAACCGGGGCATTACAGACCGACTGGAGCGGGCGGAAGAACGCATCCGTCAGTATGCAAACAGATTGAAACTGTTAAGTCCTGTGAATCAGTTAAATGAAAAGCGGCAGACGGCGGCGGAGCTGGAAGAAAAGCTGCGCATGAGGATGGAGCAGCAATTACTGCACCGCAGGCATACACTGGAGCTTTTGGCAGAGCGTTTGGAATCGCTGTCGCCTTTGAAAAAATTAAGCCGGGGCTATGCGTTTGTGGCGGATGAAAACGGACAGGGAATCTGCGATGCAAAAAAGGTCAGAACAGGAGATACGCTGAAAATCCATATGCTGAACGGAATAGTGTCTGCAAAAGTGGAAGAGGTGGAACAGGAGGTCTTATGAGCCAGACAAAGCAGGAAAAAGAACAGTCTCTGGAGGAAGCTTTTCAGGAACTGGAAGAAATGATAGAGAAAATGCAGCAGCGGGATGTGACCCTGGAAGAGACATTTGCGCTGTATGAGCAGGGAATCCGGAAGCTGAAATTCTGTAATCAAAAAATAGACAGAGTGGAAAAGAAAATGCTGCTTTTGAATCAGCAGGGAGAATTGGAGCCTTTTGAAGAACCGGCGGAATCCGAAAGTCCGTTCTGAATCAGCAGGCTGAGCCAAAAGAAGCAAAAAGAGACAGTACAGAAGAAAGGACGGATCAGTTATGGATATAAAAGCAGAAATTGCGGCAAGAACCAGTCAGATCGAAGACGTGATTGCCGGCTATCTGCCCAGGGAAGAAGGATATCAGCACACTGTAATAGAAGCAATGAATTACAGTGTGCTGGCAGGCGGCAAAAGGCTGCGTCCCATGCTTATGTGGGAAACGTACCGGATGTTCGGGGGACGCTCAAAAGTAATTGAGCCTTTTATGGCGGCAATTGAGATGATTCATACCTACTCTCTGGTACACGACGATCTGCCTGCCATGGACAATGATGAATACCGCCGGGGCAGAAAAACCACTCATGCGCAATACGGAGAAGCCATGGGAATTCTGGCAGGAGACGGTCTTTTAAATTATGCCTTTGAGACGGCGGTGAAAGCCTTTGAGATAGAACCGGGCAATGCCAATATCGGAAAAGCCCTGCAGATACTTGCTGCAAAATCCGGAATATACGGAATGCTGGGCGGCCAGTGCGTGGATGTGGAGTCAGAGGGAAAACCGGTGGCAGAAGAAACATTAAAATTTATCTACCGGCTGAAAACCGGGGCTTTACTGGAGAGCTCCATGCTGATTGGAGCAGTTCTGGCAGGAGCCACCAAAGGGGAGCAGCGGCAGATAGAACAGGCGGCAGGAGAACTGGGCCTTGCCTTTCAGATACAGGACGATATTCTGGATGTTACCAGTACCACAGAGGTTTTGGGGAAACCGGTTGGCAGCGATGAAAAAAATCATAAAAGCACCTGGGTGACCTTGTACGGCATTGAGCAGGCAGGGCAGGAGGCAGAACGCCTTTCCAGGCACAGCGTACAGCTGTTGGAGGAGCTTGTGGTGAAAAATGAGTTTTTAACATCCCTGATGGTGGAGCTGATTCAGAGGGAAAAATAGGAGAAGAAAGGGGATATTCTATATGGTATTGGAAAAAATAGAAAAGCCCAACGACATTAAACAGATAGAAGAATCAGAACTGCCGGTTCTGGCAGAGGAAATCCGGGATTTTTTGATCCAGCAGGTGTCGGAGCGGGGCGGCCATCTGGCTTCCAACCTGGGGGTGGTGGAGCTTACCATGGCGATGCATCTTTGCTTTCAGCTGCCGGAGGATAAAATCATCTGGGATGTGGGGCATCAGTCTTATACCCACAAGCTTTTGACCGGACGGAGAGAAGGCTTTGAGACGCTGCGCCAGTTCGGCGGAATGAGCGGATTTCCCAAGCGGAAGGAAAGCGACTGTGACAGTTTTAATACCGGGCACAGTTCCACGTCTGTTTCAGCGGGTCTGGGATATGCGGCGGCAAGGGAAATTACAGGGGAAAGCTACAGGGTAATTTCAGTGATCGGCGACGGCGCATTGACCGGGGGCATGGCTTATGAGGCGCTGAATAATGCAGCTCTTTTGGAATCAAATTTTATTATTGTGTTAAACGACAATAAAATGTCTATTTCTGAAAATGTAGGCGGGCTTTCCAGTCATCTGGGAAATCTGCGGACCGCGGAAGCTTACCAGGGATTAAAGACCGGGGTGACCAATTCCCTGAACCGGATTCCCGTTTACGGAGAACGGATGGTAGAACGGATTCGCCGAACCAAAAGCGGCATCAAGCAGCTTCTGATTCCCGGGATGCTGTTTGAAAATATGGGAATTACTTATCTGGGGCCGGTGGACGGCCATGACATCAGCGGCATGCAGCGGGTATTTCGGGAAGCCTCCAAAGTAAACGGAGCAGTGCTGGTGCATGTGATTACACAAAAGGGCAGAGGGTATCTGCCGGCGGAACGTCATCCGGCCAGGTTTCACGGAACGGATGCTTTTGAAATTGAGACAGGACTGCCCAAAAAGAAGCGTACCGCAGCCAATTACACAGACGTTTTTTCCACGGTAATGCGCAAACTGGGAGAACGGGATGAGAGAGTGGCTGCCATTACTGCGGCTATGGAGGACGGAACTGGATTAAAGCGTTTCCATAATATGTTCCCGGATCGTTTTTTTGATGTGGGAATTGCAGAGGGACATGCAGTGACTTTTGCGGCGGGACTGGCGGCGGCGGGACTGAAACCGGTGTTGGCGGTGTATTCTTCTTTTCTTCAAAGGGCGTATGATCAGATGCTGCATGATGTGTGCATCCAGGATCTGCCGGTGACCTTTGCCGTGGATCGGGCGGGACTTGTGGGCAGTGACGGAGAAACGCATCAGGGTATCTTTGATTTGTCTTATCTTTCTACTATTCCAAATATGAGCATTCTGGCGCCCAAGAATAAGTGGGAACTTTCCGATATGGTAAAATTTGCAGTGAATTTTGGGCATCCCATTGCCATACGGTATCCCAGGGGACAGGCTTACGACGGGTTAAAGGAGCACAGAGGAAAAATTATTTACGGAAAAAGCGAAGTGATTTACTGGAAAAATCTCTCAGGTGAACTGCCTGCAGGCTCCCTGAATGCGGAGCCTGTACAGAAAAGAAATATGGCCGGCGAGCCGCCTGCAGGCCCCTTGAATGAGAATGCAGTACAGGCAGGAAGGCTGACGGTCGGCTCTCCTTCTGTCGGGATTGCCCTTCTGGCCGTGGGCAGTATGGTTAAGACGGCAGAGGAGGTTTGGCAGAAGTTAAAAAATGAATATCAATGCACACTGGTGAACGTCCGGTTTGTGAAGCCTATGGATACGGAATTATTGGATCTGCTGGCAGGAGAACATGACCTTTTAGTGACCCTGGAAGAAAATGTGTTAAGCGGCGGATTCGGAGAGCACGCGGCCCGGTATCTGGAAAACTGCCGCTGCCTGAATTTCAGCGGCCTTTCCGAAAAACTGCAGGAAAAGAATGATTCCGAAAGAGAACAGCCTTGCCGGGCCAGAATATTAAATATCGCAATACCGGACACTTTTGTAGAACATGGAAATGTAGAAGTTCTTCGAAAAGAACTGGGAATAGACAGTGAATCAGTCATTAAGAGAATCTCGGAAGTAATGAAATCTGATTACAGAAAGGCATAATATGAAGGAAAGATTAGATGTGCTGTTGGTGCAGCGGGGCCTGGCCCCCTCTAGAGAAAAAGCGAAAGCCATGATTATGGAGGGAAATGTGTTTGTGGCAGGTCAGCGGGAAGATAAAGCAGGAACTTCTTTTGACGAAAAGGTTTCCATAGAAGTGCGGGGAACTGCCCTGAAATATGTCAGCCGGGGCGGGTTTAAGCTGGAAAAGGCAATGGAGAATTTTGATATCAGCCTCACCGGCAGGATCTGTATGGATATCGGCGCGTCTACCGGGGGCTTTACCGACTGTATGCTTCAAAACGGCGCAGCAAAGGTCTATGCGGTGGATGTGGGATACGGACAGTTTGCCTGGAAATTGAGACAGGATGAGCGGGTGGTCTGCATGGAAAAGACAAATATCCGCTATGTGACGCCGGAGGATATTGCGGATGTACTGGACTTTGCATCCGTGGACGTTTCTTTTATTTCCCTGACAAAAGTGCTTCCGGCGGCAAAAGAGCTTCTTGGCGAAGCCGGCCAGATGGTGTGTCTGATCAAACCGCAGTTTGAGGCAGGAAAAGAAAAAGTGGGAAAGAAAGGCGTAGTCAGGGACCCTGGCGTACATCGGGAGGTCATTGAGAAAATTCTTGCCTTTGCAGAAGAAATTGGCTTTGGGGTCCGCAATCTGGAATTTTCCCCCATTAAAGGGCCCGAAGGAAATATTGAGTATCTGGTACATATACAAAAAGGATTGGAAAGTCAGGAGGAACCGGTGGATGTGGCGGCTGTGGTAGCGCAGGCCCATGGGACACTGACCTAAAATTATGAAACATTTTTATATTATTGTAAATCCAGCAAGGGACGCTCAGCTGAAATTAACCCAAAAAATTCAGAATTTTATTACAGA
This sequence comes from Lachnospiraceae bacterium, assembly GCA_910575555.1. GTDB lineage: Bacteria > Bacillota > Clostridia > Lachnospirales > Lachnospiraceae > Petralouisia. Next base: position 121,880 of record CAJTFX010000004.1, on the reverse strand, counting down.
AAACGGCGGGATTTGCCAGTATCAGGCCAATCTGGAACTGGAGGGCATCCCCTTTGACCGCAAGAAAATTCCAAAGGATACGGAGTGCATTCTGGTGGTGGGAGGAGACGGCACCCTGCTTCGGGCGGCCAGAAATATTGCGGAGCGGGATATTCCCTTAATCGGGATCAATACCGGCCATCTGGGGTATCTCTGCGAGTTGGAAGCAGATACAGCCGTTGCCGGGGCAGAGCATCTTCTGGCAGACGACAGCTATACCATTGAGCGGCGGATGCAGTTGTCCGGCTGCTGTATCACAAAGGCGGGAAAGGAGCCGGAGCGGACGGCATTGAATGATATTGTCATTCACCGCTGCGGCAGGCTGCAGGTGGTGGATTTGATTATTTCGGTCAATGGAGAGTATCTGAATACATACCGGGCAGACGGCATCATTCTTGCGACCCCTACCGGGTCCACCGGCTACAGTATGTCCTGCGGCGGGCCCATCGTAGATCCCAAGGCCAGCCTGCTGCTGGTGACTCCCATCAGCCCCCATACACTGAACGCCAAAAGCATTGTATTGGATGCGGAAGATGAGATTACCGTGGAGGTGGCAAAGCGGAGCAGCGAACAGGAAGAAGAATTGGAGGTCAGTTTTGACGGGGATCATGTGGGCATTCTCCGGGCAGGGGAGAAAATCACAGTGAAAAAGGCCCGCATCAGCACCGGGATTCTGAAGCTCAGCCAACAGAGTTTTCTGGAAAGGCTTCGGAAAAAATTACAGGGTTATGCCTGACAGACGGAGGGAAAGATGAAATCAAAACGTCATGCTAAAATTTTGGAAATCATTTCAAAATACAGTATCGAAACACAGGAGGAGCTTTCTGAGCGTCTGGAACAGGAAGGATTTCCTGTGGCCCAGGCTACCGTATCAAGAGATATCCGTGAATTAAAGCTGACAAAAGCGCAGGACGGGTCGGGGCGCCAGAAATATATTTCTTTGAATGAAAATCAGCCGGATATGAGTGAAAAATATATCAGGATTTTCCGGGACGGATTTGTTTCCATGGATATGGCGCAGAATATTCTGGTGATTCGAACCGTTTCCGGTATGGCAATGGCAGTTGCAGCAGCTTTGGATTCTATGGACTGTCATGAGATTGTGGGGAGTATTGCAGGAGATGATACAATCATGTGCGCGGTGCGTACCGTGGAGGATACAGAAATTTTAATGGAAAGGCTGCGGAAGATCACAAAGAAATAGGCCTTTTGCAGATTGGAATGCTGCAGGAAAGCAAACTGCCGTCAGGCAGGTATTAAAAAAGAATCGCCGCGGACGAGAGGAGAAAGTTGTATGTTGGTAAGTCTGCATGTTAAAAATTTGGCATTGATGGAAGAAGCGGAGGTGGAATTCGGCAATGGACTGAATATTCTTTCAGGAGAAACGGGAGCCGGAAAATCTATTATCATCGGTTCTATCAATCTTGCTCTGGGAGAAAAGGTTCCGAAGGAAATGCTGCGGGAGCATGCGGAATATGCATTAGTGGAGCTGATTTTTCGGGTGGAGAATGAGGAGCAGAGAAAGCTTTTGGCAGAACTGGATATTTATCCGGAAAATGACGAAATTATCATGTCCCGGAAAATCACATCATCCCGAAGCATAGGGAAAATCAATTCTGAAACAGTATCCGCTTCCTGTATGAAAAAGGCGGCCTCCTGTCTGATTGATATTCATGGACAGCACGAACATCAGTCTTTGCTTCATAAAAAGAAGCATCTGGAAATTCTGGATGAATACGGAAAAGATCAACTGGAAGGAAAAAAGAAAACGCTCAGACAGAACTATCAGAACTATCAGGAGATTCTGGAAGAAAAGCAGCAGGCGCTTTCTGAGGGAGAGGGCAGAGAGCGGGAGCTGTCTTTTCTGGAGTATGAGATACAGGAGATAGAGAGCGCAGGTTTGATTCCCGGAGAAGATGAGGAGCTGGAAATTTCTTACCGGAAGATGGCAAACAACCGCAAAATTATGGAGGCGGCAGGAGCGGCTTACGAGATGACCGGCGGAAGCGGAAGCGCCACAGAGCAGCTTGGCCGGGCCCTTCGGGAGCTTCAGACGGTGACGGATTTTGATCCGAAGCTGGAGGGAATGTGCAGCCAGCTGGAGGAAGTGGACAGTCTTTTAAATGATTTTAACCGGGAGCTGTCAGGCTATATTTCCGAGGAAGAATTTGAAGAGGAAGCCTTTTTTGAAGTGGAAAAACGTCTGGATGAAATCAATCATCTGAAAGACAAATTCGGAGGAAGCATCGAGGCGGTCCTGCAGGCAAAAGAAGAAAAGCAGAAGAAATACAACAGGCTGAAAGATTATGAGGAATATTTAGAGGAATTGGAGCAGCGGCTGAAAAAATCAGAAGCCGCTCTGCAGAAAATCTCGTCTGAAGTTTCCAAAATCCGGAAAAAATATGCCAAAAAGCTGACGAAAGAGATCAAAAGCGGCCTGGTGGATTTGAATTTTCTGGATGTGGATTTTACCATGGAATTTCAGGAAACCAAAGGTTATACGGTAAACGGCCGGGATGAGGCGGAATTTTTAATTTCCACCAATCCGGGAGAGCCTTTAAAGCCTTTGGGAAAAGTGGCCTCCGGCGGAGAACTGAGCCGGATTATGCTTGCCGTTAAAACAATTTTAGCGGAAAGTGATCAGATTGAAACATTGATTTTTGACGAAATAGACGCAGGAATCAGCGGACGGACTGCCCAGATGGTGGCGGAAAAAATGAATGTGATCGGCAAAAGCCATCAGGTGATCTGCATTACCCATCTTCCCCAGATTGCTGCTATGGCGGATTATCATTTTTTAATCAGTAAAAATGTGGTGAATCATGTGACCGTTTCCAGTATTTGCCTGTTGGATGAAAAAGAAAGCGTTACAGAACTTGGCCGGATGCTGGGCGGCGTGAAAATAACGGATACCGTCATGGAAAGCGCCAGGGAAATGAAAGAACTGGCAATAACAGTCAAAAAATCCCAGAGTTAAATCAGTGGGAATTTCACATACTAAAAAGGATTTACGGCGAAAGTCCCTGATTTTCATCGTATGACAGCCAGAAGTCTGCCAAAGGGCAGAAAATGGGCGGAACTTTAGAAGGATGTGAAATGATGAAAGAAAAAAGTCTGATTAGATTTCAGAAATGGATGGCGCGGGGGAGTTTGCTTGCAGGCGTTTGCTGGGGGATCTTTTTTTCGTTTTATTTCATGGAAGAATCCATACCGGACAAAATCCGGATTGAAAAAGGCAGAGAAGAAAATTTTGATTTTCACCTGCCTGTCACCGGGGAACTGGATCAGGCGGGACTGGAGGTTTTCGGCAATCAGTCTCCCACGGTTGAAAAAGATAAAATCAAACTGGACTTAAATCAAAGTTTTTCCTTAAAATCTCAGGAGCAGGGAAGCTATTCCATCACCTGCAGACTGTTCGGTCTGTTTCACATGAAAGAGGTAAATGTGGAGGTGGTGGAGCAGGAGCAGGTGGTGCCCTGCGGAATTCCGGTGGGAATTTATGTAAAGACAGACGGCATTCTGATTATCGGAACAGGAACGGTAACCGGAAGCGACGGTATGAATTATGAACCGGCGGAAAACCTGGTGAAAAGCGGGGATTATGTCAAGACGGTCAATGATCAGGTTATGGAAAGCAAAGAGGATTTGATTGAAACAATTAACCAGTGCCAGGGCGAACCTGTCATACTGGGCATTTTGCGTGAAGAAGAATATATTCAGTTAAAGCTGCAGCCGGTACAGACAGCCGAGGAAGAATATAAGCTGGGAATCTGGGTCAGGGATGATCTGGCCGGAGTCGGAACTTTAACTTTTTATGATGAGCAAAATCAGTACGGCGCATTGGGACATCCGGTGAGTGACCTGGATACAGGAACTCAGGTAAATATGGGGGAAGGAACCCTGTATGATGCGGAAATTGCCGGGATCACCAAAGGGGAAAAAGGAAATCCCGGAGAGATTGCCGGGGTGATTACTTATCTGGATCAGTACCGTCTGGGAACGGTGGAGGAAAATACCAGTGTGGGAATATACGGAAATCTGGAAAAAATTCCGGAAAAGGCAGGCGGCGAAAGTTTCAGTCCCGTTGGGTTTAAGCAGGAAATTGAGGAAGGGGAGGCCAGAATTATATCTACCGTTTCCGGGGAGCGAAAGGAATATTCTATTGTGATTACGGATCTGGATTATAACAGTGAAAATAAGGGGATTTTGTTCCAGGTGACAGATCCGGAGCTTTTGAATCTGACTGGGGGAATCGTGCAGGGCATGTGAGTGAGTTATAATAAGGACAACACAGGAAATGCTGATAAATAGGGCGTTTCTGGTGGTTATCCTAATTCATTGACCAAGAATGGGACACTGTATCTGCGCGGATATGTGAATGTAAGTGAAAGGAGGAGCAGTTTCGGTAAATACATATTCATAATTGAATACCTGTCATAAACGGCCAGATAGGAGTAGCTAACCTGTCTGGTCGATTTTCTTATATTACAGATGCAGGCATCTGTAATCGCAATTCGCTACTCGTTGAATGGCATACTCATTATAACATGTTGTGATTTAAGAGTAAATAACTGGAAATACTTAGTAAAGAGATTGAAAAAGAATTGGAGGAAAATTTTATGAAACAGGGATCTTTATTTTACGATCCGTCAAGCGAGCGGATGGACATACGATTTGGACTGGAATCTTATTATGGGGGATTACATTGTGGAACTGGTATGGATGTGCTGATTAATGGCAAATGGGTACCCACCAGGATTGAGCTTGGTGAAGACTGGTATCTGGTGGGTATCAAGACAGATAACATTTCAGGATTGGTTGTAAGACTTTAGTAGTTTAATTGCCGGGCGGCTTCTTTAGGGAAAAAGAGGTCGCCCTATTTTTGTGTCCATTTTTAGGAAGGAGGTGTCCGATGTGAAATGCTTAATGAAGTACCAATGGGTAAAACTGCCCCGTAATCGTCTGCCAGAAGGCAAAGGACTTATGGGATACTGGGCGAAGCTTGCATCCCGTGCGGCATTCCGCAAAGGACAGGCCTCCTATTGTGGTTATAGCAACACTGTAAGCCCTGGCATGTGGTCTGGAGGCGTTGTAGGACTAAAGAGCATACTGGGTATGAAAAGCCGCTCTAAGGCGCTGGAAACGCTTCAGGCGCTCTCAGAGTTGGGATATCTTGAATATACATTGGATACAAAAACGAAAAAGCTCACCTATCAGGTCACAGACTGGGTTGTGAAATGCTCAGGAGAGGCTTGCATGGATGGGGCTGTTTATGCCACCGAAGGGTATGGCTTTCTCTGCCTTCCCCGCAGCATAACAGAGCGGCTTGCCGTAAAGCAAACTAAATTTGAGGAATCTGACGCATGGCTTGACCTTTGGTGCCACACGGTATTTGAGGAAACAAACAATGTGTTTTCATTCCTGGCGCCGGCTGTCCAGTATGGGAAATATGGCGCCGTTTTGACTTTGGAAGCCTTGGGTCAGCGATGGGGCTGGGAAAAGACGAAGGTATGGAGGTTTTTTCAGAAGCATGGGGATGTCTTTGCTCTGTACCGTCTGCCAGGATCCTATGGCTGCCTCATTTTTAATAGACTGTACCCAACTGGTACAGAGGTTTCAATGCCTACCCAGGAGGATATTATAAGTATTCTGGATAAAATACGCATTTTGGGTGCAAATACGCAGAAAAAAGGTTCCGACCATGAACAGCTTAACCGTATCGTCACATGGTACAGCAGGAAACTGACAGGGGCTATGGCGGAAGAAACGCATCAAAATGAGCCAGAAGGGGGCGTTGCACTTTCCGGCCCTATAATACGCGCGTATCTTTCTCCGTGTAGGAGTTGTAAGAATTGTATATATGACTGCAAGGGTAAAAGTATATATACGGATGCAGTGATAGAAACGAGTAAAATCCGCGGGCCGTGTGTGCCTGTGGACATCACAAAAATAGCAAAGGAGTTATTCACATATGAGCAGACAGGATGAAAAAAAGCTGTATGAACAGCAGGAAGAAAAGATTTTGGCACAATCAGATGCATTTATCAGCCTTTTGACAAAGAGGGGGATTCTTGCGGATCAGAAGATTGACAGTGAGAAGGTGCGTTCTGCAAAGCAGGAGAAGACCAGGAACAGCTATCACAATACGCTTATGCTCCTGCAGCAGTACCGCACCATCGTCTGGATGATGGAATGTTTCCCGGAAACTATTGCGGAGGAGTTGGAAAAGCCCTTTGAGGGAGTGGATGCCCTGATTGAGCATATGGATGTGGAAATGGCTATGGGGAACCGGAAGCTGGAGAACCGGATGGATGGCATCCAGAAATCAAGGCTGCTCCTGGATCGGGTAAATGAAGCGCTTACGGTGTTGAAGAAAAAGCCGGAGAATGGGGAGAAGCTGTATCAGCTGGTTTATTTGACGTACATATCGCCGGAGCATCTGAACCATACGGAGCTTCTCTACCGACTGGACATGTCTTCCCGGCACTATTACCGCCTCCGCCAACAGGCAATCACCATTCTCTCCATCCGGTTGTGGGCGGCTCCGGCGAAGGATGTGGATTTCTGGCTGGAAATGCTGACGCTTATGGAGGGATTGGAATGAAAATGAAATGGCAGTAAAGTGGCGTAAAAGTGGCGCTATAGAGCCGATGACATGCAAACGGAAAAGAGGTATACTGATATCGTCCCAAATTGGGAGAGGGCGTAGGAGATGCCGTTTCAGGAGCAAGATGCTTTTGGAGCGGCATTTTTCATGCTATAAAAAATCCTGCGGATTTCCTATAGCACGAAAAAAATTATCGCACTGCGGCAGAGAGGAGAGATATTGCTTGCGCAATCTGCCGCAGGCGGAAAATCCCGCTTTGCGAGATTTATCTGACGCCAAAAGATCAAAGGAGGTACCTTCGTATGGTAAAACAACTGAAAAAGGGCAGGGAACATCTGAAAACTGCCTACTGGTCGCTGGTAGGGATGGCGTGTGTGACGCTTATTTCCCTGCAGCCGGTCATGGCCGACACGATTTGGGATCGTTTTTCCAAGATTATGAAAGATGTGTATGGTCAGTTGGTGGGAATCAGTACGATTGTTGCGGTCACAGCCGCTGCGATTGCGCTGATTGTCAGGATGGTTTCCAGGAACCAGCGTGCAGTGGATGAAGCAACCAGTTGGCTGAAGCGGATTGTAGTGACATGGATTGTCCTCAATTCACTGGGCTTTATCGTTGCTTACCTGCAGCCGTTGATTGCCGGTGGAAATTACACAGGTTAAATTTCCCGGTCAAGCCAGATGGGAGGTGGTGAAAGATGCTTGACTGGATATTTGAAGGGATTGTGAACTGGATTAGCAGTATCGTATCCCAAATGATGGATGCGGTTTCCGGCTTGTTCCTTCAGGCGCTTGGAACTGATATGACAGCAATGGAGGAATATTTTCCATTTGTGGCCAAAGCCTTTACGGTTATACAGTACACCGCGTGGGCGGTACTGTTCCTGATTACGGTATGGCAGCTCTTTCGTGTGTTTGGAGGCCCGATTACGGAAGCGGAGAATCCGTGGACACTGCTTGCAAGGAGTTCTATCTTTGCATTGCTGATAGGATATGCCCGGCCGATTTTTATGATTACGCTGGATATTGCAAGGGCACCATATACGGCTCTTATGGATATCAGTATGACGGCGGAGGATTTTACGTTTGCCGGCGTTGAGGAAGCATTATCAAATGGGCTGACTACGATTGTCGCGGTTGTGTCTGTGGTAGGGCTGCTGCTTTTGGTTATTCTGGAGATTTCTCTGGGATGGAATTATTTTAAGCTATTGCTTGAAACAGTAGAGCGTTATATTGTGGTAGGCGTTCTTTGCTATACTTCCCCTCTGGCATTTTCCATGGGGGCTTCCAAAACGACAGCGCCAGTATTCAAAAGCTGGTGCAGGATGGTTGGCTCCCAATTGCTTTTGCTTGTAATGAATGTATGGTTCCTGCGGGGGTTCAACTCTTCCGTAGGACAGTATATGGGAAATGGCGGTGCGCTTTCGACAGGTCAGGGCAGCATCTTCCTTTGGCTGTTTTGCGCCCTGGCGTTCTTAAAAACGGCACAGAAATTTGATTCTTATCTGGCGGCGATGGGACTGAATGTAGCACAGACCGGTTCCAGTATGGGCATGGAGCTTTTAATGGCGGCAAGGGTAATCAGCGGTGTCGGAGGCGGGGCCAGAAGCGCTGGAAGCGTTTTCGGAAAAGGCGGAAGCACTGTAACCGGAACCGGTGCGGCGGCAAGTGGATTCGCGGCCGGGTTTGCCAGCAAATTTAAGGGCAACAGTTATGTGAGGGATGCAGTTGTGGATGGCGGAATCCGTATGGGGGCCGGTGGAAGCGTTGGCTTTGTGGGCCGTGCTTTTGGAGGAATGGCAGCCCGTAACGGGGCGGCTCTTACAGGAGATTCTATTTCTTCGGTTGCATCCAGAAGTCCAAATGTATCAGGCAGCATAGCTGGAGATATTGCAGACCGCAGCCTTGGTAACTATATGCCGCAGCTTGGCGGATACCAGTTAAAGGATACGCAGATATCCGGCGGACAGATCAGCACCGTTGCTACATCTGCAAACGGACAGAGTTCCAATGTGGAGATGTATCACGCAGCCCAGTTTGACAAGCCGGACGGGCCACATTCCGTTATTACGGCATCAGACGGCAGCCAGTGGTATCAGATGGCATCCGGGGCAGGCGCTGGGGCATTTTACGATGCACCTGCATTTTCAGGAGACATTTCTGAGGCAGCCCAGGTCGCACAGGCCTTTCCGGATGCAGCAGAGGGGACAACGCTGCGGACAGTCGGAGACGGCGTTATCGAGGCGAGCGGAGCCGATGGCAGCAATTCTATGTGGTATAACAGCGCTTACTATGATGAGCCGGATGCGCCGCATACGATTATGCAGTCAGCAAACGGTGTGGATTGGTATGCAATGCAGCAGCATGCCCAGACGCCGGAATTTGAATCCGGCGCCGCGGCAGCCATGTATAATCAGGCACAGTTCCAGGAATTTATGCCGGGATATGAGCAGCAGATATCTTCTGTGGATGGTTCCGGCCGTGCTGATGGGCATTTTGAAGTTCGTCATGAGAATGGTTCGGGTACGATGTTCTTTGACACTGCGCAGTATGCTGCACCCCGCGGTGATTATCAGGTATTTGAAGATGCGCGCGGCGGGCAGTGGTATGCGGTACGTGGAGAGGCATCTGTGGAACACAAGCCTGTATATGAAAATGGAAAACCCGTTTATGACGGAGAGAATGTCCGCTCTGTGTCGGTGGAAACCGTGCGTTACAAGCAGACGCCGGCACGGTTTGCAGAGCCGAAACCGAGAAAGAATTTTGGGAGTAAGCCGCCGAGACGTAAAAGATAATGAAAAACGGAAAGCTGGACCAGGGAAACTGATCCGGCTTTTCTACGTTTATGGAAGAAATATATGCTGCAGCACTGCAGCTTGAAATAGGAGGTGGAGAAGATGGCTGAACCGTCAAAGCAGCAGATTGGTGATGGATCTGACAATTATGGGCAGGCAGCCGGCCAGATGGCGAAAGCAGCCAGACAGTCCGGGCAGGAAGCTGTGAAGCAGACTGCCGCTAAAGGAGCAGAACAGGCATCCAATGCGGCTGCAGCGACTGTAAAAGCCAGTGTAGAGGGTGGCAAAGCTGCCGCTGAGATTGCAGCGGGAACGGCTGCAGGAGGGCCATGGGGAGCTGTTCTTTCGGCTGCCTGGTCTATGCGCCATACTTTGTTCAAAGTTTTAGTTTGTATCTGTCTATTCCTGCTGTTTCTGATTGTTATGATAGTGTCCTTGCCCTCGATTGTTTTTAACAGCATATTTGGGCTGGATGGGAACAAGCCGATAGAGGGTGTCACGCCGACTGCGGTTTATGCGGAGATGGCAGGAGCGGTTTCTGACGTGGTGGATGATGGGTATAGCCAGGCGCTTGCCAAAGTGGAGAGCATGATATCCGATGGCGGGTATGACTATGACTTATCTATGGAGGCTCTGGTTAATTATGCACAAAGTTCATCGGGATATGATGTCAGCTATATCCTGGCGGCATATTCAGCCTCCATGCAGCAGCAAAACACAAAGAAAGAGGATATGGTTTCAAAACTCGGAAACGTTGCCGGGAGCATGTTCCCGGTCACATCAGAGGAAAAGCAGAAGGAAATCATTATCCCGGTCACTTATTATACCTATCAACCAGTGACACTGACGGTTGTAACCGATAAAGTGAAAACAGGCACCGTCAATGGGGTGGCGCAGTACCGGTATGAAACCGCAGAAAAGACATATTACCTGCCGGATGAATCCCATACCAGTAATGAGCCGGTTGAGATTGACGCATATAAAAGCGTGACAGTATCCCTCCCAGTTTATTCTGGCGGCGCAGTCACCGGCACTACGGAGGAAACCTATTATCAGGCGGATGGGAAAGAAACAGTTACGCCGGGGACGGAGACAATTAAATATATAGAATGTACGATTCATCCATTTGATAATGCCGTAATTGCCACAGCATTTGGGATTAACCTGAATGCGCCATACGAGCAATTTGGAATCACTTATGGAGAAGCAATCCAAAAGATGGCAACAGCGCTTAAAATGACGCTGTATGGAATAGCAGGAAACGGACAGTCTGTTCCTTTGACAGATGCGGAATTAATCGCATTTGTGAACCGGCAAAACTGTAATGCTACACGAAAACATATTTTGACAACAGCTCTTTCGCTCGTAGGGAAGGTTCCGTATTTCTGGGGTGGAAAATCAGGTCCGGGATGGAATGATGAATGGAATACGCCAAAGCTGGTAACAGCTGCAGGTTCTACAACAAGCGGAACCATCAGACCGTATGGGTTGGATTGTTCCGGCTTTACTGACTGGACCTATAAGACGGCTGTGGGAGTGAACCTTTATGGGGGAACATGGAATCAGTGGGAAGAAACGGTTGCTGTTTCCGCAAGTGAACTTCTTCCTGGAGATTTGGGTTTTTTAAGAGAATCGGACGGACAAGGGTGGAGCCATGTGCTTATTTTTGCCGGATATGGAGAAGACGGCAGGCGGATGTGGGTACATTCATCAGGCGGAGAAGGCGTTATCTTAAATTCTCCAAGCTATGAAGCCACATTGGAGCTTAGGAGGCCACAGAATGTGGATTTTGACGCGCCGGTTCCGGACAATATTCAAGGTACGCCGATTTCAACTTTGGAGGTAGACGTGACGCATTATTGTGCCTGCGCAAAATGCTGCGGCAGCAATGCAAACGGCATTACTGCCAGTGGGAAAATAGCTTCCAGGGGAATGGTGGCCATGTCCAGCCATTATCCGTTTGGAACACAGATTATGATTAACGGTACGATGTATACGGTAGAAGATCGCGGCGGATCTGGAATTGAAAATGACATACACCGTGTGGATATTTACGTTCCAGACCATAACGAGGCGCTGCGGCTTGGACGGTTTAGGACAACAGCAACAATTTACAGATTAGGCAGGTGATTTATTTGGAGGATAAAGAGTATAACAATATTTATGCCATACCGGCGAATTATACAGACTCAGGTAAGATTTTGGGAGGTATGCTGGAACCGCGGAATGCGACTGAAGCAGTTATACTGGTGGCGCTTTTGGGTTATCCGGAGCTGATGCTGATTTCCATGCCGGGAACCATACGAATTGTCGTCATGACTGTGACGCTTCTGCCAACAGCGGTTGTCGCCATGATGGGAATTGACGGAGATTCCCTTTTTCAATACCTGATTCACATAGTCCGCTACATGGCGAAAAAAAGAAAACTACATTTCAGAAGGGTGGGTTATCATTATGATCCGAAACAGCTCCGTAAAAGGAAAAAAAGCGGCAGATCAAAGAAAAAAGTTGAAAAAACAAAGAAAAAAGCTGGAAAAGCTTGATTTCGTGCAGGATTTTATTCCAATTAAAGACATTACACACGGAATCATACAGACAACGGACGGAAGATTTATCAAGATTCTGGAGATAGAGCCGATTAATTTCATGCTCCGTTCCGGGGAAGAGCAGTTTAGCATCATTTCATCCTTTGCAAGCTGGCTGAAAATTTCACCTATGCGCCTGCAGTTTAAGAGCATTACCAGAAAAGCGGATTCTGATAAACATGTGGCAATGATCCAGGAAGAGCTGGCAGAGGAAGAGGATAGGCAGTGCAGGTCGCTCGGTGAAGGATATATCCGCCTGATTAAAGATGTGGGAAGCAGGGAGGCGCTAACAAGGCGCTTCTTTTTGATTTTCCAGTATGAAGAAATCAGACGAGGGGATAACGACGATTTTTCTCAGATATACGGAATGCTGCAGACCGCAGAACAGAATGCAAAAGCATATTTTCTGCAATGTGGAAACTCTATCCTGCAGCCAAGGGATCCGGATGAAGCTACGGTGGAAATCCTGTATATGTTTTTTAACCGCTGTTCCTGTGTGGATGAGGCATTCTCTTTGCGGATGAACCGGGTAGTGGTTGACACAATGGCGGCAAAGAATCGGGTCATCGGGGTGGATCCGATACCGCATATCCGAATGGCGCATTTTCTGTCACCGCGTGGGATTGACCTGACGCATTATAACTATATCATTATGGACGGGCTGTACTATTCGTTTTTATATATCAAAGGGAACGGTTATCCCGGTATGGTACGTGCGGGCTGGATGTCGGCGCTGATCAATGCCGGGGAAGGGATTGACATAGATGTCCATCTCCGCCGTGAGAACCGAAGCAAAACGATTGACAAGGTGGCGCAGCGTATCCGGTTGAACCGCACGAAACTCAAAAGTATGCAGGACACCAGTACCGATTACGAGGAACTTACGAATTCCATTCAGGCAGGGTATTTCATAAAGCATGGGATTGCAAATAACAATGAGGATTTATTTTACATGTCTGTGTTTGTGACGGTATCAGCGAAAAGCTATGAGGAGCTGATGTGGCGGAAGCAGCAGATTTCCGATATGTTGAAATCTATGGATATGTATATTAGCGACTGTAAATTCCAGCAGGAGGCGGCGCTGCGATCCGTAATGCCGTTTCTGCAGATAGCGCCGTCTCTGGAAAAGAAGTCCCAGAGGAATGTGCTTACCAGCGGAGCAGCGTCTACCTATATGTTTACAAGCTTTGAAATGTCGGATGATACAGGTGTGCTGCTGGGCGTCAACCGGCATAACAATTCACTGTGTATTGTAGACCTGTTTAATACGAAGAAAAATAAAAATGCCAACTTGAACCTGCTTGGTACCAGCGGAGCTGGAAAGACCTTTACGCTTCAGCTGCTTGCGCTTAGGATGCGCATGAGAGGAATCCAGTGCTATATTCTGGCTCCGATAAAAGGACATGAGTTCAAAAGAGCCTGTCACCGGATCGGCGGCCAGTATATCAAGATAGCGCCCGGTTCTCCGCATTGTATCAATGTCATGGAAATCCGGCATACGATTACACCAGAGATGGAACTGATTGACGAGATGGATTACAGCGAGATGGATTCCATGCTTGCAAGGAAAATCCAGCAGCTGATGATTTTCTTTTCCCTGCTGATTCCAGACATGACGAATGAGGAGGAACAGATGTTGGATGAGGCGTTGATTAAGACATATGCTGATTTCGGCATCACGCATGATAACGATTCTTTATATAAAAACAGGAAAGCGGCACATCCAAAGATGAAGATGATGCCGATTCTTGGGGATCTCCATAAAAATCTTTTGGAAAACCCAATGACGCAGCGGATTGCCGTTATTGTAAGCCGCTTTGTTACAGGCTCAGCGCAGTCCTTTAACCAACAGACCAATGTGGATTTGAGCAATAAATATATTGTACTGGATTTGTCTGAACTGAAGGGCAAGCTGCTTCCGGTGGGGATGATGATTGCCCTGGACTATGTTTGGGATAATGTGAAAGCAGACCGGACAAAAAAGAAAGCGATCATGATTGATGAAATCTGGCAGCTTGTAGGGGCATCTTCCAACAGGCAGGCAGCGGAATTCTGCCTGACGATTTTTAAGACAATCCGGGGATTTGGCGGAGCTGCTATTTCAGCTACGCAGGATTTGTCGGATTTCTTCAGCCTGGAAGATGGGAAATACGGACGGGCAATCGTCAATAATTCAAAAAACAAAATTATTTTGAACCTGGAGCCGGATGAGGCCCGTTATGTCCAGGATGTCCTGAAGCTGACGAAAACAGAGGTCCGTTCCATTACAAGGTTCGAGAGAGGGGAGGCGTTAGTATACTCGAACAACAATAAGGTGCCGGTAGTAATCAAAGCTTCCAGGGAAGAGCAGGAGATGATTACCACAGACCGTGCGGAGCTGGAGGCAATCTTGCGGGAGCGGCAGAAAGAAAAAACGCATTCCGCATAGGAATACTTATTTGGGCGCAAATACTTACAGCCCACATTTATTATACTGACAAGGAGGTGGCAGAAATGCTGTTACAGGATGAGCAGTACGTTGTGAAATGGCTGTCCCAGTATGGGGCGTTGCCAAAGACACAGATTGTCCGGATGCTGCAAAAGCCGGAGAAGACAGCCGAAAAGATTCTTCGGAACCTGAAAAAGCAGATGCAGATAGCAGATGTGTCAGGCGGCTATTACGTTGGCCTGGATCCCATGTGTCGTCCGGATCAGCGTATCATACTGGCAGTATGGGTGCTGCTCAAGTTTATTGATTATGTAGATCCGATGGCTCATTACCCTGCGGTCTACCCGTCGCAGCTTTTCTTTCTAAAGGAAAACATCGGGTATGAGATTGTGGTTCTCTATGAAGGAGAACAGAGCCAGTTAAGGCTTTTACAGCCGCAGGAGGATTTGAAATATATCATTATTGTCCCCCATATTGCAATGGCGGAAAAATTGAAACTGCCGGATGCGCCGTGTCTGTTTGCAACGGTTGATTTCCAGGGGGAGGAGGAACCCAAAATTATTTTTTATTCCTGCGAGCAACGAGCCAAGCGGCCATGCTCGCATGGACATTTGGCGACTGCCGCGGGGGTGGACTTCCCCGCAGCTTGTCAAGGGGAAGTTCACCGAGAGGAGGCGGTAGGAAATGGCAGGAGAGAATTCATTCATAAAAGTCCTGGATAAAGTGGAGCTGGCGAAACGAAGTCTGGAGTCAGAGATGGCTTATGTGCGCCGCTTTTACAAAGATGCGGATTTTCAGGCGGCATACGATGCAGCCCTCCGGCTGGAAGAAATCTCAGAACGGCTGGCGCTTTTCACAAGAAGGCTTCCGGCATATACTGGATGCCCTATGGCGGGAGCTGCAGTAGAAAACTGTATGGCAGAAAGTATTCCGGTTGAGATTGGCTTTACGGCAGATGGCTGGTTTGCGCTCCGTATTCCGGCGCTGCTTCCCAAAAAGTCTTCTGGTTCAGCGGATTATATCCGCTCTTTTTTATACCCTGCCATGCGGAGGTTTTTCCAGACACAGCCGCCGGTCCGGTACCGGGACTGCGTTTTGGTTTACCGGCATGTCTATAGCAGGGATCGGCCGGAGCGCCAGAAACGGGATCATGACAATATTGAGGTCAATATGGTATCGGACATTGTGGCATTGTATGTTATGCCCGATGACAGTCCGAAGGTGTGCGCCCATTATTACTGCAGTGTATCGGGGACGGATGACCGTACCGAGGTATATGTTGTACCTAAAAATGATTTTCCATTATGGCTGGTGACAGAGCGCGCTATGCCGGATAAGGGGGTGAAATTATATGAAACACGGTAGATTTAAGCGGAAAAACATATGTAAAAACAGGCAGATTTCTGTCCCTAAAAAATACATATCTTCCCAAAGGCAGAAAACGCCCGGTATTGCTGCGGTCTGGGGGCGGCACTATGCAGGAAAATCCGACAAAGAGAGCAGTCATGTTGTCGGAAAATGCTTCAAATCGGGAGAGGGTTAAAATGCTGCACTTCCGTCCGGGCAGTCAGGTCTGGCAGCTCATCACACTGCTTTCCGTCACGGGAGAGTTCCCGTTTCGCTCCATTCGGATGCTTGGGAAGGAACGTGTTCTGAAAGCTTTGGTGACAAAATTGACCATGCCCCAGACAATCCAAAATCCCCAGACTGAAACGGAAATGACCTGCAGATTGTTAACTGTTACTGGAAGAAGCAGTTCCAAAACAGTCCGTTTGTATAAGGCTGCGCTTCCCATACTGGAGTGGGTTCATCCGGCTGCATACCAGTATTATATGGATACATTCTGGAATCACCGATTCCCAGGGGACTCTGCCCACAGGGAGAGGAACCACAGGGTATCGGAAACGGTAATGCTCTGTATGCGGGCAGGAATAGAAACGAGGCCCTACCTGCTTCCCCATTTGCAAAACGGGGGACGGTTCTCTGTCATACCGGAGGGCAGTTCGTTCTATCTTGCAAGGGACATCAAGAAGATTGGCCAGGCGGAGATGAACAAAACCATGTTCACCCGGATGGTCGGAGCTATTTTTTCTCACGGCAGTTGTTATGCTGTTTACAATACACGCGCAGCTGCAATGAAATGGAGTGGGATGGGAGAATTTAAGGCGCTCCACAATTTAACCGAAGTTGGGCGTCTGAATGCCGGTACGGATCAGATTTCTTCAGCAGTGCTTTTCGGTGAGTCTGGTGAAATAGCCCTGAAAACATTGCTGGAGTCGGATAAAAGCCGGCGGCTTGAGTTCCGGTTTGATTCCATTTACCACCATATTTATTTCGTGCCCATGGATGTGTGCGGCATGCGTCAGCTTTCTATTCTGTCTGTCCCAGACTGGAAAGAAAAGTTGCTTGATTTATTGTTTGAGCCTGAAGTCAGATCTTTTGACAAAGGTTTTTTTGAATACGATGCCTGTGTGGACGGCGTATATATTTTATCGCATCTGGACGGCGACATTGCAAGACTCATTCGATTCCGGGAAGGCATCCGTGATCAAACAGGAAGGTTTGAAATCCTGTGTTTTCCTCACCAGACTGACTTCCTTCGTGAATATCTGGGCCGGATGGTGAATATCAAAACCATCGACATGGAGGCGGTGGAAGCAGAGCTTGGACTGGAAACGCCTTTCTAATATTCCGTCATGCCCGGAAGTATGTGTAGCCATAAGGAAAGGAGGAGTTTATTTGGCAGATAAAAAGAGAAAGGCTGCCATAATCGCTGCTGCCATACTGGGATGCGCAGCGCTGTTGTATCTTGGCGGAATGCTTGGCCAATTGCTTGGAAATTATATGGACTGGATGGCGGCAGATGGGTTTGTCGGCCAGGTTGAAATGGAACCAGTAGACTGGAACCCGTTGGCCTGCATCCCGCAGGCATTTACTGTAAACGGTCTCAAAGGGATGGCTGCAATCTTGATGGCTGGCGGGGCGGTGGTTCTGTATGTGAGGCTTCATGATAAGTTTGACGGAAAGAGCTATGATCCAAGAGGCTTCAAGACCAGCAGCAGCGGCGCCTACGGCACTGCTTCCTGGATGGAGGAAAAGGAGATAAAGACAGTTCTGGAGGTGACGGCGCCAGCGAAGGCAGAAGGTGTGATTCTGGGTGAGTATAAAGGAAATGCTGTTTGTATGCCCAAAGATACCAGACTCAACCGTCATATTGCTATTTTCGGCGCATCCGGTACCATGAAATCCAGAGCCATTATCCGGAATGCCTTATTCCAGGCTCTGAAGCGGCAGGAATCTGTCGTGATTACAGATCCAAAAGGAGAGCTTTATGCGGATACCGCAGAGCTTTACCGCCAGAATGGGTATGGGGTCAAGGTTTTTAACCTGGTAAACCCTGAGCATGGCGACTCATGGAATTGCATGTCAGACTTAAATGGGGATACGCTGATGGCGCAGGTGCTGACCAATGTTATTATCGGAAACACCAGTTCCGGCAAAGGCGATCATTTCTGGGATAATGGCGAGGGCAGTTTGCTGAAGGCACTGATTTTGATGATTGACCAGGATAGGAGCCGCAGTCCGGAAATGAAAAATCTTCCGGCGGTATATCAGATGCTGACGCAGAACAGTGAGCGCCAGCTGACGGCCCTGTTTGAGAAACTGCCGCTGGACCATCCGGCAAAGGCGCCGTTTAATCTGTTTTCCCAGTCCAGCGATACGGTCCGTTCCGGTATTATACTGGGACTTGGAACCCGCCTGCAGGTACTGCAGAACGATGCAGTCAAAAAAATTACCAGCCGCTCGGATATCGACCTGTCGGCGCCGGGCAGGCAGAAAAGTGCATATTTTATTATCCTGAGCGACCAGGATGCCACGATGGCGTTCCTGTCATCGCTCTTTTTTTCATTCTTGTTCATAAGACTGACCCGCTATGCAGACAGCTGCAGGGGCGGCCGCTGCGATGTGCCTGTCAATCTCATACTGGATGAGTTTAACAATGTGGGACGTATCGGCGGTGCGGAGGACGGATCGGATTTTGCAAGGTCTTTAAGCGTCATCCGTTCCAGGGATATACGGGTCATGCTGGCGGTGCAGAGCCTTGGCCAGCTGCAGAACCGGTATCCAAATAATCTGTGGTCCGAAATTATCGGCAACTGTGACATCCAGCTGATGTTGGGATGCACGGATGATGTGACCGCGAAATACTTCTCAGACCGCAGCGGGGACATGAGTATTGAAATCAATTCTACTATGACAGTAAGGAAAACAATTGCGGTTGCACAGGTGATTCCGCAATACCGACAGACGGAGGGCCAGGGGCGCAGGAAGCTGCTGACTCCGGATGAGGTTCTGAGATTGCCCAACGAGGAGATGCTCTGTATCATACGTGGCTGCAATATACTCAGACTGAACAAGCTGGATTACACAAAGCACCCCATGGCCAAGCAGATGATAAAGACATCTGTGATGGATTACTGTCCGTCCGTCGCTGCACCGGTATATACCGTGCCGGTTCCCGATGAGTCTGATTGGCAGGCAGAGCCGGAAAAAGAGAAAAAGCCGGCTCGCAGAAAAAGCTTATACAGTTCGGCAAAACCGCCGGCTGAATTTTAATTCATAATAATAGAATCCGGGATTCTATTGTATTTAAGAAGGAGGATTTTTTATGGCAACAAAGAAACAGGAAGTTCTTTCGGAGGAGCAGACTCCGATGGAGGAAGCAGCTCCCCAGACCGAGATGAATCCGGAACTGGAGGAGATGGACAGAGAGGAGATGCATGATGCAATTACTGCAGAGAGCCCGCCTCCCCAGACTGAAACAGAAATGACAGAAACGGTTGAGAATTCAGCAGATCTTAATGCCAAAGCAGATGACGAAGGGGCTTTGTCCCAGACTGAAACGGAAGAGTCAAAAAAGGCCCGCGGGCGTAAGAAGACCGCGGAAAAACCGTCTGAGTCTGACACAGAAGCACATTCTGATCATAAGGATGCCGGCGACGGCGTCGAGGAGACGCCTAAGCCCCGGAAAAGGAGGGCTTCTGCCAGATCCAAGCCGGTGGTGTCCATTGATGAGCGGCCGACCGTCGAGACTGAAGCAGACAAGGCGAAAAATGACCTTCTCGACTTACTTGAGTCACAGAAAACAGGCCGTATCCTGACAGGCACCATCCAGGGCGTGGAACGTCCGGCCGATAATCCCAGCCGTTCGCTTGCAGTCATTTATCATGGTGAGTTCAAGGTGATGATTCCTGCAGAGGAAGCTGTGGAGCCCCCAGCGGATTACCGAGGGAGGCTTCCGGAGGATGTTCTGCATTATATGCTTACCAAGCGGCTGGGCGCTGAAGTGGATTATATTGTCAAAGGCATTGATCCCAAATCCGGTCTGGCAGTAGCAAGCCGCCTTGAGGCGATGAAATCCAAAAGGAAAGCCTATTATCTCGGCACGGACAGGGATGGGAATAACCTGCTGTACTCCGGCGTATGCGCAGAAGCCAGAATCGTATCCGCTATCCGTGCAGGCATCTTTGTAGATCTGTTCGGTCTGGAGATTTACATTCCGCTCAGGGAACTGAGCTATCAGAGGTGGATGGATGCGGCAGCCTATTTCCAGCCGGGACAGCGTATTCTGGTGAAGGTTCTGGAGGTTGACCGCAGTGACCGTAACCAGATTAAGGCAACGGCTTCTGTGAAGCAGGCGGGAGAAAATCCTTATGAGAAGGCTCTGCGCAGGTACTCTGTCGGGAACCGTTATGTGGGTACGGTGAGTATGGTAGACACCAATGGTGTGTTTGTAGCGCTGGACGGGGGCATCGACTGCCTCTGCAGTTATCCGAAACGTGGCAGGCCGCCCAGGGGTTCCCGCGTTACCGTCCGTATCCTGGGAATCAACAACGATTCCAATCGGATATGGGGAGCAATCACTCATATTGCAGCAGCCAGGTAACTGGTTTTTACCATTTACAGAAAGAAAGGGGGTGAGGCCAATGACCCATTGTGACCTGAGTGCCGCCGAACAGCAGCACCGCAGGGAGACTGCTGTGCGTACCCGGAAAATGGTCCTGACACAGCTTACTGCTGCAGAAGAAGATGGCGCTTCTCTTATGACAGACTATCATGGTTATTTTCTGCAGATTTCTTTTTCAGAGCTGCATCCGCTGATGGTATTCTGTCTGGCAAAAGCGCTTGCAAAACCAAGCACAGCAAAGCAGCGGCAGATGACCAATGAACTGAATCTGAGAAGTATTCTTGGAAGCCATGCCATTAACGATGAAGTTGGGTGTTATTCCTACCGTGCAACGCACTGGCTGGATACTGAGATGGAACCACAGCGTTTTTTTGAGATTCTTGACCGGTGCGTCGATGAGGCAGACCGCGGGTTTGGTAAGCTTACAGGATAGGCGTTGTATTCCTGCAGTTTGTATCGTGTAATATAAATAAACGATGACTGGAGGAATGCTTTATGAAAAAAATTCGTGTATTTATTGTATTGCTGGGATTATTGCTTCTTGGCGCCTGCGCTGCGTCAGATTCGGCTGAAACTCTCGTACCTTCAGAAGAAAAAGATACCCGGTGTCCGGAATACGAAGAGAAATCCGAGACTGATTCCAAAAATCGGCCTAAGATCCCGGAACTGAAGAAGACAGAACTTAAATTGGCGGATAACTCAGACCGGAACAAAAACAGTGAAGGAAGCAAAACTTCAGCCGCTCCTCAAAAGGCAGAGGAGAGTGTTGCTGTGAAGCAGCAGGAAAGCAGCAGCCGGTCAGGGGAGGATTCCCAGGCGGCAGCGGCATCTTCAGAAGCAAATCAAAATGAGTCTGTCAAAGTGGCGGAAGAGCCGGAGGCGCCGGAAACGCCCGCAGAACAACCAGCAGTGGAGCCGCCTGCCGAACCGCCTGCAGTAACACAGCAGCCGGAGCCGGAACCTATCGTCCCGGAAGAACCGGTACAGCCGCCTGCCCAACCGGAAATACCAAAAACTATCTATGATTTTGCCTTTGACGCAAATGCCATCCGGGCAGAGCTGATTGCGATTGGGCAGTCCATGGGCCTTGCACATATTACGGAGGATGACGGTATCCCTTGTACGCCGGATACCTGCTCCTGGGCAGCTCCGGTTACAGCATCCGAATCTTTTCAGGGAGATAACCTGAAACGGGCGCTAAAGGACTATGTAACATCCATGCCTTCTATAATTGGCTCCTATGGGGGAGCGCAGTTAACCAGCTTCACGATTTACGTGCAGGATAATGGGGGAGGAAGTTATACATTTTATTTCTTATACTAAAACCAAATAGGTGAAAAAAAGGGCTCTCTGTTTTTGCAGGGAGCTTTTTTTTGTGCCTGAAAACGAAAGGAAGGTTTACCTATATGAAACATTTATTCAGAAAAAGAGGAAAGCGTCTGCTGGCGTTGTTCCTTTCTATTTTGACCGTTGTTGGCGTCATACCGACAACGGTTTTTGCTTTTTCGCCGTCTGAGGGACAGACGGTTTCTTCCCATTATGGGGGCAATTTTGTAGGCTCCGACGGGGATTATTATTATTCAGCGGATAGCTACAGCTATCTGGTGTATGACAGCAACGGGAATACGACTGTAAGGACCAGCTCAGGCGGGAATCCCAGAAGGAAATATATGATTTCAAACGGCTCAGAGGAACGCCAGGTATATTGCGTTGAGTCCGGCATTGCTTATGGGACATCCACAAACGGCTATACTTCCCAGAGTGGAAAAAACAGTTCATATTTTCAGAACCTTCCGTATGCCGCTCAGTATGGGATCATGCTCACCAGCGTCTATGGATGGCAGCCAGGAAAAGGTTCGCCGGTACAGGGGACCAATGAGGATGATTATGCAATTGCGACGCAGATCCTCATATGGGAATACCAGCAGCAGTTAAGGACCAGTCCGCAGGATCTGCATCCCAGCCCGGCAGGAATCCGTGGGGACAATTATCTGCGCACGATTGATGGCCGTCCAGCAAAGCAATGCTATGACTGGATTCTGGCTCAGATGGCGCAGCATGCGACGATACCCAGTTTTGCTTCCGACAGGAGCAGCTCTGCGCAGGTCCATACCTTAAAATACAATCCGGAAACAAAAAAGTATTCCCTTACTTTGACGGATACGAACAATACCAGGGCGGATTTGAAGTTTTCCGGCGGCAGCGGCATCAGTGTGAGCCGCAGTGGGAACAAGTATACCTTTACCAGCAGCCGTATGCTCACCAGTCCGGCATCGCTCACTGTCCAGAAAAATGTTCCGGGAGTCGGAAATGATATGCTGATCTGGGGACGTGTCGGATTCCAGACAATGCTGTGCGGAGCTGATGATCCGGTTGTATTCTATGTGAAGGTCGATACGGAAACTTATGGAACTGGACGTATCCGCAAGACTTCTGAGGATGGCGTCGTATCCAATATCAGTTTTCATATTACCGGAAACGGCGTGGACAAAACAGTGAAGACAAAAGCAGACGGTACTGTGGACGTCGAGCTTATGCCGGGCACCTATACGGTAACGGAGCAGGACATTGACAGATATGAGCCTCAGAAATCCCAGAGAGTCACGATTGTCAGCGGGCAGACTTCTACCGTAACTTTTAATAATAAGCTGAAACGTGGTTCGCTGGAGGTCATCAAGACATCAGAGGATCAATTTGTGCAGGATATGACATTCCATCTCTATGGCACGTCCCTGTCGGGGCTGCCTGTGGATGAGTATGCCGTAACAGATGCGTCCGGTGTGGCCCGTTTTGAAAATGTGCTGATCAGCGGAGGCGCCCCATATACTTTGGAAGAGGTCAATACCCCTGTCCGGTATGTGGTTCCGGCTGCCCAGACGGCGCCTGTCCAGTGGAATGTCGTCACCAAGCGCAGTTTCACTAATATCCTGAAAAAATTCCGTGTAGAAGTGACTAAGACAGACCGGAAGACCGGATATGCCCAGGGGGATGCCAGCCTTGCAGGGGCGGTATATGGCGTGTACCGGGGCGATGAGCTGGTGGCATCTTACACTACAGACGCAACAGGTTCTTTTATCAGTGATTATTTTATCTGCGGCTCCAATTGGACATTGCGCGAAATCAGCCCTTCCGAGGGATACCTGTTGGATGAAACAGTCTACCCGATTCCGGCAGATCCCGGTAATTATACCGAGGAACTGAACCAGATTCCTATTGGTGTTACCGAAGAGGTTATCATGGGGCGTATCCGCCTGGTTAAGCATATTGATGCGGAACTGGAGGATGTAGAAAAAGTAGAAACCCAGACAGAGATGCCGTCTGAGAATGGCGCAGAACCGGTAGAGGAGGAAAACGGCGAAGTTTTACAGGCTGTTTCCACAGTAAGCGGCGGAGATGCCCAGACTGGGATGGAATTGGAAGCAGATGAGGCATTGTCTCAGGAAGCTGAAGAGGGAAGCGACGCAGAAGCAGCCGTAAATGGCGAAGACTCCCAGACGGATATGGAAACGGATGCAGATGGGCAGCAGTCACAGGATACAGAAGAAACAACAGAAGATAATGAATCGGAGATGGTTCCGGAAACAGAGCCGGAAACGGATCCTTTTGCACCCGTTCCGATTCCGCCGGAAGATATCGAAGCGCCCGGACATGAAGGAATTATCGAAAAACCGGAGGAAGGCGCCGAATTCCAGATTTACCTTGCCAGTGCAGGAAGCTTTGATGCGGCAAGAGAGGACGAACGCGATATATTGATTACAGATACAGACGGGTTTGCTGCTTCTAAGGATCTTCCTTATGGACGTTACGTGGTACACCAGACAAAGGGGCAGGAAGGACAGGCATTTATTCCGGATTTCATTGTATATATCCGTACAGATGATCAGACCTATTCTTATATCCTGAACAATATAACAAAGGCCAGCCTTATCCGTGTAGAAAAGCATGATGCAGAAACCGGGAAAATTATTCCTGCAGCCGGTGTCGGGTTTCAGGTCCGTGACCTGTCTACAGGTGAACTGATTGCAGAAACAATTTATTACCCGATGCCTGTTATAATCAACACGTTCTTTACCAATGAGGAAGGATGGCTGATGCTTCCCAATGAGCTGCCGCATGGCCAGTATGAACTGATTGAGGTGGAAACCTGCTATGGCTATGTACTGGACAGCGAGCCGGTTCCTTTCATGGTGGACGGGACACAGGATGTGGTGGTAGTTGAAAAGCATAACATGCCGCAGAAGGGTAAAATTGTTGTTGCAAAGAACGGCGAAGTGTTTGCTTCCGTCACGACATCCGATGGGGCAGACAAGGATGGTGTGGAAGTCCTTTACCAGCCGGTTTATGAAATCCGCGGCATGGAGGGGGCAGTCTATGAAATTCGTGCGGCAGAAGACATTATTACGCCGGATGGGACCTTGCGTGCTGAAAAGGGCAAAGTGGTGGATACTGTTACAACCGGTCCTGGAGGCGCTGTTTCCAGCAAAGAACTGTATTTGGGCAAATATGAGATTGTTGAAACAAAAGCTCCTTACGGTATGGTGCTGAACAAAGAGCCGCATCAGGTGGAACTGGTCTATGCGGGCCAGGAGATTGACCTGACGGAAACAGCCGCCGGCGTTTATAATGAACGTCAGAAGGTAGAACTGGGTCTGGAGAAGACGTTGGAGCTGAACGAAGCATTTGGGATTGGCAATAACAATGAGCTTGCCAACATTACGTTTGGCTTGTATGCAGCGGAAGATCTTACTGCTGCAGATGGTTCTGTCATCCCGGCAGACGGGCTGCTTGAGGTTGTAAGCGTGGATACAGACGGCAGGGGCGTTGCCAAGACTGATTTGCCGCTGGGCAGTTATTATCTGAAGGAACATAGCACGGATGCGCATTATCTTTTAAGTGATGCCAAGTATCCTGTAGTATTTGCATATGGGGATCAGGACACGGCAGTTGTGACAATTGCAGCCAATGACGGTGAGCCTATTGTCAATGAATTGGTTTATGGTTCCATATCCGGTAAGAAGCTGGACGAGGATGGGGAAGGCTTAGGCGGGGCCAAGATTGGCCTGTTTGCACCATCTGCCGAGGAATTTACAGAAGAGGCTGCAATTTTAGTGACAACTTCCGATGAGGATGGCTCTTTCCGGTTTGAGGATGTCCCATATGGACTGTGGATGGTACGGGAAATCGAGCAGCCGGAGGGCTTTGTACTTTGCACGGAGCTTTTCCCTGTTGCTATTAATGAGGATGAGCAGGTCATTGAGGTGGAAATTACCAATGAGTTTATCCGTGGGAACCTCCATCTGACGAAATTTGACAAAGATTATCCGGAAAATAAGCTGAGCGGGGCTGTATTTGAAGTATACCGTGACGTCAATGGGAACAAAGAACTTGATAAGCATGATGAGCTTCTGGGTACCATGGAGGAAACCGAGACGGGCCAGTATGAGATGCGTGACCTGCTTTACGGCGGCGTGCTTGTCAAAGAGAAAACCGCGCCGGACGGTTTCTATCTGGATGAGAATGTTTATTATGCCATGATTGATACAGATGGGGAAACTTATGAGATTGAGAACGAAGCTGGCAAAGGATTTTACAACCAGGCCCACAGAGGAAACCTCAAGATTGTAAAAACTTCCTCTGACGGCCGCGTGGAGGGCTTTTCATTCCGCGTGGTTGGGGACAATTATGACCAGACATTCCAAATGGATGCCAGAGGTGAAATTTTTATTGAGGACCTGCGTGTCGGCAGATATACGATAACCGAAGTGGAGGACAGCGTCAGTGCAGGGTACAAACGTCCGGATCCTGTAACAGTGGAACTGGTAGTGGATGAAACCCTGACGGTCAATGTACATAATGATAAGATTACTGTGGATGTGCCGAAGACAGGAGATACTTCCAATCTGTGGCTGTGGTTCGGTCTGATGGCAGCAGGAGCTGGAGGCATCGGAGCTTGTGCCTATAGTCTCAGAAAGCGTAAAAAAGGACTGAGATTCCACAGAAAGCGATAAGATTTCCAGTATTTTGTATGAAAGTAACTAAGAGGAGCCGGCAGGATGATTCCTGTCCGGTTTCCTCATTTTAGAAAGAATTTGGAGGTAGAAAGCCATGAGAGTAAAGTATAAAAAGCATGTTTTGCTGTTTCTGACCATGATGTGTATGTCCTCTTTCTCTGTAAGACCGGTTTTTGCCCAGCCGCAGGGGACCAATGGCACCGAGCTGCAGGTTGCCCAGCCTGAACAGCTGGAGATTCAGCTGGGGGCGGAGTGGGCAGGAGTGGAGTTCCAAATGAAGACTGATGCCGGATTATATCCGGATACCATACCTGTAGGCCAGGATGGGGTACTCCGCCTGGAAATTGGCGGCAGTAAAGAGTATGTTCTGACCTGTATGAATTCCTCTGCAAAAGCTCCTTCTCCGACGCAGGCCCCTGCCTGGGCAGAAAGCCCGTCAGAAGAACAATCAGAAGAGATTGTGACAGAACAGTCAGAAGAAATCACAGCAGAACAGCCGGAAGAAATCACAGCAGAGCAGTCGGAAAAGGCAGAAGATGCTTTGGTTGCAGGCATACCAGTGCTTCATCTTTGCCTTTTTATCGGAGGCATGATTCTTGCGGTGGGCGGATTGGTTACGATGCATATCATCAAAAGGCGTAGAGAAGATGAGAGTGGTTACAAGTATGAGGAGGAAGAAGAATAACCTTCAGACCGGGATAAAAAGTTAAATAAAAGCCTAATAGGAATAAAATATATAGTTTAATAAAATAATATTCCCTAAAGGCTTGACATCTAGCGATTGATTTGCTATACTAAAACCGTGGCAGGGGCTTGCGTTCAGGCTTTCGGTACGTTTGGTATAGCGTCAGACTTATCCGGAGGAGGGTAAGGAACCGTTACGGATTTTGCGCACTGAGCGAATCCACAATAACGCAAGCCACAACTGAATATGTAGGCCGGAAGGCTGCTTAAATACTTACAGAGTCAAATGTTGGACGAGACACCCAAACGCCAACACACTGGCTCTGTATGCTTTTTTCGCAGAGCTTCCGGCTTTTTTTATATAAAACGGAGGAATATAGATGAAGAATAAAAACAAAAAGAAAAAAAGAAAGGGATTTCAGGCAGGCAATATGCGCTGCCCCTATTGCGGCAGCCCGGTAGTGTACCGGAGCGCAGACGGTATTTATTATGACAACAGTAAAGGGATGATGCTGTATGTGTGCAGCCATTACCCGCAGTGTGACGCTTATGTGCGTGTCCATGCAGGTACCAGGATTCCGGTAGGCAGCCTTGCCAATCATGAGCTGCGCACACTCAGGAGGACGGCGCACCAATATTTTGACCAGCTCCATCAGTCTGGGTACATGAGTAAACAGGACGCATACCAGTGGCTTGCGGATTTGATTTCAGCTCCACTGTCGGAGGCCCATATCGGGCATCTGGGGGAATATTACTGCAAGCAGGTGATTGAAGAAAGCCGCAGGCTTCTGGATCAGTATAGAGGAAGGAAAAATAAGAAACAGTTCCGCATGGTGAGAGGAGGTGCAGCATCATGACATTAACAGCCATACAACAAAGGAAAGTGGAGGAGAATATAGGCCTGGTACATCAGGTGATTAAGGATAAAGTACATGGTTACAATCAATGGGGATTCTATACTTATGACGATCTGTTTCAGATTGGGTGCGTTGGCTTGTGTAAAGCGGCAGCGACAGATAAGGGCGGGACTTTTTCCACTTATGCATATCGGCTGATTTGGCATGAAATATGTGATGCATTGATTCAGTCAACCAAACGGTATTCGGATGAAATAACCGCTGATGTGACGCCATATAAAAAGGTGGAAACCGAGAATGGGGAATTTTTAAGCGGGCTTCGCATAGATTTGTTCCAGGCGCTCAGTTCTGCCAGAAGAGAGGCGCCGCCCTCAACTGCCAAAGGGATAGACGCAATGGTTATGATGTCCCAGGGATACACCAGCAGTGAGATTGGAGAACGCATGGGAGCTTCAGCGAAGCTGGTGTGTGCCTGGGTGTCAAAGGCACGGAAGTTTTTGAAAGAACGTCCGGAAACAGAGGCGATTGCCGTCTATCGTTCTTAAAGTGAAAAAGGGATGCTGGAACCAAAAGGTTTTCAGCATCCCGCTTTTTTTAGTTACACGAGTGAGGATCGTTATGAGGAGATTATTGAAAAAGACAGGAAATTGGCTTTTTCCTGCAGTAGTGATGCTTTTTACATTTTTATTTTTGAAGTATATGTTTTTGTTAGGGTATGTGCCAACGGAATCTATGGAGCCGACATTGAAAAGAGGAAGTTATATCATTGGGTGCCGAATATATTCCGATTTGGAGGCAGGAGATATCATTATATTCCGACATGATGGGAAACTGCTTGTGAAACGGATCGCTGCAGTCGAAGGTGAAACTGTTGAAAGAAATGGCGCCATTATGACAGTTCCGGAAGGCTGTTATTATGTTCTGGGAGATAACGTGGATAATTCCTATGATTCTCGGTATTGGATAAATCCATTCATAAGAAAAAGGGATATTGTGGCAAGGCTGCTCATTTATTGAATTGATTCTTTTAAATTAGTAAACAATCAAGCAGTTGGCGATTTTTGCACAGAATCCATTGACAGGGCATTTAAGGTATGTTATTATTTATATGGTTAGTGATAACTAACCTCTGTTCTAAGGGAATCGTCCCTATAGGCAGGGATGATAGTAAAATGCTGAAAAGCATTTTTCTTTAACACTAATAGTTAGTAATAACTAACTTAGAAAGGAGCATATGAATGAGCGTTGTAATCATAGGTGGGCATGAGAGGATGGAAAACCGGTATAAAGAAATCTGCAAAAAATACAGACATAAGACAAAAGTTTTTACGAAAATGCGGTCAGATTTAAGCCGCCAGATTGGTACACCGGATTTAGTGATTCTGTTTACGGCAACGGCATCCCATAAGATGGTGCGCTGCGCAATTACAGAATCAGAACGTAGCAATGCGGTTCTGGAGCGTTCACATAGCAGCAGCGCAAGTGCGCTCATACATATACTGGAGGCTTATGCATAATTTTTTGAACAGGGAAAAGAAAAGTATTTCAGAAGAAGCGGTTGTGCTTCATTGTTCACCGACGATGGCAGGACTAAAAACGGGAAGCCTATTTAGCTGCCCGGTAGAGGACAGTGAGATGCTGGCAGAGGGGATCCGCAGTTTGAATGGGCATCTTGTTCCTCGCGGCATACGTTTGGTTCCCTTGAGAGTTACAGAGCAGAGGGCGCTCATTTATATGTACCGCCCTGGAAGGTTGAAAAGGGATCTGAGTGACAGAACTGCAGAGAGGATTTTGTCAGAACGGGATTATCCTGTTAAGCAGACGGAGAGATGTATTGTTGAACTGGCGCGCCGTTTGAATGGCGAGGAGGCATTCCCGCATGAAATAGGGCTATTCCTTGGCTATCCGCCAGAAGATGTGGATGCTTTTATAAAAAATGGTGCGGCGGGAGAAAAATGTATTGGGATGTGGAAAGTATATGGGGATGTAGAAACAGCGAAGTGCAAATTTGCACAGTACAAAAAATGCACCCGTCTATATTGTGAGGCGTTCCAAAAATATCATTCGTTTGACAGGCTCATAGTGGGCTTATCATAAAAACAAATAACAAGAGACACCATGTGCATGTAGCGGGAGGCCTTGAAAAAACAGGCAGAGCGAAAGAAAGGATGGAATTATTTATGGGTAAGATTGCAGTGGTTTACTGGAGTGGTACAGGGAATACGGAGGCAATGGCAGTTGCTGTGGCAGAGGGCGCAAGAGAAAAAGGGGCAGAAGTTTTCCTGATGCAGTGCAGCGAGTTTGACGTGGCCAGGATGGATGAATTTAATGCAGTGGCTTTTGGCTGCCCATCAATGGGTTCGGAGCAGCTTGAGGAAGGTGAGTTTGAACCTATGTTTTCTTCCTGTGAGGCGAAACTGGGCGGCAAGAAGATTGGTCTATTCGGTTCTTACGGATGGGGAGATGGGGAATGGATGCGTACCTGGCAGGAGACCTGTGAAGCAGATGGGGCTGTGTTGGTGCAGAACTCGGTGATTTGCAATGAGGCTCCGGATGACGGGGCAGTGGCTGAATGCAGGGCTCTGGGTTCGGCGCTGGCGGACTGATGTGGGTGCGGAAAAGCTAAACTGAAAAATTTAAAATAAGTATATAAAAGTAAGCTGTTCCAACGATAGTAAGGACAGCTTACTTTTATTTGTGGATAACCTAATTCATGGGTGTGAATTGTGAGTAAAGTGAAAAATGGGAAGAAAAAGCAAAATGAAAATCAGGTGTATGTAGATAGCCCTTTTAGGAAAAATGTGGTAATCTTTTAGAAGAAACGAGGTAAATCAAGATGGAAAAGAAAATTTATATCACAGAGGAAGAACGAGCAAAATGCCAAAAGGTGATTGATGCATTTGCAGAGCTGTATGAAATGGCGGATATTGTGGTAGTTGGTGTTGGGAGGTACGGTTTTGTCATGCTGAAATACTATGTGCCGCCGCATGGTTTTGAGGAAGATGCTACTTTCACGGACAGTGTTGCATTGTTTGAGGAATTATGGCAGGAATGGCTTAATATGAAGATGTATCTGCTGGCAAAGGACACTCCGCTGTTGGAAAAAGGTTATAAAGGTGTATTTGAGAGTCTGCCGGAAGAAAAACAGTCGGAACTTATCGGGCGAAAAGCTGCTTTTGTAAAAGCGGCAGAGATATATCTGTGACATTGTTTCTGTGGGGAAAATAACAATAATTAGTGGTAAATCTAGGAATAGAGAGGCTCTGTGCAATGCAGGGCTTTTCTTAATTATGTTTTTGGATAAAGATAGAATGAATGAGTTGGATTCCGGCGTATCAGGCATTGTGGAAATGTCGTATAACTGGAATAGCCAGTTATGCACATTTCCATGATGAATTTAAGAAGTTGCTAATATCAACGAAATAAGTATAAAGTATAACACTTGTTTTAACAATGATTTACGGATGTTTCTTAGTTTGACTTTTTAACCAGTCTGTTATAAAATTGATTAGTTAAAACTAACTACCAAGGAGGATTTTACAGCATGACCAGTCAATATTTGAATCACTTGTACAGCGATCTGCTCTCTAATTCTCCGCAGACCGTAACAATAGATATTCCGGCGAGTATGGGAACAGGTCAGATTTCACAGATTGTTACAAAACAGGGTGCGGTTGTTTCAGATTGGAAAATGAACTATTTTTCAGATGTAAATGTGCAGGGTGTGAATAGTGAGGAATATATACAGATTTTATTCTGCTTTAAAGAAGGTGTTTCATGGAGTATCGCTGACAGTTGCCAAAGTACCAGTATACAAAAGGGAGAATCGTGCATATATCGTGGACACGGTAAGATGGAATATCTTTGCTATTCGGGGAAAAGCGATTTTCTTTTTAAAAACATAAAAATACCGTTAGATTATTTTTATAAAATTCTAAAAGGATATTTTGAAGATAGCGAGATTGATGCGTATGAGAAAAAATTGCTGAATGGAATATCAAAAGTATCTATCAGCCCATACATGGAGCATATTTTTGCAGAACTGAAAGATTTTGCACAGTATCGTGGAGGATTGGGTTATTTGTTTCTTGAAAGCAAAATTCTTGAACTTCTGTCTGTGTATTTAAGTGAGGTTTTAGAGTTAAGTATTCTTGCATCAAATTATATCGGTATTTCAAAAAGTGACAGGGATGCGATCGTTGAGGCAAAAAGAATTATTGACAGCCAGCTTGCATTTGCTCCGGGCTGTGAAGAACTGGCGAGGAAAGTTAATATCAGTACCTCAAAACTGACAAAGGGCTTTTCCTCTATGTTCGGGATGTCGGTTCATGCATACATCATCGATCAGCGGCTAGAAAAGGCGGCAGGTCTGCTTTTGGAAAGTAATTTGAATGTAAGCCAGGTTGCGACATTGGTAGGATATTCCAAACCAAGCAACTTTGCCGCAGCATTTAAAAAGAAATATGGTGTAATACCTAAAAACTATAAAAATGAAAATATGATAGGATAAAAGAGAAAAAAATACTGATTTTGGGTAGAATGAAATCTGTTTTGGGTTGGATTTGTAAATAGAAATTGATAAAATGTGTGTCGTGGTTAGAGAAAGCTAACTGCTACACACATTTTATTTTAGGAGGAACGAACATGAACAAAAAATTAAATGCAAAAGATTTTATCCTGATCGGCGTTCTGACTGCCCTCATGTGGATTATCTGCATGATTATCAGCACAGTAATGAGTATTGCCGGCCCTGTCACCAACGTATTTTACCCTGCTGTCGTGGCAATCCCAAATGGAATTGTGATGATGTTGCTGTTAGCCAAAGTGCCGAAGAAGGGTGTCTTTGCTATCTGTGGTACAATTCAGGGCATTCTGTTTCTGCTGGTTGGCGGATTTTGGCTGATTCCGGTTGCGCTGATTATCGGTGGTGTGATCTGTGATTTTCTGATTATGGGCATAAGCGAAGTTACTATGAAATCCATGATAATCGCTTATACAATTTTCAGTGGCATTTTCGCTTTCGGAGCGATTGTCGGCCCCATGAGTTTTCTGCGAAACGCTTTTGTAGGGGCAATGGAGAAAAATAATATTGCACAGGAATACATAGACGGCATGATTAAAATAACATCTGGATTTATGCCAGTTGTCATTGTAGCTGCCGGATTGCTTGGCGGTCTGCTCGGCGGTTATATTGGGCAGAAAACATTGAAGAAACATTTTATCAAGGCAGGACTTGTATCAGCTAAGTAACAGCGTAAAGCTCCGAATGTATGACAGACACATGATTTTGTCAGTGGACTGCCTGAATATGAAAGCGGGGCTGAAACGTCAGCCCCGCTTAACATTGGAGGACAGTATGGAAGAAAATATAAAGAAACTTATTATACAAAAACAATTTAAAAGAACAGCAGCTTTAGACCCACGCTGTAAAGCGGCATTGTTGATTTTGATTGGCTGTGTCAGCTATTTTCTGAATGGAGAAGTAGTTAGCCTGATATTGGTTGTTACATTAGCATTATTTATAGCTATCGGGAATGGCGTTAGATGGGCGGTAAAAATGTTGGTCTTTTACATCATTGTCGCTTATCTCAATGCTTTGCTGCGTTATGTTTCCATTCCTGTGTTAAGCGTGATTATGAGTGTGTTTGGTGTAACTATTTTGAAACTGGTTCCTATTGCCATGATGGGGATATGGACTTTGCGAACGACGCACATGGATGACCTCATGGTATCATTGCAGCGTATGCGCCTCCCACAGTCTGTCACAATTCCACTGGTGGTTATGTTCCGGTACATACCTACTCTGCGGATTGAATACCGTATGATCTGCAACACAATGGATATTCGGGGCATCAGTGATACCTTTTGGAAGCGAATCATTCACCCGATTTCCACAGTTGAATACATTTTGGTACCGTTGTTGATGCGCTGCCTGAAAGTGACGGATGAACTGGCTGCGTCCGGCACGACACGTGGATTGGAGTTAGAGGAAAAAAGGTATGCACTGAACCATGTCCGCTTTTCATGGCCGGAATATGCCGTAACAATTTTAGGGATTGCTTTTTTGGCAGCTCTTTTGTTCCTCGACTATACCTCTATCGGGGAAATTATCATATGGAGGGTATAGCCGTGATAACATTTGAAAATTTTTCTTTCCGCTATGAGGAAAGAGACGAGTTTACATTAAGAGATATTAACCTGACCGTCCAGACAGGGGAGCTTATTTTACTGACAGGGCGGAGTGGGTGCGGAAAAACAACGCTGATCCGTTCTTTGAATGGGTTGATTCCACATTTCTATCCTGGAGAAATAAAGGGAAATATTTCACTTGACGGACAATCTCTGTTGGAATTAAAACCGTCTGAACTGACTGGCAAGGTGGGAACTGTTTTTCAAGACCCACGTTCCCAGTTTTTTATGACAGACACCACACGGGAACTTGCCTTTGGATGTGAAAATATGGGATTCTCCCGTGAAAAGACGATTGACCGCATTGTAAAATCAGTAACAGATTTAAGACTGTCAGATTATCTGAACCGCAGTATTTTTGATCTGTCCAGTGGGGAGAAACAGCAGATAGCGGTTGGCTCTGTCTATGCACTTTTGCCCAAAGTATATATTTTTGACGAGCCGTCGGCGAATCTGGATTATGATGCCACAAAACGGCTGGCGGAGATAATGAAACATTTAAAACAGGATGGATATACAATCCTTGTCGTGGAGCATCGCTTTTATTATTTAAAAGAATTGCTTGACCGGGCGTTTCTCATTCAAGAAGGCGGAATTAAGCAGGAGTTTACAAGAGAACAATTTTGCAGGATACCTGATGAAATGCGCATTTCTTACGGATTGCGGACAGTTTATCCAGAACGGGATGCAAGGGAATACAAGGCAAAATCAAATGTCCGTGAATCCGGCAGCGTTCTGAAGGTGGAAGGTCTTTCTTTTGCGTATAGGAAGGAACCGGATATTTTGCGGAATATCAATTTTGAAGCACGTGAGGGTGATGTAATTGGGATTTTAGGTCATAATGGTGCTGGAAAGACTACATTGCTTTCGATTATGACAGGGCTGTTAAAAGAAAAAAGCGGAGCTGTTTATTATAACGGAAAAAAGCTATCTCCACGCCAGAGAAGAAACTTGTCCTATCTTGTGATGCAGGATACGGATTATCAGCTTTTTGCAAGCAGTGTGGAAGAAGAATTGTCATTGGGCATAAAAGAGGATTGTGCAGAAAAGGTCACGGAAACTTTGGATGCACTGGAACTTAACGCTTATTGGGAATGTCACCCGGCATCTCTGTCGGGCGGTCAAAAACAGAGGGTAACGATTGGCGCAGCCATTGTCAAGGATAGCCCGGTAATCTACTTTGATGAACCAACCAGCGGCCTTGATTATGATTCAATGATGCGTGTCAGCCGTCTGATTGGGCAGCTTGCAAGTGCAGGAGTTATCATTTTTGTAGTATCGCATGATTTTGAATTTATTACCCGCACTTGTTCGGAAGTGCTGCAGCTTGACGGGCAGGATTCCATAAAAAATCAAGTCCTGACGCCTGAAATTCTGTTGTCACTTTCAAAACAATATTTTAACTGATTGGAGGTTTTGTTATGTTCAAAAAAGTATTTGAGTATGCAGGGCCGCACAAGAAGGACTTATACAGTGCAACTTTTATTGTGCTTCTTAGTGTCCTTATGGGTGTTCTGCCTTTTGTGCTGGCCTATCAGGTGATTTCACCGCTTATCATGGGTGAAACTGTGGGGAGTGGTTATGTATCATCACGGGTAATTGGAGTTTTAGTTTGTCTGGTTTTGCAGGCAATTCTTTATGGATGGGGCCTGAATATTTCCCATAAGGCAGCTTACAATACCCTGCTCAGGCTGCGTACAGCCCTGCAGAAACGCTTTGAGGCTCTGCCCCTTGGATTTATTCAGGACAAGGGAACGGGTACGATTAAAAAGCTGTTTGTGGATGATGTGGACAGTCTGGAAGTATTACTGGCACATTCCCTGCCAGAAGGAATGGCAAACCTTATGATTCCATTGGCAATTTATGTTGCCATGTTCTTCATTGACTGGAAACTGGCTTTATTATCTCTTGCATCAATCCCTGTCAGCTTTGCAGCTATGATGATCATGTACTCTGTCGGCATGAAGAAAATGGGGCCGTACTATATGGCAGGGCAGAAAATGAACAATACCATTATTGAATATATCAACGGCATGGAGGTTGTAAAGGTATTTAATAAAGAAGCTGAATCTTATGAGCGTTTTCGCAAGGATATTTCCGACTATCGGGATTATACGCTGGAATGGTACAAAGCGGCATGGCCGTGGATGGCGGTTTACAGTAGTCTGCTCCCCTGCACGATTATTCTTACCCTGCCTTTGGGCGCGTGGTTCGTCCTTTCAGGATTTTCAACTTTGCCGGATTTGATTC
Organism: Lachnospiraceae bacterium; assembly: GCA_910575555.1. Lineage (GTDB taxonomy): Bacteria > Bacillota > Clostridia > Lachnospirales > Lachnospiraceae > Petralouisia. The sequence goes on along the minus strand of CAJTFX010000004.1, from coordinate 85,468 downwards.
TCATTCTCTGCCTGTCGCTTAGTATTGGCATACCGCTATTAAAGTCATTAGGGTTTTTACCGACTATGCCGCAGCTTAACTATAAAATCTCGGCTTTAGAGCAGGTGCTGGAAACTGCGCCCCTAAAGCAGACAAATGATGCTTTTTATGGGAAGAACCTCGATATTTGTTTTGACCATATCACTTTTGGATATGAGAAAACCCAGCCAGGGCCGGATGGAAAGCCAATGGTGACAATGGATGAAGTTATCACAGACATCAGTTTTACCGTAAAAGCCGGACAAAAAACGGCTTTAGTCGGTGAATCCGGTTCCGGGAAAAGTACGCTTGCAAAGCTGTTGATCCACTATTATGACCCACAGCAGGGAAGTATTTTTATCGGAGGGCAGAAAATAACAGAAATGAGCCTTAAAGCATTAAACAGCCAGATTTCTTATGTGGCACAGGATCAGTATTTGTTTAACACTTCTCTGCTTGAGAATATCCGAATGGGAAAACCGGACGCTACGGATGAAGAAGTCCTTGAAGCGGCGAAAAAAGCACAGTGTTTAGAATTTCTTGAAAAACTGCCGCAGGGAATCCGTTCAATGGCTGGTGATGCGGGCAAGATGCTTTCCGGAGGTCAGCGCCAACGTATATCTCTGGCTCGTGCAATCCTAAAAAATGCTCCTATTATCGTACTTGATGAAGCAACCGCATATGCCGATCCGGAGAATGAGGAAAAAATGGAAGCCGCAATTGCAGAGCTGGTAAAGGGAAAAACTTTATTTGTGATTGCCCACAAACTTCCTGCGATTATGAATGCTGACCAGATTTGTGTAATAGAGCATGGAAAGTTAGCTGCAACAGGTACTCATAAGGAATTGCTGCAGACCTGTGGGGAATACCAGAAATTATGGAAAGCGGCACAAGGCAGCGCAGAATGGAAAGTAAATACTGCAAAGGAGGGGAAATAAATGCTTGCACTATTTTCAAGAATTTTAAAGCTCTCCGGCAAATATAAGAGCCGGATTCAGGGTGCGTTTCTATGTGCATTTATTGAATCCATACTTGCAAAAATGCCTGTCTTTTTGGCATTTCTTGTACTCTCTGGATTCTATCAGAAAACTTTAACTGGAGCAGACTGTCTGCATATCGGGATTGGGCTTGCCACAGTGGTGGTTGCACAGGCTGTTGTTCACTACCTTTGTGACAGGCTGCAAAGTGCCGCCGGATATATGATTTTTACAGATAAAAGAATGGAGCTTGGAGGACATCTCCGCAAATTGCCGATGGGATATTTTACATCTGGCAATATCGGGAAAATCAGTTCCGTACTCAGTACGGATATGGTATTTATTGAAGAAGCCGCTATGAGTACTCTCGGCAATATGATGAGCTATATGCTCTCTGCCCTTATTCTGCTGGTATTTATGTTCTTTCTGGATTGGCGGCTTGGCTTGATCGCTGCAATCGTGACACTGCTTGCATCACTTGTTGCAAAGGGAATGAATAAGGTTTCCCTGAAAGAAGCCGCCGGGAGGCAGAATCAAAGTGAACATTTGACAGATGCAGTTCTCTCTTTTGCCGAGGGAATTGGTGTGATTAAGAGCTATAACCTGATTGGTGAGAAATCGGAAGAATTGACTGAAAACTTCAGACGCTCCAGGGATACATCAACCGAATTTGAACGAAAAATGACACCCTGGACAAGAGGGCTGAATATCTTGTATGCGTTTGGGATTGCTGCCATTTTTGCACTCTCTGTCTGGCTTGAACAAATCGGCGTGATCTCTCTGCCTTATCTGCTCGGCGTACTGCTCTTTGTCTTTGACCTGTTCGGACCATTAAAAGCATTGTATGGCGAGGCATCCCGGCTTACAGTTATGAACGCTGCGTTAGACAGAATTGAGGAAGTCCTGAATGAAAAGGAATTGCCGGATAAAGGTACAGAGCATATTTCCAAAGTGGATTCTGTTACCCCGGAGGTTTGTTTTGACCATGTGGCTTTTGCTTACCAGGATAAAGAAGTGCTGCATAATATCAATTTCTCTATGAAGAAAAATACAATGACTGCACTTGTAGGACCATCTGGCGGTGGGAAATCTACCATTGCAAACCTATTAGCCCGTTTATGGGATGTGAAATCCGGTAAGGTAATGGTTCGTGGCACGGATATTCGGAATGTTCCACTTTCTGAATTGATGAATCAGATCAGCATGGTTTTCCAGCGTGTGTATCTGTTTCAGGACACAATTTATAACAATATCAGCATGGGAAAACCGGACGCTACGGAACAAGAGGTTTACGAGGCGGCGAAAAAAGCCCGGTGCTATGATTTTATTATGGAACTGCCGGAAGGATTCCAGACCGTGATTGGCGAGGGCGGCGCTACCCTGTCCGGTGGGGAAAAGCAGCGTATTTCGATTGCCCGCTGTATATTAAAGGATGCGCCGATTGTAATATTGGACGAAGCGACCGCCAGTGTCGATACGGACAATGAAAGCTACATTCAGGAGGCTATCAGTGAGCTGGTGAAGGGTAAGACCCTGCTTGTGATTGCACATCGTCTGAATACAATTCGAGAAGCCGATCAGATTCTGGTTATCTCGGACGGGCGTATCAGTGAACAGGGCACACATGACGAGCTTATGGCGAAAGCCGGAATTTATCAGGATTTTGTGAATATCCGTGAAAAGTCATCTGGCTGGAGTCTTGCATAAAGGAGGGTAATATGAAGATTCATGCGTCAGGCGAGGACTATTTGGAAGCTGTATTGATACTGCAAAAGCAAATGGGAGAAAGTGCGGTACGCTCTGTTGACCTTGCCCGTCACATGGGCTTTAGCAAGCCAAGCATTTGCCATGCGGTTTTGGTGTTAAAAAATGGGAATTACCTTGTTGTGGATAATGAAGGGTATCTCCATTTGACGGATTCTGGAAAGGCTATAGCAGAAAAGATATATGAGAAACATCTTTTTTTGACAGGTATGTTAATAAATGCCGGGGTATCAAAAGAAGTGGCTGAAAGAGATGCCTGTAAAATGGAACATAGCATAAGCGATGAGAGCTTTAGGAAATTGAAGGAAACATTTGAACAGTAAAGAAAAGCCAGTAGTTTCTTTGCAGATTCTGCTGGCTTTTCCTTATCATGTTATAGCATCATGCGCTATAAAACCGGAGGAAATATGCATGAGGAAAATACGCCCCAATATACACAGGCATGAGGCAGTAAAAAAGGAAAGAAAACAGCAACTTTTACACATAAAGGTGTATCGAAATGAAGGTTAAAACTTCAATGCGATACACCTTTTTAGTGGTGCGAAATTTGTCTGATTTTAGATTTTGCTGTGGTTTTGCTACTGCAGATTTGTGGGAGAAATTGGACTGTTGCTGTTTTATTTTCGGTAGGAATTTAGAAACAATTTACTGTTTCATAGTGGGCTGTTTTGCAAGCATGGCTTTCTGTGTATCCCACACCTGTTTCATCAGTTTTTTCACTTCCTCCACATCAGCTTTATACACGTTACCCGTTGCGTTCATTCGCTTAGCAATCTGGTTTAAATTGCCGCTGATTTTTCCGAGCGTGGCATTGTAATCCTGTAAATCTGAATAGTCAATGTCATAGACAAAGCCGTACAGAATCACGCGGCGCAGAAAGGCGGATTTGCTTTTCATGCCGGAGATTTTTACTTTCCGTTCCAGTATGTATTGCTCGTCATCGCTTAGGAATATTTTCAGCTCGTTTTTGCGCTCACGCTTAGCCATTTTTGATCCCCGACCAGACAGACCGTATCCATGTGGCGAACGGCACTTATTTTTAATCGGAGAATTTCTCTGTACAGAAGGAGTTCTGCATGAATCGGCTTCCGGTGCGGTATCTGCCTGATGCGCCGGAACCGTCACAGTGGCTTTCCTTTGTAGGGCAGTTGTTAGAAACGGAGGACATCATCACCTTGCAGGAGTTTATGGGTTATGTGCTGTTACCGACTACCAAAGGACAGAAAATGATGATAGTCATATGCAAAGGCGGAGAAGGCAAGTCACGAATTAGCAGAGTGCTTCGGGCATTGCTTGGCGACAGCATGAACACGGGCAGCATACAGAAAGTGGAAGTTGACCGCTTTGCAAGGGCAGACCTTGAATGGAAGCTGCTGATGCTTGACGATGATATGAAGCTGGAAGCGCTGCCGCAGACGAATAACATCAAATCCATAGTGACGCTGGAAGATAAAACGGACTTGGAGCGCAAGGGCAGGCAGAGCGAACAGGGGGATTTATGTGTGCGTTTTATCTGTTTCGGGAATGGCAATCTCGGCTCGCTGTATGACCGTTCCTACGGCTTTTTCCGCAGGCAGATAGTCCTTACCGTAAAAGAGCGCAAACCGGACAGATGATCCGTTCCTCGGCGAAAAGCTGATAGCTGAAGCGGAGGGCATATTTTTATGGCGTCTTGAGGGGGGTGCACCGCCTGATTGATAATGCCGGAAGCCTTTTTCTTTTTGCGGTCAGAACAGACCGCTGAATTTTTGAGAATATTCCTTTCGGCAGACCAGATAGTAACTGACATTAAATTCAGGGTCAGTAATAGGCACCGCCACACGGGACGGGGCAGGTGTGGAGCCTAGAAGTTCATTGTGGTAGTAGTCCGTGGTGAAAACGGGCATAGTGGAATTTTCAATCAATTCCAGAAAGGTGTAACGTTCTGTCTGGACAAGAAACCTGGAATCGGGCATTTTCTCCACCACCAGATCGTGCCAGAAACCAATATCCTGAAATAAAAGCATATTTTCCCCATTCATTTCAGATACGCTTAAAGATTTTCTGCGTGCAAAGCGGTGCCGCTTCGGAAGAAGAAAGGACAGATGTTCTTCGCCACATTTACGGCAGGATAACTCATCATCTTCCGGGCAGAAAGGAAGCAGCACGAGATGATAGAGTCCGTTTCTTGCTCCGTCAAGGAGACAGGATGTGTTTTTGGTTTCTGAGGAAATGGATGCCATCGGAAAGGCGCCGGTAATGCGGCGTATGAGTTCCGGTATAAGGACGGGCGTGCAGGAGCCAAGTGTGATGGTCCTGTTCTTCCGGTCAAAATCACGTGCATGACGGATCATGTTTTCTGTTTGTTTTAACAGTATTTCTGCATCTTCTGCTGCGAGAATTCCGGTTTCATTTAATGAAATACTGTTTTTGGTTCGGTGAAATAGTGGAACATCGAATTCTGATTCCAATTTCTGCATATTTCTTGTCAGTGTAGGCTGAGAAATATGCATTTTTTCTGCGGTTTCACGCAAGGTTCCAGTCTGGTTAAAGGTAACAAACTGTTCCAGAATATGATAATCAACCATGCGGGCTTACACTCCTTTCTAAAGAAATTATAGCAGATGCAGAAAGGAAAGTAAATGCTTCACATTTCATTTTATGAAATCTGGATTGCAGAATTAGCATTGTACAAATAAAAAGTTTTGCAATAAAATGACTGCAGAACGAGGAGGGACGGAAATGATTTTTTACTTTACAGGAACCGGGAACAGCTTGTATGTGGCAAAAGAGCTGGATGAAAAAATTATAAGCATCCCACAGATCATAAAAGAGAAAAGGCTGGAATTTTCTGCGGACAGTATTGGCATTGTATGTCCGGTTTATGGGCATGAAATGCCGGGCATGGTAAAGGAGTTTATCCGCCGGGCTTCCTTTGAAACGGATTATCTTTTCGCTGTGCTGACTTATGGCGCGCATCATGGAGGGGCAGCAGAGATTGCCGGCTTGTTTTTCCGGGATGCGGGGAAAAAGGCGGATTATATTACAACCATTGAGATGGTGGATAATTTTCTTCCGGCATTTGATATGGAAGAACAGATGGCGATGGATAAGCAGGTGGAAAAGCATCTGAATGAGATTAAGGCCAGACTGCAGGCGAAAAGTCAAGGAATACAGAAAACGAGCCTTGCGGAAAAAACGGCGCATAACATGTATCTGAAGATGGTGAAAAATGCACCGGAAACGGTCTGGGCCGCTTTCAGGGTGACGGACGAATGTGTGGGCTGCGGAATCTGCACCAGGGTATGTCCTGCCGGGTGCATCCATCTGGAAAACCAATATGCGGTCCATGAGCCGGAAGGATGCCAGGCCTGCTATGCCTGCGTCCATGCCTGTCCGAAAATGGCAGTGCAGTTTGCTCTGCCCCAGCCGGAAAAAAATCCCGCAGCGAGATACCGTAATGCGCATGTGACACTTTGTGAGCTGGTCAAATCCAATGACCAGACGGAAAACGATTGAAAACGAGGAGGATATCAAGATGGAATATGTAACATTGAACAATGGGGTAAAAATGCCGGTTCTTGGATATGGCGTCTATCAGGTGACACAGGAAGAATGTGAGCGGTGTGTGCTGGATGCTCTGCAGGTGGGATATCGCAGCCTGGACACAGCGCAGAGCTATTTCAATGAGGAGCAGGTGGGCAGTGCAATCCAAAAATCCGGTATCCCACGGGAAGAGATATTTCTGACCACCAAGGTGTGGGTGGAGCATTATGGATATGAGGCGGCCAAATCTTCCGTGCTGGAATCCATGAGGAAGCTGCAGACAGATTATCTTGATGACCGTGTTATAATAGGGACAAGTTAGAGGAACCCAGTAAAATCAAGGGGTTGCACTAACTTGTCCCCTTATTTTTTTGCCCTTAAAAGGGCGAACGGAATCACCGCATTTCTGGTTTCCGTCTGGGAGCCGTACATATATTGCTGGCCAGCAGTATGAAAGTCTGATAGCGATTAAAGCAACCATACCATCCTCTGGTGATGGATTTGAAGGTCCGAAGTCCTTATAAATGCTGACGGGTTGCAACGGGGGCGTTGTAATATTGGTTGACAGGTTTCGGCCGGGTTTAATGTGAACCGGGCGCCATGGGAGGGTTAAACCTGTGTTTCTGTACCATGGGAACAAATGAGATTTATTTACGGAAAGCCGGGGAACTTACAGCGCCCATATTGTTGTGATGGTTTTGGAGTTTTAGTGTAGCGGAGTTTTTGATTTTTGTAGATGGCATATCGTTTCGTTCGGAAACAAATAGTTCTGTTTTGCAGGGAGAGGCACGGGCTGTTGCGCCTGGAGCGGTTTCTGTAAAATCCCAGGGTTAGTTCAGTGACGGAGAAGCAATGGAGAGTCCGGTTTGCGGGCCGGTGGAAAGGACGGGATATAGATGAAGAAGGATGTTCGGAAGATTAAGGTGTATGAGCAGAGCGGGCGTAATTATAAGCCCACGCCGACGATCATGTTGAAGGGGCTGTGGCTGGAAGAGCTGGGGTTCGGGGCGGGGACGCTTTTGACGGTCCGGTGTGAGGAAGGGAAGCTGGTCATTGTTCCGAGGGAGACAGTGGATTACATTGATGTGTTTGAGGAGCAGCAGTTGAGCATGGTTGCGGAGAAGAAAGTGAGGTATTGAGGATGGGAAAGATATATATGATCGGTTCGCAAAAAGGGGGTACAGCGAAGACAACAACTACGTTCAATCTGGCGTACTGCCTGCGGAAGATGGGGAAGAGGGTTCTGGCTGTGGATTTTGACAGCCAGGCGAATCTGACAACGTGCTTTGGTGTGGAGGATACGGGGGTTTTGGATGATACTATTGGGCATCTGATGATGGCGCAGATTGAGGATATGAAGCTGCCGTCCCCGAAGAAGTACATACGGACGAAGGACGGGGTGGACTTCATCCCATCGTCTATTTATCTGTCGGTGGTGGATGCGAAGCTGCGGCTGGAGATGGGGGCGGAAAAGATGCTGCCCGGGATTCTGGAGCCGCTGCGGGAGAAGTATGATTATATTTTGATTGATACCTGTCCGTCCCTTGGGACTTTGACAATCAATGCCCTGGCTGCTTCGGATGAAGTGATTATCACGGTGAACCCCCAGCTTCTGGCTATGATGGGGATGCAGGATTTTCTGCGGACGGTGGTGAAGATCAGGAAGCGGATCAATCCGGGGCTGGGGATTGCGGGTATCCTGATGACCATGTGCGAGCCCAGGACGAAGCTGTGCAGGGTTCTGACGGAGGAAGTGACGGAGAGCTTCCAGGAACAGATACGGGTGTTTGAGACGAGGATTCCCAGTACGGTGAAGGTGGGGGAGAGCATTTATTACAGCCTGCCGGTGGCGGAGTACAGCCCGAAGGCGAGCGCGGGGATGGCTTATAGAAAGTTTGCAAAGGAGTTGGTTTCGTATGAAGGCTAATGGGACGAAGAGGAAGATTTTTAATGACGCTGTGGACCTTCTGGCGGGGGCGGAAGAGGTTTCCGCTCCGGAGAACGGGATCAGGATGCTGCCCATTGACAGTATCCGCCCGTTCCGGAAGCATCCTTTCCGGCTGTATGAGGGGGAGCGTCTGGAGGACATGGTGGAGAGCATTAGGGAGCATGGCGTTCTGAATCCGGTGATCGTGTGGCAGGAGGGGGACGGGTATGAGATGCTGGCCGGGCATAACCGGCAGGTGGCGGGGAGGCTGGCAGGCTTGACGGAGATTCCGGCCATTGTGAAGACGGATCTGACGGAAGAGGACGCTTATGTGTATGTGATTGAGACCAATGTGATACAGAGGGGATTTGCGGAGCTTCTGCCCAGTGAGAAGGCGGCGGTGCTGGCGGAGCGGTATGAGAAGGTCAGCAGCCAGGGGCGGCGGAATGATATTTTGGAGGAGATCGCAAGGCTGAATGGGCAGGACACGGCGGGGACTTGTGGACATGATGTCCACAGGTTGAAGAGCCGGGATGCCATTGGGGAAGAGTATGGGATGACCGGGAGGAATATTGCCAGGTATATGCGGGTGCAGAAGCTGGAGGAGCCTTTGAAGGGGCGGCTGGACGAGGGAACGCTGCCTTTGGTGGCGGCGGTGGATTTGTCTTATCTGTCGGAGAAGGAGCAGGAAGTGGTGTCCGGGCTGGCGGAGCAGGGCAGGATTAAGCTGGATGCGAAGACGGCGAAGTGCGTCAGGGGCATGGCGGGGAATGTGACGGAAGAGGCGGTGCTGGGGGCACTGGATGGCGGGAAAGGGAAGAAGGCGGCTGCCGGAAGGAGCGTGAGGCTGCCGGCGGAGGTGTATGAGAGGTATTTTGGGAGTGTGAAGCCTGCGGATGTGGCGGGTATCGTGGAGGACGCGCTGGCGGCGTGGTTCGGGAAAGGGGGAGTGGCTGATGTTCCGGGCGGAAGAGATCGGGAGGCTGGATAGGTCTTATTTTAACATTATTCTGGCGGAGGAATATGATGTGACGATCCAGTCGAAGAATACGGGGCATATCTGGTATATCCATAATCCAGAGTATCCGGGGGAGGGGGAGTGTATTATTTTCCATAAGCACAGGGCTTCACAGCCTTACCATCAGCATGGGAGGGCAAGGAGTCTGGGGCAGGCGGTACGGAGCATTATGGGGCATGATGTGTTCCAGATGAATGGGCGAAAATCTTTGTAGGATTATTGCCTTGACAATTTTATATGAATTAAGTGGAACTTCGGTATTGTTTGGTACATGCCGGAGTTTCTCTATAGTAAAAAGTGAGAATATGTGGTATTATTGTGTAGTGGGAAGCTAAAAATATGGTGAAGAATCAGAGGTGCGGAGATGAATACAGAATGGAGCATGAGTAGTGAAGAACGAAAGAAATTTTGGGATACTTTGTGTAGTCTGGATGGACAAGATGTTGAAAATGATATAAAAAGCTTATTGGCGACAATTAAGTTTCCAAGATTTTTATATAGGTATCGTTCCGTAAATAATAAGTCGCTTTCTGCATTGATAGAAAACAAGATGTATTTTTCTACATCGGATTATTATGATGATCCTTTTGATACATATATAAGGATAGACCGTAATCTGGTATTAGAGGGGATTAAGCAGGAAGTAGAGGATTTAAGAAGTAATGAGAAGCGGCTTTCTGGTTTTTCTGATTATTTAGGTATTTCAAATGAGGAATGTCAAAACTTTTTGACAGATAAAACTGCTGAATTTATAGGAAATGTTTCTTATGATTTTTTTAAAGGGATTCGCAGGGAATTACGCAAGGAAATTTATTCAGTGTGTTTTTCTGATACGTGGAAAAACGAAAATTTATGGCTGAAATATGCGGATCAGCATAAGGGCTTTGCTGTGGTTTATGATAGAAGTGATGATTCGTCCTGGTTATGTGGGACTGAAAAAGAGTGCTTAAATTGTATGAACAAAGATTTGAATGCATATATTTATCCAATGTGCTATTCTGATGAAAAATATGATGCCACAATCTATGCCAGAGATTATGTGGTACACAAGTTATTGGTGAATTTGAATAATTCGTATACGAATCCCTTGTTGCGGTTTGTCTCTGATCATCCTTGGGAAAAAGAAAAGATTACTCTTATTAAGAAAAAATGTCATGAGTATGATGCAGAATGGCGTGCAATCCTTAGCACACCTTATTATTTAAATGCTCCGGTATATAAAAAATGGAAGCCATATGGGGTAATACTTGGATTAAATATGGAAGCAGATTCCAAAAAGTTAGTTGTTAATGCAGCAGAAACGGCTGGAATTACAGGAATTTTTCAAGTTGAGATATCAGATAATGATGAGTTAGAGTTGTTGCCGATATCGGGCAGAAAAGGATAATACCATGACAAAGGAAGAATTTATTAAAAAATGCAAAGCTGTATATATGATTGATTCCATAGATGAGGATAATGAAATTGAAATAGTAGGCCGTAGAAAATCAGAAGATGAGTATATCATGTTTGAAGATGTGGTAATCATTGATTTAGAAGCGGATTGTTGTGACATATATCATGTATTTACATATGAAGAATATGATAGCTTGCTTACTGTTCGCGAAATTGATAGGGAAAAGTTATTAGTGATGCAGGCTTTAGGAAAATCATATGGAATATTGCCTGGAATGGATTTCTTTGATGGAATGGGATGCCCATTTACAGATGTGCATGTTGGATATTTTAATGTGGAATACGATTTTGAAAATATCAAACAAATTCTGGGAGCTTTTGAATCAGCGCTTGCATCGTATGGAAATGCAGAAATAGATGAAGAGTATTTAATGATAAATTTTAAATCAGAATATTGTGCGTTTTTAGAGTATGGAGATGAGATAAAGTATGCTTATAGAATGTTGATGGAGTCCGATTATTCAGATATATCAGAACGATATCCCTCAAAATTTGGTAATATAGATAATGTGTTTGTAGATCGGCAGGGGGCTTTCATTGCAGGTTATGGCGATGATTCTTTTAAAAAGATTAAGGATTCGATGAAGTTCCAGACTTGTATGGCTGATAAAATTTATTCCGGTGAAAAATACTGTTTGGCGCAATCTGGAGAATTAAAAGTCTCTATAAACAGCGAGTATCTTAAACGTATCAATGCATTTTTAGATATCATGGAGGTAGAGGATAAAGATTGTCAGGAATATGAAATAAGTCAAAATATATTGGTAGTTAAAACTTTGCACAGTGGTTTCTGGGCAATTATAATGGCTTTGAACGGTGAGCAGGATATATTTGCCGTTGAAGAGTATAAGGGTATTCAGGAAATGTATAATAAGCTGTTGCCTTTTATATCTCCGGAGCTTTTACATGAAGAGTATAATTTTTCCAAGTTGGATGATAGAACGTTTGAAAAAATGTGTAGAGACTTATTGGTGGATATGGGTTTTCTAAATGTTACTCAAAGAGGGAATACGAGAGCTTCCGATGGGGGTGTAGATTTAGAAGCTGATATGATGGTGAAAACTATTTTAGAGGAACAGAAGCAGCATTGGATTTTTCAATGCAAACATACGAAGGCCCAAATAGATAGAAAAGATATTTCTGAAATACCGGATTTACTTAAAGAATTTAACGCCAGTGGTTATGGATTATTTTATAGTGGTATGTTAAGTCCGCAAACCATAGATAGAATTAAGAAAAATGAATCTATTAAATATTGGGCAAAGGGAGAATTAGATATTTTGTTAAGGAAATACAAGGAAACGGCAATTCGATATTTTGGAATATAATTTTTGATTTACAGTGGGAATGTGCCGCAATATGTTGATAACAATAAAGGTTCTAAGCTGGATAGGTCAGGGATTTACAGGGTAAACTTGGGTGTCCGGTGGAGACGAAATAGGAGTATCTGGAGTGAATACTTATCAGGTGATAGACGAAAGAAATTGGGAGAGGGCCATGCACTGTATGGTTTTCAGGGGAAGCGTGGAGCCTGCTTTCTGTGTGACATTTGAGGCGGATATCACAAATTTCCGCCGGAAGGTGAAGGCGCAGAACCTCTCTTTTACGCTTGCGTTTGTGTATGTGGTTTGTAAATGTGCGGATGAGATTGAAGCGTTCCGGTATCGTTTTCTGGACGGGAAGGTGGTTCTTTTTGAGCATATTGATACTGCCTTTACTTATCTGAATCAGGATACGGGGCTGTTCAAAGTGGTCAATGTGCCGCTTCGGGGTAGTATTCAGGAATATGTGGAGATGGCGGGAAGGATTGCAAGGGAGCAGAAGGAATATTTTACTGGCCCCCTTGGAAATGATGTGTTCCAGTGTTCGCCTATGCCCTGGGTCACCTATACGCATATCTCACATACCAATTCTGGGAAAAAGGATAATGCGACGCCTTTGTTTGACTGGGGGAAGTATTATGAGAAGGATGGTAAGATTGTCATGCCCGTATCTGTCCAGGCTCATCATTCTTTTGTGGATGGGATACATATTGGACAGTTTGTGGATAGGCTCCAGAAATATTTGGAATCATTTTAGGGGCGGAAGTTGGATTATATCATAAAATCCAGAACAGGATTTTATTGTTAAAATTTTGCAAGTTTACAAAAAGGGCTGAAAATGCTGAGGAGGCATTTTTCGGTTCTTTTTTCATGGATTTCTTTTGCATTTGAGAGAGTATTTGCGGAAATGATTGACATGGATGTAAATTCTTTGTATAATAGTTATTGACTTGTGGTCAATAACTATTGAAGGAGGCGGTGGGAATTGGCAAGGCCAGTAAAAAAACAGCCGGAACAATGGAAGAAAGAAATTTTGGATGCGGCAAAGGAGCTGTTTTTATCGAAAGGTTATGAGGAAACTGCCATTACGGATATTATGGAGCTGGCAGGCGGCGCAAAGGGGATGTTTTACCGGTTTTTTCAGAGTAAGGAAGAGGTCATGCACGCTTTGGGGGATCGGATGTTTTTGGAGAATAATCCTTTTGAGGCGGTCAGGGGGCGTTCGGACCTGAACGGACTGCAGAAGATCCGGGAAGTGCTTGCTTTTGACAGGGCTGATGGAGAACGGGAAGAAATAAGTACGCAGGCAATTCCTATCCTGAAAGACCCGCGCATTCTGGCGGCTGCGGTGGAGGCGAACCGGCGGGTGCTGACTCCTTTATGGCTGGAACTGATTGAGGAAGGACGGCGTGACGGTTCGATCCGGACGGAATACGCAAAGGAGCTTTCTGAACTGTTGCCCCTTGTCAATTTCTGGCTGCTTCCGTCCGTGTTCCCGGCGGATGCGGAAGAAATCCGGCATAAGTGCAGGTTTGTTGCGGAGGTTCTTGCGGCAATGGGGCTTCCGATCATAGAGGATGAGATGGTTGGGCGGACAGAGAGGATACTGGGAAGTTACAGGGAAGAAAGGAAGGAGTAGCATATGGAGCAGAGACTGTTTACGAAAAATTTTACGCTCCTTGTGCTGGGGCAGGCAAGTTCTTTGTTTGGCAATTATATCCTGCGCCTGGCGTTGTCTATGTATGTTTTGGAAGTGACGGGTTCGGCGGCTGTGTTTGCGGGTATTTTATCTATAGCGACGATCCCGACGATTCTTTTGTCCCCCATTGGAGGAATCCTGGCTGACAGGGCGGACCGGAGGAATATCATGGTGGCGCTGGACACGCTGACGGGAATGTCTGTCTTATGCGCGGCGGTCTTTTTGTCCGGGGACAATGCGGTTGTAGTGATTAGTGTGTTGCTGGTGATACTCTCTGTTCTTGGGGCATTTGAAACGCCTACGGTGCAGGCGTGTATCCCGCAAATGCTGGCAGGCGATAATATTATTAAGGGAAATGCGGTGGTAAACCAGGTGGCGTCCATTTCTTATCTGATCGCGCCTTTGCTGGGTGGTATCTTATATTCTGCTGTTGGCCTGAAGCCTGTGATGTATGCAAGTGTTGTATGCTTTTTTATCACAGCGTTATTTGAATGTTTTATCAAATTGGGGCATCAGGCCAGGGAATTTCAGGGAAATGTTTTGTCCATGGTAAAAAATGATTTTTCCGGCAGTATCCGTTTTATCATGAAAGAGCGGCCGGATATCATGAAGATGCTGCTTCTGGCGGCATTCTCACGCTTTTTTGTCATGGGGGTTACGCTGGTGGGGCTGCCCTTTCTTGTGCGGGCTGTGCTTGGCTTGGACGCGAAATTTTATGGCGGGGCGGAGAGTGCGATGGCGGTTGCCACTATTTTGGGAAGTATCGCCACGGGGCTTCTTACGGGGAAGTTAAGATCCGGTAGATTATCGTATGTGCTTGCGGTAATCGGTGTCTGTATCATTCCGGCAGGGGTTGTATTTCTTTTTCCATTCGGCGTGATGACAAGGTATGCTGTGATTGTTGCTGCTTTCTGCGGTATGCAGGCTGCGATTAGTATTTTTTCAATTTTTGCGGTATCCATGATTCAGCAGAATACGCCGAATGAGCTGATTGGGAAGGTTATGGCATATACATCCGCTGTTACGTTGTGCGCCCAGCCGGTTGGGCAGATGGTATATGGATTTTTGTTTGACAGGTTTCAGGAGATTGTGTATCTTGTATTGATTCCTTCGGGGATTGTGGTATGCGTGATCGGTCTGCTTGCCACGGGTTTTTTCAGGAAACTGGAAAAAAAGCAAGGTGGTGCAATAGACTGATAAAAGGTATAATAGGATTACGTTAATAACACGGACAGATAAAGGTAACATGGTCTGATTCGGATACGGATTTGATTAGGGATAGCGCGTAAATATGTGCTGGGATGGAGGGGGAGGTTCAGGAGGTTTATGGGCATGGGCGACGGTCTGGACGTGTTTGTGATAGGACGGAAGAGATAGACGGAGGCACATGAGGAAGAAGGCTTTCCTGACGGGAAAGTGTTGATAGAAATTTGACAGGAGGTAGACAATGAGACAATCGCCAGGTTAGAGCCCCGGCAGCCAGGAACCGGGGCTGTATACGAGGAGGTGGACATGAATGGAGAGACTGAAATGCCCAAGGTGCGGAAAGCGTGTCATGGATATCCGCACGGAATCCCCGAAGCCAGTGGAGGCACAGACCAGATGCCCGAACTGCAATCATATTGTTACGGTGTACTGGGAACCAAAGAGTAAGAGGAAAGAGAAAGATAAAAAATAGGTACATAGGAGGGACGGCTTCTGCGAAAGTGCGGGGCCGTTCTTTTTTTGCGCTGCGGTGTTTATCCTGCCAGGAATGGGGAATACTTGGATTATGCATGGAAAATTATGGCATGGATGCCGTGCCGCTGTACCTGCAGTGGCAGGAAGGAGGCGGCGTGGGAGAAACGAAGGTATGTCCGCTTTGCAACAGGAGGCTCCTGGACGTGAAGCGGGACCGGGCATATGAGGTCATTTTTGAACTGCGGTGTCCGCACTGCGGGAAGATTGTGAGGATTGTGCTGCCAGCCCGTGAGGGTTGAAAAACTGAATGTATTTTTACGACCGAGCGAGTGGGACCGCATAGTGTCGAGTCACCGAATGGCCGGAGTAAAGCTAGGAATCAAGTAGCTTACTCCGGCCTTTTTTTGGTTTTACGGTAATGTCCCATACAGAGCTTTTGGCGTTTCTGGCTTTACGAAGGCGTAAAGAAAGGAATGCTTTATGTCTGAAAAGAGGATCATTACTATCAGGTCTGGGAACGAGGAAGTCAGAATGGAGGTTAGGGAGGAAGAGTATCAGCGGTATTTCCGCCCGTGGTGGAGGCAGAAGAAGAGGGAGCAGAGGAACCGGGAGGCGATGGAGGAAAAGGGGTATACGGAAGAGTCTTATGAGGCGTGGAGGGACGATGCGGCGGAGGATATGGGGATTGCGGATACGGGGCAGCCGGATATGGATGATCTGCTGGAGAAGGAGATGCTGCTTGGAGTGCTGGAGGAAGCGCTGGATTCCCTGATGCCGGAAGAAAGGGAGCTGGCCCTGAAAGTGTTCGGGGAGCAGGTGCCGGTGAGCGAGTTTGCGAAGGAGCGTGGAGAGCCCAGGACAACGGTGTCTTCCCGGAAGGTTTCGGTGCTGGGGAAGCTGCGGGCGTATTTCCGGGGGAAGGGGCTGGATGTGTGAGCCGGCCGGCGGTTCGACAATAAGGGATAGGCATGTCGAATGTTTTTTGAAAAAGTTTTGAAAATTGTTCGTCACATTTGAAAAAAGTGTCATTACGGGAAGTAGAGGGGTAAGTTTTGCTGCCTTTCAAAACGGGAAGGAAGGAGGCCGGGATTTATGGAAAATTCGCAGGAACTGATCGGGATTCTGCAGGCGATCAGCATTGTGGCGAAGAGCCTTGCGGTGAAGCTGATGAAGATTGATCGGGAGATTAGGGCGTATGAGTCCGCCGGGGAAGGGACCCGGGGCAGAAGGAAAATGAAGAAAGGAAAGTGACGGTATGTCTGAAAGGAAAAAGGTGTTTATCTGCAGCCCTTTCCGTGGGGACATGGAGGGGAATGCGAGGAAGGCGGCCGGGTACTG
Organism: Lachnospiraceae bacterium; assembly: GCA_910575555.1. Classification (GTDB taxonomy): domain Bacteria; phylum Bacillota; class Clostridia; order Lachnospirales; family Lachnospiraceae; genus Petralouisia. The sequence goes on along the minus strand of CAJTFX010000004.1, from coordinate 68,745 downwards.
CCGGACGGCCTGGGAAGAAGGGGTTCTGCCTGTTGCGCCGCATCTGCTGTTCCCGCAGTTTCTGAATGAGGGGATTGAGGCGGAGCGGCAGGCGGGGCTTGCCATGGGGCTGGAACTGCTCCTTTGCTGTGACGAGGTGTGGGTGTTCGGGGAGGCCACGGAAGGGATGGCTTCGGAGATCGCCTTTGCCGTGGAGCAGGGGATCGGGGTGCGGTTCATGGAGCCGGAGGAACTGGAAGGAGGCGGCGCGTATGGAGATGGTGCTTGTGCTGACGCATCTGACGGGGAGTGAGGAACTGGACCGGCAGAGGGCGGAGGAATACTGCCGGTATGCGGCCCATAAGGGGAAGATACCGGTGAGCCCGTTTCTGTGTTTCCATGGCATTTTCAAGGATGAGCTTGGGAGCGCGGTGGAGGGCATCCTGGTCTCCCGGCTGATGGAGAAGGCGGACGGGATCTGGGTGTTCGGCTTTGAGAGGGGCGAGCGGCGCAGGCTGATGGAGGCAGAGGTACGGAAGATGTACGGGGAGAAGGCGCAGTATTTCAGCCATCCGGAGATTGGGAAGGAGCTGCTGGTGTGCGCTATGTATTCCGAGGAACTGATCGAGCGTTTGGAAGATATGGAGGGATTGTGATGATGGGAAATGAATTGTTGAAGATCGCGGACGGGTTTTCCATGGTGGCGGACGGGATTAGAGGGCTTGCCAATATGGAGCGGAATGGTGCTGTTGATATGGCGGAGAAGGATGCGGGCGTGCCGGGAAGCGCAGAAGCCGTGGATACGGACGGGAATGCGGAAGCGGATTCCGGGGCGGCCGGCGCTTCGGATTCCGGGAAGGGGCAGAAGGCCGGGAAAGAGGATAAGAAGGCGGCGGATGTTAAGAAGGAGAAGGCTGTTGCCATTGAGGACGTGCGGGCGGTGATGGCGCAGAAGACCCAGGAGGGGAAATCACAGGAGATCAAGGACCTGCTGCAGAGGTACGGTGCGGTGAAGCTGTCTGCGGTGAATCCGGAGCATTACCCGGCGCTTTTGAAGGAAGCGAGGGTGCTTTGATATGGGGAGACATGCGTTATTGTCGGCGTCTTCTTCTAAGAGGTGGCTGAACTGTACGCCGTCCGCACGGCTGGAAGAACAGTTTGCGGAAGAGACGGGGAACAGCGTGTATGCGGAGGAAGGGACTGCTGCCCATGCCCTTGCGGAGCATAAGCTGAAACGGAGCCTGAAAAGGCGTTCCAAGCGTCCGGTGTCGGATTACCAGTGTGACGAGATGGAGGAATGCACGGACGGGTATGTGTCCTATGCCATGGAGCAGATGGAGCTTGCCAGGCAGGAGTGTAAGGACCCGGTGGTGCTGATTGAGCAGAGGCTGGACTATTCGGCCTATGTGCCGGAGGGGTTCGGCACGGGGGACCTGCTGATCGTGGCGGACCGGGTGCTGACGGTGGTGGACTTGAAGTATGGGAAGGGCGTTGCAGTGGACGCGGAATGGAACCCGCAGATGATGCTGTATGGCCTGGGGGCGCTGGAGCTGTTCGGGGCTATCTATGATATTGATACGGTGCGTATGGCGATTTACCAGCCGCGGCTGGAATCAGTGAGCACCTGGGAGATTTCCGTACCGGAATTGATGGAGTGGGTGGAGAAGGAATTGAAGCCGAAGGCGGCGCTTGCCATCAGCGGTGAGGGCGAGTTCCGGAGCGGTTCCTGGTGCCGGTTCTGCAAGGCGAAGGATACCTGCAGAGCCAGGGCGGAGGAATATTTGAGGCTGGCGCAGATGGAGTTTAAGGCACCGGCGCTTTTGACGGATGACGAGATCGCGGAGGTCTTGAAGGTGGCGGACGAGCTTGCCAGGTGGTCTGCGGACGTGTATGCCTATGCCCAGGACGAAGCGGTGTCCAGGGGGAAGAAATGGAACGGTTTTAAGCTGGTGGAGGGCAGGAGCTGCCGGAAGTATACGGACGAGGAAGAGGCGGCGGAGGCGGCTGTGGCTGCTGGGTACACGGATATCTATAAGAAGTCGCTGATCGGGATTACGGAGATGGAGAAGCTGCTTGGAAAGAAGAAGTTTGCGGAGGTTCTTGGGAAGCTGGTGTATAAGCCCCGGGGGAAGATTACGCTGGTGCCGGAGTCGGACAAGAGGCAGGAAGTGATGGCGGCGACGGCAGAGGCGGATTTTAAGGAGGAATGAATATATGAGTAACGAAAATATGAACCTGACAAAAGTGATTGTACCTTGCCGATTTTCCTATCTGCACTGCTGGGAGCCCAACGCGGTGAATGACGGGGACCCGAAGTATTCGGTGTCGGCAATTATCCCGAAGTCGGACACGGAGACCATTGGGAAGATTAAGAGGGCCATTGAGCAGGCGAAGAAGGATTCAGTTTCCAAGTGGGGCGGGAAGGTTCCGGCAAATTTGAAGCTGCCGCTGCGGGACGGGGATATTGACCGCCCGGAGGATGAGGCTTATGCGGACAGCTATTTCTTTAATGCCAACAGCAAGCAGGCGCCGCAGGTGGTGGATAAGAACGTGCAGCCGATCCTGGACCAGTCGGAGGTGTATTCCGGGTGTTATGGTAGGATAAGCGTGAATTTTTACGGGTTCAACAGCAATGGGAACCGTGGGATTGCGGCCGGTCTGGGAAATATCCAGAAGCTGCGTGACGGGGAATCCCTGGGCGGGAGGACCAGCGCGGAGGATGATTTTGACGCGGTGGAAATGGATGAAGAGGAAGATTTCCTTGGGTAGATGTATCAGGGCGGCGGGGGACTGCCGCCCGTTTCCCGATGGGGCGGAATACAGGAGGAAGGGAGCCGCGGCGTTATGGGACGGATTTTAGAGATGGATATTGAGACGTTCAGTGATGTGGATTTGATTAAGTGCGGGGTTTACGCTTATGCGGACAGCCCTGCTTTTGAAGTCCTGCTGTTTGCCTATTCTTTTGACGGTGGGGAGACCAGGGTGATAGATATTGCGCAGGGGGAGGAACTGCCGGGGGAAGTTGCGGAGGCGGTTTTTGACGGTTCTGTGGTGAAGACGGCGTTTAATGCGAATTTTGAGCGGACGTGTCTTTCTAAGTATTTCGGGAGGTATCTTCCGCCGGAGTCCTGGCACTGCAGCGCGGTCCAGGCGGCGGTGCTGGCGCTTCCCCGGTCTTTGGAGGACGTGGGCGCGGTGCTGGGGCTGGACGAGCGGAAGATGAAGGAGGGGAAGGAGCTGATCCGGTATTTCTGCGTGCCTTGTAAGCCGACGAAGGCCAACGGGGGCAGGAGGCGGAACCTGCCCTGCCATGCGCCGGAGAAGTGGGAGCTGTTCAAGGCTTACTGTATGAGGGACGTGGATGTGGAGAAGGCCATACGGAGGAAGCTGTGTAAGTTCCCGATACCGGAGGGCGAGATGGAGCTGTACCGGTTGGACCAGAGGATCAATGACCGGGGCGTTCCGGTGGATATGGGGCTGGTGCGGCAGGCGGTTGTCTGTGAGCGTCTGCATAAGGAGGTTGTGATGAGGCGGGCGTATGAGCTTACCGGTTTGGAGAATCCCAATTCCGTGGCGCAGTTGAAGGGCTGGCTGGGGGAGAACGGGGTGGAGGCGGAGAGCCTGTCCAGGAAAGCGGTGGCGGAGTTGATTGAGGAATCAGACGGGGAGGTGGAGGAACTTCTGCGGCTCCGGCTTTTGATGGCGAAGACTTCCGTGAAGAAGTATGAGGCTATGGAGCGGTCTGTCTGTTCGGACGGGCGGGTGCATGGTTTATTGCAGTTTTATGGGGCGAACCGGACCGGGAGATGGGCGGGGAGATTGGTGCAGGTGCAGAATCTCCCGCAGAACCATATTGAGGATTTGGGACTGGCGAGAAGGCTTGTGAGGGAGGGCAGATTTGAGGATGTGGAGATGCTTTATGATTCCACGCCGAAAGTGCTTTCCGAGCTGATACGGACGGCGTTTGTGCCGGAGCCGGGGTGCAGGTTTGTGGTGGCGGATTTTTCTGCCATTGAGGCAAGGGTGCTGGCGTGGCTTGCCGGGGAGCGGTGGAGGCTGGAGGTGTTTTCTTCCCATGGGAAGATTTATGAGGCTTCTGCGTCTGCTATGTTCCATGTGCCGATTGAGGAAGTGACGAAGGGTTCCCCTCTGCGGCAGAAGGGGAAGATCGCGGAGCTTGGCCTGGGATATGGCGGGGCGGCGGGCGCGCTGGTTTCCATGGGCGCGCTGGAGATGGGGCTTTCGGAGGATGAGCTGCCGTCTCTGGTGGCCGCATGGCGCAGGGCGAACCCGCATATCACGCAGTTCTGGTGGGATGTAGATAAGGCGGCTGTGGAGGCCGTGACGAAGAGGACGGGGACACGGGCAGGGAGGATCACGTTTGAGTATCGGAGCGGGATTCTGTTTGTCATGCTGCCGTCCGGCAGGAAGCTGGCATATGTGAAGCCCAGGCTGGCGGTGAATAAGTTCGGGCGGGAGGGCCTGACTTATGAAGGGATTTCTGAAAATAAGAAGTGGGGCCGGATTGAGACCTACGGGCCGAAGCTGGTGGAGAATATCGTGCAGGGGACGGCCAGGGACCTGCTGGCGGAAGCCATGCTGCGGGTGGAGAGGAAGGGCTATCCCATTGTGATGCACTGCCATGATGAGATCATTGCGGAGGTGCCGGAGGGCATGGGTTCTGTGGAAGAGATGTGTGAGGTGATGGCGGTGCGGCCTTCCTGGGCGGAGGGGCTGCCGCTGCGGGCGGACGGGTATGAGTGCCCGTTTTATCAGAAACAGTAGGAGGACGTTTTCATGGGGTACAGTGATGCAGGAAGAGGGACAGGGGGTATGTGTGTATGAAGGTTTATGTTTCAACGGGCAATTCGAGGATGGAGAAGCGGTGGAACGGCGGGGAGATGGAGCTGGAAGATTTTGTCCGGCGTATTTCCCGGACGATACGGACGGCGGAGACGGTGGAGCAGTATAAAAAGCTGTCCAAGGCGAGGCAGGATTCCATTAAGGACGTGGGCGGCTTTGTGATGGGGAAGTTAAAGGGCGGCAGGCGGAAGAAGGACTGCGTGGTGTTCCGGTCCGCCCTGACGCTGGACATGGACCATGCCGAGGCGGATATCCCGGAGCGGATGGAGATGTTCTTTGACTTCCGGTGCCTGATCTATTCCACGCATAAGCATACGCCGGAGAGTCCCAGGTTCCGGCTGGTGGTTCCGCTGTCCAGGAATGTGTCGCCGGACGAGTACGCGGCGGTGGCGCGGAAGGTGGCGGAGGACATCGGCATGGAGATGTTCGACGATACCACTTATGAGCCGTCCCGCCTGATGTACTGGCCGTCCACGTCTGCGGACGGGGAGTTTGTGTTCCGGGATATTGAGGGGGAGGTCCTGGACCCGGACACGGTGCTCTCCAGGTATAAGGACTGGCGGGATTCTTCGGAGTGGCCGGTGAGCGGGCGGCAGCAGGCGGTGGTTCTGCGGGAGATGAAGAAGCAGGCGGACCCGCTTTCCAAGGAGGGCGTGGTCGGGGCGTTCTGCCGGACGTACAGCATTGAGGAAGCGGCGGAGGTGTTCCTGGCGGACGTGTATAAGCCGAGCGCCATGCAGGGGCGGTATGATTATGTACCGGCGGATTCCCAGGCGGGGGTGGTGGTTTATGAGGGGAAGTTTGCCTATTCCCACCATGCCACGGACCCGGCCTGCGGGAAGCTGATGAACGCTTTTGACATGGTGCGGATTCATAAGTTCGGGGAGCTGGACGTGAGGGCTTCGGAGGATACGGAGGCTTCTAAGCTGCCGTCTTTTAAGGCTATGAGCGAGTTTGCGGTCAGTGACGAAAAGGTGAAGCTGACGCTGGCAGAGGACAGGGCGCAGTCTGCCCGGAAGGAGTTTTCTTCGGAAGATGACTGGCGCAAGGGGCTGGAACTGGACCGGCAGGGGAAGGTGAAGGACACGCTGGACAATCTGGTGCTGGCAATCCGGCATGATGAGGGCCTGCAGCCCATCGCTTTTAATCTGCACCGGGACGGGATTGATGCCGGGGAGAGCCTGCCCTGGAAGCAGATCAAGCCGGGGTGGAATGATTCGGATTTCGCGTCTTTGAAAGTTTATCTGAATAAGGGTTACGGGGTGTATGCGCCCACAAAGACGAAGGATGCCCTGCTGGCTGTGGCATCGGAGCGGGCATACCATCCGGTGAAGGAGTATCTGGATGCCCTGCCGGACTGGGACAGGGTGAAGCGGGTTGACACGCTGCTGACGGACTATCTGGGGGCAGAGGATTCCGCATATACGAGGGCGGTCATCCGGAAGACGCTGGCGGCGGCCGTGGCTAGGATCTACCAGCCGGGGACGAAGTTTGACAGCGTGTTGATCCTGAATGGCCCGCAGGGGATCGGGAAGTCCACGCTGTTTGCGAGGCTTGCGGGGGCGTGGTTTTCGGACAGCCTGACGCTTACGGACATGCGGGATAAGTCCGGGCCGGAGAAGCTGCAGGGGTACTGGATTCTGGAACTGGGGGAGCTTGCCGGGATGAAGAAGACGGACGTGGAGACGGTGAAGTCTTTTCTTTCCAGGGTGGATGACAAGTACCGCGCCAGTTATGGGCTGAATGTAGAGAGCCATCCAAGGCAGTGCGTGATCGTGGGAAGTACAAATATGGAGAGCGGCTTCCTGCGTGACATTACCGGGAACCGGCGTTTCTGGCCGGTGCGGGTAAACGGTGAGAGCGTGAGGAAGCCGTGGCAGATTTCCGGGGAGGACGTGCTGCAGGTATGGGCGGAGGCGAAGGCCGTCTATGAGAGCGGGGAGCGGCTGTACCTGGAAGGGGAAGTTGCGGCCATGGCTACGTCCGAGCAGGCGGAGGCCATGGAGACGGATGACCGGGAAGGGCTGGTGCGGACGTACCTGGACACGCTTCTGCCGGAGAACTGGGATTCCATGAGCCTATATGACCGGAGGAATTTTTTAAATGGCAGCGAGTTTGGGGAGGAACGGCAGACGGGTACGGTGCGCCGGACGATGGTGTGCAACATGGAGATCTGGTGTGAGTGCTTCGGGAGGGAGTCCTCTGCGCTGAAAAAGATAGATTCCTATGAGATCAGCGGCATCATGCGGAAGATTGAGGGCTGGGGGAAATATACGGAGACGAAGAACGGGATGTCCGGCTTTCCAATCTATGGGAAACAGCGGGCATATGTGCGGGAACAAGACAGGGAATAGACGGAACAAGTCTGCCTGTATGGGAACAAGCCGGAACGGAACGAGCGGAACAAGAGGGAGTTTGTTCTGACGGTAGTTCCCGTACAGGGGATTCCGTAAAATCAAGGGTTGCGGGGCGGTCTGGAACAAGGGAACAAGAATCTCTTAGTGGGGTATGGGTAATAAGAAAAAGAAGCATATATGTACGTGTTATATACACGTATAAGGTATAAGGGATTTTTTGTATCCATGTTCCGGGCTTTGTTCCGTGACGGGACGGAGGTGTCTGGATGAGGGAGAATGAGATTGAACGGCGGCTGGCCGTATCAGTCAAAAAGCTGGGAGGTATGGCGGTGAAGTTCGTTTCTCCCGGCTTGGATGGGGTGCCGGACAGGATTGTCTTACTGCCGGAGAGGAAGATTGCTTTTGTGGAGCTGAAGGCTCCTGGGAAGAAGCCAAGACCGCTGCAGGAGAAGCGGAAGCGGCAGTTGGAGGGGCTGGGGTTTCCGGTTTATGTGATAGATAAGGCAGAGCAGATCGGAGGTGTGCTGGATGAGATATGTTCCGCATGAGTATCAGGAGTATGCGAAGGAGTTTATCATCAGGGAGAAGGTGAGTGCGCTGTTTTTGGACTGCGGGCTTGGGAAGACGGTGATCACGCTGACGGCGGTGTGGGAGCTTCTGTTTGACTATTTTGATATCCGTAAGGTGCTTGTGATTGCGCCGCTGCGGGTGGCGAGGGATACCTGGGGCGGCGAGTTGGAGAAGTGGGAGCATCTGTCCGGGATCGGGCTGTCAAAGGTGCTGGGTACGGAGAAGGAGCGGCTGGCGGCTTTGGAGCGGGAGGCGCAGGTGTATGTCATCAACCGGGAAAATGTAGAGTGGCTGGTGGATTCCTGCAGGTGGGAGTTTGATATGGTGGTGATCGATGAGCTGTCTTCTTTCAAGTCCCACAGGGCGAAGCGGTTTAAGGCGCTAAAGAGGGTGCGGCCGAAAGTGAGGCGGATAGTGGGGCTGACCGGGACGCCGGCGCCGAACGGGCTGATCGACTTATGGGCGGAGATCGGGCTGCTGGACATGGGGCAGAGGCTTGGGCGGTTCATCGGCGGATACCGGGAGCGGTTTTTTCTGCCGGATAAGCGGAACGGGCAGATGGTGTTCTCCTACAAGCCCAGGGACGGGGCGGAGGAAGCGGTTTACGGGCTGATCTCCGATATCTGTATCAGCATGAGGGCGGGTGACTATCTGGATATGCCGGAGTGTGTGTATAACCGGGTGGAGGTTGCCATGAGCGGGAGGGAGATGGAGCTGTATGGGAAGCTGGAGAAAGATATGCTGCTGCCTTTTGCGGAGGGGGATATTGACGCGGTGAATGCCGCGGGGCTCTCCAACAAGCTGCTGCAGATGGCGAACGGGGCGGTCTATGACGAGAACGGCAGGGTGAGGCGTATCCATGACCGGAAGCTGGAAGCCCTGGAGGATTTGATAGAGGCGGCGAACGGGAAGCCGGTGCTGGTGGCTTACTGGTATAAGCATGACCTGGAGCGGATACGGGAGAGGATGGGGGCCGTGGAGCTGGATACGGCGGAGGATATGCGGAAGTGGAATGCCGGGGAAATCCCGGTGGCGGTAATCCACCCGGCGTCTGCCGGGCACGGGCTGAACCTGCAGGCGGGAGGCTCCACGCTGGTATGGTTCGGGCTTACCTGGTCCTTGGAACTGTACCAGCAGATGAACGCGAGGCTGTGGCGGCAGGGGCAGGAGGATACGGTGGTGGTCCACCATCTGATTGCGAAGGGGACGCTGGACGAACGGGTGATGGCGGCCCTGGAGAGGAAGGACTGCGGGCAGGCGGCGCTTGTGGATGCGGTGAGGGCGAGGATTGGAGGCGGAAAGGATGGAGACAGAGAAGCTGTTTAAGGAATACCGGAACTGGAAGAAGGATATGGGGCTTCTGGAGTTTGAGCTGTCCCGGTTTGAGGGTGTTCCGTATGAGGATGTGATAAGGAGCATGTGCCTGGGGCAGCCCCAGGGGGAGCGGGTGCAGGGCGGCGGGATTTCAGATAAGACCGGGAATGCGGCGGTGAAGTACCGGCAGGTGAAGGAGCGTCTGGACGATGACTGGTTTGATTACCTGCTTGGGAGGTATCAGGCGGTGAAGGAAGAGCTGGAATTTTTTGAGTATGCCGTGGGGCAGTTGAGCGGGAGGCTGCCGGAGGTGGTGCGGGATATGGTGATGGAGGATATGACGTGGCGGGAGATGGCGGAAAAGTATAATGTGAGCGAGACGATGATAGCGAAGTACCGGAAGAAAGCGCTGGCGGAGATGAAGGAGCTGTACCGGATACGGGAGAGGACGGCAGGGCGGTATCTTCTGGACTGACCGGCGGGGCCTGGTTTAGTAATGGTTGGGTAATGGTTTAGTAAAGGTACAGTAATGGTTTATTGAAAGTTTATTGGAAGCTGTGGTATTCTTAGAATGCGAAGAACTGTAAGGAGCTCTGTGGATATGTCCATGGGGCTTTTTCTTTTGTCTTTGCGGGGCGGCGGGCTTCATCCTTTCACCGCTGCCCTTTTTGAAAATGAGAGGATGGAAGGGAGAGTTTGATGGATTGTTTTGCGTTATGCGGGAATGGGCACTGCGGCGTGATTGGAAGGCAGTGCCAGGGGAAGCCCTGCGGTTTTCATAAGACGAAGGAGGAACAGGAGCGGTCCCTGGAGAAAGCAAGGGAGAGGCTTAGGAACCTGCCGGGGCATCAGCAGGACGCCATAGCGGATAAATATTACGGGGGAGTGAGGCGGTGGTGACCATGCCGAGAAGGCCGAAGAAGCCGTGTAAGCATCCGGGATGCCCGGAGCTGACGGACGGTGATTTCTGTGAGGGACATGCGGCACTGCATAGGGCGGACCGTGTGGATGCATCCGGGCGTGGGTATGGCAGCAGATGGCGGAAAGCGAGGAAACTTTTTCTGAAAAGGCATCCGCTGTGTGGGAAGTGCAGGGAGCAGGGGCGGTTCGTGAAAGCGGAAGTGGTTGACCATGTCGTGCCGCACAGAGGGGATGGAAGGCTGTTCTGGGACGAAGGGAACTGGCAGGCGCTTTGTAAGAGATGCCATGACAGCAAGACCATGACAGAGGACCGGTATCAGGAATACAGGTACTGACGGCAGAAAAGCCCTGGGAGCTTCCAGGGCTTTTGCGGTATATGTTGTTTTTATCATGCGGGTTCGGCGGAACAGTCCGGCTCCGGCGGCGCGGGGTGGATATGTATGGAGCCTTCTTCATAGTCCACCTGCAGGCGGTCCCCGATGTGGAAGCCAAGGGATTCCAGCCAGTTTCCTTCTATCTGGATTTTGGGTGTCCGGATGTATTTGGTGTCATCAAAAGGTTTTTTGGGATAGGTAAGGCGTGAGGATGTGATTACTTTGATCAGCTTTGATTTCATAGACGTGTGCCTCCTTTAGATTTGGTGTGGTGCTGGCTATTATTTTACTGTGGAACCGTGCGGATCTCCAGTGAAATCCGGCCGGTGATCTCCACAAAGATTTTTCCCGTGAGCTGTGGGTTCTGCATATAGCCGGAGGGGAGGGGCGGTGTGAATCTCCAGAAGCCGTATCCATGGACACCGCCGCCCCCTCAAACGTGAATTTTCGCAGAAATTGACAGGGGGGGGATAGGCGGCGCATGGTCCCGGCATACATAAATGCGGGATTTATAAGGATTTCCGGGGATGAAGTCATTCAGGGAACCTTTATAAATCCTGCATTTTGGGGCTGAAAAACTATCGGAAAAAGGTGGTTTTTTGGCTCTTTTTGTTTTGGGGGTGAAGGTATGACGAAGGAACAGGCGGCGCGGATTAAAGAGCTGCGGATGCAGGGGAAGGGCTATAAGGCTGCTGCTTCTGCCGTGGGGCTGTCCCGTGACATTGTGCGGAATTACTGCAGGGCGAACGGGATGGAAGGCTATGGGGAAGCGGTGAAGCTGAACCTGCAGAGAGAGATGGCGGAAGATACCGCCATGCCGGGTGCGTGAGGACGGCGGAAAGGAAAAGCTGTATGCGGCTTCGCTGTCCGGCGGGAAGGATTCCACGGCCATGGTTCTGCGGCTGGTGGAGGAAGGCTGGCCTTTGGATTTTGTGATGTTCTGTGACACGGGGCTGGAATTTCCCCAGATGTATGAGCATGTGGAGAAGCTGGAGAAGGCGCTGCCGGTCCCGGTTGTGCGTCTGAAAGAGGAAAAAGGATTTGAGTATTACCTGCTCCGTTATACGCCGGAGCGGAAGGACCCGGATTCCCCCTATGCGGGCAGGCCGGGCATGAGCTGGGCGGGGCCTAAGAACCGCTGGTGTACTTCGGTGTTGAAGACGGCGGTGATTAACAGGTATCTGTCTGGGCTTAGGAAGAATTATGAGATTGTGCAGTATATCGGCATAGCGGCGGATGAGCCGCAGAGGGTGAGGGAGTACCGGTATCCCTTGGTGGAATGGGGGATGACGGAGAAGGACTGCCTGGATTACTGCTATGAGCGGGGGTATGACTGGGGCGGGCTGTACAGGCTGTTTGACCGGGTGTCCTGTTGGTGCTGCCCCCTGCAGGGGCTGGAGGAACTGCGGACGCTGCGCCGGGAGTTTCCGGAGCTGTGGGAGCGGCTTCTGGAATGGGAGGCGAAAACCTGGCGGAATTTCCGGAAGGATTTTTCTGTGCAGGAGCTGGAAATCAGGTTCCGGTTTGAGGAAGAACGGCTCCGGGAGGGAAAGCGCATCCGGGGGAAGGAATTTTTTAAGGAACTGTATGGGAGGTTAGGCAGGGATGGAGACAGGGCAGAAATATAATATCGTCTATGCCGATCCCCCGTGGCGGTATGATAACAAACGGGTGCAGGGCGGAGCGGAGAAGCACTACGGGACAATGGGCACGGAGGATATCTGTGCGCTGCCCGTGGCGGATATCTGCGCGGAAGACTGTACTTTGTTCTTATGGGTTACGTTCCCGCAGTTGCCGGAGGCCCTGCGTGTGATGGAAAGCTGGGGGTTCCGGTATAAGACGGTGGCTTTTGTGTGGCTGAAACAGAACCGGAAGTCTCCGGGCTGGTTTTACGGGCTGGGGTTCTGGACCAGGGGGAACGCGGAGATCTGCCTGCTGGGAGTGAAAGGGCATCCGAGGCGCAGATCTGCCCGTGTCCATCAGTTTATCATTTCGCCGCTGGAAGCCCACAGCAAGAAGCCGGACGAGACGAGGGAGAAGATTGTGGAATTGATGGGAGACCTTCCGAGGGTGGAACTGTTCGCAAGGCAGCGTGTCCCCGGCTGGGAAGCGTGGGGGAACGAGGTGGAGAGTAGCGTTGTCCTGGAGCCAGAAGGAAGTGGAAGAGAGAAGAACGGGGAGGTGGACTGACCATGGGAAGGCTTACGTTTCTGGATATCTGTTCGGGGATCGGCGGGTTCCGGCTGGGGCTGGAATGGGCCGGGCATAAATGCGTTGGTTATTGTGAGTATGATAAGTTTGCGAGGGCTTCCTATGAGGCCATGTATGACACGGAAGGGGAATGGAAGGCGGAGGATGTGACGAAGCTGACGCCGGAAGAGATCCCCTATGCGGATGCGTGGTGCTTCGGGTTCCCCTGCTTTGAGGCCGGGACGCTGGTGATGACGGACCAGGGGTATAAATGTATTGAGGATATTCGGGAGGGAGACAGGGTGCTGACGCATAAGGGCCGGTTCCGTCCGGTGGTGAGGCCCATGAAGCATAGGGCCGGGGAGATTTATGAGCTGGATGTTTTCGGCGTGGAGAATCTAAGAGTGACCGGGGAGCATCCGTTTCTGGTAAAGGACGGGGATTCTGCCAAATGGAAAGCCGTACAGGAACTGGAGGCAGGTGATCTGATCGCGGTTCCGGTGAATAACAAGGCAGAGTTGCCAGAGTGGGACGGGATTACTTATGAGCGGCATGGGAAAGAATATAAGCTGGATAATCTTGATTTGAATAGCCCTGATTTCTGGTGGTTCGTGGGCTGTTACATGGGGGACGGCTGGTATCGTGTCACCAAGAGGAAGAATGCGTCTGATAATTACCGGGTGGTGGTTGCCTGCAACGAGGAAAAGCTGGAACGGCTGAAAAGGCATGTGGACGGAATGTTCCGTTACAGCGTGGCGAAGGAGCGGACAGCTTATAAGGTGCATTTTACGAATAAAGAGCTGACGGTGTTTTTGATGCGGTTTGGGAAAGGCGCGGGAGGAAAGCGGCTGACGGATGCGGTTTTCAATCTGCCGGAGGATCTGCTGCGGGCGTTTCTGGAAGGGTATTTTGAGACGGACGGGTGTATTGTGGGAAAGTATCATCAGGCATCCACGATTTCCAGGGAGCTTGCTTATGGAATCCGGGACTGTGTGCATAAGGCGTACCGTATGCCCTGTGCGGTTTACAGAAATAAGATGCCGGAGACCTGCGTGATCGAGGGCAGGACGGTACGGCAGCATGATTTTTATACGGTGAGGTTTAAGGAAGGGCGGTTTGACAGGGACGGCTCTTTTTTTATGGACGGGTATGTCTGGTGCCGTTTCAGGGGCAGCAGGAAGGTCCCGTTTGACGGATATGTCTACAACATGGAGGTGGAAGATGACAATTCATACACAGCAGGAGGGCTGGCAGCCCACAACTGCCAGGATATCTCCATCGCAGGAAAGCAGAGGGGGCTTAGAGGGAAGCGAAGTGGAATCTATTACAGCATTATTGACCTCATCAAAGGCAAAGAGGAAAGTGATAAGCCCACATACCTACTTGTTGAGAACGTTAAGAACCTGTTATCAGTCAATGCAGGATTCGATTTTGCCGCCGTTCTCTCTGAAATGGACGAGGCAGGGTATGACGTGCGGTGGCAGGTGCTTAATTCTAAAGACTTCGGAGTCCCGCAGAACCGGGAGAGGGTATTCCTTATCGCAGTTCTTAGAAGCAGAGGCGGACGGGAAGTATTACCTGTCACCGGAGAAGACGGCGGAGCTCTTAAAGAGGTTATAGGCGGGATGCAGGGATACCGGGTGTATGACCCGTCCGGGGTTTCGGTGAGTATTGGGGCGAACGGCGGGGGCATGGGATCGAAGACCGGGCTGTACTGCGTGGGAGATGCAGAGCCGGGCGGCCGGATATTTGTTGACCAGACGCTGAACCATCCAAAGGTCACAGAGGTTGCCCGGTGCCTGGTGGCACAGTATAATGGCGGGCTGACAAATTATGGCAATTCCGGGGTATTGGAGACTGATTCTGCTGTGCAGGAAGCCAGGGCGGTGCTGACGCCGGACCGGGTGGAGAAGCGGCAGAACGGCAGGCGGATGAAGGAGGCGGGGGAGCCGATGTTTACGCTGACGGCGCAGGACCAGCACGGGGTTTATCTGACGGAAGATGCGTCCGGGGATGCGGAGACGGCGCTGCCGGTGAGGAACGGCACGAAGCAGGGGTATGACCTGGCTTATCCGGGGGACGGCGTGTGCCTGTCGTATCCGAAGAGTGAATCCCGGCGGGGCCGGGTTGGAAAGGGCTGTTCGCAGACACTGGATACGGGGTGCATGATGGGGACGGTGACGAAGTGCGGGAAGATCCGGAGGCTGACGCCCCGTGAGTGTTTCCGCCTGCAGGGGTTCCCGGATGGGCTGTATGAGCGGGCGGCGGCTGTCAATTCGGAGACACAGCTTTATAAGCAGGCCGGGAATGCGGTCACGGCGACGGTGGCTTATGCGGTTGCCATGGCTCTGCCGGAGAGCCGGGAGCTTTTGGCGCAGATGGAGGCTGTTTGGGAAGAGTTTGGAGATTCCATGCGGGAGGTTGTCTGGGGAGGCTCTGATGACTTTGTGCGGGAGACTGCATGGGAGGATTTTTGCGATTCCGTGGAGGAAATGGAAAGCAGAAATTTTAATGATTATTCTGTATCAGGTACAGCCAGGGATGATTTTGGAAGCATAGAGAAGGAAGAGACGGCAGGGGAAGTTCCGGGGGATGCCGGGGCGGAGTCTGGCGGGGATTTTGATTTTTTGGATTAGATGATGCGTGAGCCGGTGCGGAGGGAGGTGAGTGCGGTGGCGCAGAGAGGGCGGAAGCCGAAGCCTACGGCGGTGAAGCTGCTGGAGGGGAACCCTGGGAAGCGGGGGCTGAATGCAGGGGAGCCGAAGCCGGAGCGGAAGGCGCCCAGGTGTCCGGGGTGGCTGGAAGCGGAGGCGAAGAAGGAGTGGAAGCGGATGGCGAAGCAGATGGAGCTGCTTGGTATCCTGACGGAGATTGACATGGCGGCTTTTGCGGGGTACTGCCAGGCGTATGCCAGGTGGAAGGAGGCGGAGGAATATATTTCCGAGCATGGGGCGATTATGGAGACTCCTTCGGGGTACTGCCAGCAGGTTCCGCAGGTGTCCATTGCGCAGACTTATTTGAAGATCATGAACCGGTTCTGTGAGCAGTTTGGGCTTACGCCTTCTTCCCGGAGCCGGATTGTGGCGGATGCCGGGGAGGACAGGGAGAGCGATGCCATGGAGATCCTGCTTTTTAAAGGGGGCGGCGGATAGTGTTTGACGAGGCGAAGGCGCAGAGGGCGGTGGAGTTTATCCGCTGTCTGAAACATACAAAGGGGAGATGGCGGGGGCAGGCGTTTGACCTGCTGCCGTGGCAGGAGACAATCATCCGGGATGTGTTCGGGACGGTGAAGGAGGACGGGTTCCGGCAGTATAATACGGCTTATGTGGAGATTCCGAAGAAGAACGGGAAGTCGGAGCTGGCGGCGGGGGTAGCGCTTTATATGACCTGCGGGGACAATGAGTGGGGCGCGGAGGTGTATGGGTGCGCTTCGGACCGGCAGCAGGCTTCGATTGTGTTTGACGTGGCGGTGGACATGGTGGAGCAGTGCCCGGCGTTGAAGAGGCGGATTAAGCCGGTGATGTCGGTGAAGCGGCTGGTGTATAAGCCTACCAACAGTTTTTACCAGGTGCTGTCTGCGGAGGCTTATACGAAGCACGGGCTGAATGTCCATGCGGTTATTTTTGATGAGCTACACAGCCAGCCGAACCGGGAATTGTTTGACGTGATGACGAAGGGTTCCGGGGATGCCAGGACACAGCCTTTGTTTTTTCTGATTACTACGGCGGGGACGGACCGGCATTCGGTGTGTTTTGAGCAGCATCAGAAGGCGGAGGATATTTTGTGCGGGCGGAAGGCGGACCCGACGTTTTATCCGGTGATCTACGGGGCGGCGGATGATGCGGACTGGACTTCGGAGGAGGTGTGGTATCGGGCGAACCCGTCTTTGGGGCATACGATTGATATTGGGAAGGTGCGGAATGCCTGTTTGAGTGCTAGGGACAATCCGGCGGAGGAGAATATTTTCCGGCAGCTTCGGCTGAACCAGTGGGTGAAGCAGTCTACACGGTGGATGCAGATGGAGAAGTGGGATGCCTGTGCTTTTCCGGTGGATGAGGGGGAGCTTCTGGGGCGTGAGTGTTATGGCGGGCTGGATCTGTCCAGCTCTATTGATATCACGGCTTTTGTGCTGGTGTTCCCGCCCAGGGACGATTCGGAGCGGTATGTGTTCCTGCCGTTTTTCTGGATACCGGAGGAGAACATGGTGCGGAGGGTGCGGCGTGACCATGTGCC
The DNA here is from genome assembly GCA_910575555.1 of Lachnospiraceae bacterium. Classification (GTDB taxonomy): domain Bacteria; phylum Bacillota; class Clostridia; order Lachnospirales; family Lachnospiraceae; genus Petralouisia. Next base: position 51,944 of record CAJTFX010000004.1, on the reverse strand, counting down.
TTATGATGTGTGGGAGAGGCAGGGGTTTCTGGAGACTACGGAGGGGGATGTGATTCATTATGGGTTTATTGAGAGGTTTATAGAGGAACTGGGGAAGCGGTTTCATATTAGGGAGATTGCTTTTGACCGGTGGGGAGCGGTGCAGATGGTCCAGAACCTGGAGGGGCTTGGGTTTACGGTGGTCCCGTTCGGGCAGGGGTTCAAGGATATGTCGCCGCCTACGAAGAGGCTGATGGAGCTGGTTCTGGAGAGGAATGTTGCCCATGGAGGGCATCCGGTTTTGCGGTGGATGATGGATAATATTTTTGTGCGGACGGACCCGGCGGGGAATATCAAGCCGGACAAAGAAAAGTCTACGGAGAAGATTGACGGCGCGGTGGCGGCGGTTATGGCGCTGGACCGGGCGGTAAGGAATGGCGGGAGTACGGAGAGCGTGTATGATGAGAGGGGGATTTTGTCCTTTTAATGTTGGCAGTTTTCTGGTATACTTGATGGCAGAAAATAGGATTTGAAGAAAGGGATTTGATGAGTGGAGGCTAAGGAGAAAAAGCATGTGATAACACAGGAAGATATCATGAATCTTTTGGATTCCTGTTATGAAAAATGTTTAAATGGTATACCGAAAGTTAGTCCAAGTGTTGAGGATATGGCTGCTGATTATTTGAAAAAACATAAATCAACGGAAGAAGCATGCAGGGCTATGCTGCGAAACCAGGTGGCAAAATGTACTACGTCTGGAGTTATAACTGGATTTGGGGGATTCATTACTATGCCGGTTGCAATTCCAGCTAATGTGGGAAGCGTAATTTATGTGCAGATGCGCATGATTGCCTGTGTTGCATATATGGCAGACTATGAATTAAACAGTGATCAGACGCAAACTTTTGTTTATGCCTGCCTTGCTGGTGTTGCGGTTAATAGTTTGGTTAAACAGGCAGGAATAAAATTTGGCGTGAAATTTGCCAATGGGCTTATAAAGAAGATACCTGGGAAAGTATTGACTAAAATAAATCAAAAAGTAGGATTCAGGTTTATTACAAAATTCGGTACAAAGGGTATTGTCAATTTAGGAAAACTTCTTCCGGGAGTAGGTGCCGTGGTCGGCGGGGGACTGGATTTAGTGGAAACTAAGATTATTGCTGACCGCGCCTATAAATGGTTTCTGAAAGGTGATTTTTCAGTAAAGGGTGAGGCAGAGGATGAGACAATAGAAATTGATGAGGCAGATTTTGAAAATGTAACGGAAAACGGAGAATCAAAATAGTCATATTGGCTTTATTATTAAATAAGCGGGAGGATTGCCTGATGAAGAATATATTGGTTGTGATGGGCGGAGGCCGTCCCAAGGGGAATACGGCGCAGCTTGTGGGTGCGTTTGTGAAGGGCGCAGAGGAAGCGGGACATTTGGTGGAAAAGGTGTCGTTGCTGAAAACGGAGGTGAAGGGTTGCTTGGGGTGTAATGCCTGCAGGTATGGGAAACCGTGTGTTCAGAAGGACGGGTTCAATGAGCTGGTTCCGAAGATTAAGGGGGCGGATCTGGTTGTGTTTGCGTCGCCTCTGTATTTTTGGACGATATCTTCAAAGTTGAAGGCTTTTATTGAGAGGTTTTATTGTATTGCGGAGGAAGATGCTGACCCGCCTTATGGACGGTATGAGAGGTATCCGGTGAAGGACAGCGCGCTGCTTATGACATCGGCGGATGAATTTTTCTGGACTTTTGAGCAGGCGGTGTCGTATTATCAGTTTGCGGTTGTCAATTATATAGGTTTCCATGATAGGGGGATGGTATTGGCCGGTGGCTGTGGGGATACGAACGGGAAGCCGCAGATTGATAAGACCGGGCATCTGCGGGAAGCGTATGAGTTTGGGAAAAATCTTTATAGGGACTGAAATATTTACATGAAATGGCATCTCTTTCGGAGGTGCTTTTTCTGTTGGAGGTTTCTGTATGGGGGATGGGCTGTGAAAATGGTGCTTGACAATTTATGTGTTGTCCTGTAGAATCTATCTTCAACTGGAATTTGTACTGCAGGTTTGAGTTAGGAGGACATTATGAATATTGAGCATTTGAAGGATAACGGGATTGATATTGCAGTCGTTTCCGGTGACGAGGTGGTAATTGTTGATACGCAGTCGGCTCTGGACCTGGCGATGGCTGTGAAGTATGAGACGGGCGCGGAGCGGATTGTCATTGATAAAGATGTGATATGTGGGGATTTTTTCATCCTTAGTACGGGTATGGCGGGTGAGATCCTGCAGAAGTTTATGAATTATCATGTAAAGGTGGCTGTTTACGGGGATTATTCGCATTATACCAGTAAGCCGCTGAAAGATTTTATTTATGAGTCGAACCATGGGAAGGACTTTTTCTTTGTGTCAACGAAGGAAGAGGCAGTGCAGAGGTTGACGGGGACACAATAGCAGACGGGTACAGATTCCAGTTTTTCTGTGGATTGATTCTGTATGGGAAGGCATCTCTTTGGAGGTGCTTTTCTTTTTTTAGGAGGTGTGTATGGGGTTAGCTTCGATTTTGGGTATCAGGGGGGCGAGGGATAAGCCGGAGGACAGGTACAGGGGGCCGGCTTATTCTTTTTTCTTTGGAAGGAGCAGCAGCGGGAAGGTTGTGAATGAGCGGACGGCCATGCAGGCTACGGCGGTCTATTCCTGTGTACGGATTCTGGCGGAGGCTGTGGCGTCCCTGCCGGTGCATTTGTACCGGTATGCGGGGAAGGGGAAGGAGCGGGTGTATGACCATCCTTTGTATTATCTCCTGCATGACGAGCCGAACCCGGAGATGACTTCTTTTGTGTTCCGGGAGACTTTGATGAGTCACCTTTTGATCTGGGGGAATGCTTATGCGCAGATTATACGGGACGGCGGGGGCCGGGTGCTGGGGCTGTATCCGCTGCTGCCGGACCGGGTGGAGGTTGACCGGGACGATAGGGGGGAGATTTTTTATGTTTATGACCGGTACAGTGACGAGAATCCGAATTTTGGGGAGTATGGCAGGGTGTGTCTTCGGCGGGAGGATGTGCTGCATATCCCTGGGCTTGGGTTTGACGGGCTGGTGGGGTATTCGCCTATTGCCATGGCTAAGAATGCGGTGGGGATGACGCTGGCCTGTGAGGAATACGGGGCGGGGTTCTTTGAGAACGGGGCCACGCCGGGAGGCGTTCTGGAGCATCCGGGGGTGTTGAAGGACCCGGCGAAGGTGCGGGAGAGCTGGCACGCTGTTTACGGGGGTTCTAAGAATGCGGGGAAGGTTGCTGTTCTGGAGGAGGGTATGAAGTACCAGCAGATCGGGATTCCGCCGGAGGAGGCGCAGTTTCTGGAGACCAGGAAGTTCCAGGTGGATGAGATCGCCAGGCTGTACCGGATTCCGCCGCATATGGTGGGGGATTTGGATAAGAGCAGTTTTAGTAATATTGAGCAGCAGTCTTTGGAGTTTGTGAAGTATACGCTGGACCCCTGGGTGGTGCGGTGGGAGCAGTCGCTGCAGAAGGCGCTTTTGCTGCCCCGGGAGAAGCGGGAGTATTTTGTGAAGCTGAATGTGGACGGGCTTCTGCGGGGGGATTATCAGAGCCGGATGACCGGGTATTCTGTGGGGCGGCAGAATGGGTGGCTGTCTACGAATGATATCAGGGAGATGGAGGATATGAACCCGATCCCGGCGGAGGAAGGCGGGGACTTGTATCTGGTGAACGGGAATCTGTGCAAGTTGAAGGATGCGGGGCTGTTTGCGGGAAAAGGGCAGACGGAGCAGGAGCCACCGGACGGGAGGCAGTTTCGGCAGGGGGATTCCGGGCTGGGGCTGTGAGGTACGGATATCTGGAAAGCAGAGTGTTCCGGCTTTCATGGGCGTGGCATTGTAGAGATGGGCCGTGGTGAATGCCGTGTGGCGGATATGGACGGCAGGTTTCGGGATTTGCTGTGTTATGGTCTGTGTGAAGTGGAAGGTATGGAGTTGAGTGAGGATGCATACAGGGAGTTTTGGGAGCTGGCAGGCGGATGTGTCTGCTGGCTTTTTTGTGCGCCGGTTTATGGGAATTGGCGGGAAGTTTTGGAAGAATCGGAAAGTGAGGTGCAGGGATGAAGCGGAAGTTTTGGAACTGGGTACGGAATGAGGCGGACGGGGAGAGGACGCTGGTTTTGAACGGGGAGATTTCGGATGAAACCTGGTATGGGGACGAGGTGACGCCGGCGCTGTTCCAGAAGGAGCTGGATGCAGGGACGGGGGATATTACGGTCTGGATCAATTCTCCGGGCGGGGATGTGTTTGCGGCGGCGCGGATTTATAACATGCTGATGGAGTATAAGGGGGACGTGCGGGTGAAGGTGGACGCTCTGGCGGCTTCGGCGGCGTCTGTGATCGCCATGGCGGGGACGGAGGTTCTGATGTCTCCGGTGGGCATGATGATGATCCACAATCCGATGACGATTGCCATTGGGGACAGTAAGGAGATGCAGAGGGCGGGGGAGATGCTGGACGAGGTGAAGGAGAGTATCATGAATGCCTATGAGATCAAGACGGGCATGAGCCGGGCACGGATTTCCCATCTGATGGATGCGGAGAGCTGGTTTAACGCAAGGAAGGCGGTGGAGCTTGGGTTTGCGGACGGGGTTCTGCATGGGAGCGGTACGGAGGATAAGGCCAGGGGCGGGGAGCCGGAGGGCGTGATGTTTTCACGCATGGCGGTGACTAATTCGCTGTTGTCTAAGCTGATACCGGAGCATAAGGAAACGGAGAAGAAAGTTCCGGTGGAGCAGTTGGAGAAGCGGTTACAGTTGTTATCACATTAAATTTATGGAGGTATGGAGATGAAGAAGATTCTGGAGTTAAGGGAGAAGCGTGCGAAGGCATGGGAGGCGGCGAAGGCTTTTTTGGACAGTAAGAGAGGGGAGGACGGCCTTTTGTCGGCGGAGGATACGGCTGCTTATGAGAGGATGGAGCAGGAGGTTGTGGATCTGGGGAAGGAGATTGAGAGGCTGGAGCGGCAGGCGGCCATTGACGCGGAGCTGAACAGGCCGACTTCGGAGCCGATTGTGAATAAGCCGAACAATGACCCGGAGGGGGACGGGAAGAAGGGGAGGGCTTCGGATAAGTACCGGAGGACTTTCTGGAATGCCATGCGGCGGAAGAGTTTTTATGATGTGGAGAATGCCCTGCAGGTGGGGACGGATTCGGAGGGCGGGTATCTGGTGCCGGACGAGTTTGAGCATACGCTGGTGGAGGCTTTGGAGGAGGAGAATTTTTTCCGGGGGATCGCTACGGTGATCCAGACTTCCAGCGGGGACCGGAAGATCCCGGTGGTTGCCACGAAGGGGACGGCTTCCTGGATTGACGAGGAGGGGGCTTACCCGGAGTCGGATGATTCTTTCGGGCAGGTTTCTATTGGGGCTTATAAGGTGGCTACGATGTTGAAGGTGTCGGATGAGCTTCTGAATGACAGTGTGTTTGACCTAGAGGCGTATATCTCTAAGGAGTTCGGGCGCAGGATTGGGACGAAGGAGGAAGAGGCGTTCTTTACCGGGGACGGGAAGGGGAAGCCTACGGGGATTTTTAATGCTGCGGGCGGGGCTTCTGACGGGGTGACTACGGCAGCGGCGAGTATTACGTTTGACGATGTGATGGATCTGTTTTATGCTTTGAAGTCGCCGTATCGGAGGAAGGCGGTCTGGGTGCTGAATGATACCACGGTGAAGGCCCTGCGGAAGCTGAAGGACAATAACGGGAATTATATCTGGCAGCCGTCGGTGCAGGCGGGGCAGCCGGACATGATCCTGAACCGTCCGTACCATACTTCCGCCTATGTGCCGGAGGTGGCGGCCGGGGCGAAGGTGATGGCTTTCGGGGATTTCTCTTATTACTGGATCGCGGACCGGCAGGGGAGGTCTTTTAAGAGGCTGAATGAGCTGTTTGCGGCTAACGGGCAGGTGGGTTTCCTGGCGAGCCAGAGGGTGGACGGGAAGCTGATCTTGTCGGAGGCTGTGAAGACCATGGCGATCAAGGGGAGCAGTTCCGGGGCGTAAGGTTCCGGCGTATGGTGAATGGGTGATGCCGGGGGTGAAATCTCTGGCATGAAATAAAGTATATAAGGCGGGAGGGATGCAGGATGGCGGTTGTGACATTGGAGGAAGTAAAACAGTATCTCCGGGTGGACAGCGGGGACGAGGACGGGTTTATTTCCGGGCTGTTGGAGACTGGGGAGAGTATGTGCGCGGATATGGCGCGGATGAAAGCGGAAGAGCTGGAAGGGCATCTTCCTATGGCGCGGATTGCCGTTCTGTATGTCACTGCGTATCTGTATGAGCACAGGGAGCAGGCGGACCATGAGGAACTGGTACAGACGCTGCGTTCTCTGTTGTTCGGTATCAGGAGGGAAGTGTTCTGATGACGGAGTGGAGCGGGGGCAGCGGCAGCAGGGACGGCGGCGGTTTTCGGAAGGGGTATCCTCTGGGGGAGTGGAAGGAGCGGATTACGATTCAGAGAAGTTCCCTGGGGAATGATAAGGCCGGGAACCATGTGCTGGTCTGGGAGGATTATTTTTGCTGTTCTGCTTTTGTGAACAGTCTTTCCGGGAAGGAGTATTGGGAGGCGGCGCAGGTGAACGCGCAGAGGGATATCTATTTTATTATCCGGTATTGTTCGGAGGTGGCCGGTATGGACACGGAGCATTACCGGGTTTTGTTTCGGGGGCAAGTGTATAATATCACGTTTATTGACAATGTGCGGTATCAGAACAGGATGTTGAAGCTGCGGGCTTCTTTGGTGAAGAGGTGATTGGGTGTCGGAGAATCAGAGGGTGTCTGTGGACCGGATGGCGGATGTCATTATGGAGGGGCTTACGGAGTATGCGGAGCTTGCCGCGGACGTTATGAAGGACTGTGTGAGGAAGGCCGGGGATACGGTGAAGAGGGAGACGAAGGCGGGTGCGCCGGTGAAGACCGGGAGGTATAAGAAGAGCTGGGCGGTGAAGCGGCAGAGGGAGACTTCTAATGTTTTGGAGGTGGTGGTGCATAGCAGGGACCGGTATCAGCTTACCCATCTTCTGGAGAAGGGCCATGCGAAGCGGGGCGGCGGGCGGGTGAAGGCTGTGCCGCATATTGCCCCGGCGGAGGAAAAGGGTGTCCGGGAGCTGGAGGAGGGGATAAAAAGGGGGCTGTCCAAGTGAGGCATGAGGATGTGCTGAAAATGATGGGGGAATTGGGGCTTCCTTTTGCCTATGACCATTTTGTGGAAGGGGAGGCGCCGGAGCCGCCGTTTGCGGTGTTCCTTTATCCCAGGGCGGATAATTTTTCTGCGGACGGGGTGGCGTATTTTAAGAGGAATGAGCTGGATATTGAGGTGTATACGGACTTGAAGGACCCGGAGCTGGAGGAGGGCATAGAGGCGGTGCTGTTGAGGCATGGGATCTTCTATGGGAAGAGTGAGGTCTGGATTGAGTCGGAGCGGCTGTATGAGGTTTTGTATGAGATGGAGGTTTAGGGCGGATGAATAATAAGGTGAAGTTTAATATCTGTAATTGTCATTATGCGCTGCAGAGGGTGGCGGAGGACGGGGAGATGACGTTTGACGCGCCGGTGGCGATGCCTGGGGCGGTTTCGCTGGCGCTGGACCCGAATGGGGAGCCGGAGTCGTTTTATGCGGACGGGATTGAGTATTATATCATTGCCAACAATATGGGGTATGACGGGGACCTGGAGCTGGCACTGATCCCGGAGAGTTTCCGGACGGATGTTTTGAAGGAGGAAGCGGACGGGAATGAGGTGCTGGTGGAGAACGCCAATTCGGAGACGGGGGCTTTTGCGCTGCTGTTTGAGTTTGACGGGGATATCAGGAAGATCCGGCATGTGCTGTATAATTGTTCTGCCAGCAGGCCGAAGATTGAGGGGAAGACCAATGAGGAGAGCCGGGAGGTGCAGACGGAGACGCTGACGGTGAAGGCCAGGCCGCTGGCAAGCGGGTATGTGAAGGCGAAGACGGGGAATAAGACTTCGGCGGAGACTTATGAGGGTTGGTATAAGAGTGTGTATCTGCCGGTTCCGAGGGCGGAGGCCGGCGGCGGTGTTGAGGAAGAGGGACAGGGTTGAAGGAGGCTGAAAGGGTATGAGTATTGTGAGGAAGGTTGGGATTGACGGGAAGGAGGTGCTGTTTAAGGCATCGGCGGCGATTCCGAGGATTTACCGGTTGAAGTTCCAGAGGGATATTTATAAGGACCTGCGGATTCTGGAGAAGAGCATTGGGGAGGGGGATGAGGAGCGTTCCAACCTGGACCTGTTTTCTTTGGAGATGTTTGAGAATATCGCTTATACGATGGCGAAGCACGCAGACCCGGCTATCCCGGACGATGTGGAGGAATGGCTGGACGGGTTTAATACGTTTTCGATTTATCAGGTGCTGCCGGAGCTGATTAAGCTGTGGGGGTTGAATGTGAAGACGGATGCGGAGGCTAAAAAAAACTTCGGCCAACAGAGCGGGAGATGACTACGCCGCTGTTTCTGCTTCGGTGTGTGCAGCTTGGGATCTCTATGGCGGATATGGAGCTTTTGTCTATTGGGCTGGTGAATGATATGTTTGTGGAGAGCCGGAATGACGAGTGTAGGTATGCGGAGATTGGGACGCAGGAGGATATGGACCGGTTCTGATTGATAAAACAGCCTTTTTCTGCTATGATTGGTGGTGGAAAAAGGCTGATAGTGATAGTTAATGAAAGGTTGATGGTTTATATGGAAATAACAAAAAATCAGCATTATGTTTCAAAGGGAATATTAAAGCATTTTGCAGATGAGCATAAAAAGATTTTTGAATTATATATTGAAAAGAAAATTATTTCATTAAAATCCATAGATAAAGTAATGTCTCAAAACTATATTTATGAACATCCAGCACTTGAAGTTAATAGTTTAGAAAAATTCTTTTCACAGATTGAAAATAGGTTAATATCATGGTTAGATAAAGTGCTCATAGTTTTAGAAAATGAATACGAAAATGGCTGTGATTGTAAAAAATATATTTTAGATATAAAAAGAGTAATGCCGCTATTTCTTATGTTTTACTTTAGAAGTGGGGCTATGTTATATGAATATTCATTTTCCTCACAGAATCCTAAAATAGATAGAGTGGAAAGGATGATATTCAATATATTTGATGATAAATATATTCGTGGATTATGTAAAACAATAAATAATTTTTATGAAGCGGCTATACTTGTTGATGAAGAAGAACGATTTCTAATTAGCGATCAATATTTGTCAACTGTTGCTTTGAAGTATAAAAACAAATTTTCTAATGCTTCAAATAGGCAAATAGGTATGCGTGATACAATGTTGCTACTTCCTTTGAGTGCTAAATATTATGTCGCATTTTATCATGGGAGAAAACCTGACTTTATAAAAAGCAATGTGTTTAATATAGTTGATAAGGATATTGTGGATAAAGTAAATAGTGTTATTTATCAAAATTCTTATGTTAAATGTGCAGGAAAGAGGCAGGATGTGTTGAAAAATATGCAAGATGATGATACAACATCATTTGGCCCCACAAAATGTATCATGCAATATAAGGATGGAACGGTAAAGGATTTTATTATTAAAAAGGAAGTTTTTTGGTATGAAGAAGACAGTGATCTAAATGTTAATTCAATTCAGTATATGGGTGATTATATACAGAAAATTAAAGGCAAGATTGAGAGAAATAGCCCATGTATATGTGGAAGTGGTAGAAAATATAAGCATTGCTGTCAGAAAAAGTATGATTTGGCTAAAGCAATTTATTTTGATTTGCAGAATCAAAACAGTGTAAACTATAATATTCCTGGTAGTATAATGCAAGAGGCAGGAATCCAGGAATATGTAGGGAAAATAGAAAATATGAACAATGCAAAAGATAGGGAGATTCTTGAGCAGATGCAAAAAATTGTACAAGAGAATGAACCTTTAAATTAACAGTATTCTACATAAGGCGTTTGTCAGAAATGGCAGGCGCTTTTTTGTTGCATTTTTATGGGGAGCCGGGGTGGCTCCTTTTTTCGTTGGAGAAAGGCGGGTGAGGGTTGTGGCATCCAGGATTCAGGGGATTACGGTGGAGATCGGCGGGGATACTACGAAGCTCTCCACGGCGCTTTCAAAGGTGAATAAGGAGATCCGGGACACGCAGGCGCAGTTGAAGGACGTGAACAAGCTGTTGAAGCTGGATCCCGGCAATGGGGAGCTGATGGCGCAGAAACAGCGGCTTCTGGCCCAGGCTGTGGGGGAGACCAGGGAGAAGCTGGAGGCGTTGAGGCTGGCGGGGCAGCAGGCGAATGAGGCTCTGGCGAAGGGGGAGATTTCCCGGAGCCAGTATGATGCTTTGCAGAGGGAGATTGTGGAGACGGAGCAGGCCCTGCGGGACTTGGAGAGGCAGGCGGAGCGGTCTTCGGTGGCTTTGCAGAAGATTGGGGCTGCGGGGGAGAAGCTGCGGGATGTGGGTTCGGCTATTGAGGGGGCCGGGCGGAAGCTGATGCCGGTGACGGCGGCTGTGGGCGGGCTTTCTGCGGCTGCGGTGAAGGTGGCTTCTGATTTTGATTCTGCCATGAGCCAGGTGGCGGCGGTGTCCGGAGCGGCGGTGAAGGAGCTGGATGCCCTGCGGGACAAGGCCAGGGAGATGGGGAGTAAGACGAAGTTCTCCGCTTCGGAGGCGGCGGAGGCTATGAATTATATGGCTATGGCCGGGTGGAAGACCGGGGATATGCTGGACGGCATTGAGGGGATTATGAACCTGGCGGCGGCTTCCGGGGAGGATCTGGCTACTACTTCGGATATCGTGACGGACGCTTTGACGGCTCTGGGGCTGTCGGCGGCGGATTCGGGGCATTTTGCGGATATTTTGGCGGCGGCGAGTTCTAATGCGAATACGAATGTTGCCATGATGGGGGAGACGTTTAAGTATTGTGCGCCGGTTGCCGGGGCTTTGGGATTCACGGCGGAGGATACGGCGGAGGCTATCGGGCTGATGGCCAATGCGGGAATCAAGTCTTCCCAGGCGGGTACGGCTATGCGGACCATGCTGACGAGCCTTACCGGGGAAGTGACATTTGTAGGGGATGCCTTTGGGGAGCTGACGGTGCAGACGGTCAATGCGGACGGGAGTATGAGAAGCCTGGGGGATATCCTGGGAGACTGCCGGGCGGCGTTTTCGCAGATGTCGGAGGCGGAGAGGGCGGCCAATGCGGAGGCTCTGGTGGGGAAGAATGCCATGAGCGGGTTCCTGGCAGTGATGAATGCGGCTCCGGGGGATATTGAGAAGCTGAACAGTGCTATCAATAACTGCGACGGTACGGCGGAGCGGATGGCCGAGACTATGCAGGACAATCTGGCGGGGCAGCTTACGATCTTGAAGAGTCAGTTGGAGGAATTGGCGATTTCCATAGGGGAGATTCTGATGCCGTCTATCCGGCAGGTTGTCGGGTGGATTCAGGGGCTTGTGGACTGGCTGAACGGTTTGGACGAGGGGACGAAGAAGGTCATTGTGACGGTGGCTCTGGTGGCGGCGGCTCTGGGACCAGTGCTGATTGTGGTCGGGAAAGTTGTCGGGGCTGTTGGGACGATTTTGACGGTGGTTCCGAAGGTTGCGGGGGCTGTTTCCGGGGTGATCGGGTTTGTGTCGGGGACGGTGGTTCCGGCGCTGTCGGCGGTGGTGGCGGCTATCGGGTGGGTTCCCATTGCTATTGCTGCGGTGATCGGGGCTGTGGTGCTGCTTTATAATAAGTGTGAGTGGTTCCGGGATGCGGTGGATGCGGTCTGGGCGCAGGTGAGGGACTTTTTTGTTTCTGCCTGGGAGGTTATCTGTTCGTTTTTTACGGAGACTATACCGGCGGCCTGGGAGGCGCTAGTTTCGTTTTTTGAGGGGATTCCGGCCTGGTGGTCGGGGCTTTGGCAGTCGGTGGGGGATTTCTTCGGGAGTGTCTGGACGGGCATGATGGAGAATCCGGTGCTGGCCGGGATTGTGGATATGATCCGCTCTTTGTGGGAGAATCTTTCTGTTACGCTGCAGGGGATCTGGTCTGGGATTCGGACGGCGGCTTCGGGGGCCTGGGAGCTGATTAAGAATGTGGTCCTGGGGCCGGTTCTGCTGCTGATTGACCTGGTGACGGGGAATTTTACGAAGCTGAAAGAGGACGCGCTGCATATCTGGACGAATATCCAGCAGGCGGCTTCCACGATTTGGTCCGGCATACAGCAGGTTGTGGGCTCTGCGGTGCAGGGGCTGGTGGACCATGTGTCTATTCTGCTGTCGGGGCTTCGGGATTTTATGGGGAATCTTTGGTCTGTGGTTTCTTCGGCGGCGGTTGCTGCCTGGAACGGGCTGAAAAATCTGGTGGTGTCCACGGCATCGAATTTGAGACGGTCGGCGGTGGAGGCTTTCCGGGGGATGGTGTCGGGGATTGGTTCGGCGCTGGGTTCTCTGGGGAGCGTGGTGCAGAATGGGTTCCAGTCGGCGATTGGGTTTATTACGTCTCTGCCGGGACGGGCTTTGCAGTGGGGGATGGATTTTATCAATGGGATTGCGGAGGGTATCCGCAGTGCCATTGGGAATGTGGTGAGCGCGGTGTCTGACGTGGCGGATAAGATACGTTCTTTCCTGCATTTTTCTGTGCCGGACGAGGGGCCTTTGACGGATTATGAGAGCTGGATGCCGGATTTTATGGGCGGTCTGGCGAGAGGGATTGAGAAGAGCCGGGGGCTGGTGCGGAAAGCTGTGGAGGGCGTGGCCGGGGATATGGTGGTGAGCCCGAAGCTGGCGGATATGCAGGCGGTCCAGGCGCAGGGGGCTTCTCTGGAGGCTGTGCGGCAGATGGTTTCGGGGCTGCGGGAGATGTTTGCGGGGATGCAGAGCGGGGAGAATTTTGGGACGATCTGTATTCCGGTGTATGTGGGCGGCACGCTGCTGGATGAGGTGGTAGTGGACGCGCAGGCGAGGCAGAATCTTAGGTCGGGAGGGAGATAGGGATGGCGTTTGTACAGTATCTGGTGTTTGACGGTGTTTTGCTTCCTCTGCCGGATTCTTATGAGGTGCAGTTGGCTGATGTGGAGGCGGATTCCGGCGGGGAGACGGAAGCCGGGACTACCCAGAGGGATGTGGTTAGGCTGGGGGTGGTGTCTATTGCGGTGGCGTTCTCTGTTTCTCCGAAGTGGCTGAAAGTGCTGACGGGGTTTAAGCAGAGGGAGAAGATTTCCGTGGGGTATTTTGATACGGAGACTTTGGAGATGAAGGAGGCGGAGATGTTTGTTGAGGGGTATAAGGCGGTGTTGGTGAAGGATACTTCTTTTAAGGGACTTTGGAAGGTGAGTTTTACGTTGAGGGAATTTTAAGGAAATAGAGAGTGATTTTTAGCAAGACATGCTTTATAATAAAGACAACAGACAAAAGTTGAGGAGAGAAATTATGAGTAATTTGGGTTGGTATCAAGTGATGACTACGGCGGCAAAAAAGGTTGGTGGTCCCCAAAATTTATTTCTTTTAACTTTAAGTGCAGGTGGTGTACTTTATAAAGGAAGTGAAGTCGCAATAAAACAAGTGGTCAAGAAAGTAAAAAATCTAAATAAAAAGCCAGAGGCAATAAAGACGTATACAGCTACAGCTAACGGTAAAGGGAGCAAAGATCTGATTTTAAATATTGGTGACACATATAGGATCTTGGAAACAGATGGCGAATCTGTGCTGATTGAAAAAATCGGCGATTCTAATAATCCGTATTTTGTATCGGCGGATTTTTTACGTTCTGTATCTGATTTTGCGTAATGAAAAATAGCAGTATAAATCTGTCATCCATGATCGCGAAGGATAAGCCGGAGTTGAAAAATGATATTGGTTCGGCGCTGGAGAGGGCGGATATATCTTTTTATGATGACAGTATGCAGCCACTTGTTTATAAAGATATTCAAAAGGCATTGAAAGAGATACAGAAGTTATAGAAAGTTATAGATTTGGTTTTTAGCGGGAGTATATCCTGCTGGAAATATAAACAGCAAAGATAAAAACGCAACGTGCATCTTTTGGATGTGCCAGAGCCGGTAGGTAGCCCGGCCGTCCTGATGGTATCAGGGTAAGTAACCTGCCCTCCTGGGTTGTCCGTTCTTTGTTCATAACACATTTTAAGGAGGGATTCGTTATGGACAGAGGAAAGGCAGGTTTGACGGTATTTTTTGAGGGGTCGTTCTGGGTTGGCGTGTTTGAGCGTGTTGAGGACGGGAGACTTTCGGTATGCCGGGTGGTTTTTGGGAGTGAGCCCAGGGACTATGAGGTTTGGGAGTTTATCCTTAAAAATTATTATGGCTTGAAGTTTAGTCCGGCTGTTGAGGTAGTCGTAAAGGACGGGAGGGTGAACCCGAAGCGGAGGCAGAGGGAGGCCGGGAAGCAGACCATGCAGGCGGGGATAGGCACGAAGTCCCAGCAGGCGTTACAGTTGCAGAGGGAAGAGAGGAAGACGGAGCGCAGGCAGGCCGGCAGGGAGCAGAAGGAGGCCGAGAAGCAGCGGATGTTTGAGCTGAAACAGCAGAAGCGGAAGGAGAAGCACAGGGGCAGGTAGGCTTTTGTGTTTCAGGTATGGTTGTATCAATGGGCATCAGTCGGGAGCTTTTGGTGGGATGTTCTGTATAATGGTGGCAAGGAGCCGAAAACGGTTATTATGAAAGGAGCGCATTATGGAAGAATTAAAATCTATTATGGAGAAGTTCGCTGCATCGGGGTGGGATTTGATATCTGTTCCGGCACAGCAATGGTTAGACGGGAAATTTGACAGGGAAGCATTCATATCAGCGATCAAGCAGGCGGATAGGGAATGCGGGAGCTGCGGCTGTGAGATGGACCCGCTTTATAAAAGGGCTCTGGAATTGATCTAAAGGTATTTTCGATACGTTTTTGTTGGAGATAGCGGGCCTTTGGCGGATGAGACATAGGAAAGGGGTGGCGTGTAATGAGCGATCTAATGGAATTTGGGAGCAGAGATGAGTTTAGAAAATGGCTCTGTGATAACTGTCTTTCAAGTGCCGGTATTTGGGTTTTGTTTGGCAAGGCTGGCGGACCGAAAACAATAAAGGCGGGAGAAGCGCTGGAAGAAGCACTCTGCTTTGGATGGATTGACGGCCAGATGGAAAAGATTGACGAGAAAACTTATAAAAAGTATTTTTCGATGCGCAGGGAGAATAGCAAGTGGTCGGACAAGAACAAGGAATTAGCCAAAAGGCTTGAAGAGCAGGGGCGTATGACTGATCATGGCAGAAAGAAAATAGAGGATGCCAAAAAGAATGGCCAATGGGATGCGGTAAATCCGCTGGCGGTTATTACGGAAGAGCAGATTGCGCGGCTTTCTGCGATATTGGAAAGCTATGAGCCAGCCTACACAAATTTTCAGGCGATGTCTTTATCTGTGAAGAAGACTTATACACGGGCGTTTTTTGACGCAAAGACGGATGCCGGACGGGAAAAGCGGATTGCGTGGATGGTGGATAGACTTAATAAAAATCTAAAACCTATGTAGTCGGTACATGTGCTTATTGATAGAATGTGTTTTGAAAGATTCTTATTTTTTAAGGAGATTATGATTGTTTTTAGGGAAGGCATCAGTCTGAAAGGGCTGGTGCTTTTTGCGTGGAAGGGGGTGTTTTCATGTATCCGGTGAGTGAGGCGTTCCTGCGGGCGGTGCAGGAGAATACCCGGAGGTATTACTGGACGGGGAGGATCACTACGAAGGGCGGGGCGGTCTATCCGTTCGGGTATGAGGATATTGTGAAGGGGAGCGGGTATATTTTCGCCCAGTGTTGCGGGAGCGCGGAGATTGAGCTGGGGACGGTGTATGCGGCGGAGATGGGCGTTACGTTGTTTTCACAGGTGGATCGGTATACGCTGGACGGGGCGAAGGTGGAGCTTTTCTATCATCTGCGGGTGGAGGGCGGTGGGTTTGAGGAAGTGCCCATGGGGATTTTTGAGGTGAGCGAGGCGAACCGGACGGCACACTGTCTGGAGCTGAAAGCCTATGACTATATGCTGCGGTTCGAGAAGAGTTTCAACGGGTTTGAGTCTGTGGGGAATGCCTGGGCTTTTCTGGAGCTGTGCTGTAAGTCCTGCGGTGTGGAGATGGAGAACACGAGGGCGGAGATTGAGGGTATGCCCAACGGGAGGGAGCTTCTTTCTATTTATCCGGAGAATGATATTGGGACGTACCGGGACGTGCTGTTTTTTGTGGGGCAGGTGCTGGGCGGGTTTTTCTGTATCAACCGGCGGGGGAGGCTGGAGCTTCGGAAGTACGGGGCGGAGCCGGTGATGGAGGTGCAGGGGAGGCACAGGTTTTCCAGCAGTTTTTCGGATTTTATCACCAGGTATACGGCGGTGAGCTCCACGAACCTGCGGACGCAGACGGCGGAGTATTATGCGCTGGATACGGACGACGGGCTGACCATGAACCTGGGGGTGAACCCGCTCCTGCAGTTTGGTCTGGAAGAGACCAGGAGGCAGTTGTGCGGGAATATACTGGCGGACCTGTCCGTGGTGAATTATGTGCCTTTTGATTCCAGTACCATAGGGAACCCGGCTCTGGACCTGGGGGACGTGCTGACCTTTTCGGGAGGGCAGGCGGACGGGGAGCAAGTGACCTGTATCACGTCTTTTCAGTGCAGGATCGGAGGGAGGCAGAGCCTGAAATGTGTGGGGAAGAACCCGCGGCTGGCCCAGGCGAAGTCTAAGAATGATAAGAATATTTCCGGGCTTTTGAACCAGATTGAGGCCGGGAAGGTGGGGATTCATACGTTTACCAATGCTTCTGCTTATACGGTGGCGGAGGATAATGTGCGGATCATCAGTATCGAGTTTGCGGCGAAGGAAGAGACCCATGTGCAGTTTTTCGGGCAGGCGGTTGTGGACGTGAGAGCGGCGCAGGAGGAGAGGACGGCCAGTGCGTCCGGGAGTATCGTGGTCCCGATTCCGGTGGGGACGGATGCCGGAGCGGAAACCGGCGGAAACAGGGACAGTGCCGGAGAAGATGATGGGCGTGCAGGGGACGGTTCCGGAACCGGGGGAAGTACGGATATCACGGTGGAGGTGGAGCTTCCGGTCACTTGGACGGAGGACGGGAAGGCTGTGGCTTATGTTACTTATGAGTTTAATGATTCGGAGATTCTGGCGCACCGTCCGGCGGAGACCTGGGGGAGCGGGAAACACATTTTGTCTCTGTATTATCCCATTGACAATCTTGTGCCGAACATTACCAATACGTTCAATGTGTATCTGCGGATGGAGAACGGTACGGGGGAGATTGAGACGGGAGGGTGCATTGCTTCCATCAGCGGGCAGGGCATGGCCGCGGCGGCCGCATGGGACGGCACGGTCACGGTGGAGGAATATGTTTCCCGCTTTGCTTTTGGCGGCGGCCTGGGCATGAAGGGTTTTGCCGGGGAGATGGGGATTGAGACCATGGAGCTGGTGCGGAAGAGTTATGCGGACAGTATCGGGAAAGTGTTGATCGGGGCGTTTGGGAAGCCCATTGATTTGGCATAGGAAGGAGCGGATGCGTATGAAGCTGAAAGGGACAATGGTTCTGGAATTGACGGATGGGGCCACGGGGGATGTGGAGACGGTCACGGAGGAAAACATGGTGACGGAGGCGGTGAACAATATCCTGGGGATGAATCCCATGGGGGTGTTCTATTCCGAGGAACGGCTGGCAGATGTGATGTCCTGGAACGGGACCATGCTGCCGGTATGCCCCAACATGATAGGGGGGATTCTGCTGTTCCCCAAGACGCTGGAAGAGGATGCGGGGCATATCTATGAGATGTCGGACAACCTGCCGGTGGCTTATGCTTCCAACAACGTGAATACTACGGCGAATGCGGCCAGGGGGAGCCTGAACCAGACGGAGAGCAAGGTTTTGGAGAACGGGTATAAGTTTGTATGGGAGTTTACGCCGAGCCAGGGGAACGGGACCATTGCGGCGGTGGCGCTGACCAGCGCCCAGGGCGGGCAGAACGGGTACGGGAGCCTGGTGGGAGACGCCAGCGCTTTCCTGCAGATCAAGAAGCTGGATATCGGGGATTTGGGGAAGGAGAAGCAGATCGTGTTGTTTGAGGCGGCGGAGATGGATTTTGAGAGGGACCTGCTGTATTCCATTACGTTTGAGGATTCCAGTGTGCGGGTGCGGAAGGTGAGGGTTCCGGTTTTCAGTATCGGGCTGAATGAGAGGCTGGACGATTCCACTTACACGGTGCTGGAGGACCATGCGGTGCCTGTACAGACGTTTCTGTTTCTGGGAAGCTATACGAAGTACGGGGAGTTCCTGGACGGGCAGGACGGGTACTGGTACGGGTTTTCCAATGAGGGCAATTCTTCGGGGAATGCCAGGGTGCTCTGGGTGAGGGTTTCCAAAACGGACTATTCCATGACGGAGGGGGAGTGGACGCTTTCAAATGCGAAGCTGATGGCTGTGGGGGAGCGGGACATGACCGGGAGCTATCCGGAGCGGAAGTGCCGGTGCTGTATGCGGGGTGGGTATCTGTATGTGCCGGCCTATGACAAGAAGGGGATTTATAAGATCAATGTGGCGAATACGGCGGACGTGTCGCTGATTGCTTTTGGTTTCACTTCCAAGATGAAGCCTTTGTGCGAGTCGGGAACCTGCGAGCTGTTTCTGACGCTGGTTGGGGATCTGATTGTGGGCGGGGATTTTCAGGTGACTGCGGAGGACACGGTGGTCCATACACAGGGGAGCGCGAGGCTGGGGAGCGCGGCCACGCCTCTATTCCAGTATAAGCAGTTTCTGGTGGGGTGGGGAGGCAGTTACGGGAATGAGTACCGGCATATGTATCTGCTGACGCCGTATCTGGCTACGGTCAACAATCTTTCTTCGGCGGTGGTGAAGGACGCTAATAAGACCATGAAGATCACTTATACGCTGACGGAGGTTGAGGATACCGGGGCGTGAGCGGCGGGGGTAAAGTGGTATGAGGTGCAAAAATGATTTGAAATATGGGAGGATGATATGAGGTACTGGGAAATGGTTTGAGATGTGTGGAAATGGCATGGAATGTTAGGGAATGATGTTCTGATAATGGGATTGGGAATAGGGCGGCGGCTTTTGGGAGCGGGCCGCTTTTTCCATAGAAAAAAGAGAAAGAGAGGGATTTTGGATGAAGGAGTTTGTGGGTGTGATAGAGTGCGGGTTTGCAGCTATGGGCGGATACCTGGGCTGGGCCATGGGAGGGTTTGATGGTTTTCTGTATGCCCTGGTGGTGTTCGTGGCGGTGGATTATGTGACGGGGCTGATGGCCGCGGCGGTGGAGAAGAAGCTGTCCAGCGGCGTGGGCTTTCGGGGGATTTTTAAGAAGATCGTGATCTTCTGCCTGGTGGCTCTGGGGCATATCCTGGATACGCATATCATCCGGGACGGGAGTGCGGTCCGGACGGCGGTGATCTTCTTTTATCTGTCCAACGAGGGGATTTCGATTCTGGAGAATGCGGCCAGGATCGGGCTTCCGGTGCCGGAGAAGCTGAAAGGGGTTCTGGCGCAGTTACGGGAGGAAAAGGGGAAGGAGTAGGAGACGGTACGGGGGATAAATGCGGTTAAGTGCAGTACGGTGTGGCAGAGGATATGGTTTGGGATTTTTATGAGAGGGCATCAGTGTGAAAAGCTGGTGCCTTTTTTCGTGCGGAGAATTGGAGAATGTTTCCGGGCAGGGAACGGGAAAAGGAGAGTGGTTTTGTATGAAGCTGATTCAGAGGATTTTAACGAAGTCCGGGTGTTACCGGGCAGGGAGGAAGATTGCGGTGAAGGGGCTGATGATCCATTCGGTGGGGTGTCCACAGCCGAAGGCTTCCGCTTTTATCAGTAACTGGGATAAGGCGGATGCGGGGGCCTGCGTCCATGCCATTGTGGAGCCGGGAGGGGACGTGTACCAGCTCCTGCCCTGGGACTGCCGGGGATGGCACTGCGGAGGTGACGCAAACGGGACGCATATAGGTGTGGAGATGACGGAGCCTGCCACGATCCGGTATACGGGCGGTGCGAATTGGACGGAGACCGGGGACGGGAGAGGTACGAGGGATCATGTGCTTGCCGCTTATGGGTATGCGGTGGAGCTGTTTGCTTATCTGTGCCGGATGTTTGGGCTGGACCCTCTGGCGGACGGGGTTGTGGTTTCCCATTCCGAGGGGTATAGGCGGGGGATTGCAAGCAATCACGGGGACGTGGAGCATATCTGGAAAAGGTTTGGGTTGTCTATGGGGCAGTTTCGGAAGGATATCAGGGCGGCTATGGACGGCGCGGAGACTGGGAACGGCAGCGGCGGGGACGGCGGTTCTGGCACGGGTGGTTCCGGGCTTACGGGGATTATGGGGAAGGCTGTGGCGACGGCGGAGCAGATGCGGGAGTATGTGAAGGGGAAGAATCCGGGGGTGGCGCAGTCGGTTCTGGATATGGTGCTGCTGTATCTGTCGGAAGGGGAGGCCGAGGGCGTGAGAGGGGATGTGGCTTTTGCCCAGTCGTGCCTGGAGACGGGGAATTTTACGTTTTCGGGTACGGCGGTCTCTTTGGAGCAGAATAATTTTGCCGGGATGGGCGTGGTGCAGAACGGGGTGAAGGGGCTGTGTTTTGATACGGCGCTGCTTGGTATCCGGTGCCAGGTGCAGCATTTGAAAGCCTATGCCTGCACGGAGGATTTGGTGAATGGGAATGTGGACCCGCGCTTTAGGTATGTGGCAAGGGGGTGTGCGCCTTATGTGGAGTGGCTGGGTGTCCAGGAGAATCCCCAGGGGAAAGGCTGGGCTGCGGGGGCCGGGTATGGGGAGAAGGTCCTGGGGATTTTGAGGGAGATTACCGGGGAGGCCGGGAGCGGCGGAAGCGGTGGTGTGCCGGGGAATCCGGTGGAGCCTATGGCCGGGTTTGTGAAGGTGTTCTATAAGGGCAGGGACGGGGTGAATGTGCGGACTGCTCCCTGCATGGGGGACAATGTGGACCAGGTGGTGTATGAGGGGATTTATACGGTTACGGGCATCAGCGCGGACAGGCGGTGGTACAGGCTGAAATCGGGGCTTTTTATTACGGCGGATGCGGAGTATGTGATGTTTATGGAGAGGCTGCCGGGGAAGTCTTCTTATCTGGTGCGGGTGGATATCCCGGATCTGAATATCCGTAAGGGGCCGGGGACGGATTTTGCCCGGACGGGACTGTTTACGGGTGTGGGTGTGTTTACGGTTGTGGAGGAAGCGGACGGGAAGGGAGCCGGGAAGTGGGGGCTTTTGAAGTCGTATAAGAGGGAGCGGAACGGGTGGATTTCGCTGGATTTTGTGACGAGGCTGTAAGGGCGTTTTTGTTGAGGGCAGGGATGCCTTATTTTTTTGTCTTGATATATGCTGCCGGAGGGCTGTTGGGGTCTGAGCAGCGCGTCGGCCGGGGGATTCCCCGGCGGTACATACCATGCCGTTGGTATGAATTTTGGAAAGGTAAGGGAATTGGTTATGACGGTGATGGAGCTGGACGCGCTGAAAGACGTGGATGTGAGGACTGTGGAGAAGGAGGGGCTTGTGGATATCCGGGAGGTGGAGATTGACCGGAGCCTGCCGCTGGAGGAACGGAAGAGGGCTTATCTGGAGGCGGTGGGGAATCCTTATGCGGTGCGTGTGGGGGATATGAAGGTGAAGGTACGGTTTGCGGAGGATGGGGGCTCTTTTGAAGAGGCTTTTGAAAATATGTTGCGGAATGTTTAAAATAACATTGGACTTTTTTGGGCGGAGGCGCTATGATTGTCTTAGGGACAAGTTAGTGCATCCGCCTTTTTGATTTTGCAGGTGATTCTGGCAAATTAGAAAGGAGCGGGAGCATATGAAGAACAAACAATTCAAGAGGATCTATCATGCCGCCATCTATGTCCGGTTGTCGAAGGAGGATGGCGATGTTGCGGGCGCGTCTAAGGCGGAGAGCAACAGCATTTCTAATCAGAAAGAGTTAATCAGAGATTTCCTGAAAGACAAAGAGGATATTGTGGTGGTTTCGGAACGGGTGGACGACGGGTACAGCGGTTCCAGTTTTGAGCGGCCTTCTTTCAAGCTGATGCTGGAGGATATTAAGAAGGGCGTTGTGGACTGTGTGGTTGTCAAGGATCTGTCCAGGTTCGGGCGGGAGTATATTGATTCGGGCAGGTACATTGAGCGGCTGTTCCCGGCTCTTGGGGTGCGCTTTATTGCGGTGAATGACGGGTACGACAGCCTGGAGGGGAAAGACCAGTCAGATGAAATCATCATTCCGTTTAAAAATTTGATAAATGACGCTTACTGCCGGGATATTTCGGTGAAGATTCGGAGCCATCTGGAGGTGAAGAGGAAGAACGGGGAGTTTATCGGTTCTTTTGCGCCTTATGGGTATCAGAAGGACGAGGGATGCCGGAACCGGCTGGTGGTTGACCCGGTGGCTGCGGGCGTGGTGAGGGATATTTTCCGTATGAAGCTGCACGGCATGAGCCAGGATGCCATTGCGGGCAGGCTGAATGATATGGGGGTGCTGTCTCCTATGGAGTATAAGAGCGCGTCCGGGAGCAATTATCAGACCAGCTTTAAGACGGGGGAGCGGGCGCTGTGGAGTTCGGTGACGGTGCGGCGGATATTGGAAAATGAGTGTTATGTTGGGAATCTGGTGCAGGGCAGGCAGACGACGCCGAACCATAAGGTGAAGAAGTATGTTGTGAAGCCGGAGAAGGACTGGGTGAGGATTGAGAAGAACCATGAGGCTGTGGTTTCGGACCGGGATTTTGCTATTGTGCAGAGGCTCCTGGGGATGGATACGAGGATGTCCCCGGAGCAGTCGGAGGTGTACCCTCTGGCGGGCATGGTGGTGTGTGCGGACTGCGGGGCGGCCATGGTGCGGAAGAATGTGTGTTCCGGGAAGCGGAAGTACCGGTATTATGTGTGTTCGAGGAATAAGGAGACGAAGGAGTGTGCGAGCCACAGGATCGGGGTGGAGAGGCTGGAAGAGGCGGTCCTGGAGGTCTTGAAGGTGCAGGTTGCCAATGTGCTGGATTTGAAGCGGGCGATGGAGAAGGTGTCTGAGATCCCGTTCCAGGAGCTGGATATCCGGGAATTGGAGAGGCGGATTGAGCAGAAGGAGGCGGAGGTTCTGCGGTGTCGGGAGCTGCGGAACATGCTTTATGAGGATATGAAGGACGGGATTGTCTCTAAGGAGGATTATAGGGAGCTGCATGAGGCTTATACGCAGAGACGGGATCTGGCGGAGGAAGCGGTGCGGCAGATGAAGGGTGAGATTGAAGATATCCTTGCTTCCAATACGGATAAGTACCGGTGGCTGGATTATTTTGCGGAGCATGGGAATATTGACCGGCTGACAAGGAATGTGGCGGTGGAGCTGATTGAGCGGGTGAAGGTCGTGGACCGGGAGACGGTCGAGGTGGTTTTCAGTTTCGGGGACTGTTACAGGGAGGTCCTGGAGGGGCTGAAACATGCGGGCTGTGAGGCGGTCTGCGACAGCCGGGGCCGGATTCGGTTTGAGTGGAAGGAGGCGGTATAGCATGGCGAGGAAGTCTAAGAAGGTGGATTTTGTGAATGTGAATGACCTGCCGGGTGGTTCCGGGGCGCAGGCGCAGATTCCGGTGAAGGCGGTGTGTTATAGGGCGGGGCTGTATGCCAGGCTTTCGGAGGAGACGGAGGCGAACCGGGAGCGGGCGACGGTGGAGACGCAGATGGAGCTTCTGCGGAAGTTCGTGGCGGAGCGGGAGGATATGGTCATAGGGAAGGAGTATGCGGATATCTCCTGCACGGGTACGAATTTTGAGCGTCCGGGGTTTGAGGCGATGGTGCGGGATATGAGGGACGGGGTGATTGACTGTATCGTTGTGAAGGACCTGTCCCGGCTGGGACGGGATTATGTGGAAACGGGGAATTATATTGAGCGGGTGTTCCCATTTTTCGGCGTGAGGTTTATTGCGGTGACGGACGGGTATGATTCGGAGAAGCCGGGTGGGGAGCTGATGATGTCGCTGAAAAATATGATTAATGAGCTGTATGTGAAGGATTTGTCCAGGAAGATGAGGACGGCGCATAGGGCGTACTGGCGGAACGGAGAGTATTCTTCGGGGGCGGTCCCGTATGGGTATGTGAATGTGGAACGGCGGCTTTACCCGGACGAGCGGGTGAAGGGGACGGTGCAGGAGATTTTCCGGCTGTTCCTGGAGGGGTGTTCGTTGAAGGAGATTGCAAGGCAGATTTCCCGAAAAGAGATGAATCCGAAGGCTTATAAGATGTTGCGGTTCGGGCATGAGGTTCCAGAGGGGTTTAATACGGAATGGAATTATGTGACGGTGAGAACCATATTGACGAATTATGCTTATGTGGGAGCCAGCGTCCATAACAGGTATAAGAGGGTGGCTGGGAAGCAGGTGAAAATACCGGAGGAAGAGTGGATTGTTGTGGAAGGGACGCATGAAGCACTGGTGGGTAGGGAGGACTATGAGAAAGTTCAGAAACTGCTGGCGGGCAATGCGGAAAGGTTCCATTCTACTCATGGGGAGAACGGTTATGACCATGCCCGTTTTAATCTTCTGGGGAAGAAGATTGTCTGTGCGGACTGTGGAAAGGTAATGGGGTTCCGTACAGAGGGAGCAAGGCATGACAAGAAGTTTTACCGATGCAAGACGTATCTTCAATCTACTCATGGGAGCTGTACGAACCATAAGGTTTCGTTGGAAGATGTCAACCAGGCTGTTTTTGGAACGGTTGCTGCCCATATGAGGCTCTGTATTGAGGCGGAGGAAACTGTGAGGCGGATGAATGCGGATGACAGGAATTTGAGGAAGTATGATTTTTATGGGAAGGAAGCTGAACGGATAAGGAAGGAGCTGCAGAGGGAGACGGAAGTGAAAGCCGGTATTTTTGAGGATTATAGAGATGGACTGATTGATGAGGAACAGTATGCGCAGATCAGCGGGCAATATGCCGAAAAGATCAGGGCATTGACGGCAAGGCTTGGGGAAGTCCAAAAGGCACGGGCGGAGTATTCCAGCAGATATTGTGTAGACAGAAACTGGAAGGCTGTCGTTGAGGGATGTCTGGATATGCAGAGTCTGACGAGGGAAATGGTTGAGGCGTTTGTGGATAAGGTTGCGGTGCATGAGGGAGGGGATGTTGAAGTGTATCTGAAATATGATGATGTGCTGGAAGATTTGTTGAGAATCAGGGCAGAGAGAGAGGCGGTATGATGAAGAAGAGGATAGTCGCTATGTATCTTCGGCTTTCCAATGAGGACAGCGGTAAGGGTGAAATGGAAGAGAGCAACAGTATTTCGGCGCAGAGGGTGTTGCTGAAAAGGCATATAGAGGAACTGCTGCAGGGGGAGGAATATGTTATCACGGAGTATTGTGATGACGGGTATTCCGGCGTTGACTTCCGCAGGCCGGGGGTGCAGGCGCTGATTGAGGCGGCGAAGGGCGGGAAGGTTGATATGATCGTTGTGAAGGACTTTTCACGGTTCGGGAGGGATTATCTGGAAGTGGGGAGGTTCCTGGAATATATCTTTCCGATCCTGCAGGTTCGGTTTGTGTCGGTGAATGACGGTTACGACAGTGAGGATAAGTTCGGAGCGACGGGCGGGATGAGTGTTGCGTTGAAGAATCTGGTCTATGGGATGTACAGCGCGGATTTGTCTAAGAAGGTGCGGTCTGCCAGGGATACGAGGGTGAGGAACGGGGAGTTTGTTGGGCAGTTTGCCCCTTATGGGTATCGGAAGAACCCAGAGGATAAGCACAGGCTTTTGGTTGATGAAGATGCGGCGTGGGTTGTGCGGAGGATTTTTGGGATGGCGGCGGACGGAACCGGTTATGCGGAGATTGCCAGAAGGCTGAATGAAGAGGGGATACCGTCAAGGGTTGTTTATCACAAGATGGCAGGAGATACTTATGGAGACAGGCAGCCTCATGTAAAGGTGAAGAGGTGGTGTGCTTCTTCGGTAAGGGATATTATTACGGATGAGGTGTATCTGGGGAAGTTAATCTGGAACCGGGCGAAGTGCGGTATGGATACGGATAAGAAGGTGGTGAGGCAGCCAAGGGAGAAGTGGATCGTGGTGGAGGGACATCATGAGGCACTGGTTTCCCGGAGTGTTTTTGAGAAGGCTAATGAGGGAGTAGGGACTGCGGATAAAGCCAGAAAAGAAATGAAGAAGAGGGAAAGTATTTTTTTCTGCGGGCATTGCGGGAAGGCACTGCAGCTTAGGAGCAGGGCTAACGGCAGGTATTTCTGCGGAGGCCGGACGCAGGAGCGGGAGAATGACTGCCAGAAAGTGACTGTCAGGAAGAACGAACTGGAGGGAGCAGTGCTTTGCCAGGTGAGGAAGATGGCGGATGTGCTGGCGGCAGAGCGGGATATCAGCAGGACGGCTCAAAAGGACGGCAGGGTGGCAGTTCTTGAAAAGACGGTTGCGGAGAGTGTGAAGGAGTTGACACAGTGGAAGGGAAGGAAGATGCGGCTGTATGAGGGGTATAAGGCTGGGGAAATCAGCAGGGAGGATTATGTGGAGCGGATTGAGACGGGCAGGGTGCGGATGGAAGAGCTAGAGCGAAGCAGGCGTGAAGCGCAGGCGGAGCTTGAATGTATGAGGGAGGCTGCCGGTTCAGAGGAAGTGGCAGACGAGGAACTGGCTGGACTTTCTGTACTGGAGGTTTTTGATAGGGAGAGGTTGAAGATGCTGATTGAGAAGGTGGTTGTCTATGGGGAGGATGCTATGGAGATTGTGTGGAAGGTGAGGAATCCGTTTGAGGGTGAGGTTTCTGCCTGAAAGATAGTTCCAATTTTGGGAAAGTAGTGGTAAAATTGAGCCATGGGCAGGTGGTGTCTGTGGCTCAATTTTACTTCGCATTGGGAGGAATGATATGTATAAAGGAATCATTTTAGATAAGGTGCAGACAAACACCTTTTTGTCAATGGCCGCACAAGAGGGGTTGATTTGTGAAAAAGGGAAGACAGATGGAGTTTTTGGAACGGTGACACAGTACACGCCTTCGTTACGGTTTGCACGAATGGTCCTTGAACAATTTATTGTGGCAGGTGCAGTTTATGTAGACCCGTTTACATATGGATGTATGGATGGGGAACTGATTGAAAACGGAATTATTTTACCCTATAAAAAATATGAAAAAGATGTAGAAGGTTTTTTTACTTTTGATGTAGATATTGTTCAATTTATGATGGCAGAGAAAGGGCTTGATATCAAGTATTATACAGTAGATAAAATTAGGGAGATATTCGATGAATGGGTTGAAAAATATGATGAGTTCCAAGAGTTTGAGAATCAATACAATCTTAACTACAATAGAGTTCGGTTTCTCAAAGCATTCCAGCTTGAACCTAAAGAGGATTATACCGGTATTGATATTGACCATTTCATAGAACTTGGTGATTTTGTTTTTCATAATCCTGTCTTTGAAGTGCTTAATGAATATAGGGAGTTATTCAATATTGCTTATCATAATGATTTATTATCTCCAGTGATTGATGCTACGAATTTAGGTGTGGATGAATCCTCCAATGTTGGTGCAAAAATTTCTGTAATGGAAGGAACTGAGGCTGTTAAAATCTTAAAATATACGTCTAAAAAATTAGATAGAATATATACTGCGTCTTCATTAGAAGATAGTATCAAATTGGTGCAAACAGATGAGGCAAAGGCATATAGACGTAAAGTTGATGAGTGGATATCTGCTTTTTCTGAACAAAACTATGATAATATGCAAATGATAGAAGACGATATTGTTAAAGCCCAGAAAGCGATGAAATTTAAAGGAGTTATTGAAAATATCGGAAAGGTATGTGCAACTAGCGGAGTGATTGCCACAGTGCTTTCGCCATTTTTGCCGCCTGCAGGTGCGATTTCTGCAATAGCGACATTCGTTGGTCTGCCAACAGCTTTCTTTGATCCAACGAAGAAACATTTATGGGCTTCCTTTGGAGTCTATAGCAGATAGGGAAATAACATTAATGTAAGGATTGTTTTTTGAAGGCAGGTATGAGAATAAAATTATAAAAAATTTTTATTCCTTACTTGACACAAGCAGAGCGGGTTGAGGAAGGCCGAGCGCGGATGGAGGAATTGGAGCGGGTTATGTGTGAGGCGCGGGCAGAGCTTGACCAGGTGCGGGAGGTTTCCGGTTCGGAGGAAGTGACGGATGAGGCACTGGAGGGGCTTTCCGAGCTGGAGGTTTTTGATAAGGAGAGGTTGAAGATGCTGATTGAGAAGGTGGTGGTTTATGGGGCGGATGCTGTGGAGATTGTGTGGAAGGTGGGGAATCCGTTTAGGGGTGAAAACTCTGCTTGAAAGATGGTTCCATTTTTGAGGAAGTGGTGGTAAAATATGAGCCATGGACAGATGATGTCTGTGGCTCAAAAGCTATATAAATATATTGTTTGTGAAAGGATATGGCGTGATGGAAGGTAAAAGAACAGAATTGGAAGAAAAAATATATTGTGACGTTCAAACAGAAATAAGAAACTACTATGATAGTAATGATATAAAGTATAGGAGTAATGAAGAACCAGAGGATACCATAATAGATTTTTTATCGTATTTATATAGATTGATTCCTATAACTAAAAGAAAGGTGCATTATTCAAAGGAATTGTCAAAAAAAATTGACTTAAAAGAAATTGATGAAAAACAGGCTGAAATACTAAAACAATATTCAGATGCTTTTTCAGAAGGAAAAAATATGAATGTTTTTTTATCAAACAATATAAAAGAACCTAAAAAGCCCGATTTTTTATTATATACATGGCATTTATATCATTTACATATGAGTGGCAAATTTGTTGAAGATATAAATCAAATGAAAAATAATAGAAGTGACACACAATTACTATGCATAATTAATATGAGAGATGTATATTTTGTAGATGTAATATCACATCCAAAGAAAGCGGAAGAATATTTTGATCTACAAAAGATGAAGATAATAAAAGAAAATGGTTGGATGGAAAAGATTGGTTTTTATGAAATAAAAGATATGATTCCTGAATCTTTAGAACCTAAAATAACGGAGATTAATGAAATTTTTGAACTATATAAGCTAGGTATTAATTTGTCATTTGAGTTTGACGGGAAAGCCTATTCCCCGTTAGCTCAAATGAGCCAAGCTAGAAGACCGGTTGATGCTACCCAAAAATTATTTGAGATTAATAGGAAAATATCTAAACTTAATAATGTAACAGGAACATATATGGGGTTTCAATTTGACAAAGAGATTGACGATTTAGTTGGATATGTTAAGTTTGGGACACCATCAGGAGAAGTGAAGTTTAATATTTTCTAGTGAGATGGTTATTTGAATATTGAGTATATAACGGTAAAATATGAGCTATGGGTAAACAATGTCCATGGCTCTAACAATATTTGAAGAAATTTTTATTCCTTACTTGACACGGGCAGATATGGTTCTTCTTCATCAGCCTTTTTCCGATGCCTATGGTGCGTACCGTGCGTTGGAGGAACTTTATGACGGGGGAAAAATCCGCGCCATTGGTATTTCCAACTTTTATGTAGACCGCATGGTTGACTTTGCGGCCTTTAACCGGATCAAGCCAGCAATCAACCAGGTGGAAATCCACATTTTCAACCAGCAGAAGCAGATGAAGGAATATGCAGATAAATACGGAATTCGGTTAGAGGCGTGGGCGCCTTTTGGAGAAGGACGGAAAGGCACTTTTGATAACGAAGCAGTAGCAGCGATTGGCAGCAAATATGGAAAGACCGCTGCACAGGTCATGCTCCGCTGGCATATCCAGCGTGGGATTGTAGTCATCCCTAAGTCCACCCACAGGGAACGTATGGAAGAGAATTTTAATGTGTTTGATTTTAACTTGTCTGAAGAAGATATGGACGCATTGGCGGCGCTGGACACTGCTTCCAGTTCCTTCTTCTCCCATCAGGACCCTGCTATGGTTGAGTGGTTTGTCAAGATGGTGGAGGAACGGAAGACAAAGCATGACAGCAGCAAAGAAAAGAAGAACTGGTGATACCAGGGAAAGTGATAAAATGGGAGGAAAACATCAAATGAAAAAGGCGTATAATGGTTACTTTGTTGGCAGGGATTATGGCAGTTTCCGTGCTGGCGGGATGCAGCAGCCAGCCGGCGGACATGGTACAGGATACCGAGAACAGCCATTTTATGTTTCAGGAATTAAATAATGATGTCATTGCCGACCATATTGAAGTATGGCTGAAAGAGAAGGGTTTGGGCTGAGATGAGGTTCACAGTGAAACGGATGACAGGAATGGTGACACTGATGGTTTTGGCAGCAGGATGCCTTTGTGCCTGCGGAAGATTGACCGGGCAGGGGGAAGGTGTAGTTTTGGAGGAAGATGCCCTCCATATTGAAAATTCAGTTTTGGGAGATTCCATTCAGGGGATTTCCCGAAATGGGGAAGTGTTTACAGCGGACACCTTAATATCGGAAGTAGCGAATGATCCGGTGTTTGGGGATTACGGGAGGCTTATTTTTCCTGCAGATGCCGGTTATTACAGCGGGGATACGCTTGGGCACTTACGCCTGACATGGTATAGCAATATTGATCCGGATAAGACAGTGGAGATTGCAAACTACATGAAGGAACACGCAGAGGCGGGGGAGGCCATTTTCTTCGATATTTATTCTGCGGAGGAGAAGGCGGCTGACCCTGCAAAAGAAGATACCGGCGTATTCTTTTTTAAAGGAAATCCGGGTGAAAAATTTGCGGTATGCAATGCGGGCGGAGGCTTTGCTTATGTAGGAGCCATGCACGACAGCTTTCCCCATGCGCTGGAATTATCCCAAAAAGGTTATCATGCATTTGCCCTGATCTACCGTCCCGGCGCACAGACAGCCTGTGAGGATCTGGCGAGAGCCATTCGTTTTATTTTTAAACACGCAGAAGAACTGGAGATCGATACGGACTGTTATTCCCTTTGGGGAGGAAGTGCCGGTGCAAGGATGGCGGCATATCTCGGAAGCTATGGTCCTGCGGCTTTCGGCGGAGAGGACCTGCCCCGTCCCGGCACAGTAATCATGCAGTATACCGGTCATTCGGAATATACGGAGAATGATCCTCCCACCTATGTATGCGTGGGGGAAAACGATGGCATTGCAAGCTGGAGAACGATGGAAAACCGTCTGGAACGGATGGCTGCTCTGGGGATTGATACGGAATTCCACAAATATCCGGGACTTTCCCATGGTTTTGGTCTTGGGACAGGAACTGCGGCGGAAGGCTGGATAGAGGATGCAGTTGCATTTTGGGAAAAACAAATGTAGGAGGTGAGAAAACAAGATGAAGAAGAAAAGAATTATTATCGCAGGCATTATAGTGCTTGTGGCTGCCATAGCCATTCTCATAGGGATGAGGTTTTTGGGCAGTAGGAGTATGGGAATTGATAATGACCCGGAAGCAGAAGTAAAAGGGGACAGCAATGTGCTGGTGGCTTATTTTTCATGGTCTGGAAACGGTCAGCAGATGGCAAACTGGATTTCTGAAGAAACAGGCGGTGAGCTGTTCCGCATTGTCCCGTCTGAAAGTTATGGCGAGGATTTTGATTCCTGTGCTGACCGTGCGAAAAATGAACTGGATAATGAAATACGCCCGGAACTGTCTGAACACATAGATGCAGAGACGATGGCACAGTATGATGTGATTTATCTCGGTTTCCCTGTTTGGTGGTACGACCTGCCTATGCCGGTTTGGACATTTCTTGAAGAATATGATCTGTCCGGGAAAACGGTCATTCCTTTTTTCTCCCACAATGGCAGCTCAAATGGCGCAAACAGTGTAAAGCGGGTGACGGAACTTGCAGATGGTGCAACAGTTCTGACAGAAAATGCGCTGTCGCTGCGCGGAAGTGATGTTTCAGGTTCCGAACAGGAAGTAAAGGATTGGGTAAAAGATATTGGCAGATAAAAGTGAAAGGAGAAAGCGATTATGAAAAAAGTAACAGCTGTTTTAATGAGCATATTACTGTCATTTGGTCTTGCCGCCTGCGGCAGCACGCAGGATGACAGTAAGCAGGAAGCAACAGACCGGACGGTGGAAAGTGTGGAAACGGAATCGTCCTCACAGCCGGAAATGGAAATCCCGGAGGAAAATACAGAAGGAAATCCCGATTACGAAGAGGGGAAAACATTGGTTGTCTACTTTTCCATGCCGGAAACCAGTGATCCCAATAACATGACCCAGGAGGAAGATAACAGTGCTGTAGTTATTGACGGCGAGGTGCTGGGCAATACCCAATATGTGGCATATGTTATTCAGGAGAATACGGGGGCAGACATTTTCCGTATTGAGCCGGAAACGCCATATCCAACGGAGCATGATACGCTGGTTGATCTGGCGGCACAGGAGCAGGAGGATAATGCCCGGCCTGCCATCAAGGACAGCATTGAGGATTTGGGACAGTATGACACAGTTTTTGTCGGTTATCCCAACTGGTGGGGCGATATGCCGATGATCCTCTATTCGTTTTTTGATGCCTATGATTTTTCCGGCAAGACGATCATACCGTTCAATACACATGGAGGCAGCGGATTTTCCGGTACGATCAGTACGATTGCAGAACTGGAGCCGGACGCGGACGTCAGGGAAGATGGCTTTACCGTGTCCAGAAATAATGTGCAGGATGCCGAGCCGGACATTCTTGCGTGGCTGGCAGATTTGGGATATATAAATTCATCTTCCGGCGCTTCTGTCCCGGAAGAAAAAGAAGCGGAAAATACGGATGGAAAATCACTGGTGGTTTATTATTCCGCATCAGGCAACACGGAAGAAGTAGCGGCTTATATTGCAGGGGCGATGAATGCAGACCTGTTTGAGTTAGAGCCGGTGGAAATCTACAGCAGCGCCGACCTGGATTGGACGGACAGGGACAGCCGGGTTTCCCGTGAGCATGATAATGTGGAGGAGCGGGCGGTTCCTCTGGTGGCGGACACAGTAGAAAATTGGGAATCCTACGATACGGTATTTATCGGTTATGCTGGTGGTATAATAGGACTAAATTAAGAGAAACCCAATAAAATCAAGGGTTTGCACTGATTTAGTCCTATTATTTTAAGCCCATTTTAGGTCAAGATTAGGACAGCGCTGATCAAAATCGAAAACCTACATTACGAAAGTCAGACAATGGTCGATTACTGATACGGTCATTCTATGGCTTTAATGAAATGCGAGGTGAAACAGAATAACAAAGATTTAGGTAGGACTAAATTGGCTCTCAAAACGGATATTCCGTTTGTGCAATGCTAATCTGGTCCTGCCTTTTTGTTTTGAGAAGGAGGATTTACAGATGGGCTTTACAAAAAGGGAGCTGATTGAGTTCCTAAACGAACTGGTGGAATTAGCCAGTGAGGAAAACAAAACGAAGGCAGTATCGGTAAAAGAAAAATTTATCAGTGACTTTGAAAAGAGTTACGGATACGAAAAGGAGGTAATCACAGAAATTACAAAGCTGCCGCCACACTATATAGCAGCAATGCCAGATGCGGTGCAGGAAGAAATCAGGCAGAAAGTAATTGCAGCACTGACAGAACACGGCGAATGTACCCCTGAAAATGTTGACCGTGCCATGAGTTCCAAAATCTACGACTTGGAGGATTTGATTGACATTCGTGAGTATGTCAGGCGGATGGAGACGGAACAGAGAAAGAAAGCGGAGCAGAAAAGGAGGGGCGGCAGATGATAGCGGCAGGAATTATAGCAGCAGTTGTGTTTGTACTTGCACTTTCAAGATCAGCAGGGCTGGCAGACAGAAAGATGGAGGAGATTTACATGCTTTCCGCTGTAAGAGAGGCGGGTGGCGTGGATGGGAATTAACGTAAGGGTGCAGGACGCTCCAAAACAAAGCGGAATTATAGCAGCACAGGTAAATTTGGAAAAAGACCTAAGAAGCTGTATGCGCTGCAGGTTCTTTTACGGAAATAACAGCCAGTGTCTCGCCAAGAAGTGTGTCAGGGAGGAAAGCAAGCCTGAAATCACGGAGCAGGACAAGGAAGATATGTGCTTTGGATGTCCGTACAAACAGTCAGAACAGTATTGTTTTCCCTGCATGAGAAAGATTTTAAGGAGAGATAAAGCAACATGAAAAAGATATGGAGGAAGAACAGAATGGAAAAACATATTGAAGTAATCGGGATTGACCACGGCTGGTCGAACATGAAAACAGCCACACAGATTTTTACGACAGGGGTAAAGGAGATCACAACGGAACCCGCATTTTATGATGATGTAGTGGAACTGGACGGAAAGTATTACAAGGTGGGCGGGAAACGTCTTGAGGTCAGGGACACGAAAGTTGAGAATGACAACTTCTATCTGCTTACCCTTGCGGCAGTCGCAAAGGAACTGAACAGACGGGGAATGAGAAATGCGGATGTCCTTTTATCGGTAGGACTTCCCCTGACAAGGTTCGGTGCAGAGAAGCAGGACTTCATTGATTACCTGTCAAAGAAGAAAGAAGTCGCTTTCCGCTTTGAGAAAGAGAAGTACACGGCAAGGATAGCAAGGGTGTCCGTATTCCCACAATGCTATGCGGCAGTTGCAGAGCAGTTGAGAACTTTGCCGGAGCGTGTGGTAGTGGTGGATATAGGGAGCTGGACCATTGACATCATGCCGATAGAGAATGGCAAGCCGAATGAGGCGGAATGTATCACAAGCCAGCAGGGACTTATCCGCTGCATGAGAATAATCAATGAGGAATGTAACAGGCAGATCGGGCAGGAACTTGAGGAAAACGTGATACAACAGGTCATGGCAACCGGAGAGGCGGCATTGCCGGATAAGTACATGAACATTGTAAAGGACTGCCTGCGTGATTTTGCACAGAAAGCCTACAATACCCTGAAAGAACACGGTTATAACCTCGATGTGATACCGATTGTGTTCGTAGGCGGAGGGGCGGCAGTCATGAGGCTGTTCGGTTCACATGACAGCGGGAATTTCCGGTACATTGAGGACATCAAAGCAAATGCAAAGGGGTATGAACAGCTTGGCAAGGTTTTCCTTGCAAAGCATCGTAACCAGATAGGATAGGAGTGGGGCATATGGCAAAGTCGAATATTGTTTTCCGAAGTTACCGCCTCAATCTTGACAATGAACAGCAGCGCAGGGTAAACAAGGTACTTGCGGAACTGAATACGGACATTCATAAGTCTGTAAACCAGTTCATAACGGATGCCATAGACTTCTATGCAAACAGCTTTGGTGATGAAAACCTGTTGAGAGAGACAGGAGGACAGAAGAAAGAGGAATACATTTCAAGGAGTGACTTAGAGGGTATCCGTGAAGAACTAAAGAATGAAGTTAAGAATGAAATTATCATGCTGCTCGGCGCTGCCCTCGGAGGCGGGGCGGCAAGGGTGGCGGAGGGCGGCATGGGAAGGATGGTCATGGAAACCGTGGCAAAGGAAACAGCAACCAATAATACAGAGGAACCCGCAGATCCAACCATGATGGAACTGGTTGACAACTGGGGATAGGAGGAATGTTTTATGGCAGGAATAGTTTTAAGAAAGACCGGAGTGGTATTGCTTACCATATTGAAATGGATATTACAGGCGGTGCTTGTGGCATTGAAGCTGGCGCTTGGGATAGCTAAACTGTTCCTGCTGTTACTCGCCCTTGTTATGAGGATTGTGCTGACGATGGCGGGTGTTTCGGCAGGCAGACGGTGAGAGGAGATTGTAAATGAAAAGGGAAAAACTGACAGAAGAAGAAAGGAAACAGCGGAGATATGAAATGTCGGAGGCATACCGCAAGAAAGTATTGAGGTTTACTCTGCAATTCAATCCCACAACCGATATGGAGGCACGGGAATGGTTTGAGAAGAATAACAAAAGCGGCGCTTATCTGAAGCGGTTAATCCTTGAAGATAAAGCAAGGAGATTAGGGGAGGCAGGGGCAGATATGGAAGAACGGCACTAGGAGGTGGTAAATATGTGGATGCTGAAATTCTACAAGGCATATGCAAAGGACAAGAGACTTAAAAGAATGCTTGCATATTTTGGCAGAATGAAGTAGTTTCATAGGAGGAAACAATGCACAGAATACGGGACAGACCTGAACCGATATGTGTCCCGTGTAAATGATACAGAGTCTGCCCATAAGGGATAGGACAGCGGTACACGGACACAGCCTGCCTTTCCCTTATGGGGAAAGGAAAGGTGATTCATATGAAAAAGAGATTATTTCTGATTTTATCCGTAACTATCATGCTTGCTGCCGGATGTGGCAATAAGGACAATGTTGTACCTGATATGGAGACGGAAGCGACTGAAACAGTAATAGACACTGAGGAACTAGATATGGCGGAGGATAAAGAAGCCCCTGCTGCGGATCAGGCAGAAAACGGGGATACCGAAAAAGAGCATACCGAAAAGGAAACGGCGAAAGAGACAGAGCAGGAAGAGGGGGATAAGGAGGCAGAGGAAACGCCCGAACCCAAGTCTGCAAGCCAGCCGGGGCAGAAACAGGAAACGGAACCTGCGCAGGGCAGTACAGACGTGCCAAAGCAGGAAGAACCGAAGCCGGAAGAAGCAAAGCCGGAAGAGACGAAACCGGAAGAGGCAAAGCAGGAAGAGACGAAGCCGGAGGAACCAAAGCCGCAGGAACAGACAGTGACCGCAGTATCGTATGATCCCGTTTCCGTATGCAGCAAGGCAGTTGCAAAGTGTCAGGCAGGCGGCATGATAACCACCACGGACAACCTTGCAAACCTTCTGTCAGAGGGGAAGATAACGCAGGAAGAATACAATTCCTATTATCCGTATGACGGACTGGGTTATTACAGCGTTTTTGTGGAGACAGACTTAAACAGGGCGTCCACCACATCAGGCAGGAATCTTGGCAGTGAGGACGAAATAGCGGACTATATTGCGGGAATGATGCTGCTGGAAACGGAATCTGTATTTAACATCGGGTATGCAGGGGTGTATAACCTGAACGGGACGGACTTTTATGAGTTCCGCTGCTATAGGTAAGAGGGCATACCGATGTATGGATGAAGATGAAAGGAATAAAACAGAGTAACAGTAAACGGAAAATGACAAGCCATTTTATGGGGTTTGTCATTTTTTTTGCCCTATTATTAAGGAGGAAATCTGAATGAAACAGAAAATGAAAAGGTTTATGGCAGGGTTCTTAGCCCTGCTCACAGTCTTTACAACGCTGTTTAGTAACGGAACAACTGCATTTGCGGCAAGTTCCAGCGCAAACATCGCTTTCTGGTATGCATCAACAAGAGCATCCGGCGAGGTAAGCGAGTTAAAGGCTGGCTATGACCACGGGAAGATCCTGTATGCCATACTGGACGGCAATGCCGCCTACTGTATGAACTTTGGTCTGGCGGCAGACGGAGGGCAGCTCATGAACAGCTATCCCAACTCAAGCACTTCCATGTCGGCACAGCAGGAGAAACTTTTAAGCTACTGCCTGTATTTTGGGTTTAACAGCAACAGCGCCACACAGCCGTCAAATGACCAGTGCGACCAGTTCATAGCGACGCAGGCAATGGTGTGGGTGATTGTGGGGAACCTGTTCGGCACTGGCAGCGGGGATTCCGCAGCAAGAAAGCTGTGCGATACGGCTCCGAACCCGTCATCGTCCTATGATTATTATACAAGCCTGAAAAGCAACATCAGCAAGTCTTATAATGCGATAAGACCGAGTTTTGCAAGCAGGACACAGAGCGGTGCGGAAACTTATGAGCTGAAATGGAATGAGGGGAACCAGCGCTTTGAGAAAACCCTTACTGACAGCAACGGCGTACTTGGCAGTTTTGACATTTCACTGAGCGGCTACAAAGTGGAAAAGGACGGGAACAGCGTCACCATTTCCAGTAAGGAAGTGAACACGGCGGCAACGATGGCAACCATGAACTCCACGGCAGGCGAGGTAGAGACTACTTCAAGTTGTGTGTTCTGGCTTACGGAAAAAGCCAATTATCAGGAGTTTGTTTCGGAAAGACCTAGCGCCGATCCTATCCATGCCTATTTCAAGGTAAAGACGGAAAACATCGGCTATGGGGAGATCGTTAAGACCGATGAGTCCAGTGGCGTGAAGCTGAAAGGAGCCGTGTACGGTATTTATTCTGACAGCGGATGCACCAATAAGGTAGATACCATGACTACAGACGGGAACGGTTATGCAAAATCCAATGCACTTGTGGCAGGAACCTACTATGTAAAAGAAATTACCGCTCCGAAAGGATATGTACTGAGCGGCAAAGTCCACACACTGACCGTAAAGGCAGGACAGACAACCGGGATCAGCGCAACAGACAAGGAGCAGCTTGGGGCGATTACCATTTATAAAGAGGGAGAAGTCCTGACCGGATGGAATGGCAGCAATTTCACTTATGAGAAAAAGAAACTGCCGGGGGCTGTTTTCAAAGTGACAGCAGGCGCAGACATTTACAAGGCAGACGGCACAAAAGTCTACAACAAAGGGGACGTGATCGCTGAAAACCTTGTGAGCGGAAGCGACGGAAAAGTGCTGTTATCAGACCTTCATCTTGGAACCTATATCGTGACAGAGACAAAGAGCATTGACGGATACACTATCAACACCACACCGCAGACCGTAAAAATCGAGTATAAGGATCAGACGGTGGAAGTGCAGTATGAAGGGGCAACCGTCCTGAATGCCAGACAGAAAGCGGAAGTTTCCGTTACAAAGAAAGATTCTGAGACAACAAACCCGCTGGACGGCGGACAGTACACGCTTTATGCGGGAAATGACATCAAGAACTATGCAGGACAGGTCATTGTGACAAAGGGGACTGCATTACAGACCGTTACAACAGGGGAGGACGGCAGCGCCGCTTACACGGTAGACCTTCCAATCGCAAACAGCTACTATATTTCAGAGACACAGGCTCCTTACGCATATTACAGGAACAGTTCTGACGTATACAGCTTTACGTTCAACTATCTGCCGGAAACAACCGCAAAGGCAACATTTACACACACCTTTGCAAATGACAGGACAACAGCAAAGATCCATATCTACAAGGTGGATAAGGAAACAGGAAAAGCAGTTCCGCAGGGAGACGCAAAACTGGAGGGCGCAGTCTATGGTCTGTATGCCCGTGACGATATTGCACACCCGGACGGCGCAACAGGCATTATCTTCCATGCGGGGGACCTTGTTGCAACACTGACAACGGACAAGGGCGGCAATGCAGAGGTAAAGAACCTCTATCTCGGCAACTACTATGTAAAGGAGATCACACCTTCAGAGGGGTATCTTCTTGACGAAGAGGAACATGATGTTATCTGCGATTATGAGGGCGATCTGGTAGCGGAAGTGTCAAGAAGCACAACATCGGCAGAGCAGGTCATCAAGCAGCCGTTCCAGCTTATCAAAGTATCCGACAACGGGGACGACACGGAAGCGCCTGTACTGTCTGGCGCAGGCTTTACCGCATACCTGAAATCTTCCTTATCCGTACTGGAAGATGGAAGTTATGATTTTGACAGCGCAGAAGCCGTAAAAATCGGCAGCAAGGGAGAAACTACCCTTTTCACGGACGCAAAGGGGCATATCGTGACACAGCCAATCCCTTACGGGACTTATGTGGTAGTTGAGACAGTAACGCCTCACAACATGGAAACAGTAAGACCTTTTGAAGTAAGGATTGTGGAGAACCACCCGGCAGAGCCGCAGGTATGGCGTGTATTCATTGACCGTGAATTTACCGCAAAGCTGCGTGTGATCAAGAAGGACGCTGACACAAAACAGACAGTCCTTATCCCTAATACAGAGTTTAAGATTTTCAACCTTGACAAAAACGAATATGTCAAGATGGTTACAACTTATCCGTCAAAGGTTACACACACTTCTTTCTTCACGGACGAAGATGGCGACTTGATCCTGCCTGACGTATTGAAGATAGGGAATTACCGCATTGAGGAAGTGAAAGCGCCTTACGGGTATGTGCTGAACACAAATTATGTGGAAGTGTCGGTGGATTCTGATACGTTCTATGAAACCGATCCTGACACCTATGATGCAATCATTACCGTGGAGTATGAGGACGAGCCAGTTACCGGGGAACTGACGGTGGAGAAGAAAGGCGAAATCCTTGACGGCTACAAGGGCGGACTGTTTGCAGATTCCGAAGAAAAGGAGTTTGTTTACAAGGAAGGCTCCCTTGCAGGGGCAGAGTTTGAAGTATATGCCGCAGAGGATATTTTTACGGCGGACATGCAGAAGGACGAGAACGGGAACAGGACAAAGTATTACAGCAGGGGTGATCTTGTTGCAACGCTCACAACCGGGGAAGATGGGAAAGCAGGCATTTCAGGACTTCCGCTCGGACAGTACCGTGTAGTGGAAACCAAAGCGCCTTATGGCTATGTGCTGAACGGGGAAGAGCAGCCTGTAACATTCGTCTATGTGGACGATAAAACCCCGGTGATCCATGAAAGCGTGACATTTACCAATGACAGACAGAAACTGGATATGTCCGTCATTAAGAAAGATGCAGAGGAAGATACCCCGGTTGCAGGCGCAGTATTCGGACTGTATGCGGCAGAGGACATTGAAAATGCCAGTGGGGAAGTAATTATTGAAGCAGGCACACTCCTTGAATCTGCAACATCTGACGAAAACGGCAGGATCGCTTTCAAAAAGGATTACCCGTTTGCAGTTTATGAGGTAAAGGAGCTGGAAGCGCCGAAAGGCTATGTTTCCAGTGATGAAGTAATCACTTTTGAGACAGAGTACCAGGGACAGCATGAAGCAGTTGCAGAGTACAGCAGCGAATTTCTGAATGAGCCTACAACCTTTGAATTTACAAAGGAGGACATTGCAAGCGGCGCAGAGCTTTCCGGTGCAATGCTTACCGTCATTGACAAGGACGGCAATGTGGTTGACAGATGGACTTCCGTGGCAGATGAGGCTCATGTTATCAAGAGACTTGCAGCAGGGGAGACTTATACGCTCCGTGAGGAATTTGCGCCTTACGGCTATCTGAAAGCAGAGGAAATCAAGTTTACGGTGGAAGATACCGCTGACGTTCAGAGCGTAGTCATGAAAGACGAAGTTCCAACAGGCGCAATCATCATCAATAAGGACGGCGAATTTGTAACGGACACTACCCTTATGAAAGGACACTGGTATGATTTCATTTTCAACTATTTCAAGGACAGCCTTGCAGGTGTTGAATTTGAAGTCTATGCAGCGGAGGACATTGTAAGCCCGGACGGTCTTGACACAATCTATTATGAGGCGGACGAACTTGTGGCAACCATCGTCACTGACGAGAAAGGCTATGCAGGCATTGACAATCTGCCGCTTGGAAAGTATTACCTTGTGGAGACAAAGACACTGGAAGGGTTCGTTCTGGACGATACGCCAATCGAAGCAGACCTTTCCTATATTGATCAGGAAACAGAAGTGGTTTATGCGGGAATGAACATCAGCAATGAGAGACAGAAAGTGCAGATCACTGTGGTTAAGAAAGAGGCAGGCACGAAAGAGGTTCTTGAGGGAGCCGTATTCGGACTGTTTGCAAAAGAGGACATTGTGAACAAGGACGGCAAAGTCGTTGTAAAAGCCGGAACTGAAATTGAGCGTGGCGTGACCGGAAAGGACGGAAAGCTGACCTTTGTATCTGACCTCCCGCTTGGAAAGTATTATGTGCAGGAGCTGACAGCGCCAAAGGGATATGTGAAGTCCGACAAGGTATTTGAGGTGGATGCGTCATATCAGGGCGATGATAAGGAAGTGATCGAATTTGAGGCAGAATTTGAAAACAAGCCGATCAAAGTGCAGATTTCAAAGACTGACATTACAGGCGACAATGAGCTTGAAGGTGCTGTTCTTTCTGTCATTGACGCAGACGGCAATCTGGTTGAGAAGTGGACTTCCGGCAAAGAGCCGCACATGATTGAGAAGCTGCCTGCCGGAAAATATACCCTGCGTGAAGAGACAGCGCCGTTCGGGTATGTCATCGCACAGGATATTGAGTTTGAGGTAAAGGAGACAGCCGAAATCCAGAAAGTAGCAATGAAGGACGAAGCGGCAGTTGGAAAGATCATCATCAGCAAGAAGTCAGAGGACGGAAAAGCGCTTGCAGGCGCAAAATTTGAAATCCGTGACAAGGACGGGAAAGTGATCGAGACACTTACCACGGACAAGGACGGTCATGCAGAGAGCGGCGAACTTCCGATTGCAGTATTTAAGGACGGGAAGTATGAGGCGGCAGTCACTTATACCGTAGTGGAAGTGGAAGCGCCGGAAGGGTATCTGCTTGATTCCACGCCAAAGGAAGTGAAGTTTGAATACAAGGACGGAAAGACAAAAGTGATCGAGTACACCCTTGAAGTGACAAACAAGCCTACGGAACCGAAACTCCCGCAGACCGGGGATAACATGAACCCGTGGGTATTTGCAGGGTTCGGGCTTGCGGCTGTCGCTGCCGGACTTGCAGCTCTTTTCTGGAAAAAGAGAAAAGACGGGGACGGCGCAGAGGCATAGAAACAGAACAGATGGATAAGCCGAGGAGAAATCCCCGGCTTATTATCTGCAATAAAAAGCGCAGAGTGAGGTGAAGAAACATGACTTATGGAGACAGGCTGAAATTTATACGCACATTCCGGCAGATGACGCAGAAGGAGCTTGGAAACGCCTGCAATTTTGGGAAAAACGGACACCTGTTCATTGCGCAGTATGAAAATGGAACCCGTACACCAAAACCGGACCGTAACCGTTGTATTGCAGAGGCTTTGGGCGTAAATCCAAAAGTGTTGATGTGGGATGCGGAAATGCCACATGAGGATATTGTCTTTCAACTGTGCTGGGCGTATATCCTTCCGTCGTCAGACTATCCGCT
This sequence comes from Lachnospiraceae bacterium, assembly GCA_910575555.1. Taxonomy (GTDB): domain Bacteria; phylum Bacillota; class Clostridia; order Lachnospirales; family Lachnospiraceae; genus Petralouisia. The sequence goes on along the minus strand of CAJTFX010000004.1, from coordinate 9,071 downwards.
GTCCCTGACAGATGCAGTTCTGGAAGAAATACAGGTTTTCATGTCGGAATACAATATGGCGCTGGAAGGGCAGTTGTCTGAAACGGAATATATTGAAAAGAAGTTCGGGTTCATGAATGGAATTGAAAAATACTGCGGGGATCAGGCGTTATCCCGTTTTTGATTGGAGGAATGGAATTTATGATGGATTATGAAATATTCAAAGAAGTAGTGAAGGAGAGTTTTTTATCCTATATGCCAAAGGGCTATCAGGACATGGAGGTAAGAGTTACCCCGGTGGATAAGGTAAACCGTAAACTGGACGGACTCAGCCTTTTGGCGCAGAATGAAAATACAATGATTTCCCCCACTTTATATATCAATGATATGTATGAGAAGTATTCAAAGACAGGGGACTTACAGGCAACCCTGCGGGAAGCGGCAGAAGCGATGGATGAGGCATTCAGGGAGGCAGAGATCCCGCCGCTGGATATAAGCACGGCAAAGGACAATATCATATTCCAGCTTGTGAACACCATGCAGAACGAGGATCTGCTGAAAAAACTGCCGCACAGGGACTTTCAGGATCTGTCCATTATATACCGATGGGTAGTAGGCGTGGAACAGCAGGGAATTTCAAGCGTTGTAATCAATAATCATGTGGCAGAGTCACTGGGAATGGGAGAGGAAGAGCTATTTAAGGCTGCTGCGGAAAACACCAGACGCATCCTGCCTCCCGTGGTGCAGTCCATGAATGAAGTCATGAGGGATATGTTTGTGGCTGACGGTATGCCGAAGGAGCTGGCAGACCTCATGATCGGGGAGCAGGAGCCGGAAATGACCATGTGGGTTATTTCAAATGAAAGAAAGATAGAAGGTGCGGCTTCCATGCTTTATGAGGATAAGCTGCACAGTCTGGCGGAGAAAGTGGGGACAGACCTGTATATCCTGCCTTCTTCCGTACACGAGGTTATCGCCGTGTCTGTAGAAATGGGCGAACCGGAAGAACTGGCGCGGATGGTTGCAGAAATAAACATGGATCAGGTGGACCTTAGCGAGCGGCTTTCCAATCAGGTGTACCACTACGACAAAGACCTGCGGAAGATCACGCTTGCCACGGACACGCCAAACAAGAGGCTGGACGGCGTTGTGGCGGAGCAGGGGCTTGTTTATGAAGCGAAGCAGTCCAGATAGGGCGCTGTTCCTGCAGGCACAGAACGGAGGGGAAAGTTTTTATGATGGATTATGAAATGTTCAGGGATGTGTTCAGGGAAAAACTCATGAGCCATATGCCGGATGAACTTGCAGGATATTCCTTATGGGCTGACCGGACAGGGAAAGTGAATGAAACGATGGACGCACTCCATCTTGTGCCGCCTGACTGCCTGCCGGATAAACTGTACCCGACGGTATATCTGAACCATGTGTATGAGGAATACAAAAAATCCGGCGATTTGCAGGGGACACTCGAACTGGCGGCATTTTATCTGGCGGGAGCCTGCCGTGAAGCAGAGAGGAAGAATGGCAGGATTATCCTGCAGGATGCACCGGAAAGCATTGTAATGTCACTGATTAATACGGAACAGAACCGTGAGATGCTCGGATATATGCCGCACAGGGAATTTGAGGATTTATCAGTCATTTACAGATATGTCATAGATACTGGAAATCCTGTGGAATCAGTCCCGGTCACTGTGGAAATGGCAGAGGGGATCGGCATGGGGGAGAAAGAATTATTTGATGCGGCAGTGGAAAACACAAGGCGGCTTTTTCCGCCAACGGTAGAGCTTTTAAATGATATTATCGTGGAAATGTTCATGGACGGCGGTTTTTCAGAAGAAGCGGCAAGGGAGATGGGCAGTGCCATACAGACGCCAATGTACTGCATCAGCAACAAAATGAGTATCAATGGCGCTGTTTCCATGCTCTATGGGGATGTCATCCACGGAGTGTCGGAACAGTTGGGAAGTGACCTTTATATCCTGCCGCTGTCAGTCCATGAAGTCATGGCGGTACAGACAGAAGGCGCAGCAGCGAAAGAACTGGCAGAACTGGTGGAAAAAAACAATATGTCAAAAATAAGGCTTGGCGACAGGCTTTCCAATCAGGTGTACCGTTATGACAAGGAACAGCGGATATTGTCGCTTGCCACGGACACGCCAAACAAAAGGCTGGACGGGAGAGGCACAGGGCAGGACCGCACAGACGGAAAAAAACAGTCCAGATAGGAGGCTTGCTATTATATGGAAGAAACGCCAAAAGAACTGACCATGAAAGAACTGCTGGAACTGGTGCAGCGGCAGGAGGGGGAATTTATTATCCGTATTGAGCCGGGAGGGGAGGAAACAAATGCAGATGCAGGAACAGGAACCCTTTAAACTGGAAGTGGTATCAATAAGGCTGGTAAAGGATGCGCCGCTGTTTTCAGACCATAAGATTACAAGTCCGGCAGACGCCGTAAAGGTATTGGGGGACTTCTTATGCGAAATGGACAGGGAAGTGATGTGTGTCATCAACCTGAAATCGGACGGGACGCCTATCAACTGCAGTATTGTGAGCATGGGGACGATCAACCAGACCATTGCAGAGCCAAAGGAGCTTTTCAAGGCAAGCATCCTCTCTAATGCGGCGGGGATGATCATAGTGCATAACCATCCAAGCGGCGAACTGAAGCCTTCCAAAGAGGACATCATGGTAACGGACAGGATGCTGAAATTGACGGAGCTTATGGGGATAAAACTCGCTGACCATGTGATCGTGGGCGGCGACAACAGCCAGTATTTCAGTTTCCGTGAAAAAAAACTGTTACAGTACCCGCAGATATATCTTTCCACAGACTGCAATGCACTGGAATTTGGGAAAACGGCAATGGTAGCGGAAAAAGGGAAAGCAAGGTGAGGCGATGGAAGAAAGAAGAAGTTTTACGGCAGAGGAACTTGCGCTTGCAAAGAGCGTTGACCTGACGGCGGTAGCGGCAAGCCTCGGCTACACCGTGAAAAAGATAGGCAGATACCACACGCTGAAAGAGATGGACTCCATACGGATTTACAACCGCACGAACTGGTTCCGGTGGTCGAGGGAACATGAGAGGGGTAACAACGGCGGATCGCAGATAGACTTCCTGCGTGTCTTTGCGGGAATGGAAGTCAAGGAGGCTGTATTCTGGCTCCTGGATTTTTCAGGATACCAGAGAAGCGGCGACTGGGAGCAAAAGAGCGCCAATGTGTATGTGGAAAAAAAGGCAGAAAAGAAAAAGCCTTTCGCACTCCCTGCCCCGGCAAGGAACAATGACTGCCTGTATTCGTACCTGACAGGGGACAGGGCGCTTGACAGGCATACGGTGGATTATTTTGTAAGCTGCGGGCTGATCTATGAAGAAAAGAGCCACCACAACATTGTCTTTAAGGGGAACGACGTGCAGGGCAAAACACGCTTTGCAAGCATGAGGGGCGTGTCTGACCATGAGGGGAAAGGCTTTAAATACGACGTGGCGGGCAATGACAAGAATTACGGGTTCAACATCTGGTATGGGCAGAGTGATGAAGTCATGGTATTCGAGGCGGCAATAGACCTGATGAGTTATGTGGAGATCCGTGGCGATTATGTGACAGACAAGCTGGCGCTTGGGATGCTTTCCGATGCGCCGCTTGCCACATTTTTAGAGGAACACCCGAAAGTCCGTAAGATTTCATTCTGTCTTGACAATGACGGGCCGGGCAGGAAAGCGGCGGAGGCGCTCATGGAAAAATACTACGGGCTGGATTATGAAGTGGAGGACTGCCCGCCGCCTAAGCCGTTCAAGGACTATAACCAGTGGTTACAGCAGGCGAAAAAATGCCTCACGGCAGTTACTCCAAAACGGGAAATGGCACGGTAAGGCGTCTGATTGTAAAAAGTGAGTTCATTTTTGGAAAAAGAACTGAAAAAGTTCTATCATTCCGCAAAAGTGATTGCAAAAAACGCTATCACTGAAAAACGGCAGGAAAAAAGGCGTGGCTGTCCCATAAAAAAGAACTTAAAAAGTGCTATCAGAACAGGAAAATGATTGCAAAAAGTGCAATCAAAATAGAAATATTCTATCATATTTTAAGTTCACTATATATATCAGCGGGGTTTTAGGGGCAGTCCCCTAACCAGAGGCATGAGGCGTCTCTCATGCGTATCTGGCAAATTCCTATCGGAATTTGGGCGGGGGCGGAAATCATGGGTTTTCTATCATACGGATAAGGAGGTGGTTGCAGATGGAAACCGTGGACGTGCAGAAAGAGGTGCTTGAGGAAGTGGAACTGCTTGGCAGGACGGGATATTTCACGGAACTGCGTGTGGATAAGGAAACTGTGCCGGAGGGGATGCACTGCTATGAACTGCGGCATGGGGATGACGACGGGTTCCCGGTGTCCGTGGAGGAAAGTGTCAGGGTAAACTATTTCGGTGCGGTGCTTCTTGCGGAGGAACTGGAACTGGGAAAGGAAAAAGCCCTGCAATTCGGATATGAGGATTTCGGATATACAGGAGAACAGATGTATCTTTCGCAGGTACAGGGCAAAGAACAGCGGGAACAGCATGATGAGGAAGGATATGAAACCATACAGACAGGTGCAGAACTGATAAGTTTTATGAAAGAAAGCGGAATATCCTTTCAGATAAATGAAAAGGAAGCAGACCTGCTATGCGGCTATATGGACGGTCATGGTCATGTAATCGGGCAGAAGGACGGGCAGCTCTGCTGTGGGGATCTGTGTGCAGAAACAGACAGGACGGTATGGGAAGAAACAACCATAGACGACCTTGTGGATTCCGCAACGGAATTTAATTACGAGCTTTTGCAGGAAGCAAGGGCATTCATGGAAAAACCGGAAAATTTCACTGATTTTGTGTTCCAGCACAGCCGTTATGAAGATTTATGTGCAGATGAAAAGGTACTGGACGCAATGTTTGACCGCACAAAACATGCCGTTATGATAGAGCGGGCGGCACAGTCCCTTGCAGAACAGCTTATCCAGAGCCTGCAGTCAAAGGGGGATATTAACGGGGCGGTAAAGGAGCTTGTGCAGGGCGTAAAAGGCGGGCAGGCGGAAAACGCCGTAAAGCAGGAGGAAAAGCAGAAAGGGAGGTCGAGGTAAATGGCGGACAGCATACATTCCGTAAGGAAAACGCTGCGCCTCATGCCGGGCGAGGCAAAGGAACTTTCAGAAAAGGCAGGGGCGGCTGGGATGTGCGAAGCGGATTACCTGCGCCTGCTGATCACACAGAAGCCGAATGACTATCCTGAAATCCGCATTTTACTGAAAGAACTGATCAATGAGGTCAACGCAATCGGCAACAATATCAACCAGATTACAAGGAACTATAATTCAAAGCTGTACCGGACGGAGGACAGGGAGCTTTTGAGCGCCTATATGAAAAAACTCAACATGACCGTGAGGGAGGCGGCAGACAGGATAGGCAGCATGTAAGGAAAGGGGGAGTCATTTGACGGAAACACTGACGGAGACGCAGGAAGAACGCCTGCGTGAGAACGGCTATTTTCTTTATCAGGGCTGTCATTTCAAGCCTGTGCGCCAGTTCACGGAAAAGGACGGGGACTTTTTTGAAAAGACAAGGCGGCTGAGACGTGACGATGAACTTGGCATGATGGAGGCAGATTATGACGGGAAGCAGAAACACCCGTATTCTTATGAGGGATTTTACGCAGCATCCACGGATAAGAAAGCGGATATTTTCTTCTGCCTTGAAACAATGAAGGAATATACGCCGTGTACACATGAACTGCAGGAGTATGTCACGGAACCGGAAAAGAAACAGGACAGAGGGAAAACAAGGTAAAGGTGGCGGAAAAGATTGGCAATCAGCAAGATACTTTATATCGGGGACTGCGGTGCAGGGTATGCGGGGAAACACTTGAAACAGGCGCTCGACTATATCACTGTGCCGGAGAAAACAGGCGGCGGGCGGCTCGTGGGTTCCCTGAACTGCCAGCAGGAAAAGGTATATGAACAGATGCGGCAGACAAAGGAACAGTTTGGAAAGACGGACCAGAGGCAGGGATACCATCTTATCATATCCTTTGTGGAGGGGGAAGTGGATGCGGATACTGCCTTTGAAGTGATTGGGAAGTTTGCAAAGGAGTATCTCGGAAAAGATTATGAGGCACTGTATGCGGTGCATGACAACACAGACCATATCCACGGTCACATCATCTTTAACAGCGTAAGTTTCCGTGACGGCAGGAAGTACCGCTATAAGAAAGGGGACTGGGCAAAGGAGATACAGCCTGTCACGAACCGCCTGTGTGAAGAGTACGGGCTTTCCACGATTGAAATATCGGAGGACCGGGCAAAGAAATCCGAAAACTACAAGGAATGGAACGATTTCCGTGACGGGAAATTTGTGTGGGCGGACATGATAAAGCGTGACATTGATGCGGCGATTTTACAGTCGGCAACCTATGCGTCCTTTTTGTCCGTTCTTTCCGAAATGGGTTACGGGATAAAGAACGCATACCGGACGGAAGGGAAATACCTTGCAATCAAGCCAATGGGCATGAGCAGGTTCAGGCGGTGCAGGTCGCTTGGGGAGAACTACACGGAGGAACGCATACGGGAACGAATCGCACAGGAGAGCCTTTCTTCTTATAAAAAGATACAGGCGGCGCAGGAAACAAGGATTGTGCGGTGCCGGGTAAAACGCTATAAAAGGGCGAAAATGTCCGGCATACAGAAACGCTATTTTGCAAGGCTTTACAGGACAGGACTTTTAAAAAAGCGCCCGTACAGCAAGGCGTGGCAGTACCGTGACGACATCAGGAAGATGCAGAAGCTGCAGGAAGATTACCTGTTCCTTGCAAGGCACGATGTTTCCACGGCGGGGGACATCAGGCAGACGGCAGCACAGATGGCAGACAGGAAGAAAGAGACTTCAAAGGAAAAAAGCCGGATATTTAAGGAACGTGCAAGGATGAAGCCGCTTTTTGACATTGCAGACCAGTTGGAAGCGCTGAAAGAGTGCGAAAACTGTTTCCAGCGTGGGGAAAACCTGTTTGGGAAAGAGCATGAGGAATATGTGAAGCTGTCGGCAAAGCTTGAAAAGGAAGGATATACGGCGGGGCAGCTTGCGGAATTTAAGGAACATTACAGGGGCGAGATAGCACGGATAAGGGAAAAAGAGAAGGCTGCGGCGAAAGAGGAAAGGATTGCCGCCCGTATCCTTGCGGAGATTACGGCAGGGGAGCGGGCAGGAAAACCGGAGCCGGAGAAGAAACAGGAAAAGAAGAGGGAACGAAAAGAAAAATCGAGGTAAGCGTAACAGCCCCAAAACGGCTGTTTATTTTTTGCCCCAGACGGGCAGGATTGGAGGTTTTATGCAGGAACGGACGGCGCTTAGCGGCATGGACCTGAAAGCATATCTTGGCAGGCTGAAACAGAACCCGAAGTATACCGAGGAAATCTTAAAGCTGATAGAGGATGACCTGCGGTTCGGGCTGACAAAGGAGGAAACGGAGGAATACAGCAGCGGCAGGTATGATTACAGGCAGATGTGCGTGTATTCAAAATGCCTGCGCAACGGTTACAGCAGTGAGGAAAAGGCGGCAATCTTAAAAGAGGGTTTAAGCGGCGAGCAGATGGCGGTGGCTCTTGAATTTTATGAAAAAGGGGTTCCGATGGACACCATAACGGGAGTCCTTTCCAGTGCGGAAAATACGGCGTATACCATGAAACGCCTTTTTTCACAAGTGCTTTGCAAGGCAAGGGAAGCAGAGCCGGTGAGCGGGCAGGATGCGGCGTATGCAAAGGAACTTATGCAGCAGATCCATGAGGTAGTCGAAAAGATTTCCTGTCAGGAAAAACGGTATGACGCCTTAAATGAGAAACTGAAAGAGATCGGGACAGCGGGGCAGGATGCACAGATACAGAGCAACCTCCTTTCACAGCTTTCCGAAAAGGACAAAATGCTGGAAAAACAGCAGAATGAACTAAACGAGGCAAGGGTGCAGATTGCAAAGCTGCATGGCGAGATGGAAGCAGTAAGAAAGGAGCGGAAAGCATTGGAGGAACAGGTAAAAAATGCAGTCAGGGAAGAACCGGATGCGGCGGCAGAACCCAAAGGGGCGGAAAAGGAAAAGAAGCCGGAGACAAAGGCGGAAAGCAGTGCGCCCGGTATGCCGGAATCGGCGCTTTATGCAGGGATCGAGTACCATGCTGCGGTTGTAGACAGGGACGGCAATATTATCCGCTTTGTCCCGGTGGAGCGCATGGAGCGTAAAGACAGGGGGAGCGTGATGAGTTCCATGTTCTCACGGCTCTTCTTAAAGAAGAAAACGGACATTGTGAAGCTGCTTACGGAAAAAGACCTTTCGCCGGAACAGCTTGTGCAGGTGCGTAACGCCATTGAGAAAGGGCTGTCAGAGAAACAGCTCCTTGTGCTGATTAACAGTAAAATCCCGGCAGAGCAGATGGAAGAAATCATAAATATTGCAGTTTATGAAAACAAGATGAAGGAGGGGCAGTAATGGGGCTGGCGGCAGTAACGGAAACAGCGAAGATGTTCCAGCAGAAAAACATTGTCCTGACAGAGAGGGACAAGGAGTTTGTGGTGCAGTTTGCGTTCCGAACAAATGACAGGCAACTTACAAACAAGCTGGTTGATGAACTTACGGAGAAGGGCGCAGACAGGGATGCCGTATGCAGGAAATATCAGGCGCTCACTGGCTTTGCGCCAGACTGGATACAGAGGATCGAAAACCTGCTCGTGTCGCTTGAGATGTACCGTGTACAGGAGGAACAGGCAGTAAAGACCTTATCGGAACTCTTGTCTGCCTGCGGCATTTCCATGAGCGAGGAGGAAATCAGACGGACGGATACCTCAAAAGTGCAGGAACGGGTAAAAAAAGAGGCAAGTTTATAGGAGGTGGCATATGGCGGAAGAAATACAGGAGGCAGTCCAGATTATCCGTGTCGGCTATGACGGGATAGAGATTGCAATGAAGGTCTGCGGCGGCACAATTGGGGGAATGAAAAAAGCACTGGATTTTCTGATTGCGGTCATGGACCATGAAAAAACACTGGGAAAGACGGACATGCGCAGGCTCCTTA
>CAJTFX010000003.1 GCA_910575555.1 Lachnospiraceae bacterium | reverse complement strand
GTGAAAAGTAAAAAAGAAAAAAGCAGGGCACAGGGATTTTATGGTTCAAAATAGGAACGTATTGACAGTTTAGTCTATAAGATTGAATCCAAGCTGCCCTAAGAGAGCAAATATTAATTTAAGCGTCAGAGCTGAAAACAAAGTGTTCGTTGTGTATTTGTTGTGATTTGTGTAGTATAATTAATTTTATATGTTGACTGGCAAAGGGACATCCTAATTGTTGATAATTTATGCACATGATAGGAAAACAAACCAGAAAGACAATCATATCAAGGAAAAGGAGCAGAAATGGCTTATAAGATATTAATTATTGATGATGATACCGAACTCCTTAAAATGCTGAAAAAATTTCTGGAAATTAAAAAGTATGAAATCATTACGGCAGAGAATGGATTGGAAGGGTTAAATAAAATAAAGCTACAGCCAGATATTATATTACTGGATGTAAATATGCCGAACATTGATGGGATAGAGGTATGCAGGAGGGTACGGGATAAAGTAGCCTGCCCGATTCTGTTTCTGACCGCACGGGTAGACGAACAAGACGTTATAAATGGGCTTTCTTCAGGAGGCGACGACTACATTTTAAAGCCGTTTAGCCTGAAAGAGCTTGATGCAAGGATTACGGCGCACCTGAAACGGGAAGCACGGCGCAAAGAAAAGACAGAATACTGCTTTCAAGGAGAACTGTCTATTGATTATAATGCAAAGACCGTGCAGATTCACACAGATTATCTGGAACTGACAAGATTAGAATATGGAATTATTGAATTTTTGTCCATGAATCCAGGGATGGTCTTTGATAAAGACAGGATTTACGAGAAGGTCTGCGGATATGATGCAGAAGGTGACAGCAGGGTAATTACAGAACTAATCCGCCGAATCAGAAAAAAGTTCCAGCAATTTACAGAAACAGAATATATTGAAACCATATGGGGGATGGGATACCGATGGATAAAATAAGAAATCTTTCCGTAAGAAAAACAATTTTTTTATATATGGCGGCTGCCTTATTTTGCGGTTTCCTTATTTCGGCAGTTATTGCCAGAATTGCCGAACGGACACAAATGCATATCTGGTGGAATTATGTGGATGAAGAAGCATATTTTGAAGCAGTAGAAAATGAAGGGCCTTATTATGTGGCGGATATTCCAAGGCCAAGTCCTTATGAGATGACACAGTCAGACTATTTTGTGTCAGAGCTTTGCGATTTTTTACAGACTTATGCCGTGCTGATATTATCTATAGCAGGAAGCTGCGTGGGAGTTTTCCTCTTTTACCAAAACAAGTTAAGAAAGCCGATGGAAGAACTGGTACAGGCATCAAAAAAGATTGCCGAGAATCATTTGGATTTTTGCATTTCCTTTGAGAATAAGGACGAGATGGGCGAACTTTGCAGGGAGTTTGAGAAGATGCGGGAACAGCTTGCCAGAAATAATCAGGCATTATGGCGGACGGTTGAGGAGGAAAAGATGCTGCGGGCGGCTATTTCGCACGATATACGCGCCCCATTGTCCGTTTTGAAAGGGTATCAGGAAATGCTGATGGAATATCTGCCAAGCGAAGATATAGATATGGAACAGGCAATGGAAATGCTGTCAGAGAGCGGACGCCAGATTGAACGTATGGATGCCTTTGTAGAAACAATGCGGAAATTGAGCAGTTTAGAAAATCGGCGGTTGACCCCAGAGAATATTTCTTCCAGACAATTAGAGAAGGATATTCAGGGAGAACTTGCCATTTTGGAAAAAGAGTATGGGAAACAATGTATGTTACAAGTGTCTGAATCAAAGGAAGAATTTTACGGGGATAAGGAAATTATTTTAGAAGTAACGGAAAATCTTCTGTCGAATGCCCTGCGTCATGGGAAACGGCAGATTATAATTATGGTAAAGGCTGGATATGAAAAATTAAGTATCTGTGTCATGGATGACGGCGATGGTTTTCGGGAAGATGCAGAAAAAATTACGGAGGCGTTCTATGGGCAGAATGTAAAAGACAGCCTGAAACATGCGGGGCTGGGAATGTATATCAGCAGGCTGTATTGTGAAAAACATGGAGGAAAATTAGTTTTAGGAAATGATGAACAGAGAGGGGCTGTGGTGACAGCAATGTTCCGTCGGATTGCGTAAGCAATCCGGCGTTTTACTTTTATTGTCTTTTTGTTGTGATTTTTCTTTTACAATAGAATCACTAAAAAATGAAGGAGGCAAAGTTATGCGGTCAATTTTGAAAAGAGAGGTAAAAAATTATATGAAGAACCCTCTGCTCTGGCTTGGCATCGTTATTGGTGTTTTTATGGTATTTCAAAATGTAAGCCCCTATCTGAACATCCATTATCTCAGGGAAGGGGAAACCATTGTGAATGACTATCCGCAAAGCTATCGGGATGGAGATGTTTTTGACGGATATGTGCCGACGGAGAAAGAGCTACGGCGGGAAAAGTGGGAAGAACGGATACAGGAGGTCTTAACTTCCGAATTTGAGATGGACGATGAGAAGGCGCAATCTGTGATTGAGGAAATGAAAGGAATGGATGTTAAGACAGCCTGCGCCCATCTGGAAGGGTATGGATTCTACAATTCATATTATGAGTATGAGAATACAGCCTACCATAAAGGAACCCGTGAAGAAATCAATTCTTATATTTCAGAGAAACTGGAAAACAGGGCATTTTCGTACTACTTTTCCAGAAAATTTGCTGATTTTGCAGGACTGTTTATGGGATTTTTCGCAACCGTTTTATTATCTGTTTTATTTATGCAGGATACGAGGAGAAATACCTATGAGCTTCTTCATACAAAGCCTGTCAGCGCAGGAAAATATCTATCTGGCAAGGTGGGAGGCGGTTTTTTAGTCTGCCTGATAATATGTGCGGCCTTAAATCTTATATTTTTTGGTATTTGCCTTGTATCAACGAGAAACAGCAGTTTTGAAGTTCATTTGATGGACTTTTTATTGGCAAGCGTTTTATATATTCTGCCAAATATGCTGATGATTGTAAGCGTTTACAGCCTGATTTCATTGCTGTTTAAAAGCCCGCTGCCAGCAGTGCCGCTTTTGTTTCTTTATATCGTGTATTCCAATATGGGAAGCAGGAATGCGGAAGGCATTTATGGATATTATGGCAGACCGTTAGCGATTATGGTGCGGTTCCCAGGAGGTTTTTTTGATACTGCCCCTCCGCCAATGGCATTGCTGAATCAGAGTTTCCTCATCTTAGCCGCAATCTGTATCATCTTTCTCTCAATGCAGATATGGAAAAGGAGGCGGGTATATTGAAGCGTGAAATGAAAATCTCCCTGACATTCCAAAAGCAAGCTTATGCAGTATTTTTTGTCGTAATCTTAAGCCTTGTCAGAGGGATAACTTATTCTGATGAAATAGGAATTGCATTAGAAGCCCCAATGGCAATCCTTGCTTTCACATTCTGTGCAGATACCTATACGCAGGAAATTGCCAGCAAGCGATCGGAAATCTGGCGGCTATGCCCCATGAAAAAGAGAATAAATTCTATTTACAGACGGGTTGTGATACAGGAAATGTTCTTACTGGCTGTCGCAGTCATTGGATATGGATTGTTTTTTCTATTCCAAAATCCAAACATAAATGGAATGGGGCAAGGTGGTATAGAAAATGAAATATGCCAGTTCTTTGTATATTTTGCCGCTATTGCTGTCACGCTTGGCTTCTGGGGGCTTTTATCAAATCTGATTTCCTGCCTGTTTCGGAATATGTGGGTTGGAATCGGAAGCTGCATGGTGCTGTGGCTGATTACAAATTCCAGCATCGGTAACAGAATCTTTGGTGCATGGAACTTGTTTTCCTATTCTTTCAGAAAATTAGAGGACATCAGTGATTTTAGCTGGATATATGGGAAAGTTGTTTGTATTAGTATTGGAATTATGGCAGTGGCAGTATTGCCTAAAATCATTAAGAAAAGAGGTTAAGACTATGGGAATTAAGATAGAGGATTTAACAGTAACATTCAGGAATCATGTGATAGCAATCAATCATGCGGATTTGGAAATCCCAAAGGGAATTTTTGGGCTGCTGGGGGAAAACGGGGCAGGAAAAACAACGCTTATGCGGGTGCTTACAACTGTGTTATCACCAACCAGTGGTACAGTAACCTTAGATGGAATACTTTACAGTGAAGGGAATTTTGAAAAAATACAGAGAAAGATAGGATATCTGCCGCAGGAGATTGACTTATATCCAAACCTGTCAGTACAAGAATGTCTGGAATATATGGGGGACTTATCTGGTATACCCAGACAAACATATAAGGAACGCATCAAATATTATCTTGAAAAGACAAGCCTGTCAGGGCATCGCAGAAAGAAGATGAAACAATTGTCGGGCGGTATGAAACGGAGAGTCGGTCTTATTCAGGCGCTTTTAAATGAGCCAGAATTTTTGATTGTCGATGAACCAACAACCGGATTAGACCCTGAAGAACGTATCCGCATCAGAAATCTGTTGGTTGATTTTTCAGAAGGGCGTACCGTTTTGTTTTCCACACATGTAGTGGAAGATTTGGTAGCTGCCTGCAATCAGCTTGCAGTTATGAAAAATGGGAAATTCCTTTATTCAGGAAACATGAAAGAATTACTGGAACAGGCAAGAGGTCATATTTGGATTTATAAAACAAAAAATGAAGGGACTGCAAGGGAACTGGAAAAAAAATATCATGTTTCATCGAAGCAGTATGTAGGGGACGAATTACAAATGAAATTAATTAGTGAAACGCCACCAAAAATAGAATGCAGTTCTTGTGAAGCAACGCTGGAGGATGCTTACATTTATCTTACGAACAAATAACTATAATTGCAATAAACCTAAACAGGGTCAATGAATTTGTCTGTAGAGTTGTCACTACTCATTTACACTGTTTTTATAGTTAGAAATATAAGGGGTGTTTATGTTATGTTTTTGCAAGAAATAATCATAGGGGGACTGAATATCGTTTTTGTCGGGCAGTAGAGAAAATCCCTGCCCTCAAAATGGAAATAGAATATCATGTTAATACCTTGAGGGGATAGCAGACAGGGAGCGGGATGCCGAGGTAAAGTCGGTTGCTGATTTACTGGACGAGATTGAGGACGAAACTCTGTATCGGGCATTGCTTACGGTGGACAGACGTACCCTGCAAATCATCCTGCTGAAAATGCAGGGCTATTCCACAAAGGAAATTGCCCCGCTTGTGGGATTGACAACAGGGGCTATCTATACAAGGCTAGACCATCTGCGGAAAAAGCTGCGGAAGATTTTATAATCATCTAAGATAGACGGTTTTTCGGCGGGCTATTGGGTGGGGATAATATTTCCCCACCCAATTTAAAATTAAATGAATAAAATTCTCGTCCACAGGGAATACTAAAAAATTTGCCCAAAATCTTGACATGGATACAGCCGCTATGGTATTCTAAAATACCCATGAGGGAATTGGAAGATTGAAAATTAAATAGCACATAGATGGAAGAATGAAATGTCAGCCAATGGACAAGGCTGACCGCCGCCCAACGTAAGCTGCCCTTTTCGGCTGGCGTATGGCAGCAAGGTTTTGAATCCCAAAGCCGTTACATAGCATTGCGAATCCGAGCAGGAGAAATCTCTCCTGTCGTTCGTGGTGTAGTGTAGCGGCTTTTCATTTATCCAAAAGTCAAGAGAAAACGAATCCAGAACGGAGGTGCAGGGACATAGGATTTTCTTTTCGGCGGGTAAGACAGGTATGGAAGAATGCCGCTGCACAGGAAAAATGCTCTGCGGCGTTGTCCACAGAGATAGCGAGCATCGGACTGTGTCAGCCACAATCCCAATCCATGCCGCTTGCGGGCATGGACTAACTCAGGGGACAGCCCCTGAATACCCCGAAGAAAGGAATTTAAGACTGGAGGATTAAGGAAAATGAGCAGAGAAAAATCAGAAAAGGACGTGCGGAATGTCCCGATTACCGTCCGATTGAACGAGGAAGAACATGAAAAATTAAAGCAGTGCGCCGCCGCCTGCGGTCTGTCCGCAGCAGAATTTATGCGCCAGTTATGCAAGGGAAACTCCCCGCAGCCACAGCCTAAAACCGAGTTTTGGGAACTGTTAAACAAGCTCTATGAAGTGCATGACGCTTTCAAAAAGTGTGTTCCCGACTATCCAACCGCCGCCGAAATCTGTAAGGAGATTGAGGATTTTATCTTAGAATTGCAACAGGAATCCACTCTCCCACAACGATTTAGCTTAGATGAATTGACAGAACAGGGGACAGTCTGATATGGCAACAACAAGTTTATGGCACATCAAAGGGAACTTAAAAGACTTGATTTCTTATGTGGAAAATCCAGAAAAGACTGTACCGAATCAAGATATGCAGGATTTTTTTGACGTGTTCTCCTATGTGAAAAATCCATTAAAAACAAATGAGGGCGAGTATGTTTCCGCAATCAATTGTCTGAAAGAAACAGCATTACAGCAGATGATTTTGACAAAGAAACAGTACCAAAAGACAGGCGGATATATCGCTTGGCACGGCTAGCAGAGCTTCAAGCCAGACGAGGCAACGCCCGAACAGTGCCATGAAATCGGATTGAAACTGGCAAAGGAAATGTGGGGCGATCAATACCAGATAATTGTTGCCACCCACCTTGACAAAGGGCATCTACACCGTCATTTCTGTTTTAACTCCGTTTCCTATCTGGATGGGAGCAAATATAATTACTCAAAATCGGAGCAGAAACGGTTAAGGGAAGTGTCCGACCGCTTATGCCGAGAGTACGGACTGTCGGTAATTGACAAGCCGAAGAAAGCCCCCTCAAGACCGCTTTATCTGGACGAAAAGAGCGGAAAGCCGACACGATACAATGTCTATCGGGAGGATTTAAAAGAAGCAATCAACGGGAGCAGGGATTTTCAGCACATGATGAAATACCTTGCCGACAAGGGATATGAGATTGATTTTTCGGGCAGCCATTGGAAAATGAAGCTGCCGCAGTACAACCATTTCACAAGGTTAGACACGCTTGACGAGAGGCTGACACCCGATTTCATACGGTCATGCCTAGGCGGGATTTCCCGATACGGAAACCATAAAGCAAGAATTTCCTACTCCCCGCATATGCCAGAGCAGTACAAAAACGCATGGAAACCACATCAAAAAACCACAGGAATCTTAGCGTTATATTATTACTGGTGCTATCAGTTGGGGATATTCCCAAAAGGCACGGACTACAAGCCGACAAGCCCGATGATGAAAGAGGAGCTTCGGAAACTGGACGAGATTACCGCACAGGTAAGGTATATGTCGAAGCATGGAATCTCCACTCTTTCCGATTTACACGCCGACAGGGAGAAAAACCAGACCGAAATGAATAAACTGATTGACTACCGCCAGCACTTGCGGAATAAGGTACGCCGTGCCACACCAGCCGAAAAAGAAACACTCCGAGCCGAAAAACAGGGCGTGACGGAGCGGATAACGGAGCTTAGAAAGCGGCTGAAATATGCAGACGGGATTGAGAAACGCTCTGCCCATATCGACGACTGCTTAAACCAAATCCACGACACGATTGAAAATCAGCGGTCAAATACAAACGCCAGAGCAGGCAGGGCAGACCGCAGGAGGGAGGAACCATTGCGATGAGCAGACTGTCAGAGGAAGAAATACAAGCAATTATGGAGGAATACAAGGACGCCCCTATGATAAATCCCGATAAGATATATCCCCCTCTGCCGCCTGTCCAGAACGTTACGCCCCTTGTCCGCATCCCAGAGCCGATGAGTTTCACCGAGAAAATCGGCGGCACGGAATTCACCGTCAACGCCCATTTCCGAAAAGACGGGAGGGACTTACTTGTAATGCTTACGGATATTTTTCGGCGTGGCGTACAGGGATATGGATTTTATGATGAGAATTGGGGTGATGACAACGGGGAATAACAGGCAGCGGAAGAATTATCGCTTTAAAGCGTTGAAGTTTATGGGCAGATGTGGTACACTGTACCTACACTTCACAATACCGTGTCTGCTGTCGGGAAGGAGAGCTTTATGAAAAGACAGCAGGAAGAATTTACTGCATTGTATTGTAGATTAAGCCAAGACGATGGGCGGGAAGGTGAAAGCAACAGCATTGTAAACCAGAAAGAATATCTGATGAAATACGCCAAAGAGCACGGTTTCCCTAACCCGAAATTCTACGTGGACGACGGCTATACGGGTACGAATTTCGACCGCCCAAGTTTTAAGGAAATGTCGGCGGACATTGAGAAAGGGCTTGTAAAAACGGTTATTGTCAAAGACTTATCACGCTTCGGCAGGAACTATATTGAAGTCGGCTCTTACTCTGAAATCATCTATCCTGAAGCCGGCGTGAGGTTTATCGCCATCATGGACAACGTGGACACAGGCAGCCTTGAGAGCAATGAATTTGCCGCCTTTACCAACCTTTTCAACGAATGGTATCCCAAAAGCACGAGCAAAAAGGTAAAGGAAGTCAAGAAAGCGAAAGGGCTTACAGGCGAGCATTTAGGCGCGCCGCCCTATGGGTATTTGCGGAATCCAGACGATAAAACACGCTGGCTCGTGGACGAGGAAGCGGCAGTAACCGTCCGCAGGATATTCTCACTCTGTATGCAGGGAAAAGGCGTGTCAGCCATTGCCACAGCCCTCTGGGAAGATAAAGCGCTTACCCCGTCAGCTTACAAAGTGTCAAAGGGAATCGGCGTTGCAAAAAAATCAGAACATCCCTATAACTGGGAGACGTCCATGATTGCATCCATTCTGGAAAATGTGGCATATATCGGCGTGACGGAGAGCTTTAAATCCACCCGTTTAGGCTTTAAGAGCAGGAAACGCATCCCCACCACAAAAGACAGGCGAACGTATATCGAGGATGCCCATACTCCCATCATTGACAGGGATATGTGGGAAAAAGTACAGATGATACGGGCGAACAAACGCAGAACGACCAAAAGCGGAACGACAAGTATGTTTTCGGGGCTGCTCTATTGTGCCGACTGCGGGGCGAAACTCAGCTTAGCCACGGCAAACGGATATGCGCATTTCCGCTGTTCCATGTATAAAAGGACGAGCAGGGCAAAGGAATGTACGCAGCACTATATCTGAGAGGACGCATTAAAACAATTAGTTCTGAAACAGCTTCAGCAGTTCCTGTCCTATTTACAGCAGTTTGAGCGTGTGTTTATCCGACAGCAGATTGACGCCACCCTTGCAGAACGCAGATACGAGTTATCCGCAAAGCAGAAACAGATAGAAAAGGACGAAAAGCGGATAAAAGAGCTCGACCGCCTGTTCCGTAAAATCTATGAGGATAATGTCAACGGAAAGCTAAATGACGAACGCTTTTATAAGCTGTCGGACGGATATGAAGCCGAGCAGGAACAGCTAAAGCAGGAAATTGAAACCTTGA
Source organism: Lachnospiraceae bacterium (assembly GCA_910575555.1). GTDB lineage: Bacteria > Bacillota > Clostridia > Lachnospirales > Lachnospiraceae > Petralouisia. Next base: position 297,203 of record CAJTFX010000003.1, on the reverse strand, counting down.
CAGCCGAGGTCAGCGAAGCCGACACAGAAGCGACCAATGTCGCCAAGCTGATAGCAGTCACCAAGAAATACACCCGTATTGACGAGCTGACGCCCGAAGTCCTAAACGCATTTGTGGATAAAATCGTAGTCCATGAGCGTGAGAAAAAGGACGGGAAACGGACACAGCAAATCGACATCCACTATTCCTATGTCGGGATTGTAGACATCCCCACGGACGAGGAAATGCGGGAAATGGAACGGGAATATATGCAGCGTACCAAACGTCAAACCGCCTAAATATAGGCGTGGCAGGAGAAAATCTATGCTCCTGCCGATACATATCTATTTTTTATCCCTATCTGGTTTAACCCATGAATAATTAAACAAGATATTTACCTGCATTTCCATCCATTTCGTTAATTCTGAAAAAGCATTGGGTTACTATTTTAGATTTTCAAGAACATAAATTTTTCGGATATATTCCATGTTATCGGATAATTATTTAGAAAACATTTTTGTGAAATTGGATACTATTATAATGATTTGAAAAGTTTTATTTACTCTTAATATGTACGGAAGCACCAATCTACAGCAAAAGGTAAAATGTATGAATTTACTGAATGACCTTTTGTAGTCTGCCGCAAGCAAATCTTCTAACGGCTCTGTGCTATTTAGATCGTCAGAACCTTTTGTTCCAATCACACGAATGTAAAAAGCCATATTTTTTCTTAATTTTCAGGTATCACCACACTACTTAAATTGGCTTTTATTTATAGAGGGCTTCTACGCCTTGCAGAGCCAGATTCGCCTCTGTGACACAAAAACCCCTGATAGGTTTTTGCACACAGGTCAATCCGGATGGGGATTTCGTTTCCCCATACCCTCGATAACCGCACAGGAACCTCTTGTGCATGATTGGCGTCCACACAAAGTGTGGACGCAGCGTAATACCGGTATCACTTGAGGAATCTGCCACGAGCAGTTTCCTCCAAATGCATAGCAACTGAAAATATCTTTCAGTCATCCTACACGGCTCAACACTATTAACGAAGAAAGGAACATCATGGCAAGACCAAAAAAGGAAAAAGAACTGGCACGTTCCCACCACATCACCCTCCGGCTGACAGAGACACAGTACCAGACAATTACCGATGCGGCAAATGAAGCGAAACTGTCACGTTCGGATTACATCCGGCAACAGCTTCTGAAAGGGAAGGTTATCGTAACCTATGACTTCCGGGTGGATATTCCAGAACTGCAGAAACTGACATCCGAGTACCATAACATCGGCAACAACCTGAACCAGATAGCAAAATACTTCAATACTGGCGGCATCCATTCACAGGAAATCCGGCAGCGTATCAACCAATGTGTATCAGAATTATTTGACTTAAGGAAAGAAGTCTTAAAGATGGCGGGTGATTTTCATAGCAATACTAAAGCATATCGCAAGCAAAAATGCTGATTATGGAAAAACTCTGGAATATCTGATGTTCCAGCATGACGAGCTTACGCAAAAATCCATTTTAGATAATGCATGGAATAAAATACTGCGTGAGGAATATTATCTGGACGGGATTAACTGCCATTCCTCCACTTTTGACGTCGAGTGTCAGGAATTGAATGATAAATGGAAAAAGAACCTGGACTACCGTGAGATTAAAGCCCACCACTACATCATCAGCTTTGATCCACAAGATGCCATAGACCGGGGACTGACCAGGAAACGGGCGCAGCAGCTTGGTATAGAATATGCTAAGAAGAACTTCCCCGGACACCAGGCTCTCGTCTGTACACATATGGATGGGCATAATAGAAGCGGCAACATTCATGTGCATATTGTCATCAACAGTCTGCGGAAATATGATGTGGAACGGCAGGATTTTATGGAGCGAGCCAGCGATTCCCGTGCCGGGAACAAACACCACCTTACAAAAAATTATCTCGTTCACTTGAAGCAGTCTGTCATGGATATATGCCATCGCGAAAATCTGCATCAGGTAGACTTACTCACTCCGGCTGAAAGGAAAGTGACGGAAAAAGAATATTGGGCGAAACGCCGGGGACAGGAAAACATGGACAAATCCAACAAACAAATGCTTGCCGATGGCGTTACCCCACGGAATACTACATTCCAGACGCAGAAAGACTATCTCCGAAAGTCCATTGACGCTGTTGCAGACACAGCCAGTAATCCGGATGAATTTCAACGAATCCTTTTGGAAAAATATAAAGTTCAGCTTAAAATCAGCCGTGGCCGGTTCAGTTACCTTCACCCGGAACGGAACAAGCACATTACCGGAAGGATGCTCGGCACACATTATGATGAGGCTTATCTGTTAAAACGTTTTGAAGAACATGCCACCAAAAAAGAAAGCCCAAAGAAGAAAACGCTTTCAGATGAATACCATAATAAAGCAAAACCGCCTGCAATTCAGCATCCTAATTCATTGCAGGAAGAACCCATAGCGATTCAGTTTATCAAATCAGACCTGCGACTTGTTATAGACCTACAAAATTGTGTAAAGGCACAGCAAAATTCTGTCTACGCCAATAAAGTAAAACTTTCCAACCTAAAGGAAATGGCTAAGACTGTCACTTACATACAGGAACATGGTTACAATACAAGAGATTCTTTAGATGATTCTTACACAGAGATTAAAAACCATGCCTCAAATTCCAGAAAGAATTTGAAATCTATAGAAGATAAACTACGTGCATTGAATGAACAAATTCATTATACGGGACAGTACCTCGCCAACAAATCTGTCTACCAACAGTTTTGTAAATCAAAACACAAAGGACGGTTCCGGCAGGAGCACCTGACAGAAATTGCCCTCTATGAAACTGCACGGAAATTTCTGAAAGAACAGTCTGCAGAAGGGAAGCTCCCCTCTATGAAACTGCTGAAAGCGGAAAAAGAAAAACTCCTTCAGCAAAAAATAGAAGCGCAAAAAACCTACCACTATTACAAGGACTATAAGAAAGAATTAAATACCGTCTGTTCCAACGTTGATAAGATTTTAGGGCATCCATGCATCCAACAGCCCAAAAAGCAGAAAAACACAGACATTTCTTAATGCCTACATCTGATCATTATTCTATTGCCGGATGGATTTGAACAATAAAATCCGTCCGGCTACAATTTTTCATTTTGTATTAATAAAAATCAATTTCTTCCCTATCCAGATAAAGGCGAAACTTATCCGCATCATTTTTTATATCGTATTCCCCGCTAAAATCATCCGTAGAAAATTCTATTTCAAAGACTGATTCCCCTTCCTCCAATTCTTTCCGGTTCAAATATACCAATATATTAAGTTCTAAGGGATAGCCGTTTATATCCGTCAAGAACCGGATGGAATGGAACGAATTGTCCTGGCACATATGGATGATTTCTCTTGCAAATTCCTCCTTGTCCTCAATTCGACTTCTATTGGCTATCAATTTCAAATGATGGGCATTATTGACGGACATACTGCTCACTACATCAGGAACTCCCGAATGTGCCTCTTTTCATTCTGGATATTTTTCTTTCGCATACCAGATGAAGCTGATCAGTGCCATAAAAGCCAGAAGGCAGCATATCCCCCTGTGCTTCACGCCATCAACTATCCTCTCATATAATACCTCCTTCCATTGATCCAGCTTTTTCTTAATCCCTTCCCTTTTCATTTTCTGTCCACCTTTCCTGTATTTTTAGTGTCATTATGCGAACACTATTGTTTAGACAATTTTACATGGATAATAGAGGTAATACAAGCAACATTTGAATAAAGGCGAAAATAAGATGATAACGTATGACCGACTATGGGCAACCATGAAGGAAAAGGGCGTGACACAGTATGACCTTTACACACGCCACAACATCAACCGCTCACAGCTTAACAGGTTAAGGCATAACAAAAATGTGGAAGTGAACACAATAGACAGGCTCTGTAACATCCTTCACTGCAGGGTGGAGGACATCATGGAGCATTTTGATGATGACAACCGATTTTAAAAAAATCCCACTTGCAGGGAATGTCTGCCATACACGATTTAAGTTCAGGAAAGGACTGGTAGCGCAATGAATACCGCTAACGGATTACAATACAGCCAGAAGCGGCAGGAAGATCTTCAACGGCTGAAAAATTTTCGGCTATTGGATGATGATTTCTGCACGAAAGTGTTTGAAGATATTGAATGTGTGGAGCTGTTACTGCGTATCATATTAAAGATAGATGATTTGAAAGTAATAGAAGTGCATTCTCAACATAATATGAAGAACCTCCAAGGACGTTCTGCAAGGCTTGATATATTTGCTATCGACAGCGCTAGCAATGTGCTGAATGTTGAAATACAGCGCAGTGACCAGGGCGCAGTCTCCAGGCGGGCAAGATACCATTCCAGCCTGATTGATGCGAATGTCACAGAACCGGGCGATAAATATGAGAGGCTTCCAGAATCCTTTGTCATTTTCATTACAGAAAACGATGTGATGGAGTCCGGGCTTCCCCTCTACCATATCAACCGTGTCGTAGAAGAAACCGGGAATTATTTTGGGGATGATGCCCATATTATTTATGTAAATTCACAGATTCAGGATGAAACTACCTTGGGACGGCTCATGCATGATTTCTCATGCACCGACCCGTCTGATATGAATTATAAGATACTGGCTGACAGGGTACGCTACTTTAAAAGCGATGAGAAAGGAGTGTTGATTATGTGTCGCATGTTAGAAGAAATGCGGAATGAAACCGCATTGGAAACAACAAAGGATTTTGCCCTCCGCTTGATCGTCAGGGGGAAAGATACCCCCGAAGAGATTGCGGAGATTACCAACCTTCCATTGGCAGAAATAAACCACTTAAAGGAAACACAACAGATTTAGCCCAAATATTAAATCTTGTTATTGTTCTCTAATAGCATGAAAAAGGAGAAGCTCCTGGCTACATGCCAGACACTTCTCCTTTTTCTTATTTCCGTCTACGCTCCATATCCGCTGCTGGCATTTGTTGTTGGGGCTTTCCGCTTCGCTTTGTAATCTCTGCCTGTTTCTGCCGCAGCTTTTTCAAAACGGACTGCCTGCCAGTTTTCTTTTTACTGTTGTTTTTATTCCCATCAATAAAACTATAATTCTGCTCTTCCCCACTTTCGATACTGCGGAGATATTCACCATTTTCCATATACTTCTGCCAATTTTCAAGAAGCGTTTTTTTCTGGTTACTGTCGGATAGCACATCTGCCCCAAAGGGGATGCCATTCTGCCTGGATGGTAATTCTTGTTGCACTGGCTCTTTCTGCTGTAATGGATTGAGGTAATCTTTGATCTGCTGTTGCACGGACTGGTCAAATCCATGATATACTCTATCCACAACCAGCCGGCCACCCTCATCCACTACTGACCACACTCGGCGTTTCATTGCAATAGAGATTAAACGCCATCCGTACAATTTTTGCACTTCCGCTGGTCTGCCACCCTTCCTGCAGGCACTCTGTTTTCACGCATCCTGTCTGAAAATCATAAATCCTGTCTACATTTTCCCTTGTATCACGGCTAATCCCAAGACAGTATATCAATGCTTTATGGTACACATCCTGGTATCTGCACTTCTGCAGATATTCCTTATAAAAATCCTTATGTTCATTGTTTTTGAAAGTAATTGTGCGAGTATTCTTCTTTTCTGCACCTTTCGCTGTATTCGTTGCCATAGCTTGTCCTCCATTTTGAAATACTTGGGAGCTACACTCCCAAACCCTTGTGGAATTCGTGCTGACAGTTACCCAAAATGCGGCTAACTGTCAACCCGAATTTGCTTTCCATGCCGACATATATGTGGTATACTTTCCGTAACGTTACTTGTCTTAATTTCAGGTGTAGAAAACCTGCTGAAATGAAAATGGACTAAGCAGAAACCCCTGTTTTTCAAGGTTTTTCTAACTTAGTCCAATTATAACAGCATCATACAAATATGGATCATTCCCTTCTACAATTCCAAACTGCATCAAAAGAGCCGCACTCCCAGTCACGAAAGGCGTTGCCATTGATGTGCCGTTTCTCACCGCATAGCCGCCCCCAGGCGCAGCAGAACGAATTCCAACTCCAGGCGCAGCAATGTCTGGCTTCACCTGATTGGTTTGTCTGGTAAAGCCCCGGCCGGAAAAATCTGCAAGCTGATTATACCTGGCGTCATAAGCGCCCACGGAAATCACTTTTTCCGCTGTGGAGGGAATCGTCAATGTTGTCTCTTCTGTGGGGTACAAAAATCCAGTGCCCCGGTTCAGCACAGACTGTCCGGGCAGCCATAAATCAAAACTTCCCTGCACAATCCGTTCCGGCACAAGCACAATTTTCCAGACACCTGCGTCAATATAAGATTTTGCCGGAAGAAAATCAACATAAATCTCCTGATACAGATTATAGGGACTCGGCTCTCCATAATAAATTAACAGCTCGGTCTGTCCCATCACAAACCGCTGAGGCCCCTGAACCTGGCGGATCGGCCCGATACGGCTGCCGGAAGGGTGCACCAGAATCACATCATACTGATCTGCATAAGATTTCCAGAGCTGCAGATTCACGGTAGATTCATACTCTCCTATCCCCAGTTCTATTTCCTGCTCCTGCCCCTGTTTTAAAATGCCGGAGGTATGGCCCCGGGCCGCCCCTTCATTTCCGGTTCCGATGGAAATACTGGTTTTCCAGTAATTGGAAATATCGTTGATATAGCTTTCCAAAAGAGCCGTCCCGCTGTGGGAACCGTAAGTATTTCCAAAGCTGATATTGACTGCCATAGGCATCTGGTATTCCAGAGATTTGCGCACCGCATAATCCAGCCCCCGCATCAGCTGGGTTGTTCTCGGAAAACCGTTGGGGTCCTGTGTACCCAGTTTCACAATCAAAAGCGGACTTTCAAATGCCACGCCCCGGTTCACTCCGCCGCTTGCCCGGCCATTTCCCGCAGCAATCCCGGCTACGTGGGTGCCGTGTCCTGAAGTGTCCCTGCTTGGAACAATGCGAAACCGCTCCTGTTCACTGGAAGCCTCCAATGCCTGATTGATTTCTTCTGACGTAAATTCCCGATCCAAAGTCTCATCATACAAAGCCAGAATTCTGGTACTGCCGTCCTGGTTGCGGAAATCCGGATGGTTGTAATCGATCCCCTTTCCTGTTAAGCAACTGCAATTAATTATAACGTCCATGTAATTTCAATACGCTCTTCTCCATACACAGTAATTTCCCGGATCAATGTCTCCGCCAGTTCTTTGGTAAGCTCTGCTTTTCCTTCCCGGCTGAAGGGGCTTTTCTCCTTCTCTTCGCGGAGTTCTTGTTCCATGCTATTTATCTCTTTTTCAATCTCCGCCATCCTCTCTTCCACCTGCTGCAGCTCTAAATCCTCTGTCTGGAAAGAGATTTCTCTGTGGAAAACAGACTTTTCATATTCTTCTAATCGTTTTCTCTGCAGCGCCGCTTTTTTTCTGCTTATTTTTTCCTTCTCTTTAATCCATATATGGAGCTTTTTGCGGATTTCATCCTCCTTTTCCTGTCTTATCTTCTCCAGTTCCTTCTGCGCCGGCAATCTGAAACGCAGCTGTTCAAGAACAAACTGTTCCAAAAACACCAGCTTCAAATGGCTCACGCAATTTTCCCTGTCTGTGTATACATACCTGTGATTACAGTAAAAATACGGATGCCGCACATGCTTTCGCAACGTCATTGCCCGCCTGCATCCGCCGCAAAACACTTTTCCCTGCAGCGGATGACACACTCCCACCTCCTTTTCCTTTCCTGCTTTTACATCCTTCGCCCGCCTGCTGCCTGCGTGCTCCCTCATCTTCTGAACTTTTTCAAAATCGGCTCTGGAAACAATTGGCGCATGATGGTTCTGATATACTTTCCACTCACTTCTGGGCTTTAAATGGTTTTTACCGCCCACCTCGCTTTTTTCATATTTGTCGTACACCATATCTCCTGTGTAAACCGGGTTTTTTAAAATGGAGCAGACGGCAGTGTGATTCCAGCGGAAACTGTTTCCTTGTGGCGTCCTGTCTGCCTGCTTCTTTCTGATTTTAAATTCTATGGGCGCAGGTATCTTTTCCAGGTTCAGAAGCCGCGCAATTTCCACGGAGGTTTCTCCCTCTAACGCCAGGGAAAATATTTTTCTGACAATCTTTGCTTCCTCCTCTGCCTCAGTCAGCATATGCCTGTCCCCGTCCGCTTTTTTATATCCAAAGGGCGGAATGGAGCAGGCATACTGCCCCTGTTCTTTTCTTGTGCGCAGCGAGGATTTGACTTTCACCGATAAATCCTTCGAATATAAATCGTAAATCAGCCCTTTAAATGAAATATCCAGTTCTGCAGCGCCCCCGTCCTGTTTTTTGCTGTCATAATTGTCGTTCAGTGAAATAAAGCGTATGCCGAGAAATGGAAAAATCTGATCCAAGTAGGAGCCAAGCTCAATATAATCCCTGGAAAATCTTGAAAAATCTTTCACAAGCACACAGTCAATTTCACCATTCCCAATCTGCTCCAACATCTTAGAAACCCCGGGCCGCTGGAAATTTGTTCCAGAAAAACCATCGTCCGCAAATTCCTTCAGCCGGTAATTTCCAAAGTGTTTTTTGACATACTCTTTCAGCAGCATTCTCTGGTTGGTGATGCTGTTGCTTTCCTCTGCCGATTCCCCATCTTCTTTTGACAAACGCAGATAGATTGCAATTCTGTACGGTTCGTCCATATGCGCCTCCTCAATCACATTACTCCGTCATCCTCTCAAGCAGTTCGTTTTTTCTGTAATTCCACAAGATCTCTATCCAGCCTTTGGGGTATACATTGATTTTTTGAATCAGACATTCCGCCATTTGCCGGTCAGGTTCCGTATCAGCTCCTCCGGTCAGAAGTTCAGAAATTGACTGTTTTCTTTTCTCCGCTTCCTGTTCTGTCATTTCTTCCTGCCGCCTGAAATCAGTTTCTCTCCTGTTCCATTGTTCCAGTTCCTTTTCTATTTTTGATTTTTCTTCCAGAAACACTTCACGGGAAATTTCTCCCTCATGGAAGCGGCGGTAAAGCTGGCTGCCCATCCAGGTTAATTGCTCCTGTTTCTGTTTGGCTTCACGTATCCATGTGCGGATGGCAGCTTTCTTTTTTACAGCCTCCTGCATGGTTTCTTTCCAATCATCTTCCAGACAAAATTCGAAACAGGAGCACTCTTTTTCCATCACAGTTTTTACGATGGTTTCCAGAGCTGACAAAGAAATCCTCTGACTGCTGCAGGCCATGTTGCCAATTTTATTTTTATTTGGACATGCATAAGAATATCTGCGCACCCGTTCCCCGCCGGAACGTATTTTTATGGATGACTGACGCATCATTAGACTGCCGCATCCGCCGCAGAAAATCATTCCTTTAAATACATCCTCCTTTGGGGTAATTGTCTCGGAAAATCCCCTTCGGTTTCCATATTTCTTTTGGTTCTGAAACCGTTGTGATACCCGGCGAAACAATTCTTCTGAAATCAGCGGCTCATGGGTATGCGCTGCAGCCAAACTGTGAGATTCGCGGTCTTTGGGACTTCCGTGTGTTTTTTTATCGTCCCCTGGCTGAAAAAATGTGCCGGTATAAACCGGATTCATCAGAATATTTTTAATGGTATCATAAGACCATTGCTGCAGCATCTGGTCTTTGGGACAATATATTTTTCCGGTGGTATTATAAGCCCAGGGACGCTGTATCTTCTTTTGGTATAATTCGTCTGCAATTTCCCTGCAAGTTTTTCCATCCGCATACATTTCAAATATTTTTACAACGATCTGTATGGCGGCTTCATCTGGAAACAGTATCCGTTTGTCGCCGACTTTTTTTGCCCGGTATCCATAAGGAGGCGCACCCCCGATATAGCTTCCTTTTTCCTGTTTCAGTTGTTTCACGGACCGAACTTTCTGTGAAATATCCCGCGCATAGAGCTCGTTCACAATATTTTTCAGATTCACGGATAACTGGAACTGCCCGCCCGTTATCCTCTCGCTGTCATATCCGTCTGTAACCGCAATAAACCGAACCTTCAGAAAAGGGAAAATCTTTTCCATATAATTTCCTGTTTCTATATAATTTCTTCCAAACCGGGAAAAATCCTTGACCGCAACGCAATTAATCTTCTTCTGCCGGATGTCCTCCATCATCCGTTCAAAACCTTCCCGTTTAAAATTAGTGCCTGTCTTTCCCAAATCCGTGTAACACGCAGCCAGTTCTGCATCTTCTATCTGTCTGAGATACTTCTTTGCAATTTCAATCTGTGTATCTATGGATTCATTTTTCTTTTCATTGCCGTCCACAGACAGCCGTGCGTAGATGCCGGCTCTCCAGACAGGCCCTTCCTTACCTGACGGCTTTGCCATTTATGCCTCCCTCCTGACGGAATGGAGCGCAAGTATTCCGCTGAATTCCTCTCTGCTTCGGAACTCTATATAAATTTTTTTATGTTCATATACCTCTATCCGGCTGATAAAGCACAAAAGAGCATCACGGTTCAATTCTGTCAGCTCCATATCTTTTTTAAACTTTTCCAGTCTTTTCTCGGCTGCAATGCCGCTGCGAAGCATCTCTTCTTTCATTTCCTCCTGTTTGAAAACTGCATTTTTTAATTCCTGATACTGTGTCTCAAAAACTGTCCGGAAATTTTTAAAATCTGTTTCTGTAATCAGTCCGGTTTTTAAATCTTCACGCAAACAGTTACGAAGCTCAAGGTATTTCTCCTGCTCTTTACGGAATCTTTCTATCTCCTCAGCAAGTCTGGACACTTCCTCAAAATGAACCTCCGTCCTTTGGATATATTCCAATTGGCTGCATATCTCCAGATTAATTGCCGTATAAATCTGCAAAATCCGGAATACAACTGTTTTCAGCTCCTCTTGCGGCACACTGTGTCTGGTGCAGCCCTGGCCCCGGTTTCTGGTGGGGCAGATAAAATAAACCCTGGATGTTCCTTTACAGCGATTGACGCGCCGTATCATAGGCTCTTTACAGTCTCCGCAAAACAGCAGCCCGGAAAAAAGATGAGCGCGCCCGGCTTTGCCCTGACCCCTGGTATCAACGGCAAGCAGAGCCTGTACCATCGCAAAATCCTCCTGCGGAACAATCGCCTCATGGGTTCCTTCCACCCGCGCCCACTCTTTCCTGGGCCTGGCTGTTGTTTTTTTTACTTTATAGTTGATCTGCTCATTTTTTCCCTGCACCAGAACCCCGGTGTAAACTTCATTGTCCAATATCCTCTTTACTGCCGCTGCCGACCATTTCGCCACTGCATGTTTCTGGAAACTGGTGCAGAATTTTTCGCCCCGGAATTTTTTATATTCCATGGGAGAACGTATTCCAAGCCCATTTAATCTCTCTGCGATTGCAAGGGCGCTCATGCCCTCCAGCTTCCATGCAAATATTCTGCGCACAATGTCCGCGGCATAGCCGTCCGGGCACAGTTTATTTTTGTCCTCTGCAGATTTGCGGTAGCCATACATGGCAAAGGGGCTGATAAATTTTCCCTGCTCCCGCTTTATCTTCTGATGGCTTTTTACTTTCTGTGAAATGTCCCGGCAATAGGAATCGTTAATAAAGTTTTTGATTGGAAGAACCAGGGATTTGGCAGTATGGTCTGCCGTCTGGCTGTCAAACTGATCTGCTATGGCAATAAACCGCACATGAAAAGCCGGGAAGGTCTTTTGAAGCAGCCGCCCGGCTTCAATGTAATCCCGTCCCAGTCTGGACAAATCTTTCACAATCACGCAATTCACATGCCCGGCTTCAATGTCTGACATCATCCGTTTAAACTGGGGCCGGTCAAAATTGACTCCGGAGTAGCCGTCATCCGCATAAATATCAAACAACTCTATCTCCTCATGCTCCCTGAGATAAGAAAAAGCCAATTCTCTTTGGGCGCTTATGCTGTTGCTTTCTGATTTTATACTGCCATCTATGTCCCCGTCATCTTTAGACAGACGGAGATAAACGGCGGCAAAATAAATAGGTTCTGTCATTCTGCCCGCTCTTTCCTCCTGTAATGGCTTCTGTCTGGACGCATTCAAAAAAGCACTTTTCAAACACGCGTTAATATTTTATTTCTGCGATTTTTCGGATGTACTGCTTCATCCTGTCATTCAGTGTTTCTTCACAGTCGGAATAGCCAAGCTTCACCGTATAAGCTCCGACCCTTACCAGAAACGGATTCCCGACTTTCTGTACATATTCCTGGGCTCTTTGGGGAACAGGTTTCTTTTTGTCTATTTCAATCTGGCAGATATCAGGGAGGTTATCCCAGACAGCCTCCCTGATATCTGCCTGTTCCATTCTGTACAGTTCTTCCTTCGTCAGATTCATAAGCATCCCTCCCGCTTACCATTATATGGGGGGAGAAGAATGTCTTATTCTATAAAGCCATCAAAAAACACGCTCTAACTAATACCTTTTTCTATTTTCACTTTCTCATTTGCTTTCTCCACATTGAGTCTGGAGAGAATTAACATAATCAGCACATCAAAGATTAAAGGAAGCCACAGATACATAAACTGCATCATGCTGAGCGCTGACTGGGGCTGTACGGAATTGGTGCCCACGTAGCCGCTGAATTCCAGAAGCCATCCCACCAGCGCCGTTCCGATGCCGCCGCCGATTTTGACTCCCAGTGAAGTGCAGGAGTACATGGTGCCGTCCACTCTCTTGCCCTGCGTCAGATAAGTGTACTCAGAACAGGAAGCGATCACTGCGTTCATGTCTCCCTGCCAGGGCCCCTGCCCCAATGCCGCAAGAGCTGTAAATGCCATCATCAGAGGAATGCTTCCCATATATCCGGCTACTACAACCAGCGCTCTGCCGATTACCGCAAGGATATAACCTCTTAAATTCAGTTTGTACATCCCGTTCCATCTGCCTACTAACGCAGGCGTAAAAATCAATGCTATGATAAGAGGAATGTTCACAGCCCAGGCAAACTGTCCGAATAGATTTTTATTTTTCAGCACCCAGGTCATGTAATAAATGCCCGCGCCGATCATGGCGCTGTACAGCTGCTGCAAAATATAGGCTCCGCAGATCATCAGATAATATTTGTTTTTCACAAGCAGGCGAAATGCCTGCATCAGCCCGTACTTTTCTTCCTCCCCGGATGTCCCGCCGTCCTTTAACTTTTCTTCGGGAAGCTCCTTTATGGAAAAGGTGGAAATTGTATTTACAATCAACCCAATTACCGCATAAATAATTGCCACCAGTCTCCACGCTGCCGCATCACCGCCGCACCTGTCTACAAATCCCACTGTAATGGTCTGAATCAGAAGGCTTGTGGAAAATGCAAAGATAAAACGGTAAGACCCCATCTGCACCCGTTCTTTGCTGTTTTTTGTCACCAGAGAAGTAAGGGCCGAATATGCAATGTTGTTTGCCGTATAGAATACGCCGTTTAACAAGGTGTATGCAATGAAAAACCATGCGTACTGGGCTGTTTTTCCAAGTCCGGCCGGTACTGCAAAACAGCATACCAGCGTTACGGCGCAGCCGATATAGCCATACAGCATCCACGGCCTTGCTTTTCCCAGCTTACTGTGTGTCTTGTCGATCATGGAGCCGAAAAAGATATCTGTAAATCCGTCAAACAACTTTGACACGGCAATCAATGTCCCCACCATTCCGGATGCCAGGCCGATGGTGTCTGTCAGATAGACCATAACAAAGGACGTCAAAAAAGCATACACCACATTTCCCGCAATATCACCTGAGCCGTATCCGATTTTGTTATACCATTTTAAATATTTCTTTTCTTCCATAATTATTGCTCCTCCTTAAATTATGATTCTTTAAAAAAAGGCACCAACATAAACCGGAACTGGAAGTTTGTATCGTCAAACCGATACTTCTCCAAAACTGCCGGGCCGCAGCTGTTGGAACCGATGCCGTTTAATGCGTAATCTATACAGAGTACGGTGCTGTCAGATTCTTTCAGTTCGTAATTATGCAATGTCCGTTCCAGTTCTTCCTGGGTATATACAGAAGCCTGAAAAGAAAAGGGCTGTTCAGAAACCGCTGTGATCCCAAACTGCGTATTTGCCGCCGTCACATAATCACAGTCAAAATGGCTTCCATTTTCCTGAGGGCGAATGTAATCCTCGTGCAGCTGGCTGACTTTGGCGCGATAACATCCGTGACTGGAGCCCTGACACTTATCCCGGTAGCTTTCCTGGGGCCCCATCCCAAAATAACTGACGTTTTCCAATTTCTTATTGAGAAACAAACGGATTCCAAACCGGGGAAGCTCCGGAAATTCTTCTTCTTTTACCGCTGAGATCTGGGAGGATATCGTTCCGTTCCCGTCAATTTCCCAGATAAGTTCCACATCCAGGATCTTCTGGACGGTGGGCGCCGCAACTGCCAGATGCTCTGTAAGCTGTACTCCGGATTCCCTCTGAACCGTTTTAATGCTGTAAGCTCTGGCGCATGCTTTGTCATAACCTGCTTTTTCCCATTCCGTTCTGATATACCTGTCATTGTCTGTGGGCGCTCTCCAGATGTTCAGTTCCATGGGATGGTTCAGATAATCTCTTCCCCCGAACCGAATCTGGTGAAACAGTCCGGTGCGTTTATCTATGATATAGCTGAAATCCTTTGCCTGCAGCGCAATCTCTGTATCTGTTTCCTTCACGGAAATGCTGCCAAAAGCAGGTTTCTGCTCCATCCATTTCACCGCCTGCCGGTTCCTTCCGTCCTCATTTGACAGCTTTATTTCATCAAATCCCAATACATGGCCCCGCTCAAGCAACGGCATTTCCTTTTTCAAAAGGTACGTCAATTTCAGGTAAATCCTTCCTGCGGCCGGAATCTGCAATTTCAGTTCTGCCTTTCCGTCACTGTGAGGCGCCGCAGAAACATCCGTCAATTTCCCTTTTTCCACCGTCAGGCCGTCCTTTGTCATTTCATAAACAATCTCCGCATAGTCTTTCAGATCGTCAAAATCCATATAATTGTGAAATGTCAGTTCCCCGCTGTTTTCATCATAGGAAACCACTCTTGCGGGACGGTATACATTTTTATATTCCAAAAGCCCGGTATGGGGCCTGCGATCCGGATACACCAGCCCATCCATGCAGAAGTTGCCGTCATGGACTTCCTCTCCATGGTCGCCGCCGTAATGGTATATGGTCTTGCCGTTTTCCGCCCTGCCATGGGCAACCGCATGGTCGCACCATTCCCAGACAAAACCGCCGCACATCCGGTCGTCGCTGTAAATCATCTGAAAATAGTCCTCAAAGTCTCCCGGCCCGTTCCCCATGCTGTGGCAATACTCCACCAACAGAAACGGCTTGCTTCCATCCTTCTTCAAATAGTCCTCAATTTCTGTCAGCCCGGGATACATCCGGCTGTACAGATCCAGATTTTCATAATTATATGTTACATCGTAATTGCGGTATCTGGCGCTTTCATACTGGGTCAGTCTGTCCGGATCAAACTTCTTGGTCCATGCCAGGGCCTTTTCAAAATTGCAGCCGTAAGCGCTCTCATTTCCCATAGACCACATCACAATGGAGGGACGGTTTTTATCTCTGTGTACCATAAGCTGCACACGGTCTAAAATGGCCTGCTCCCATGCCGGATCATCTGCAAGCGTTTCATTCCAGCGGTTGAAACGGTTGAAATCCGTATCTTCTCTGCGGTACAGCATCACCGGCCCATGGGCTTCCAGATCCGCTTCATCAATTACCATAAATCCATATTTATCGCACATCTGATAAAAATACGGCGCATTGGGATAGTGACTGGAACGAATTGCGTTAAAATTGTGCTGTTTCATCAGGGTAAGATCGGTCTTTATCTGTTCTGCGCTGACTGTAAATCCAGTTTCCGGGTCAGAATCATGGCGGTTCACGCCCCGGAATTTGATTTTCTCCCCATTCAGATAAATGACGCTTTCTTTCACCTCTATCGTCCGAAAGCCAATATAATCTACGATTACCTCGTCTTCTGCATCAAAAATGATGGTATATAAATATGGATGTTCCGTATTCCAAAGAACCGGCTGGGGCACTGTAAGCTCCAGCAGTCCGTCTTTTGATATCTCTCCTCTGGCTACTGCTGTTCCATATTTATCTTCGATGATTATTGTGGTGCCCGCCGGTTCGCTGAAGCAGATATCTACGTTTACCGCGGCGCTGTCCTTTGTTATCTCTGTTGTGATGCGGTAATCTCTCACATACCTCTCGGGCCGTTTCAGCAGATATACATCCCGGAAAATTCCGCTCATGCGGAACTTATCCTGATCCTCCAGGTAAGAACCGTCGCACCATTTGAGCGCCAGTACCGCAAGTTTATTTTCTCCCTCCTGCAGCAGAGAAGTCACATCGAATTCACTGACCGCATGGGACACCTGGCTGTAGCCCACATAAACTCCGTTCAGCCAGACATAAAAACAACTGTCCACCCCCTCAAAGTTCAAAAATGTTTTCGGCGCTTTCTTATCCTTCTGATAAGAAAAAGTATGTACATAGGCTCCGCAGGGAATATCCTGAGGAACATAGGGCGGATCAAACGGGAAGGGATAGCGGATATTGACGTACTGGTGGCTGTCATATCCGGCTGTCTGCCATACCCCCGGAACTGTAAGCTTGTCAAACCCCCAGGTATCGTAACTGATCTCATAAAATGCATCCTGCACTTCATAAATACTTTCAAAATACCTGAACTCCCACTCTCCGGACAAAAGCTGCAGCCGGTCTGAGTTCTCACGGTGTTCTGCCAGATCATCTCTTCTCTGGGATGCCGGAATGTAATAGGCCCTGGCGGGCATCGTATTATCATGCAGCATACTCAAATCCTCATAGTAACGTGGCACAATCATAGGCCAATCCTCCTTTGATATACATAATTTTGTTTTGATATTAAGCTCACGCCCAGTCCGTCCATTGCTGCTAATATCTTTTGTTCACTTAATTTCTTGATAACATCATAATCTCTCAGGGAAAATATGTCTATAAACAGAACTGGACAGAATATGCACAAAATGATACAATTAAAAAAATCCCCGGGAGGTGCCCGCTTTGTACATCAATTCCAGTTACAAAAATCATTCCGTTCTTGACTTCAAAGACAAAAGCAAACCGCTGATTGTAGGCAGCTGCGGAACTTACCGTCTGTCTCTGCAGCCGAAGCTGCCCACTTATCGGCCCAGGGGCAGAGTGGATTTTCAAATCATCTATATTGCTTCCGGACGGGCCTATTTTCATTTCGACAGCCCGGAAAACGAAACAATTGTCACCGCCGGGAATATTGTATTATTCCGCCCGAAAGAATTTCAGAAATACGAATATTACGGAGTGGATAAGACTGAAGTTTACTGGATTCACTTTACTGGAAGCGACGTAAAGAATATATTGAGAAAATACGGGTTCCCTGATGACAGGCGGGTTTTCGCTGTGGGAACCTCATTGGAATATGAGCGTGTATTTAAAAGAATTATTTTGGAATTGCAGCGGTGTCAGGATGATTATGAAGAAATGCTTGCCCTGCTGCTGCGTTATCTGCTGATTATTTTCCGCCGGGAACTGACCAGAGAACATGTGTTAAAAAACGAATATCTGGATCGGGAGATGGAAACTGCTGTTTCCTACTTTAATGAGAATTATAACCGGGATATCAATATTGAAGAATATGCCGCTTCCAGAGGAATGAGCGTCAGTTGGTTTATCCGGAATTTTAAAAAATATGCCGGGGCCACCCCCATGCAGTTTGTCACCTCTATCCGCATCACCAATGCCCAGATGCTTCTGGAGACCACAAATTATGCCGTAAATGAAATCGCCCGGATTGTAGGATATGACAATCCGCTGTATTTCAGCCGGCTGTTTCACAAACAGAAAGGATATCCGCCGTCCCAACACCGGAAAAGAAACTGAAACAGCAGTAACGTGACAATACCGTAACAGGTTCCCCGGAATCCAGAACAGCTACAATCACCCCTTTTCCGGTAAGGTTGTATCTTGCAGACTGCACCGGAGTGATGCAGGAGGCCTGTTTTCCCTCCTGCACGGCAAAGTACATCCGTTTCGGTTTTTCCACATACTCCACCTCCGGCGCCATGGCCACCTGTTCCATGGCATCCTCCGGCACGTACAAAACGGCATATTCATTCATCAGTTCTATAACTTCTATCCGGGGATTTTCCTCTGCCAGACGCATAATATTTCCGGAATATTTCACAATCAGTTCCCACTTCTGTTCCTCCGGCTCATAGCCCACTCCAAGCTGCAATGATTTTTCCCGCTCCCGGGCTGTGGCATCCAGGGCAAGGTTCAGAAGATTTTCGAATTTTTCGCTGTTAGCTGCCATTTTCTGCATCCTTTTGGTTTGCTTTCCTATATCTTACTCGGATGCGGGGAATTTGTGATATTCCTATATCTTACTCGGATGCGGAAATATGTGATATTCCTCTCAAAGATATGAACAAACAGCGTTCCACAATTTCGCAAGCTGTCTGATATCCTCATCTTCTATCTTTGAGTCCGGCAGAACAATTTCTTCTGTTTTCCGGAAAATAAATGTTCCTGTGTAAGCGGAAACTTCTTTGCTTTCGGTTCGGTCAGATACCAGAACTTTCAGAAGAGGGGCCTGCTCCTTCTTTGCGATTTCCAAAACGGCCTGGTAGTCTCTGGCTTCCAGTACAAACTGTCTTTCGCCGCCCGGGCCTTTCTGACGTTTTAGTTTCAGCAAAAGGCCCAGGAGTTCCCGGACAGAGTATGTCTGGGTTTCTGTCAGTTCCTGCGGCCGGAACCATTCTTTCAAATCTATCTGAAAAATTTCTTCTGCCTGGCGGGAGGACAGAAAGGCGCCGTACTCCCACTCCGGGAACAAATTTCCCAAAAAGGGCTGTTGGCGGAGCACATTGTCCCGTATGGAATCATAAAACATTTCCAGATTGACAAACGCTTCATCCTGGTCAAGATACAGTTCTGTTACAGGTTCGCTGCTTCCCTGGCAGAACACCTTCCCATATACCAAGCCTTCTGACATCCTTCCGGTTATCTCCCAGGACATACCGGCGTTTTCTTTGCCAGTCAGAGCCCAGGACAGCAAGCGAATGATATCCTTCTGCTGCTTTGACAGATTTTCTTCTTCTATCTCCACTGCGGCTTCATATTGAAATCCTTCGGATTTCGCCATACCGCGAATCAAAAATACTGTTCGGACCAGGGGAATCAGCCACACTGCCAATACCAGGAGCACCAATAAAAGGGCGCCCCCAAGCCCGGCCCAAAGATACTTCTTTTTCATCTGCTCTCCTTTTTCCGAGTCAAAGACCCCGCTGCAAGCAACGGGGTCTTTGACCCTCGCGGCAGTCGCCAAATGTGCATGCAAGCATGCCCGCTTGGCTCGTTGCTCGCGGGAATATAACCAAACAGGAGCCCGTCAAAACTTATTTTTCCGGCGGAACAATCTTGTCCTGTCCGCCCATGTAAGGCCGCAGGGCCTCCGGAATCCGCACGCTGCCGTCCTGGCACAGATTATTTTCCAAAAAGGCAATCAGCATACGGGGCGGCGCCACTACGGTGTTATTCAGCGTATGGGCAAAATATTTGCCCTCTTTACCGTTGACGCGGATTTTCAGCCGTCTGGCCTGGGCGTCTCCCAGATTGGAGCAGCTGCCCACCTCAAAATATTTCTGCTGTCTGGGAGACCATGCCTCCACATCCACAGATTTCACTTTCAGGTCTGCCAAATCGCCGGAACAGCACTCTAAGGTACGCACCGGAACGTCCAGGGAACGGAATAAATCTACGGTATTCTGCCATAATTTTTCAAACCACAGGGGAGATTCTTCCGGCTTGCACACCACAATCATCTCCTGCTTCTCAAACTGGTGAATGCGGTATACGCCTCTCTCTTCAATTCCATGGGCGCCCTTTTCTTTCCTGAAACAGGGAGAATAGCTTGTCAATGTCTGCGGAAGCTGCTCTTCATTTAAAATGGTATCAATAAACTTTCCGATCATGGAATGTTCACTGGTTCCGATTAAATACAGATCCTCTCCTTCAATCTTATACATCATGGCGTCCATTTCCGCAAAGCTCATCACGCCGGTTACCACATTGCTGCGGATCATAAAAGGAGGCACGCAGTAGGTAAAGCCTCTGCCGATCATAAAATCTCTTGCATAAGAAATCACTGCGGAATGAAGCCTTGCAATATCGCCCATCAAATAGTAAAAGCCGTTGCCTGCCACTTTTCTGGCGCTGTCAAGATCAAGGCCCTGGAACCGCTCCATAATCTCCGCATGGTAAGGAATCTCAAAGTCCGGCGTTACCGGCTCTCCGTATTTCTCCACCTCCACATTTTCGCTGTCGTCTTTTCCAATGGGAACGGACGGGTCTATGATATTGGGGATTACCATCATAATCTTCGTGACTTTTTCCTGCAGCTCCCCTTCCAGTTTCTCCAGTTCTGCCAGCCGCTCGGCCCCTGCGTTGACCCTGGCTTTCACAGCCTCCGCTTCCTCTTTCTTTCCCTGCCCCATCAATGCGCCGATTTGCTTGGATAATTTCTTCCGCTCGGCCCGGAGGGAATCAGCCTCCTGCTGAGTTTTTCTGGCCTGGACATCCAGTTCTATCACCTCGTCCACCAACGGCAGCTTGCTGTCCTGGAATTTATTTCTGATGTTCTCCTTTACTGTTTCGGGATTTTCCCGTAAAAATTTTAAATCAATCATATGCTCCTCCTGATCAAAGGATTTATTACTCCGGCGGTTAAATATCGCAGTAGATTACGCAGAACAAATCTTCATATGCAAGGCGGAAGATTGAGCTGTAGCGAGTGCTACAGCGATTGATGACAACGTAGCAGATGGAGGTTTGGGCAAGTAAGATACTGCAATATTTAACCGCCGGAGTAATAAATCCGTCTTGTTCATATCTCCCGATATTATACCCTGATTGGCTTTTCTTCGCAAGTGTTTTAGGAAAATCCTCTGTTTCCATATTCCGCAGCATGACTCCCAATGCACTCCTTTTTCATTCCTGTCAATTGTGGATCGTCACCGTCTGATACGGAATCTCAATGCCGTTTTCCTTAAAAGCCTTTACCAGATCCGCCCGGATATCACTGCAGGCCCGAAAACTGTCATTTAAGTTTCTGGTCCAGATGGTGGTCTTTAAGGTGACGCCGTCGGCTGCAAAGCCGCTGACAGTGACGCTGCTCTTGTCAGTGTCTATGGCCAGCGGATGGTCTGCGCATATCTCCTTCATGACAGAAACAGCTTTCTCAATGTCTGACTCATAAGAGACCACCACCTCGATAAAGTTCCCTACATTTTCCGTAAAATTAGTATTGATAATCACCGCAGAATCCATAATGGAATTGGGCACAATACAGCATTCTCCGTTGAACTGGCGGATTACCGTATGTCTTATGGTAACGTCAATGACCATGCCTTCCGCAATTACAGTCCCGCCCTGCAGCACCCGAATTTTTTCATCCACGTTATAGGGCTTGGAAGCGGAAACAGAAATGCCGCTGATCACATTTGCCAGCGCCTGCTGTGCGGCAAATGTGGCGATTGCCACAATCAAAGTACCGCTTTGCAGAAGGGCCTTGCTGATATCTTTGGTAATTTCAAACTGCTGAACCAGACTGTAAATAATAATCACATCTATAAATACATTAATCGCGCTTTTTAAAAAATGCAGATGAATTGCCTTTGATTTCCTGGACGCAAGCCGGTAGCATAAATTCACAAACTGGTTCAGCGCCAGACCCACTGCCACAAACAAACCTATTTTGAGCAAATTATTCATATTTACCTCCATAAATATCTTCCAATTTCCTCAAATTATATCAAATTATTTCTGTTTCTTCCAGTGTGAACTTTTATTAAAATCATGGAGCGCATTCCCGATAATTTCTGACAGAATAAAGCTCTTTCCAGAACAATATTCCAGCAATTCCCGCCGTTATCAAATCTGCAGCGGCCTGGGACACAATCACTCCCATATATCCGCCCATGCGGTATGATACTGCAAGAACTGCCAGAAAAACAACCCCCTGCCGGCTGATGGATAAAAGAAAGGATGCCGTAACCTTCCCCATGGACTGAAACACAATCGTCAGCAAAAGTATCATGCCCACAAATACCATTGTAATAACCTGCCACCGGAGCATTACAGTTCCGTCGCTGATAATGGTTTCCTGATCCATAAAGCATCGCATTAAAAACGGAGCCAGCAGGAAAATAACTGCTGTCAAAGCAGCCGCAATGACGCTGATAAACCGGAAACAGAACCGGAGCAGCTCCCACATCCTTTTTTTATCACCGGAACCGTAATAATATCCAAACAAGGGCTGTCCCCCAAACGCAAACCCGGTCAGCAGCAGAAGGGCTATCATATTTACTTTCAGCACAATTCCCATTGCCGCAATTTTGTCATTTCCAAAAGGCAGCAGAAATTGATTCATCAGTACCACGCTGACGCTCTGCATCAGATTTGCAAGGGCCGCAGGTATGCCAATTCCAAGAATCTGCCACAAATGCCCTGCCGGCACCTTCAGTTCCCTGGGATTCAGCGACAGTATTTTACTTCTCTTTGCCACTGCAATCAGAAAGAAAACGTCTACGCATACGTATCCGATGACAGTGGCAATGGCCGCGCCGCTTGCGCCCCACCCCAGAACAGAAATAAAAATGGGGTCCAGTATAATATTCACCACCGTGCCGATCAGAGTGCCCGCCATAGATTCTTTTGACATTCCTTCCGCCCGCAGCAAATTGGAATGAATAAATGAAACCATAATAAACGGAGCGCCTATTGCCAGATAAATATAATAATTTGACGCATGGACAAACGTCTCCTCACTGGCTCCTAACACATACAGAAGGGGCACACGAAGCATCAGCATCACAGCGGCAATCAAAATGCCGGCAAAGATTGTGACATAAAAGCAGCAAGAGCTGACGCAGCGCACCCCCTGCTCGTCCTTCTGGCCCATCAGACGGGAAATCAGAGAACTGCCTCCCTGTCCAAAAATATTTCCGAAGGCCATCAGCAGCGTGAACAAAGGCATCCCCAGAGAAACGCCCGCCACCAGATTGGTGTCATTGCTCTGGGCAACAAAATAAGTATCTGCCAGATTGTAAATTAATGCAACCGCCATGCTCAGGACAAGCGGCAGAGACAGACGCAGATATGATTTTGAAATATTTGAATCTTTAAAAATTTCATTTTCCATGTTCTTTCCCTCGCTTCTTTATTTTCAATGCCATTATAACAATCTTTATTGATTTTTTCTGTGCCATATGGCACAATAGGAAAAAATAAAATGAAAAGAAAGATGTGTATTTTATGGAAAAAATATATGATGCGGCAGAAATTGAATACTGGCTTTCGAAAGAACAAATCCGCAGTTATTTCGATACCCCTGACTTGTCCTTTCACCTCTGCCGCTATGAAAAAGAGGAGTTCCTTACCACTCCGGATACCCCTGTGGAAGATCTGCTGTTTGTGGTTCGGGGAACCATTCAAATCTACGGCATCCGGGAGGACGGAGGCATTTCCCCGGTCAATCAGAGCAGCAGTCCCACGCTGATTGGGGATCTTGAATTTTCCAGACAGGGAAACCCGCCCTTATATGCGTTGGCGAAAACAGAAGTCACCTGCATTGCCCTGTCCATGACAAAATATCAGAAACAGCTTCACTGCGACCTGCGGTTTCTCCATATGCTTCTTAAGTCCTACAGTGATAAGTTAGCGCTTTTTATCTCCATTAACGTTCCCGCCTCAACCACAGAGGAGCGGGTGCTTCTTTATATGAAAAATATCTCTCCTGCCCATGAACTGAACGGCCTGGAGGCGGCTATCCATCAGATTCACTGCAGCAGAAGGCAGCTGCAGCGGGTGCTGAAAAAATTATGCAGTACCGGACAAATTGAAAAAACCGGAAGGGGCAGATACCGGCTGAAGGATACAGGATTCTAATCAGGAAAGCTTTGGTTCAGCCCGTTTCTCAACGATTAAATTCTCTCTTCCCTCCGGTTTTATTCAGAAGATAAATCTCCCCGATTTTCATATGCTTGTCCAATGCCTTGCACATATCGTAAATGGTCAGAAGGGCGATGCTGACTCCGGTCAAAGCTTCCATTTCCACTCCGGTTTTTCCGGTTACTTTCACCGTGCAGTAACAGAGAATCTCTCTTCTTTCACTGTTTTTCTCAAATTCTATCCTGCAGTTTGTCAGGGGAAGGATATGGCACATGGGAATCAGCTCCGCCGTTTTCTTCGCCGCCATAATTCCCGCAGTGGCCGCTGCGCCGAGAACATCTCCCTTTTCCACAGCTCCTGTTTCAATCGCATGGTATACTGCCTGGTTTACGGTGATTTTCCCTGCTGCCACGGCGGTTCTGTCTGTGACTGCTTTGCCTGTTACGTCCACCATCACTGCTTTTCCGTTTTCATCAAAATGTGTCAGTTCCATTTTCTCTCCTCTCTTTTCCTGTGTTCCCTATCACAAATATTTAAAACAGCATCATACATTCTTCCTTTAGCTCTAAATAGTCGGGCAAACCCCTTTCTTCGATCTGAATATGCTTCTCCTTCTGCACAAACCAACAGAGGGACTGCCTTGGAACAGTTTGCTGCCCGGATTGGCAGACAGGCTGCAGATAGTAGTGGTATTCGAAGGGCATTTCCGCCATGCGCCTGACCTGCACGCTCAGGCAATGATTCCTTCTGCCGCCCCACACCGGCACAAAATCGTGGGCGCGATAGCCAATGCCGGTAACGCCATCGGGTATTTCACGTTCCAGGCAAAAACAGATTCCCCAGTCCGGAACTTCCAGTCTGTGAGCGTCTATCCGCCTGGCGTCCGCAATATTTTTACAGCCGGTCAGGCGGGCCGCTTCCCGGTAACGGGGATTTGCAAATATTTCTTTTGTCCTGCCGAATATCACCTCATGCCCCTGCTCCATCACCAGTAATTCCTCCGAAAACCGATAAATTTCGTCTCTGCTGTGGGAAACCAGTATCACCAGTCCGGGAAAATCCGCCAGCAGCTCTTCCAACTCCCGCTGCATCTGATCTTTCAAAAACACATCCAATGCAGAAAAAGGCTCGTCTAACAAAATCACCTCCGGCCCGCAGGCCATCATCCTTGCAAGGGCAGCTCTTTGCTGCTGTCCGCCGGACAATTCTCCCGGCAGCCGGTCTGCCAGACCTGTAAGTTGAAATTTTTCCATCATTTCCTGAACCCGCCTCTGCCGTTGAATTTTCTTCCCTGACCATCTGGTTTTCAGCGTTCCCGCTGACTTGCCCTGCAGTCCGGCTCCGATATTTTCTGCCACCGTCATATGGGGAAACAATGCGTAATTCTGAAACAGATAGCCGATCCGCCGGTTCTGAGGCTTTACGTTTCTCTTTTGTCCGGAATCAAACAGCAGGTTTTCTCCAATCCGTATATGACCGGCGTCCGGCGTTTCAATCCCCGCCAGTAATTTCAAGGTCAGGCTCTTTCCGCAGCCGGAAGCTCCTAGAATTCCCAATCGGTTCCCCTGGCTTTCCGCTTTCAGGCTCAGTTTAAATTCTCCCAGTGTTTTTTCTATCTGAAATGAAAATCCCATGTTCCGCACCTCCTGAAATGAAAATCCCATGTACTGCACCTCTTTTGAGCCTTTCACCCTGAATATTTGAATCGGCATAAACTTGGGCCGTTACCATCGTTTTACCATTCTGTTCTTTTTCCCCGCCGCCAGATTCATCAGCACAAGAATGAGAAATGCAATCAGAATCACAATCAGCGCCCAGATTCCTGCCGTCCGAAAATCCCCGTCCTGCATTACCATGGCTATTTTCTGAGAAATAGTGGCTGTTTTTCCGGGAATATTCCCCGCTAACATGGATGTGGCCCCATATTCCCCAAGAGCTCTTGCAAACGTCAGCATTGTGCCGGAGGCAATCCCGGGACCGGCGCAGGGAACTGCTATTTTCCAGAAAATTCTGGCTTCCGACATGCCCAGGGTTCTAGCTGCGTATATCAAATTAATATCCACCTGTTCGAAGGCCGCTCTGGCAGTCCGGTACATCAGGGGAAAGGCAATAACTAAAGCGGCAATGACGCAGCCTGCCTGGGACTGCACCACCTGAATGCCAAGGGTATGATACAGAAAACTTCCCGCAGGCCGTCTTTTGCTGAACACCAGAAGCAGGAAAAATCCTGCCACGGTAGGGGGCAGCGCCAGAGGAAGGGTCAGAAGGCCGTCAAGGATTGATTTTTTTAAAGGGGATGTTTTCATCGCTCTGTATGCGCCGTAAATTCCCAGAAAAAAGGAAATTACAGTTGCCGCAAATCCTGTTTTCAGGGATATCAGCAGCGGGCTCCAATCCAGATTTTCCAAAATAATTTTCAATTCTTCCATTGATAACTCCATTTGTTTCTGTGAAAACACAGCAGACATTTATTGCATTGCACTGGTGTCAAAACCGTATGCTTCAAAGATTTCTTTCGCTGCATCAGACAGGATAAATGAGATAAACTCCCGGGCTGCCCTGCTTTTTGCTTCATCTGCCTCCGGATTTACCACCTGTGCGATGGGATAAACAATGCTTCCAGTCAGCTCCGGGCTGACAGTCTGAAGAATCTCCAGCTCCTTTTCATACCCGTAAGTATCTGAATCATACACAGTTCCCACTTCACAGGAACCTTCCACAACTGCAAGAAGCACCTTGCTTACATTGTCCTGTTCGCTGATTTCCGTACCGCCCAGGGCTTTTTGCACCTGCCTTGCAGTAATGGAAGCAGGATCTTGTGTTTTTTCAAGAATTCCCAGATTCATCAGCGCCTGACGGGTATATCTGCCTGCCGGAACGCTTCCGCCTGCCAGGGCAATGCTGGCTGCCTCTCCAAAAGTTTCAAGTCCTTTTACGGCTGTGCCGCTGCCTTTTCCTGTAATAACCACCAGCTGATTTTTCACTGCATCCTGTCTGGTTCCATCCACAATCAGCCCGTCTTTTTCCAATTGATCCATTTGCGTTTGCGCAGCGGGAAAGAAAATATCACATGTACAGCCTTCCTGGATTTGCGTTAACAGCCGGCCGGAGCTGTCTGCATTGCAGGAAACAGAGACCTCCGGATGGAGCTTCTGATATTCCTTTGCCAGTTCCTCTGTCACTCTGTTCAGACTGGCTGCCAGAAAAATCTGAATCTCTGTTTCCTCCAGGTTTTCCGCTGCAGACTGACCGCTTTCGATTTCTTTATTTTCCTGCCCGTTTTTCCTTCCGCAAGCGGATATGCAAAAGATGAGCAGCGCTGCCAGTAACAGCATCCATATTCTTTTTTTCCTGATTATCGGTATTTTTCTTTTCATGCTCTTCACCATTTCATCGCCGCACTACCGCAGCTCTTTTGCGCACTCTCCTGCTGTGCCCCGCAGAATTCCAAGTCCATGTCCCAGGTGGGGGAGTATGTATTCCAGGCTCTCTTTGACGGCTTTTGGGCTTCCCGGAAGATTGACAATCAAGGTTTTTTTCCGGATACCGGATACTGCCCGGCTTAACATAGCCCGTCCGGTAATGGTCAAAGAATGCTGGCGGATGGCTTCTGCAATGCCCATGGCCATCCGGTCACAGACTGCCGCTGTGGCTTCCGGAGTAACGTCCCGTTCTGCAAATCCCGTTCCGCCTGTGGTGAGAATCAGATTCACCTGCCGTTGGTCTGCCAGTCTGCAAAGCTGTTTTTCCAAAGACTTTCTGCCGTCCGGAAGCAGGAGTTTTTCTATCACTTCGTATCCCTGCCCTTTGAGAATTTCCTGAATCAGAGGCCCGCTTTGATCCTCCCGCTCCCCGGCATATCCTTTATCGCTTAAGGTAAGCACTGCAGCGGTAAAGGGGCGGTGAGCCAAAAGGGGCAGCGCTTTGATTTCATCTCCGGGCCGGATTATGCCCCCTGTCAGCACTTCTGCAAACACGCCCTCTCTTGGCATGATGCAGTCGCCCATCACCTTGTAAATCTGGCAATGGCTGTGACAGTCCTTGCCAATCTGGGTGAGCTTCAGCACTGCTTCCCCAATCTGAAAACAGGTTCCCACGGTCATTTCAGACAGGTGAAATCCCTCCACCACCAGATTTTCTCCAAATGCCCCGTATGTTATATCGGCCCCTTTCTGCCGGAATTCTTCGATCTTTTCCAGAGAAAGGAGGCTCACCTGCCGGTGCCAGTTTCCTCCGTGGGCGTCCCCGGCAATTCCAAAATTTTCTATCAGCTTTGCATGATCGGTTTCTGTTTTCTGAGTTCCTTTTTTATCACTGATACAGATTGCTGTAATTTTTCCCATCTGATGCTCCTCCAATTTTATGCCTCTCTTTTTTCTACCCGCCGATTTGGGCCATTTGCCTGCGTTCTGTGATTTGTCCCGCTGTTTCAAAATGATGTTCCCGGGGCTTTTGGCTGACAGCCTGGGCAATCCGCTGTTTCAAAAGCTCTTTTCGGACGGCTGCTTTGCTATACTGCTGCACTTCTCTGCAGGCGGAATTTTCTTTCTCCTGCAGAACTTCCATTGTATCTTCTTTTTCTTTCTCCTGCAGAACTTCCATTGCATCCTTTTTTTTTTCCCCGCAGAATTTCCATCACATCCACTTCTTCCTCGAAACACAGGCAGGGTTTTAATTTCCCCTGAGCGGTCAGCCGCAGCCTGTTGCAGCCGCTGCAGAATTTTCCATGAAGGGCGCTGATAAAGCCCACGCTTCCCATTGCCCGTGGAATCCGGTAATAGACGGCCGGGCCGTTTCCGCGGATGCTTTCGTCTGTTCTAAGGTCCGGGTAACTGGCTTTCAGACGCAAAAGAAGTTCCTGATTGCTGACGGGCCGGTAACTTCTCCCGCAGCCAATGGGCATCATTTCAATAAAGCGCACATCCAATGGATACTGCGTTGTGAGCCTTGCCAAGCTTAACCATTCTTTGCTGTTTATGCCGGGCTGCAGCACCGCATTCAATTTAACCGTAAGTCCTGCTTTAAGGGCCTGCCCAATCCCTGCTAATACCTCATGCAGTTGGTTTTTCCCGGTAATCTGCTGATAAATCTGAGGATTTAAGGTATCCAGGCTGATATTTACGGCGTCCAAGCCATGGTCTAAAAGCTGCGGCAAATACTGTTTCAGCAGAGTGCCGTTGGTGGTCATGGTTACCTGCTCAATTCCGGGAATCTTTTTCAGCATTCCAATCAGCCGGGGGCAGCCGGAACGGACTAACGGTTCGCCGCCGGTAATTTTCAGCCTGCTGATCCCCAGTTCCGAAGCCGCCCGGCAGAGTTCCTCTATCTCCTCATAAGTTAAAATCTCTTCCATGGGAACCTGGGAAATCCCCTCCGGCATACAGTAGCGGCATCGCAAATTGCAGTGGTCTGTAATGGAAATCCGCATATAATCTATGATTCTTCCATAGCTGTCTTTCATTTCCAACCTCTTTTCCATTTAATAAATGTGAATCCCGCCGTCGGCAGCGCAAATTGTCATTTAATGTTCGATGTACCAAAAACCGTCTCTAACAGAACGTCTATGACGCCGCCGCAGACCATGCCCTCCTCCTGCGCGTCCTCTCCTGTCATATCCACATGGCACAGTCTGCATGGTTCCCCGCCGTTACGGCTCATGGAACGGGCAATTCTTACCACCTCTGCCTCCGCACAGCCGCCTCCGATGGTGCCAATACAGTTTCCGTCCGGCAGAATCAGCATTTTTGTACCTGTTTCTCTCGGAGCAGAACCTTTGCGCATGATGATGGTGGCAAGCACATTCTTTGCATTTGTTTCCTGACTGTCCAGAATGTATTCCAACAATTCTTTGGAATAACCAAAGCTTCTTTTTTCCCTGTTTTTCACCTGAATCAGTTCCGCCATAACTGCCACTGCAATCTCTTCCGGGGTCTCGGCGCCAATATCCAGTCCGATGGGCGTGTAAATGCGGTTCACAGTCTCCGGGTCTTTTCCCTGTTCTAAAAGGGCTTCTTTTACTTTGGCCGCCCGCCGCCGGCTGCCGATCATTCCAATGTAGGCATGTTCTTTTTCCACAATGGATTCCAGGCAAATCTGGTCGTAGCGGTGTCCCCGGGTCACAACCACAAAAAAGGTGTCTTTATCGCCTTTAACAGCAGCAAGTCCCTGGGCAAATGGCTGGCATGTCACTTCCTGGGCTCCGGCAGCTCTGGCCCAGTCTGCAAATTTGGGACGATCCTCCAACACATGAATTTGAAATCCCGTCATACGGCCGATTTTTATAATAGGAAGAGACACATGACCGCCGCCGCAGATGACAATCTTTTTCGGCCTGCCCAAAATCTCGCAAAACATCCGGGCTCCCTCAACGGAACAGATACCGGTGTTTTGAACCTCTGACAGTTTGGGCAGATAAGCCGGGCCCGGCATGGATTCTGACGACTGATAAACAACAGAACCGCCGGAAATCAGCAGTTTTTCCCCAAAAAATTCTCTTTCTAACAAAGTAACAGCCAGATTCCGGTTATTTGGTTCTAATTCTCTGATTACTTTGAAAAATTTCAGCATGTTCTATCCCTCTTTTCTGTCTCATGACAATTCATACGAAGTATCTGGGATCATATTTTACGCCTTCCCAAATCCGCAGTTTGGAAACGTACAGACCGGGCAGGACAGGCACAGACCCCCTTCGCCCAGAATGTCAAAATCCTCTTTTTCCAATTTTTCTCCTGCCATAATTCTGGGAAGAACTAAATCAAAAATTGTCCGTTTCGCATACATCACGCAGCCTGGCAGTCCCAGAATGGGCACGTCCTGCCTGGTATAAGCCAGAAGGAACATGGCTCCCGGCAGCACCGGCGCCCCGTAAGTCACAACTTCTGCCGCCGCCCTGCGGATTGCCGCCGGCGTCTTATCATCCGGGTCCACGCTCATACCGCCGGTACAGATAATCAGCTCCGCGCCCTTTTTCAGCAAAAGACGGATTTTCTCTTCTATCTGTTCCGGGTTATCGCCGCTGACTTCACGGCCGATGATATCCGCAGAATATTCCGCCAGTTTTTCCTCCACCACAGGGGTAAAGGTATCCTGAATTCTTCCATAATACACTTCATTTCCGGTTGCGACAATTCCGGCTTTTTTCTTTTGAAACGGTTTTAACTGGAAAATCGGAGCATTGCCGCCCACTGCCTTTGCCCGCTCCATTTTGTCTTTTTCAATGACCAGGGGGATAATTCTGGTTCCTGCAATTTTATCCCCCGCCCGCACCGGAAAATTCCCATGGCGGCTGGCTATCATCATCTCTCCCAGGGAATTGACTGCTTTCAGCTTTTTCCGGTCAATTTTCAGCAGTCCGTCGCAGTCGGCAATCAATTCAATTTTTCCTTCTTTCACCTGAGTGGGATGCATATGCTCATTTCTGCAGATATGGTATAGAATCTTGGCGGCTTCATTTTCATGGAGCATCCCTTCCTGCTTTTCCCAAATATAAATATGATCTTTTCCTATGCTTAAAAGCACCGGGATATCTTCTTCTGTAATCACATGGCCTTTCCGAAACACGGCGTCTTTGGTTACGCCTTTGACAATCTTTGTAATATCATGGCAGAGCACCTGTCCTGCCGCCTCTTCTGTTTTCATCAATTTCATGATTTCCTCCATTTTCGGGGCTGTTATAAACTACATATTTCTGCCGTACCGTCTATTTTTTCAAAACAAATCGCCGGATAAAAAAATTTCCTGAAACAATTCGCCGCTGATTTTATTTAACTGTTCCTCATAAGTTTCAAAAAGCTTCAGCAGCTTCTTCCCCCGTTCGGTTACATTGGCCGTACCTCCGCCCCGTCCGCCCGGCTGACGCTCTACAATCCGACAGCCCATACCGTCTTCTGCATTCTGAATGATATTCCAGCCTTTACTATAGGAAATTCCAAGCTGTCCGCAGGCTTCCCGGACAGAACCGGAAGCTGCGATTTTTCTCAGCAGTTCCAGTGTCATTTCATCGAAAAACCCTTTGTGATTCACCAGAGTCACCTGAACCTTCGGGTGTATCAGCCTGGAATTGTGGACATCCACCAACCGTTTGAAATCTTCTCTGGTGTCCGCGTCCATCAGTACGGCTTCATCTTCTACCGGCACCCGGACGCGTTTCAAGTTTTCAATGGAGTTCAGGGCGCCTTTCAGCCCGCCGTCTCCCTGATAGGCCAAAATGGTAGGGATCAGAGATGCCCGAAGCAAAATGGGGTGTCCGGCTTTCCCCTGGAAAACCGGCTGAATGATATCGCCCTGCTGATCCAGAAGAATTTCCACGGTCTGTTCCATAAAAAACGGAATATCCACCGGACAGAAGCATACGCTGTCACAGCGTTCCTTCAGATATTCCAGACCGATTTTGGCGGAATCAAACATCTGGGTGGTTTCGTATCGGGGATTTCTTAAAAAAGTAATTCCAAAACTCCGGAGTTCTTTTTCCAGTTGATCGCTGCGGTATCCGGTTACCATGACAATCTCAGTTATGCCTGCCTGCTGAAAATTCACAATCACCCGTTCTGCCATGGTGCGGCTGCCGATTTTCATTAATTGTTTGAACTGGGTCATGCGGGTGGACATTCCGGCGGCTACGATGAGGGCGGCTGTTTTCATGATGGGGGCTCCTTTCCTGTAAATGATTTAGTGAACTTATTATCTTTGGATACGGACGGGAATGGCGGACTGCCCTTTCTCACGCTAACCGGGCAACGCTCCGGCGAACTAACTGCTAACTTCGACTACGGAACTGTTAAGAAAAATCCGTCGCACTATCCAGCAGTTATTTCTTAACAGTTCCTAAGGAAGTCAGGAAAGCCTTCCTTCCCAAGTCTCCGTAAGCAGTGGATTTCGCCTGCGCTAAATACGCCCTTGAACCGTTTGCTTAGAGAAAGGGCAGTCCGCCATTCCCTGTGTATCGAAATATAATACGTTCTGTAATTCCCGGATTTGAGAAGCATACCTTCCCAAATTAAACCTTTCAAAATTTCAACACTTCTACTATTTAGCAACTTTGCAAATAACCAGAACGCACATCATTCACAAGCTGCAGCACATTCTGTAAATAATAAAAAGCTGCACACCTCTCACAGCAAGTAATATTCACAAGCTGCAACCGCCAACAGACAGCCAAACAGGGCAGGAACCTGTTCCCTGGAAACAAGTCAGGGCTGCTTTTCATGAAGGGGAAATCCACTGCTTATGGAAACTTATGGATGAAGGCTCTCCTGAATCCATTAGTTGGAGTCAGCAGTTAGTTCCCCGGAATGTCAGCCCGTTTCCAGGGGACTGGTTCCTGCACTGTTTGGCGTCCGTTGGCCCCGGTAAAGCTGCAATTTCACTTCGCCTTCTTATAATAAGTATCCCGCAGCGGCATCTCCGTCCGAAGTTTCCCATCCAGCCGGTAATACGCATGCGCGCAGGCGGCTCCGGTGGGAATCATACACAGTTCTCCGCAGCCTTTGGCGCCGAATGCCAAAGGAATTTTCCCCGGCCCCTGCACCAGTTTTACTTCCAGTTTTGGCACATCGGTGGAACGCATCAGGCCCAGGGTGCCCAGCTTGGTTTTGCAGTAGCCTTCCTGGCACTTGAATTCTTCGGTTAAGGCATAGCCAAGGCCCATCACCATGCCGCCTTCAATTTGTCCCTCCACAGACTGAATGTTTACGGGTGTTCCCACATCATAAGCGGCGACTATTTTTTCCATTTTTCCCTTTTCATCGGGAAGCGCCACCTGAACGCCGTAGCTGTAGCTTACATGACGCACCGGAAATTCTTTTGTGGAAGTAAGGCCGTCTGTCATGGGATGATATTCTCCGTAGTATTCCTCTCCTTCCAAATCTGCCAGAGATTTTCCTGCATCCAGGTCTTTTTTCAGCTTTTCGGCCGCCAGCCTTGTGGCTTCTCCGGTTACCACGGTTTGACGAGAGGCTGTACTGGTGCCGGAATCCGGTGTGGTTCTGGTGTCTGCGTCTGCATGGACCACCAGTCCGGGCGCAATGCCTGCGGCCTCACAGAGAATTGTTTCGCACATAATGGCAATTCCCTGGCCCATACATGCGGCGGAAGTCAGTACATGTACTTTTCCCTCCTGCACCCGCAGCCTGCAGCGGCCGCTGTCAATGATTCCCACGCCTTTTCCGCTGTTTTTCCATCCCAGGGCGATTCCGGCATAAGGATTGGATTCATAGATTTCTTTCACTGCCTCCAGACATTCTGCCGCTCCGGTACTCTCATCCGCAATCTGTCCGTTGGGAAGAATCTGTCCTGGCCGGATGGCGTTGCGGTAGCGGATTTCCCAGGGGGAAATTCCCACTTTTTCTGCCAGAAGATTCAGATTCTGCTCCATGGCAAAATTGCTCTGGGCCGCCCCAAATCCCCGGAACGCGCCGGAAACCATATTATTGGTATACACAGACATGCCGAGAATATCCACATTCTGATAATTATACGGGCCTGCCGCATGGGTGCAGGCCCGATCCAGTACCGGGCCGCCCAAAGACGCATAGGCTCCGGTGTCTGCGATAATGACCGCTTTCATTCCCGTTAAGATTCCGTTTTCATCACAGGCTGTAGTAATTTCAATTTCCATGGGATGCCGTTTGGTATGGTAAGCAAGGCTCTCCTGCCTTGTAAATTTCACTTTTACAGGCTTTTTGGTATACCATGCCATCAATGCTGCATGATGCTGAACGCTCATATCTTCTTTGCCGCCGAATCCGCCGCCTACCAGCATGGAATGGCAGTGTACTTTTTCTTTGGGGATTTTCAGCATCATTGCAATTTCCCGCTGCTCATCATAAACTGACTGGCTTCCGGTGTACAATAACAGGCCGTCATCTCCCTCCGGTACTGCAACGGCGCATTCCGGCTCCATAAACGCATGCTCCTGATGGGGCGTTTTGTACTTTCTCGTCACCACGTATTTTGCATTGGCAATGGCGGTTTTCACGTCTCCGTTTACCAGGGTGGACTTGCTCATGATATTTCCGTCCTCATGGATTAAGGGCGCGTCTCCCCGTAAAGCGTCCTGGGGAGTGGTCACAGGTTTTAATTCTGTGTAATCCACCTCCACCAGCGAAACCACTTCCTCTAAGCTTTCTTTGCGGCTGACTGCCACAAGGGCAAGGCAGTCTCCCACATAACGGGTAATTCCCCCTTCCGGAATCATCACGTCCCAGTCTTTTTTCATATGCCCGATGACATTGTCCGGCACGTCCGGCTGCAGCAAAATCCGCACGCAGTCCGGGTGGGCCAGCGCTTTGCTGACGTCAATTTTATTAACTCTGGCGCGGGGATACCTGGAGCGCACTGCTTTGGCATAGAGCATATCCGGAAATTCCAGATCGTCCGCGTATTTTCCGGTTCCGTTTACTTTTTTGGCGGCGTCGGGACGGTTAAAATGCTCATTCATGTGAAGCTCTTTCGGCTCCTTTGGTATTTCCAGAGATTCCCGGAAAAATTTTCCCG
Source organism: Lachnospiraceae bacterium (assembly GCA_910575555.1). Taxonomy (GTDB): domain Bacteria; phylum Bacillota; class Clostridia; order Lachnospirales; family Lachnospiraceae; genus Petralouisia. The sequence goes on along the minus strand of CAJTFX010000003.1, from coordinate 261,753 downwards.
CCATTAAAATAGCTTCTTCAATTTTCTTATAGCCTGTGCAGCGGCAAATGTTTCCCCGGATTGCTTTTTTCACATCTGAACCTGTCGGATCGGGGTTTTCATCCAGTAATGCTTTGGCGCAGATGACCATGCCCGGGATACAGAATCCGCACTGTACGGCGCCTGCCGCCCCAAAGCAGTACTCATAGACTTCCCGTTCCCGCCGACTGAGTCCTTCCACCGTCAGGATGGACTTTCCAACAAATTTCGACACTTTCTGCACGCAGGCTTTCACTGCCTTATTGTCCACCAGAACGGTGCAGGTTCCGCAGGCGCCTTCGCTGCAGCCGTCTTTTGCAGAGGTAATCTTTAAATCGTCCCGCAGAAAAGACAATAACGTTTTATCCTGGTCTGCGCTGACTGTTTTTCCGTTTACCTGTAACTCAAACATTTGTGGTACCTCCTTAAAAAATTTTTATTGCAATAACTTTTTATCCTTGAATTTTCCTCTCCTGCATGAGATAATTAATTTTATGGCAATTCATTCCCTCATCTATCCTGCACAGAAAGGAAATTTTATGTCTGATAATATATTGAATCAATACAAAATCCTTGTGGACTTTCTGGGGAAAGCCCTGGGGCCGGACTATGAAATCGTACTCCACGACATCACTTCAGAACCCGGCCAGATTGCCGCCATCGCCAACAGCCATATCAGCGACCGACAGGTGGGCAGCCCTACCACAAATGACGCCCTGCAGATGCTTGCGGCCAATTCCTATAAAACCAATGACTTTCTGCACAACTATCCGGTGACAGCGGAAAACGGACATGTTCTGCGGGCTTCTACTTTATTTATCAAAGATGAGGAGGGCAGCCCGGTGGGGCTTTTGGGCATCAACTTTGACGATTCCCGTTACCGGGAGCTTTGCGGCGGGCTGCTCTCCGCCATCCATCCAAAGGATTTTTCCGGCGGAGAATGCAGGACTTGTCAGGAATCTACGGCAGCGCCCAGTCCGCAGCCTGCCCCGGCGCAGCCGGATTCCCTGGCGGAACACTTCTCTATGGACATTTCCGCCATGATGCAGACTGCTTTTGACAGTGTCACCTCATCTCTGGAGACTCCCATTGACCGGCTGAATCAGCAGGAAAAGCGGGATATTGTGCAAAAACTGCAGGAACGGGGGGTCTTTAAGCTAAAGGGAGGAATCGCTTTTGTGGCCAAACACCTTTCCTGCTCTCCTGCCACAGTATACCGCTATCTGGGAGATCTGTAGATTTTCCAGAACATGCGAAAACCGCTGTCTCTCATCCGGCCGGCTGATATTTTCCGCCGTTTTCCCTGTAAATCCTGCCGTTTTCTGCCGCCAGGCAGCCCCGCAGATAAACCTGCTCTGCCCTTCCTTTCAGGCATGTTCCCTCCAACGGGCAGTAATCTGATGCTGACTGCTGGGTACCGGCCGACAAAGTCCACTCTGTTTCCGGATTCCATACCACCAGGTCCGCGTCGCTTCCCGGCGCAATCAACCCTTTTCTGGGGTACAAATGGTACAGCTTTGCCGGATTTTCCGCCAAAAAACTGCACATCTGCTCTAACGTCAGCTTTCCCCGGCCCACCCCAAAATGATAGATCAGGGCCGGCCGTTCCTCCGCTCCCGGCATCCCGCAGGGAGTTTTGGCAAAATCCCCGGCCCCGGCTTCTTTCTGCCGTGTGGTGAAGCTGCAGTGGTCTGTGGCAATGGTCTGGATTTCTCCTTCTGCCAGCGCCCTCCATAATGCCTGCTGATCTTCCATTTTGCGAAGGGGCGGGGCAATCATGTATTTCCTTGCCTCCTGATCCGGCAAATGATACCGGTTTTCATCCAGCAAAAGATACTGGGGACAGGTTTCCACGTATACAGAAACGCCCCGCTCCCTGGCTCTTCTCACCTCTTCATACCCTTCTTTGGAGCTGAGATGCACAATCACCACAGGCGCGCCCGCACAGGCGGCAATCTTCAAAACACGGCCCACCGCTTCTGCTTCCGCAAGAACCGGCCGGGTCCAGGGATACTCTGACACACGGCTCCGGCTGCCCCGTTTTTTCAGAACTTCTTCCAGCCGGGCGTCAATGATGCCTTTGTTCTCACAGTGGATGCCTGCAATTCCTTTTAATTCCTTCAGCCGCACAAGGATCTCATAAATAGTCCTGTCATCCACCGCCATCCCTTCATACGTGGTATACAGTTTGAACGAGCGTATGCCCCGGGCTGTCACCTGTTCCAGTTCCCGGCTCACCTCCTGGTTCCAGTCAGACAAGGCCAGATGGAAGGCGTAGTCGCAGCTTGACTTTCCTTCCGCCTTTTTATGCCAGCGTTCCAGGGCATAGGCAAGGCTTTCTCCCCGGTTCTGGGTGGCGAAATCCACAATGCAGGTGGTTCCTCCGGACAGCTCCGCCTTCGTGCCGCTGTCAAATCCATCGGCGGTTACCGTTCCCGAAACTTCCAAATCCATATGGGTATGGGGATCGATAAATCCCGGAAACAGATATTTTCCCGACACGTCAATAAGTTCCGCGCCCTCCGCCTTCAGGTTTTTCCCCACTGCAAGGATTTTCTCTCCTTCTGTCAGCACATCCGCTTTCCTGGTTTCTGTACTGGAAACCACTGTGCCGTTTTGAAATAATTGTCTTTTCATCAAGGAACCTCCTGGTTTTACACAGCAAATCAGCCTAATAAATACCCATACTCCCTGCACACCGTTTCGATCAGCTTCTCCAGTCCCTGGAACAGCCTGCTTTCCTGTCCCGGCTCCCAGGTAAATTCTTCTCCCAGATATCTGACCCTGTACCTGGCTGTTTTTTGATCCAGTACCGCAAAGCCCTGGTTCTTGCTGTCTGCCATATCTTTTTCGCTGGCAAACAGTGTGAATTTATCCAGATAAGGAGCGCTTTCGTAAGGACAGAAGCTTTGGCAGTTGCCGCATTCGTTGCACATGTAGTCCACATGTATGATTTGGGACTGGGAAAGCCCCGGCACACGGATTGCCACATTCGCACGGTTGGGACAGACATCGGCGCAGTTTTCACAGACGGAAGAACAGCCCAGGCATCTTTCAGAATCCGCAGAGTTTTCTTTCTCAATCCCGTGATCCGGTTCTAAAGCCATTTCTTTCCCGGAAATCTCTTTTGGCTCTGCAAGTATTCCTTTCCTTTGGTAAATCTTTTCCGGCTCCACCGGTTCGCTCATATCCCCGGACACAGATTTTCCCAGGATGGCTTCTGCCGCTTTCATGGCATGGGCCATTCCTTTCACTGCCAGAGACGGCCCGTAAAGCCCGTCGCCGATTACGTAAACCCCCTCCAGATTGGTTTCTAAGGTTTCCTCGCTGACCAGGGGACGGCCTGATTCATCCACATGGATTCCGTTTGCCTGATAATAATCGGCGGGAACTTTTTCTCCCACTGCCGCAATGACAGTGTCTGCCAAAATTGTTTCCGTCTCCCCGGTGGCTTTCACACTGGCTCTGCCGGAAGCGTCCAGGGCCCCTAAAGCCATTTTATCACAGATCAATTTCCCTTCTTCCATCCGCACCGGAGCCAGAAGCTCTTTGAATTCCACGCCGTCTTTTACTGCAAGCTGCAATTCATGCTCATCCGCCAGCATATACCGTTTGGTTCTCCGGTATAAGAGATACACATGCTCAACACCTTTGCAGCGTTTTGCCGCCCTTGCGGTATCCATGGCAGTATTGCCGCCGCCAATGACAGCCACATATCTGCCGGGCTCTATTTCCCCTTTGGCCTGATTGAACGCTTCTAAGAATTCCAGTGCGTTCACTGCCTGTTTTCCTTCCAGTTCCAGCTGACCCCGTTTATATGCGCCCACTGCAAGAACTACATTTCCATAAGTTTTTCTCAATTCTTCCACCGGAGGAGCCTCTGTGCCGCAGAGGATTTTTACTCCCAGTTTTTCCAGCAGAGACACATCTTTTGCAATCACCGCATCGTCAATTCTGAAATCAGGAATCACCGCGCTTACAATGCCGCCCAGCTTCTCCCTCTTTTCATACAAAGTCACTTCTGCGCCTGCCTTAGCCAGATAATAAGCCGCCGCCATGCCGGAAGGGCCGCCGCCCACTACAGCTGCTTTTTTCCCGCAGGACGGCCTGGCCTTCAGCGCATGGAGGGCATGATCGTATCCTTTCTGTGCGCACAGCAGCTTGGCGTCCCGAATCTGTACCGGCGTTTCATAGAAATTGCGGGTACAATGGCTCTGGCACCCATGGGCGCAGATGGTTCCCGTAATAAAGGGCAGCGCATTTCTGTTTAAAATCACCTGCAGCGCTTCTTCATACTTCCCTTCTCCTGCCAGTTTTAAGTAAGTTGTAATTTCCTGGTGAATGGGGCAGGCGTCCTCACAGGGAGCGGTAAAGCATCCCACCAGAGGCGCTTTTTCGGCCGTTTTTCTGGATACCGGAAGTTTCACCGGCTTTACATGGTGTCTGTCGGTAAGGGCGTCTTGTGCGGTCTTATTCAAAGCTTTCACGTCAATGCCCGTAAAAGGCTTCTTTTCCATACGGTCCACGGCTTCTGCCACCTGCTTCATTCTCTGGTAGCCGCCGGGCTTTAACAGAGAGGTTGCTATGGTCACGGGCCATACTCCCGTTCCCACAATTCTTTCTATATTGAAGGCGTCTGCGCCGCCGGAATAGGAGATCCGCAGCGTTCCGTCAAATTCCCGGGATAATTTTGCCGCCAATGCGATGGAAAGGGGATACAGTGATTTGCCCGACATATACATTTCCTCGCTGGGCAGTTCTTTTGCTGTTACATCCACCGGAAAAGTATTGGTGATTTTCACGCCGAATTCCAGTCCCAGTTCCCCGGACAGCTTCATCAGCCGCCGAAGCATGGGCACCGCATCTTCATACTGCAAATCATCTTCAAAATGGAACCTGCCAAAAGCAATGTAATCATAACCCATGCTGTCCAGAGTCTCTCTTGCAAATTCATAGCCCAGCAGCGTGGGATTGCATTTGATAAAGGTATGCATCTTCTTTTCTTTCAGCAGATAATCCGCAATGCTCTCAATCTCCTGGGGCGGGCAGCCGTGAAGGGTGGATATGGTGGCGGAATTGCAGATTCTGGGAGAAATTTCCTCAATGTCCTTTTTTGTCATATGCTGAAATTCCCCCGCATGGGCCAGAAGGACTTCTCTGCATTCTCTGTAGGTATCAGTCTGGCTTGCATCTTTCATATTTTCAATGAAAGCGTCAATTTTTTCAGACTTAATTCCGGCTAAATCATAGCCTACGCTGATGTTAAACTGAAATCCGTCCATGGCCCCCAACCCGTATTCTTTTGCCAGAAACGCCAGTAAAAACCATGATTTGATATACTCTTCCTGAGCCTTCGGTACATACAGCTCTGTGGACCATTCACAGTTGTAGCACTCGTCATCCGCTTTAATGCAGGGCTTATTGACACAGGCCGCAAGCTCAGCGCCGTCCATAATCTGCACCGTTTTCAATTCAAAGAAACGGCTTCCGGCATAGTAAGCCGCCGCAATATTCTGGGCAAGCTGGGTGCCCGGCCCTGCGGCGGGCCCCACCGGCGTCTCTAAATTCCTGCCGAAAATAGTCTGGTTATTCTTTGGAGCAGCCACATAGGGCCTGCGCACTCCGAATACGGCGCCGCTTTTGTCATGCTCCGTGCGGACCCAGCGGAGCAGCTGCTCAAAACTCATACCTGTCATAATATCGCTCATGTCTTTCTCTCCTATCCGTTAATGCTCTTCCACAGTTTTGCAGAGGATTCCCTGCATTTTGCCATAACTTCTTTTGTATCCGCTACTTTTATTTCCCGGTCTTTCATCAGCACTTTTCCGTTTCCGATGGTGGTAATCACGTCCCTGCCGGTCATACCGAATAAAATATGTCCGCTGCAGTTGCTCTCATCCAGTCTGGTGGGCGGATCGTAATCCACCACAATGACGTCTGCCGCCGCCCCGGGCTTTAACACCCCAAGAGGCGCGCTGAAATACCGGCCGGCAATCGCGGCATTGTGTTCAAACAGCATTTTGGGCACTTCGCCCCAGGCCGCATTGGCGTCGCATAAATGATGTTTGTGAAGCACATTTGCCACCTTAAAGGATTCTGTCATGTCATGGGTATATCCGTCTGTGCCAAGGCCCGTGACTATGCCCCGTTTCACAAGCTCCAACGCAGGCGGGCAGCCGCAGGCATTTCCCATGTTGGACTCCGGATTATGCACCACCATGGTGTCTGTATCTTTCACCAAATCCATTTCATGGGAATTGATATAAATGCAATGGCCCAGCAGCGTTTTCTCTCCCAGAATTCCCCAGTCCATCAGCCGGTCCACAATCCGTTTCCCGTATTTTTTCAGGCAGTCATGGAGATCCTCAATGCCCTCCGCCACATGAATGTGGTAGCCTGCTTCCTCTGGCTTATTTGCGGCTGCCAGTTCCATCGTCTCATCGGAGATGGTAAACTGGGCATGCATTCCCATCATTCCAGCAATCATATCCGTATCGTCCTTTAAGGCATAGCGGATAAATTCTGTATTTTCCATCACGGATTCTCTGGCCTTTTCTTTCCCACCCCGGTCAGAAATTTCATAACACAGGCAGGCCCGCATACCAAGCTCCTTTGCCGCTTCTGCAATGGTAAACAGACTGCCCTTAATCTGCCCGAAGCTGGCATGATGATCAAAAATCGTGGTGACGCCGTTTTTAATTCCCGCAAGAATTGTCTCCATGGCGCTGTATTTGATCTGTTCCATGGTCAGATTCCGGTCAATGGTCCACCACTGGCCCTCTAAAATATCCAGAAACCCCTTGGGATTGTAGCCTTTGATCCCAAGCCCCCTTGCCATGGCGCTGTAAATATGTTCATGGGCATTGATAAATGCAGGCATAATCACGCCCTGTTTTGCATCTATGTATTCCGCATCCGGATATTTTGCCTTAAGCTCCTGCTCCGGCCCCACCTGGGCAATTCTGGTTCCTTCAATTGCCACTGCGCCCTGTTCCATAAAGGGAAGGTCACTGTCCCTTGTAATTACTTTTCCGTTTCCTACAATCAGCATCATGTTTCCTCCTTCATGATTTCAATATCTTTCTCTTCTTTTTCTCTGGGCAAAACCAGATTCAGTATAATTGCCGTAATGGTAGCCAGGACTACCGGAGATTTCCCGAAAATGGTAGTTACCCACCCCGGAAAGCTGGCAAGGGCGGCATTGGCCTGGGTAATTCCCATGCCCAGCGCAATGGAAAGCCCTACAATCGTGGTATTCCTGTAATTCATCGGAGCTGCAGTAATAAGCTTCACCCCGGTCATGGCGATGGAAGCAAATACGGAAACCGTCGCCCCGCCCAATACACAGTTCGGTATGGTAAGCAGCACTGAAGAAAATCTGGGTATCAGCCCTGCCACCAGAAGGATGCCTGCCGCCAGTCCGAACACTCTTTTTGCCACTACCTTTGTGGACGACACAATTCCCACATTCTGGCTGAAGGTGGCTGTGGGAAGCCCGCCGAACAAAGCGCTGATAATATTGCAGCATCCATAGGCCACAATACCGCCGTTTAATTCCTCATCCTCCGGCAGACGATCCAGCCCTCCGGTGGTGGTAGCCGTAAAATCTCCGATCGCCTGAATGGAATTGATGGCAAACAGCACACCGATGGCAACACAGGCAGACGGCTCAAACACCAGGCCGAAATGCAGCGGCTTCGGAAGCTGAAAAAAGGACGCACCGGAAACTGCGGAGAAATCTATAATTCCAAAAAGCAGCGACATCACGTATCCGGCAATAATTCCTATTAGTATAGACGACAATTTCCAGATTCCTTTTCCATAATGGTTCAATCCTGTCACAATTACCAGCGTCAGCAGCGCGATCAGCCAGTTTTGCCAGGAACCGTACTGCTCACTTCCTACGCCGCCCGCCATATAATTAATAGCCGTGGGATAAAGGGAAAGTCCAATGGCAAATACCACCGTACCTGTAATCAGCGGCGGAAAAAACTTTCGGATCTGCTTAATAGAAATCCCAACCACAACTGCAACGATTCCGCCTGCAATCTGTGCGCCCAAAATAGTTCCCACACCGAAATCCCCGGCAATGGCCTGCATGGTAGGCACATAAGCGAAGCTGATTCCCATAATCACGGGAAGTCCTGAGCCAATCCGCAGCTTTCCTTTGCCCAGCGGGTAGAGCTGTACCAGTGTTGTAAGCGCCGATACCACAAGAGCTGCCTGAATTAAAATGACAGAATCTCTGTCTGAAAGCCCTCCTGCCCCCGCAACAATAATCGCAGGAGTCACGCAGCCTACAATCATTGCCACCACATGCTGTAATGCCAGCGGAAACGCCTGCCCCATGGACGGTTTTCCGTACAAGTCAAACAGTAGCGCAGATGTATTTTCTTTTTTCTCCATCTTAACCTTATTCCTCCTTTTCTCAGGCAGCAGTCCAAATGCCGCCTGTTCCTGCAGGCTCCTTCTGTCATGGAAAACCTGCGAAACCATCAAGCTCTGTTGTCTGAAAACGAAAAACCGGTTTCATGCACTATGAACATAATTTCATCTTTCCGTGCCGTGTGTTCTCGTGCAATTTGTACAAATACTGTTCTCAATGGTTTTATCTTATCATGCTTTTTACCTGAATGCAAGCAAAATAATAAATTTTTATCATAATAATAAATTTTTCATTTTTCTATTGATTTTTGAAAATCACCTGTTATAATGGGCTTAGAAAGACGGCTGCACAAGACAGTCAAAACTAAAGGAGGATCGTATCATGTGCAATTCATCAGGACGTCCCATTCAGTGGACCCTCAACCGTATGCCAGGAAGCGACGACGCCAGACTTTCCCACATGTCTTTGGCAGAAATGGAAAAGGCAGGCAAATTCCACAAAAGTTTTCCTCAATATGAGGCAACTCCCCTGACGCCGCTGTCCGGGCTGGCTGAATACCTGGGGCTGAAACGCCTTTTTGTGAAGGATGAATCTTACCGGTTCGGCCTGAATGCTTTCAAAGTACTGGGCGGCTCTTATGCCATTGCCAGACATATCGCCAAGGAGCTGGGCAGAGATATCAGTGAAATTTCCTATGATGTGCTGACATCTAAAGAGCTGCGGGAAGAATTCGGGCAGGCCACCTTCTTCACCGCCACAGACGGAAACCATGGCCGGGGCGTAGCCTGGGCTGCCAACAAACTGGGGCAGAAATGCGTGGTCCGGATGCCCAAGGGCACCACTAAAACCCGTCTGGAAAACATTGCCAGAGAAAACGCCGCCGTTACCATTGAAAATCTCAACTATGACGACTGCGTCCGCATGGCTGCGAAGGAAGCGGAAGAGACTACACGGGGCATTATGGTTCAGGACACTGCCTGGGAAGGGTATGAAGAAATCCCCACCTGGATTATGCAGGGCTACGGCACACTGGCTCTGGAAGCAGACAAACAGCTTCAGGAATACCAAAGCCGCCCCACCCATATTTTCATCCAGGCAGGCGTCGGCTCCCTGGCCGGATCTGTCATCGGCTATTTTGCCAATCGTTTTAAGGAAAATCCCCCGGTGATGGCAGTCGTGGAAGCCGGCGCGGCAGACTGTCTGTACCGCTCCGCACTGCAGGCGGACGGAAGCCGGGTCAGCGTGACAGGCGATATGCTCACCATTATGGCAGGGCTGGCCTGCGGGGAAGCCAACACTGTTTCCTGGGATATCCTGAGAAACCATGCCGACGCATTTATTTCCTGCCCGGACTGGGTCAGCGCCAACGGAACCCGCATTTACGGGGCGCCTATCGGAGAGGACAAACGGGTCATTTCCGGCGAATCCGGTTCTGTAACCCTGGGCCTTGTCCATGCCCTGATGACAAATCCGGACTATCAGGATTTGAAAGATGCATTGAAGCTCAACGAGAACTCTGAAGTTCTTCTGGTTTCCTCTGAAGGAGACACCGATCCGGATCGTTACCGGGAGATCACCTGGGAAGGGCTGTGCGGAAGCGATAAGGAACCATTTGCTGATATTAAATAAGAACAAACAAAAAGGAGATACATACCATGGCAGATTTTGCAAAAATCAAAGAACAGGCGCAAAGCTACAGCGCAGACATGAACGCATTTTTACGGGCAATCGTGAAAAATCCCGGCGAAAGCTGCGACGAAAAAGCCCATATCGACACCATTGCGGCAGAGATGAAAAAAGTTGGATTCGACCAGGTTCAGATTGATCCCCAGGGAAATGTCATCGGCTACATGGGAACCGGGGACAGAATCATAGCCTATGACGCCCACATCGACACGGTGGGAATCGGCAATCTGGACAACTGGGATTTCGACCCCTATGAAGGTTATGAAAATGAGACAGAAATCGGCGGCCGGGGCGTTTCCGACCAGTGCGGCGGCATTGTTTCCTCCGTTTACGGGGCAAAAATCATGAAGGATTTAGATCTGATTCCAAAAGACTGCAAAATCATGGTTGTGGGAACGGTTCAGGAGGAGGACTGCGACGGCCTTTGCTGGCAGTATATTATCAATGAAGATAAGGTGCGCCCGGAATTTGTGGTATCCACAGAACCCACCGACGGCGGCATCTACCGGGGACAGCGGGGACGCATGGAAATCCGCGTGGATGTGAAAGGCATTTCCTGCCACGGTTCCGCACCGGAACGGGGAGATAACGCCATCTACAAAATGGCGGACATTCTTCAGGACATCCGGGCGTTAAATGAAAACGACGCCAAAGACACCACCGAAATCAAGGGACTGGTGAAAATGCTGGATCAAAAGTACAACAAGGACTGGGAAGAAGCACGTTTCCTGGGCAGAGGCACTGTTACCGTTTCCCAGATTTTCTATACCTCTCCCAGCCGCTGCGCCGTTGCCGACTCCTGTTCTATTTCTTTAGACCGCCGCATGACCTTCGGAGAAACCTGGGAAAGCTGCTTAGAGGAAATCCGCGCGCTGCCCAGCGTGAAAAAATACGGAGACGACGTGCAGGTATCCATGTACCGCTATGACCGTCCCTCTTATACCGGATGCGTCTACGAAATCGAATGTTACTTCCCAACCTGGGCCATCCCCAAGGAGCACAAGGTAACCCAGGCATTAGAAGCCGCTTACACCGGACTGTACGGTGACAAACGGATCGGCGCGCCGGAAACCCTTAAAATGCGCCAGGAACGTCCCCTGACAGATAAATGGACGTTTTCTACCAACGGCGTTTCGATTATGGGACGGAACAATATTCCCTGTATCGGCTTTGGGCCGGGTGCAGAGGCTCAGGCCCATGCGCCCAATGAAAAGACCTGGAAGCAGGATCTTGTAACCTGCGCTGCAGTATATGCCGCGCTGCCAGAAGAGTATTTTAAAGGATAAATCATCATTTTATTTAACAGGAGGACATTATGAAAACATTACAGGATTACATTGATAAACTGAACAAACTGAATTTTAAAGACATGTACAACGGGGACTTTTTCCTTACCTGGGAAAAAACGGACGAAGAACTGGAAGCTGTGTTTACCGTGGCGGACGCTCTCCGTTTTATGAGAGAAAATAATATTTCCACCAAGGTATTTGAAAGCGGCCTGGGAATTTCTCTGTTCCGTGACAATTCCACACGCACCCGCTTCTCTTTCGCCTCCGCCTGCAATTTGCTGGGACTTGAAGTACAGGATCTGGACGAGGGAAAATCTCAGGTAGCCCACGGAGAAACAGTCCGTGAAACAGCAAATATGATTTCTTTTATGGCTGACGTAATCGGCATCCGGGACGATATGTACATCGGAAAAGGAAATAAGTATATGCATGAGGTTGTGGACGCTGTGGCCCAGGGCAATAAAGACGGCATTCTGGAGCAGAAACCCACACTGGTAAACCTTCAGTGCGACATTGACCATCCCACACAGGCAATGGCCGATATGCTCCACATCATTCATGAATTCGGCGGTGTGGAAAATCTGAAAGGCAAAAAACTGGCCATGACCTGGGCTTACTCTCCCTCCTACGGAAAACCGCTTTCTGTTCCTCAGGGAATCATCGGCCTGATGACGCGGTTTGGCATGGACGTAGTTCTGGCCCATCCAAAAGGATATGAGGTATTCCCGGAAGTGGAAGCCGTTGCCGCTGAAAATGCCAAAAAATCCGGCGGAACCTTCACCAAAACCAACAGTATGGCAGAAGCCTTCCAGGATGCTGACATTGTATATCCCAAGAGCTGGGCTCCCTTTGCCGCAATGGAAAAACGTACCGAACTTTACGGAAACGGCGATACTGCCGGCATTCAGGCATTGGAAAAAGAACTTCTGGCCCAGAATGCGCAGCACAAAGACTGGGCATGCACCGAGGAGCTTATGTCCACCACAAAAGACGGCAAAGCTCTCTACATGCACTGTCTGCCTGCAGACATTTCCGGCGTAAGCTGTGAAGAGGGGGAAGTGGACGCTTCTGTATTTGACCGCTACCGCAACCCATTATATAAGGAAGCAAGCTTCAAGCCCTACATCATTGCCGCTATGATTTTCCTTGCAAAATTCGCTGACCCTGCAGAAATCCTCAAAAAATTAGAAGAACAGGGAACACCCCGGATTTTCCAATAATTCCTGTCCTGCAGCCTCCTGACAAAAAACAGGCTGCAGGAGCCTCCCGATTGTGAAAGGATTGTCAACTGTTATGAAGAAAAAGAAACGAATTGTGATTGCTCTGGGCGGAAATGCCCTGGGCAATACCCTCCCGGAACAGATGAAAGCTGTGAAAATTACGGCAAAAGCAATTGCAGACTTAGTTGAAGAAGGCTGTGAAGTGGTGGTGGCCCATGGAAACGGCCCCCAGGTGGGCATGGTCAATAATGCCATGATTGCCCTGACCCACGAGGACGAGCATCAGCCCAACACGCCCCTGTCTGTCTGTGTCGCCATGAGTCAGGCCTATATCGGATACGACCTGCAGAACGCCCTGCGGGAAGAGCTGTTAGACCGGGGCATTACGGAGCTTCCGGTAGCCACCATGATTACCCAGGTACGGGTGGATGAAAACGACCCTGCCTTCCAGGCTCCCTCTAAGCCCATTGGAAAATTTGTATCCCAAGAACAGGCGAAAATGATGAAAGAAAAATTCCACTATATCATGAAAGAGGACTCCGGCCGGGGCTACCGCCGTGTGGTGGCTTCCCCGAAGCCTGTGGAAATCATTGAAATCAATACGATCCGCACCATGGTGAATTCCGGCGATCTGGTGATTGCCTGCGGCGGCGGAGGAATTCCGGTGATCCGCCAGGGAAACCACTTAAAAGGCGCAAGCGCAGTGATTGACAAGGATTTTGCAAGCTGCCTGATGGCAAAAGAATTAGACGCAGATTTCCTGATTATCCTCACTGCCGTAGAGCAGGTGGCATTGAACTTCGGAAAACCGAATGAAACCTGGCTGAAGCAGGTATCTCTTAAGGAAGCGGAGGAATATATCAGACAGGGACATTTCGCCCCCGGCTCCATGCTGCCGAAGGTGCAGGCGGCCGTGGACTTCGCCGGCTCCAAGCCCGGACGCAAAGCATTGATTACCCTGCTGGAGAAATCCAGAGACGCCATTCAGGGAAAAACAGGAACTATGTTTTCTATGTAAGCTGTCTAATCCGGAACAAACATGTTATATTTGACGTATACTGCCCAAAGGGCCAGAATTCCCTGAAGCACATTTAATGCTTTGAGGAGTTCTGGCCCTTTGAGGGAATGTACGGATGAAGCGTTGGTTCAGAACAGCCCTTTTGCTGTTTCATCCTTCTGCGCAACTCAGACTTTTGGGATTCCACATCAGCCGTTATTTTGAAATGTACCGGCCTGCTTCATGCTCCTTCGAACTTCAGTTTTTTCTCTCCTGTCACTGCTCAAATGTTATTTTCTCCATCACGTCCAGTATTGCCTGTTTCATTTTATCATGCAGATACACTTGGTTCAAACTCCGCTTATGATATTTCAGATACGTTTTTTCTGTATACTGTATCAGTATGCTTGTAAAAAAACGCTCCCAGCTAAAATATTCCTGACTCTCTATAAAATCCTGAGGATGCTGCAGAATATTCTGTATTTCCTTACCATCAATCAAACCTGATTTTAAAATCATCCATTCAAATGATTCCGGAAGATAACATTTTGTATCGGGGTATACCTTCATGTATTGAGACAACTCATTCATTTCAGGGCCAATGGAAGCTCCATCCGCAATCACAAGCACACTTTTCTGCTCCATCTTCTTTAATGCATCCCTGATCTTTGATTTTCCGCCTGCGCTTTCACATTTTATATGCAAATCACCGCATACCTTCCTGAAAAAATCATAGCCAGAGTTAGAATCTTCCACAAGAACCCCGTCTGGCTTCACTTCCTCTGAAATTTCTTCATTTCCATAAATATGGTAAAATTCATTATATTCCCTTTTCATATCATGGTATTTCCCGGAAGAATGTATCCCATATATTTCTTCCACAGAATACGGCAGATTAACCAGATCTTCCCTTGTAATAATTACAAAATAATTGTCAGACTCCCTTGCCATTCTTGCAAACTCATCTGTTTTAAGAAACAGGTTATCCTCATCAAGAAAAATAATATAATCCTGCAGCGTCGGCAATACCAGTTTCCAGTCAAGCTCCTCCAACGTACGGCATTTCTTTTCACACCGCACTTCAACCCCGGAGCTGTCACCCCGCCTTGCCGCAAGCGCAATCATAGTATATAACGTGGTTTTTCCCGTGGCGCTGTCGCCCCGGATAATCGTGATATTCCTTTTGATATCAAATTCATACCGAAGCCTGTTATTCTGCACCACAACATGATATTTTCCCTTCATCTCTTACCGCTCCTTTATCCCAAGGGCCTCATTTAAATATTCTGCATATCCATGAACCATTCTCCCTGTGTTCAGCATCAGGGCGTCAAATTGTCCTGCCGAACTGAAATCCAGCACATGATGGAGATTGATGGTCAGCTCCTTCCTTTTTCCAATTTCCACAATCCATTTTGCACAGTTATCTCCGCAGGACGATGCATTAAATATTTTTCCTGATTGATCAAATGCCATCAGCATCAATGTTTTCACTCCCCCGGATATCTCCTTTGTGGAAATCGGCCCCAATACCGGGCTCTCAATCAAATGGGGGCTAATCACCTTTGACTTATCAATGTCTCTTATCATTTCTACAGACAATGGATCTGTCACCCATTCATCTTCATACTGATTATCAAAATATGTGGGAGGATGATAAACAGAATTTTCAATATCTCCAAAAATAATATTCAGCATATGCCCTCTGCACCTCCAAAACCATTTTTTTAAACTATTCTTATTATAATTCTTTCAGCCCTCTCAAAGCAACTGCAAAATAAAACGTCAAAGCATTGACGCCCATTCCCAAATCACTGTTTCGTATTCCTGAGCTTCCGGGAGACTTCTGGTAAATCATTTGACTTATATTCTCTGGGTTTTCCGGTAATACTCCCCAGGGGTCATGCCGCATTCCTTTTTAAACATCTTAAAGAAATGGTTGTAGCTGCTGAATCCGCACATCTGGCAGACATCACGGACAGACAACCCCTGCAGAAGATATTTTTTACTTAAATCAATCCGCGCCCGGGTAATATAGGAATGCAGCGTCAGCCCTGCACTCTTTTTAAATTCCCTGGAAATATGCTCGCCGGAAACAAAAAATTCCTCTTCCAGTCTGTTCAGGGAAAGATCCTCCGTCAGATGCTGACTGATATATTCAAAAACATCATCCAAGATCAGCATTTTCTTCTGATGGAACTGGTGCACCTGGTCGCTCTGGATACAGGTACGCAGAAACAGCGCCAGAAAAGTGGTAAACAGGCTTTTTTCATACAATTCCGTTCCCAGTTTAATCTCCTCGTCTTTTAATGCGTCCAGCTTCACCACCATATTCCGAAGCAGTACAGAAGATCTCATTTCCCCGGGGATCACGGCTGTATCATAAGGAGCAAACCGGAAATTTTCTGCCAGATTACAGGTGGCATCGGAAAGGGCCGCCAGGGATTCTTCTGAAACCGCCAGGCAAAGCAGGCGGCAGGCGGTTTTCTGCGAGGAGGCCAGAATCTCCCGGGTCTGCCCCGGCTTTAGAAAAATAATATCCGAGGGGCAGCAGGAAGAATATCCTGTTTCAAGAAACTGGCAGATTCCCCGGAGAACAAAAATAATGTGGTAACGGCTGCCGGAACGGAAGGTGCGGCGGGTTCCGGGATTCAGGTTGTATTGTTTTATTTTGAATAAATTCGGCATGGGGGACTCCATTCTGGGTGGGGGATTTTTATATATTGGAAATGGACGGCAAATCGGGGATTTTCCTGTGCATCGAAATATAAAAAATCTCCTGCATCAATATTTCATACTATTATATCAAAAAATGATAATTATTTCATCTGTTTTCTCACTATAATTTAAACCAAACACAAACAGCACTCTGCACAGGCCGACTGCTGTTTACCTCCGGTATTCCATATGCTGATAACATTTACATTTGCAGCCGCCTGTAAAAATAACTGTAATGCTAAACAAAAACCGAAAGGAGAACCTGTAATGAACCATTTTCCAAACCTGTTTTCCCCCATTAAAATCGGGAACACAACCGTAAAAAACCGTATTTTCATGCCGCCCCTGTCCACTAACCTGGCTGACAAGGGTTATGTGACAGACGCTTTAATTGAACACTACTCCAACCGGGCCAAGGGCGGCGTTGGCCTGATTATCACAGAAGTAACAACGGTGGAGCCTGTTTATACTTATCTGCCGGGAGACATGTCTATCTATGATGACAGCTACATACCGGGCTGGAAGAAACTGGTAGATGCTGTGCACCAGTACGATACCAAGATTTTATCACAGCTGTTTCACCCGGCATATATGGCATTTCCCATTCCCGGAACCCCTCAGCTGATTGCCCCCTCCAATGTGGGCCCCTATTATGCCAAATCAGCGCCGCGGCCCGTCACTGTGGAAGAACTTCATACCATTGTATGGCAGTTCGGCGAAGCGGCCCGCCGCTTTCAGCAGGCAGGAGGCGACGGCGTGGAAATCCAGGCAGCCCATGCCCACGGCCTGTTAGGCGGTTTTCTCACACCCCTTTACAATAAACGTACCGACGAATACGGCGGAGATATCAACGGGCGCCTGCGCCTGACTCTGGAAGTGATTGAAGCCATCCGAACACAATGCGGAGAAGATTTTATCATTGACGTACGGATTTCCGGAGACGAATACAGTGACGGCGGCCTCACATTAAACGACATGATTTATGTGTCAAAACAGTTAGAAAAAGCAGGCGTAGATTTTATCCATGTATCCGGCGGCAACACCATCAAGCGTGGCAGCTCCATGCCTGCGCCGGGCACTTCGCCGGCTCCTCATGCCCACGCCTCGGAAGAAATCCGCAGACACCTGACCATTCCGGTTTCCACTGTGGCCCGCATTAACGAACCCTGGATTGCAGAAGAACTGATTGCAAACGGCAAAACGGATATCTGTATGATTGGCCGGCCCAACCTCTGCGACAGTGAATTTGCCAACAAAGCCGCCGCCGGCAAAACAGACGACATCCGGCCCTGTATCGGCTGCGGACGCTGCCTGACGGGAATCATGTTCGGCAAGCCCATTGCCTGCACCGTCAATCCTTCTGTAGAATCCGATACCATAACGCCTGCGCCGGAACAGAAAAAAGTCCTGGTCATCGGCGGCGGCCCGGCAGGAATGGAAGCGGCTTTTACCGCCAAAATGCGGGGGCATGAAGTGGTTCTCTGCGAAAAAAATCAGGAATTGGGCGGACTGCTGCGCCTTGCGGCTGTGCCAATCGGAAAACAGGAGCTTTGCAAAGTAATCAAATTCATGGCCAGAAGGCTTTTCCAGGCAGGAATCGAAGTCCGCTTAAACTGCCAGGTCACTCCGGAAATGATTTCCTCTGAATTTGAAGGATACGAGATCCTCTGCACCGCCGGCGCAAAACCAAAGGAAATTAAAGCGTTCCAATGCTTCAAACAGACAATGACTGCAGACGACGTTCTGTCCGGCCAGGGCTTTCCAGGACGGAAAATTGTAATTCTCGGCGGCGGCTCTGTAGGCTGTGAAACCGCAGATTACCTGGCTCCTTTGATTGACGACAAATTCCCTGCCAACCGGGACGTAACCGTCATTGAAATGACCGATACCCTGATGGCCGGAGAAGGGGGCCCCGCAAAAAGCGCGCTGACCCAGCGGCTCACCCGCAAAGGCGTCAAACTGGAATTAAACAGCGTTGTCACAAACGTGGACGAAACCTCTATTACTTATGAAAAAGACGGCAGAGAATATGTAATAAACGATGCTGATACGCTGATTTTTGCCGTAGGCTACACCCCGGCGCCTGTCGCCTGCAGCCACGCCCATATTCTGGGAGACTGTGACAAAGTGGGGAACTTAAAAGACGCCATCACGGCAGCTCATCATTTTGCAAAAACAATTTAAAATTTTACATAACAAAGGAGAACAACTACTATGGGAAAAAAATTATTAGAACCAATCCAAATCGGCAGCATGACGCTGAAAAACAGAATTATGTTTCCTCCGCTGACTACCGGCTATGAGGAACGGGACGGCTCCATCGGCCCAAGAAGCCTTAATTTCTATGAACGTCTGGCCAAAGGAGGAACTGCATACATTGTAATCGGCGATGTTGCGCCTGTCCGCACTGCCTCTCCTACCCCGATGCTCTATGACGACAGCCAGATTCCGGCATTTCAAAAACTGTCGGACGCGCTGCATGCCCACGGAAGCAAACTGGCCCTGCAGATTTTCCATCCGGAATATGATGTACAGGGCGTGGGCCGGCTGATTATGGGCGCAAACATGGCAAGAAAAGCCGCCAAAGACGCACAGGATGCCGGAAACCAGGAAGAAGCTGCAAAACAGACGGAGCTTGCCGAAAAAACCACTAAAGAAGCCTATGCCAAACTCCGCCACGACATGCAGCATTTTGTAGATGAAGCCACCATTGATCAGTTAGCCCAAATCCGCCAGAGCATTGCCAGCTGTGCAAAAAGAGCGGAGCAGGCCGGCGCAGACGCCATTGAAATCCACGGCGACCGTCTGCTTGGCTCCATGTGCTCCACCCTTTTAAACCACCGCACAGACGCATACGGCGGCAGCCTTGAAAACCGCACCAGATATTCCCTGGAAGTTGTGGCGGCCATCAAAGAAGCCGCTCCCTCCCTGGCTGTGGAATACAAGCTTCCGGTGATCACTGTCAATCCAGACGGCTCCCTCCGCGGCAAAGGAGGCCTTTTGGAAGAAGAAGCCGTTTCTTTTGCAAAACTTCTGGAACAGTCAGGGGTGGATATGATTCAGGTGGCCCAGGCAAACCACACCGGAAATATGGGCGACACCATTCCGCCCATGGGCGCCGTTCCCTATAACTGGACCCTTCCCGCCGCAAAAAAGGTGAAACATGCTGTTTCCATCCCCATTGCCACAGTGGGAAGAGTTGTCACCGCAGAAGCCGGCGAACAGATGTTGGAACAGGGCGAGGCAGATGTTATCGGATACGGAAGATCTCTGCTGACAGACCCGGATATTGCCAGCAAGACAGAGGCCGGAGAATGCATCCGGGAATGTTTGAACTGCAACAAAGGCTGTGTGGACGCCATTCAGAACCGCCGGTATATTTCCTGCGTCCTCAATGCAGAAAACGGCGATGAAGCAACCATTTTCCTGAAAGAAGCTTCCTCTGCCAGAAAAGTTGCTGTAATAGGCGCAGGAATTGCAGGATTAGAAGCTGCCCGGGTTGCGGCAAAACGGGGCCATCATGTAACCCTCTTTGAAAAAGAAAACAAAATCGGCGGGCAAATCCATTTAGCCGCTGTACCGCCCAGAAAAAATGAAATCCTCAGGGCTGTCACTTATTATGAAAAAATACTGCCCACCCTTTCTGTGGAGTTAAAACTGAACACTCAGCCCTCCGCTGCAGAATTAAA
This sequence comes from Lachnospiraceae bacterium, assembly GCA_910575555.1. Classification (GTDB taxonomy): domain Bacteria; phylum Bacillota; class Clostridia; order Lachnospirales; family Lachnospiraceae; genus Petralouisia. The sequence continues at coordinate 241,750 of CAJTFX010000003.1, read as the reverse complement.
CGGCTTTGACACTGTAATTGCCGCAGTGGGCGCCCACAATATGCCCCTCCCCATGCCGGCAGAAAACAGCAAGATCCTCTCCGCCTGGGATGTTTTAGCAGGAGCGGAAATTTCCGGTACATGCGCAGTTTTAGGCGGCGGACTGGTGGGAACGGAAACCGCCGAATATCTGGCGGCCTGGGGACATAACGTGCTTATCATAGAAATGATGGACAAAATTGCAGCCGGAGAATCCGGAACTGTTATGCCGTTAATTACAAAAGATTTTGAAACCCACAACGTGGAGCAATATGTAAACACGAAAGTAAAAGAAATCCGGGACAATGTGATCTACGCAGTCAATACTGCTGACAACACAGAACTTACCCTTCAGGCAGACACCATTGTCAATGCGCTGGGCTCTAAGAAAAACACATTTGACGCGGCCGGCATTACTGTTCCGGTTACTTACATCGGGGACTGCTCCGGTGAACGGACTGCAGATATTGCGGCGGCAATCCGCAGCGGATACCATGCGGCAAATGAAATCTGACAGCAATGATTATCAATTTTTTGCCCATCTCTTGATTTCAGGCAGAAACAGCAGTAAAATAATACCAGTATTTTTATACTGCCAATGAAATTACATTATATCAAGGAGATGAAATTATGTACGAAATGAAACCCGAATATTACACCGGAATAGCAGCGATTGACAAAGAGCATACCAGACTTTTTGAGCTGGCGCAGGAAACTAAGGATTTACTTTGTGATGATTTTATCCTGGATAAAACAGACAACTTAGTGCACCTGATTTCCGAATTAATCAACTACACCCGGACACATTTTTCTCATGAGGAAGAATATCAGAGAAGCATCAACTATCCCGATATTGAAAAGCATATTGCCCTGCACCGCAAATTCGAAGATAAGCTGATGGAATTTAATCTGGATTCTCTGGGCGATGACTATAGCAGCCAGAATGAAACTGTGGAAGAACTGCTTGGATTTCTGACCTCCTGGCTGATCAACCATATACTGCAGATAGATATGCAGTATGTTCAAAAATAACGGATATTCAACATACATACAGGGGGCTGCCGCAAAGCGAAGCCCCCTGTATATGTGCCTGAACCTGGCCGGCCCGGAGCGTATTTGAAACATGCTCTGGCTCTTACAGTTCTTCCGGTATAATCACTGCCGCCACCAGGTACACAAAAATTCCTGTGGTTGTGCATCCCAGCAATACAAACAGCAGGCGGATAATTGTGGGGTCAATATTAAAGTACTCGCCGACGCCTCCGCACACGCCGCAAATCACCCGGTTGTTTCTTGACTTAAATAATCTTTTTTCCATATCAATTCCTTCTTTCTGTTTTTCCTTATGAACAGTTCCTGTTACTCTGTAAAAGAGACACTCACCTCTCCCACATTGCACTCAATATCCATTTCCCGGCTTCCATCATTTTCAATTTCACGCCCGGAACCCAGTCCGCTGTACTCATCACCTCCGATACGCACACTTCCCACCGCGCACTCTATGTTATAACTGTAATCGGATTCTTTTCCCGCAGCGGTTACCTGAATCTGCCCGATGCCGCATTCCAGCTCCACCACATCGGCTTCCATGCATTCTACATACAGCTGGCCCATCCCTGCGCTTAAGTCCAGGCTTTCTGCTGCAATCTCTGACAAGCTGATCTGCCCTGCATCCACCTGGGCGCACAATTCTTCTTTGGCTGTCAGTTTTTCATTGACGCTGCATACCCCTGCATCTACATTAATACTAATATCCTTCGCTGTCAATGGCATATTGATATCAATATATCCTGCATTCTGCTCTATATTGACAGAATCCAGCCGCATATCCTCCATTACTGTTTCCGGAATCTGCACCGTAATCCTGGAACTGTCATTTCCCCGCACCCGGCTGGCCCCCTTCTCTTCAATATATAATGTTTTGCCGCTGGTGTAAGCCTTCACCTGCCGTCTGTGGTTTTCCTTCCGGTACTCTACAAAAATATAAATGGTTTCCTCATCTTTTCCGCTTTTTTCAATGGTAATTCCGCTGTAATCCACATCCAGCTCCAGCTCACTTATCTCTTTCCAGGAAAATTCAAAGGATTCAGAGTCTTTGCTTTCCCAGTCCATGCTCCCGTCTCCCCAGCCATTGCGCTCATAGATATAGGGAATATGCCGGATAGGCCCGATGGAAAATTCTCCCTGCTCCACATCATCCCAGAACTCTGAAAAACGAAAACCGATTCCAAGTCCCACTGTACAGAATATACTGCCCAAAATCACCAGAATCAATGTAATAATCAATGCCGCCTTTGTAAAATTTTTCATGCTCTCTGCTCCTTTCCGGAAAATATGCTTCTCCACAGCCTACTGATAACCCCGCATATCCACGGCACCAGTTTTCCGCATACCCATACGCACAGAACGGTGGCCAGAATTGCCAGAGCCAGCAGCAACAATCCCACTCCTGTCAATGCAAATCCCACTGCCAGATTACCAGTGATAAACTGGCCGATTCCTATGCCGAACAGCACTCCTCCAGAAATATAAAGGGCTCCTGCAGTGCATACCGCAGCAATGGCCATCCCAAAAACGCTTCCTCCCAGACCGGTTATCACACCCAGCCAAATGGGGCTTGTGATAACTGCAATTGCTATAATCAGCAGAATCTCCATCCCTGACCTTCCGCTGTAAGTGGATCGGCCGTCTCCGCTGTTACTGTAACTGGATTTCTGCTCCTCATAGGTAAAGCCTTTCCCTTCTCCATAACCGGAGCTTCTCTGTTCTCCATAGGTAAAGTCTTTTCCTTCTTCATAGCCGGAGCTTTCCTGCTCCTCATAATCATACGTATCGCCGCTGAACTGGCTCTGGCTGCTTTCTGCCCGGGAACTGTCCCCACTGTGCTGCTCTTTGCCGGTTCCGGCGCCTGACTGCTGACCGCCTGCCGGTTTCCGGATGGATATGGGATGCTTCTGCTCAAACCGGCTGTCCTCAAATCCATGCTCCGTAAACACTCCGGTATCTGTCTCCATTCCCAAATCTGTTTTGATGGATTCCGGGCCTGTTTCCATTCCCAAATCTGTCTTAATGGTAGCCGCCACTTTCTCCGGCGATTCTAATTCTCTCAAAATCCGCGCTTCATTTTCCACTCCTGCATCTTCAAAATAACTCTGGTAGTAAGACAACGCTTCCTTTCTCTCTTCTTCTGCTACATCCTTCAGCAGCCGTTCTAACTGCCTCATAAATTCCTCTCTGCTCATGCCGTCTCTCCTCCCGAAAATAACATTGTAATTTTAGAAGAATAATTTACCCATTCTGTGCGGTACAATTTCAACTGCGCTGTTCCCTTCTCTGTAATCTTATAATATCTGCGGTTTCTGCCTCCGCATTCCACATCATAGACTTCCAGACAGTCATCTTTCTGCAGGCGCCGCAGCACCGGATACAGGGTAGATTCCGATACGTCTATGGCCTGCCGTACATCCTGGGTGATCTTGTAACCATACGTGCCCTCCTCTTCCTTGCACACAACCGCAAGAACGATTGCGTCTAAAAGAGCTGCACCTGTGTTAAATACCATGCCATCACTCCTCACTGTTTTTGTTCAAAACTCCTTGCGGTTCTTCACCGCAGCGGCTTTTTAAAGTATTATTTAGAATATATTACTATTTTTCAAATATTACTATTCTCTAAATATTACTATTTTATATTTAATACTATACGCCATATAATATTATTTGTCAACAATTATTTAAAAAAATTCAGGGCTGCCGCATTAAGAAATACAATTACAAGATATGGTATACGTTCTATTTACAAAATATTGTACCTTGTATATTTACTTCTTAATGCGGCAGCCCCCGAGCATATGATGGCGCCTGTTCTCTTCTGACCAGTCAGCTTCAATCCATGGCTCCTGTCCTCTTCCGACCGGTCAGCTTCAATCCATGGCCCCTGTTTTTTCTGACATCCTGGCTTCAAACCAGATGCAGCGCCAAACAGACCTCCATCCAGGATTCTCCGTCTTTTTCCCGGATTCCGGCAGTTATTTCCCCTTCCATCTGATGCATTAACTGCCTGCAGATATACAGTCCCAGTCCGCTTCCGGGATTTTTCCCCACATTGCTGCCCCGAAAAAAGCTGTCAAAAATATGAGGCAGCTCTTTGGAGGAAAGCCCGCATCCGGTATTTTGGACAACAATGATATATTCTTCTTCCTCCCGTCTGGACTGAATCCGGATCTTTCGGCCGTCGCCGTATTTGACGGCATTCTCCACCACGTTCTGCAAAGCTTCTGTCAGGCGGGCTGAATCCCCCCAGACCAGACAGTTGGAATACGGCTCCATTTTAAATTCCAACTGATAAAGCTCCATCTTTTCTTCATAATATATGCGAATTTCTTCCAAGATTTCTCCCACATAAATTTCCCTGTTTTCCACCTGAAAACTCAGAAAATCTTCATTGGAAGCCTTCACAATTTCACTGACATAGGTTTCGATTTCTTCTGCTTTTTCTTTTATTTTCCCTGCAATCTCCTGCTTTTTTGATTCTTCCCGGTAAAGATTTCTGCACAAAGCCTGGGCATACAGATGAATGGCGCTTAAAGGAGTTTTGATATCATGGGACAAGGACAGAAGCAGAACCTTTTTCTCCTTCTGCAGCTCCAGCTCCCTTGTCTTAGTTTCCTCCAAACTTTCCCGCAGTAAATCCATGCCCCACATAAATTTTCCAAAAAAGCGGTCTTTGTTTTCCTTCAGCGGAAGGGTGAGGTTGCCCCTGGAAAGCTCATAGGGAAGCTGAACGAATCTGGTGAAGGGCCGCAGGATTTTCTGCCTTACATACCACAGAACCAGCAGCGTCAAAAGAAGGAAAAAACCTGCAATTCCATTTACCAGAACCCGCACCGGGCCGTCGGAAATTTTCCCGGAAACGTAATATACCTTATAATATGCCAATTCGGTGGCAATTACCGCATATTCCTCCTCTCCATTTTTCCAGAATTTCTCCGGTTCCCGGCTGTCTCCCGCTGGATACGGCAAAACAGAAAGCCCGGTCACAAAGGGATAATCTGTCCCTTTCGAATAACCGGACAACTCTTTCAGGCTCTCTGCCGCCCGCCCTGTCTGCTGTTCAAAATCTGCAATCGTCCGCTCCAACCGGTTGAGGGCAATCCGGTATTCCCTGCTTGTTTCTGACAGTTCTGTCCCAGAAAGCAGCCCGTTAACGAGACATAACGCCGCAAGGCCGCCCAAAAGGACAGCCAGCAGCAATTGGTTGATTTTTTTCATATCTTCCCTTTCACTCAAACCGGTAGCCGATTCCCCAGACGGTCAGAATCCGTTCCGGTTTTTTAGGATTTTGTTCCAGCTTCTCCCTCAGCCACCGAATATGCACGGTCAGGGTTTGAATCTCACTTTCACTGTCAAATCCCCAGATTTTACAGAATAATTCTTCCTTGGGAATGGCTTTTCCCTTATTTTCCATCAGATACAGCAGCAGGTCAAATTCCCGGGCCGTTACCGAAACCTCCCGGCCGTCCCGGTAAATGTGCCGGCCCACCTTATCCAGCCGCAGACTGCCCTCTGTGATCTCATCTGCAGAATACCTTCTCTGGAAAATCCCCCTGACCTTTGCCAGCAGAATGTCAATGTCATAAGGTTTTTCAATATAGTCATCCGCTCCCAGAAACAGCCCGTTCAGCTTATCTTCCTTTCCGCCTTTGGCGCTTACAATAATAATGGGCGTATTGTCATGCTGCCGGATTCTGCTGCAGACGCCGAAACCATCCATGCCGGGAAGCATCACATCCAGAATCAGCAGTTTGGCTCCTTTTTCCTCATAGAGCTTAAGGCCCTCTTCCCCGGAGCCTGCCAGATACACGTCATAGCCCTCCGCCTGCAGGAAATCTGAGAGCAATTCCCCCAGCTCCTTATTATCTTCCACCACAATAATATCTGCCATGCCACACCTGCCGTTTCCTTACCAGCCCATCTCAATGAGCCAGTTGTTCAGCTTCCGTTCCCGCTGCTTCTCCTGACTGTCCGGGCCATCCATTGCAAGCTCTCCCCTAATATTTCCATCCACAATATACAAAACCCTGCTGCATTTTGCCGCCACCTTCATGTCATGGGTCACCAGCATAATTGTAGTTCCCTCCTGATTCAGTTTATTCAGCTCCTGCATCACGTCCTCCGACGCGCTCCGGTTCAGGGCCCCGGTGGGTTCATCTGCAAAGATGATTTCCGGCTTATTGATTAAGCTCCGGCAGATGCAGGCCCGCTGAAGCTGCCCGCCGGACACCTCGGTAATATCATTTTCCGCCACATCGCTGATTCCCAGTTTTCGCATCAGCGCCAGACAGAATTCATTGATTTCCTGTCTGCTGCGGCTTTTGTCTGCCTGATAAGCCGGAAGCAGGATATTGTCCATAATGGAAAGGTTTTTCATCATGTGCATCTGCTGAAAAATAAATCCCATGCTGGTGAGACGCACTTTTGCAAGCTCCTTTTCCTTTAAATCGGTAATCCGCGTTCCTGATAAAACCACCTCTCCGGCGGTGGGCCGGTCCATGCCTGACACGCTGTACAACAGAGTGGATTTTCCGGAACCGGAAGGCCCCATCACCGCCACCAGTTCTCCCTGCTGAATTGTAAAGCTTACATTTTTCAATACGTTATTCTGCCTTTTATTGGTTACATACGTCTTGCACAAATCTTTCACACACAATGCTTCTCTCATTTTCGCCCTCCTGTTCTTTTCCCGCAAAATCTACTCTATATTATTCATTTCCTGCACCGAGATATGTTTCACCCGCCGCATGGCCAATACGCAGGCCAGTACGGTAACTGCAAAAAGCGCGGCAGGATACGCTGCATAAATCTCCAGGGGATGGAGCACAAATTCAATTTTCTCTGCTCCCATCATCTGAAATACCCGTCCGGCCGTAAGTTCAGAAAAAGGCGTTCCGGTCAGGGTTCCCGCTGCAATGCCCGCAAACAGCACAAGCATAATCCGCTTGGTCTGCCAGCCAATCAGTGCGCCGTCAGAAAATCCGATGGATTTCAGCATTCCCATTTCTCCCCGTTCCCGAATCAGAAACATTTTCTGCATCAATACCACCACCAGAACGTTAATGGCGATAACCACTGCCAGAATCAGCAGCTTCAGGGGCTCAAGCCTTCCCGCAATATCCCCGATCATGCTGCCGATAAATTCTGCCGTTGTCTCCACCTTAGCTTCCGGAAATAATTTTTGGACCCTGTCTGTCACCTCAGACAGCTCCTTTTTGTCCGGCTTCTGCTTTAAGGTGATCTGGGCGCCGAATCCCCCGGCCCCTTCTGCATAATTCAGTTCCGCTTTTTCCGTAAACCGGATTCCCTCTCCCATATTGTTCATGGACTGGTAAAGGGCGGTAAGCAGATAGGGTTTTTCTTCGCCGCCGCTGGTGATATATACGGTATCTCCCAGCTTAGCGTCAATCTTTTTCGCCACCATATGGGTCATTGCAATTTCATTTTCGTAAATTGGCGGCTGACCCTCATCATAAAAATACTGCTCCGGAGAAGTTCCAAATCCCTGTATCGCAAAGGATTTATAAGTTTTTTCCCCTTTTCTTACACGAAGTTTAAAATAAACCTCTGTCGCCGCCCGTTCCACTTCAATTCCATCCTGTTCCAGACGTTCTCTGCATTCCTCCAGGTAATCATACCATCCCTGTTTCGTTCCCTGGGCCATCAGCTCCGACACCTTATCCTCCTGATGCAGATAAAAATCACACTCTGTCAGGGCAAACCATGCCCCAATTTTTTCTGAACTCAGGGTATTGATGGAATTAATGGGCATCACCACCAGCCATACGCCGATCATACTGGTAAGCATCAGCACCAGATATTTTCTGAATTCGCTGACCACGTCATTATATGCTAAAAAGGTAGTGGCCCTTAAATGAGAACGCTTCATCTGAAAGATTCCTTTTTTCCGGAAACGCTCTCCGCTGTTCCCGTTTCGTATGGCGTCCATGGGGCTGAATTTCCTGATTTTTCCTGTGCTGTAATATCCAAACAGCACAACCACCCCCACAATCAGAACACTGATCCATAACTGAAACAGAATGCTTCCGCCGCCTTCTTCAATGACAATTTTCTCCGTCACCTGCATAAGCAGCCCCCGGCTGAACGGGATACTGGCGGCAAATCCAAACAGCGCGCCTGTCAGCGCCATCACAAAATATTTCACAATGTATAGTTTCCGGATGGAGCTGTCCCGAATGCCGATGGCCTTCATAATGCCGATTTCTTTAAAATCTTCATTTATGGTAAATACAATTGTAAACCGGAGCATAATTACAGATATGGCCATCAGACAAATGCTGACCAGCAAAATCACTGCCGCAATCACCATCTCCATAACATAAGTCGTCTTTACTAATTCTCTGCTGCAGCTGAACATCTCGCTGAAATCACAGTTGTTATATTCTGCCTGAAAAGCCTCGGCATCCCTGCAGCTGACAGAGTACAGCCTCCCATGCAGGAGGCCGCTTTCCTCTGACATCTCCTGGAAGTCATTTTGGCTTATCACACACCGCTGAGTGCCCATCATATCGGAACCCAGAAATGCATCCTTCAGCTCCCCTGCCACCTGAAATTCTTTTTCATAACCCTCTTCAGACTGAATCTTTAACTGATCGCCCGGATTCAAATGATTTTTCTCTGCCAAACGCTGTCCGATATAAATCATCCCGTCCTGCATCCCGGTGATTTCACGGTTTTCTTTATCATAGAACTTCTGCTGGCGGATGTCAAAAGGATTTAAAATTGCCATATTGTCCAAAACTGCCGTTTTTCCGTTCCCTGGTTTCAACTGGTTTTTGGAAAAAAAGAGATTCTCATCCGCAGTATAATCCTCCACCTGCGCCTGGTTTTTCAGAAATTCCTCGATCTCCCTGTCATTTTCAGAAAGCTCTCCCGAACTTCCCCCCATAGTCACAATCAGAAAATCCCCTATACCGGACTGATTCATAAAGTTTTCCACCCCGTTTAAAATAACCGCAAAGTTATTCAGGCTTCCTGCAATAAACATGGTGGACAAAAAAATAAATATCAGCAGAATCAGGTTGATGGATTTCTTTCTTTTTAAGTCTTTTCTCAATATTCTGAAATACATTTGGTTCTCCTTCCCTTGTTCTGTTAACCTTATCCCCGGCTGTGTCTGGTTCAGTCGGATGATACTGGTATTATAAAATAGGAAATATTAATAAATCCTTAAAAAGCAGAATCTTTCTGATATTTTTCTCCCTTCACGCCAGAAATGGCAGATTTCCGCATTATATTGCAGAAATCCGCCATTCCCGGCCATTCTTTCCTGTTATGGAAAGAAACAGAATCATGAAGTTATTTTTGCTTTTTTACTGAGTCCTTTGCTTCTGAGAAGCTTCTTATATGCTGACTTTTTCTTTTTCGGCACTTTAACAGTAACTTTTGAGGAAGTTTTTGAAAAAGCTTTACTCCCGACTTTTTTCAATACTGTGCTCTTAATCGTCATTTTTGTCAGCGCTTTGCAGTTATAAAATGCTTTGGCGTCAATGGTTTTTAATTTTTTGCTGTTTAATGACACTGTTTTCACTTTGACGCATCCGTAAAACCCGCTCTTTCCGATGCTTGCAACATTTTTTCCTACTTTCACAGACGTTGCTTTCTTACAGTTTTTAAATGCATTACTTCCCACTGCTGTTACTTTATAACTCACACCGCCCAGTTTAACCGTATCAGGAACCACAATTTTTTTGAGATCTTTCTTCTTACTTCCGGAAATTGTCACGGTCTTTTTGGAAACGCTGGTTACTTTATACTTATAAGCGCCCACGGTATATACTTTGCCATTTTTCACAGAAGTTTTTTCTTTTACCGTCACTTTAATCTGAGCCTTGAGGTTTTTGGGATTTGCAATCCCCTCCTTCAGCGTCAGTTCACCGCTCAGAGTGCAGCTTCCTGCTTTCTGTCCATTATAAGTTCCAGGATTCCAGACAACTCCCAGGGGTTCTTTTGCTCCGCCCTCTAAGGTTACTTCTGCTGTAGTGGGAAGGGCAAGTTTATCGAAGGATGTCCCGATCACGGTCTCTATTTCTGCCAGTTCTTCCACTGCTGCAACTTTTTTTACCCCTTGAGGCGTACCGGGTTCTTCCTGATCTGAACCGTCTGTGCCCGGCGTCTGATCTCCTCCCGGATTTTGATTTCCTCCGGAATTTTGGTTCTCCTCTACTTTCACGGCAATTGCCGCCTGTTTCCCATCTGGATTTACAACTCCCGTTTTCAGTGTCAATGCTCCGGTTAAATGATAAGTTCCCGCTGTCTGGCCGTCATAAGTTTCCGGATTCCAGGTAATGTTCAGACTGTCTTTCGTTCCGTCCTCTAAGGTTACTTCCACTGTCTGAGGAAGCTGCAGCTTTTCAAAGGATGTCCCATACGCTGCTGTAATCCCCTGCAGTTCCTTTACAGACTGGATTTTTTTGTCTTCCTGGGCTTCCTGCATTTTTTCTTTCACAGTTACGGCAATCTCCGCCTGCTTCTTGTCAGGATTTACAATTTCTCCCACAAGGGCAAGATCGCCTTTCATGGTATAAGTTCCCGCTGCCTGGCCGTCATAAGTTCCGGGATTCCAGGTTACATTCAGAGTCTCTGTTTGATTATCTGCCAGTGTAACTTCAGCCGTTTTCGGCAAAGGCAGGTCTTTGAATTCCGTTCCAAATGCTGTCTCTATGCCTTCCGGATTTTTCACTTCCAGGATTTTAATGCCTTCTTTTACTGTTACAGTAATGGTCGCTTTTACCTCATCGGTATTCGTAATTCCGTCTTTCAGTTTCAGTGTTCCGCTCAAAGTATAGGTTCCCGGTGTTTTTGGATCATAATCCCCTCTGCTCCATGTGACTCTCAGCGTATCTTTTGTTCCGCTCTCCAATGTTACCTCTGCTTTTTGGGGAAGCTGCAGACTTTCAAAAGGAGTTCCTGCCACCGTACTGATTCCCGGTATTTCGCTGACTTTGACAATTATATCTTCCACTATTACCTGGATTTCTGCTGCAACTGTTCCATTGACAATTCCTTCCTCTAATGCCAGTTCTCCCGTCAGGGTGTATACTCCGGGCATATTCAGGTCAATACTGCTTTCCTGCCATGTGACATTTACTGCCTGTTCCTGTTCTTTTCCGCTGATTTTTACATTAACCTGAGCGGGAAGCTGCAGATCGCCGAACGACGTTCCCAAAGGCACTTTCCTATCTTCAAAGGACTGGATATATTCAACGCTTGCGCCGGCAGACGCGCTGTCTTTGTGGGGCGTAATGGTCAGGCGATCCATATTGACTGCGCCGTTGCCATGCTTGTACTCTACGGTGTTCTCCCCTTCATGCAAAGTTACTTTCTGAATCTGAATCCCCTCTGCTCCCTCCCCTGTTTGAGCTTCAAATAAGGTAACAGTGCCCCAGGCGTCCCAGGCATCGGTATAAACTACTGGAAACGTAAAATATCCAAGTTTCTTTTCATTGACAAATACATCTGCCGTTGCATCCTCTCTGCCGTTTGCATAGCGGAAGGATAAATCATAATCGCCTGATTTTTCCACATTTAATTTAAATTTCAGGGTATCATTAGAATTCTCCCAATGCCGTCCGTCCAGGCCGTCTACAAATGCATCCCCATAGGCAAGCTGATGATCCGTCGCTATTTCTGCCCCGCTTCCGATTTCCGCTCCTTCCGCTTCGCAGGTAATGTATATCTTCTCCTCTGGTTCAGGGCCGGCATCGCCCAGTTCCATATAATCCAGATTGAAGCCTGCCTCACTGGAGCATTTAATATCCACCAGATTTACTCCCGGTTCAAATACGGCATTTTCCACAGTTGCCGTGCCCCAGGCGTCCCAGCTGCCGGTAGAAGGCAAACTTACGTCCTGCACTTTTTTTCCATTTACGTATACGCTGGCCACCGGCACAGCCTCTTCGCTGCCGTTGCAGTAGCGAATCTGAATCTGCCGGCTTCCTTCTGCATTTACTGCAAACAACACATCCCCGGAACCATTTTCCAATTTATCTGAAAATCCCCAGCCGGAAAAATTACTGTGATTCCGGTTACTGTTTGCTCCGGCGCGCAGACTGGCAGCCTCTGCTTCATACCTTACAGTATTCGGTCTGATTTTTAAAACCACGCAGTCGCAGGCAGCCAAATCCACCGTAAAATGATCCAGGCGTCCATAACTCTTATGCTGCCATAACTCCCTGACGCCGGCCGTTCCTGTAATGCCCAAATCCTTCTTAAAATCCAGTGTCTGGGTCTTTACCTCCCGGTCGCGGTTAAACAATGCCACAACCCAGGAGCCGTCCGGAAGCTGTCCGGCCCAGCGTTCACTCTCTCCAAGTCCCATAGGTTTTCCCACAAATCCCGCTTGGTTCAAATCCAGAATTTCTTTGTTCAGGTAATAGGTCTTGTTGTCGATACCCTCCGGCGCATTTGCGTTCATGGTATCATACTGATCTGCAATGCAGATGGGAGAACCTGCCATTGCCGCCAGGGAAACGGCGGAACGTTTCTGGGCGTCTGCCACTTTCAATTCTTCCTCACTGGAAATCGGCGTATCTGTATCCTCCGTTCTTATCACATCAAACCGGGCCATTCGAAGGAAATCTCCGTCCAGAACCATCTGGCCCCGACCGCCTACGTCCGCCCAACCGGTAAAAGCGTCAAAGCTGTTGCCCCACTGGGCCCAGTTTTTCTGCCACTGGCCCCGGCGCCGGCCGCTGATATGGTCGTTGGTCCACCCAGGCTCCGGGCCTCTGTTGGGATTGTCCCACCCGCCGTTGGCAACGTCTTCATTCACCCGCATCATATGGCCATATTTCAATTCTGTGGCGGCATGGTCATACTGGTTCGGCATTACCAGGCTCAGTGTCATGCCGTACGCATCACAGGCTTCCCGCATCCATTTCAGAGCTTTTTCATATCGCTCCGTTCCGTATGCCGGTTTTCCATTCTGGTTATTATCGCCATTAATTCCGTTTTCATACCATCCCAGAAAGTCAACTCTCAGAAAAGAAGCTCCTGCGTCTGCAAAATGCTTCACATATCCTTTGACGTACTCTTCTGCGCCTTCCTTGTCAGTATCCAGCCAGTACAGCGCCGGCTGTCCTGTTACGCACCAGGGCTCTCCGTCAAATCCTTCTCCTTTTGGAAGGGCCTGTTCTTTAAAATCGCTGAAATGGCCCAAATCCGGATTTACCAGGCTTTTTACCGGTATCTCTGTACCTGCAATCTTTGCCGACGAATGATAGGCAGCAGCGGTAACCCAGAGTGGATCGTAATAAACCCCCAGCTTCATTCCCCTGGCTTTCAGCTGATCCCCCATATCCTTCCAGGTTTTTGTCCAGGAATAATTATATTTGGTAATATAGCCGTTTTCATTGATGGTCTGCGCTCCTTCAATCCATCCGTCGGTGGACATCATATCATATCCGGCCTCCACAAATCCTTCGCTCACCATCCAGTCAGCATTGGCGTCCCAGCGTTCTTCCTTCAAATAACTGTCTGTCTCAAAAGGCGTCTCGTATGCCATCCAGTACAGGGGGCCTGTGCTGATATCCGGCGCTGCCAGAGTATCCGGCCCCACTGCCGTATCTGCAGGCGGCTGAGGTTCCTCTGTTCCCTCCGCTAAAGGCAGAACCCCGTTATCTCTTTCCTGCTCCGGGCTTTCTGGCGAGGATTTTTGGGTTTTGCCGCCGGCCGTTTCTGAAGCCCCGCTTCCGGTTTCCCCTGTGGCATTGTCCGGGGATATTGCGGCTAACTTTCCAGCTGCAGACACCTGCACTGCAGAAGCAGAATCAAAAATCATAAGCACGCATAATAAGGCTGCTATTATCTTTTTCTTCATAACTTATCCTCCTCCCTGAGAGCGTCCTTTGGATTCTCTTCTTCTCCGGAATCTTCCTGCACACTGTCCCCGCTGCCCGCTTCCTGCATCTCATCTGCAGAATTTCCCGGTTCTTCCGGCTGACTTTCCGTTCCTTCCGGATTCCCCGGTTCTTCCGGCTGGCTTTCCGTTCCTTCCGGCTGGCTTTCCGTTCCTTCCGGATTCCCCGGTTCTTCCGGCTGGCTTTCCAGTCCTTCCGGATTCGGCAGCTCTTCCGGCTGACTCTCCAGTCCTTCCGGATTCAGAAGCTCTTTTGGCTGGCTTTCCGTTCCTTCCGGATTCAGAAGCTCCTCTGACCGCCTCTCCAGTCCTTCCAATTCCTGCATTCCTTCCGGCACCTCCTCTTGGCCGCCCATTTTCTGCATAGCTTCTGCCTGGCTCTGGGCGCCGGTTTCAACAATAAGGGTGTGCTCTTTTGCATCATCCTTCATCTTTACATAACAAATCTGATTTGCACTGTCTGCAAAATATCCGCTCTCTGCGCTTTCCAGCTCCTGCAGACTTGTTTTGGATTCCAATACCTGCTGATCCAACTGCACGCCAGAAACATTTGCTGCATGATGAAACTGCATCAGATAATCTCTCTCTGCCACATTCCCTGCATACTGCCCTGTCCTGGCTTCAATATCAAACGTCAGCGATTGATCCGCAGCTACGCTGCAGGTATATTTCGTAGTGGCATACATTCCGTCTTTATAATTCTGACTCTCTCCATCGTCCTCATAATACACAAAGGAGCTTTCTCCTTCACTGGTCTGCGGATAGATATCCAGAGTCAGCTTATCCAGAGGTTTCTCGCCCACATACTGCATAACCGGCATTTTGGGAATGATTGCCCCTGCCTTTACAAATACAGGAAGTTTGTCAATGGGCGCGTCATATTCTTTTGTCTCGCCTCCCGCCGCAGAAATAATGGTTCCGTCACTGTAGTCGTACCAGGTCCCTGCCGGGAAATAGACCTCTTTCTTAGTTGTGTCCGATACCACCGGAGCCACCAGGAAACTCGGCCCGCACATAAACTGACTGTCCATATCATAGGTCTGGGGATCTTGGTAATACTCCATGACCATGGGACGCGCCAGAGGAATTCCGGTTCCTTTCCCGGCTGTGCCTTCCAGTCCGGTTCCAATGACACTGTCCGCCGTACAGGAATAAAAATACGGAATCAGCTCATACCGCATATTAATCTGTTCCTTGGAAATCTCCTCGCAGTCAAAATTCCAGGGTTCCTTGCCGATTCCATTGTAGCAGTCTCCGTTGGTACCGCTTTCATTCCAGTTGGCATAATGGAACCTGTGAACCGGAGTGAACGTTGACAGTTCCACCCAGCGTTTATACTGATCATTGGTAAAACTGCCGGAAAATCCTCCGATATCGAACCCCCAATAGGAAAATCCAGACATGGAGAGCCCCAGTCCCAGCCTTAACTGCTGCTCCATGGAAGTCCAGTCGCTTGTGATGTCTCCTGTCCAGGGAGATGCATACCGGTGAGAACCGGTGAATCCGGAACGCGTCTGAAGAAACGGCCGCTTTTCCTTATTTTCAGACACTTTTTCATACATTGCCTGATTGTGCTTCAATGCATAGGCATTGTGCATCTCCTCAATATTGCCGTAAGATTTCCCGTTTTCATTGTAAAATGCCCAATCGGGAAGATATCTGGCCGGTTCATTCATATCCAGCCAAAACGCATCAATTCCCTGAGCCAGAACATCATTGTGCTTGTCACCCCACCATTCGGCAGCCTCCGGTTTGAAAAAGTCCATAACGCCGGAGTGCCCGCTTTCGGCTTTTCCGTCTGCGCCGCCCCAGGGCCAGAATGCCAGGGAAGTTTCTCCATTCAGGTTATGTATAAAATGATCTGCCGCATTTCCGTCTTTATAATCACTGGTAGACGTGGTGGCTGCAGATACATTGGGATCGTCTATAACGCCGAACTTAAATCCTGCCGCATCCAGTTCAGAAAGCATAGCTTCCGGGTCCGGAAAATTCTTATGATTCCACTCTGTGGGAGAGCACTGGTTCTGATACCATTCAATGTCAGAAAACATCACGTCGCAGGGAATCTGTTTCTCCCGGTAGGTCTTTGCCACTTCCTGAATTCTTTCCTGGGTATATCCGTAATGGCACTGCATATTTCCGTATGCCCACTGGGGCGCAAAAAAGGATTTTCCCACCAGATCCGTGAAGGAGGTGGTCATTTCTTTCATATTCTCTCCGCCGATAAAGTAATAGCACAGTTCTCCGCCCGCCGCAGGATTCATCGTGCCGAAAGAACACGTTCCTGCATCCGAGGCTCCCAGATCAAACTGGGTTCTGCTTGTATTGTCAAAATAAATGGCATATCCCTTGGAGCTGATATAATGGGGATCGCTCAGATACCAGCATCCTTTTCCAAGCTCCGCGGTCATGGCGTCTGCCTGACGTCCCAGGAAATCTGTACTCCACACAGTCAGATTTTCCCCTTTCCGGTTAAACGCTTCTGTTTTTTCTCCCAGTCCCCAGAACTGTTCGTCAGAAGCAATTTTATTCCTGACAATCAGCTCGTTCTGATCATTCCAACCAATGCTTTCCGCCTGATTTTCACAGAGCACATTGCCCGCCTTATCCTTATAGGTCAGTGCAAACTGGGCTTTTGCCACTTCCACCACAAGTTTTCCGGTGGAAAGCTTGTAGCAGGAGCCTGCATCCTCCACCTTCAGCTCCGTACCCTTTTTCACCTCTTCATTTACTACGGTAAAGGAATCGTACCTGCGGTAAAATTTTCCCGTTGGCTCACACCACACCTTGATGATATCGTCAGAACATGCTTTCACCCGGACTGCTGCATTTTCACACTGAAAAGTCACTTCATTTGCCTCGTTCTGCTGATAACTGCTACATTGCCCAATATAAGTGAAATCCGCCTCCTCAATGGTAATGTAATCCACATTTGCCGCATTGGCATTCCCATCCTCCCGCTTCAGTTCAATGGTATTCTGCCCTTCTTTCAATTCCACGGTACAGTTGCGGTTCCACCACTTGTCCCAGCTTCCCAGTGCGGCAAGCCCCAACTGCTCCTGTTTTGTCCCGTTCACATAGAGATTGATGGTAGCGGCGTCACCGTCATTGCCTGCACTGTAACGGACAGACAGGGTATGCCTCCCGGCTTTTTTGGCTGTTACATTAAATTTCAGGCTGCTCCCTACATTTCCCATGCCGTCTACAAAGCCGTCTCCGGAATATCCTCTGTGATCCGTATTGACTTTTGCGTCTCCTGCCTTCACGGCGTTTTCCGCTTCATAGATGTCTTTTACTTTAAAATGATCAAATCTGACAGCCGCCTGCAAATCAGCGGCCGGCGGCATCGTCCCCAATACAGTTGCCGCTGTGAGGGCAATGGCTGTCCTCTTTCTGTACTTCTTCAGTTTTTTCATAGCTATCCCTCCCGGCTTATGAAGTGAATTTTGCCTGTTTGCTAAGTCCCTTCTTCTTCAAAAGTTTTTTATATGCTGTTTTCTTCTTTTTGGGCACTTTGATGGTTATTTTCTTAGATGTCTTAGTAAATGCCTTGCTTCCGACTTTCTTTAAGACAGTGCTCTTAATAGTGACTTTTGTCAGCTTTTTACAGTTATAAAATGCTTTAGAACCAATGGTCTTTAATTTCTTACTGTATAAAGTCACAGTTTTTACCTTCACGCACCCATAGAAGGCGTTGTTTCCGATACTTGTAACATTTTTTCCAACTTTCACGGAGGTTGCTTTCTTGCAGTTTTTGAATGCCGAAGCCCCTATGGCCGTTACTTTGTATGTTTTACCTTTTAATTTAATGGTGCTTGGAACGACAATTTTCTTCATGCTCTTTTTCTTGCTGCCTGAAATGGCCACTGTCTTTTTCGAAGTATCCATCACCTTATATTTATAAGAACCTACTGTGTAGACCTTGCCTTTTTTCACAGAAGCGCTGCTGTTCTGTTGGCTTTCTTCCTGCAGAGTTACCCGAATCTGAGCTTTTCTGCCATCTGGATTGGTCACTCCGTCTTTCAGTTTCACTTCTCCGTTTAAAGTGCAGGTTCCTGTTTTCTGCGGATCGTAGCCGTTTTTGCTCCAGGTAACCTCAAGAACTGCCGTCGATTTATTTGCCAGCTCCGCAATTACCGTCTTGGGAAGCAAAAGCTTCTCAAACGCAGTTCCTTTGGCAGCTTTAATCTCTGTCAGGCTTCTTATGCTGACAATCTTCTTCTGGTTCTGTACGTTGGCGCCGCCGCTTCCATCACCACCGCCGTTTCCGTCATCTCCGCCGTTTCCATCATTGCCGCCGTTTCCGTCACCTCCCGGCTTTTCTTCTGCCTGCTCCACCGTCACGGTAATTTCCACCGCCTTGTCATTAGAAATTCCCGCGCCCAGCTGCAGCTCTCCTGACAGAATATATTCCCCTGGGGTATTCAGATCCAAATCTGCAGGATTCCAGACAACATCCGTAAGGATCGGCTCTGTTTCTCCTTTAATATTCACTTTTGCTTTGGCCGGAAGGCCCAGTGCATTGAAGGCTGTCCCGGCTTTCACCCTGATTCCTGTAAAAGCTTCCACTGACTCCACCACACGAACCGGTATCTGCTCCTTATGAGGCGTAACCGTTAAACGGTCTAAATTCACTGCACCGTTGCCATGCTTATATTCCACGGTATTGACGCCCGCAGTCAGATGCACCTTTTCCAGCTCCACATTTTCTCCGTCTTTCTCTCCTTCAAAAAGAGTGACCATTCCCCAGGTATCCCATGCATCCGGATAAACGGTCGGGAATGTGAAGTATCCCAGCTTCTTGTCATTGACGAAAATATCTGCCGTTGCCTCTTCCTTGCCGTTGGCATAGCGGAAGGACAAATCGTAATCTCCCTCTTCTTCCACCTCAAAGCGGAACTTCAGCGTATCATTAGATCCAGCCCAATGCGGCTGCTCCAGACTTGCCACAAACTTATTGTCATAGGCAAGCTGATGGTTGGATGCCACTTCCGCTCCGGCTCCCCGCTCTGCCTCTTCAGCCTCACATACAATCACTGTTTTCTTATCCGGTTGGGGCCCTGTCGTCCCCAGTTCAATGTAATCCAGATTAAATCCGGCCTTGCCTGTGCATTTGAGATTCACCAGATTTTCTCCGTCCTGAAATACTGCATTTTCTACAGTTACGGTACCCCAGGTATCCCAGTTTCCGGTAGAGGGCAGACTTACATCCTGCAGCTTCGTCCCGTTTACATAAACTGCCGCAACGGGAACATCCGTTTCACTGCCGTTGCAGTACCGGATCTGAATATTCTGAGCGCCCTGGGCCTGAACCGCAAACAATACGTCGCCTGTGCCTTTTTCCAGTTTATCTGCAAATCCCCATCCGGAAAAATTACCATGATTTTTGTTGCTTTTTGCACCATCCCTCAGACTTGCCGCCTCTGCTTCATATCGTACAATGTCCGGCGTTATTTTCAGAACAACACAGTCACAGGCTGCCAGATCCACACTGAAGCTATCCATCCTGCCATAATTTTTGTGTTTCCATAATTCCCTGACGCTGGCAGTTCCTGTAATTCCCAAATCTTCTTTAAAATTAATCGTCTGGTTTGTCACCTCTCTGTCCCGGTTGAACAAAGCCACCACCCAGGAGCCGTCTGCCAGCTGTCCGGCCCAGCGTTCGCTTTCACCAAGGCCCATAGGCTTTGCCACAAACCCTGATTTATTCAAGTCCAGAATCTCCTGATTCAGATAATAATACTTATTGTCTACACCTGCGGGCGCGTTTGCATTCATGGTATCATACTGATCTGCGATACAGATGGGAGAGCCTGCCATTGCCGCCAGGGATACTGCGGAGCGTTTCTGCGCGTCTGCGGTCACAGCCTCCTCTGCTGTAAGCTTCCTCTCACTGTCAGAAGTCTCTCTTACCACATCAAACCGGGCCATTCTGAGGAAATCCCCGTCCAGAATCATCTGTCCCCGGCCTCCTACGTCCGCCCAACCGGTAAAGGCGTCAAAGCTGTTGCCCCACTGCGCCCAGTCCGGCTGCCACTGACCTCTGCGCCGGCCGCTGATATGGTTATTGGGCCATCCTTTTTCCGGCCCGTTTGTGGGATTGTCCCAACCGCCGTTGGAAACATCCTCATTCACGCGCATCATATCTCCGTACTTCAGCTCCACTTCTGCATGATTGTACTGGTTGGGCATTACCAGGCTCAGCAGCATCCCGTTTTCGTCACAGGCTTCCCGCATCCACCGAAGCGCCTTTTCATATCGGGCCGTTCCATAAGCCGGTTTTCCATTCTGTTTGTTATCGCCGCCGATTCCATTCTCATACCATCCCAGAAAATCTACCCGCAGGAAAATCGCGCCGGCTTCTGCAAAATGTTTTACATAGCCTTTAATATACTGTTCCGCCCCTTCCTGATTGGTATCCAGCCAGTAGAGGGCCGGCTGCTTATCCTGACACCATTCCTGATTATCAAAGCCTTCTCCCTGGGGCAGATTCACAGGCTTAAAATCACTGAAATGTCCAAATTCCGGATTTACCAGACTGCTTACCGGTATCTCTGTTCCGATTATTGTTGCATCAGAATTGTAAGCCGCCGCTGTCACCCAGAGAGGATCGTAATAAACCCCCAATGTCATCCCCTTTGCCTTTAACTGATCTCCCATTCCTTTCCAGGTTTTATTCCAGGAATAATTGTATTTGGTGATATAGCCGTTCTCATCAATTACCTGGGCGCCCTCGATCCATCCGTCGGTTGACATCATTTTGTATCCGGCGTCTACAAATCCCTGCTCCGCCATCCATTCTACATTTTTATCCCAGCGATCTTCTTCCAGATAGTGATCCTCTTCAAACGGAGTCTCATACGCCATCCAGTACAGGGGGCCCGTACTGATAGATTCTGTTCCTGTCCTTCCACCCATCTGAAACCTGATTTTATTTTCCCCCTGCTGCAAGGGCAGGGAGGTGGTCAGGCTGGCATATGTATCCCCATTGATGGTTACAGGCAATTGTTCCTCTTTTATAAATTTGTCATTTACATACACGGACACAGACTGCTCCCGTGCGCCGCCATTGGAATATCTTGTCTCCACTGCATAATTTCCGGGCTGATCCGCATTTATGGTAAATTCCACCTTTGACGCTTCGTCAGTGGCCTCCAGATATCCTTCTCCGGTATAATCCCCTGGATGCTCCGGCTTCACAGACGACATGTCCGTCACGGTATCTTCCGCTTCAATCACAGTCCCAGACGCCTGTACTGCCGCTACCGGCTCTAATAGCAAAACAAAGCTAAGCAGAGCCGCAACTATTTTTCTCTTCATAACCTGCCTCCTTTACACTGTTCTTCATATACTACCGCTTCGTAAGGACGCAATATCCCAGAAGCTCTGTCCTGGTAATTAGAAATCAGAATAGACGCTGTCTCTGACACAAGGCCGCAGGGCGTCTCCTGTGTTGTAAAATTGCATACCACTGTCAATTTCACGCCATCCAATTTCCTTTCATACGCAAATACAGATTCGCTTTCCTTCAGCAGCATATGAAAATCCCCATATACAATCACCGGTTTTTCACGGCGCAATGCAATCAGCCTGCGGTAATAATTCAATATGGACGACTCTTCGCTCCGCTGCTTATGTACATTGATTTCAGGATAACTGCCAATTACCGGAATCCACGGACTGCCTTCTGTAAATCCCGCCTGCCTTTCTTCATTCCACTGCATGGGGGTTCTGGCATTGTCCCTGCTTTTCAGCTTTAAATATTCCATCATGGCCCCATGGCTGACGCCGGCCTCTTCCACAAGCTCCTGATACGCCTGAAGGGACTCCACATCCCTGTAATCCTCAAGTTTCTGGAATCCGGCATTTGTCATTCCGATCTCCTCGCCCTGATAAATAAAAGGCGTGCCCCGCATCATATGCAGACAGGTGGCAAGCATTTTTGCCGAAGCTTCCCAATATGTCCCATCATCCCCGAATCTGCTGACGGCCCGGGGCTGATCGTGATTACTCCAGCAAAGAGAATTCCATCCTGTCCCCTTCAGTTCCTCCTGCCATTTTCCGAAAATTTCTTTCAATTCCTTCAGATTGACAGGTTTGTCATTCCATTTCCCGTATTGTCCCCTCCCCATATCCAGGTGTTCTAACTGGAACACCATATTCAGTTCTTTCCGAGCTGCGCCGGCATATTTTTTCGCCTCTTCCACGCCTGCTTCCATTGCCTCCCCAATTGTCATAATGTCGTACCGGCACAGGACCTTTTCATGCATCTCTCTCAGATATTCATGTACCTGGGGCCCGTTCATGCAATAGGGCGAAAGATCTCCGTACAGCCCTTTCAGCGCCCCGTCAGAATAATCCTCCGTCTTGGAAATCATATTGATGACATCCATGCGGAATCCATCAATTCCCTGTTCCAGCCACCACCGCATCATAGCAAAAATTTCTTCCCGCACCTTGGGGTTTTTCCAGTTTAAATCCGGCTGATGAGGGGAAAACTGATGAAAATAATATTTTTTCCGGTTTTCATCGTACTCCCAGGCGGAACCGCCGAACCAGGCGCCCCAGTTATTGGGTTCCTTTCCGTTTTTGGCCGGCTTCCAGATATAATAATCCCAGTAAGGATTTTCTTTTTCCTCCCGGCTTTTGATAAACCAGGGATGTTCATCGGATGTATGGTTTACCACCAGATCCAGAATTATCTTAATCCCCCTTTTATGGCTTTCCTTCAGCAGCAGCCTGAAATCTTCCATCGTTCCGAATTCATCCATAATCCCCTGGTAATCGGAAATATCATACCCGTTATCATGGTTTGGCGACTGAAATATGGGAGACATCCAGATTACGTCAATTCCCAAATAAGAAAGGTAATCCAGCTTTTCCAAAATACCTCTCAAATCGCCGATTCCATCTCCGTTGCTGTCCTTGAAGCTTCTGGGATAAATCTGATACACCACAGCTTCTTTCCACCATTTCTTTTGCTCCTCCACCGTCTGCCTCCTTCCATTATCTTTTCAAGTTTTTGCATGTTCCCCCTGTATGTCAACGATTCGTTTAACCTTTCACAGCTCCTTCGGTAACGCCTTTTACAATGTGTTTCTGGCAAACTATGTAAAACAGGATAATAGGCAGCATACACATAATCAGCCCCGCCGTGGCCAGATCCCATTTCTTGGAAAACTGTCCGAAGAATAAAAATGTCTTAAGGGGCAGCGTCTGCCAGCCCGGTTTGTTAATCATAAGCTGGGGAAGCAGAAAATCATTCCAAATCCACATAACATTCAAAATTGCCACGGTAACCATAATCGTTTTCAGCATGGGCAGCACCACCAGAAAAAAAGTCTGCACCATGTTGCAGCCGTCTAATCTGGCCGCTTCCTCCAGCTCCACCGGAACATTCTTGATAAATCCATGAAACAGGATAATGGACAAGCTAGCGCCGAACCCTAAATACATCAGTACAAGTCCCGGCCGGTTCATCATATGAAGCTTGTCCATCAGACGAACCAGAGGCAGCATCACGCACTGGAAGGGAATCAGTGTAGCGGATGCATACATCATAAAAATAACCTTGCTCTTTTTCGTCTTATACCTTACCAGTACCCAGGCAGCCATGGAGCAAAATACCAGAATCAGTCCGGTGGAGCATACCGTAATCATAAAAGAATTGCCGAAAGACTTGACAAATTCCAACTTCTCAAAAGCATCCGGATAATTTGTCGTGATAAAAGTTTCCGCTGTGGGAAACGCCAGAACATCCAGATAAATATTCTTCAGCGATTTAAAGGAATTATTTAAAAGCACCAAAATCGGAGAAAAGAATGCCACTGCCAAAAAGAGGCCGATGACTGTCAGAACAAAGCTAATCATTCTCTGCCTTTTTCTCATTACATCTCAACCTCCTTCTTCTTACTGATATTTAATTGTGTCAGCCCAATCACAGATACAACTAACAAAAATATCACTGCTTTGGCCTGGGCTTCTCCATAGTTATTGTATTTAAATGCCGTATTGTAAATATTCAGCGCAAGCATTTCTGTACTGTTATACGGTCCTCCATTCGTCAGGGAAAGGTTCTGATCATACAGCTTAAAACATGTGGTTAAAGATAAGAACAAACCGATCGTAAATGCAGGAGCAACCAGCGGGAGAACCACATAAAACAATCTCTGCCGGTAATTGGCTCCGTCAATCTCTGCCGCTTCCAGAATATCATCCGGAATATTCTGAATCTGAGCAATGTAAATCAACATCATATATCCGGCAAGCTGCCAGACTACCAAAATCAATAAACCGAAAAAACTTGTTTTTGTATCCGAAAGCCAGTTTTTGAAAAATTCCAGTCCTGTAGCATTGTAAATTGCTCCGAAAGCCTGTACAAAAATAAACTGCCAGGTAAATCCCAGAAGGATACCTCCGATTAAGTTGGGCATAAAAAACGCCCCCCGCATCAAAGTGGTTCCTTTGGCTTTTGAAGTTACAAGAAGCGCCAGCAGAAATCCTACCAGATTCACGCAGATTACCACCAGAACAGAGAATACTGCCGTAAAAAGAAACGCATGGCGGAAATCTCCGTCCTCTGTAAAAATCTTAATATAATTGCTGATTCCTACAAACGCAACGTCATTCCCAATCCCGTTCCAACTTGTAAAAGAATATCCTATGCCCCATAAAGCAGGAATCAGCACCACCACCGCAAACATTACAAAGGAGGGCAGCACAAATCCCCAAAATCCCAGTTTCGACCTCTTCAATATTATCTCCTCCAGTTCTTCCTAAAAAGGGGCTGCCGCAGGAAGGAAATATCCCGTACCTCAAATCCTTCATGCAGCGCCCCATAAATCATTGGCTAACGAGATTCTTTCCAGCTCTGTTTTGCACTTTCAACAGCTTCCTCCCAGGTCTTATCGCCGCCGATATAAGACTGAATTTCCGCTCCAAGTACATTTTCTGCCCAGCTTGTCGGACATCCGTTAAATACCCATGGCGCAATGGTTCCTGCATTCGCAGCTTCGCTGATTGCCTGTCCCAAAGGATCTGAGGGTTTTGCATCGCCGAAATTGGTAAGAGGCGGAATAAATCCAAAATCATTTACCACAATCTGCATTCCCTCTTCTGACTGATACAGCCAGTTTAAGAAATCTCTTGCCGCTGCCTGATCTTTTTCATCGCTCTGGCTGTTTACAGCCCAGTACATCGGAACACCTACCGGAGTATTTCCCTCAGATACGCCCTTTAACGGCATGGGAATAATTCCAAGTTTCTCAGCCACTGCAGAATCTACTTCAGCAATAATCGGGTATACCCAGTTCCCCTGCTGAATCGCTGCCACACGCTCAATGGCCAGTCCGCCGCCGGCCTGCATGGAATAATCCACTGCATTCAGGGCTGCCGGATTATCTGCATTTACTGTGTATTTAATCTGCAGGTCAATTAAGTCTTTCAATTCTGCCGCATACTTAAACTCCACTTCCTTGGCATTGAACGCCTCGGTGCAGTTTGCAAATTCCTGGCCTAACGCAATATTTCCAGTATGCATGCCCAATACCCATTTTTCTTTTGCCGGATATTCAATCACAGCCTCCAATGCCGGGAACTGCTCCTTTAAATCTCCGTTGTCAATTTTGGCTTTCAAGTCTCCGAACGCCTTGTCAATGTCCTCATACGTTTTCAATGCTGCTACGTCAATTCCTGCTGCCTCAAAGATTTCTTTGTTATAAACAAAGCCGTATCCTTCAATTGCAAGAGGCATACCGTAAACCTTTCCATCCTTCGTTACATCATCCAGCAGGCCTTCCACTGTATTGCCAACCCATCCTTCGGCTGATAAATCCGCCAGGTTCGCTTCCCAGTCAATCACATCCTGGGGACCGCCGATATTGAAAATTTCCGGCTGATCACTGGCCTGCATTCTTGTTCTCAATGCTGCGCCGTAGTCATCGCCGCCGCCCACAGTTTCCAGGTTAATTGTAACGCCCGGGTTTAATTCCATGTACTTTTCGGTTGCCGCTTTCAAAGCGTCGTTAATCTCAACTTTATACTGGAAAATATCAACGGTTCCGGTGATATCTCCTGAGCCTTCATCGCTGCCTTTTACCTCTTCTGTTCCTTCTTCCGCATCATCGGCTACTTCGTCTGCTTCATTGTCTGCGTTCTGATTTTCTGTAGTACCCTCGCTTTTTCCTTCATTTTTTGAACTGTTGTTTCCGCACCCTGCCAATACTCCGGCTGCCATAGTTCCTGCTAACAACAATGCTAATAATCTTCTTTTCATAAATTTACCAGTTCTCCTTTCCATATGATAAAAATAATTATACCTTTTGCGCAAAAGTAATTTTATAATATTAGATTACCACACAATATGACACTTTGCAATAACTTTTGCGCAAAAGGAATTATTTTCTAGATAAAAAGATTGAATTTTGTAAATATTCTACAATTAATCAAAATTCAATTTAGGCAAAATAGACAAAAGAACTGCCCGGAAAATTAGTACTTTTGTCCAGACAGTTCTTTCTTAAGTAATATTTTTTACAGAATCTCGTATCACCAGTTCGGCATCCAACCGGATGTTCCCCACAAATGCTGCTTTTTTTTCTATCATTTTGATGACACTTTCCACAGCAATCCGACCCTTTTCTCCGGCATTCTGCTGTACAGTGGTAAGCTTCGGACGGATATTTCTGGCGAAAATATTATCGTCAAACCCCACCACTGACATTTCATCGGGAACCCGAATTCCCTTATCGTAAAAATAATTGATTGCAAGACAGGCATAATAATCCGAGGCAAAAAAAAGAGCCGTAAATTCATCTTTCCTTGCATACAAAGCATCATAAGTCTGCTGAATCCCGGTGTCCCCATAAGAAATCATAAAAAAAGAATCCTCCACTGCCGGAAGATTATGCTTTTCCATTGCCTGACAGTATCCCGACCATCTCTCGAAATCCACACCCACCCGGTTATCCGCCAGAAATGCAATTCTTTTATGCCCTTGCTCAATCAGGTACTCGGTGATTTTACCGGCATATTCCCGATCCTTCAACCCCACGTTATTGTATGCATTCTCATCGTCCAAAAAATAACAGTCGATAAATACCACCGGCATCTTGGCCGTTTCCTTGATCTCCTGACATTCTTTTGCACCCATTCCAAAAGCAATCAGGCCGTCTACATTCCATGTATGGGCCACATTCAGTACCTCTTGTGCATTATCAGAAGCATATAACATCAGGAAAAAACCGGCTTTTCTGATTTCCGCTTCTATGGTACCGATTAACTCACTGTTAAATGGGTCCTGAACTGCATTTTTTCCTTCCATCACCGGATATCGGATAATTAAACCTATAATTCTGGAGAAATTCCCGGCCAGTGTACGGGCGCTCATATTCGGGATATAATGCAGTTCGTCTAATTTTTCCCGGACACGCGCAATTGTTCTGGGAGACACTTCCTTGGTATTTCCATGAATCACATTGGAAACGGTGGTGGGACTGACCCCCAGACTAAACGCCACTTCTTTAATTGTTACCATTTAAATTTACTCCCTTATATTGTGAACTTTTTCCTATCAAATACGGGAATTATATCATTATCTTTCCAAAAAGGCAACTCTTTTTCACTTCTAATTCTCTGGAATTTTTCTTTGGAACCTGTAAATATCTAATTTCAAACCCGCATTAAAATCCGCTCCACAAACTCCCTCGCCTGAACCAAATCCTCTTCATTGGGATGGAACAGCCCCTCGTCAAAATTCCGCAGCATTTTCTTTCTGCATTCCTCCTGTCTCGGATCTTCTCTGGGAATCTCATAATTCGCCCGCACCTTCATAGGCATTTTGCCCTGGCACAGAAAGGCTCCCAGGTATTCGCAGTCATCCGGAATCCAGACCTTTACCTTCTGTTCGATGGATTTGTAATAATCCGCTCCATTCCCCAGGCCGCAGGTGCCAAACAGCGCCACTTTTTTCCCCTGAAGCTCTGACATCATATTGATGACAGAAATATCGCAGGTTCCCCGATCCACCCAGAAACCGATAAAAAATATTTCCGCATCCTTCCCCCTATATTCCGCCATGCTCTGCATATCTTTGGACATACCCGGAAGCGCGCTGAAAATTTCAGTGGCAATTTTCTTCGTATTGCCGGTGATACTGGAATACACCACCATATAATCCATGTTTTGCCCTCCTTAACAATAGGGTACTCCGCCGCAGCAAAGACCTCCGCCGCAGCAAAAATTGCATGCAAGATTTGCCAGACAGAGCTTCATGCAGAAATCGCCGCCAAAAACCACAGGGCTGCCGTAGCTCTCCCGTCTGGCGTCATACCAGCTTCCGCCGTTCTGAAGCCGGGCATAAAGCTGCTGATATTCCATATTCCCGGGCTCCATGGACACGGCCTTCTGTGCAGCGTCCAGCGCCGCCACGTTATTGCCTGCGCCGGAGTTGGCAATGGCAGAAAGATAGTGCCAGCGGGCGTCCCTGCTGCCCATGCTGTTCAGTACATTCAGCGCCTCCCTGTAATGGCCGCTTCGGATATAATTAGAAGCTGCCTGCTGATAAGCGCTTTCTTCATCCTGGCCGGAAGCTCTGCTTTGCTGACGTCCCTGAAAGCCTCCAAAGCCTCCAAAAAAATCACCGAAATCCCAGTAACCTCCTGAAAAACCTCCCTGGCTCTGCCCGCTGTATCCGCCAGTGCCGTAACCGTCGGCAGTTCCATTCTCTTTCTCCCTCATAATCTGCTGATATGCCTGCTGTATTTCCTTGAACTTTTCTTCCGCCTGTTCCTTGTTTGGATTATTCACATTGGCATCGGGATGGTATTTCCTGCTGAGAGAACGATATGCTTTCTTAATCTCCTCCTCTGTGGCATTCCGATTCAGCCCGAGTACCCCATATGGATCATACATCTGTTGCTTTCCTCTCCCTGTTCTTCTTCACATGTTCATACCGGCACCACACGCCGGAATATAAAATATTTCTCAAAATCTCTGTATTCTCTACAATGGGTAGACGCTCAAAAGCTTTCGAGCTTTCTGCCATCATCATGCGCAGAATCATTTCTGCTTTCTGTTCAAATCCGAAAGTTCCATAATCCTCCTGAAAAAGATTGTAATTACCGGTTTTCCCGTCTTTTTCCACATCTTCATAAGCATCCATCAGATAGATAAACTTTCCCAGGAAAAATCCCAGGCGGCGCAGCTCCGGCTCCCACTCGTCCTTCTGCCAGACAAACATCTCTTCCATAATCCTGCCGAAGCAGCCTGACGCCTCATCCGGATTCCTGCTGTTTTCCTTCTCATACCGGCGAAGCTGCTTTAAATTCTCCTGGAACAGAGACGCTTTCTCAGGATAGGACTGCTGAATCTTACGGCATTTCTTTTCCAAAAGCAGGGACAATGCCCTTCTGGTAACCTTACGCTCGTCCTCCCAGTCATCCAGACATTTATAATAAGACAGCAGCAAATTCATATCTGCCCCGTACTCTGTAAACCGGTTCATCCTTGCAGGATGCTTTTTCGCAGGATGGGCCATGCACCTTAAGCAGCTCACCTCCGTCTCCGGTTCATAGAGACTGGTAAGCAGCAGAATCATAAACGTCATATCGTAGCTTAAAGTAATCTGGCCTCTTTTTCCAAACCGATCTTTGAGGGTTTTGCAGAGGCCGCAGTAATAGGACTGATAGAGATCAAATTCCCTGAATTTCATTTCCGGTTTATTTACAATAATATATCCAAACATAATATCCTCTCTGTATGAATATATTCTACCCCTTCCGGCGGTAATTGCAATGAACAAAACCGAAAGATTCTATAAAATATTTATAAACTGCCTGTTTTTCCGAATAAGCGTCTGCTTTGGGCACAGACCGGTCAGCCCGCTTTTCATAACATTTACCTTGCATTCCGTCAGGACATCTCCTGCTCCAGACACTCAATTTCCCTAAGCCAAAGGGCGCTGCTGGCGTCACTGGGCATTCTCAGATCCCCTCTGGGAGAAACGGCCACTGTTCCAACCTTCGGCCCGTCCGGCAGGCAGGAACGCTTAAACTGCTGGGAGAAAAATCTTCTCACAAACACTTTCAGCCATTTTAAAATAGTTTCTCCGCTGTAGGCTCCCTCAAAGGCATACTCTGCCAGACGGTATATTTTGCCGGGGCCGAATCCGGAACGGAGCATATGGTACAAAAAGAAATCGTGGAGTTCATAGGGGCCTACAATATCCTCTGTCCTCTGGGAAATCTGTCCGTCCTTCGGAGGCAGCAGTTCCGGGCTGACAGGCGTATCCAGCACATCCAGAAGAATTTTTTCCAGTTCAGGCTCCCCGCAGGTATCTGCATAATACTGCACCAAATGGCGCACTAATGTTTTCGGCACCGATGCGTTCACCCCGTACATGGACATGTGATCCCCGTTGTAGGTAGCCCATCCCAGGGCCAGTTCCGACATATCTCCGGTTCCGATAACCATGCCGTTCTCCTTGTTGGCAATATCCATCAAAATCTGGGTCCGCTCTCTGGCCTGTCCGTTTTCGTAAGTCACGTCATGCTGATGCTCCTCATGGGCAATATCCCGGAAATGCACCCGCACCGCTTCTTTGATATCCACTTCCCTAAAATCTGTTCCCAAACACCGGATCAGGTTTACTGCATTGTCATACGTCCGGTCTGTGGTTCCGAATCCAGGCATGGTCACTGCATGAATTCCCTTTCGTTCCAATCCCAGCAGATCAAAGGCCCGCACTGTCACAAGCAGCGCAAGGGTAGAATCCAGTCCGCCGGAAATTCCGATTACGGCATGGACAGCGCCGGTGTGCTCCAACCGTTTTTTCAGTCCCATGGACTGGATTAAGAGAATTTCCTCACAGCGTTTTTCACGTTCTTTTGCCTGGCCCGGCACAAAAGGCACAGGATCTGTAAAGCGGGTCAGCTCTGTTTTTTCTTTTTTCAGATGGAATGTAATCTCCCGGTAACCCTCTGTATGTCCAACAAAGGTGGACATTCTTCTCCGCTGCCCCTCCAGTCTTTGAATATCAATTTCCCCGTACACCGACTGGTTGAGGAACCGTTTTGCCTCCGCCAGCAGATTTCCATTTTCTGCAATCATGTTATGGCCGGAATACACCACATCCTGCGTAGATTCTCCTTCTCCTGCACTGGCGTAGACATAGCCGCAGATCAGTCTGGCTGACTGGCCTTCGATCAGCTTCTTACGATAGAGATCTTTACCCGTCATCTCGTCACTGGCTGACAGATTCACAATCAGGCTGGCTCCTGCAAGCGCATGGGAAATACTGGGCGGCGCAGGCGTCCACAGATCCTCGCAGATTTCCGCTGCGATTTTTAATTCCGGCATACTGTCTGCACAGAAAAGCAGGCGGCTGCCCATGGGAACTTTAAGCTCCTCTGTCAGTTCCACCTCCACTGCTTCTTCCATTCCGGGGGTAAAATAACGTCCTTCATAGAATTCATTATAATTGGGAATACAGGTTTTGGGCACCAGCCCCAGTACCGTTCCGTTTCCCAAAGCCGCCGCCACATTGTACAGCCGCCCGTTCCATGCAACAGGCAGACCCACAAACACGATCATATTTTTCCCGTTGGTCTCTGCGGCAATATCCAGTAGCGCTGTTTTGGCCTGCGCCAACAGCGGCTCCATCAGAAACAAATCCCCGCAGGTATAGCCGGTAATGCACAGCTCTGGAAAAATCACCGCCGCTGCCCGCTTCTGCTCCGCTTCTTCTATTTTTTCTATGATGGCCTGTTTGTTGCCTGCAGGGTCGGCCACCCTGACCTTCGGCGTTACCGCCGCCACTTTGATAAATCCGTCTTTCACTGGCTGCTCCTTTCTTACTGATGCGCCTCCAACAAGTGTTTCAAATCCTCCGGCGTGAAAATATAATGTCTGTCACAAAACTGGCAGTTTACCTCAATGGGCTCGTTGTCCTGAATCATCTCCTGAATGTCCTTGACGCCGATGCTGACAATTGCTTTCGTCACCCGCTCCCTGGAACAGTTGCAGTGATATTCTGCCGGCATCCGGTCTGTGATTTCCAGGCCCAGCTCCCCTAAGATCTGCTCCAGCAGAGCTTCCGGCGAAAGCCCCTGCTCCAGTAAATCCGTAACGGAAGTAATTCCTGCCACCTTCTCCTCCAAAGCTGCAATCACAGCCTCTTCTGTAAAGGGCATAAGCTGAATGATAAATCCTCCGGCCTGCTTTACCGTATTGTCTTTATTCATCAGCACTCCCAGTCCTACGGCCGAAGGCACCTGCTCGGAAGTGGCAAAATAATAAGTCAGATCTTCTGCAATCTCCGACGTCTGCAGCGCCACCTGGCCCACATAGGGATCTTTAAGGCCCATATCTTTGATGACGCTTAATATCCCCTGGCCCAATGCGCCGCCCACATCCAGTTTTCCCTGTGCATTCGGCGGCAGCATCACATCCGGCACATGGGGATAACCCTTGACGTTTCCTCTGCTGTCTGCTGTTACAGTCATTCCTTTTGCCTCGCCGCTGCATTTGATTTGAAGCGTTAATAAGTCCTGCTCCCCTTTCATCATGGCTCCCATCATGGCTCCTCCTGTCAGAAGCCTGCCCAAAGCCGCTGTGATTATGGGACTGGTATTGTGATAAATTCTCGCCTGCTCCACCAGTTCTCTGGAGGTTACGGCAAACGCCCGTATCTGATGCTCCGCTGCCGTTGCTCTTACAATGTAATCTGTCATTTTCCTTTCTCCCTTGCAATCACGGTAACCCGCTGACTGTCGTCTCTTACTGGTTCTCTGGTATATCCGTCATAAACCGCCAGAACTTCCATTCCGGCCTGTTCCAACAGCATTTTCACCTGTTTCAGTTCATATCCCCGCTGAAAATGAGTTTCTTCGTATTTCCGGTACAGCGGGGAGCTTTCTTCTTCCCTTAGAAAAAGGGTTAAATCATACTGGTTGAGCTTCTCTTTTTCATCATAAAAATTCTCCCAGATAAAGCTTCCCTCTTCCCGGTTTTCGCATATTACATTTTCTCCTAATACTTCCCGGTATTTGTACAAAGTATTCAGGTCAAAAATAAAGACGCCGCCCGGGTCCAGATAATTGTTCACCAACCGGAATACCTGCAGCAATTCCTCTTCTTCCAGAATATAATTGACGCAGTCGCAAATACTGACTACGGCCTTCACGGTTCCGTACAATTCAAATTCCCGCATATCCTGCAATAGATACAGAATGTCCTCCCTGCTTTCAGATTCCGCTTGGACGGCCGGATATTCTTTGGCCTCATATTCCGCTTCTCTGGCCATCTGAAGCATTTCTTCCGAATTGTCAATGCCTATCATATCATAGCCGGCCCGGGACAGAAGCCTTGTCATTTTCCCGGTTCCGCAGCCTAATTCCAGAACAATCCCGTCTTTGGCCCCGTATTCTTTCAGCAGGCTGAGCAGATACCGGCTCCATTCCCCGTAAGGCACGTTGTCCATAAACAGATCATAGACCCGGGCAAATCCTGTATATGCCTCCATACAAGAATCCTCCATTTTCCCTTGATTATTTTTTCCAAAAAACGTATACTAATATATTATAGTAAAAACAGATAAGTTTTGCAAGGAGCCTTTATGACTGAAAATTACGACCACTACATATCCAGGCACATCCGGCGGGTGTATTGCCGCCGTTTGGTTTCCCCGATTCTCTACTTGATTTTCCTGATGTTTCTGTGGGCGTCCTTTCCCCTGTATGATATCCTGTTTCCTCAGGAATTAGACAGTTCCGAAGATTTAAGCGCATACACAGACCATCATTCCTCTTACATAGAAGCAACATTCACAGACCTGTATTTTACCGGATACACCAATGAATCTCTGGGACGGACTGCCGGCTATTACTATTATGCCCAGCCTTCTAAAAGTCAGCCATTGGTGATTGTCCTTCTGTCCCCTTCCACCTGCGAAGAGGGGCTTCCCGTGATTGAATCTGTCCGCATCCGCGGCCAGGTTCTAAAAGAAAATCCGGCCTATCATTCCCTGCTTGAGCGGTTAGCGGAAGATTTGGACTGGACGAAACAGGGAATCGGCAAATCGGTAAGTCCTTATTTTGTCAGTGAGCCGGCCTTTTTACTGCTGCCCAGTGTAATCCTGATGACGGTATATTTCGCCACAGGCATGTATGCCCTGCTGCACATTGTGTTTGCTCTGATTTACATTCAGTTTCCGGTATGTTCCCCTGCCTGCCGGCAGTTGGGACGGTTCGGAAAGGCCAGGGAGCTGCTGTCCCAGGCGGAAACTGAACTTGCCACACTGCCGCAGCTTGCCACTGAGGACATGTTTATCACAGAGCATTATTTTATTGTACTTGCCGGTTACGGCGCGGCCATTATTCCCATACAGGAAATCCTGTGGATTTACAAGCACTCCACCCTGCACAAAATTCTGTGGTATCACTTCAGTATTTCCTATACGCTGCACATTACCGCAAGAAAACACCTGCATTTCCACTGTCCGAAAAATATGAAGTCGGACATTGACGGCATTATGGATTATCTGGCAGAGGCAAATCATGAGATTTTGGTTGGGTTCAGCGAAGAAAACCGCCTAAAAGTCCACGGAACGCGAAGCCTTCCGGTTCAATTAGAAAAAATCTTGACAAAATTAAAGAATACATATAAGAAACAAATATAACGCTTAATAGGATATAAAATATTAAAGAATTGATTATGAGTCAAGCCATGATTGTACAGAAAGTCAGTAAAAACTTTATATATAATTTAGTTTTCAAAAAAAGTTGCATAATGTATAATGAAAGCAGTGAAAGACGGTGATTTTATGACTGTCTGTCTTGCAGATAATTTTGAGGGTGTGGAACTGATACTTCGGATCGTTTTGGAACGGAAGGATATAACAGTTAAATCAGTCCGTACACAGGAGCCAATGAAGAACTTACAAGGGCGTTCCGCTATTTTAGATGTCCACGCAGTTGACAACATGAAAAAAGAATTTGATGTGGAAATTCAAAGGAAGGACGCAGGGGCAGGTGCAAAGAGGGCAAGGCACAACAGTAGTCTGTTGGACGCACATATATTAAAGCCGGGTGATGATACGGAAGATATTCCCGACAGCTATGTTATTTTTATCACAGAAAATGATGTTATGCAAGGCAATCAGCCGATATATCCAGTAGAAAGATATGTCACTATCGGGAAAAAGAAAGTAATGTTTGGTGACGGTTCACATATCATATATGTCAATGGACAATATAGAGGCAATGATGAAATCGGTAAGCTAATGCACGATTTTTCATGTACCAATCCCGATGATATGAATTATGAAGCACTTGCTAAAAAAGCACGATATTTTAAGCAAGACGAGAAAGGAGTTGCTACCATGTGTAAAATTATGGAAGATATGAGGAATGAAGCGGCACAAAAAGCAGAGTTAAAAAATGCAAGGGAAACAGCCATAAGAATGATAAAAAAAGGTAAAATGCCACTGGAAGAAATTACTGAATATATTCCGATCTTGTCATTTGAGGAATTAAAGGAAATTGAAGCCGAAGTTATGCAATTAGCATAAGTAACAGCACAACTGAATATAAAATAACAGCATAAAGGCGCATGGGAACAGTAAATTGTAAACCATGCGTCCTTTTTGCACCCAAAAGTAGGATTAACGGCAACATTCAGACCACTGCCACAGGGCAGATCATTCCTTGTTTACAACAGACGATCGATAAGACAGACAGCGCGCCCTCTGCAACTTTAAGAAAACAATCCCTGAAAGAACTCCAGAATCGACCGGAAAAAATCTGCCACCTTATCAAAAATACTCTTGGTATCCAGATTGGAAATTTTCTCATACAGTTCTTCCGCCTGATCCTTGATGGAATCAATATCCAGATCCAATTCCCCGATTTTCTGCAGAAGACTGGTTAATTCTCCAATTTCTTCTTCTGCCAGGGTTATATCAAACTGGCTGCAGGCCTCCGCAATGGCTGCCTTGATGTCTTTTTCTGAATTCAGTCCCTTCTCGATCACTTCCTGTTTCAGATAAGCCACCAGTTCTTCCGCCTTCTGGGAATCTCCCACCGCTTCTGCAATATCTCCGGTCAATACCAGTTCATTCAGGGCGGTATCCATGCTCCGCTCAGAAACCTTGGCGCCGGTCATATCGGAATAAGCTTTCATGGCCCCCACCAGTGCGGCGGTGCCTGAAATGGGAAACGGCCCGGCCACAATAATATCGGCATCGGTAATTCCGGCAGTAATCAACGCGTTTTTGTACATGCCTATGGTGCAGTAGGAAATATTTTTGGTGGTAATATTAATCCCGTTTCCCTGATCTCTTTTTACAATCAGCACAGAGGACAACGCCCGGGTTCCGATTTTGCCCGCGTCCACATATTCTCCCAAATATTCATGTTCTTCTTCATTGGTAATATAGATCACATCGTAATCCGGCAGTTCTGCAGGATTGATGTTCAAAAGCTCCAGTACCGTCTCCTGCTGCGCCGGCGTCAGATTGGCCCCCAGCGCCAGATACGGCTTATCTGCTTTGGTGATGGGCTCTGTCACTTCTCCCGGTTCTTCCAGTACCTCTTCCGGTTCTTTGGATGCATTCTCCTTCTCTCCTGTTTCCCTGGAATCTTCCTCCTGGCTGATTCCAGGCGCAACCTCCTTTTCATCTGTCTCTGCCGCCCATGCCTGTACCGGAGCAAACACTGCCAACATGCCTGCCAGCAGCAGGGTGATGATTCGTGTTCTGTATTTCTTCATGGTTACCTCCATTCCGTTGGTTTCTTTTTCAAAATGGAGCAGTTCCTACATCCTGGATCTTATCCATTTATAAATATCTTTATATACTGTTTCTCTGTCCAGTTCATTTAATATTTCATGCCGGTCGGTAGGATATAATTTGCAGGTAATATCCTGTATGCCCGCCCGTTTATATTTCACGCAGACAGCCTTCACGCCTGCGCCGTAATTGCCCACCGGGTCCTCTTCCCCTGCCACCAGAAGAAGGGGCAGCTCCTTTGGAATGGCATTTACATTTGCCGGCCGATTGATCGCATGTATCGTGTCAAATAAAGTATAATACCCGTTCAGGGTAAACTTAAACGTGCATCTGGGCTCTTTTTGATAGGCTTTTACAATTTCTTTATCCTTCGTCAGCCAGGCTGCCGGTGTTCCCTCATCCCGGAACCTCTTATTATTCCCGCCCAATGCCATTTTTTCCACCAGGGGGCACCGGTGATTCCATCCGCAAAAAAGCGCCAGTACGCGGCAGATGAATTTCCCCATAACAGCAGCCCCGGCAGGCTGATTTCCGGTTCCCATAATCACCGCTCCTTTCAGCCCGCTGCCGTATCTGGACAGATATTTTCTGAGCAGAAAGGAGCCCATGCTGTGGCCCAGTATGAAATAAGGCGTATCCGGGTGTTCCTTCTGAATGATTTTACGCAGGTGATTCAAATCCTCCACCACAATATCGCTGCCGTCTTTGGCAGCAAAATATCCCCAGAGTTCTTCTGATTTGACAGATTTTCCATGTCCCAGGTGATCATTTCCCACTACCATAAAGCCCTGCTTCACCATATATTCCGCAAAACCCTCGTACCGCTCCACATATTCTATCATACCATGACTAATCTGGAGAATCCCTTTTAATTCCCCGTCCTCCGGTTCCCATTTCACCGCATAAATTTTCGTCTGTTTATCGGCTGATAAAAATCCAAACGTTCTTCTTTTCATAGGCGCCTCCTACTGCATCTGTCTGTTCTTACATGATACGGCCTGCCTTTTTGCCGGCAGAACCAATGGCTATTTGCTGATCTCCGCTCCCACTGCCCGGAGCCATTCTTCCACTTCTTTTGCTTTCCTGCGCAGATTATTCAAAGTCTCCTGCTGTCCTGAAAAAGTTTTTCCGGCCTGTTCTACCACCTGAGCAGCCATATCATATTTCTTGGTAATCAGTTCATTGTCGCCCACAGACTGATCCAGACTCTCCGCCAATGCAAGAATCTGGGGTACAAGGTTCCTGGTTTCCGTCTCCTCCAGCCGGGAAGCGTAAGCTCCGAACCCTTCTGCCGCCTTTTCCAGCCGGGCATTGTGTTCCTTCCAAATCTGTGTTAAATACAGCACCTGGGTCTCAGCCTCCTTCAGCCGTTCTTCCATTTTCTGCATTTTCTCTGCCATAAAAGAAGCGGACTGGTGGTATTTTCCTGACAAATCCCTGACTTTCTCTGCCGCTTCCACAAACTGTACGCCGTCCTCTCCCAGTCTCCCTGCTTCAATGGCCGCATTCAGAGAAAGGATTCCCATCTGCTTCTCCATCTCTTCCATTTCACCGATACGCGTTCCCATTTCTCCCATTTCCTGGCGCATTCCTGCGGCCGCCAGTTCCAGTACCTCTTCCGGAGAGGTAAGCTTTCCTCCCTGCTCGATCATTTCCAGAAGTTCTTTTTCCCTCCGGTAAATTCCTTCAATGGATCTCTGGTAAGTGCCGTCAGCCAGTCCTGCTTTATTGGCTAAAACCACTATCTGTTTCTGCAATTCGCGGTTTCTGATGTTCTGACGTTTGGCTTCTCCTGCAGCGTCCTTTACTGTTTCTGTCAATTTCTCCATCTGGCTGTCCAGTTCATTCTGGCTTCCTTCCATGGAGGCAATTCCTGTTTCTGTTTCATTTTGCACCAACCGCATTTTATTTGTCACCTCTGATAATTTCTTCAAATATTTATCTGCCTCTGCCTGTTTGGCAAGCAGTTCGTGTTCCAGTTCTTCCTGTTTTTTCCCTATTCCGAACATCTGGGTTCCCCTTTCTTTCAAAAGTGTTTCATCCTTATTCATTCTATCACATTTTATCCGGTTCTAACAGTAGTTCTTTACAATTATCTGTAAACTTTCCCTGCCGTTGTAGACGTTGATTTCCGGATAGTAGATAAAGGATACTGTAATTTTGCTGTTTTTGCCGGACATTGCCTGCTTCAGCGCAGTATTTCCGAATTTCTGAGCCAGAAATTCCAGAAACGCTTCCGTATCCCCAAAATAAACCGCGTCCATCCTGGCGCCTCCCTGGCTCTGGACCTGCATCCGGCAGACATTTTTATTCTTTCCTAAAATCTGTATGGTCAGAATATGTATATTTTTGTCTGCGAACACCGGTTTCTCATTGGATTTCCCAAAGGGCTCCAAAAGATTCAGTTCCTCGATCAGAGGTTTTGAAATATAGTCTAAGGGCATAGGCACGTCAATCACAATTTTCCCCTGCAGATCCTGTTCAGTCAAAGCCGTGTTCTCATTTAGCTGCCTCCGAAACAGCTCCACATGCTCCGGAGGCAGGGACAGACCCGCCGCCATGGGATGCCCGCCGAATCTTGTAAACAGTTCTTTGCATTTTGACATCTCTTCATACATGGAATAGCTTTCAATGGAACGCCCTGAGCCTTTCACCCCGTCTTCTGCGGCGGTCAGCAAAAACACCGGCCGGTGATACCGCTCTCTGATGCGTCCGGCTATAATCCCCGCCAGGCTTTCGTGGCAGTCCGGCAGATAGATCACCAGAACTTTATCTTCCATTAGCGAGGTCTCTTCCACCAGTTTCACTGCCTGCTTCACGCCCTGCTCCGTCATCTCCTTCCGGCTGGCATTCAAATCATACAAATCTTTTGCATATTCTGCCGCTGCAGCTTCATTCTCTGCCAGCAGCATCTTAAGGGCCCTGTAGGCCGTGTCAAGCCTTCCGCTGGCATTGAGGCAGGGACCCAGAACAAACCCGATATGGTACGCTTTGATTTTGCCCGGCTCTATCTGATTCCGGGCCGCCAACGCGCGCATTCCGTAATTTTCCGTCCGGTTTAAGGCTTTTAATCCTTCTTTCACCAGAATTCTGTTTTCTCCTGTCAGGGGCATCACGTCTCCTACGGTGGCAAAGGCCGCATTTTCCAGATATGCCAGAGCCTTTTTTTGCGGAAACCCTAAGCGTTCAAACAATGCCTGGGCCAGCTTGAAGGATACTGCTCCGCCGCACAGCTCTTTAAAAGGATAGGGGCAATCCGGCTGTTTGGGATTCACCACCGCGTCTGCCGACGGCAGATGAAAGATTTTCTCTCCATACTCCCCTTGCGCATAGGGAATCTCGTGGTGATCTGTAATAATCACGGTCAGTCCCAGTTCTTTAGCCAGAGCCAGTTCCGCTTCCGCTGCAATTCCGTTGTCACAGGTGAGAATGGTGTCCACTCCCTCAGACACCGCCTGACGCACCAGACGCTCATTGACCCCGTATCCGTCTTTCATCCGGTCGGGTATGGCATAGTCTGCCCTGGCCCCGCATTCCCTCAATGCAGAATACAAGATATAAACCGACTGAACTCCGTCAATATCATAATCCCCGATAATGCGGATTTTCTGTTTCTTCTGAATCTTTTCCTGCAAAATTGACACGGCCTTTTCCATATCTTTCATTTTCTTCGGATCATGAAGCTGCTCCAGGGTTCCGTGAAGATATTCTTCGATGGCTTCTTCTCCGATCACCTCCCGGTTGCGGATAATTCTGGCTGTTACCTGATCAATTCCAAACTGCTCTGATATTTTCTTAAAATCTGCTTTTTTCGCAGACACTACCCATTTTTCCATATAGTTCTCCATTTCGCTGTCGTATGAAA
Source organism: Lachnospiraceae bacterium (assembly GCA_910575555.1). Lineage (GTDB taxonomy): Bacteria > Bacillota > Clostridia > Lachnospirales > Lachnospiraceae > Petralouisia. Next base: position 201,152 of record CAJTFX010000003.1, on the reverse strand, counting down.
CATTTTCTGTCATGGCAGATTATATCACAAATTCTGTTGTTTTTCATTTCCATTGATTTTATTTTCAAAAAAAGATATAATAACACAAAAAAGAAAAGGAGTTTCGTTTTCCATGAACCCAATAGATTTAGTAGATATTTTAAGAAATCACACTGTCTATATTCAGACTCACAACTTCCCGGACCCGGATGCAATTGCCAGCGCCTTCGGCATCCAACAGTTTCTGAACTGCCACGGCGTTGAGGCGGCGCTCTGTTATGACGGAAAAATTGACCGTCTCAGTTCTAAGAAAATGCTGGATACTTTTGGAATTGTCATGCACTCCAAAGATGAGCTTCCTGATATGACAGAAGAAGATCTGATTGTCCTGGTGGATTCCCAGAAAAATAACAGCAATGTCACGGATCTCATCGGAGATGAAGTGGCCTGTATTGACCATCATCCCATATTTTTCCCTTACGAGTACTCATATCAGGACATTCAGCCGGTGGGCGCCTGTTCTTCCATTATCGCCTCCTATTATCAGCAGACTGATACGCCCATCTCACCGGCCTGCGCTGCCGCTCTGGCTTACGGCATCAAAATGGATACCGCGGATTTCTGCCGGGGAACCACCGCACTGGATACGGAAATGTTTTCCTTCCTGTTCGGCCGTGCCGACTGGGAGCTTGTGACTAATATGTATTCCAATACTATGGAATTTGACGATCTGCGGGCATACGGCGCAGCCATTCAGAATATACAGATTTTCGGCGGGACAGGCTTTGCTTATATTCCCTTCCACTGCGCCAATGCATTGATTGCCATTATTTCAGACTTCATTTTATCCCTGGATGTGGTACATATTGCCATTATTTACGCAAAACAGACCAATGGACTGCGTTTTTCCATCCGATGTGAACAGAACCGGATGCATGCCGGCAATCTGGTTGCCAATGTGCTAAAACCCTGGGGAAGCGGAGGCGGACATCCTTCCATGGCGGGAGGCATTATTCCTTCGGAGCATATTTCCCTGTTGGGAGAGGATATGCATACGACGCTTCAGGATGCGTTTTTGAAGTCTATTTCTGAAATGGAAAAGGAAGCTGTCTAAATGACGCTTCTTTTCCATTATGATACGCCTTCTTTATTTCCAAGCCGTAATAAAATATGATTATAATATTCTTCATTAATTTCAAATCCAATATATTCTCTGTTCAGATTTCTGGCCGCTACAAGCGTGGTTCCACAGCCGCAGAAAGGATCTAAAACAATCTGGCCTTCTGTCGTAACTAATGAAATTAAGATTTCCATTAATCTCACTGCTTTTTGTGTCGGATGAAGCCCTCTGTCCGTTCTCTCAGACTCTATCCTCAATATGTTGGAACAAATCTCCAATCCTTCATTCCAAACGGCCATTTCCTTCAATTTTATCTCATTAAAGCCTCCGACGCCATATTTAAGAACATTATCCGTTAATGTACTTCCCTGGGGATATGGTTTCATAAACCATAAAATCGGTTCAAATAAAGGACGCAGATTCCCAATCTTCCATCCTTTCCATTTTTCACTGTTACAGATATCCTGACGTCTGTCAAAGACGCTGCTTAATTTCTGTGCCCGATATGCGGCAGAATCCTTCTCCCAGGCTACCATATCCTTAAAAATAAATCCTTCATCCTCCATTGCGCATATGCACCTGTGCGCTAACCGCCTTCCGGCAAAAATAAAGCAGCTCGCCCCAGGTTTTAATACTCGATACCAATCTTTTGCCCAAATCTTACACCATTCATAATATTCCATCGGAATATTTTTATCTGCCTGAGACCATCCATTGAGCGGTTTTCCTCGTCTTTTGAATACGGAACCGCTTTTTTCCTGGGCAGGGCTTCTGCCCAATAAGGCACTATTTGTATTATTATGCAATACATCCCAGTTATCAAAATTTATTCCATACGGAATGTCAGACAAAATCAAATGTATTGATTCCGTATCCACTGTTTTTATTAATTCAACAGAATCTCCCAATTCTATTCTATTCATAAAATATCAGACTCCTCAGCATTTTAATTTATCAATATAAGATGTAATGACGGCAATCTTTTCATTTAACTTTTTCGCCGCTATCAGTTCTCTGATTGCCTGTTCCTGGGAATATTCTTTTATAAGTTCTATTTGGTTTTTCCAGTAATTTATTTCTGTCTTTCCTCTTATAACCAGAAATCTCTTATATTTTTCTAATTCTTTCTCGTAAATCCCTTCTTCCATCTGAAGCTTTTTCGCCACAAAACGATCTATTTTTCTCAGAAAACAATCCTGCCTGTTTGCAAAAGCCAGAGAGCTGTCTCTGGCAATCATCTGCGATGAATTCCACAAGGATTCCAAACTATAGTTCTCTGTTTCCTTAACTTCATATTCCAGTAATAATGCAATATGCTCCCATGCCATTAAACATACGTTATGCTCTAATGCCTTGGAATATATCTGACTTTTATTTTGCGGATACTGAAAATAAGGAGCCACGAGAACTGCATATTCATTCTCTGAACCCCGCCAATCGCTTAAATTACTGACTTTAAAATCCTTTTGATTCTTAGCGGTTCTGCTCAACCGGAAGCATTTTGCATCAGCAACTAAGCTATATTAATATCCTTTTGTACTTTCTGCCAGAATATCTGCACTGTCTGCCCTTTCGTCCAATGCTTTTGCATCCATTCCCAAAAACCGAAAGCATCTGGCCAAAACAATATCAGATGCCTTGGAATACAGTTTTTCTTCCGTAGAATCATGTACAATATTTTCTGGTATTGTCCCAATATTTTTCACAATTTCCTGAAAATCATCCAATTCTAATTCTTCCACGTAATCTCGTATCTTCTGAGTTGCTGATTTAAAATTCTCTCCTGCAACTCCATTAATGTACGCTACCAATTGCCCAAACATATTCTCCTCCTTTTTCTGTATTATACACCAAAGAGAACATTTGTTCAACCTTTTTTTCATATTTGTTTGTGTATTGCAATTTTATGCACTAAAAAGGATTGCTCATTTAAAAAACAGCAACCCTTTTCTTTTAAGTTATGATTCGCCTATAATTCACAATTCTTCACAGTTCTCGGGAACGGCACCACATCCCGGATATTGGTCATACCCGTCAGATACATCACGCACCGTTCAAATCCAAGGCCAAACCCTGCATGTCTTGCAGTTCCGTATTTCCGCAAATCCAGATAGAAATCATAATCCTCCTGATTCAGCCCAAGCTCCTCCATCCGTTTGCAGAGCAAATCGTAATCGTCCTCTCTCTGGCTTCCGCCGATAATCTCCCCGATTCCCGGCACCAGGCAGTCCACGGCTGCAACAGTCTTGCCGTCGGGATTCAGCTTCATGTAAAACGCCTTGATTTCCTTGGGATAATCTGTCACAAACACCGGACGTTTGAACACTTCTTCGGTCAGATAACGCTCATGCTCCGTCTGTAAATCTGCCCCCCAGGAAACTTTATACTCAAAGTTATCGTTATTCTTTTGGAGAATTTCAATGGCTTCCGTATAAGTCACATGGGCAAAATCAGAGTTCACCACATGATTCAGCCGCTCCAACAGGCCCTTGTCCACAAAACTGTTGAAAAACTGCATCTCCTCCGGCGCATGCTCCAACACATATTTGATAATGTATTTCAGCATACTCTCCGCCAGAATCATATCATCTTCCAGATCTGCAAAGGCAATCTCCGGCTCAATCATCCAGAATTCCGCCGCGTGTCTGGTAGTGTTGGAATTCTCCGCCCGGAACGTAGGGCCGAAGGTATAAATATTCTTAAACGCCATGGCATAAGTTTCCCCGTTTAACTGGCCGCTTACCGTAAGATTGGTGGGCTTGCCGAAAAAGTCCTGGGCAAAATCAATGGCTCCTTCTTCATCCTTCGGCACATGGTTCAAATCCAGGGTGGTTACCTGAAACATCTCTCCTGCGCCCTCACAGTCGCTTCCTGTGATCAGCGGCGTATGCACATACACAAAATCCCGTTCCTGGAAAAATTTGTGAATGGCATAGGCAATCAGGGAACGCACCCGAAATACTGCTTCAAAGGTATTGGTGCGGGGGCGCAGATGGGAAATAGTTCTTAAATATTCAAAGCTGTGGCGTTTTTTCTGCAGCGGGTAATCCGGTGTGGACTGGCCTTCCACTATCACCTCTTCTGCCTGAATTTCAAAAGGCTGCTTTGCCTTAGGAGTAGCCACCAGTTTTCCTTTTACCATAATTGCCGCGCCTACATTGAGCTTTTCCACTTCTGCAAAATTGGAAAGCCCGTCATGGTATACCACCTGCAGAGGCTCAAAGAAAGTTCCGTCATTGACTACAATAAATCCAAAATTTTTGGAATTGCGGATGCTTCTCACCCATCCTCCAACGGTAATCTCCTGGTCTAAGAATTCTTCTTTTCTGCGGTAAAGGTCTTTAATATTTGTCAGTTTCCATTCCATAGCTCTTCTCCTTTATATTTCTTCTATTCTTCCTCAGTTTTCTTCCCGGTCTCTTCTGCTTCCCCGGAAGTCTCACCGTAGGTAATCTTTGCGTTTTCTATCAGCATGTCCACGGTTTTCTCTCTCACGAAAACATTTTTGACATATGCTTCCCCGTGCTGCTCCAGTAATGCTTCCTCATTTTCATAACCGTAATCTTCCACAACACTTTTCTTATATTCCGCAAATTCCTCGTCGCTGAATTCAACATTTTCTTTTCCGGCGATAGCTTCAATGATCAGTTCCCCTTCCAGAGTCTCTGTTACAAGCTGCTTGGCCTGGGCCTGGAAATCTTCCTCGGTAACATTGGAAGTTTTCAGATAATCCTCCAGCTTCATGCCGTAAGCCTCCAGATTTGCCTCAAACCGGGACACATATTCTTCCATCCTCTGATCTAAAAGCCCTTCCGGAAATTCTTTTACTTTGCACACTTCTCTCAGCTTCTGGATCACCGCCGCCTGGGTTTCCTGTTTCTTTGTGGCTGCTCTGCTTTCCTCCAGCTGCTCTCTGACGCCGTTCTCAAAATCCTCCACGGTCTTGTACCCCTGGGAGGACATATTTTTCTCCACAAATGCATCGTCCAGCATATCATAGGTCATATCTGACTTATTGACAATCTTATTCACTGTCACATTGAAAACAACTGCCTGGCCTGCCAGTTCTGTATTCTGATAGTTTTCCGGAAACGTCAGATCAAGGGCGACCTTCTCCCCGACTTTCGCTCCAATCAGGCCTTCCTCGAATCCGTCAATAAAACTGTTTGAACCTATTTCAAGCACCGCGCCCTGGGCTGTGCCGCCGTTAAAGGCCACGCCGTCCTTTAAGCCCTCGTAGTCAATATTGACAAAATCGCCGTCCTCTACCGTATCCTTCTCGCTGTCCTCATATACCGGATAAGACAGCAGGGTATTTTTTACTTCGTTTTTTACATCCTCGTCGGTGACCTCATAGGAGCCAAGGCTCACTTCCATCCCCTTATATTCTCCCAGCTCCACATAATCTGCCGCATTATATTCAACGGTTTCCTGATCTTTGGAACCGCTTGCTTCCTCTTTGCCTGTACTCTCTTTCTTATCGCTGTTATCTTTCTGGCCTGTCCCGCAGCCGCAAAGCAGAGCTGCCGTACATACTGCACACAGCAGTAACATCCTTCTTTTCTTCATATTACATTTACCTTTCTTTCTGAGTATGAAACAACAAGAACTTTTCACAATAATAAAGCATAGCACACTTTTTCCAAAATGAAAAGGTTTCCAGGTTACAAAACACAAATAAAACACAAATACTGGAAATATTACTCCGGACACAATGGGTTCATATTCTTTGCCACCGCGCCGTAAATGTGCTATACTTAGAAAAACATTCACACATTGCAGCTAAAGCTGAAAAAGGAGTCCGCTATGAACCATTTAACTTTACTGACAGACCTGTACGAACTGACTATGATGCAGGGCTATTTTAAAACCGGAAACAATGAAACTGTGGTATTTGACGCATTTTACCGGACAAACCCCGGCAACGGCGGATATGCCGTCTGCGCAGGCCTGGAGCAGATAATAGAATATATCAAAGACCTGCATTTTTCAGATACAGATATTTCCTATCTGAGAAGCGTAGGCATTTTTGAAGAAGATTTTCTGGAATATTTAAAAGAATTCCGCTTTTCCGGCGACATTTACGCCATTCCGGAGGGTACAGTGATTTTCCCGCGGGAACCGCTGCTTAAAGTAATCGCCCCTATTATGGAAGCGCAGCTGATTGAAACGGCTGTTTTGAATATCTTAAATCATCAAAGCCTGATCGCCACCAAAGCCGCCCGGGTCTGCTATGCCGCTGACAAAGACAGTGTGATGGAATTCGGCCTTCGCCGGGCGCAGGGACCGGATGCGGGAGTTTACGGGGCCAGGGCCGCCATGATCGGCGGATGCTGCGGCACCTCCAATGTACTCTGCGGACAGAAGTTCGACGTACCGGTCAAGGGCACACATGCCCACAGTTGGATTATGAGCTTTTCCGATGAATATACCGCCTTCCGAAAATATGCAGAGCTTTACCCTTCTGCCTGCATTCTGCTGGTGGATACTTATGATACCTTAAAATCCGGCGTTCCCAATGCGATCCGGGTATTTACAGAGATGAGAGAAGCCGGCATTCCCCTTACCTTTTACGGTATCCGCATGGACAGCGGCGATTTGGCCTACCTGTCTAAAATTGCCCGGAATATGCTGGATGAGGCAGGATTTCAGGATGCGGTGATTTCCGCTTCCAACGATTTGGACGAGTATCTGATTGAAAACCTGAAAGCCCAGGGCGCCAAAATCACTTCCTGGGGCGTGGGAACCAATCTGATCACCTCCAGAGACTGCCCTGCCTTCGGAGGGGTATACAAGCTGGCTGCCATTCAGGATCAAAACGGAAAATTCCTTCCCAAAATCAAGCTTTCCGAAAATACGGAAAAAGTCACCAACCCGGGCAACAAAACCATTTACCGGATTTACGAGAAGGATTCCGGCAAAATCAAAGCAGATCTCATCTGTCTTGCAGATGAAACCTTTGATCCGGACAAAAAACTCCGGCTTTTTGATTCCCTGGAAACCTGGAAGCGCACCACCCTTCCGGGAGGCACTTACACCATGCGGGAGCTGCTGGTGAAGATTTTTGAAAAAGGAACCTGTGTGTATGAATCTCCAAAAGTAATGGAAATTCAGAAATACTGTGAAAAAGAAAAAAATACCCTGTGGAATGAAACAAAACGGTTTGCAAATCCCCATGAAGTCTATGTGGATTTATCCGATCATCTGTTTGATATGAAGCGGAAGATTCTGAATGAATATTCTCTGGAAAGCGGCGGCGCCCAAGAGGTTTCGCTGTGATGAAAGCAAAAAAAGATATGGCTTCCGGCGACATTTTCACAATTCCTCTTTTTCTCCCATCCTATCAGGAATGGACAAAAATGGAGCAGCTCATAGATTATAAACGATATCAATTCCGCGAGGATGACATTTATGCGTTCGGACGGCTCATCGAACTGCAAACCGGAAATATGAATCTGATTGAAATTTTTTCTTATGTGGGAAAAATACCAGAAACCCCCGAAGCAATCATTTATTCCGGACGGTTTTTTGAACCTGTAATGATGGCAGGAGCTTTTTCGAAAGGACGCTGGCAGATATTCCTTAAGCCTGGAGGCAGGTCTTCTGAATGAAAACAGCTTTACTGCCCTTGCTTTTCACAAATTTACAATGGACAAAAAAGCTTTTGAAGAATTCTTAGAACGCATCGAAAGCGGTGATTAAGCTTCACGAAATCCTGGACATTTCCCTCAGCCTCTGGGGAAATGTCCAGACAGGAAAATCTTTCATACTTATTTGTTCAAAAATTCCTCAACTTCTTCCTCCGGCGCATGGCGCAAATCCAGAAATCCTTCCTCTCCATCTTTTACCAGCCAGATTTCTTTTTTTCCTTCAGCCTCCATATTATCAATCACCAGAATCCGAAATCCCTGTTCCACTTCATATTCGTCTACATAAGCTTCCTTTTCGTCATCCCATCTGTTTTCATACAGCTGGTATCCGGAAAAATCCAGATCGGAAATCTCTTCCCCTTTCGCCGCCAATTCTTTTACTTCCTGGGCGGTAAATTCACTTTTCCAGACAAAATTGTCCCATTCCTCCCCATCAAAAGGCTCATCACTATAATCCTCCGGCTCTCCCCGGTTCACCGCCAGCCGGAATTTTTCTCCCAGATATACCTGGTTTAACGGCTGTCCGTCGATCTCTGCCATAATCTCTTCTCCGTCCACAACGTCAATGGGTTCCTGTTCCTCTTCCGAAACTGCCCAGTAATGGTACAGCCGCAGCTCCATCCAATCGCATTCTATAGAAGGAAGGCCGGCACTACTTAGTTCACCTGCAAAAGTAATTCTGCTGCCGCTTCTGCTCTCCGGGTAGTAAAACACCTGATTTCCCAGACTGTCTATACCTTCCAGATAATATTCCGCTTCTCTTTGTTCACCCAGAATTTCCGCCTCAATCCGGCTGTCCACCGGAGTGATTACCAGTTCTTTGATTTTCAGTTCCATGCCCTCTCCCAGCGGGAATGTTTTATCATATGACATTTCCAGGGTATTCCAGGCAAGCTCCTCGTTTGTGACCGTAAACCCAAAATCAAAGGCAATTTCATTTTTCTCATCCAACAGATCCTCTGCATTCTTATAAGCCAAAAAATGAAGCTGTATATCTGTAATTTTTTCCGGAAGGTCTTTTAATTCCATCATAAATATATGGTCAGGCTCTAATTTATCCTCCAGCTTGCCTGAATTCTCCCACTCACCATCAAATGCCGGCGTCTCATCGGTGTAGGTTAAAAGCTTCTGTTCTTCTCCATTGACTGTTACAAATTCTTCCGGCACAAACATCCCCTCCGGCTCCTTTGTATGGATTGTCACAGAGGCGTATATCTTATGATCCGCCAGGATCACTTCGTGTAAGGTAACGGTAAAACCTTCTTTTTCCTGCTCCTTATGGATGATTTCCGCATAGGGGGACAAATCCTTCTCCACCTGCCAAATCTGCCCGATTTTTGTTACAATTCCTTTCACCGCTGCCTGTACCCTGGGGCTGCCTGCCATAAGAATCACAAAAACAACGGCTGCCGCCGCGCCTGCTATCCTGCGGCGGTATAAATAAAACGCCTGCCGCCTGGTTCTCTGCCATTCTTTTCCCGCTTCCTCCACCAGCCTGTCATCAATGTTCCCAAAGGCTTCTGCAAAATCAAACTCTTTTTTCAATCCATTCTCCTTCACTGTCCCATTACCTCCTGCTCTAAAATATGAAACAATTTTTTGCGGTTTCTGCACAAATTTGTCTTAATGCATCCGGCCGATACCTTATGTCTTTTGGCAATCTCACAGATCGAATCCAGATACCAATACCTCCGGATAAAGATATCCCGATCTGCTTTTGGCAGCTTCCAGAGAAATTTCTCAATTTCCTCCAACAGTTTCTTCTCTGCCATCTGCTCTTCAATGGTATAAGACAAAGACAGCTCATCCATTTCACTGCACACATCCGCCCTGTGGGCGTCCGGACGTTTTGCCGCATGTTTTTTGCGGAAGCAGTCGATGGCAAACCCTCTGGTAATCCTTCCCACAAAGACTGCCAGACAGGAAGGTCTTTTGGGCGGCATATAGGTCCAGGCTGACAGCCAGGTATCATTCAGGCATTCTTCCGAATCCTCATGGTTCATAAGAAGGTTCCAGGCAATTTTGTAGCAATATCCGGAATATTTACCGCTCAGTTCTTCTATCGCCGACTCCTTTCGCTCCCAGAATAAATCTATGATCGCTGTATCTTCCATAACATCCTCCTTTCTTTGCTCACTCTATAAGTCGGATAAAATAAGCCAAGGTTACAGAATTTTCCTTTTTTCTTACTGTTTTCCATAGCTTTACAGAACCCTGCCTTTTTTGTATAATGAATCTATCAGCAAAGTTTTCAGATTTCAAATAACCAATCTCTCAGAAAGGAGAAACATAATATCAATGCCTCTTTTACAACCGACCCTGTATACCCTTGATTATATCTATCAGCTTCCGGAAGGCAAACGGGCAGAATTGATTGACGGACAGGTTTACGATATGGCTCCGCCCACCCGCATCCATCAGGAAATTGTTTCCGGACTCCACTATAAGATCCGTGATTTCATTGATTCCAAACATGGTTCCTGCCGGGTCTATCCTGCTCCCTTTGCAGTTTTCCTGAACGCAGACGACAGAAACTATGTGGAACCTGACATTTCCGTTGTCTGCAAAACCGACAGGCTGGATGAAAAAGGCTGCAACGGAGCTCCGGACTGGATCATCGAAATTGCTTCCCCAGGAACGAAACACATGGATTACGGCGTTAAGCTGTACAAATACCGCACCGCCGGAGTGCGGGAATACTGGATTGTTAACCCCATGACCAGGATTGTCAATGTCTACGATTTTGAACATGAAGTGAAAACAGACCAGCATACGTTCCAGGACGAGATTCCCTCCTGCATTTTTGACGGCCTTACACTCCGCCTGGAGGAGCTTCTTCCCTGACTATCTCCTGCCCATGCCCGAATGCCGGTAATTCTGATGCCCCCGCCAGACAGTAATTCCCAGTGTCATTGTTGCTATCACAGGAATATACCTGAGCCATTGAGGGGGCACGGTATAAATTCCCGGATGCGGCAGATACACCGGCATGGAATAGCAGGAAACCCGCATCAGATCCATGAAAACCCATCCCCAGTAATAATTGGCCGTACCCATTCCCAACAGCATCGGAAACAGAACCCGATCCACCCCAAAAGGCAGAACAAACAAAATCACTCCCGCTGTCACAGCAGATACGGGACGCCTGCACTTTGAAGATAAAAACAGCGTGATGCCTACATTTAACAGAACAGACACCAAACCTGCCAGAAACAATAATCCCAGAAAATTCCCGATGCTGCCGTAATCGGCCCGGGGCAAAGCAATACCTGCGCTTGCCTCCAATCCATCCCATCCGTATAATACCCCTGTCATCACAAACAGCAGAACCATCATTAAAACACAGACCATACATCCAAGTCCCATAGCTGCCTCTATTTTCCGGCGGATATCCCTGGATTTTCCCTGATTTGTGGTCAGCAGAATTTCCGTGGTATTCCGGCTGTATTCTTCAGAAAAAACAGGCACCGCCATCAGGATCAGCCAGATATTTAATGAAGTCACCGCAAGATGCCAGATATCCTGCAGTTTTTCCCATCCTCTGGTATAACCAAACTGAAACTCTCCGCTTACAAAATATTTTCCATAATTCTCCCAGGTGTCCCCGGAAGAAAAACCCGAGGGCCGCTGTTCCGTCTGCAGAAAATCTGTCAGCTTATCCGTAACAAACTGGCTGCAGAAATTCCCCTCCCTGACCACAGCATATTCCATATTTTCTCTGCCGATATAACCGGAAAATCCGAACCGTTCTGCAATAGCCTCTGCTTTTTCCATGGTAAAAGGGCCTTCATACTCTTTTGCCAGCCGGCGGTCCTGCCTGACGGCCTCCAATCCCTGGTATACTGTTCCGTCTATTTCCGTCCTGGTTCCGCTTGCTTCCTGATACAGAATAAACAGAAAAAAACCGATCATCGCAAGCAATGCAAGATTCATCACCGGCCTTGCCGTTATCTTGTAAAATTCCATTTTAAACAATCTCATACTCTGCCTCCTGTCAAATCTCCGTTTCCCTGAAAAACTTTTTATATTCAAATACCGGTTGAATATCAGCCAGGATTTTCTCCCGTTCCATATAGATACACGTCTTCCAGATTCGGGGAAATCTGCGCTGCATCCTCTGCGGGCTGAGTGTCTGAAACAATCCGAAGAACCACCCTGCCATCCTCTGTATTTTTCCGGTTGCTGACAGTAAATTTCTGGCTGATCCACTCTGCCTGCTCCGGTGTTTTTACGCATTCCCATACTTTTCCATCCACTGTCTTTAAGATCTCCTGCAGATTTCCCGATTCTGTGATTTTTCCTGCTTTCATCAGCAGAATTTCATCGGCAATATATTCAATATCCGCCACAATGTGGGAAGAAAGCAGCACCATCCGGTCCCGTCCCAGAGAGCTTATCATGTTCCGGAACCGAATGCGCTCCCTGGGGTCCAGCCCGGAAGTAGGTTCATCCAGAATCAAAATTTCCGGATCATTCAGCAGCGACTGGGCTATGCCTAACCGCCGCACCATGCCTCCGGAAAGGGTTTTGATTTTTTCCTTTCCCGATCCTTGAAGCCCTGTAATTTTCAGCAGCTTTTCTACTCTCTCCCGCGCCAGTTCCGGCGGCACCGCCTTTAATTCTGCCAGATATTCCAGATAACGGCAAACTGTAAAATTCGGATAATATCCCAATTCCTGAGGCAGATACCCCAGTTTCATCCGGTATTCCCCGCCCATTTTTCCAATTTCCTGTCCATTGCAGAGAATTTCCCCGGAAGTGGGTCTCAGTACTCCCACCATCATGCGCAGCAGCGTGGTTTTTCCTGCTCCGTTGGCTCCAAGCAATCCATAAATTCCCTTTCGAAACGTAAATTCCAGCCGGTCCACTGCAATTTTCTGCTTATAATGCCTGCTCACCCTGTCTAATTTCAATTCCAACATACCATCTCTCCTTCCTCCATCCTGCGGTAAATCAAATTTATTTCCCGTATCAGGCACAAAACAGCTGCCGCCAGTGCAAATACCCACACTCCAAAATACGTCCTGGCATACCACTGAGGACTGCTTAAGGGAACCAGAGATATCATTCCGCACATTGCGGCCGCCCCTGCCTGCAGATATTCCCCTCTTCTTCCCCGCAGCATGGTAAATACCAGAAGCTGCACGGCGTTTGACAGCACAAAGGGCACCAGAAGATACACCAAAACCCGAAACAGGCCGCAGGAGGTATTTTTTGCAACCACAGCCACCATCACTGTAAGAAGCAGAATGTCCAGGCAGCCGAACAATATCATTTTTACACACCACACCTGTTTAAAATTCAGATAACAGGACTGCTCCAGTTCCATCATTCCAATGGCTCTGCTTCTGCCAAGCTCTGCCACCAGAAAAAGCCCCATACTGGAAGCCGCCACGGAAGCTGTCCCAAGATACGTCAGCATCCCTTCTCCCTTCCACTGAAAATAGCCCAGTAAAACCACGGTCAGACATACGCACAGCAGCTGCCCGCCCAGGCAGAATCCGGAAATATATTTCAGCTGTCCCCGGAATATTTCCCAGAAGGACGGACAACGCCAATACTGCTTCTGCTCTGCCGCCTCTTCAAGCTTTTGAAGAATCCTTCCTTTCTCCTGCTGATCAATTGAAATTTCCTCTAAAACAATTTTTTCTTTCACTGTTTCCTCCTTTTTCCCGTTTTTATGTTCTTCGCTTTTACTGCAAATCCTCTTTCTTCAGGCTTTTTTTCAATTTCTCTGTGCCCTGGCGGATTCTGGATTTTACCGTTCCAATCCCCGTCTCTGTCATCCGGGCAATTTCCCGGTATTTAAACCCATATCCGTAATACAGAATCATTGCTTCCCGCTGCATCCCCGGAAGATGCTCCGTCAGCTGCTGCATTGTAACCAGAATTTCCTCCTGGCATGTTCTGGCTTTCACAACATGCTCTTTTCCTTCCGGGAGTTCCTGCTGCCAGAGCTCTTCTTTCTCCTGCCTGCGTTTTGCGCTCCTGAAATAATCCATACACACATTTCTTGCAATCGTAAGCAGATATCCCTTCAAATTCCGGTAACGGTAATGCTCCACCGATCGGATAAAATGCAGAAACGTCTCCTGGGTCAAATCCCCGGCATCCTGGCGGCTCCCGGTTTGATAGCAGCAGAAACGGTAAATATCGTCATAATATTTCTCTGCAATGGTATTCAGATATTCTTTTTTTCCCCGCTGGATTTCCCGGATCAGTTCTCTGTCGTTCACGGTCTTGCGCTCCTTTGCTGTGTGTTCTGTTAATATAACGCATCAACTGTATCAAAGGTTTTATCATTCTGAATTTTTTATACAAAAAAAGAAGCGCAGCAGCCATTTTTTTGGCTTTGCACTCCTTCTGTCACATTCTCTAATACATCTCCGCTGCCATTCTTCCGGCTTTTCCGGAACGGAGATGGCACCACAGAGAAACCATTGCGCTTAAAATCAGTACCAGATAGAAATTCAGCCCCCGGGTCACACACATGGAAGCGGTAAGAAAAGCTCCCGGGAAAATCATGGAATATGCCGTTTTATACATCATCTCCGTAATGCCCTGAGCGCCCGGGAGAGGCAGCATATCCACTGCGATATAAATGGCCGCCTGCAGACTCATTACCGTAAAGGCGCCGGTTCCCTCCAGTCCAAGTCCCCGGTAAATCAGCCAGGTAAGGAAAAAGACGCTGCACCGCTGCACCACCGTAAAGGCGATAACGGCCATAATCTTACTTTTGTTTTTCAAAAAAAACAGCACTGCTTCATGATACTGATCGGCCATATCAATCAATTTGTCCGTCCGCTCTCTGGAGGATTTCAGCAAGCGGAATTTCTTTAAAATCTTTTCTCCGCCGATTACGATTCCCTTGAAGCACCTGGGGCTTACCATAATAAACAGCAAAATCACCACCAGAGCCGTGTTCAAAAACAGGCCCAGATAGTACAGATACAGATAATTTTTAAGATACACAGACAGGGGTTCGTGATAAAAAATCAGAATTCCCACCCCCATAACCACCAACACAAATTTGTAAATTACGGCTACCGTCATAAGCACTACAGTGCTGTCTGATACTTTATGGCCCTCTTTTTGCATATAATAAAGCTGCATGGGCTGCCCTCCGGTGGCAGAAGGCGTAATTCCGGAAAAGAAAAATCCCACAAAAGAATATTTAATACAGGTGGCCGCCTTCGTTCTGTAATTCAGCGACCGCAGAAGATAGCAAATCATCATCCCTTCTGCCGATACAAAAAAGATTGCTGTGGCAGCGGCGGCGCACAAATAGGCCGGATGCAGTTTTTTCACTGCCGCAATCACTGCCGCCATATCATTTCCTTTCAAAATAGCGCTTACGGTCAGCGCCACCAACAATAAAAGAAATCCTGCACTGATTAAATTCTTCCGATTCATAACTATACTGCTCCATTCATTACATAAGACAACTTCCGCATTGCCTGACGGAAAATTCCCAGATTCTTGACAGGGTAACGCAGACAGCTCTCATTAAATTCACGCAGCGTTCCCTCAAATTCCAGACTGGTATGCTCCAGTTCATAGAAATCCCTCGGAGTTACCAGTGAAAAGTGTTTGCCAAACAAATCAAACCCATTCTCTTCCAGAATGCTGGCCACAAAAGAAGAACAGGTATAATGATTCTTCTGGTAAAAGGGTATATTACATAATAACATGGGAAGCCCCAGGATACAATAATGAAAACGAAATCTTCTGGAAAAACATTCCTGCAGCTGTCTGGAAATCTTTTCCTTCTGTTCCTTTGTGCACTCCATGCTTACAATCTTGTATTTTGCTGTGGGAAACACTTCTTCAATTTTCCTGGCGTCCTCTTTCTCAAAGCCTGCCAGAATCGGAACCGCCGGGTTCCTTCTGCCCACGCTGTATGCCTCATTCAGTTCTGCATCCATGGAAAGCACCACATGTATGTAATCAATTCCTATCACTCTGCGTATGATTGATGCGAACAATCCTGGTGTATCTACTAATGCCAAATATATTTTATCCATCTTATCAGCCTCTTTTTCTAATTAAATTTGTAAAATTTCTGCGCCGTCTTGTAACCTGCCAATGTAAGCCCTGCACCAAATTTGCCCGGAAGGAAGGTAAATCCGCTTAAGGTCCGAAACCGCAGCGTCTGGTAAAGCTTCCTGTCATGGTTCTTCACATAATTCCAGAGCATTTCCCTTTTTTCCCACGCTTCCGGCGTCCCAATCAGCAGAAGGTGTATGGATGAAATTGCCATCATAATAGAAATATTCCGGGTCAGGTAATCTGCCAGCTTTGGATGTTTTTCCCTGACTTTTTCCAAATCACTGCAGCCGGAAACCAGCTTGGTAACCCGGATCTGCTGATCAATCCGCTGCATCAGAACCTTTTCATTCACTGACTGATCCTCCCGGCCCAGAAAATAATGGTACATATCCAGGTTCAGATAACACAGGGTTTTCACATAAGGAAGCGGCTGATTGGCAAAAATATTATCCACATAAAAGGTATGCCTGGGCAGCTTCACTCCTGACTGTCTCAGTACTTCTGTCCTGAAAAACAGGGAATGCATCACCAAATACTGGGAGGGACGGAAATGCCGGATATCATTCCAACCGCAGATCTGATTCTCCCTTAACACATTTTTATAGCCCATCCGTTTAGTTTTATTTTCATAAAAGTGGTCATAGATGTAGTTGCATATAATTAAATCTACCTCTGCGCCGCTCTTTTCCCACTGTCTGATTCTTTGCAGCAGCTTTTTAAGCTCCTCTTCGTCCAGCCAGTCGTCGGAATCCACAACCTTGAAATATTTTCCCGCTGCCAGCGCAAGCCCTGCATTGACCCCGGCCCCATGACCGCCGTTTTCCTGGTGCACCACCCGGACAATCTCCGGATAATTCCTGGCATAATTATCTGCAATTTCTCCAGTGCCGTCGGTAGAACCGTCATCCACAATAATAATCTCCACGCAATCATCTCCGCTGAGCAGAGTGTCAATGCACCGCTCCATATAATCTTCTGAATTGTAGCAGGGTACTGTAAATGTAATATCTTTTTTCATTTTTTCTCTCCTGTTGCTTTTTGCTTCTATCTTATTTAACGAAAATATTCTTGATATTTCTTCATAAAATTTCTTAATATTTTTTAAATTTTTCTAAAATCGACAATTATCCCTGAAGGATTTTTCAAACACGCGCTGGAATAAAGCAAGCATCTGCGGCCATTCTATGGCTATGCATCAATTTTCTTCATTATACGTAATCTTTCTTAATTCTGCATTGTCTTTATCTTACATTTATCTTACATTTATGTCAGAATGGCAATCTGCCATACTGCAGAGAAGGGTACATCTAAAAGCAAAAAAACGCTGCCGCGCCGG
Source organism: Lachnospiraceae bacterium (assembly GCA_910575555.1). Taxonomy (GTDB): domain Bacteria; phylum Bacillota; class Clostridia; order Lachnospirales; family Lachnospiraceae; genus Petralouisia. The sequence continues at coordinate 184,018 of CAJTFX010000003.1, read as the reverse complement.
AGTAATACAATGGGGCTGCCGCATTAAGAAGTAAACATACAAGATTTTGTAAATAGAATTTATACCGTATCCTGTAGTTTTATTTCTTAATGCAACAGCCCCATGATTTCTATAATTTTCTTGATGTTCCTACTGAGACAATTGCCCCTGTTCCTTCTCCACAATCTCTTTCCAATCCTCCAGAGAGCGGCTTCCGGAATAAGTTTCCCCTACGATATTCCCTTCTTTATCCACAAAAAAAGTTTCCGGAACTGCATTAATTCCTGCAAGCCTGCCGCCCAGATATCCTGCATCCGGTATCAGGAAGGGATAGGTTGCCCCTGTTTTTTCTGCCAGAAGCTTGGCTTTCTCCACTGTTTCTGCATCTGCGCCGCCAAAGCCATCTGCTGCGTCCAGCACAATGCCCACAACATTCACCCCCTGCTCTTTCACTTCCCCGGACAGTTTTTCCAGATCCGGAATTTCATTGACACAGGGTGTACACCAGGTAGTAAACACATTGATCATGGTCAGATCATACTCAGCAAACATTTCCTGGGTAAAAGAATTTCCTTCGATATCCTTCATGGAAAACTCGCCGATCCGCTCTGTCTCTTCCACCTTCTGTTCTCCGGATTCCAAAGGCTCCTGAAGGGAATCTGTGTCTGCAGACTGGACTTTCTCATTCTGCTCCTTCTCTCCGCTGTTTTTCCCGCCGGTTCCGCAGCCGGTGCACAAAGCCAGGCAGCAGATACCTGACAGAATTAATATGCCGGCTCTTTTCTTATGATTTCTCATTTACCAATTTTCTCCTTTTTCATACATTTCTCTGTAAATCTCCAAATCATCATACCACTACCGATCATTTTCTGCAATATCCATCTCTAATTTCATATATTCCGACATCATACAGGCCCCGGCGGCATTTGTCTTTTGGAGCTCATGGAGATTCCCAGGATGAATCCCGCCGATGGCATACACCGGTATGGTTACGCTTTGGCAGATTTCTTCCAGAAATGCAGTTCCTCTGGGCGGTATGCCCTTTTTACAGTCAGTGGCAAAAATATGGCCTGCCGTCAGGTAAGAAGCCCCCAATTCTTCCGCCGTTTTTGCTTCCTCCAGAGAGTGAATGGAAACTCCGATATGCTTCACTTCTGACAAAAGATTGTTATTTTTGGAAAAAGCAGGCTCCCGCCGATATGTTTTCAAAAGAGACAGCGGCAGATGCAGACTTGGGCATCCTGTCTTATGGGCTGTGGGCAGGTGGGTATGGGGAATGAGCAAAGCCGAAGGGCCTTTTATCGTTCCCAATAAATTCCAAATTCGGCCAAACAGTTCCAGATATGCTTCTTCCGGCAGATTTTTCTCCCGTACAATTAACATATCCGGTCTTTTCGGAAACTTTTCCTGCACTGACGCATCTGCACATTTTCCATTCGCTTTCCCCACCGGCACATTTTTTCCTCTTCCATTCGCTTTCCTCACCGGCACATCTGTCCCTCTTTCATTTGCTTCCCGTCTGGGCAGGTATTCCTTCCCGGGTGCGGCAAGCTTAGCCAGAAATTCTGCATATTCTTCCAAAGTTCCGTTCCCGCCAAACTTCCGGTACAGTCCGTAATCGGAAACTGCAATCAGCTTAAACGTACACATAATCGTTCATCACCGGCTGCAGTCCCCGGGATTTCAGGGCAGCAAGCACTTCTGATACGTTCCTGTGATCTGCAATTTCAAACTGGCTGTCTCCCTGTCCTGTCACTTCTTTGGAATGATTTCCAATTCCGGTGCTGACTCCCGCTGATATTTTAGTGGCTGCCATTCCAACTACATGATCCCGAAATTCCTCCCGTTCCCTGGTGGAAATTGTCATGCCTGCAAAGGGCATAAACAGCCGGCAGGCGCACATAACCTGCAGAAGCTGACGCTCTGTAACCTCCTGCCGGGCTGTCCATGCCGTAGTTTCATCTGACTTTAGTTCTCTATGTATGGTAGTTTCATCCGGCTTTGATTCTGTATCTGCACATGTTCCGGCTTTCGGATTAATCGGCCTGAGTCTGGGACAGGAAAAGGAAATTTCCGCATAGGGGTATTTCCTTTGAATATAATAGGCATGAAGTCCTGCGGCAAAGGCGTCTTTGCGGAAATCTGACAGCCCAAGCAATGCGGCAAAGGCAACGCCCCGCATTCCTCCCTGCAGCGCCCGCTCCTGTGCATGAAAACGATAGGGAAATATCCTCTTCGGCCCTGCCGGGTGCAGGATTTCGTACTGTTTGGGATCATAAGTTTCCTGAAACACCGTTACATAATCTGCCCCGCATTCCCGCAGATACCTGTAATCCTCTGAATTCATGGGATATACCTCAAGCCCCACCATTTTAAAATAGTTCCGGGCAATTCTGCAGGCTTCTCCAATGTATTTCACATCAGCCTGACCAGGACTTTCCCCGGTGAGAATCAGAATTTCTTCCAGTCCGGTTTCTGCAATTGCCGCCATTTCTTTTTCAATTTCCTCCTGACTTAACTTCATTCTGTGAATCTGGTTTTTGCAGTTGAATCCACAGTATACACAGTGATTTTCACAGTAATTGGAAATATAAACGGGGGTAAACAGATACACAGAACTGCCGAACTGTCTCTGTGTCTCCTTCTCTGCCCTGGCTGCCAGTTCTTCCAAAAAAGGCTCTGCCGCAGGAGACAGCAATGCGGCAAAATCCTCTGCCGTTCTGCGTTCTGCCTCCAATGCCTTTCTCACATCCTGGCTGGTATAGGATTCCGGCTGATAGCTTTCCCGGGCCGCCAGAACCCTGTCAAAAATATCGGATTGTAACTGTTCCATTCCTTCCAGATATTCCATGTGATTTGTGTTCCTCTGGTTTGTTTCCATACTCTGCCTCCTCAAAAATCATTCCCGCAAAAATCCTGTCAGCGGAGAGGACGCTTCGCCCCCTGTCTTTCGCACTCTTCCTAAGCCGGAAAGATACGCTTCCCGGCCTGCCTGGACTGCCTTTCTAAATGCCTGGGCCATCAAAGGGATCTCTCCCGCCGTGGCAATTGCCGTATTGGCCATGATTGCAGCCGCTCCCATTTCCATTGCCTCACATGCCTGGGAGGGCCTGCCGATTCCCGCGTCCACAATAACCGGCAGCTCAATTTCATCAATCAATATCTGAATAAAATCCTTTGCGGCCAGTCCCCGGTTTGAACCGATGGGCGCGGCCAGCGGCATCACCGCTGCCGCTCCCGCCTGGGCCAGATCTCTTGCCGTATTCAGATCCGGAAACATATACGGAAGCGCTGTAAAACCTTCTTTCGTCAGCAACTCCGTGGCCTTTACCGTCTCCTGGTTATCCGGCAGCAGATATTTGGCGTCCCGCATAATTTCCACTTTTACAAAATTCCCGCAGCCAAGCTCTCTGGACAGCCTTGCAATTCTCACTGCTTCTTCAGCGGTTCTGGCGCCGGAGGTATTGGGCAGAAGCGTCACACCCTCCGGAATATAATCCAGGATCTTTCCCGCCCCGTCAGAGTTGGCCCGGCGAACCGCCAATGTGATTATTTCCGCCCCGGCCTGTTCCACCGCCGCCCGGATCAGCTCCACATTATATTTCCCCGAGCCTAAAATAAATCTTGAGGAAAATTCCCGCCCGCCCAGAATTAACTGATCGCTCTTTAGATTTTTTTGGATTCTTTTTTCTTCTTCCATTGTTCTCCTGCCTTTCTTATGTACAAATACTTCCTTAGCCGCAGTCCGCAGTTAATTCGCCGGAACGCTGCCCAATTTGTGTGTCAAAGGGCAATCCGGCAGTGACCTTCGTATCCAAATATAAAAGTTCGCTGTAGTTCTAAACTTCTTCTTTCCCCAGCATCAGCCGGATTGCCATATTGGCCTGATGAGCCGCGCATACCATAACCCGTGAGGGCATCAGGCAGGTAGCTTCATCCAGATCCGTTACCCCATCCCCGCAGAGATACAGCCGCTTCATTTTCCTTCTGGTGGCAATGGAATTTGCAGAGGAAACTCCTGCCATACCGCTTCCGGAAATCACTGTTGTTTTGGGGCATTGGTCCAATACCGTATTCACCAGAATTGCTTTCTGCTCAGGATTGTCAAAAGCCTCGCAGAGAATGGGATATTCCCGGAAGAAACTCCCTGCATTTTCTGCCGTCACTTTCTCTGCCGCCGCTGTCACTTCCAGATATGGGTTGATTTTTTTCAGGATCTCCAACAACGCTTCTGTTTTGAGACGGCCCAAATGGGAAATATCGTATGCCTGCCGGTTCAGATTTGTAAGTTCCACCCGGTCAAAATCCACCAGAAATAATTTTCCCACCCCTGCCCTTGTCAGCATCACTGCAATCTGGGAGCCAAGGCCCCCAAGACCTGCAATTGCCGCAGAACTGCCGGAAATTTTCTCATACATTTCGGGAGTATACCGCTCCAGAAGCGCTTCTTTTAACTGACGGCGGCTTATGGGCTTTTCTCTGCCTTCCATGGCTCCGTTGTTCCCCGGCAATTTCTCTTTCCTCAATTCACAATCTTTTTTCATCAGCCCCCTCCCACAAAGCTCACCACTTCCAGTTGATCCTCATTGCTGATCCAGGTTGTCTCGTAGGAACCCCTGGGCACAATTTCACCATTTCTTTCCACTGCAATTCTCTCTGTCTGAAATCCCTCCTGCCGCAGCAGCTCCGACAGAGAGATCTGAACAGAAATTTCTTTTTTTACACCGTTGACTGTCATTGTCATTCCTCCTGAAATTTTGTGCGGAGCAGTTTTCCAGAGAGTTTCTGGCCCAGAGCGAACTTTTTATATTGCTCCGGCGGTTAAATATCTAGTACATCGAATAATTAATAACTGCCAACTGCGTCTAAGGTGTTCCGAAGAACCGTCACTCCTAAAGGAACGTCATGGACTTTAACGCTTTACAGCGGCAAATTCTTTCCTAATAAGATAAAAAAAGACCGCACGAAAGAACTACACCCGCGGTGGTGTACCCCTTCGTGCGGTCTTATCCCAGAACATACTTCAAATGCGCTCTAAAACTTCTCCAACACTCTGCCTGAAATTATAATTCATATTTCAAAGGCTGTCAAGAATCAATTAACTTTCTTTATCTGTTTCTTTATCTGTTCGTCGCTGCATTCGCCTGCAATTATGTTTTTGTTTCAGCGCCAGTCAGATTCTTCCTTCTAATTAAATCCAACCACCTTCTGGGATATTTTATAGGCGGCAACTGATATTTTTCTTCCGCCCTTTCCCGGCAGGTTCATGGCCTGGCCCATAATTCCGTTTCTCAGATGCCAGAACAGACGAATGTCATAATTTTTCAGATATTTCCAGAGCTCCCTCTTCTTCTCTAAATTCTCCCTGGTGCCGGAACGGATCAGCATAATCGTCGACACCACCGTAATAATTTCCAGATAATTAAACATATATTTCCGAAGCCTGCGGTTGGGAAGTTTCCACAAATCCACCGTTTCCACCATAATTTTGTTTACCTTAATCTGCTGATCAATCCGCTGAATCATCACTTTCTCATTCACAGACTGATCCTCCCTGCCGATAAAATAGCGGTAAAAATCCACATTCAGATAATACATGTTTTTCACATAGGGCAGCGGAACATAAACAAAAAGGTTATCTACATAAAAAGTATGCTTCGGCAGCTCCAGTCCGCATTCCCGAAGAAGCTGGGTACGGTAAATCACAGAATGCATCAGGATATACTGGCCTTTGCGGAAATGCTTTGCGTCATTCCAGCCGAAAATCCTGCCTTCCGGAAGGGTTCCTGTATATTTCATTACTTTTTTATGTTTTGCCCCTTCTTTTTCATAGACAAAGTTGCTGATTAACATATCCAGAACTGTTTTTCCTCCGGATAATTCCCGCAAAGCAGACAGGATTTGCCTGTATGCTTCCCCGTCCACCCAGTCGTCGCTGTCCACCACTTTGAAATAAAGTCCGGAAGCATTGCGGATTCCCGCATTGACCGCTTCTCCGTGTCCGCCGTTTTCCTGATGAATGGCTTTCACGATGGTGGGATAATTCTCAGCATATTTGTCTGCGATTTCTGCCGTCCGATCCTTCGAACCGTCGTCTACCACAATTATTTCCACATCCTCCCCGCCAACCAGCAGTGATTCTATACAATGCTCCAAATAATCCTCTGAATTGTAACTTGGAATTGCAACTGATAATAATTTCATGCCTCTTCTCCTTTGTTTTTACATTCACTATGATAAGACCATACTTTTTTATTATACACATTTTGCCCCAGGAATCAAAATAAAATTTGTTCATATATTTTTTACATATTTCTCATATTATTAACACACCGAAGTCACATTTAGCCTCTATACTAACAACCATAGAAGAAAACATTACTTCTTTCATAAATGAATATCTTTTTCATAGCCTTGCCTTCGGGCAAGGTCCTCCCGATAAAACAGTGTATCCTCACTTTTTTATATAAATCTTTTTCATATGAAAGCCGGTGCAAAACAGCGCACCGGCTCCTCTTTTTTAATCATCTGAAAACTTCTCATTGCCCAGGCGGATCTTCATATATTTTGTATATGCGCCAAAAGCCGCCGGAATAGGATAACGCTCCTCCGACTCTGCCCGTTCCACAAACATCATGTTTCCCTTCTGCCGGGAAAGCTCGTCCACACGGATCACATATCCGGTCATATGCCATTCCACGTGGGAAAAAATATGCTTTGCCGGCTCCAGCTTCTGAATACGGATAGGCGATAAATTCTGTTCCTTCAGCCAACGCAGCGCCTCATCCTCCGTCAGATGGCCGCCGGTATTGGGAAATTCATACAAACCTGCCAAAAGTCCCCGGGCCGGTCTTTTGCGAAGGACGATTTTTTCTTCATCCTGTATGATAAACACTGTTTTTTCTTCGATTTTTCTGGGTTTGGCTTTGCTTTTTACCGGAATCCTTGTCCAGAGATCCTGTTTTTTAGATTCGCAGAAACCTCCCCAGGGGCATACTTCACACCGGGGCGCGCCGCCTGGCAGACAGACTGTGGCGCCCAACTCCATCAAGGCCTGGTTGAAAGAACCGGCCTGCTCTTCTGGAATCACCTCCTGCAAAACATTCTCCGCTTTTGTCCTGAAGGACTGCTTCATAATGTCAGAATCATCTGCGGATACTCTTGTGATAATCCGAAGAACATTCCCGTCCACCGCCGGAACCGGAATTCCATAGGCAATGGAGGCAATGGCTCCTGCGGTATAATGGCCGATTCCCTTTAATTTCAACAGCTTTTCATAATCTGCCGGCAGCTGGCCTCCATGTTCCTGCACCACTGTTTGGGCCGCTGCCTGCATATTCCGGACCCTGTTATAGTAGCCTAAGCCCTCCCATAATTTCAGCAGCCTTTCTTCTTCACATTCTGCCAGAGCGGCAATTTCAGGCAGCGCTTTGATAAATCGTTCAAAGTACGGTTTCACTGCTTCTACTCTGGTCTGCTGAAGCATAATTTCAGATACCCAGACATGGTAAGGGGTTGGAGACTCCCGCCAGGGCAGGGTTCTTGCATTGTTCTGAAACCACTCAAGCAAAGGGGCTACCGTTTGTTTAAAAGGGAATTTTTCTATCATGAAATGTACCTCGATTCGGGATTTTTCGCTACAGACGTAGGTTTTACATTGTTAATCTTATCTTAATCACAGAGAATTTTCAAGATACAAACTAATATTTGAACCGTTGGGCGGTACGTAGCTTGAAATGAGCAGAAAAATGATTATAATAAATGTTGCCATATAGTGTCAGGATTTTGATGGTATTCTATTATACGAGGAGGAACCGGCAATGCAGGAAAGCAGATTATTTAAAATTGTGTATCATTTACTTGATAAAGGACGGGCCACTGCTCCAGAATTAGCAGAAAAATTTGAAGTGTCCGTAAGGACGATTTACAGGGATATTGACGCCCTAAGCGGCGCGGGTATTCCTGTTTATGCAGAGGCAGGGCGAAACGGCGGCATTTATCTGATGAATGATTTTGTTTTAGATAAAGCGGTGCTGTCAGAAGAAGAAAAGCAGGAAATTCTGACAGCCCTGCAAAGTATCAATTCTGCAAACAATCTTGGCAGCAATCAAACATTGCAGAAGCTTTCTGCCATCTTTCATATGAATTCGGAAAACTGGCTTGAAGTGGATTTTTCCAGATGGGGCGATAACGGAACCGACAATGAGAAATTTAAATTGCTGCAATCAGCCATAATTCATCAAAAATGCGTAAAAATAACTTATGCAAATTCCTATGGAACAATTAGCGAAAGAATTGTCCAGCCCTTTAAAATATCCTATAAGTCTATGTCGTGGTATTTAAAAGCATATTGTACAAAAAAACAGGATTATCGTATTTTTAAGCTGACCCGCATGATAGATTTAGAAATTCTCACGGAAAGTTTCTGCAAAAATTCTTTCCCGGAACCGGACGAAACACTGGCGCAATCCTACCATACAATTGTACTGCGTTTCCCGAAAAATATGGCTTACCGTGTTTATGATGAATTTGACAAAACGAGGATCAGCAGAAAAGAAAATGGAGATTTAATCGTATCTATAGAAATGCCAGAGGACGCATGGCTAATAGGGTATTTATTGTCATTCGGAACCCAGGTAGATATTATAGAGCCTGCGTATCTTAAAGACATCGTGGCAGAGCAGGCAAAGAAAATCTATGAAAAATATACCTTGTGAAACGGCCAAAGAGTCATAATGGAATGCCCGAAAGATATAAATCTTGACACAAGGTGTCAGGATATGTGTGGTATCATTTTCCTGTAAATCCTATTATAATTAAAAACGAAAGGGAACGAACTATGAGCAGACCAACAACAAAAACAGATTTACTGACAGCCGCAGCCGCTAATTATGAAAAGTTACACACTCTTGTTTCCGGATTAACAGAACAAGAATTAGAGACTTCCTTTGATTTTTCACATGATGAAAAAAAGAAAGAGGCTCATTGGAACAGAGATAAAAATCTTCGTGATATTTTCATCCATCTCTATGAATGGCATCAGCTTTTGTTACACTGGGTACAATCCAATCAGAATGGCGAACATAAGCCGTTTCTCCCGGAGCCTTATAATTGGAAAACCTATGGAGATATGAATGTGGAATTTTGGAAAAAACACCAGTCTACCTCCTTAGAGGATGCAAAGAATATGTTTCAGCGCTCTCATGGCGAAGTAATAAAACTGGCGGAAACTTTTTCAAATGAGGAATTGTTTTCGAAAGGCGTTTATCAATGGGTAGGAGGAAGCACCCTGGGCTCTTATTTCGTCAGCGTTACCGCAAGTCATTATGACTGGGCAATGAAAAAACTGAAAGCACACAGGAAAAATTGCGCCAGCATGTAGGGAGGACAGACCATGCACTTCGTGAAAGCAAAAGAGATATTATTTGCTGAAAATGGAATGAATTTATACCGCGGCTGCTCTCACGGGTGCATTTTTCGCCGTTTATTAACGATACGGAAGATAATATTCTTCTTTTTCAAAAGATGAATTGAAATAACTTCAAGATTGTTCTCTCTGGCTGCTGCAGGTAACATTTTCACAGTATTTTCAAACACATTACAATTATACAAATCGGAATTCTGATAAGACACTTTTTATAGCATTTAATAACTGTTATATCTTATCTTCAAAAAGTCCGCAAACCCTTGTAAATGCTAAATTTATAACAAGTGAGCTTGCCCTTATACTTTCCCTTGTGTTATATCCTTTGCCCTCATGTTACGAACCTTCATAAGGGCAAAAATAAGGGAAAGAAAAACCTGTAACAAATTATAACATGAATTGAACAGGACAGGAAGAACTGATTGGAATGCTTTCACAAATTTCTCCAAAACACAAGAAGAAAGGACGAAAAAAGATATGAGGTTTATTCATGCAACATATAATATGATCCATAACAGTATTGATGTAACCACTTTTGACGGATATGTTTTACGGATAGACTGCGGAAAAGCAGAAGAAGGATTATAAACAACACCATACTCTGAATATACCTTAAATGCTTTGGCAATAGACAATCCCCTTGAATATGCAACGCTGTATCTTGAGGGCGGTATGCAGATGTGGATAGATGCGGAAGACTCATTAGAGTTGTGGTAATATATCTTTCTTTGTATAGAGGACTGGTCAAAATATAAACCCGTTCGCTCTTTATTTGTAAAACTGCTCACACTTACATCATATATGAACGAAGTTTTACAATAATAAATCATTAGGAATGGTTTAGAAATAACTTATTAATTCTGACAGTTTAGTACCAAACGATATGGATACAAAATAGTCTACAACTTGCAGACTATTTTGTATCCATCATTTTCGCAACTTCAGATTCCAACGTTTCTATTGTAGGAAGACTGCGTTGATATTCTTTGCTGAGAGCGTTGCTTAATTCATATCCCGCAATACCAATCGGTTGCGAAACTTCTTCCAAAGAATATTCTGCCACAACATTATCCTTATCTTTACAAATAAGCAAGCCTATTGCCGGATTATCACCATCTCCTGTTAATTGTTTATTTACTGCGGTAACATAAAAATTCAATTTTCCAACATACTCCGGTTCAAATCTCTTTGTTTTAAGTTCCACAACAACATAGCAATGCAGCTTAATATGGTAAAACAATAAATCAATATAAAATTCACGCTCTCCAACCCGTAACTGAACCTGACGTCCCACATAGGAGAACCCCGTTCCCAACTCCAACAGGAACTGTGTAATTTGATTTACCAGAGCATTTTCCAATTCTTTTTCATCATAATCATCTCGCATCGTTAAAAAATCGAAACTATATGGATCTTTTAATGTCTGTACAGCCAAATCAGAAGCATTGGCAGGAAGTTTATCCTTAAAATTCGTAATGGCTTTTCCCTTACGCTCATATAATCCGCTTTCAATCTGATGTTCCAATACATCCCGGCTCCAATTATTTTCTAAAATATACTGTGCATAAAAAACAGCTTCACGCACATCTTTACATTTAAAAATAATACGCTGATTATGTCCCCACGGAATTGTTGTTATCAGCCGGAAAATATCATCAGACCTCAATTCGTCTACAACTTGTTGACCATTTACAGCTTTTGCATAAAAGCGGTACCATAGCCGCATCGTTTTCAAATTCGTTTCTGAAAATCCTGCCATATCAGGAAATGTCTTTTTTAAATCAATACTCATCTGCCGCAAAAGACCTTCTCCCCATTTTGAATGTTTCTGCCGATTTACGATATCCGCGCCAATATGCCAATAAAGTTCTAATAGTTCTCTATTCACTTTAATAGATGCTTTAATCTGACTGTTTCTAATCCTGTCTTTAATCAAAGCAATCCATTCCCTGTATTCATCAGTCACGATAAATTTTACCTCTTGCTTTTTGATGCCGGCTTTCATCTTTTCCTCCATAGTATGTATCAATTCATTATAAAATCATTCATTGTCAGATACAAATTATCTCTTATCCTTCCAAAAGGTCAAATACATTTGCGTAACACATTCCATCATGCCCAACAAAATATGCATTAAGAAAAATACACTGATTGAAATGAGCCATTTTATAGCTGATGCTGGAACAATCAGGGCTAAAAATACATATGCGATCAATATCATCATATAAATAATTTCTACCATAACATAGTATGAAATATTGGACAACAAGACCTGAAACAAACTGAGTTGTTCATTGCCAAGCTTTTTATAATGTATCTCATTTGACTTTTCACTTTTCAATTTCCTTATATTTTCGTTATCAGAAGAAACCAAAATAGTTATTATGGCTAATAAAAAAGAAACCAAAGTAGCAATTCCACTTATTTGAATACCGACAAAATCTGAAAATACCGCTTCGATGTCAACGCCATCTCTAACATCTATAGCAAAAGCGCCTATCAGTACGAAGATACCCGTCGCTAATGGAATAAGATATTGCCTCCACAGCTTTCGCCTCGTTTTTATATAATCTCTTATTGGCAGAAATATAAATAAAGTTTTCATATTTTATCTCCTATTTGTTTCAATGAATTCCTGCGCCTTGTTAAAAAAGTCATTACTATCAACCTCATCGGTTGTGCTTAAACGTCCAACAGAAATAAAATTTTTCATCTTTATCAAATCCGTAGATGCTTCAAAACTTCCATGCTTTTTGGAACCACTTGCCTTAATTCTTTTTATCCTGCCATCACCTTGCATAGCCTCATAATATGCCTTTATTAAATTATCTGGAAATTTTCCACCCTTTTTCGGTGTTTTTATCTTGATTTCTACATCATCCGCAATATCAGAAGTTCTTCCCGCAAACAACATGAATTCATTTGGCAGACTATCCTTATATACTGTAAGAGTAAGCGCCGATATTGTTTTTGCTTCTTTAAGAGAAGTCAGGAAATCGTCTCCCGGCATAATTTCATAGGATACTTCATAATGATATTGTTCTTCTGTTTCCTCATTAAATCGTTTAAAGCATTCGTTTAAGTAGTTTATGATACAATTTATTGTGATGCCATAATAATTACTTTCATGCACTGCCAAGTAGCGTTGCTGCCCCTCTGCTAATCTAATACAAAGATGCGTCTTTTCTTCATCTCCATCACGTCGCTGTTTTCTTGTTCCTAAAGGTTCCATTGTTTCTGTATTAATTTCATTACGGACATGATTGTATTTTGCTGATTTAAAAGTAATATTATAATTTCCATTTCCCATGTCTTCAAACGAATCCAGCCATACAACTTTTTCAGCAAAAGTCAACTCTTGTCTTCTGTCTTTCAGACTCTTTTTCAAAGTATATTCCAGCATTTTTGAAAAAACATTCATAATTTGCGCAATGTCATATGTAGATGTGTCCGATGCTTCTTTTTGTCTTGTAATAGCAAGATAATAAAAATAGATTAAGACCTTTTTATCATTTTCTTGAGTACCCATATTTTTCTCCTCAATGCTTACAATATTTCTTTTAACAGTTTCCAATTATCGTCTTTTATATCATTTGAGTATTCTTCTGTACAGATACATAGTTCAGAACTTTGCTTATCCTGACGCACTAAACCACCCTGAAGATTATATTTATCCAGATATTTTTTTAATACCGCAAATTTTTTAGACGTAAATTTATCAATATCTTCGCTCTGTCCTGATTTCGAAAAACCTCCCTTTGTTTCTATAATCCATGTATTTCCTTCTGTATCATGGACTATATAATCGGGATAAAAAGATTTTTGTTTTCCAGCATTATCTTCATACACAATAGAAAAATACTCGTTGCCTTTATCTCCATTTTTGTAGAACCATTCTACACGATTATTGGATTCACAGTATTTTTCATATATTTTTTCAGGTTCTGATCGAACTTCCGCTGAAGCCCTATACCCTTTATATACATTTTTGATCAGTTCCATTTGATCTTTAGCACTGCCGTCATACGCAAACATATAATTTAATGGGAAACTCCACGGCTTTTCAGTTATCATATTAGACTCTATTTTTATTTGTGCAGTTTCCGATGCCATTGCAATACGGACATCATCAATTAATCGGCGCTTATTATTAATGACAAATGCATACAACTCTCTGATTTCTAATATCAAAAGAGTATACTCTGAACGCAAGTCTTTCAAAAATAATTTGCGCATAATTGCATTCATATTATTATAGTCAAGACCCACCTTCATTCCGATTTCAGCAACACAATGATGATATTCTTTTCCATGTTTGTGTGTCGTTAATTTTTCCCTGATTTTTATTTCATTCAAATTATCAAATTCTTCTTTGGACAAAGTAGCCAGTTCTCCTGACTTGGTATAATCTATAATATCTGTGTTGAAATCATATTTGTGTGCTTCTAACTTTTTTCTGTTTTCTACAGCTTTCCCATCCAGATTGTATTGGCTGGCAAAATACTTTTTTATGACCTTTAACGCCAATTTTGCATCTCTTGGGAAGGGAACATTTGTCTTTTGCTGACAAATAAGGGTAAAGTGACTATATTCACGTTTCAAAGTCAAGTCCCTTTCTTCCAAAGCCCCTTTCCCTAAACTCCTTTTTACATTTTCTGTAAATTTTTCATCCAGAGTATAAAGATAGCAGCAGTCCAGCAAATCGTCTTCATAATGTTTTGCTTCCGGCATCCTGCGGATTCTTCCAATTGTCTGAATCTCAAATGTTTCACTCATATTATCACGCAGCTTGACAAGTATATGTGCTCTTGGACAATCCCATCCCGTCGCAATAGCTTGCTTAATAATTACGACTATTGATTCCGCATTATTTTCCGAAATGGACTCTAAGTTTTGTTTCTTATCTGCAAGCCATACCGCTAATTGATTATTTTCATATGTAATTCCTTGTGCAGAAAGATAGGTTTCGATGCTCTCCAAAAGAACATCCGACTTATTAGGTAACTGAACAACTATCAATGGATTTACATCAACTTTCCTTCTCAAAAATTCTGAATGCAATTTGCGGCGTTTTGTAAGGGCCTTATCCATGAGATAAGAAACCTGATCTTCAACGCTTATATTCTGTTCAAAATTCTCATTAATAAGCAGCAATTTTTTTATTAGCCCTTCTGCAATGACATCTTCTTCCGGGATTTCAATTAAATATGCATCCTTATAATTCTTTGGTGTTGCAGAGCATCGCACAATCTTCTCAGTTTTAAAATAATCAATAATTTCTTCCGCCTTAATGGTATCATTTTGGTGAGATTCATCCACAATAATTTTAAATGTCAGTCCTTCTTCTAAGGCATGGAAGATGCAATCCAAAAAATTAACCCGTTCACTGTCTTTTAACGCATTATTACCTTTTTTGATGAGTTTCTCCCAATTGATAAAGCAGCAGTCATTTTCTTCAAATCCGCCTGCCATAACGTCGCATAACAATTTTGTTCGGCTTCCATGAATGTATCTATCCATTTTTTCCTTGCTCTGTTCCTCAAGATTTCCTTTTCCCGGAGTAAGCCAAATAAATATCTGCTTGTTATAACTTTTCAGATACTCGTCCATAAAGTGTGTTAAAATAATTGTTTTTCCGCTTCCAGTACAGCTTTTCAAAATGATTTCTTTCTTGTCACATTCCATTGCCTCCATCAAATCTGCAATTGCTTTTAATTGGAAATCTGCCAGTTCTATGTTCATATTCAGCCCTCTAACTCCCTATAGTAATAATCAGGAATGTTATTTATCTTAATATTTAATTTTCGCACCTTTTCTGCCTGTTCACCAGAAAGAAGTATATCATGTCCTAAATAAATTATTTTGCAATCTGAATCCTTGTTGAGCCGATTAATATAATCGTCTGCTTCTTTTTCGGTTAGGATAATTGCAACTTCTGAATTATTTATGAAATCAATTCCATTTTCCAATTCTACCAGTTCACGGATATGCAGAAGCAATTCATCAGCATACTCATAATACAAGCGGTCACTAATCGGGATATAATCAATTTTGTAATATTTCAGGCTTTCAACATATTTTTCCTTTTCAATTACTCTTTTCAGACGCTCATATGTAACGTCCTTGCAAATATTGTTTTCATTATTGGTACAAAGGATAAAACGACGCAATCCACAATCCTCTGCATTAAGCTTCATTACCGCATGTCCCGTAGTTCCTGAACCTGCAAAAAAATCAAGAATAGTTGCTTTCTTATCACAAGACATTTTTAAAATATCTTGTATGAGTTTTGTAGGCTTGGGATGTGTAAATACTTTTGCTACCCCAAAAATATTTTTTAATTCTTGTGTTGCATCAGCATTCAATCCATGTTCATCCCACCAAGACTCTGCTTTTCTCTTAGACAATGTACGATTATTAAGAAAAACCTTCTGAACAGGTCTATCTGTTCCGTTCTTACCAAAGATAATTCTGCCATCTGCTATGCGTTTAAGCACTTCTTGCTCATTAAAAACCCAGTATCTGCCTTCAGGCGGATAAAACACATCACCATTTGCTGGATTGGTAATTGCGAAATCAGGTCCTTTATGATTCGCAGATAAATCTGTTGTTGTCCATGGTCCACGCGGATCATTGTCAGGATTCTTATATTTTTTTTCAATTTCTTCTTTAGATACTTCAAATCCCATATCAAAGATATAATCTATTGATTTTGAAAAGCAAAGTATATAATCATGTACAGGTGGTAACCAGCCCATATTATTACCATTTGTTTTCTTCTTCCATAAAATAACTCCCACAAAATTATTTGCTCCAAATATTTCCTCACATAATAATTTCAATTGTGCCATTTCATTGTCATCTATTGAAAGAAAAATTACACCAGAGGGTTTCAAAAGCATCTTAGCAATTTTAAGTCTGTTATTCATAAATGAGAGCCATTTGCTGTGATTAAATCCATCTGTTGTTTCTACATATGTATCATCATAAATAAAATCCTTGGCACCAGTATTATAGGGTGGATCAATATAAATGACATCTATTTTTCCCTTATGTGTTTTCTCCAATAATTATAATGCAGATAGATTATCACCCTCTATTAAAAAATTCATCTGCCCGTTACCTTTATCAACAAACAACTCTTTGTCTTCTTCCAATACAGGCGTATGTGTATCAAGAATATCATTTATCTTTTCTCTATGTTCTTCGAAAACTAAACCATATTTTTTCCCATTGACATCTTTTTCTATTTGGTTTAAGTATAATAACAGATTTCCGGTGTTTTCATCTTGCGGTGCCGACGCTATATAATTTCGTATCTCTTTTATTTTATCTAATAGGTCATCTCTCTTTTTCTTTGAAATGTTTATACTCATTAGTTCCTCCACAATATTAAATGTATCTATATCTTGCACTTGACTAATTTTACCATAAATCTAGTAAAAATAACAGATTATTGCGGAATTATCTTGTGCAATAGCGTGAAATAAACTCATTAGTTTTTATGTAATCCATCGAAATTTCGATGGATTTGTTATAGCTTGAAAATGATATACAGATTATATATAAATGATATTGATAAATAAAGATGTTATAATCTATTTACATATGGTTCCTGCTCATTTTTACACCCATAAGCTGTACCTGCTTTTCGGCAGCCTCCACATTCTGCGCCAACTGTTCCATTGTGTCTGTGCGGTTTTCAGGCTTGATTTCCGGCTGTATCAGTTCCTTTGGGTATTCCTGCCTTGTATGGATATCCATATAGGATTTCAGCCGGTAATAATAGCCTTCATTCCTGTTATCTTCAAACACAGGGGAAACTTCACCCTTTGAGGTCTGCCACCGCATAAGGCGTGGAAACCAGCACAGTCCGTCCACAATGATTTCCTTAAATGAATTGAGCAGCTCCCCAAGTGCGGTAAACAGTCCCCGAAAGCTGTTTCCTGCCTCTATATCCTCCCCACGTTCCACATGGTTCGCAAATTCCTCAATCAATGGCGCAAAGGGAAGGTACGCCTGTATAAACTGCTTTATCTTTTGGAGTGCATTCAGAAAGATATTGGAACTTTCAATCTCCCCGTCCAGTTCCTCTAATTTTTCTGCGTAATGGATTTCTGATGGTTCAGAACGAGAATGTCAGCCTCCAGTCCTATTTTATCCGTTGATAGTTTTTCAATCTTTTCTTCCTCATTTGCAACTTTGTATTCCGCAACCGTCAGGTCATGGTTTTTGTCCTTTTTCTTTGCTCTTACTTCCTGCTGGAATATGTCTTTCATATAATAGCTTGCATCTGCCCGCATTTTATCCTGCAAAATTTCCGACAGGACTTGGGGCGTGAATACGGAACGTTTTGACACTTTTGTTGACAGCCCCCGCTTAAATCCCCTCCCTACCGGAACTCCTACAACGTGCATATGCGGGCTTGCTTCATCAAAATAGACTGCTGCATTTGCAATCTTAAAATCCGGCAGATACTCCTGCAATTTCAAAATGAGCTGCTTATAGACCTATTTCATAAATATTTTGTCCCCGCTGTTCTGTTCCCCAAATTTTTTATCCCCGCATTGTATGATGACTTCCACCGTCATGTCCTGTTCCGTTTCGGACACATGTTCAAAATAATCGCCAATCCGTCTTTCCGGTCTTGTCTGCTTTGCATTGTATTCATGCAGTGCGGCATCAAATTCTTTACGGTATACATTTTTCACGTCCTGCATGAGATTGGTTGTCCCATAAAGAAGTGTGATGTTATCCCTGCTGTAATCCTGCGAATGGTATTTCCTCAGATTGTGTTTTGCAACTCCGGCGAGTTTTGCCTTGCTGTTGATTGCGCTTTTCTTATTGCTGATGTGGTTGCTGAAAGAAATCTCTCCCATGTTTCCTCCTTGATTTCATGTTGAAACAGTGCGGTTATCATCTTGGCTCTGCCATAGATGATAACCCCCTAGCAGTATTGTCAAAGCCAATGGAACATTGGCTTGCCAATACTGCGGGGCTCTCCGAGGGTATCCAGTGAAATGTGCTTTCAGCATATTGGAAACAATTTTTCGGCTGTTTTATGCCTGTTTTTCCAGCAGTCCTTTTATTTCTGCCCGTCTTTGTTATCCTTATCTGTACCCAATATACGGATTACGCTGAATTACATTTCTGCTGTTTCCGGCGGTCAACTGACTTTGTTCAAAGTAATTGCACTTTTTAAGTTCATTTTCCAAAAATGATTGTATTTTTTAAGTTCACTGTAGCTGCTTATCTGTCCTTTATACAACCGCCTTTCTTGTGACAGCCTTGACATTTCCCTTGTCCCGCAAATCCCTTCCTTCATTGACCGTCATAAACAGTTCCAGAATGTCCTTTTTGATAAGTACCTTTCTCCCCACTTTCAATACAGGGAGTTTATCCCATTCCACCAGCTTTCTCAGTGTGTTCCGACCGATGCCTGTGTAGTCTGCCGCCTCCTCAATGGAAAGGGCAATCTTCATTTCTGCCATTCATTCTCCTCCTCTTGAATTGCATTATGCAATTATATAGTATGCTTACTATACATCATTTATATTTCTTTGCCAAGCGTTATGTGATTTTAAAAATTATTTTTAACTTGCATACTGCAATAATGGTTTTGGTATGGTATACTTTAACCATACCGATAAAGGAGGAAACCCAACATGAAAGACAAAGAGTTGCGCCGGATAATCGGCGACAGAGCAAAACAACGGAGACTGGAACTGGGCGTCAACCAGCCTTATGTTGCTGAAAAAATGGGCGTCACCGCATCCACCATTCAGAGGTACGAGGCAGGAACGATTGACAACACCAAGAAACTTGTCCTTGACGGTTTGGCAGATGCCCTCCATGTTTCCGTAGAGTGGTTAAAAGGCGAAACGGAGGAATACGAATCTGACATTACGGATAAAAAGGAAATGTTAATACGTGATGCCATGTCTTCCATTTTTTCAAAGCTGCCTTATGACATGGAAACTTCCGAATCAGACTTTTCAAAAGACCTGTTGTTACTGATGTTGCAGGAATATGAGCTGTTTGTGGATTCGTTCCGCCTTGCGTGCAGGAAATTTAAAGGAAATGAGGAAAGCGCAAGACTTGCGGAGACAATGGGATTTGAATCGGAAAGGGAATATAATGAAATCATGTTCCTGCGGGAGATTACCCACACTGTAAATGCCCTTAATGATATGGGCGACATAGTGAGGCTCTACTCCAAAAACCCTGACACCGCCGCTGCAAGGCTTTCCGTTCTCTTATCAGGGGAAGATTCCGATTCGGTATAGCGGGACGGCAGATTTTATGCTATCCTTATTTTCAGAAAGCAAGAGCGAAACGGAAAAGCTGTTAAGGCAGGCAATGGAGGATTATGAAAGCAAGAAATTCATTGCAAAGGCGGATAATATCACTCTCGGACAGTTGCTTGACACATGGGCAGAGGAAGAATTAAAGACAGGAACATTGAGCAATGGCACTGTCGGTACTTATTTACAGGCAATCAACCGCATTAAACAGCACCCTGTAAGCAGACGAAAGCTAAAAACAGTTACTTCGGGGCATTTACAGCAGTTTATGGATTTGCTCTCATTCGGTGGAACGGTTGAGGACTTTGTTTCAAAGGGATATTCTATTGACTATATACGGTCTTACTCCGCAGTGTTGCAGCAGTCCTTCCGCTTTGCAGTGTTCCCGAAACAGTACATCACATTTAATCCCATGCAGTATGTGGTAATGAGACACAAAAAGGACGATATGGATTTGTTTGCGGAGGAAACGGACGCTGAAACAGGCAAGGTCAAGCCTATTTCGTATGAGCAGTATCAAAAACTGACTGCACAACTTGGAAAACGAAGCAAAGACGCAATCCTGCCTGTACAGATAGCTTATTTCACCGGGCTTAGGCTTGGGGAAGTGGCAGGTCTGACTTGGCAGGACATCAACCTTGAGGAACAATATCTGACAGTCCGCAGGAGTGTCCGTTACAACGGCGCTACCCATAAGCACGAAATCGGCTCAACCAAGAGGAAAAAAGTGCGTATAGTTGATTTTGGAAATGCCCTCGCTGACATCTTGAAGAAAACAAGAAAACAGCAGCTTAAAAACCGTATGCGGTATGGCGAACTCTATCACAAGAATTTCTATAGGGAAGTTACCGAGAAAAACAGGGTGCATTATGAGTATTACAATCTGCCAATGACAGAAAATGCGCCGGAGGATTATACGGAAATCTCCTTTGTATGTCTGAGGGAAGATGGCTGTCTTGAACTTCTCGCCACCGTAGAAACAGCCTGCCGGACAGCAGTAAGGAAAGTACCGGAGTTAGAGGGTTTCCACTTCCACACACTAAGGCATACCTACACAACAAACCTGTTATCAAACGGGGCGCAGCCAAAAGACGTGCAGGAGCTTTTAGGACATTCGGACGTAAGCACTACAATGAATGTCTATGCACACGCCACAAGGGAGGCGAAGCGGGATTCCGCAAAGTTGTTGGATAAGGTTGTGGGAATGAGTTAAGCGATGAAAACTGAATAAGAAAAACTTTCCCTTGTAACTTGCTGATAAGGGCAAAAACAAGGGAAAAGGATACATATTTTAAGGTTAGGCATATCGCAAAACTTTGAAAATAAAGGAAAGTTAAGACAGTTAGTAGATAAATCCGAATTTGTTATCAAGTTCTGTGTATCCATCACTAACAGTACCATTTACACTCTCCTCATCATAAATATTTCTCAATCACACTCTGCTCCACAACCTTTTTCCCAAGCAAGGTCATAGCTTGCTTCGGGCAATTATTAATACACCTATAACACATGGTACACTGGTTATTCTGTACCACTTTCTTATCAACAATCTTGATATTATTCATAGGACATAACTTTTCACACCTGCCACACCCTATGCACTTATTTTCATCCACTCGCAGCTTATCTGAATAGTTCTTTGTCTTATGTCCAAAATACAACCTTTGACCAAAGAAACCCGCCATGCGATATAATATGCCAATTCCCTCCTGGGTTGGTTTCCCTAATTTCAAAAGCTGAACCGACTTGCTAATCTTCTGCTCCGCTTTCTTCACCAGCTCCTTGTTCTTTTTCAGCGGACGCTTCAACACTTTTTCATCGCCTATGCTATCCGGCATTTTCAAATGCAATCCGCCTATTAGTTCTGCTCCGCATTGCTTTAAAAGCCGTCCAAGAATTCCTGCCCCATCACCACTAAACAATCCCATTGTGACAATAACAAAAACCTTTTTATTCTTCCACAGTTCTTTATTCTTAATTATAAAATCACGCAGTATCTTCGGCACAGTACTATATTGCACAGGATATGCAAATACAAACATTTCTTCATTTCTCACAGCTTCAACAATGTTATTATCCTCTATTGAAAAGGATTTAGCAGTTTCATCATATTCATTACAAAAGAATTCCACTGCGTATCTCGAATTGCCAGTACCGCTAAAATATATCCCTACCATTTATACCTCGTTTCCTGATCTGTTAAGACTTCCATCTTTCCAACTAACATAACACCAATATATTTAATCAATCCCTTATGATAAAAATAAATACTGCATTAGGATTATTTAGAAACTGCTTCACTCTAAGAGATAATGTATTTGTAGAGAAATAGAATTCCTTCAAACTACTCATTTTTCTAGGTTTTAACATTGCTTTTACATTCGGATAACCATTCTCATCCACAGAACATATGAAACTAACCTTTTGCTTTTTTATAAATTTTTGTATTGTGTTCAAAACCATTATCTAAACACACTTTCTGGTACTTTTGCTCCCGTGCACATTTTATTTCACCCATTTACGATTTCGCTTTGGTTTCCCATGTCCAAAATAAATTGTTTTCGCTCCCATTTCCCCAATGCGTTTTGCACTTTCTAAAATTTTTTCTTTATCTGTGTACAGCATTGATATGGTTGGATAAAACATATTCATTAAAGCATCTCCCACAAACAATTTAAATGCGTAACATTCCCCGACAGACTGTGTTCCTGGCAGTCGGTCAAACCCTGACAAATCCATCCTTCCAATGCAAGTCCCCAATACAATAACAGCTTACAGCCCACTCCGTTCTCTCGTTCGCGCTCTGCATCAGGCGGCACTCTTCCTGTGCGCGCTCCTCAGTCAAAAAGCATGGGCTTTCGACAATATCAATCTCATCAAGATATTCATTGGTATTCCACCCCTGCACAAACCATACGGACTTCGGCGCAACATGGTCAGGATTGTCAGCAATTTCTTTTTTCACGATTCCATACGTGCAGTCATATTCACAAAAGCCCTGCACATTTTCCAGATAATACCGCGCTGTTTCCTCTGCCTGCCCCTGTGTCGGGAAGAAACCGATTAGAAAATCCTGTGAATAATTATCATAACTTAATTCCCTGTCCGTCAATATCAAACGATATACCATATACCGCCCACCTTTCTTATGACTTTCTTTTCATTATAAAAATACCAGATTACTGTGTCAAATGAATTTTGGTTCTTTCCACCTTCATCTTTTTAAATGTAAAAAATAACTAATCTATATACCTTTTTAATCTTTCCGTCACACTCTGTTCTTTACTTTTCCTATACATAAATACGGATAACGCAACGCAGACCAAAAGCAACAGCAATGCCATAAAAAGCATAGCCTGCCAGGGATAAATAAATTGAAAATAGAACAGTTTCTTTTTTATCAGAATACCCAAGGTCCAAAGCAGTGCAGACCCTATCGTTGCCATTGCCACTGTAATGATAAGCCAATAATAGATGCCTTCTAAAAACAGCATTTTCCATAGCTGAACTCTTGTCAATCCAATGCTCTCCATTACTGCAAACTCTCTTGTCCTTCCAATTATGCTTGTTAAAATGGTATTAAAATAGTTCATCACGCCTACAAAAAAGATTGCAAAGCTTAACACTCCCAATATAAGATTTGCCGCCTGAATTTCCTCCTGTCTTTCCTTTAATACATCAGAATTGGCATTTAGATAAAGTGTATCCATACTTTCATTGGACTGATTTTCTTTTTGTATTATCTGCATCAGTTTCTGATGTACAAAAGGTTCCTCCTGCTCTTTCGCGTCAAAGGACAAATCAAAGTATTTTTCCTGAAACCCCAGGTCTGAAAATGCTTCCTGGGACACAATAAAATAATTTATTTTATTGCCAAGGGACGTGGTTTGCAAATCTGGAAAATACTCATCCGTCATATCTAAATATCCTGCACAATTTAGCTGGCCTTTTAAATACTTTTCCACATCCTTCTGCTGATTTGCTTCCAATGAATAAAAATGAATTGGCAACCCCCTGCTTTTGGCCGCCTTTTCCTCCAAAACCTGCGACAATTCATGGTGCTGAAGCAATATGGTCCCTGTTCCGTCCTTAAGGCTTTTGACATCAACCGGAAGGTTGTATTCCTGTACATATCTCTCCAACTGTTCTATAAATGACCTGTCTACAATCTGCAAGGTTGCAAAGGACATGTCCGTCACATCACTGTCCAGAGATTCTTTCCGCGGCTGCAGTGCCTTATCCGCACCAAAATTGATCATCCCATAGCTTCCTTTTGTAAAAATAAGGGTATCTTTCTTTATTCCTTCCACCTTTTGTACTGCATCCACTGTTCTCTGGGGAATCACAGGCGTATTATCGTCAATTTCTCCCGGCACTTTTTCCGGATGCCGGAAAATGCCGGTTAAAATCCCTATTTGAAAATCCGGATCTTCCATAAGCGCATGCGTGGTATCTGTTCCTGTCATGATTACCACAGAACCCATCGCTGTGAAACAGCCTAATATAAGCGACAGGGCTGTCAGACATAATTTTTTCTTTGATCTTGAAATGTTTCTCCATGCTAATCTGGATAAAGTCAGTTTCTCCAATGTTTCAATTCGGCCTGTATTTAAATTTTCATCTGCTTCAATATAACGCATGGCCTCAATGGCATTTCGCCTCTTCACCCATCTAAGGGCCATAGCTGTGGAAAAATGACCAACCATAAATACCAGAAAAACTGCCGCCAAAAGATAAAATGGATAAAAACCGGATACATCGCATGTTCCAAATCCACGCATAAACAGTTCACTTAAAATTTTGCTCAGAAACAGTTTTGCAAAAATACTTCCGCTTATTCCTCCAACCAGAACCCCTTTTGTCAAGATTTTCAGATTTTGCCTGTAAATGATATCCCGTAACTGTTGATTTGTTGTTCCTAATGCTTTTAACAGCCCATACTGTCTGATATCCCTGCCCAAAGAAATCGACATTACATTATATATCACCATATATGCGCATAGGATTACAATACATCCGCATATTGCAGCAATTGTAATGCTTCCAAACATCCCGCGGACGCTTTGCATAACCATTGGATTTTCACCTATCACCTGCTGCGCGTCATATTCCATCTCCAATGTCTGGTATAACTCCTGCTCTATCTGAACTCCTGTCTGTAAATCCTTGTGCACTGCCAAAATTTTATTTGCAGGAAAAATACTGATTCCATGCTTTTCTAAAAATGCTTTTGAGATGAATGCCTCTAATTCCTCCACCACAGAATCCGTATAATCGACATAGGAACCTGAAAGCCGGAAGAGCTTTTCTTCTTTGACGCCATTTTCAAATTCCACATTCATTAAAATCTCCGTGCCAGGCCTGGGACGCTCAATTCCCAATTGTTTCAGGCATCGTTCCGACATCATAATCTCGTTTTCCTTTTGGGGATATTCTCCTTCTACGTCTGTATATGCGGGACGCATAATCTTTTCATATGCATCCAGGTTAAGAAAAATGAGTCTGCCGTTCCAACTGTCCTGTACTTCTCCTCTGGCTGCTGTCTGTCTGATTCCTACTGCTTTCAGGTAAGGCAGAGTTTTCATCTTCTCATACTGCCTGCTGCTCCCATTTTCCAAAGATACAGTTGCAAGGGTTCCCATACCTCTCACATCCAAAAGATAGTCTGCCTGTATTTTACCGGATGCAATTGAAAAAGATGAATATAATAAAAATACAGATATTGTAACTGCCAGAATCAGGATACGGTTCCTGCTTTTATTCTCTTTCTCATAAGCGGCAGCCAGTTCCCTAATAATTTCCTTGTTATTATTCCGGATATACATGTACTATGCCCCCTCTCCGGAGAAAATTTTCCCATCTTCAATTCGCACAATACGGTCTGCCATCTGTGCAATTTCCTCATTATGGGTTACAACCACAAGAGTTTGATGGAATTTCTCTGACAATACCTTCATAAGCCCAATCACTTCCATACCTGTGCGGGAATCCAGGCTGCCCGTAGGCTCATCCGCCAAAATAAGCGCCGGTTTTGCAAGCAATGCCCGGGCAATCGCTACTCTTTGCTGCTGACCTCCTGAAAGGGTATTGGGCAGTTGAAACACTTTTTCCTCTAAGCCTAATGACTGAATCACCATTTCGGCAAACTCCCGATCGATCTTTGCGCCGTCCAGTTTCATCGGCAATATCATGTTTTCATATGCATTGAGTACAGGAATCAGATTAAAATTCTGGAATATAAATCCTATATTTCTCCGTCTGAAAATCGTAAGTTCATCCTGGGACATTGCTGTCAGTTCAAACTTCCCCACCCTTACACTTCCCTGGGTTGGCCTGTCCAATCCTCCTAATATATTCAGCAGTGTTGATTTTCCGCTGCCAGAAGTCCCGACAATTGCAACAAATTCTCCTTCTTTCACCTGAAACTCCACATCCGCAAGGGCATAAAGTTCCGTATCTCCATTTCGGTAAATTTTATTTAATCTACTTACATCTGCAATGCTCATTTTTTCCTCCCTGAATTAAGATTTTCTGATGATAACTTTATCAGATAAATCTAACAAATTAGTCACAAAACGGGAACTATTTTAATTAGTTCCCGTTTTTGGTAAAAATATTGAAATGGAAAGGCCCTGTTTTCTCCTTTTTGCTTTCATGAAACCATCATGCTTCTTAATAATTTCCCTGGTGATAAACAGTCCCATGCCATAGCCTTCTTCCCCTGATATGTTTTTTCCTCTGTAATATATTTGAAAAATCTTATTTTCTTCGTCTTTCTCAATACCTCTCCCCTCATCCTCCACACAAATCTCAGAAAACATTTCATTTGTGCGCAAAAAAATTCTTATACATGTGTTCTCAGGAGAATATTTCACACTGTTATCCAAAAGATTGTAAACAGCCTCAGATAACCAGTTGACATCATGCTCTGTCATGCATTCGCCATTTCTTTCATCTGCCATCTCAATGAAGATTTCTTTCTCTTCTGCCTTTTTATAAACCTGAAATACTGCTCTTGCGGCAGTTTCCTTTAAATCGGCAGGTATTTTATGTATCTGAATCATTTTATTTTCCATTCTGGCTGCTAAAATAAAACATTCCGTCAAAAACTTTATTTTCTCTTCCGAGCATTTTACGGCCTCAAGATATTCCTTCTGGCCTTTTTCACGAACCTCATCTTCCAACAGCTCTAAATAAGATTCCATATTGGCAAGAGGTGTGCGGAGCTGATGCGAAATCTCTGCCAAAAGTTTTTTTATCCCCTCTTTTTCCTGTTGCAGTAAATTCTGATATCCGTGATTGGCAGCATTCATCCGGTGAAGCTGCGTCAAAATCTTGGCTGATAAAGTATCCGTATTTTCCGTTCTGATATTGATTTCTTTTTTCAGAAACATCTGCTCCAAGGTATCTGTAATCTTCTCTAATTCCCTTGTATAACTCTGCTCCATATACTTGTGATGGCAAAAAAACAAAAAATCCAACAGTAACACCCCTGATAACAGGCGCCATTCCTGCCCATATGCCGATATACATAGAGCTATGCCGTTCACGATCCAGATTCCCGCTGAAAATATATTTATATTCATCTTATCCTCCATCCTGCGCATACCGCAGAACCAGCGCTGATTTTCACGGGTCTATTCCCCAAACGTATAGCCGAGGCCAAAGATATTTTTTATGTAAATGTACTCTGTATTTTTCTCGATTTTTTTCCTCAGACGGTTAATAGAAACCGTAACTGCATGTTCCTCCACATACTTGCCATCTATATCCCAAACCTGATTTAATAATACATCTTTCGTTATAATCCTGCCCTTATTCCTGGATAATAATTCAAGCAATTTCCATTCCTTTGGCGTAAGCTTTATTTCCTTTTCCTTCAGCCATACTCTTTTCTTTTCGTAATCTATTTTTAAATCTTTATAATACAGTATCGCTTCGGAATCAGTATTCCTCTTTAAAATCACTTCTACTTTTTTCAGCAGTATTCTGAGCGAAATTGGTTTTGTAACATACTCTTCGCATCCTGCGTCATAGCCTGCTAAAATGTCCTCATCCTCATCTTTTGCTGTTAAAAAAATGACAGGGACTTTTTTATCGCCTGGCAGACTTTTATACCAGTCTGTGCCAGCGCCATCCGGTAATCCAATATCCGCAACTATAAGATCCGGTTTCTCATAAATGATTTTCTCCGCCTCACAGCAATTCTTTGCCTGAAATACCTGATATCCGCTTTTTGTAAAAAACAGCTTCAAGGCTTTGTTCATTTGTGCGTCATCTTCTATGATTAATATTTTAAACATTTCATAACCAGTTCTTTGTCCGGGACAAAGCTCCTCTATTTTATTTTAAGCCATAGGCCCAATAGGGGTTGTAGGGAAACAGCAATTTTTCACAATATACACCCGCCATTTATAATACTACAGCGTATTTGAAAAATATTCTAAGAACTTACAACTATATATTGTGTATAAATTTCATTTTCCGACAGCTCCCTGCTTATATTACTCCGGCGGTTAAATATCGCGGTATCTTACTTGCCCAAACCTCCATCTGCTGCGTTGTGCCCGATAAAGCGGGGCAGACCCACATCAATCGCTGTAGCACTCGCTACAGCTCAATCTTCCGCCTTGCATATGAAGATTTGTTCTGCGTAATCTACTGCGATATTTAACCGCCGGAGTAATAGTATACTCTAATATGAAAGTATTTTCAATATATTTTTAATAAGACGCTCCAGGAAGCAGACAGAATCTTTAAACCGCAATCCGCTCTAACCGCTCCCCCATTCTGCTTAAAATCTCGTTGCTGATGGTGCCTGCCCATCCGGCCATATCTTCTGCGCGGATTTCCAGGTCTCCGGATTTTCCAATCAGCACGGCTTCATCTCCGGGGGCCGCCTGTTCTATATCGCTGAGATCCACTAACATCTGATCCATGCAGATCCGGCCAATCACAGGGGCCGGTTTTCCATTGCAGAGCACTTGTCCCCGGTTGGACAGGCTTCTGGGAACGCCGTCGGCATAGCCGATGGAAAGCACGCCGATTTTCTGATTTTTCCCGGCGCTGTACGTCAGGCCGTATCCGGCGCTTTCTCCCTGATACAGCATCTTCACGCTTTCCACTCTGGCTTTCAGTGAGAGCACCGGTTTCAATTCCACCGATGCATTGATTTTGTCATTTTTACCGCTTAAGATTCCGTACAGCGCAATTCCCGCCCTGGCGTAATCAAAACACAGTTCTGAATAATTCAAAATTCCATAGCTGCCCTGCAGATGGCACTTAAATCCGCTGATTCCCCTTCGGTGAAGTTCTTCTGCCACATATTCAAAATGATGGATCTGCTCTAAGGTATAAGCCCGATCTCTCCCGTCTTTTCCATCGGACACGCACAGATGGGAATAGATTCCCGTCACGTTCAGATTGGGGATTCGGAATATTTTTACAATTTCTTCCATATGATCCCACCGTTCTCCCAGACGGTGCATTCCTGTATCGATTCCGACATGAACTGTGAATCTTCTTCCGTCACGCTTCAGCTGCCTTGCATAATCTCCGTCTACCACGGTCTGAATCAAATGATAAGAAATCAAATCGTCAAACTGTTCCGGATGGGTATAGGACAGCACCAGAATATCTCCGGTGATCCCGTTTCTGCGAAGCATGGCCCCCTCTGCGGCTGAAGCAACGCAAAAGCTCTTCACTCCCTGAGCCTGCAGCGCTTTGGAAACCAGAAGCGCCCCATGGCCGTATGCATTCGCCTTAACTGCCGGCATCAGGTCACAGTCCGGCGGCAGCAGGGAACGAAACTGTTCCATATTATGCTTTAAATGTTCCATATTAAGTTCTATCCATGCACGTCCTTTTTGATACATAAGCTCACCTCTGCATTTTGTTTTTCACAAATTTCATTCCCTCTGCAGCTCCAAAGGAAAGGATCAGCGTCACAAGACAAACCAAGAGATAATGCGCCAATGACTGCTCCACCAGTAAATCTGTCATTTTCACCGCCCCTGCCAGGCCCCGCACCAGAATAATGCTGACAGGATGAATGATGTATATGCACATGGACAAATCCCGCACAATTGACGCGGAACTGCCCTCCAGGCCAAGCAGCAGCTCAAACAGAAAAAACATCACCGGAATCAGCATAAGGTACATGCTGTTATGCTTCTGCCATTCCAGAGCCCAGGTCAACATTCCTTCCGCCAGCATTCCCGCCATGGAAATGGAAAGTCCTGCGGCCGCTTTCCGTACCTCTAATTCTGCCTTTCCGTTGGCCAGAAGCACCCCAAGCCACAAAAACACCGGTGCAAAAAAAATGCCGTTTCTGGTGTAAGAACTGATGGTAAAAATTCCCTGATACATCATTTTCAGTGCGGGAATCTGGCTGACCAGCTGATAATAGCTGTCGCCTCCCGTCCCAATCAGATACAGCAAAACAGTAACAGCGGCTATTGCCACCGGGCTTAACAGATGCATCATTCCCACCAGCAGCAGACAGCCCAAAATCACTGCCGGCAGATACCAGAGATGGTAAAAAGTCCCGTCAAAAAAGATTTCCTTCAGCCATCCTCCCAGACCGATATTACACTGTTTTGCATAAATCTTCACCGGCAGGTAAATACAGGTTGCCGCCCCGTACAAAACTGCTGTTTTCTGCAGAAATTTTCTTAATTTCTGAGAGGCATGCTCCGCCTGCCGGGAGTTTCTTCCCATAGATTTCTGATAAGGGGCAAGCACAAAATATCCGGTGACCATCAGAAAAAACGGCACTGCAATCCTTCCAATACAATAAGTTACAAGAAAATCCGCCGTTTCACTGAAAGATTCCAGGGGTGACGTGTGAATTGCCACAATTAAAAATGCTGCAATCAGCCGGAAATCATCAATTGCTCCGTAATTCTTTCTTTGTCTCATGCTTTCTCCCTCTGTTTGGTACTGTAATCCAGTTTCATAAAGCCGCCGTGGTGATAATAAATCCGTCCGCGTTATTTCCTGAAATTTCCGGCCAGGCTGCAAGTCCTTTCCACTCGGTTACAGGCCCCCGGGCCCTCAGATATCCGATTCTGTAATGTTTCCAGGTCAAAGGATGCACCGTCAGATCAAACTGTTTCAGCCATTGGATATATTCTTCTAAAGCCATCCCTGTTTTTTCCATAATCTCTGCATGGGGCTTTCCCACATATCTGAAATGCCAGGGTTCTGCGCCGATTCCTGTAATTTTCTGCTTCTCGGATTTATAACGCTCCACAAAACCAAACTCAGCGGCCTGTTCCCGGAATCTCCTGCAAATTCCCTCATTAGGAAAATCCGGCCTGATAAAATCTATTTCCGCTTGTTCTTTGGCCAAATCTATGGCAAGGCCTGTCTGATGCTCACTGTGATCCGGAAAAGCCACATATTTTTCTGTAAATTCCCTGCCGTTTTCTTTCAGGGAATCATTAAAAATTTTTACCTGCTCTGACCTGGCGCGGTACCCGCTGACGCCTACGATACGCCGAGACAACTGTATATCGTCTCTTTCCAATTGGGAAGAGAACAAATACTCAGAATGCTTCAGCAATTTCTGCAGCATCTTTGCGCTGTTCTTTTCCATAAGAATCTCCGGCTGTTCTGTGAAAACAGAACACAGTTCTTCCCCGGACAGGCCGTGTCTTACCGGATGCTTCTGATTTACCAGCACCAGATTTCCCTGATAGATCTGCGCCTCTGTCAGCAGTATTCTGCCTGTGTGAGTTCTCTGTGAAAAAATATTCCTTTGTTCCTGCTCCAACAACATGGCATGTTCCATTTTGCGCCCTCCCTGTATCTTAATTCCTCTGTATTACTCCGGCGGTTAAATATCGACGAATTTTAACCGCCGGAGTAATAATTCCTGCAAACGCAAGCACAGTTCTCCAAAAAACTCTCTTTACGCCTTAATCATTCTCCTGCAATTCCAACAATCGCGACAGCAGCTCTTTAAAAGAAATTCCTGCTTCCTTCATCATATTGGGATAACGGCTGTGGGAAGTAAAGCCGGGAATTGTGTTTACTTCATTAAAATAAATCTCGCCTGAGGGAGTCAGGAACATATCCACTCTGGCAAAATAACTGCATCCCAGACCCCGGTAAATGATTTTCGCCGTCTCCTGAATTTCTTCTGCTTTTTCAGGGGAAATCCGGGCAGGCACATGAATTTTCGAAGTTTTTAAGGTATATTTTTCCGTATAGTCGAAAAACCCTTCTGACAATTCGATTTCATCCACTGCGCCTGTTATTAATTCCTTTGTTCCAAGTACCGCGCAGCCTACCTCAAATCCTGTTATCATCTCCTCTAAAATTACAGAAGAATCATATTCAAAAGCATGTTCCACTGCCGGGCGCAGCTCCTCCGGCTTTTCCACTCTGGTAATACCGAAGGAGGATCCTGCCCGCAAAGGCTTCACAAACAGAGGATAGCCCAGTTCCCTGCCTTTGATTTTAATGTCCATCAGATTCCATTCTTCTTGGGCAATGGTGTAAGATCGGGGAACTTTTACCCCCTGTTCCCCGGCCAGGCGGTGGGCCGTTTCCTTGTCCATGCAAATTGCTGAACTCAGAGTTCCGCATCCAATCACCGGAATCTCAGCCAGTTCCAGTACACCCTGTACGGTTCCGTCCTCTCCGTTTTTTCCATGCAGAATGGGAAGCGCGCCGTCCAGGGAGATTTCCTCTATGCCCTGGCTTTTCAGCAGCAGGAGCCCATGCAGTTCTTTATCAGGAGAAACGAAAGCAGGAATGCACTCCCTGTCACTGTACCAGCGATCCTCCGGAATATTGGCCGGAGCTCCCTGATACAGATACCACTTTCCCGTTCTGGTAATTCCAATCAGAACAGGTTCGTATTTTTCCGTATCTATATGGGTGATTACTGCATATGATGATTGGAGAGAAACTTCATATTCACTGGAGCAGCCTCCGAATAAAATCGCTATTTTCTTTCTGTTGTTTCTTTTCATAAGATTTGTTCTCCTTTTTGTATGTTCATTTATTCCATATCATACCCCCGGGAAATGACAGACAAGTGACTTTCCTGTGACAAAATAGTCATTTTTTACGGTATGTCAGAGCATAGGGCGCTTAGCTCTCCACTCTTCATCAAAGTATGATTCCCTATGCTGAACATATCGTTCTTTACGGTATGTCAGAGCAAAACCCCGCCTGCTTCATAAAATTAATTTTACGAAACAGACGGGGCATTTGTTTTAATATTCTGTTGTTTCTTTCCTAAGAAAAAGTTAAGGCTTTTTCACATTTTTCTGAAGAAGATTTCAGCAGTTCTTTTTCAATTCTTCAAAATCAGGGTTCTATCTCATCAAATAAATCATCAAATGTTATCTTTACATTTGGAAAATGAATCAGTTTCAGTTCATTTTTATTGGATTCTGTCACGGTTACCCACAAATAGTATCTGGGAATGCCGTTTTCGTAATCCAAATCATAAATCTCAATCTTCCTTTTTCTCCAGTCCACAATCCAATATTCTTCGATTTCCTGCATTCGGTATAAATCCATTTTTTCGCCCCGGTCATAACTTTCTGTGGAGGGGCTTAATACCTCCATTACAAACCGGGGAATGCCGACAAAATGATTCCCTCTTTTTTTCTTGGTCTGACAATTGATGGAAGCGTCCGGAATCACCGCTTTTTCTTCTCCATCCTCTGTCTGCCACTTATACTGTACGTTATCAGAATATACAAAACATGTGCTGTTTTTCAACTGTTTCCGGATTGCCGCCACAAAATTTACAATTACCGCCGAATGCTCTGGGGCAGCGCCTGCCATGTCCATAATCTGCAGATTCAAATCCATGTGTTTCGCCTCCTTATATAAGAACTATGATTTTATAGTATATCTCAGGAAACACCTTTGGTTTTATTTGATTCATGATTTCATTCCTGCTAACTTTCTTATATGGTAATTTCATTATACCAATAGGCAGTTTGGGTGTAAAGCCTTTCTTCCATTATCCAGAAGTTAACCGTAAGAAATCCCCTGCTTTGCATATTTTGTCTGCAAAGCAGGGGATTTCTTAAATTTTAATGTGCCGTATTACCATTCTGTAATTTTAACATAAATTTTCTTCACAACACCGTCGGCATTGGATGCCTTGATTAATTTTGCATAGCCTTCTGCATCGCTGTCCGCTATTTCATATTCAATAGTGTCATTTGAAAAAGTAATGTTCAGTTTGGATAAAATTTCCTCATCCGTCACATCCGCGTACCGTTCTATTTTGAGAACTGCCCGTTTTCCGATTTCTTCCTCTCCATCTTCATCATAGATAATATCCTGCGTTGTCCACCAGTCAGACATTCCTGATTCTGCAGTGACGCTGTCAATACTGAACGTATAAGAAAGACTTTCGTATTTGTCCTGAATGTCATACAGTTTTTCGCTTGCTTCGCTATAGCTTTCTGTATCTGTTATCTGATCCATACCATCTAAAATGCCATCCACAACAGCTTTATCTGCTGCAATTCCTGCATTCTCTTCAAACAGTCCCATATAAATGCTGCATTGCCGTGCCAGATCCGCCAGTTCTGCCTGAGCCTGGTTCGCCAATATCTGCAGCCATACGTCTAAGATAAGACCTGTTTCGCTGTCTGTAACATGAACTACATATGGATATCCTGCTTCAGTCGTGGATTCTAATACTGCACGCTCAGGAGGTGTCACATCCGGATTTTTCAAAGTTTCTCCAAAGTCAAGGCTGCACCTTATCACAGAACGTACACGGATAAGATTACCATCTTCGCCGTATTCATATACAGTATCTTTATATGAAGTTTTCAGTAAATTGTCGGCTGTCAGATCGAACGAGTCTGAAACATTATCCAGTGTATCCTGAATCTGACGCAATTCAGTTAAGATGCTCTCAACCGCTTCCAGATTCGCTGCGGAACCCACCTGGCCTTCCAGCGCTTCAATCTTTGCTGTGATTTCTGTCTTTGCTGCATTATCAGAGAATCTCATTAAATCTCTCTTTGCCGATGCAGCATTTTCTAACGCTTCTGATTTCTTTCTCTCCAGATATTTAGCATTTAATTCCTCTTCTGAAAGACCGATATCCTCTGTGTCTCCTATAAAATTGCTCACAGTATTTCTCGGGATAATCGTATGGGTTCTGGAATCATAATCACATACATACCACAGGTTTCCTTTTTGATTCGGACAGTGGTATACGATGGTGTTTGAACCAATGGTTACTGTTACCCGTATGGATGATTTTCCAAGCATTTCTGAATCCACTGTATTGCTTTCAGAAAAATTATGGATATAGAACCGATATACCCCGTCTGTTTCTTCATAAATAGTGGTATGCTCAGGCCCTTCATAATCTACGTCGTCTACATCCAAATCTGCCATTTTTTCTCCATTGTAATAATAATTTCTGTCTCCGTAATACACATGGAATTCCCCATCACCATCTGCCCTGGGGCCTACTAAATGGGAATCAATATCTGAACTTGCTCCGGAGGCTTCTGTTCCCCAGGTTAATGTAAACTGCACCTGCCCCTGGCCGGTAATGGTTTCCATCTTCTCATCCACTACACAATCAGGCAGTTGGGTAAGATACGGATATGCCACAACGATATCTATACTGGAGGCATTGTATCTCTCTGCCGTTTCGGAAAGATTCTGACGCAGATCCAATACTTCTACGGTATAAACTCCCGCAGGCACATCCGTAAACTGATAGATTCCATCTGCATTTGTCTGTGCGGTTTTAAAAGCTTCGCCCAAAACATTGCCGGCTCCTTTTCTTAATTTCACCTGGAATCCGGCTGATACCGGCTGTGCAGTCAGACCTATCCGCACTACACCCGTAACGGAAGGCGCCGGATCGCATGCCGCGATTTCATTGCTTAAAAGAATCGTTGTGCCGCATACATAGCCGTCTGCCTGATTACTGGTGATTACAACGTTCTTAACATTTGTCTTATAGCCGTCTTTCTCTGCAATCAGCCAGTAATTTCCCACTGTAACATTTTCTATGGTAAAGTTTCCTGTCTCATCAGTTACAGCAGAACTTTCTGTTCCCTGAATAAATTCTTTGTAATTTTCTTCATTGATACTGCTGTTTGCATTTGTGTAAGGCAATAAATATATTTTCGTACCTGCCGAAACTCCGTTTACCGCATGCTTTTCTCCGGAATCTGTGCCGTCAGACGCTCTCTCTGCCTCTTCCGGAGTTACTACCGGAGTATCTTCTTCCAAGTTATATTCATTGACATTGCCTGATACCTTCACCTTCTGGCTGATGCCAAGATCCTCTCTCATTTCAGCCGGAATGTTCACAACGTCATTGTCTGAAATAATTGTTACAGAAATGCATCCCAAGCCCCAGATGGACGGCAGACAGGATCTGTCGGCAATATTTGCCCTGGTATGCTCTCCGCCGGGCATAATGGTCATATCCCATGCCACGCTGGCTGCAATCCGCAGTTCTGTTTCTGTTATGATAGATGAATCTGCTGCTCCGGCTCCCAAAGTAACATTGACATACCTGCTTCCCTTAATGTTCAGCGCAGTATTTCTGCCAGGAATATTTAAATCTTTTACATATCCATTATTTTCCAGAGTAAACTGCTGGTTTCCTCCGCTGTTCAGATTGATGGTGGCGCTTCCGCTCTGGCCTACCACAATGCGGCCTTTGGAAGCATTGAAATACACTACATTGGTGGAATTTTCCACGTATGTGTTCTGTGCGATGGCAGTAATTGTTACTTTTTTGAACTTGCCGTCGTTGGTAACATCTGCATTGGGCGCATTGATTTCCAGAGTTTTGCCGGAATAATCTCCTTTTGGAATTACAATCTGCCCGGCAGCATTTGAAGTATACACAATATCGTTTACCATTTTACTGGAAAGCGCCTGGTTTAATTCTGCCTGATTAGAAACATTGCCTTTATAGGCAACCTTTACGCTGCAGGCTGCGCTTTTGCCGTTGGCGGCAGATGCAGTTATATTGGCTGTTCCTTCTCCCACTGCTTTCACTGTTCCGTCATTGCCCACTGTCACTACAGCAGGTGCAGAGGACTTCCAGGTAATTGCTTTGTTGGTGGCGTTATCCGGCTTTACTGTTGCTGACAGTTTTTTGGCTTCTCCCGGCAGCATATTCAAATTCGTCTCATTCAGCGCAACGCTTCCAACTGCAATATCAGGATTTGCCGGCGGCGTAACCACTTTTTTCCTTTTCACCGTCACTTTACAGGATGCAGATTTGCCTGTGCCGTCTGCTGCTGTTACGGTAATTTTTGCCTCGCCGGCCTTTACTGCCTTGATTTCTCCTTTGGAATTAACAGTAACTACCTTTTTCTTGGAAGATTTATAAGTAACTTTCTTATTTGTGGGCTTTTTCGGCGATACAGTAACTTTCAGTCTCGCCTTGCTGCCCTCTTCCAGTTCTACAGATTTCTTATTTAATTTTATCTTGGTAACCGGCGTGCCGACTACAATTTTACAGGTCGTCTTAATCTTCGTTCCCTTCAGTTTGGCAGTAATTGTAGCCTTGCCGTTCTTTTTGGCCTTTACTTTTCCCTTGGAGGTAACGGTGGCAACCTTTTTGTTGCTGCTGGTCCACACTACCTTTTTCTTTTTCGCCGCTTTATTTTTGGCGGCCTTTAACTGTACGGACTTACCCTTTTTCATCGTATAAACAGACTTGTTCATCGTCACCTTATACTTGGAGGGCGATTTCTTGGCTGCCTGGGCAGTGATGCACTGGCCTGCGGTCAGACATACCAAAAGCAGCATTAACAGTGCTTTTCTCCATTTTTTCATAAATCTACTCCTTCATATCATATTATAATTGAAATATTCCAGTCTTTTCTTTTGTATAAACAATTTTTTATTATTTTAGAAATCTAAAGAATTTACCGAATATACAATTATTATATCTATAATAATTTACCCCCCCCCGAATTGTCAATACAATTATGGAGAATTTTACCTGTTTTTATTTTCCGGCAGAACCGCCTGCACAATCAATCTCTGGCTGCTCCAACCGGTGCATGTGGATAAAGTCACGATTCCCGCCGGATGACTGATATCCGCATCTGTGGGATAAAGCGACTCTTTTACCGCCTGCCGCATATATTCTTTCCACTCTTCTTCCTCTGTAAATTCCGTCTGGTAAGCGCTGCTGTCTGCCTCCACCTGCCGCACCGAAAAAATCGGGCAAAGGTACACTGCATCCTTGGTTACAAGGGTAAGAATTGCATGTTCCTCGTAATACTCCCTGGATTCATACTGTTTCAGCAGGCCCAGCATTTTCCCTCCTGCTCCATTATGCCCATAGATGATGAAATGAGGGCCGCTTGTTCCGGAACGGTAATCCAGAAATAAACTGCCAAGGGGATTTTCACTTCCATCCGGCAAATGTTCCAGATAATACTGATTGTCCTTCCCCAACATCACCGGATAATCCAAATCTGTACCAGGAATTTGCAGCCAGGCAGCAATGTCGGAATATTTTTCCGCCAACTGGGAAACATATCCGGATAATTCAGGCGCTTCCAGACACAGGGCTTTCATCGCTGCGCTTTCGGACGCATCCGTCCGGCCTGATGAAACAGAATCAGAAAAAACGGCGGAGGAAAATCCCCGTCCGCCGCCGATTTGTCTGTAAAATTCATTTCCGCGGTGCAATTTGGCCAACCGACTCCCCAGCATCACACTAGAAATAATAAAAATCACCAGTACCGCACCATAAACACTTTTAAATACTTTATTTTCTTTCACGCTTTTTCTCCCGCCAAACATAGTATAACGTCATCATTGCCAATACCGTTCCTGACAGCAGAACAACCGCTTCCAACCATACCGTATCATCCCCGGTTTTGGGAGTGTCAGCATCTGTGCCGGAATCGCCCGGCTGCCAGGAAATTTTCTGTTCTCCTGAAGCATTGGGAGTTTTAGAATTATCTGGGTTTTCTGATGCTCCGGAAATTTCGGAATTGCCTGGGCCCTCTGGTTTTTCTGCATCTCCTGGGTTCTCGGAGCTGCCCGGGTTCTCCGGTTTTTCTGAACCTCCCGGGTTCCCGGAATTCCCTGGAGATTCTGAATCCCCGGAATTTCCTGGATTCCCAGAATTATCTGGATTTTCTAAATCACCTGGATTCCCGGATTCTCCTGGAGCTTCTGGATTCTGGGAACTTTCCGAGTTCTCGGAATCGCCAGTGTTCCCCGGGCTCTCAGAATCGCCTGAGTTCCCCGGCCCCTCAGAACCTCCCGGATTTTCTGAATCTCCTGGGTTCCCGGAATCATCTGTGTTCTCCGGCTCTTCAGAATCTCCCGGATTCTCCGGTTTTTCTGTATCCTCCGGGTTCCCTGGATTCCCGGAATCGTCCGGATTCTCCGGAGTATCGGAGCCCTCTGGCGAACCGCTGTCTGTCTCAGGCGGTTCTGGCGTAACCGGCGGTTGTTTTGGGGTATTGGAAACTGTCAGAACCGGATCTGTTTCATGCACTTTGTATACAGAAGTATCCAGCTGGTAATCCGGCGGCGCCTCCGTTTCTTTCAGCCAGTATTC
Organism: Lachnospiraceae bacterium; assembly: GCA_910575555.1. Classification (GTDB taxonomy): domain Bacteria; phylum Bacillota; class Clostridia; order Lachnospirales; family Lachnospiraceae; genus Petralouisia. The sequence goes on along the minus strand of CAJTFX010000003.1, from coordinate 144,750 downwards.
CTTTCCTTTGTCCAATCCCGAAAAGGAAATCTCTCCCGCCTGTCCGCTGACGCCTCTCTGAACCAAAGTCCTGCATTCTTCCTCTTCATACAGTTCAAAAACCGCTCCGGCCAGAGGCGCTTTGCTGCCGCTTATTACCTTATGAACTGTCAGTGTCCATTGCTGTTCTTCTGTTTTATACGCTTCATTGGTTAAATCCAGCTGCAACTCAGATTTTGCCGCCCCTGCCGTAAGCAGCAGACCCTGCGCCGTTTCTGTTACCCCATCGGGAAGATGCGTCCATCCAATGGTGTTTTCATAACCAGGAAGGCTTTCCGTTTCTGTCAGTTCATATACTGCCCCGGGCTTTACCAGAAATGACAGCTTTCCCTGGGCATCCGTGGTTCCCCGGGCAAACGGCAGACCCCTTTTATGATTGTCATTGTCCCACTGATACAGGGTAAATGACACCCCGGCGAGAGGTTTTTGATTATCACTGTCGGTTTTGGTGACGGCAATACCTGCTTTTCTGGCTGCGACGCCACCGCCGCCTCCGCCTCCACCGCCGCCCACCGAAGCGCTGTTGTTTTTGCTGCCGCCCAACAGCACGGCGCCGCCCTCAAAACGGACGCTGTTGCCATAATTGCCTGCCTGACGTTTCATAATATCCGCCGTGTAAGTCAGCACATAGGCATTCCGGCTGCCCGCTTCAATGGGAAGCTTCACCGTAAAACTGTTTGATTCCAGATCATAATTTTCTGCCTGCAGCGAAAACCCGTCCCCCTCTTTTTGATAGTTTGGCTTTTGTCCGCCGTTTCCTGTAGTTCCTGACAATCTTGCTTTATAAAAACGTAAGGTGTCCAAATCCACTTGAAGCCGTTTGTCCAGAGTGTCCACAAGGGACGGACATTCTGAAAGGGCAAGGCCGTAGGGATTGATCAGCACCTCATACTGAATCAGCTCTTTCGGTTGATCTACGCTGCTGCTTTTCACCAGCCCATGGTTGACAAAATTTCCGGATACACTGTGAGAAACCTTCCCAAAGGGCACACTGTCAGCTATTCCATTCATCACAATGGTATTGGAAATCCGAACCGCCTCATTGCTGCTGAATCCGGTTTTCTCAGGATCTACCTCCGTATCAAAAGTAACAGTGGTTTTCTCCGTCACATTTCCCAGATTAATGGTAAGTTCCTGCCCCTGGGCCTCTGCCGACGCTCCTGCAATTACCGGCAGAGTTTCCAGGGAATCTTCCGCATAAGTCAGCCCCTTTGGCAAATCATCGGTCAACATCACTTCTTCCATAGGCAGACCCGCTGCGTCTACTTCCACCGTCCACTTCATTTTACCGGCTGTATAATCGTAAATGGGCGTTTTTTTGGTCAAAACCACCGCATTGACACTGACAGCGCTTTCTGCTTTGGCGCTTCGTGCAGCCGTTGTGTTTTTTCCAATCAGCATATCTTCCGTTGAAACGATATTTTTCAACTGCTTCCTGGAAGTGTTATTTGCAAAAATACAGGGATCGCACACTTTTGTCTTATAAGCAATCGTAATAGTTTTCGCACCCACCTCTCCTGCCGTTATGGTAAGAACCTGATCTTTATAGTCTGCCTTCACCAGATCTTTTTCATCTTCCGCAGGTTCCTGATTGTTGATCAAAACAGAAATACCGTCCGGATCGCCCGCCAGTTCCAGTCCGCTGCTATGCCCCTTTTCACTGCAGACACCGCCAATCTCCCGGAAATCGTCTGTAAACGTGCCGCTTTTCAGATAGGCTTTATGAGGATTAATGGTTACCGTCCAGTCAATCGTGCGCAAGCTTGCGTTGTAACCGCTGTTGGATTTCACCAGGGTAGCTGTACCGGGCATACCGCTGCCGTCTCCGCTATCCACAGGGGTTGTGACCTTCGGCGCTTCATAATCTTTCTCATTATAATGAAAGGTAAACCAGGCCACATTATTTCCAAGATTGGTTCCGCTGTCATACATTTCCTCCGGAACCCTGGTCTGGTATGTGAGGATCACGGTTTCATGTTCTGTGACAATGGGTGAAACAGTAAATCCGTTCTGCCCGTCCTCCAGGACAGCCGCCGATGCTCCGTTGATTTTCACAGAATCCGCATCCAGCGTACTGCCGGCAGGAAGCTGATCATGAAAAGTCAGGCTGTGATCTTCTGAAAAGGAAAAACCGTTGGGAAAAAAAGTAACCGTCCAGTCAGTGGCAGAACCCGTACCGTCGTCATATCGTGTGGTCGTCCCTTTTTTCGTCAGCCAGACAGGCTGAGGAACCGCCACCGTTTGGCTGCTTGAAATGTTAAGTCCCTGAAATTCTCCGTCTGTTTCTGCAAACAGTTCCACTCCGTTGGTCACTTTCTGCCCGCCTTTGCCTCCGGGCAGAAGAAGCTCGTCTTTGATCACTGTTTCATAGGTAAGAGTCAGCACCTGAGCTGGCGCTCCCTGGGTAGCGGCCCCCGCGCGAAATTTCCTGCCGCCGAAGCTCAGCTGGACAGAACCATCCTCATCAGACGCTTCCTCCAATACATAGGCTTCCTCCTCACCTGTAATTTCCTCCCGGGAATGATAGGCGGCAAGCTCCGTACCGTCGATTTTCGCACTGCCTGCAGCATAACTGTGAAGAGATGAATCAATCACATCCCGCAGTTCAAATTCTGTCTCCATTGTCAGATCGCCGCCGGCGGGATTTTGCCAAGGGGTATATTGAATCGTCCAGGCAATGGTTTTTCCGTTTAGGCTTCCGCTCTTTTTCACCTGCGCCTGCGCTTCCACCGGTTCGCGCTCTGCATAGCCGAATTTCAGCGTTTCCCCGTTTTCAAACTTCATGACATAGAGATTTTTTCCGTCAACGGGAGTTTCTCCCTCCGGCGGTTGGCCTGCACGGCCGCAGTTTAAATAGAAAAATGCATCCTGAAGCTCGCCGTATTCTGCTAAAACTGTGCCGGAACCCTCCTCAGACGCGTCAAAAACAACCCATGCCCTGACCCCGTCTGCAAAAATTGCCCCAAACCGCCGGGGCCCCTCCTCCGTCATTATGGTCAGTTCGGAACCTGCATTCCCCAAATCCGGCAAAACCAGATGCGGAGATACTTCCAGATAATAGTTGGTATCCGCCTGAATTATGCTGCACTGCTCCCCTGTAATTTCGTACTCATAACGAAGCGCAAGCTTCCGATCTTTTTCCAACAGAACATGCTCCTCAATAGCTGTTTCCTCCGGCAAACCGTCGGCTTTGGCATAATGAAGCGTAATACTCTGAAATTCCACAATCCCGGAAAGCCTCTCTTCTTCCTCCGCTTCTGCTGCAGTCCCCGGCAAAAAAGCAGCCATCATTGACAGGCACAAAAAAACAGCCAGCAGTTTTCTTCTGCCCCTTCTCCTGAAATTCGAATTCTGCCAAATCCCTTTGTTTCCAAAAACATTTCGCTGAAATTTCAACATTCCATAACCTTCTTTCTTTTAAATTATCGCTTTTGGAGTGAACGTTTATTTACTTAAATTGTAAAAAAAATTGCCTTACGGCATCTTTTCTTTTTATAGAACGATACAAATCCGGAACTGGGTTTTTCAGGAAAATAAACATTTACTTACCTGTGTTCAAAAACAAACCGCTCTGCAGCGGTAGTTTTTATTACTTTTTCTCCTTTTACTTCTCCAGCTTCAGATAACCGCTTAAACCGGTCGTCAGCAGTCGAAATACCGTATCCTCAGTCTCCTGATTATCCGTGAGCACTCCTTCTACCACATATTTGGCATACATCACCGTGGAACTGAGCACATGAAGCCACAAAAGATCCTGATTGATCTGCCTCAGCCCCGGAAATGCTTCCAGAAAATCGTGAACCATCCCGGCAAAAGAACTAAAATAGGACGCATCCCGGCACTTGTCGAACTTTGGAAAAAAGGCACTGTCACGGAAACGATGATAAAAAATGGTTTCATCCGGATGTGCCACCCAAAATCGGAAGTAAGGCTGCCACAGACTCTTGACTGCTCCCATCGGATCTGTGATTACTTCCTTCGGATCAAACTTCACATGATCGAAAATCGCTGCCGCCCGTTTGTCCACGTATACAAAGCTCTCAATCAACAGCTGATCCTTACTTTCAAAATAACGGTACAAAGCCCCGGGGGAAATTCCCGCCACATTACTGACGCTTTGGATGCGTGCCCCTTCTAAGCCATTCTGCCGCACGACCTTCATCGCTGCAAAAATAATTCGAGTTCTGGTATCATCCAGAATGACCACGCTCCCTCCAAAAAATAATATTTTGGTGCATTTTTGTTTCTTTTGAAATTATACACTTTAATAATGTTATTGACAATACCTTTTTAACAAGAAAGGTCTGGCGGCATGAAAATCTGTTACTTTTTGCAGGGATTTCCGCGTCATCTGAGCTGTTTCTCACTTTTTTGTTCAGCAAAGGACTGCCTATCCGGCCCTACAAATAGATGTTTATGGAAGGATATTGAGGCATATGTTCTGCTTTCTCTTCCTGTTCTCTGTCGGCTTTTTCAGAATTTTTGTCTTTCTCTTCATCCGGGCCTGCTTCCTGGGCTTTCTTCATCTCTTCGTTGGCGCTGTTTAAAGTGCCCAGCTGGGAAGCCTCGGCTTTCGCCGCCTTCTCTTCCACTTCGGCCAGTTCTTCTTTCTTTTTGGATACGTCTGCGCCCCGGCTGCTGTCTAATTTAATTTCCGTTTTCAGGATTGCCGCCCTGTTTTCCATTCCGGTTGCCGTTGAACCCTGAACCTGTGCCTGGCTCAATGCTGCATCTGCAGAAATCATGGCCTTCATGCCTGCCTTTGACATTCCTCCAGTCCCTTTGGCCCCGGACTTTCTGCTGCTAAAATCATCCGCAGATGCTCCTTTTTCCTGTTTTCGTTCCGCATTCATTGCTTCTCTGCGCTGTTCCATCTGATGCTGTCTGAGCTGATTGTTTAAATCATTGATTTCCTGCATGATTTCCTGGCGCTTTTTACTCTTTTCCTCCATTTCCATTTCCTGATTGGAAGAGAGATTCTGAAGCTCTTTCTGCTTATTTGCAATCTGTTTTCGGATACTCTTGCTTACAGCATCCTCTTTCTGCACCATTCCTGCCTGTCCGGGACTTTGAGCTGTTTTGTTCACTCCATTAATTCTCATTCTGACAACCTCCTGTCTGTTTTCCTGAAATCCTTTTCCTGTTGCTTAATGATTTAATCCATATATCGGAAAAGAACGAACAGAGCGCAAGGAAAATGTTTTTAATCGTCTGTTTTCTGTTGTGAAATGATTTTCAGTAAACTCTTGCAATTTCAGATGATAGTGCTATAATAGATGACATGGAAGCATAGTTCAGCTGGGATGAGCGTTCGCCTCACACGCGAGAGGTCATGGGTTCGAGCCCCATTGCTTCCATTTTTTGTTGCACTGCTTTTTATAATCTGAAGTTTCCCATTCGTTCCGCCCGGAACGCTGCCTACCGTATATTACTCCGCCGGCAATTCCACCCGAAACGTCACCTGTCCGTTCCCGCTCTCTGCAAGTATTCTGCCCCCGTGCCTGGTGACAATCTCTTTTGCAATGGCAAGCCCCAGTCCTGCGCCTCCTGTATGGGAGTTTCTGGCCGCATCCAACCGGTAGAATTTATCAAAAATTGACTCCAGTTTTTCTTTGGGAATGGTTTTTCCCTGATTGCGAAAGGTAATAATAATTTTCTCCTGCTGCGGTGCTTTGACTTCTTCCACGAAAATATCAATCTGCGTATTCCTGTCACTGTAGGCAACGGCATTTTTTAAAATATTGTTAAACACCCTTGCCAATTTGGCCGGATCGCCGCAAATACTTACATTTTCATCACTGTGAAGCACGGCCCGGTTTCCTTTTTCCTCCAGAAGAGGATAGAATTCCTCCAACATCTGCAGCAGCATATAGTACAGATCAATTTCTTCTTTTTCCAGAACGATTTCCTGAATATTGTACTTGGTAATTTCAAAAAATTCATTAATCAGCTGTTCCAGACGATTGGCTTTTTCCAACGTAATATGCACATATTTTGCCTTCTGCTCCATGGGCATGTCCGGCGCTTCTTCCAAAAGACTCAGGTAACCGATTACGGAGGTAAGCGGCGTCCGGATATCATGGGCCAGATACATCACAAGATTATTTTTCCGTTCCTCTGCAAGCTTAGATTCCAACTCCCGCTTTTCCAGGGTCTGACGCAGAACGTTCAGCTTCCGCTCCATCGGCTCCATTTCCTGAGTCAGAACAATTTCTTTGTTGTCTCCCTGAATCAGCGTATCCAATGCAGCGTCTATCTCGTTAAAATACCGGATAAACCAGGACAGGGAAATCCGAAACAGCAAAAGAAAACAGACTGCCACCGCCCCGAAAATAAACAGCCAGGCATTTTCCCTCAGCCCATATTGATAAATATTCAGCGCATCCAACAGCTCCAGCTGAAACGCATCCTGCAAAAACTGTACAATCCAGTCTCCCACCCTGCGGAACCAGAAGTGCCTGTACAATGCGGAAATAATGAGAAATGTCAGTATTACAATGGCAACAGTCTGCATAAATATGCGGAAAATCAATTTGGAATACGCAGAATTTCTTTTTTTCCTTCTTATTCGTTCAGTTTTCAATTTTATACCCCACTCCCCAGATTGTTTTAATATACTTGGGATGCTCCACGGAATCTTTCATTTTCTCCCGCAGGTGGCGGATATGTACAGTTATGGTATTATTGCTTTTATTGTAATACTCATCTTTCCATACACCGTGAAATAATTCCTCAGAACTGACCACTTCCCCTTTCCGTTCACATAGAATCTTTAATATGGAAAATTCTGTAGGAGTCAGCACCAGGGGTTTTTCATCCAGCTGGCATTCATGGGTCTTTACATTCATCACCAGTCCCCCATGCACCAGAAGGGAATGATCCTGAACTTCCGGAACCGGGGATTGATTGTAGCGTTTATACCGGCGAAGCTGAGCTTTGACACGGGCCACCAGCTCCAGGGGACGGAATGGTTTCGTCATATAGTCATCGGCTCCCAGCATCAGGCCCCGGATTTTATCTATCTCTTCATCCTTTGCTGTCAGCATAATCACCGGATAATTATGGCTTTCCCGAATCGTCCTGCATATTTCAAACCCGCTGGTTCCCGGCAGCATAATATCCAGTATCGCCAGGTCAAATTCTTTCTCAGACACATTTTGCAGCGCTGTCTCTGCAGAATAACAGGTAACCACTTCAAAAGTTTCACTTTCCAGATAAAAAGCCACCAAATCGGCAATTTCTTTTTCATCATCCACTACCAGAATTCTGTCTTTCATATTATTATCCTTTCCCAAAGGCTGAATTAAAATTTCTTATATTTCATATCGGTATATTATAACAAAGACCTCTGGAAAATTCCTGTGTTATTTCCTTTCAAAATATTAAATTTTCCTTAAAAATATCAGAGAATCCCTGAAAAACAGAGGATTCTCTGATATTTTTCAAATGCCTTTTTTCTCCACGCACTTTTTATTACTCCGGCGGTTAAATATCAAAATACTGCAGGCATTATCCTTTTATTTCATCAATTGCCTTTCCAATATCGTTTCTCATATATTTATGATCGAATTCTGCCCATTCCGCAGCCTTATAGGCATTGGCCCTGGCTTCTTTCAAATCATTTCCCTTGGCGGTAATTCCAAGGACGCGGCCTCCGTTTGTCACAAGCTTTCCATCCTTTAAGGCTGTTCCCGCGTGGAAGCAGTAATACCCCTCTTCCTCATGAAACTTCTCCAGACCTTTGATTTCAAATCCCTTCTCATAGGACACGGGATACCCGTCGGACGCCAGAACCACGCAGACTGCCGCGTTGTTTTCAAACTGCAGATCAATGTCTGACAGCCTTCCTTCCACACAGGCTTCCATCACCTCAATCATGTCATTTTTCATTCTTGGCAATACCACCTGGGCCTCCGGATCACCGAACCGGGCATTGTACTCCAATACCTTAGGCCCGTCTTTGGTCAGCATCAGGCCGAAGAAAATAATTCCGGTAAAAGGACGCCCCTCGGCAGCCATCGCGTCCACCGTCGCCTGATAGATATGCTTCCGGCAGAATTCATCCACTTCTTTTGTATAGAACGGACTGGGAGAAAAGGTTCCCATTCCTCCTGTATTCAGGCCCTGATCCCCGTCTTTGGCGCGTTTGTGATCCTGGGCGGAGGACATGATTTTGATGGTTTTTCCGTCCACAAAAGACAATACGGACACTTCCCGGCCCGTCATAAATTCTTCCACCACCATATGGTTTCCGGCAGAACCGAACTTCTTATCTTCCATAATCTCTTTTACGCCGGCTTTAGCTTCTTCCAGAGTATTGCAGATTAACACGCCTTTTCCCAGCGCCAGGCCGTCTGCCTTTAAGACAATGGGCATTTTCGCTGTTTCCAGATAGGCCAGAGCCTGTTTCGGATCGTCAAACGTTTCGTAACCGGCTGTGGGAATGTTGTATTTTTTCATCAAATCCTTGGAAAAAGCTTTGCTTCCCTCCAGAATTGCGGCATTTTTCCTGGGGCCGAACACCTTCAGTCCCTCTGCCTCAAATACATCCACAATCCCGCCTACCAGGGGATCGTCCATGCCGATAATGGTGAAATCAATCTGCTGTTCTTTGGCGAAAGCCGCCAGTTTGTCAAATTCCATGGCGCCGATGGGCACACATTCCGCAATCTGCCCAATGCCTGCATTGCCAGGCGCACAATATATCTTATCTACTTTCGGACTTTTGGCCGCACTTGCCGCAATGGCATGCTCCCGTCCGCCGCTTCCCACAATTAAAACTTTCATTCCCGTCTCCTCTTTCCATCGGTATGCAGACCGCAGAATTCTCTGGGTCTTTGAAATTCCTCCCGGTTCTGTTCTCAGTCAGTCCGTTTCTTCTCCAGGCTCATCCTGAAGCAAAACTTTGCCGTTTTCCACATGGATTTTTCCATTGGCAATCAAATCAATGGCCCGGGGCAGAATCTTCCACTCTGCCTGTTCCATCACCCGCCGCTGCAAAAGCTCCGGCGTATCATCCTGTTCCACCATCACCGGCTGCTGCAGAATAATAGGGCCGGTGTCCGTTCCCTCGTCCACAAAATGCACGGTGGCTCCTGTCACTTTCACCCCCCGTTCCAATGCGCCTTCATGCACCTTTAAGCCGTAGTAGCCTTTGCCGCAGAAGGAAGGAATCAGGGAAGGATGAACATTGATGATGCGGTTTCGGTACTTTTTAATCATGATTTCCGGCAAAACCACCAGAAAACCGGCAAGCACCACCAAATCAGCCTGATAGCTGTCCAGTTTTTCCAGAAAGGCTTCATTGAACTGCTCCCGGCACTGAAAATCTCTGGGAGAGATACACGCTCCCTCAATTCCATGGGTTCTGGCCCGCTCCAACGCATAGGCTCCTGAATTGTTGCTGATTACTGCAGCTATGGTTGTATTGGTAATGGTTCCCCGCTCAATTCCATCTATGATTGCCTGCAGATTTGTGCCGCCGCCGGACACGCAAACTACAATTTTCAGCATAAGGTAACCCCTTTCTCTCCCTCTTCCACTCTGCCGATTACATAAACCGTTTCTCCTGCTTCCTGAATGGCTTTTACGGCTCCTTCTGCGTCTTTGGGATCTACCGCCAGTACCATGCCGATTCCCATATTGTAGGTGTTATACATCATCTTTTCTTCAACCTGGCCTTCTCTTGCCATCATTTTGAAAACAGGCGGAATCTCGTAACTGTTTTTCTCAATGACCGCATGTTTTCCTTCCGGCAGCATACGGGGCACATTTTCATAAAAACCGCCGCCGGTAATATGGCTGCAGGCTTTAATCCTGATACCTGCATCTTTCACTGAACGAAGGGCTTTTACATAAATTTTGGTAGGCGCAAGCAGCGCTTCTCCCAGGGTTTTTCCCAGCTCCTCATGATAAGTGTTCAGAGTTTCCTGATCCATTTTAAATATTTTCCGCACCAGGGAAAATCCATTGGAATGCACGCCGGAGCTTGCCATGCCAAGCAAAACATCCCCGGCCTTTAATTCTTTTCCGGTAATAATATCTTTTTCATCTACCACGCCTACTGCAAATCCGGCAAGATCATATTCCTCCTCCGGATAAAAACCGGGCATTTCCGCTGTTTCTCCGCCAATCAATGCGGCATCGCTCTGGATGCATCCTTGAGCCACACCGCTGACAATGGTAGCGATTTTCTCAGGATAATTCTTCCCGCATGCAATATAGTCCAGGAAAAACAAAGGCTCTCCGCCTGCGCATGCAATGTCATTGACGCACATTGCCACACAGTCAATTCCAATGGTATCATGCTTATCCAGCAAAAAAGCCAGCTTCAGCTTCGTTCCCACTCCGTCTGTGCCGGATACCAGCGTGGGTTTTTCCATATCCTTGAACTTCTCCATGGAAAAGGCGCCGGAAAATCCGCCAAGCCCGGTCAGCACTTCCGGCCGCATGGTCTGCTGCACATGCTTTTTCATCAGTTCTACTGATTTGTAGCCTGCCTCAATGTCTACGCCTGAATTCTTGTAATCCATTCTCTTTCCTCCTAAATCTTTCCTGTATCTCTGTCTGAATTTCCTCTGCTCCCGAATCAAATCTGGCTCCGTCTCAGGGTGTTTTGGGTTTCTCAATAATTCTTATATCCTACTTCCTGCAGCCGGGCGTCCTTCGCTTCCACCTGCTCTTTTAATTTCATGGAATAATCTTTCAGTTTTGCAAGCAGCCCTTTGTCTGATGTTGCCAGAATTTTGGCTGCCAGAAGCCCTGCATTGGCGCCTCCGTTGATTGCCACTGTTGCAACCGGGATGCCTGAAGGCATCTGTACGATAGAATAGAGAGAATCCCTGCCGCCCAGTGATGTGGTATGCATGGGAATTCCGATCACCGGCATTGGGAAAATTGCGGCGCACATTCCAGGCAGATGGGCTGCCATTCCTGCCCCTGCAATAATTACCTGAAATCCCTTCTCTTCTGCCGTTTTGGCATATTCAAAAAATACATCCGGCTCCCTGTGGGCTGAAATAATTTTCATTTCATATTCAATTCCCAGCTCCGCTAAAATGTCCGCCGCCTTTGCCATTACCGGCATATCTGAGTCGCTGCCCATTACAATTCCTACTTTTGCCATAAACTTTCTCTCCTTTATCTAAGTAATTTTTCTGTTTCCTGCTAATCCTGATATTTTTTAAAGCCCTGAACAATTTCCTGGACGCCGTTCAAAAGCTGCTTGGCCTCCTGAGCCTCTGCCTGATTCTGCTGGCTTCGTTCCTCTGCTTCAGACGCGCTGGCAGAAACCTGCTGGCTGGTGGCCGATAACTGGCTGATGCTTTCGATAATCTTGTCATTGGAATGCACCAGATTCTTAATCTTGGAATCAATATCTTCAATCCTCTGGGTCAGCGTATCCACATTATCACGGATTGCCATAAACCCTCCTGCTGTATTCTCAATCATTTCATTCTGCTTCCTGCTTGCCTCAATGGAAACTCCCACAATATCCACAGCGTCCTTTGCGTTGGTATTCAGCTCTTTTACAATTCCGGCAATCTGTTCTGTAGACTTTCTGGTCTGTTCTGACAGTTCCCGAATCTGATCCGCAACCACTGCAAATCCACGGCCCGCTTCTCCTGCCCTCGCGCTCTCAATGGATGCATTTAACGCCAGCAGATTTGTTTGACTGGAGATCTCAAAAATAACCTCTGTGATCTGTTCCACTTCTTTTGCCTTATCCTGAAGCTGAGACATGGATTTTGCCACCTGGGTATTGGTTTCCCCAATGGTCTCGGCGCCTGCCCGCATCTGGTTCATCATATCCATGCTTTCCTCAGCCATACGGGCAGACGCCTCCGCTGCCTCCACCATAATCCTGGCATTTTGAGCGGTTTCTTCAATGGCGTCTTTAATCTGGGAAGTCATCTGGGTCTGCTCCTGCACGCTTTCCGCCGTTATCTGGGTGCTGACCGAAATCTCCTGAATCGAACTGTGCACTACCTGGGAAGAATCCCGCAGATGCTCCACCAGGTTATCCGTATGGCCTACTTCCGACTTCACCGCTTCTGAAATACGGATAATATCTTCCATCATCATATTCTGCCTTGCCTGCTCGTCCTTAATGGCCCATATGGTGTCATGGTCAAAATTCTTTGCCGCTCTGGCAGTTACATGATAAGTCAGAGCAACCGTAATACCGATGCAGACGCTGACCAAAGTCAGTTCATCTCCCGTCAGGCTGCCGGCTGCCGCCAGTACAACGCCCCGCAGAACCATAAAGGCCATGATTCCTGCAAAGGCCCTTTTTTCAAACTTCCTGTCATAATAGAGAATCAGGGCAATCATCATCGGAAATATGTAAGTGCAGGCCAGAACGCTTTTAGCCGTCAGCATCATATACCCCCAGCCTGCCAGAAATGTTCCCAGCATTACATACCGCAGCGTCTCACCGGACCTGTCTTTAAAATACATTCCAAAGCTTACCAGCGTCCCCAACAGCAAAACAGCCACAGGAAGAGCCGCCATTTTCCCATAGGAAATGTCCTTGGATACAAACTGGCTCAGCAAAGCCAGGGTAAGGGGAATATCCATAAAAGCCATCAATAAAAGCACCGTCTGATTTGCCTTGGCGTCCCGGGCCGGCTTTTCGCTGTATTTACGCACAACCGTCTTTGTTTCTGCCGCCTTATTATTTGTTCTCTCCTCCATGTTGTTCCTCCGTAATCTCTATTTCTTTAATCTAATGGTTCGTTCAGCAATTCCGTTCCCGGCACTGCAAATTTACCGTCCCGTATCACATCCACCCAGGCGCCGTCCTTTTTCTGCACCGTAATTCGATCCAGTTCATCATAGGGAATGGTAATGTCTGTATGGCAGTTAAAATAGGCTTTCTGCAGATCCTCCTTCCGGAGTATGGACACCTCATTGTCTCTTGCCACAATTTCTTTTCCGTCCGGATTAAATACCGGAGTGTCCTCTGCCAGACTGTAGCAGGTGTCCCCCACCGCAAAATGAGGCCCTGTTTTCTCTGCAATCAATATGGGCAGTTTATCCTGAATCTGGTACTCCATCCCCATCCGGTAAGCGGTGGTATTGGTTCCGATGGCAAATTCCCCCAGCGGAAGCGTCTCATGATGCTTCAGCAGATTTTCCTTTAAAAATGCCTGATTTTCTGCTTCCGTCTCAAAATTTTTACAGGAATACCGGCTGATCATGCCGTCCTTAAAATCCACTTCCAAATCCAGATATTTCATTCCGTTCAAATATACCTGCGTCACATGGAGATGGCCGTTGGTTCCCTGCAGCCTAGGGGAAGTAAACACCTCGCCCACAGGAATATTCACATCCGCCACGCAGTTCTCAAAGGCAGTCTCCCGGCTTCTGTCCTTTAACGGATACAGGGCAACCGTCAGATCTGTGGTATTTTTCCCTTTTCCGGTAATGCGCACAGATTCCCCTTCATCCAGTACGTCAATGATTTTCTGCTGCATGTCCCGGTATAACTGATAATCAAGGGTATTCACTTTCACCGTTTCCGCGAAAATCTCCTCAAACCGGGGGCCAATCTCAGGAATGGGATAGGCAATTATGGTAAAACTGCGTTCTTCTCCCTTAATATACTGGTTGGTTACCTGCATTGCCTGATTGGAATAATAGACATTCAGCTTCTGCTGCTTCTCGTCAAACTGCCATGCATAAGGATTAGCCTTCGGTTCAAACCCCGCTTCTCCAAAGGTTTCCACCACTGCAGGCCCGCCGTACCAGGAGGCTTCTTTTTTCCTTGCTTCATAGGCGGTTTTTAACACCTCAAGCCTGCGCTCCACCAACGCCTTGTCCAGATAAAGAGCCCGATCCGACTTGTGATCGTACTCATACTGACGGTTGGGAGAAACACTGACAATGCTGCCGCTTCCATTTCCCCTGCCGGAAAAAGAAAGCTCGCCGGTCCGCATCACCACCGGCTGCAAACCCATTTTCTCAAAATTCTTCACTGCCGCACGCATCATCCGTTCAAAACCAATGGGATAACGCAGGTCTGCAAATTTCTTTTTCGACAGCTCCTTTCCTGTCACCTCAAAGCCAATCCGGTATCCTTCGGTATAAGTATCTGCCATTGCCTGAATCTGTTCCTCAGACATCCGGTTTAAAAACTCTGCCGTTTTCTTCTCATTCTCCGAAATATAAATGCCGTAGCGGTAAAGATACCTCAGATCCTTCAGATCACTGTCCATAATGATACGGGTGTAAAAGTCCATCTCTGGATTAGTCTGGGCCATCACGCCCATTTCTGTAAACACTTCCCCGTAATCGTGGAAAAACCAGTAAATCACCTGCTGTACTTCCTTTTCCTCCGGCAGTTCTTCCTGCTCAAAAAGGTTGTAAATTTCCACCAGAAGCTCACTGAATATGGTAATGTCATAAATTCTGCCTTCGTAAGCATAGGGAATCAGCGAACGGAGATCCGCATATAATGCTCCAAGCAATTTGCCGTAGGGTTCTCCAAGTTTCAACACTGCATACTCCGGATTTCCATAGCTCTCCCCATAATGCTCCGGCAGTATTTCTTCATAGAGAGAATAGTTCTGCCTGCTCATTTCCTCCAGGCTCTTTTTATCCCATGCACCGGAAGTCACTTCTTTTTCCAGCCCTCCAAGCCTCCGGAGAAAAGACGCTCCCCGGCGAAAATAGTCCAGGTACGGCTGCTTTACCGTCTCTTCTGTTTCGATCTGCTCCAACCGTTCCAGTACCAGAGGATACCGTTCTTTTACCGCCTCACGGTATGGCTGCCAAACTTTACAATAACCCATCTTTCCAATCTATCCTTTCCAAATCGTCTGTTTCTCAGAATCCAAGCATATACACTGCTACCCATCCTGCCAGTGTGAGCACAGAACAAATGCTGCCCAGCACCGGAAATAATTTGTAACTTTCTTCCTTTAAACTGGAGAGCCCGATCATCAGCGACACCAATGACACAAACAACGCAAATAGGCCTGCGCTTCCCACATATACACTGGCATTTCCGCCGTTTTGTATGGAAAACGCCACCATCCCAACGCCTGCAAACACAGAGCACAATGCAAGCATCAGAGATATTTTTCCTCTTCTGGAATGCTTTTTCCCTGCAAATTTAAACCCGCCTTTTTTCTTTTGTCTCATAATTTCTCCTTACCCGGTTCATCCAATAAAAAGTCAGGCAGCCCATTGCGCCTCCTATGGTATTCAGCAGCATATCGTCCACGTCAAAGCTTCCCACTTTCGACACAAGCTGAATGGTTTCCACCGCAAGGCTGACTTCAAAACTGAAAAATACAGTATACAGAAAATTCCTGCATCTGGGATACAGAATCGGCAAAAAAAATCCAAAGGGAACAAAAGCCACAATATTTCCCACCAGATTCAGCAGCACCGCCTTCGTTCCCAACGTATGCCGATGGACAATAAAACGCCTGATTTCCTTAAATAACTCCAGATTATAGTGATAGGTACGGCCCTCAAAGGTACGGCCGGTGCTCTCTGCAAAAAAAAGGAAATAGGCCAAACAAATAATATAGACTCCGAACATGATTCTGCTGCATATCCGGAGTGTTTTTTTATAATCTTTCTTCAATTTATCCGCCCTTAAAATATGATATCTGATTTACGTTTTAAGATTCTGGCGCCGCTGACAATAGACAGAACCCCGCAGGCAATTCCGCATACCAGGACAATTACCCCCAGCGCAATATTTCCGGCTCCTGTTACTGCCATTGTCTTGTATATTTTTTCGTTCATTCCAAACCTCCGAAATAATCTTCCAAATCTTAATTTGCTCCATACTGGGCATAGTAATTATCTATGGCCGCTTTCATTTCGTCATTAATATATATATTTCCTTTATATGGTTTATTATACAAATATTCTGTAACATCTTTCATGGTAACAATGGCGTTTGCATCAAAGCCGTAAAGCTCTTTGATTTCTTCTAACGCGCTCTTGGTTCCCTTGCCCCGCTCCATCCGGTTCAAAGACACCATCAGGCCCTTAATCTCAATATCGGCCTGGGACCGGATAATGGGCACTGTCTCTTCCATGGACTTGCCGGAGGTGGTAACGTCCTCAATAATCACAACCCTGTCCCCGTCTTTCAGCTTGCTGCCCAGTAAAATTCCGGCGTCTCCGTGGTCTTTCGCTTCCTTCCGGTTGGAACAGTAGCGGATTTCTTTGCCGTATAATTCGCTGTAGGCCATAGTGGCGGCAACGCTTAAGGGAATTCCCTTATAGGCCGGTCCGAATAACACGTCAAAATCATCCCCGTAATGCTCATGAATGGCCTTTGCATAATATTCCCCCAGTTTGCGGAGCTGCGCGCCTGTCACATATGCGCCTGCGTTCATAAAAAACGGGGATTTCCGTCCGCTTTTTAAGATAAATTCTCCGAATTTCAACACCTGGCAGTCTACCATAAATTCAATAAATTCCTGCTTGTACTGTTCCATGTCTATCTAAATCCTCCTGTTGATGCGGGTTCCCGCGATTTTACTCCTCAAATACGGTTTTATTTTACCATAACATGTTTAAAATAACAATTCTTTTCCTTTGATTTTCTCCACAATAAAAAGCAGGCGGCTGCACTGTATCATTGTTCTGAAAATTACAGTACCGAATGCCAAAAAAGAGCCTGCAGAATGCAGACTCTTTTTCATCAATCCATATACGCGCCCTTCATCGCGCTCACCGCATGCTGGGCGTATAATTTCAGCAATCCCCTGTCATACTTGGAGGTAAAGCCTTTCCAGTTGTTCTTTCTCTCTTCCAAAACCTTCGCAATCTCTTCCTCCGGCAGCTCTTTGCCCTGAATGCCTACGATGGCCAGTTTGCGCCCTTCCACGTCAAGCTCAATCAAGTCTCCTTCTTCTACCAGGGCTATGGGGCCGCCGGCGGCCGCCTCCGGTGATACGTGCCCAATCACCGGCCCTCTGGAAGCCCCGGAAAAACGGCCGTCTGTAATCAGAGCCACGGACGCCGCCAGTTCCGGATCAGAACAAATGGCTTCTCCGGTATAGAACATTTCAGGCATACCGCTTCCTCTCGGTCCTTCGTAGCGGATAAATACAGCGTCTCCCGGCTTGATTTTTTTCTTCAGTACTGCGTCAATGGCCTCTTCTTCGCTGTCAAAGGGCTTCGCCGTCAGTTTCGCCCGGAACATTTCCTTCGGGCATGCCGTATGTTTGATCACGGCTCCCTCCGGTGCAAGATTGCCCCGCAGAATGGCAATGCTTCCATCTGTGCCCAGGGCATGGTCAAAATCACGGATAATGTCATTTGCTGCAATTTCTTTGCCGATAGCCTTGCCCTTTTCTTTCAGGATTTCACTGCAATGCTGATAGAACCCGTTCTTTTTCAACTCTTCCAGATTCTCTCCCAGGGTTTTGCCGGTGACGGTCATCACATCCAGGTGCAGAACTTCCTTAATCTCTTCCATAATCCTGGGAACTCCTCCTGCATAGTAGAAATACTGTGCGGGCCAGTCGCCTGCCGGACGGATATTCAGCAGATAATGGGCTCCCCTGTGAAGTCTGTCAAAGGTATCGGCGTCAATTTCAAATCCAAACTCATGGGCAATGGCAGAAATATGCATCACCGCATTGGTGGAACCGGAAATAGCCGCATGCACCATAATTGCATTCTCAAAACTCTTCATGGTGACGATATCTTTGGCCTGGATGCCCTGCTTCACCAGCTCCATCAGCTGCTGTCCGGCCTTGTATGCAGCCTCTTTCAGTTCCGGCGCGGTAGCAGGCATCAGCGCGGTGCCCGGCAGCATCAGTCCCAGCGATTCCGCCATCACCTGCATGGTGGATGCAGTTCCCATAAAAGAACATGCGCCGCAGCTGGGACATGCGTGCTGCTTATAATAAGTAAGCTGTTCTTCCGGTATCTCGCCCCGCTCAAACTGTGCGCTGAACTTGCCGATCTGCTCTAAAGTCAGCAGTTCATTAATCTTACAGCCCGGATCATCCGACAGATATTCCGACTTCACTGCCGTTGCTTCCATTACGCCTCCGGTAACCACAACAGCGCTCATCTCCTTATTGCGGCCAATGCTCATAAGCATTGCCGGAAGCGCCTTGTCGCAGCTGGAAACAAAAACCCCGCCGTCAAATGTTGTGGCGCCTATCTGGGCTTCCACCAGATTTACAATTGCATCTCTGTGAGCCAGGGAATAATTGATGCCGTCATGGCCCTGGGCCATGCCATCGCACATGTCGGTAGCATAATAGCGCGCCGCTTTGCCGCCGTTTTCATCTACTCCCTTTACTGCTTCTTCTACAAAAACATTCAGATGGCCGCTGCCCGGATGGCTGTTGCCGTAGGTGCTTTCCACAATAATCTGCGGTTTGCCCAGGTCTTCCACTTTCCATCCCATTCCCATTCTCAGCGGGTCCATCTCCGGAGCAATCTTTCTGATCTCCTGACTTTTATACATGGTCGGACCTCCTGTTTTCATCTTCTATGATATCTTCTGCCGCATTATTTTTTCGAATTACCAGTTTTTCCAGTGTTTCGCCCCGCCGGAGGGCTTCCCGGCGCAGCTCCTGGCCGTTATAGGTCAGATGCATCAGCATCATATCCTTTGCCCACATAGGATTGCGGGCCTTTAAAGCCTCTAAAATATCTCTGTGCTTGGCTTCCGTCTCTGGCTCCGCTTCCCGGTGTGTATATTTGATAAACAGATCCACGCTCTGGCGAATAATGGGAATCAGCTTTGGCATCACCAGGTTTCCGCATGTTTTTGCCAGATAAATGTGAAATTCCACATCCACATGGAGCCGCTGCTGCTTTAAGCCGGACAGACGCTCCATTTCTTCACAGATTCCCTCCAGTTCTTTTAACTGCTCGTCTGTGATATTCATAGCCGCCATATAAGCAATATCCGGCTCTAACAGCATTCTGATCTGATGCAGATCCCAGGTCAGCCGAAACTGTTCCGGTATTCTCTTAAGCCCCAGAGGATCTCCCACGTTCCCCTTCCCATCAGAAAGAAAAGTGCCCGAACCCTGCCGCACTTCCAAAATATTCTGGGAAACAAGAATCTTGATCGCCTCCCGGATGGTTCCGCGGCTGACCTTTAGCTGCTCCGCCATTTCCATCTCTGTTCCCAGACGGTCGCCGGTCTTTAGCCCCTTCATTCTGATGTGTTCCAACAGCCCGTCGGCAACCTGTTCTGCCAGCGTACTGCCATGTTCTTCTTTTTTCTTCATACCCCAGACATCTACTTTCTCTTATTCCTCAAATCGACAGCTTCCGGTTTCTCGCCGTCACTTCCCACCAATCGGTGAGCTTCCCTTTTTCAATCACCGGAACCGACGGATACAACGCGCTGGTAGGGCATACGTGCATCGGAACGGCAAACATAACATCTCCCACCTTCGGCATATCCGCCCTGTGCTCCGGCGGAAGCTTCACAACCCAGTGTTCTTCATTCTGAAGAACGGTCGCTGCATATTCCATGCCGACAAGGACAGCCCGTTCCGGATTCGGATCTGTGGCTACCGCCTTAGTTCCCATATCCAGGGTAAAGGTATCCTCTCCCTGCACGCTGATTACCCTGGTCAGCACTGCCGCTCCCGGCTCAAAGGGGAGATCCGGATAAGCCGCTGCATAGCCGGCGTCCTGTATGACACAGGTTCCCGGACTTAAATAATCCCTGTTTAACTTCTGATGGCAGGGGAAGGAAGGGGTGCCGCCGAAAATGATAATCCCGCAGTCCATGCCGCTGTCTCTCAGCGCATGTTTCATGGGCTCTATCTGTTCATTCAAAGCAGTCACTTCTCTGTTTCTGACCTGACAATCACTTTCATGGCGGTGCCCGTCATAGCAGTGCATGCCCCGCATACAAATCCCCGGCATTTTCGCCCACTGTTTGTAAACCGCTTCCACCTGTTCCATGGGCACTCCGGTCCTGTGCTGTCCGGTATCCACATCCATCAGCATTTGTATCTCTGTCTGTTCTTTGACGGCTGCCATGGCTGCCAGTTCCACCTGCTCTGTGCAGTCTGATATGGCAAAGAATTCCGTCTCCGGAAATGTTTTTGCCAGAGTCAGAAAACGTGGAATATTGGGCCCCACCAGAGGATAGGCCAGAGTCACTTTTTTTGCGCCTGCGGCCGCGCACATTTCCGCCTCCGCAATGGTTGCGCATTTAAACCTGTCTATGCCGTACTGCATCTGCAGCTTGACAACTTCCGCCATCTTATGGGTTTTCACATGGGGCCAAAGGCGCTCCGGGCCTTCGGCATATGATATCATTCTCTGAATATTTTCTTCTATAATTTCTTTATAATACACCAGCTGGGGAGAAATTACCGATTCTTCTCCCTCAAAGGAATATCTCGTCTTATTCATATTCTACCAGAACTTCAATTTCGCAGGCAATTCCGCCGGGTGTGGCATTGGTGCCGATGGCTGTACGTGCCGGAAGTCCCTTTTCCTCTCCAAATATATCTAAAATCAACTGGGAACCGCCGTTCACAACCTGAGGCTGCTGTTGAAAATCATCTGCGCTGCGGACAAATCCCAACACTTTCACAAAACGTTTAATCCGGTTTAAATCTCCCAGCTTGTCATTTAAGTTGGCCAGCAGGTTCAGGGCGCAGTTGCGGGCTGCCTTCTGTCCCTCCTCCACAGTCAGATCTTTTCCCAGAGTTCCGATTACATTCTCATCTCCGATGGCCGGGCCGCATCCGCTGCAGTACAGAAGCTTATCGCCGAATTCCTGTACCGGTGTGTAGATTCCGCCTTTTGCCGGAGGCTCCGGCAAGGTTACTCCAAGTTCTTTCATTTTTGCATATACATCTGCCATTTTCTTTTCCTCCTATTCGCAGAGCCATTTCATGGCTTTTCTTAATTTTTCCGCCTCCTGGGGACAATCTTTCACAAAGGGGCTGTGATAGAGATCCTGATATAGTTTTTCCACATTTTCTTCTGTGGGTTCAATTCCGATATCTTTTAAAGTTAAAGGCATGTCAAAAGAATGCATCATCTCCCGCAAAGCCGGAATCTGATCCTCCTGCCCGTTGAAGGACAATTGCATGCTCTGGCCTACGGCCACAATTTCGCCGTGGATAAAATCTTTTGCTTCCTGTGTGAAATGCGTGCGGATCAGCTCATAGCACTCATGTCCGAGAGCCGTCTGCCCAAACCCTTTGCTGCATCCGCTGATTACGCCTGCCACTGCAATGTTCAGGTAAGTGATATCCTCCACTTCTTTGGTCAGCTTCCCTTCCCTGATATCCGAAACGGCCTGAACGCCGCGTTTCCGGTAAGTATCCATTGTATATTTGGCCAGTGTAAATGCTGTCACCAGTCCCACGTCAAATTCCTCAATGGTAATATTGTCATGGCCGTTCTGCATCTCCACCATCTTGGCCATGCCGTCTAAAATGCCGCTTGCCGCATAGCGGGCAGGCTCTTTGACAATCACGTCCATGTCCACCACGATGGCATTCACTTCAAAATTATGACGAAGGCTTCCCAGAGAGGCCCCTTCTTCCGTATACATCACGCTTAAGGGCGCAAAGGCCGCGCAGGTGGCAATGCTTGTAGGCGCCTGAATAATGGGAAAATGCCCGCTTCTTGCCCCGGTCAGTTCTCCGGCAAAATAAGCCGCCGCTTTGGCCTGATCCATAATGCGGCCGCCGCCCACTCCCAGGATCACGTCGCATCCCCGCTCAACTGCCTGCGCCGCATGCTCCCTGGCTTTTTCATAGGTATTCTGCGCCGGATAAAGAGACAGCTCATATTCGATTCCGGCGTCTTTTAAAGCTTTTTCAATTCTTCCCTCTGTGGCTTCCCAGGCCCGCGGGCCGGCAATAATCAGAGGCTTATCGCCCAAACGGCGGATCTCCTCCGGAAGCGTCTCCAATGCCTCCCTCTGCTGAATGTAACGTCCGCAGCCGAATTTCCAGGCATAATCCAGTTTGATTTCCTCCAGGCTTCTTGCTTCTGCCATCTTATTTTCCTCCTGCCAAAATATTTCTGCCGTTGCAGATATGATTCAGCCATTGATCATCCTGAATCACAAGAGCCCCGTTGACAAACAGATATCCCAGTCCGTCTGCCAGACGCGCCGGGTCCTGGAAGGTTGCATGATCCTGGAACGTTTCCGGATCAAATACCAGAATGTCCGCATAATTGCCTTCCATCAACACGCCTCGGCCTTCAAGCTTCATACGCTCTGCCGGCTGCCCGGTCATTTTATGTATGGCTTCCTCCATGGAAAGCAGCTTTCTCTCTCTGACATATTCCCGTATCACCTTGGGAAATGTCCCGTACATGCGGGGATGGGGCGTATCTGTCTGTGCATAAATTGCGTCTGAAATAAAGTTGGAATAGGGCAGCTTTGCCACCGTATCAATATCTTCCTGACACATGCTCATATTGATAATCGCTGTTTTCCCGTTTTCACTGTGCATCAAATCAGCGGCAAGGGCTTCCGGGTCTTGATATCCGAACTGCTTTGCTGCCTCTGTCACTGTCATGCCAAGCATTTTCTGAAATCTTTCCTCTGTCACACCACTGATTATAATACGTTCCCAGCCTAATGTCACGCAGAAATTGTCCCAATCCTCATAGGGTATGCGGCTCAGCCTGCGGAATTCCTCCACCCCTTCTTCTGTGCCCAGCTTTTCCAGCGCGCCTGTCATATCGCCGGCCACAAATACCGGCGGAAGCATGGTAGTAAGGGCTGTGCTCCCTCCCTCATAGGGATAGAAGTCGCAGGTCACATCCTGCCCCTTGGCCCTGGCCTCTTCAATCAGCTGAATCGCCGTATGAATGTCTTTCTGCCAGTTCTGAACGCCGCAGCTCTTAAAATGGCTGATTTCCAGCGCGCACCCGGCTTCCTTGGCAATTTTGATAACTTCTTTGATGCTCTCCACCATACTGTCGCCTTCTCCGCGGATATGGGTGGTGATCACACGGCCGTATTTTCCCACCGGTTTCAGAATGTAGGCAAATTCTTCGGTGGAAGAATAACATTCCGGCAGATACATAATTCCCAGGGAAACCCCTGCCGCTCCGCGCTTCATGGCGTCCTCAATCAAATCCCTGGCTTTGTCCAGTTCCTCCTGTGTATAGGGCGTATCTGCAAATCCCTTTACCGTAATTTTAACCGCTCCCGTTCCGATCATGGACGCAAAGTTCAAAGGAAGCCTGGCAGAATCCAGCGCTTTCAGATAATCTTCATAGGTTCTCGGAAGGGTGAGTTCCATCGGCCCTAACACCGCTTCGTCAAAATCATACATTTCTCTTGCGCCCTCGTCTGAGGAAGGGCAGGGCGTCAGGCTGATTCCGCAGTTTCCCACCACTGTAGTGGTAATGCCCTGGGCCAGTTCTCTTTTTCCGAACTCCGGATCATTTAAAGGTTTTGCATCGCAGTGCCTGTGAATATCCACAAACCCCGGGCAGACAATTTTCCCCTGCACATCAATCACCTGTTCTGCCTCTGTTTCTCCGATACAGCCAATCTTTTCGATTTTGTCGCCGTTTATCAGGACATCCTGCTGTTTTGCCGGATTGCCCAATCCATCATATACCATACCGTTTTTTAATAATATTGTTCCCATAATTTCCTCTCCTGCCGCCAATGACAAAATGGGGGGCTGAGTTCCCCCACCCCCCATTTCTGGTCAATTGCTATGTATTCTATTCACCGAGACGCGCGTCAAATACTGCTTTTACACGATCTGCTTCCGGTGTTGTATCTGCCGGAGTTACAAGACTTACAATCACGCCGAATATCAATGTGATAATTGTAGCTGGAACTGCAGCGCCGCCCAGGTTTGCATCTACCCATCCGCTTACAGACGGAAGCAGCAGGTACAGAATACCGAACACTGTACCGGAGAAGATACATGCCAGACCGCCCTGCCAGGTAGCCCGTTTCCAGAAACGTCCCATAAACATACATACAGCAACGCCCGGAAGCAGGGAGCCTACCACTTTCTGGATGTAGGTAATAACGTCATTTACAAAAAGCGTAATCAGGAATGCGATTGCCAGGGTAACCACCAGAGCAATTCTGGAGTACTTGGGATAATCTTCTTCCTTGATCTTCTTGCCTGTCACGCTGGGATACACGTCTGTCAGAAGAATTGTGATACCGGAAATGGCATCGGAATCTCCGGAGGACATGGTTGCGGACAGACCTGCAATCATCAGCACCAGACCGAATACCGGGCCGAGCACATGGGTTGCCATAAAGGAAAAGGCATAGTCTGCGGATTCCAGTGTCACGCCCTGCTCTGTTGCAATTGCAAATGCGCTCATACCGATTACAGCTGTTACAAAACTCCAGAAAAACAGCATAATGCCGGAGCTTAAGAATGCTTTCTTTGCCGTTCCCTTATCTGCAGAAGTATAAATACGTGTACGGTGCGTCGGTGTGCCGATAACGCCCATGTAAGTGGACAGCACCAATGCAAAAGCCGCCATCATACCATAGGAGCCGATTCCGTAGAATCCCATAGCGCCGGATTTGCCTGCCGCGTCAAATGTTTCCGCAATCTTTGCATATCCGCCTGCCGCCGGAATAGCTCTTACAGCAATGAGTGCGAAACCTGCAATAATTACGCAGAACTGCACTGCGTCTGTAACAACCACGGCCAGATATCCGCCGATAAATACATATACTGCAAATGCCAGTACCGTAATCAGCTTGCAGAGCACATCATCCAACCCTGTGATGTACGCCAGATATTTGGAACCGCCGTTCATATGGTTGCCCAGCCAGATAATTTCAATCACGAACATCATAAATCCCATAACCTGACGCACAATCTTTTTCCCGCCGTAATAATACTGCGCCTCTTCTGACATTGTGATGAAATTTTTCTCACGGATGTTCACAAACATCAGCATGGAAAGAATACCTGTGGAAGCGCCCAGTCCATAGATAGCGCCGCCCCAGCCATGATTGAAGCCGTTTCCGATAGCGCCCATGGATGAACCTGTACCGATCATCGTAGCTCCGACCGTACAGAAAATCAGGAAAAATCCAAGGTTCGAACCACCCGTCAGGAAGTTTGAACCGCCTGTTTTTCCTCTTGTTGAGAGAATGCCTACCGCGATCATAAAGCCGATGTAAAGAAGAAAACCGACAATAAACAACGGTACATACCTAGAATCTAACATAAGATCCCTCCTTTAAATTTTTCTCTGTGCAGTTTTGTTGGACAAATTACATTTTTTTGTCCAACAAATTTTGTGCTTCTTAGAAATTACTACATTTTTGTAGTTTTGTCAATGAATCAAAACCTTTTTCTTTGGTGTTTTCTTTATTTTGTCATATATGTATTAATTCTCATTCTATTTTTTATGCATAATGCCGAATTGTTTTTCCATGCCAAATGGTATATTATGATTATAAACAATTCTGCTCTTATAGGACGGATTTCCCAAACCCGTATGAATTTGTCAGATTCGTCCTACAACTTTATATTTTATTAATAATTTGGCAAACACGTTTCAAAAAGGAGGAAATCACAGTGAAAATCACAGAAGTAAACACTTATACCGTCCGCCCCAGATGGGGATTTGTGGAAATCATGACAGATGAAGGCATTACCGGATGGGGCGAACCTGTCCTTGAGGGCCATTGCAGCACCGTTCTCGCGTGTGTACAGGAAATGAAAGATTATCTCATCGGCGCTGATCCCAGGAATATCGAAGACATCTGGAGCACCCTCTACCGGGCCGGCTTCTACCGGGGCGGCGGCGTTTTGATGAGCGCAATCTCCGGCATCGACCAAGCCCTCTGGGATATCAAGGGCAAATCTCTTGGGGTTCCGGTTTACGAACTTCTGGGAGGCGCATGCCATACCAAAATGAAAGTATACAGCTGGATCGGCGGCGACCGTCCCTCCGACGCAGGCGCAGCCGCCCTGGAAAAGAAAAACGCCGGTTTCCAGGCTATCAAGATGAACGCCACCGAGGAGCTTCAGATGATAGATACCTATGATAAAGTAGACGCTGTTCTGGAGCGGGTAGCCGCCATCCGGGAAAGCTGCGGAAAATATTTCGGCATTGCCATCGACTTCCACGGACGCGTGCACAAACCCATGGCAAAAGTTCTGGCCAAAAAGCTGGAGGAATTTGATCCCATGTTCATCGAGGAGCCGGTGCTTTGCGAAAACATGGAATATTTTCCGGAAATTGCCGCTGCCTGCAATATCCCCATCGCCACCGGAGAGCGTCTTTTCAGCAAATATGACTTCAAACGGCTTCTTCAGACCGGCGGCGTAGACATTATCCAGCCCGATTTAAGCCATGCCGGCGGTATTACCGAGGTGAAGAAAATCGGCTCTATGGCAGAGGCCTATGACGTTGCCTTGGCTCCCCACTGCCCCCTTGGCCCCATTGCCCTGGCAAGCTGCCTGAACGTAGACGCCACCTGTTACAATGCGGTCATTCAGGAGCAGAGCATGGGCATTCATTACAATGTAGGCAAGAGCGTGCTGGATTATGTAAATAATAAAGATGATTTCAAGTTTACCGACGGCTATGTAAATCTGCCGAAGCTGCCTGGACTTGGCGTAGACGTAAACAAGGAACTGGTGCTGGAAGAAAGCAAGACCAATCACAACTGGAAAAATCCGGTATGGCGGCATAAAGACGGCTCAATAGCAGAATGGTAATCGGAATCAGCGAAAAAGGAGATTGAAATGAAACCCACAAGAGAAGAGATTATTCAAAATGTATATGACAATAAGATAATTGCCATTGTACGGGGCATGGAGCCGGAGCATTGCGTAAATCTGGCCCGGGCGCTGTACGAAGGCGGCATCAACATGGTAGAAATTACTTTTAACCAGAAAAGCACAGACCATTTTGAAGCGACAACCAAAGCCATCCGGGCCATCAGCGAAGAGCTGGCAGAACAGGTTATGGTAGGCGCCGGAACGGTGCTGACAAAAGAACAGGTGGATCTGGCAAAAGAAGCGGGCGCTCTTTACATCATCACCCCTTCCACCAACCCGGAAGTCATCCGCTACGCAAAAGAGCAGGGAATGGTGACCATGCCCGGAGCCATGACTCCCTCCGAAATTGCAGCCGCCTACGAAGCCGGCGCAGACTTTGTAAAAATCTTCCCGGTGGGCAATCTGGGGGCCGCCTACATCAAGGCTGTCAAAGCCCCCATGAGCCATATACCGGTACTTGCAGTGGGCGGCGTCAACGAGAAAAATGTTGCGGAATTCATCAAAGCCGGCGCCATCGGAGCCGGAGTAGGGGGCAATCTTGTGAATGCCCAGTGGATTCAGAACGGTGAATTTGACAAAATCACAGCATTGGCCCGGGAATTTGTAACCAACGCAAAAGAAGCATAACAGAAAGGAAAATAAAACAATGGCAAAAATAGTATGTTTTGGTGAAATTATGATGCGTCTGAACCCGGAAGGATATCTCCGGTTCGTTCAGGCAGGAAGCTTTGAGGCAAGCTATGCAGGAGGCGAGGCAAATGTAGCTGTTTCTCTGGCAAATTACGGCAATGACGCTGCATTTGTAACAAAACTGCCGGACAATGATTTAGGCCAGTGCGCCGTCAACAGCCTGCGCCAGTTCGGCGTGGATACCTCCGGCATTGTCAAAGGCGGCCCCAGGCTCGGCATTTATTTTGTGGAAAAAGGCACATCCCAAAGACCTTCCAAAGTCATTTACGACCGGGCAGGCTCTTCCATCGCTCTGGCAAAACAGGAGGATTTTGACTGGGACAAGATTTTTGAAGGGGCCGACTGGTTCCACTTTACAGGAATCACCCCGGCGCTGGGCGGTGAGAATCCTCAGATCTGCTTAGACGCCTGCAAAGCCGCAAAGGCAAAGGGCGTAAAAATAAGCTGCGACCTTAATTTCCGCAAAAAACTCTGGACCAGCGAACAGGCCGGAACAGTCATGGGCGAACTGATGCCCTATGTGGATGTGTGCATCGCAAATGAAGAGGACGCAGCGGATGTATTCGGCATTCATGCAGAAGGAACTGATATCAACACCGGAAAAATCAGCCGGGAAGGCTATATCGGCGTGGCAAAAGAGCTGTCTGATCGTTTCGGCTGCGAATATGTGGCAATCACTCTGCGGGGCAGTATTTCCGCTACAGACAACAAATGGGCAGGCATGCTTTACAAAGACGGACAGGCATGCTTCTCTCCGGAATATCTGATCCATATTGTAGACCGCGTAGGCGGCGGAGATTCCTTCGGCGGCGGATTGATTCATGCCCTCAGCCATGGATATGAACAGCAGGACGCTATCAACTATGCTGTGGCGGCATCCTGCCTGAAGCATACCATTGAGCATGATTACAATCTGGTATCCGAAGCCGAGGTTAAATCCCTGGCAGGCGGAAACGCATCGGGACGGGTGCAGAGATAACAACTTAAAATAACTTCTAAATTTATTTACTTTGGCAAATGATTACTTTCAGGCCGCTGAACCATGATTTTGACGCAACATAAGAAAAATCATGGTTCAGCGGCCTGTTTATATCAAAAACATATTGACTCTTCCGCAGCGTAATGTTTTAAGATGAAACCGGAAGGAGGGAATGATGAAAACGGTAAAAGACGTAGCAGCGATCACCGGAGTAAGTATAAGGACACTGAGATATTATGATGAAATAGGTTTGTTAAAGCCGGCAAAAGTAACAGAGGCAGGATATCGCTTATACGACAGCAAGGCAATCGAGCGATTACAGGAAATCCTGTTCTTTAAAGAATTGGAGATTCCATTGGAGAATATAAGAAAGATTATGGAACACCCTGCTTACGATAAGGAACAGGCTTTGTTCACTCAAAAAGCCTTGTTAGAGCAAAAGCGAAACCGGTTAAACGGGATTATCGAGTTAATATCTGATGTAATGAAAGGAATTAATACCATGAGCTTTGAAGCATTTAACGAGAAAGAATTGCAGGAAATTTTAGACCACACATTAGAATGTATTACTCCGGCGGTTAAATATCGCAGTAGATTACGCAGAACAAATCTTCATATGCAAGGCGGAAGATTGAGCTGTAGCGAGTGCTACAGCGATTGATGACAACGCAGCAGATGGGGGTTTGGGCAAGTAAGATACTGCGATATTTAACCGCCGGAGTAATATGTCAAAAGAAGCGCTGAACCAACAGATACAGCAGTATGGCAGCATAGAAAAATACCGGGAGCATCTGGCATCCGGATTTTCAAATGAACAGGCACTTGCGGATATATTCAAATGGTACGGCGGTAAAGAAAAAGCAATGGACGCCATCATGCAGTCAACTGGAACTGCGGCAAAATTAAAGCCGGAGCAAGACGAAAACGCTGAAATTTACAAGCAATTTATGGCGGCAAAAGAAACGGACAATGAACACGCAGCAGCAAAAGCCGTCGAGCGCCTTGCCGAAAATTATAAGAAAATGTTCCGCCTTGACAATGCAAGGAATATACTTTTGGATTTGGCAAATGAATATCTGAACTTTCCAAACCTGGCAGAAGCAACCGACCGTCAATTTGGAAACGGCTGCTCTGAATATGTTGCGTATGCTATTCGAACATATTACGGCGTTTAGTTTTTTCTTATACAATCTGCGGCTGTGTCATAAAATCTGTGTAAATAAGCGGTCTGAAAATTTGATTTGGGCTGCTTGATTCCTTTACTCAAAGTGCCAGAAGCCAGTCAGGGCAAGAGGTTCAGCCTTTACGGGCTTTTGGCATTTTGATAAAATTCATTATGGCAGTCCAGAGGACTTACACACATAATCTGACTTTATATTTGGATCTCGCCAAAATCCATTACTTCCTATTCGGCTTTCTTTTAATGCCTAATAATTTAATTAATTCATGAAACATTGATGTATCCGTCGGTTCAAACATTACCCATTTACCATCATGATAGGTTTGTGCCTTATCATAAATTTTTTGAACTTGTTCGGAATAATTATTTCGTTCCGTTTCAAATTTTTCTCTCTCAGCTTTTCCGAAGATAATCATAAAACCTATTCCATGTTCTCTTGCATACAGTGCACAAAGCGTTTTGCCGCCTCGCCGGTATTTATACTCATAAGTCCATGCTTTACCGCCTTTATTCCACTGACATTCCATTTCATACTTTTCATCAATTAACATGCACAGCTGATTCCATACATCATATAAAGATTGCCCAACTAAAGCTGTCATTTCCTCTGCATCCGGTATTTTACCAAGCATAGTTGTTTCTCCTCCAAAATAAAATCTAAGGTCTAAAATTCATACTTTGTTCCATGTGACAATAACAGTCCATCGGTTAATTCTACACGTAAAATTACAGTGTTTTCATCATCAAAGTTATTATGTCCGTTATCAATCCATTCTGCAAAAACTTTTCTCAGTTTATCAGCAATCGCAACATTTTCTTCTTTCCCAAAATAACCTAAATTGACACCTTTTCCATGCGCTGTAAACCAATCGCCGGCAATTGCAACAGCAGAATTATTTTCAATCTGTTTCATTTTATTTGAAAGCGCATATGTAATGATATAAAATGCTTTATTCTCATAATAAGCATTTACATACCGCACATACGGCATATCATTTTTTACTGTTGATAACGCTATAATCGTGTCTCTTCCAAAACGCTCAACCATTATTTTCTCAGCTTCCTGATTCCAATTGCCCATAAGTTATCTCCAAAATTTTTAGGGTACTGATTTGATTATACCACTAATATTATAAAAGTAAAAAAATAGAACTTTATATTCAATACATGACAAGGCAAATTACCTACTCAATGGAAGTGTTAGAATTTTTGTGGGCTGTGTCATAAAATCTGTGTAAATAAGTGATCTGAAAATTTATTTTGGACTGCTTGGTTATCTTGTCCAAAATGCTGGAAGCCAATAAAGGCAAGGGTTTCAGCATTTACAGGATTCTAGCAATTCGATAAAATTAAAATTGTAGTTCGGACAATTTACACAGATAAAATGACACTCTCAATTACACACTTTCCATGCACTTTTCATTGATTCTTAATTTTTAATTATGCTCATTTCAGCGTCTACAGAATCTCTTTTTTTATTTCTATTATTTCTTCATCTGATAAATACGGAAAATAATCCCTTAATTCATCCACTGTTAATTTTCCGTTCTCTAACATTTTTTGTATTGTCCCTTTTGCTACTTGTTTCGCTGCCTCCTTTCGCTCGCTTTCCACATAAGCGCGCATTACCTGCTCTTCATCAAACAATGTCATCATCATGTCCACAACCTCCTTTTCCCTGCTCGATAGATACTCTTTCAGAACATCCCTGTCTTTACAGATATTGATGGTATTGGTAACTGCTTCCCTGGTTCGTCCATATAATTTCACTTGCTCGTCATATACTTTTGTAAAGGCGACATATTGACTAATAATATCATTGTTCTTTCCGTCGTATATCATTTTTACCTTTACATCAATGGCACAGTCTTCCCCATTGAAAAACTCTTCTGAGAGAGAAACATATTCCGGCTTGCTTACCCTTTTTCCGGTGAATATCACGTATAATTCTGGTTTTGGCAGCTTCACCTTTTTACTACTGTAAAGGTTATCGTTCCTGCGTTCAAAATATTCATGGTAGGACTGCACCAGATACATCAATGCCCGTATGATAATATTCATCGTCCAGGTGGATTGAGCCTCCGTCAGAACCATAATTTTGTCTCCTACTGTGAAGCCCAAATCGTTATAGCACGCATCCACTAATATATTTTTGATTGTAATGTCCTTCAGTTCATCTTCCGTAGTTTCCGTATCTTCTGGGTGGAGTGCTCGGTATAACTGAATCAGGTATTTTTTATCTTGAAATAAATTTGTGAAAATGCTGTCTTTAATCGTATATTTTGCAATCTCTGTTTTTTCCATTCTTTCTTCCTTTCATCCCAGCTTTCATAGCGGGGAAATAATCAGGTGTCATCTTGGTTTCATTATACAAAAAAAACATCCTATATTCAAGTGTGATTACTTGCTGGTTCATTGAATGACACTGTTTCCAATCCTGACACATATTTCATCGGTAACAAAATTTCTGACACTAATTTTTTGTAAATTTACGCTTTTTATGAGCGAAGATGAAAAGACAAAGTGCCGGAAATCCCAAGAAATAGGCACTTACGGCACTCTGCATAGACAAATGAAAGCCACACCATAATAAGTATCGGAAATCATGCAATTCTTGACGCCAATAATCAGAAATTTCCTCTATAAAAGTCAAAATCTCATCATAGTTTGCTTGCATGATGAATTCTGCTCATTTAATTAATATATGCGGGCTGCAAAACGATCTGGGATAATGGTTATGCAGCTTGCATATCAATTATCTTATATAATGTGTGAAGAATGCTATCTCATTTATCATTCCCTAATTTCTCAAGCCCGCCTTTTATATCTTTAGCACATGAATTGTCCGCTTTTCCAACAATTTCTGACAAGTACCTATGTGTTTCTTCCTCCGTAAATTCTCCTAAATCCCTCATATTTAACACACCAAGGGCAAGAGACATCAATTCTGGGTTTTTCTTTGCCCACAGTTCTATGAGTGCTTCATCCGCAGTCACAGAGCTGACAGTAACAATAAAATTTTCTCCATCAACGGATTTGATAAATATAGTGTCTGTTTCATCATCTAATGAAATATCCATAAATATTGTGTCATGCTCGTTCAAAATTTCAAAAAGGAAGTCTTTTAAATCGTCTTTATGCATGATAATTCTTTCCCCCTTACAATAACCAATATGTTTTCAATAAATCTGCTTTTTTTCTGTTTCGGCTTTGTATTTTCTGTATTCATTTTTTATGATAACTTCAAATTCTTCCAGTGCTATCAAAGCAATTTCAATATAAACGGATAACGGATTCTCATGATACCACTTTAATAGGAGTTTTTCATCACTTTCCAATTCATCATATGACAATTTTCTTGTTTGATCTTCTTCCATAAATAGCACCTCATTCTCAATTCGAATATTATACTACTTTATACTACTTTATAAGATACGTCAATACAAAAGGTCATACAATGGTATATTAAAAAGGAATAGCATTACGAAACCACTTAAAATGAAAGTAAGTATTACGCTTGATTTAGAAATCATAGATGAAATTAAGGTTTTGGCAGAAGAAGATGATAGGTCATTTTCGCAATATGTAAATCTTATCCTAAAAGAATATTCAAAAGAGAAAAAAGGATGAATAGAAACATAAATCGGATATATGCTACTTTATACTACTTTAAGCGATATATCAGTATAAAAGGCTATATGATGATATATTGTATTAAAAAGGAATAGTAAAATGAAACCGCTTAAAACAAAAGTAAGTATCACGCTTGATTCAGAAATCATAGACGAAATTAAGATTTTAGCAGAAGAAGATGATAGGTCATTTTCGCAATATATTAATCTTGTCCTAAAAGAGTACTTAAAAAAGAGAAAAAAAATAAAGTAAAATAGTCAAGGGGTATTCCAAGAAAATATATTTAGGATATTCCTTTTTTTATCCAGCATTTATCTCATGAATTCAGATTATTCAGTAAATTTCACTTGCCCCATAAGTATCATATAGTAAAGGGGAACCGAAATCTTTGATATAAACTTTGATATGCTTCCATTTTGCAGCCACCCAAAAACAAGAATCCCGGAAAACCAAGCTATAGAAAGGTTTTCCGGGACCCAAAAACACTATTTAACTTATTCCCATTCAATGGTCCCGCAAGGCTTCGGCGTCAAATCATACAGCACGCGGTTCACGCCCGGCACTTCTGTCGTAATTCTCTCTGTGATATGTTCCAGAAGCTCAAAGGGCACATTCTCCACTGTGGCTGTCATTGCATCTACCGTATTCACTGCGCGCAGGATAACCGGATAAGCAAATGTTCTTGCGCCGTCCTTTACACCCACCGAACAGAAATCAGGCACGGCCGTAAAGTACTGCCACACTTTTCCTTCCAGTCCGTTCTTCGCAAATTCTTCCCGCAGAATTGCATCTGATTCACGCACAATTTCCAAACGGTCACGGGTAATCGCGCCAAGGCAGCGCACACCCAGTCCCGGGCCTGGAAACGGCTGACGGTAAACCATGCCGTCTGGCAGGCCAAGGGCCTTTCCTACCACACGCACCTCGTCCTTATACAAGAACTTCAGCGGCTCCACCAACTCAAACTGCAAATCCTCCGGCAGCCCGCCCACATTGTGATGAGCTTTCACGCCATCGCTTTCAATAATGTCCGGATAGATGGTTCCCTGGGCCAGAAATTCTATTCCCTCCTGGTTCCGCGCTTCCTCCTCAAATACACGAATAAATTCTGTGCCGATAATCTTACGCTTTTTTTCCGGATCAGCCACATCTGCCAGTTTGTCCAGAAAACGATCTACTGCATCCACATAAATTAAATTTGCGTCCATTTGATTCCGGAACACATCAACAACCTGCTCCGGCTCGCCTTTTCGCAGCAAACCATGATTTACATGTACGCAGACAAGCTGTTTTCCAATCGCTTTAATCAAAAGTGCTGCCACAACGGAGGAGTCCACACCGCCAGATAAGGCCAGCAGCACTTTTTTATCTCCCACCTGCCCGCGGATGGCAGCTACCTGCTCCTCAATAAAGGGCTCTGCAAGAGCCGTGGTGGTGATACGCTCCATATTTTCGGGTCTCTTATTATTTTCCATGATTCATCACTCATTCCTTTCACTTTATTCACTCATCAGCCAGGCCGTGAACAATAACAATATCCTATTTGTTTTCTCTCATTACCCGGCAGGGATTCCCATACGCTATGGTATGATCGGGAATATCTTTTGTAACAACGCTTCCTGCTCCAATTACAACATTATTTCCAATGGTTACCCCGGGCATAAGAATGGCGCCGCCGCCAATCCATACATTATCTCCGATCGTAACCGGCGCTGTCTGGGTTTTGCAGAATTCAAACGAACCGTCCTCTTTTGGTTCTCCAAAACGTTCTGACGCATTTGTGGGATGAAACGCTGTATAAATCTGCACGTTTGGGGCAATCAGGGCATTATCCCCGATGCGGATGATATTATCATCTAAAAACGTACAATTCATATTCACTTCACAATTATTTCCGAAATAAATATTATTGCCGTAATCAACAAAAAACGGCGCTGTGATCCACAGGTTTTCACCTGCTTTGCCCAGTAATTCATCTAAAATCTTTCTTTTTTCTTCCAGCTCTGCAGAATTGATTTGATTGTAACTTCTCACCAGTTCTTTCGCTTTATGCCATTGCGATAATAATTCCGGATCTCCGCAGTCATACAACTGCCCTGCTAACATTTTTTCCCGTTCGGTCATTATTTTTCCTCTGACTGCATGATCCATGCAATCCTTCTTCCGTATGTAATCTGTAAAATGATTTTTCTATTGTCGCTTTACTGTCACATGGCAGGTAACTGTCTTGTCTCCCAATGTCAGAGTAATATCTGTTTCCCCTTCTCCGACTGCTTCCACTGTCACATATGCGCTTCCCTGCAACACATTCTCTATCCTGGCCACATTCTCATTCCCGCTTTTCCAGATCGCCTCATGGTAATCTCCGGCATCAACCGGATTGACATCATAAGACAGCATCATTCTGTCCCCCGGCTCCAGGTTCAGGCTGCTCTCGCTCAATGTCAGTTCTGTCACTGCCGGTTTCGTCACTGTCACACGGCACTTCGCCGTCACACCGCCAATGGAAACTGAGACTTCTGCGCTTCCTTCTTTCTCCCGGCTTCTTAAAAGAACGGTATGATCATACTCATCCAGGGAAGCCTCCACAACAGATGTATCTGAAGATTTTACAAAAATATCATAATATTCCATCACATTTGACGGCGCGGCGCTGATTTTAAATTCTTTCTCCGTCCCGTATTCCATCTGCAGAGAATCTTCCCCCAAAAGTATCTTTTCCACTTTGGGTTTTTTCACCGTAACCTTGCAGGTATATTTTTTCCCATGGGCTTTGGCTGTGATTTTAGCGGAGCCCACCTGTCTGGCAGTGACTTTTCCCTTACTGACTTTGGCGACGGAAGAATCACTGGAGGTCCATTTGACTGTGTGTTTACAGCCGGACAATTTAAGCTTTCTGGTCTGTTTTAAATCCAAAGTAACATTTTTCGCATTCAGTTTGGGTGCTTCCACTGTAACTTTGCACTTCTTCGACCCGGCATTTGCCTTTGCTGTGATTAATGCGCTGCCCTTTTTCTTTGCTGTCACTTTTCCGCTTCCGGAAACGGATGCCACCGACTTTTTAGAGGAGCTCCAGGTTACGGGCCCCGCCCCATTGCTGACCTTCAATTTGTATGTCTGCCCTTTTACCAGAATGACAGATGTTTTATTGATTTTCATAGGCTTGGGCGCTGGTGCAGGTTCCGGTGCAGGAGCCGGGTTTGGCGCTGGTGCAGGTTCCGGCGAAGGCGTATAATTGCTTCCGAAACATTTGCTGCAGGGCGTTAAGCCCCTGGCCAGCGCATTCGACAGAGTGGTGGGCGTATAGGTGCCGTTTCCGCATTTATAGGCATGATATTTGGAGCCTGTAGGCGTCACATACACTGTCTGCTCTGCCTGTACAATGCTGACATTACTGTAAGCTGTGCCGCTGACTGACAGAATCAGCGCTGCTGCCCATATCAGAAAGCGGAACTTGAATTTTTCTCTTGTTTTTTCCATGTTACTCCTCCTCTTTTGTATGCAGAGTATGAATCTTCTGCTGTGAAAAACTGCTACCGCACTCCGCCAATCAGCTCTCCGATATCCTCCACGCCATTCTGCTCCATATACTCCCGAATGCCTTTCACAATCTCCATGGTAACCAGAGGATTATGGAAATTAGCCGTTCCCACAGACACGGCGGTGGCTCCCGCCAGAATCATCTCCAGCGCATCTTCTGCCGTGGATATTCCCCCCATTCCGATAATGGGAATCTGCACTGCCTGGGCCGTCTGATATACCATCCGTACCGCCACAGGATGAATGGCCGGCCCGGAAAGCCCGCCGGTTTTATTGGCAAGGGCAAAGGTTCTGCGGTGAATGTCTATTTTCATGCCGGTGATGGTATTGATCAAAGACAATGCGTCTGCACCGCCTGCTTCCGCCGCTTTAGCCATCTCGGCAATATCGGTGACATTGGGACTTAATTTCATAATAATCGGCTGTTTTGCGTATTTCTTCACTTCTTTTGTGATGGCTTCCACAGATTTGGGATTCTGGCCGAAAGCAATGCCCCCTTCTTCCACATTGGGGCAGGAAATATTGATTTCCAGCATATCCACCGGCTGTTCCGCCAGACGCCTCACCACTTCACAGTAATCTTCCGTGGTTCTGCCGCAGACATTTACAATAATTTTCGTATCATATTTGGTCAGAAAAGGAATATCCCGCTCTACAAACAAATCAATCCCCGGGTTCTGCAGCCCCACTGCATTGAGCATTCCGCCGTATGTCTCTGCAATCCTGGGGGTGGGATTCCCCTCCCAGGGCACATTGGCAACTCCTTTTGTCACCACCGCCCCCAGTTTATTCAAATCTACAAATTCCGCATATTCCGCTCCGGAGCCGAACGTTCCTGACGCTGTCATTACCGGATTTTTCAGCGTAACGCCTGCCAGCTTCACTTTTGTGTTCATTAAAATTCTACCTCCTCTGCACGAAATACCGGACCTTCCTTGCAAATCCTCTTGTTATTCACATTGGTATGGCTGTCTTTTTCCCTGGATTTGCAGACACAGCCCAGACACGCGCCGATTCCGCAGGCCATCCGCTCTTCCAGTGAAACCCAGCATTCAATTTTCTTCTCTTTGGCATAGGCTTTCATCGCCCGCAGCATAGGCCCGGGCCCGCAGGCGTAAATAATTTCCGCATCCAGGCCGTTTTCCCGAATGGCGTCCAGTACATTGCCCTCCACGCCGTAGCTTCCGTCCTCTGTGGCCACATACAGTTTCCCCTGCTTTTTAAATTCTTTCTGTAAAAACAGGGAATCCCGGTAGCCTAAAATAATCTGCTTCTCACACTGCAGCTCTTTTGCCAATTGAAGCATAGGGGGAATTCCGATGCCGCCCCCAATCAGAAATGCTTTTTTCTCTTTTAAGGGAAAGCCGTTGCCCAAAGGCCCTACCACCTCCAGGCTGCCGCCGGTTCTCATGCCGGACAGCTCCTCGGTTCCTTTTCCTGCCACACGGTACACAATCCGAACGGCCTGATCCTCCCTGTCTATTTCGCACAGACTGATGGGGCGGGGCAGAAGCCTGCTCCCTTCCCGGCAATAGATGGACAGAAACTGCCCCGGTTTCGCCTTTCCTGCAATCTGATCTGTTTTCAGCCACATACTGTAAACTCCGTAGGAAATCTCTTCCTGACGGATAATAACTGCCTGTTCTTTAAATTTGTCTGCCATATCCTTCTCCTGAATCTCATTCTGATACAATATGAATCAAAGCATATTCTGCAATGCTCCCTCGATGTCTGTTCTCATATCTTCCACTGCCGCCCTGGATGCTTCTCCAAAATGCTCCGGCCCGAATTTCGCATAGGCTTCCTGCTTGTAAGCCGCGATAATTCCTCTGGAAGAATTAACGATTGCTCCCAGGCCGTCCTCATTAAAGAAATGAACCAAATCGGCGCCCTTGCCGCCCTGAGCGCCGTATCCAGGCACAAGAATATAGCTTTTCGGCATAATTTTCCTTAAAATCTTACCCATTTCCGGATAAGTGGCCCCTACCACCGCTCCGATATAGCTGTAAGATTCTCCCATGCATTCCGCGCCCCACTGGGCTACTTTTTCCCCTACATGCTCATACAGGGGCCTGCCGTCAATCAGCCTGTCCTGAAATTCTCCGCTGGAAGGATTGGAAGTTTTCACCAGAATAAACAGTCCCTTTCGTTCCTTTCGGCACACGTCTGCAAAAGGTTTTACCCCATCTGTCCCAAGATACGGATTAACGGTAATGAAGTCCTCCTCAAAGGGACGGTATGTTTTGCTGCCTACTGTTACGGTTCCGATATGGCCCGCCGCATAAGCGGCAGAGGTGGAGCCGATATCTCCCCGTTTTACATCTCCGATTACCACCAAATCTTTCTCATGGCAGTAGTCCACGGTTTTCTTAAAAGCCGCAAGGCCGGGAATTCCAAACTGCTCATACATGGCAATCTGAGGCTTTACCGCAGGAATCAAATCCCAGGTATGATCCACAATCTCTTTATTAAACTGCCAGATTGCTTCCGCCGCGCCCTCTAACGTCTCTCCTTTCTCCTGAAATGCTTTTTTCTGAATATGCTCCGGAATATAATCTAACATGGGATCTAAGCCCACTACAATGGGAGCATGGGTTTTCTGAATCTTCGCTGTTAATTTGTTAATCATGTCGGACCTCTCTTAAATTGTGAAGTTTTAAAGTAAATGTAAAGTTTTAAAGTAAATGTAAAGTTTTAACGTAAACCTGAACGACCTTTTACAGTTCCGGGCTCTCGTATACAATCCTGCCTGCCACAATGGTTGCCATCACCATCCCCTTCACCTTTTTTCCGGCAAAGGGCGTGTTTTTCCCTTTGGAACGGAACTGGGCCGGATCAATGACAGATTCTTTTTCTGGATCGAAAATCACAAGATCCGCTGTTTTGCCTTCTTCTACCACGCCTTTGTCCAGTCCCAGAATCCGTGCAGGATTATAGCTCATTTTCTCTGCCATCTGCATCACGGTAAGCCAGCCCTTGTCCACTAATTCCGTCATGGTCAGTGACGCCGCCGTCTCCAGGCCCACAATCCCAAAGGGCGCTTTGCGGATTCCCACTCCCTTTTCAATGGCTGTATGGGGCGCATGGTCTGTGGAAATTACATCCATAATATCTGCCTTCAGCCCTTCCCGCAGCGCCTCCACATCTTCACTGGTGCGCAGAGGGGGATTCATTTTATAGTTGGCGTCATCCTCTTTGATATCGCTGCTTGTCAGTATAAAATGATGGGGACAGACTTCCGCTGTCACCCGGATTCCCTCTTTCTTGGCCATTTCAACCATTTTCACACTGTCCTTTGTGGAGCAATGGCACAGATGAAGGGCTGCCCCTGTCTCTTTTGCCAGTACAATATCTCTGGCTGCTATGGTATCCTCCACCGCATTGCTGATGCCTTTGAGACGCATTCTCTCGGTAACGTTATCTGCATTCACCACGCCGCCGTTTACCAGATTGATGTCTTCGCAGTGGGCCAGTACCGGAATGTCATATTTCATGGCCAATGTCATGGCCTCCCGGTACAGCTGGGCGTCCATGACGGATTTCCCGTCCTCGCTGATGGCCGGAATCCCCGCCTCCACCATTCCCTCAATATCTGATAATTCTGTACCCCGCTGCCCCTTTGTGACGGCTCCTGCCTGAAGCACCTGAGCCAGTCCGATATTTTTTGCCTTGTTATGCACATAATTCACCACATCGGCATTATCCACTGCAGGCTTGGTATTAGGCATTGCCACCACCGTAGTGAACCCGCCGCGGACTGCCGCTCTTACTCCCGTGTCCACCGTTTCTTTATGCTCCATTCCGGGATCACGCAGGTGTACATGCATATCTATAAATCCCGGCATTACATAGCAATTTGCCGCATCAATCGTGCGGTCAGCCTTTATTGTCTGTTTGGGCGCAATTCTCTGAATCACCCCGTCTTTCACGAGAACATCCGCTTTTGCCTGTGTCTTGTCTCCCGGATTGATTACCGTTCCATTCTTAATTAGAAGCAACATACCTGTCTCGAATCCTTTCTGAAAATCATTCCTCTGTATTTCTTTTTGTATCTCTATTTTATCATAGAAAAAAAGGAGGGGCAACCTCCTTTTCCTGTTATCGC
Source organism: Lachnospiraceae bacterium (assembly GCA_910575555.1). Lineage (GTDB taxonomy): Bacteria > Bacillota > Clostridia > Lachnospirales > Lachnospiraceae > Petralouisia. The sequence continues at coordinate 103,855 of CAJTFX010000003.1, read as the reverse complement.
GATGTTCGTTCCACCTCATATTTCTGAAAAGTGCGCACGCAGGTTTTCAATTCCTCGTAGCGCTGATCCAGAGGGCCTTCCTCAATTACCACATCTAACACAACCGCCATATTATTAATCATCCGGTCTGTTACCTCTCCCCGCATTTCCAGCAAAATCTGATATTTTTCTTCCATGGTTTCGGCATCGAAAAACGCCATCATATTCTCTTCCGCCGTAAGTTTCGGCGCAGAAACCTGCTTCGCGCCCCGGGGCTCCTCCCTCTGGCTGTCCGGCGGGTTCTGTTCTGTCAGCTGAAATCGGTATTCCTGACAGACATTGGGATATTTTTCCCTGTCCACCGGGCTTACAAACATCTTAAGGGGCCTTGCATACGTCTGGAATCCCCCGTACAGCGCCTGATAAATCACCAGCTCTTCCCCTGTCTCCGAGTGCTCTGCCACTGTAAGCACCTGATATAATCTGTCTTTAAAATGTAAATAGAATTCTCCTGGTTTTGGATTTCCCTGGGGCATATCTCTTCCTCTTTTCTCAATGATGCCGTAACTGTCCCAAAACAGTTACGATACTAATAATATCTGCCTGTTCAAACAGCCGTTACGATATGGCCTGTTTCTCTTTCCTGCCAGGAAACCGCCTGCAAAACGGCAGCCTCCCCGAAGGCCGTTACCCCACGGCCTGCTTCTCTTTCCTGTCTTTGGTAATCTTAAGGGCGCACAATGCAGCCAGAACGCCAATCAAAACGCCGCAGACCACATCCGACGGATAATGAACTCCCACATACAGTCTGGACAGACAAATCGACACTCCCAAAATCATCGCAGGAATACCGATTTTTCGGGGCGTCCGGCAAAATATCACCAGAGCCGCAGCCATGGAACTGGTGGAATGACCGGAAGGGAACGACCAGTCTGCAGCCGTTACAAGCGCATTCAGCTGGGGTATGGCAACATAGGGCCTTGGCCGGCACACCCAGTTTTTCAGCAGTATATTTGTTACCAGCAGCCCAAGCAGCAATGCGATTGTCATGGCAATTCCTGTTTTCTGATATTTCTTCTGTATCAGAAATAATACCGCCAGTACAATCCAGATCACTCCGGCATTCCCCAGACTGGTGAGAAACAAAACAATGGGGTTCAGCCATTCAAAACGTAAAAATTCCTGGATAAACAGCAAAATCCTGCCGTCCAGTTCCGCCATCATTTGCAGCATATGTTCTTTTCCTTTATCTTTCGTATATTATATGACGCCTCTTTGAAGCACTTGCCTTATAAGCGTTTTAAAATCCGCTTAATATCTTTATTTTCTCCAATAATCATCAGATGTTCATCCCGCTGAAACACATGATCCGCACTGGGGAGCAGGCTGCTCTTTCCATTCTGCTTAATGCTCAGAATGTTGGCATTGTATTTCACGCGGAAATTCATCTCCTTAATGGACTTTCCAATCCACTCCTCTAAGGGCTGTATCTCATAAATGGAGTATTCTCCCAGTTCCAGATAATCATACACATGATTGGCGCTGACCTTCATTGCCATGCGTTTTGCAATATCCCGGTCAGGATAAACCACTTCATCCGCGCCGTTTTTCAATAAAAACTTCGCCTGGATATCCCTGGTGGCCTTGCTGATCACACAGGGCGCCCCCAGTTCTTTCAGCAAACTGGTAATTTCCAGACTGCTCTGAAAATTCGTTCCGATACACACAAAACAAATATCAAAATTTCGGACGCCGAAGCTGCGCAGTACATCCTCTTTGGTACAGTCTCCGATTTTCGCACTGGTGACAATGGGCAGAATATCTTCCAGTTTTTCTTCTATCTCGTCCACAGCCATCACATCATTGCCGTTATTTACCAGATTTTCACATAAATGCTTTCCGAATCTTCCGATTCCGATTACAAGAATTGATTTCATTCTTTTCCTCCTATCTCACGCGCAGCCAAATCTGCGGCAGGTTTTCACCCATCTATCCAATTGTAATCCGCTCAATCGGCAATTGCACCAGCGAACCCCGCTTTTTCTCCGTAAATGACAATGCAAAGGACATACTTCCGATTCTGCAGCTGTACATCAGCAAAATCAGCAGATACTTGGACCAGAGGGTGATATCCCTGGTAATTCCCGTTGAAATCCCCACCGTTCCAATGGCCGAAAATACCTCCATCAAAACATCTGAAATTGGCAGCCCCGGCTCAAATCCGCTCATCAAAAGCGCCGAAACAGCAGCCAGAAGCAGATTGATGAAAAATACGGTGCTGGCCTTCTTAACGGAATCTTCATCCAGCCTTCTTCCAAAAATATTCAGCCCCTTCTGATTCCTCAGATTCGACCAGATATACAAAAGGATCACCATCATGGTGGTGGTTTTCACTCCTCCGGCTGTGGAACCCGGACTTCCGCCGATAAACATCAGAAGCACCGTCAAAAGCCGCGTCCCTTCCGTATAAGCTCCGGTATCCACCGTATTAAATCCCGCCGTCCGGGGCGTAACTGCGCCGAACACAGAAGCCAGAATCTGGCTCTTTACATCCATCCCCGCCAGAAGATTTTCCCGTTCAAATATATAAAAACATATGCTTCCGCCCAGGATCAGCGCCAGTGTCATGGTAAGGACAATCTTCGTATGCAGCAAATATTTTCTCACATTCCATTTATGCAGGGAAATGTCATCCCACACAATAAACCCAATTCCTCCCACAATAATCAAAAGCATAATGACAAGATTCACCAGAATATCATCACAATATCTGGTCAGGGAACCATAAGGCTCAAACTGTCCCATCAAATCAAAGCCTGCATTGCAGAACGCAGAAATGGAATGGAAAATCCCATACCAGATTCCCTTGGCCCAGCCAAACTCCGGAATAAAACGTATCATTAAAAGCAGCGCTCCCGTCCCTTCAATCAGGGCGCTGTAGCAGATAATTTTCCTTACCAGGCGCACCGTTCCGCCAATCTGCAGCGTATTGACGCTTTCCTGAATCAGATTCCTCTCTTTCAGCCCAATCCGCCTTTTCAAAAATATGGAAAAGAACACGCCGATACTGATAAATCCCAATCCGCCTACCTGGATCAGCAGAATAATCACAATCTGTCCAAACAGTGTCCAGTTGGTATATGTGTCTACTGTCACAAGCCCCGTCACGCAGGTGCTGCTGGTTGCCGTAAACAGCGCGTCCAATAATCCCACGCTTGTTCCGCTTCTGGAAGCAGCCGGCAGAAGCAGCAATATGGTTCCCACCGCAATAATCAATAAAAATCCCAGGGCAATGGTCTGTACCCTGCTGAGTCTTTGCGTCATCTTATTTCCTTCTTTCCTTCAAGCCCTGTAAATTCCCAATGACACCTTTATTCTGTCTCTATCTGACACATTTATTCCGTCTCTATCTGACACATTTTCATAGTAAGCATTGCCGCCTGATGGGAGTCCGGCGTCACGCCTGCGCAGCAGGAAGAATCCACCCGGATGGAAATCTCCGGCATTGCCGCTTTCAGCAAAAGCGCATTGCTTACCACACAGATATCGGTACACAGACCTGCCAGTTCTATTGCAAGAGGCTCTTTTTCATTTTCCTTCTTCAATAATTCCATCAATTCCAGAGAACCGAAGGTGGGTTTGTCAATCACATGGGACGGCTCCGCAAGGGCTTCGATTTCCGGATGAAGCTGCCACCCTTCGGTCCCTTTCACACAATGAACCACCGGCAGTTTCTTCCCTTCGGCCGTTTCCAGGTAATTCTCTCCATGGGTATCCCTGGTTACATAAATATCAGATTTCCTGAAAGATTTCATTTTCGCAATGACAGGCTCTACAATGGCCTGGGCTTCCTTTGTTCCCAGAGAACCGTCAATAAAATCCTTCTGCATATCTACCACCACTAAAATGTTACGCATGACTGCACGCTCCGTTCCCCGGCTCATCCGCCGGAATTATTTGCCTGATTCATTCAGGGCCGGCAAAACACCCGGCATTACGTTGTTTTCTGCTGATGGGAAAGGCGGAAATATTCCGACCTTCCGGCGCAGGAAGTGCTGATGGACTCAATGGCCACCCCGCCGCCCCGCACAATCTCAATCTGCTGAAACTTGCTCCGCAGCAAATCAATCAGTTCATTGTTGCGCCGTTCTGTCATTTTGCACTCCAAAAGCACGCTGTCTGTGCCGATGTCAGACACCTCCACCTGAAATACCTGGGCAATCTGAAACAATTCCGCCTTGTCTGCCACGGAACAGTTTTTTACTTTTGCAAACAGGATTTCTTTCATATGGATGGGCATATCCGTCAGGTCAATGACTTTAATGACCTCCACCATCCGGTTCAATTGCTTCTTAATCTGTTCAAAGGTGATATCGTCACTGGTCACGCAGATCGTCATCCGGGAGACTGTTTCATCCTCCGTGGTTCCCACTGTCAGGCTTTGCAGATTATAAGATTTTCCGGAAAAAAGCCCGGACACTTTGGCCAGGACGCCCACCTGATTTTCCACATACAATGCAATCCATCTGTTTTTCATTCCAGTTCCCCCTTCCTATTTCAATATCATTTCCGTCATGGGATTGCCGCCTTTTACCATAGGCAGCACAATCTCCTCCGCGGCAATCATAAATTCTATAAAAACAGGAACCTTCTGCTCTTTCGCCTTTTCAAAAGCGGGGGCAATCTCCTCCTCTTTCATAACGCGGATTCCCATGGCTCCGTAGCTTTCCGCCAGTTTCACAAAATCCGGCTCATAGGGAGGACAGGAAGGATTGGGCCCCTTGCAGTCATTGGGACAGTCTTTTCTTCTCCGCAGGCAGGTAGCCTTATAGCGTTTTCCATAGAAAAGCTGCTGCATCTGCCGCACCATCCCCAAATAGCAATTGTTCAGGATACACACAATCACGTTGGCTCCCTGGGTCATGGCCGTAGCCAGTTCCTGCAGGTTCATCTGCATGCCGCCGTCTCCGGTGATGCATACCACCTGTTTCTCAGGACAGCCGATTTTGGCGCCGATGGCTGCCGGAAAACCAAATCCCATGGTTCCGAGGCCGCCAGAAGTGATAAACTGTTTCTTTTCATTCAGCTCTATGTACTGAGCCGCCCACATCTGATGCTGCCCCACATCAGTCACAATCACGCCTTCTGTGAACTGCTCATTGATTTGCTCCATAATCATCTGAGGCGTCATGCCTTTATCCCTGCGCATTTCCAGAGGATTTTCCCGATCCCATTCCCGTATCCTGGAAAGCCATTCATCTGTATCCTGGGGCTCCGCCCACTCTAACAGTTTTTCCAGGGCCAGATTGGCATCAGCCACAATGGGCACATCCACCACCACATTTCTGGAAATGGCCGCTGTATCAATGTCCACATGAACTATCTGGGCATTGGGGGCAAATTCATTCAAATCTCCGGTAATCCTATCGTTGAACCTGGTGCCGATGGAAAACAGTACGTCGCACTGGCCCACCGCCAGATTCGCCGCATATTTTCCGTGCATACCGCTGTTTCCTATATAATAGGGATGATCGGTAGGAATGGCGCCTTTGCCCATAACAGTCGTCACGGCAGGCACCTTTGTCTGCTCCACAAGCCGCAGCATCTTCTCGTTGGCCCTGGCAATATTGATACCTCCGCCCACCAGAAACAGCGGCTTTTTGGCTGCTTTCAGCAGTTTATATCCTTTTTTCAGCTGGCCCACATGAACATTTTCGTTGGGCTTATATCCCCGGATGGATACCTCCTTCGGGTATTCCCCCGGCCCTGAAGCAGTCTGAATATCCTTCGGCAGATCAATCAGCACCGGGCCCGGCTTCCCGGTCTTGGCAATGTGAAAGGCCATTTTCAGGATTTTCCCCAGGTCTCTCCGGTCACGGACAGTAACGCCGTATTTAGTGATGCTGCGGGTCATGCCCACAATATCCACCTCCTGAAAAGCGTCATTTCCAATGAGGTTTAAGGGCACCTGGCCGGTGATGCACACCAGTGGAATATTATCGTAATGGGCGTCTGCAAGGCCCGTAATTACATTGGTGGCGCCGGGGCCGCTGGTTACCACGCAGACTCCCACGTTCCCGGTGGCTTTCGCATAGCCTTCCGCTTCATGAATCAATCCCTGCTCATGTCTGGGCAGCACCAGTTCAATTTCCTCATGCTTGTATAATTCGTCCAAAATATCTGTTACCATGCCGCCGGGATAGCCAAATACGGTGTCTACCCCTTCTTCCAGCAAGGCTTTTACAAATAATTTTCTTCCTGTTATATCCATCGCCATAAGATTCACCTCTGCTTTTTTTCTGTATCTGCTCTATTGTAGCAGAAATTTCAGCTTTGGGAAAGTGTCATTCTTAAGGAAAATTGAAATTTCTCCAATAATTTTGGAAAGGGGATACAAAGCAGGAAAAAAATGTAGTATACTGAGAATTATATTCGTACTGCCGCGAACGTTGTATATTTGGATACGGCGGTTAAAAATAAGGAGATGCAGCATGGAAGATAAAAACTGGTACTGCGAAATTGACAACATAAAAATAACTGTCAATGCCCACAGTTACACCATCATTACTGCCGGAGGAAAGAACGGGAACATGTGGTGATTAATGTAGAACAGGTTCCGCCCGATTCTGACGGTTCTGAATATAACCGGGCGTTGCGGTTAAATCCGCCTTCTGCTTTACTGTCAGAATATTTAGAGACGTGTGAGGATGCAGAAATGGATTAAGCTGCGGGACTATAGCAAACGTTTTATATTTCGATACACAGGAACTACCGGATTGCCCTTTGACTAAGCAAACGGTTCATGGGCGTATTGTGCGGAGGCGAAATCCACTGCTTACGGAGACTTAGGAGTGACGGCTCTCCGGAACTCCTTAGCCGCAGTTCGCAGTTAATTCGCCGGAACACTGCCCGGTTTGTGTGTCAAAGGGCAGTCCGGTAGTTCTGTCCGTATCCAAATATACAACGTCCGTTGCAGTACTGAATCGCATTTGAAAATGAAATGAAAGAGAGGTATGAAAACATGGACATATACAAATTCTGGCACGATGTTTTAGAACAAAACGCGGATGCTGTCAGAGATTACTTTGACAAAAACGCCGATATCTATTGGCATTGCACCAACGAACATTTTAACGTAGACGAATTTATCATCGCAAATTGCGAATATCCCGGCAGCTGGTCTGGCAAAGTAGAAAGAGTTGAACAAATAAACGACTTATTGATTACGGTAACCCATGTGTACTCCCCGGATAGAACGCTGTCATTTCATGCCACGTCTTTCATCAAAGTCATTAATGATAAAATTACTGCACTTGACGAATATTGGGCAGAGGATGGCGCTGCGCCTGAATGGAGGCAGAAGAAAAATATTGGAGGTATCTTCCGGCATGATTGATTTACAAAACAAGAGTATCTGCCCCACCATAGAAGAAATAGGCGAGTATGTCAGAACTCCCGTCTTTATGCAGTTCTGCTCAGAAATTAAGAACACATACCAATGTAAGGAAAAAATAGAATACAGCTCCTGCAGTTGGGAAAAAGGCTGGAATATAAAATTTAAAAAATCCGGAAAAACATTGTGCACCATATATCCAAGAGAAGGTTATTTTACCGTCATGATTGTTGTGGGCGCAAAAGAAAAACCGCTTGCAGAAGCCATACTCCCGGAATGCACAAAAGAACTGCAGAACATCTATCATCAGACAAAAGAAGGAAACGGGCAAAGATGGCTGATGATTGATTTAGAGGAGCAGGGAAGCTTATACCATGAGCTCTTGCAATTAATTCAGATCCGCATGAACTTGAAAAAATAAAATTTGGGAATCACTTTCATTTGCTAAAACGGATAACATCTTAAAGGATATATGTGGCATTCTCCAAAGAATGTTTTACGACTGGATATCGAATTTGGACATCAGTTTTCTGAAGGTATCTTGTCCATCCAGACAAGTGTCTGTCAGATAGCCTTTCTCCAATTCCCATTCAGAGAGTCCACGGTAATAATACATTTTTTTTGCATCCTCAATAATAAAAGGAATAAGCCCGAACCGCAGGCACTCTTTTAAAGCAATCAGCCTGCCGACTCTGCCGTTACCATCTGGTAATGTCTATATCCGACACTATCAAATAGCTCTGAAAAAATATGTTTTTTAAGGAATACATGTATTCTTGTCACTAATTATTCCTTCCATTACGCGATAAAATAATAGGTATATATTTTTCTTCTAACCTCCGCGTTATATCTTCACTTTTTTTAATCAATTCTGCTTGTCTAATCCCCCATTCAGCAGCAGCTTTATTGTCTTCTAATTTCTCACTTAAAATAGCTCTCTTCGTCATATCAATACCTCCTTAACGATCTTCGTATACAATATTTGCTTCATGACAATTAGAAAGGAAACAGAATACGGCCTTCTGATAATCACGTACATTGTTTCCTTCATTATGCACATTAACTGCGTGATTATATATTTCTATAGCTTTTTTGCGGCTATAATTTTCCTTTTTTACAAGATATGAAATATTCCCTAAGTTTGTAACTACCACCATCATTTTAACAGTTCCATTACTAAGAAAAAACTTTACATCTTCCAATGAAAATTTCGATAGTGATGGATGATTATGAAGCACAATAACAACACATTGAATAGAGGTTGTTATCAAATGATATGCTACTGTATTCATGCATGGATCAACCGAATGCTCATCCCCTAAAGCAACCCCCATAAACGCTTTCCCTTCGGCAATCAAGTTTCTATAATCGAGGCTATAGGTAAGCGCCACCTCATTAGAATCATTCTCATTTTTAGAAACCATCAACACTTCCTTCGCCAATTCCTGCAACATCAAATATTCACTTTCAGGAATCTCTCTATATTTAATCAACGGTACTTTTTCAATAGCCATATCTGTAATCACAATTTTGTGGGTACGCTTTCTGGCCATTTCTAACTCATTTATTTTTTTATCCTCAGATTCCATCTCGAATCATCCCTTCTTCCAAATTACTCTTACTTCCTAAAATCTTTTATATTAAGTTATAATATCAGCAGTCCTCAGATATTTATAAAATTCTTCAAGATTCTTTTGAAATGCTGACAATGCTTCTAACTGCTCTTTTTTGATTGCAGTTTGACTGTTTGTATATAACAATTCGGGATTTTTCTTAAGTTTATTCCCCTTGCTAAAAATGTAATCTTTGAGTTCAAAAAATTTTTGCATTTCCGGAGTGCTAAATATGCATCATCATTATATTTCTTTAACTGACTTTTTTCAACAGTATATTCATACATATCATTCACCTCATAAAATTAGACTCATGTTTGTATAAAGATTCCTTTGTGAAAAAGTAAAGGAAAAGACATTCAAACATTCTGCTGTGTATTATGTTTGAATGACAATGGAACAAGTATAACCATGCCGTATCAAAGCCACAGTGCGTCTTTGGCATGCTGCACACTTGTCATTGAGAAAAATACTGAAAATAAACTCAAATATATCCCAGCGTCTTAAGCAGGAAAATCCATCCCGTCAGCGTAAATGACGCAAGCAGTGTCGTTGCCACCACAATACTGGCTGTCAGCGTCCCATCATTTCCCATATTTTTTGCCATAATATAACAGCTTGGCGTAGTGGGAGAGGCCAGCATAATCAAAATTCCAATTAATTTCTCCCCATCAAATCCCAGGGCCAATGCCGCCGGCAGAACGAGCAAAGGCTGCGCCGCCAGTTTAATCATAGAGGCAGCCAGTGTGGGCCTGATTTTTGCCAGAGCCTTTCGGCCCTCAAATCCTGCCCCCAACGTAATCAGAGCCAAAGGCGTTGCCATCTGAGACACATTACTTACAGTCTTATTTACCAGAATCGGAAACTGTATCCTGCACAGAGACACCGCAAGTCCCAGAAAAATACTGATAATAATTGGATTTTTCAAAATATTAGTGCAGGCTTCTTTGATTTTTTCTCTCTTATCTGCATTCCGGCTCTGTTCTCCCTCAAATGTCAGCACAATTACTGAATAAATATTGTACAAAGGCACCGCGCCTACAATCATCAAAGGCCCCATGGCCGACTGTCCGTAAATATTCTGAATAAAAGCAAGCCCCATCACCGCCGCGCTGCTTCTGAAAGACGCCTGCACAAAAGCTCCTCTCACAGAACTGTCTTTCAGAAATAATTTTGCGCCGCCCCAGATAGCCCAGAAACAGAACGAGCTTGCCAGTGCGCAGAACAAAACATACTGCAAATCAAAGACCGCCCGGATATCCGCCGAAGAAATATCCCGAAACAGCAGAACCGGCAGCGTCACCTGAAAGTTAAATTTATTCGCTACGGTCACAAAATTATCGTTCAGCATTCCCATCTGCTTTAAACCCCATCCCAGTACCATCACCAGAAAAATCGGAATTGTCACATTAATGCTGAAAATAAAGTTTTCCATTGGCAGATCACCCTTCCTGACAAGGACTTTTCTTTTCATATTTCAGAAAATAATATTCCAGATCAAAATAAGTCTGCTCTTCGCTGTCCGCCGTCAGCTTCCATGCTTCCTGCTCCTCCAGATTTGGAAACCAGGCGTCCGCCAGATATTCATAATCAATCCTTGTAATATAGGCCGTATCGCATAAATCCGCCATCTGCCGATAAACGCTCTCTCCGCCTGCAATGTAAATATCCTGGCTGTCATACTTTTTCAGTTCCTCCAGAAGCTCCTCCATACTGTGTACCATAACGGCGCCTTTTACTTTCCTGTCCGGATTGGCCGTCAGCACAATATTCGTTCTGTTTTTCAGGGGCTGCCCGCCGGGAAAAGTTTCCAGGGTTTTCCTTCCCACCACAATCACCTTTCCTGTGGTCAATTTCTGAAAATATTTCATATCTTCGGGAATCCGCACCAGTAAACGGTTGTCCTTGCCGATTCCCCAGTTTTTATCCACTGCCGCAATTAAATTCATGATCTGTCCTCCCGATTCTAAACCACTGATGCAATCACATCCATACCCTGTCCTCCCGATTCTAAACCGCCACCGGAATCTCTGTAATCTGCGGGCCGGTCACATAATTTTCCAGTCTGACGTCGTCTCTGGTAAATTCATAGAAATCTTTCACCTGAGGATTCAGCCAGAACCTGGGCGCCGGATATGTTTCCCGTTCTATCAATTCCTGCACCAGAGGAATGTGCCGGTCATAAATATGGGCGTCTGCAATCACATGCACCAATTCCCCCGGTTCCATTCCGCAGACCTGGGCAAGCATATGCATCAGCACCGCATACTGGCACACATTCCAGTTATTGGCCGTCAGAACATCCTGGGAACGCTGGTTTAAAATCCCGTTCAGCACAAGCTTTTCCCGCCCCGGATTCTGGGTCACGTTAAAAGTCATGCTGTAGGCGCAGGGATAAAGATTCATCTCACTCAAATCCTGGTGCACATAGAGATTGGTCAGTATCCTGCGGCTGAAGGGATTGTGCTTCAAATCGTAAATCACCCGATCCACCTGATCCATCATGCCTTCTTTATAAGAATGCTTCACTGCCATCTGGTATCCGTAGGCTTTGCCGATGGAGCCTGTCTCATCCGCCCACTCATCCCAGATATGGCTGTGCAGCTCGCGGATGTTATTGGATTTCTTCTGCCAGATCCAGAGCATTTCATCGGTACAGCTTTTGATGGCTGTTTTTCGCAGGGTAATGGCCGGAAATTCTTTTGACAAATCATAGCGGTTAACCACGCCGAATTTTTTTATCGTATAGGCGCTGGTTCCGTCCTCCCAGTGGGGACGCACCTTTTCCCCCTCTGTGCTGACGCCGTGTTCCAGAATGTCCCGGCACATGTCTATAAAAATATGATCTGCTAAACTCATTGGCTTCTCCTTATTTCTCATTTTTCTGTCCAAATTATCATAACACAATTTTAACCAATTTCAACCCTTTCTTAAAACACCCTTTTTTGCAAATATCTGCACAAAATTTATTTTTTTCGCTTTTTTAAAGATTTTTTCACAAAAATAGTGTATACTGTAAAAGATTGAGAGCAGCCGCTCATCTATTACAATATAAGGAGAATGGCTATGAGTCAGAAAAAGGTAGACCAGTATAAACAAGAAAAAGCAAACCGCAAACAGATTATGAAGCGTGAGAAAATGAAGCGCCGGATAGCTGCGGCATGCGGCACAGTAGTCAGCGTTGCCGTAATCGGATGGGTCGGGTATTCCGCATTCGGATATTTTAATCAGAAGGACGCTGAAAATCCCACTCAGACAGAAGTAGATTTAAGCTCTTTAACTGAATATCTCAGCGGCCTGCAAACTGAAGAAGCTGTGGAAGAATAATCCTTCCACAGTTCTTTTTTCATAAATTCAGGGCCGATTGCTACTTAATATAAGTTTTCCCCTGATAGACTGCGGCAATCCATCCGGAGGGCGTCTGCATCCAGACATCGTTTCCAACGGTTTTCACTCCTTTACAGGTTATCCTGGTTCCTGCATCCACTGCGCCGTCCCGATCCGAATCATGCTTCTTGCCGTCTGCCGTTAACTCGCTGTAGCTTTTGGCCCGGTAATTGGTTCCGGCCCCGGTACGCACCTTCATTTCCGCCTGCAGGGTATACTCCTCTCCCACCTGATATTTATCCGCTCCGCTCTCCGGCTCTTTATCCCCGCTGTCATCAAACAGGGTGCGGACTTCAATCATATCGCTTCTGCGGGTGATATTGGAATAGGTGACTCCCGGCCCCGGATTGTCTTTTGTATTGGACGAACTGCCGATGGATTCATACATTTTCCCATTTACATCACAAATTGACACATGGGTGGCCTTATCTGGATTTCCAAAAAACAGCAAATCGCCCTTTTTTTGCTCCCCGGCGGGAATTTCCTTTCCAATGGCCCGATAGCCTTGGGAGGTTGTGCGCCCCACCTGAAAGCCCGAGTCCTGAAGCACCCGGTACACCAGTCCGGAGCAGTCATATCCTCCTTCTTCCATACTCTCGCCGCCCCAGACATAAGGCCTGCCGAGATATTTTTTGCAATTTTCTATAATATCATCTCTTTTTATTGTTCCCATATTGCCTCACTTTCTTTTCTAATACAATGACTCCTTTAGGCGAATAATTGAGCTGCAGCGATATTTAACCGCCGGAGCAATAAATCTTCCCCTCAGCATATATTATGCAAAAAATTTGTTCTCGACTATATTCCTTGTAATGATCCGTAATTCCCCAAACAGGAAAAGCCCATTCTTCCAGAATCTCTATCAAAAATTCACATTTCGGAATTACTCTCCAAAAACCGCCACATTTCGCTCTGATTAATTGTTACAAATGTAATATGCAATTTAATTTTAAAATAAGGGAGCTGTATTTTATGAACACCGATTACTCAGATATCACCCTGGAAATAAACGGGATACTGTCCGCCCCTTATAAAGACGGAGATATTTTAAAAAACCGATACCGGATTCTCAGTCAGGACAGCGGCGGACAGAGCCAGATATATTTTTGTTTTGATTTATGGAGCCAGGTTCCGTGCGCCCTGAAAGCCTCCGGGATTCAGAAGCCGGATGCCCTTCAGGCAGAACTTCAGAACCTGTTAAATCTTCCTTCCCATAAAAATGTAGTCAAACTCTACCGCCTGGAGCAAATCCAGTCGGAATATTACATTGTCATGGAATGGCTTCCCAATTCGCTGAAATCCCTGTTGGCCGGCAGCATGCCTGTTCCTGCGGAAAAAACTGCAACGATTGCCCTGTCGGTCTGTCTGGGCATGATACACTGCCAGAAGCACCTTTCCCAGCCAAAAAAGCCTTTTGTACACGGAAATTTAAAGCCCTCCAACCTGCTTTTCACTCAGGAGGGCAATGTGAAAATCACAGACTTCGGAACCAGCAGGCTTTTACAGGATTTCCCTCTGTCTCCAGATTCCGGATTTCAGGCAGAGCAAACGTCCAGTCCGAAAAACAGGCCGTATGCTCCCCCTGTGTTGAAAGCCAATGCACTGGATGATATTTTCAGTCTGGGAAAAATTATGGAAGAGCTTTTTCTCTGCGGAAAAAAAGAACAGCAGTTAACCTGTACATATCCTGCAGCCGGCAAAAAAAGCGCCCCACCGCTTTTCAGTCAGGAACAGCAATTAGCGCGCTTGATACAAAACTGTACGGCAGAACTGCCCCAAAAACGCACGCCTTCTTTTGAAAAACTGGCCGATGAACTTCTGGAATTTCTGCACCTTCCCTCCGATTTCAGCAAAGCGGACTCCGGCTGCTATAGCCCGGAAGAAAGAAACTGGCTGAAGGTCCAGGCATGCGACCAGGCAATCCTGGGAAAATACCAGAAAGCAGATCAGCTTCTCTCCCGGCTGACAGAATCCGGGGAAGAACGCGACAAAGAATTTCTGGCCGGCGCCTGCTGCAGCCTTGGCGATGTGTACCGCAAACAGAGCATGTACGAGCGGGCACTTCCGCTCTATGAAAAAGCAATCGCCTACGACCAGGACAGAAATTCTTATCTCTGGACAAACAAAGGCATTGTACTCTGCCGCATGGACCGCAGAGAAGAAGCATACCAGTGCTTCTGCCGTGCGCTTTCCATCAATCCCTATGATTTTTCCGCCATTAAAAACGAGATTGACATTCTCCGCAGCCAGGGCCGCACCCATGAACTGAAAAAAGCCAGAGTCCGGCTGTTTTCCCTGTACAGACAACAGCCTGAAGCCGAAGAACTTCTAAAGCACATCGGCAATGCCTGTTATGCGTTAAAAGATTTTGAGCCGGCCCGCACCTGTTATGGCAAATACCTGGAATACAACAGAAACGACTGGGAAACCATCTACCATTACGCCATGTGCCTCTACCTTGACAGAGACATTACCCATGCACGGAATTATTTTCAAAGGGCTGTCCGGATGATGGAGGAAAACATTGCCGATGAGGAGCAGTCAAAGCTTATGTATTTAAGCATCAGCCTTTACCACCTGGGAGACTACTATCAGTCCATGGAATATCTTAACAAATACAGGCGCCGGTTCGGCAGCTCTTCTCAGACCAAACGCCTGAAGCTGCTGCTGGAGCTGGACTGTCAGCTTCAGGAAAAATACGGGCCCCTGCTCTCAGACGTATACCGGCAGCTAACCAGTGTTATATTTGCCAAAGATCCCCGGAATCACTATATGCCGATTCTGGAACAGCTGAACTCCATGAAAAAATACTGGGAACGCAGCAAAATTACGCAAACCCTGGCCGGACATGCCTGCGACATGTATCTTTCCTGCCTGGATTATCTCATGGCCTGTTACGAGGGACTGGGACAGACAGAACATGCCCTGGCCTGCTGCGATCAGATATTGTCTTTTGACCGTTCCTTGCCGGAAGGATTATATAATAAAGGAAGAAATCTCCTCCTGGCAGAAAAAGCCTATGAAGCCCTGCCCTATTTCCAGGCCGCACTGCGCTTTCAGCAAGATTCGGACACTGGCCGCCAAATAGAAGAAAGTCTCCGCCTGGCCCAGCAAGCCGTAGAAAATTCCGCTGAATGCCGCAACCTGTTTCTGGAACAAATCATGGATGAAGCCGGCAAATCAGGTGACATTCTCCTCAGCCTGCAGAGGATTTTAGATGAAAAATCCTTTTTTCTGACTGAGGATTTTCCCAACCTGCTGAAAAACTGCGCCAAAGACAGAATAAAGCAATTAACCGCCTCATTCTGCGCTGCAGCTTCTTCGGACATGCCCATGCAGCATCCCGACGGCAATGTCTGGAAATTCCTGCTGCAAGTGCTGAAGCTGGCAAATGCCCTGCAGCAAATCCCCGGGGAACAGAAAGACATCTGCGCCGGCGGGGCCTTAAGTCTGTATCAGCTTCTGGAGGAATACACGGCGGAAACAAAAAGTGATTTCACAGAGAATCTCACCCAGGCAAAAAAAGACTTATCAAAATCGCCTGACCCCACCGACAAAGCTGTGTTTGCAGAAGCAAATACCGAACTGGGCGATCTGCTTATGGAGAAATACCTGGATACATCGCGGCCCCAGGAAATGCTGAAAGAAGCCGCCAGATGTTATCAACACTCCCTGAGCTACTACCGTCCGGAAAAATTTCCTCAGCAATACGCCTTCCTTATGCTGCGTATGTCCATACTTATGGAAAAACGCTATCGGCTGCAAAAAGATCACAGTCTGCACCTGGCCCGGGTCTACTTCAGCCAGGTCAGCCCCAAAGAACTGCCTGCCCAGACGAACGCGGACGCTATGTACCGCCAGATGGAGCAAGTGCTGCAGTAAACCGGACTTTATGCAGGACTACAGCATTTGTATAAAAACAAAATTTGCCGCAAGCCTTAGATTAAAAAACGTAAGGCTTGCGGCATTACTGAAAAAAGAGCGATAGACGGGGCTCGAACCCTAAGTCAAAAATCGCCTGAATCTCATAAGAAAGATCAACTATTAAAAGTCAAGTAAATAATTGAAAAAATTTAAAAGAAATTTTGTAGAAAAAAGAGTATGACAATAAAGCCTGTTGTCAGGCAGGCCAACGTGAGTGAAAAGGATTTATGCTTTTGGAACGTAAGGCTGATTGCTTTTCAAGACGGCATAAATGATGTTGCACATTTTTCTGGCAACAGCTCCAACACAGGTCAGATGATGTTTGCCTTCCGCCTTCTTTTTCTGGTAATAGACACTTAATACGGGGTCTTTAAAGGAAGCAATCAGGGCGGACTGAAAAATCGCTTTCCGCAGATAAGGTGATCCACGTTTGCTCATTACATTGTGCGCTGCTTCAAATTCACCGGATTGTGTGACCGTAGCATCCAAACCGGCAAAAGCCACCAGTTTTCTGGGGCTGTCAAATTTGGAGATGTCGCCAATCTCGCTTAGGATGGCCGCTCCTGTGACACTGCCAATTCCAGTAATGGTGGTAATGGGGGATTCCAGTTTTTCCATGATTCCGGAAATTTCCGCTTCTGTTTCTTTTACCTGCTTTTCGATAAAAGAAATTTGCTCAATCAGTGTTTTGAGCTGGAATGTGAAGCTGTTTTTGGCAAAGGTAATGCCAAAAGAAGAGGATGCGGCAGCCTTTAACTGCTCCGCTTTGGCAGCGCCGAGAGGTTTTGCCGAAAATGTCGGAAATCCCCATGCCTCTGTTTATTCATATATCTTTCCCATATACAATATTTTCGCAAATGTTTTGTAATCCACTTTTTCCCAATCTACCGTACCATCAAAAGCAGAACAGTCATCTACCCAGCTTGCCATCTGTCCCAGATAATCAGTAATCGTAGTATTTTCCCATTCCTCAGGATGTTCTTTTGAATCCATAGCTAACTGTACAACAAAATTCAAAAAATCATCCATATTAGCGATATTATTTATCATCTCTACCGGATTTTCCATAGATAATCTCCTTTTCCATTTCCCTGCAGATTCCTTTCATAAAATCCCATACTTCCGAAAAATGCAGTCCAAATCTGCCCGGCTGATTTTCCCTGCCAGATAATATCCCTTGACGGTTGCCTCAACTCCCCCAAAGAAAATGTCAAAGTTGAACCAGTCGCCCGCATCGTAATATTTCCGCAGTTCCGCAAAATCACGCCACAGCCTTTCCGGCAAATCTTCCCGAAGTTCTATGGTTTCGTCAATAAACATTTACCTGCACCCACTTTCAATTAACATATCCTGCCTCATATTCCACGCTTTCCCTATATCAAAACTGAAAAAAGATTGACAAATTTCCTGCCCGGTGGTATTCTTTTAAGCAAAGAGAGGCGGTTTTGTACCACTGGCTACCTGTTAGTCCTGAGTGGGTTACTCGCTTCTTTTTTTATATCCACCAGATCATACAGGTACATCTTTCCTTTCCCCGTACAGTTTACCACCAGACAGCCGGAATAAATATTATAATTTTCCGTTTTCGTGTCATTATCATAAATCAGCATGGCAAACCTTGTCGTATAGTAATACCAGCCGTTAGCGGCATTACCGGAATGTTTCTCTTTCCGGTTTTCCCGGAACCTTTTATCCGAGGCAATCCCCACCATTTCACGGATGCCCTGTGCCGCATTGGCTTTCGCCTTTGCCCTGCCGCCTTTCATCTTCCTTGTATATTTTGAACCGGCATATTCATCCGGGAAGTCTTTTCCCAAATAAATAACGTCGCCGGTCTCCGCTATTTCCACCAGTTCCCCGACAAACCGTTCCAGATACTTCTCCACCTCATTCCAGTCAATATTCTGTTTATTTGAAAAAATAATATCAGGCAGAACAACAACCTTATTGCCGTTTTCATCCAGTGCGATTTCCAGTGTTTCCATATCATTCCTCCCTCGTGTTGAAACTATTGTAACACGCACAGATATGAATGCACAACCGAGAATTATTTTTATTCATACCGCCTGCGTATCTCCATCATCCTCACAACCGAAGTTTCCGGATAGAAATACGACAGTATCACTTCTTTTGGCACACGGACAGCCATTGCCCGCTTTACCTCCTCTTTCTGCTCCACGGTAAATTTCCAGTGGAACATACGGTAAGAAATGGAATCTGCTGCCTTATCATTTCCACCTGCCACCTGTTTTCCATTATCCGGCACTACCTCCGGTTTCCCGATTCCCACTGTAATAGATGTTTCCAGCTTTTTATCATTTCCCATCATAAGCGGTTTCGCTGTTCCTGCCTCCCCTATTACAAAGGATTCCGGCATTCCGGCATTTTCCTCTGACGAATCCGTCGTTTCATTTTCCATATCAAAAGCATATTCCAATTCCAGCCCTGACTCCATATCTTCATTCAGGCGCTCCTGCTGTTCCAGCCCGTCCAAATCCATAAACCGTTTCTCCATGTCCACCTGACCTAACAGCATAAAATCCTCATAAGTGATTGTGTCAATATAAACCGGCTCCCCTTTCTCAGCTGTTCCCTCCCCCCTCAATTTTCCCCAAAAAATCTGAAAGACCAAAAGCAATTGCAGGAATAAAATGGAATCATCAAGGATACGCCAAAACAAAGGACTGCCTTAAAATGATACTGCCAATCAGACAGAAGCAAAGAAGAAAGGAAGTAAAGGATATGACAGAAAATTCAAAAAAACTATTACAGGCACTTGGTGCCCCGGCACATAAAATCAGACGTTACACACTTAGCCGCGTCCCCGCCTGCTCTACCCCATCCGGAATAGGTCATCTGTCCCCAGAACAGCTTGTCGCCATGATACAGCTGATGACAGATTTCGAAAACCAATATGAAATTTACCACGCCATCATTTCGTAGGAAAGCTGTTACAAAACTGTTAATTTCCTCCTTTTAGTGCGATGGATTTCATTGAAGTGCAGTATGAACCTTCAACGGAATCATTCATAAGGACTTTATAACCAAAAAGGGGCTTCCCCCAAAAAACATAAATAAAAGGAACGGCAGATAAGATTACCGCCCAAAAAAGAAAACCACCAAAAAAGAAAACCACACTGGTATATCTTCCAGACATATACCATGAAAAATAACCCTATACAACCGTCCCACCCTTATGATACAATGCCTATAGAAGATATCCGGGAGATATATTATCAGAAAATAAAAGAGAAAGCCATTGAGAAATATACCTTTCCCAAAAAACCGTCTTCTGACGGCTATTACCATATGTATTTAAAAGACCCACTGTCAAAAAAGAGAAGGAGTGTGAAAGCCAAAACCTTAGAGGCGTTAAAGGAAAAAGCATACCAATTTGAAAACGGAATATCCGGCCAGTCCAAAAAGACATTCAGGACATGTTTTGAAATCTCACAAGCGGAAAAACTCCGCTATGTGAAAAACAAAGAAAAAACCCTTTCCATCCAAAACACAATTTCAAGGAACCAGTCTGAATACAGACGTTTCTTTGAAGGAAGTCGCATAGAGAGCCTCCTGATAGAAGAAATCTCTAAAAAGGACATTGAAGAGATTGTGGAGGCAAACCTTAGGAAATTTGATTTGCACCCCAAGGGGCTTGCTTCCATGCGTTCCATCCTAAATGCCGCCTTCACACTGGCCTATCAGGAAAACTGGATTTCAGACAATCCCTATTTACGGATTGACTTTAAAAAATATTCCGATATGCTGTCCGCCCCAACCCCTACGGAAGAAAGGGGCTATACAGACGCTGAAATTGAACGAATCATGCACCAGATACAATTAACGCAGAAAAAACGCCAAAGCGCATCACTGCATATGCGGTCTCAGGCGCGGAGAGGTGCCGTCACTGCGTTGGACAGACATACATGACAATTACATCCTGATATGCCGGGAACAGCTGACTATAAAAAAGACTGAAAACATCCCTGAACATTTTGAAATTGTTGGGCACACAAAGACCTATAAGAACCGTAAATTCCCCATCACGGATGAATTGGAGGATTTCCTGAAACGCCTGAAAAACATCCATGAAACATATTATCCTGCCAGTGAATATCTCTTCCCTGCAAAGACAGAGAATGGATGCATCACGAACAACTGTGTCTATAACTATTTCCGCAGGATTTGCAGAAAGGAAAATATCAGGATAAGTAAAGAAGCAATAAAAGGAACCCACGCGTTTCGGAGGACAAGGATTACGGAGGCCATCAACAAATCCGGCGGGAATATCGTAATGGCATCTGAGCTGTTCGGGAACAGCCCGGAGGTAGCAAAGAAATATTATTACACCGGAATTGATTTAGAGGAAGCAAGAGGCATACTGAACAACTGACATTGGAACCAAAGTAAACAAAACTTGCCTACATCAGAAAAATAAAAAAGCCACAAGCCCTTGATTTTAGCGGGCTTACAGCTTTGCAAACAAAGCGATAGACGGGGCTCGAACCCGCGGTCTCGACCTTGGCAAGGTCGCGCGTTACCAACTACGCCACTATCGCATGTCATAGATGATACTACAATATGTTTTTTTTGTCAATAGGATTTTAAAAATTTCCTCAAAAATTGTAACAGTTCCGTTACGATTCACAGCCGAAATGCGCATAAACTGCGCATTTACGGCCCGGCACAGTAAATTATAGGAACGTTTATGTTTCTCTGCAAGCAGCTTTGGACGCATAAACGCCATTGCTATGAACAGCTGAAAGCTTTGAATGATTATAGATTCCCACTCCTCCATTTCTTCTTATTTTCAAGACATCTTCAACTCTTTCTTATTCCTTGCGCAATCCGATAAATACAAATTGATAAGCGTCTGGTATGCCAGATTCTACACTCTGCTCCTTGAAAAACTCAATGGCATCATTAAAGGGAAGCCTGCTTCCTTTCAATGGCTGCCTTAATCACGGGATTCTTCGTATAAACTTTTCGTATGGTATGGTACATTTCCTGTTTTCCTCCGAATTTTGAAAAGAACAATTCAATTCCCGGCACTACGGAACCCTCAAAATCAAATCCTCTTCCTGTGTCACATGATAACCCTCCCAATAAAACGGCAGCCAATTGGAAAATTCAGGAAGAAAGCTCTGTTGATAATATACGATATTCCGCTCCCTGCATACTGCACTTAGGCACAAATAGTAATGAAAATCTTTTTTCACACTACCTGCCTCCCATATTATCGTAAAATTCCCTCTGTGTCAAAATACGTATTTCCTTTGCATACAATAACTGACAAAAAACAATACGGTGTCCACTATCATTTTAATCACTACTTCTGAAATCATTGGCAATATCGATATGCCAACCATTACTCCCAAGGCGCTTAATCCCATTTGAATTGCTGCAAGCATGAAATATTTAACCGATGATTTGCCTACAGTTTCTCCGCTGTGAAACACTACTTTGTAATTGATGATATAGTTATAGACTGCCGAAACAATTCTTGCTAATACAGTTGAAGCAAAAATGTAATGCAAACTGGTCTCCGTTTTCAGAAAAAAACAAAAAACGCTGAAACAGAGCAAATCCAATGCACATGCAGAAACGGAAGAAAAAATATATTTCAAAAACATCCTGCCGAAAATCCGATAGATCCTAATGGAATCTGCAATAGGATCAAAATGCGTTTGGTGATTTTTCTCTGAATCATAGATCGTTTCAATCGGCAGCTCCATAATCGGATAATGTCCGGCGCTTTCTATCAGCATCTCTGTTTCAAATTCAAACCGCTCTCCCTTTACCTCAACCAACCGTTTCATAAAATCTCTGGGTATCCCCCGCAGCCCTGTCTGAGTGTCGCTGACTTGGATTCCAACCACATACGACAGTACTTTTACAGTCAGCTTATTTCCAAACATACTTTTCCAGGGAATCCCCTCACCCTCAAAAGATCTGACTCCTAAGACCAAACATCCGGGATTCACCCGAAGGGCTTCTCCCACAGAATCTATCGCTGCTTTGCTGTGCTGTCCGTCAGAATCTGCTGTTACCGCACCTGCTGCATCGGGGCAATGTTCCAGAACAAATAAAAATGCCGTCTTTAACGCCCGTCCCTTTCCTCTGTTCACCGGATGAGTCAAAAGAATGCCTTTCTCCCCCAAAACCGCTTTGCACTTTTCAAAAATCGGTGCATACTCCAAACCGCTTCCATCATCAACAATAATTATCATTTCTCCGCTTTCCGCCAAATCCTGCACCAGGGCAATCAGCCGTTCATCCGGCTCATATGCGGGGACGATGATTGGTATTCTTCCGTTCATACTATCACCTTCCCCCTATTTCACCGTTGAAATAACCGGGCTGTCCTTCTGCTCCGGATAATTGTCCCGAACCCACTGGCCGATAAATTCATTTTCCTGATCCAGAATCAGGATATACTCATAATTTTCAGCGTCTTCAAGGCCGGATTTTTCTGAGATTACCCTGGCGGACACTTTATCCGTACCAAAGAGAAAACGTCCCAAGTACCACATATAGCCTGCCTCTCTGTCTTCAGAAGCGCAAATCAAATACGATGACTGAGGCGAACTGCAAGATAAAAGCTCACTTTCTTCGATGACCTCCTCAAGCAGACGCCTTGGCCCCTCTACTATCTGATCAAAAATCGTTGGAAAAACTTTTCCTCCTTCCCCCCTCCAGACAACAACCACGGCCAGATAAATGCCCGCCATACAGATCCGGCTCTTCTTTTTATTTTCCACAGCAGACATGAGTTCCAGTAAAAACACAAACAAAAGATAATAAAGCAGAATAAAAATTGTCTTTCTGTACCTGTCAATACCAGACAAATTTAAAGCTTCCTCACCAGGCATGGAAAACAGGTACATAAATGTCACGCCCACCATATATGCAAAATAGATCCCCGCAGACGCCAAAAGGAATTTAAGATATTTTTTTTGCATCGCAGCGCCTGCAAAACATGCCAATGCACCTCCCATGACCATAAAAAAACACAGATAATACAATTCTTTTCCAGTAAAGGAAAATCGAACAATCCCGCTCAAAATGGAGATGATATCATTTTCTTCCTTCTGGGAGAATACATTCCTGTAATTCTGAGCCGTCATCGCATGCTTTGTCACAGATCCATCTGCAAACACATAACTGCAATGGGCATGCCAGAGCCACAGTGATAAAAACGGCGATACAATTGTAAGAATTCTTTCTTTTTTCTTTGACTTGTCCCATTTTATGGATATGCCAAGCAGGATGCACGCTAACAGGGCAAAATATATCCCGGAGTTCTTAATTTGAACAGCCGTGCACAAAAACGGAATTGCATAGTACCCGCATACCCCCCCCCGGAAATTTTTACTGTCGGCAGACCTTATGCATTCCGAAATGATAAACAGCAGCATTGCCGCTCCCTGCAGAGGAAGAAGCGTATCCACCAGTAAATCTGTAATTAAAATATTATAGCAAAAAATGTAATTTGCAAACAAAAGAACACAGACAAATCCCGCCGCAATATTCTGCCTCACATACTTAAAAACAGGCAAAACAAAACTCAGCATCAAAAATGCCTGGGCCGCCATCTGAGCCGCCTCTGAATCCGAAACTATTTTTGCAAAATAATATACATATGATACGCTGCCAAGAGGGTATTCCTGAAATGTAATCAAAGTATCCTGAAAGGATGGATACCTGTTATTAAAAATCATGGTTTTTGCCGCCAAAGCCCAATGCGAAAAATTATCATACCCTGTAAACACATTTCCTTTGCAGGCAAGCAATACCAAGAAAAATGCCAGAATCAAAAAAGCGTACCCGGCATTTCGATATGTACGTATTACATTTTTTAAATCCGTATATAGATAAAACACCGCAAGTATGATTCCCATACAAAACAAAAGCAATACCGCTGCTTTCAAGCAGTTCAGCAGACCTGCACAAAAAAGCACCGTAATCTGCATGCAAGCGGTAAAAGCCGGCAAAAAAATATATTCATTTTTGATTTTCTCCGAAAGTACTCCCACATCCCCAAATTTGAAATAAAAAACAGCAATACTCTTCCTGCTGTACTCATCATATTCATCAAATTCCTCCTATTTTGTGAGACTGCCCATTCATTGAGCAGCCTCACTATGACTAAGCTAATACAACAACTCCTATTATCTGATTCTTTTGTTCTTTTGCTAAATTTAATTCATTAGTAATTTCATCATAAATAGATTGCCCAGTCTGTTCCACAAACAATATATTTCTAATTTCTGTTCCCTTTTTCAAAGAATCTGCATCATAGAAAATATTTCCTCCTTCCATGACTTGAACATCCTGAGCAGCCAACTCCTGTTTTAACATGTTTAAAATTATAGCATCCATATTTTCATATTCACTGCCTGTCATGTAAATTTGTTTTATGCTCTGCTGCTTACATGACAGTGAAATATTCGCTGCTATCATTTTGATTTGCTGTTCTACTGACAGCTTTTTCTTCCTTCTGTTTTTTATTTCCAATAATCTGTCATCAATCACTGATAAAAATCTCTTTTTCTTCGGCTGAATGGTGATTTCACCTAAAAGCCGTACATTATAAAAAGTTTTGATTTCTTCTGGATTTTGCAATTTAGCTGCAAAAATAAACTTACACGCTATCCAGCAGCAGAATAGAAAAACCCCTAAACATCCTCCTAATATCATATACCTATAAGGAAACCCAGGTTGTGCCGTTTCCTCCAGCTTTTTATCTTCCAATCCCACTTCATTTTGCAACTGATTTAGCTGCTGCTCCGACATATTCGTTTTTAAAGTATTTAGCTGTGTGTTTATATTTGTAACATTATTAGAGAAATTATTTTTTTTCTCCGCCAAATCCGTGTCTGCAATGACATTCTGCGACTCCCTTAACAACTTTAATCTATGAGAGCCAACTTCCTGAAAATCTTTTTCTTTTTTATCCAATTCAGATTTTAAAATTTTGGAAATCTCTTCTAATTTTTTTTCATCATTCCACGTTATTGCAACCGCCATGGTGCTTCCATTCAGTGTTACAGAGCAAAGCTCACTAAAATCAGCTTGACTTATGGAAAGTTCTGCATCCTTTATTACCTTATTACTCATTTCACCGCTTTTAACATAATTGTAATATAAAGCCATCAAATCACCCGTATAATCTGAATGATTATCTTTTGTATAATTATAAGTATAATCTGATTCCACATAATACTGTAAATCAATGACAGGTTTCGCATAAGGGTCAAGCTGCATTAATACTGATTCATTCAGATATTGTTCATAATTCTCTATTCGTTCTATCATTCCCTTTGCGGCTTCTACTTGTTCTTGTTCTTCAGACGTCAGTTCAATTTCTTCCGCCTCGGCATTCTGGGCCGCCTTATACTTTATAATATCCCCAGCATACTTTGCTCCGCTAATCAAGACAGAAAAACAAATAAAAAAACAGAGAATTTGACGCCAACGAAACAAAATATTCCAAAATAATTCTATTAAATTTATTTCACGTTCCATATTTTCTTGCACTTCCATTAAAATATCCTCCACACAAATTTACTCATAACAGCCTTAATCAATTATTGCTTCTTTCTTACCGCACATTATTTCTCCCTTCTGTCTCTATCACTATATTTTTATGAATGACTCCAATAACAGCGGGTATTTATCGCCATTTTCATTCTTAAACCAGTATTTCGGAGAAACTACAATCTTATCTTCATTTCTTGATAAATACTGCGCCCACCAGGAGAAAGTGGAATTAGAAATGATAAAATGTTTGCACATATACATCATCCTCAACTTCTCCCACACGGCATCTTTTCCTGATTCAAAATAACAGCTGTTCTTGCCGATAAAATCTATATTATTTCTGCACCATTCGACATCATCAGAAAATACTACGAATACCGGATTTTTCACCTTTTCTTTGATACAGTTAACCGCCTTTTCAAAATACTCTTTGCTGCAAATATTAAGCTTTTTTTCAACCTCCGCATTCGATATATAATCACCGCGGCGTATAGAAATACAAACCGTCTCAGCATCAGATTTTAAAACGTCATATAAGAACTTATTTTCAATTAACTCTGCCTCTACCGGCTGAATTTCATCCAATAGCTGATTACGAATCTTATCAAAATATCTTACATCTTCAAACCGACCATAAACAAACTTGTCCTTTGCAGAAGACTTTTGAATTGCACAGTATGCCGGGCCTCCGATTGTTATGTACAATCCGCTTTTAGAGTTCCGTTTATTGAGCCAATTAAATAATCCACTTCCCCCCCCCCCCGATCGGAGTATCATCATCGAAATAACGAATTTGATCTTTTGAACAAAATTTCCTTTATCTAAATCCAATACGGTAGCAGAGCCTAATTGATGCTCCTTTATATTAAAGTACTTTAAAGAATTTTCAAAACCTAATTCTTCTGGTTTCTCTCTCGCTTCTTTATAGACTGGCGAAAAATCTAAATAAAGACTGCCTCCTTGCGTTTCCTGAACATATCTTGCGGCAGCATATCTGAATAATTGATTTCCAAGCCTTCCACTCATCCTTACATATATGCGGTTCATAGTTACCTCCTATTCTGTCTTCAATTCACCAAAGCGTATCATCTATCCATTTAATAGGTCAAATTCCAAATCTTCAGGGTATCTTCACGATTTAGCGATTTTAATTCTGACGCACGTTTGAGAAGATCCAACATCTTTCTAATATCATCTTTGGAATATCCGGCTCTTTTCCATCGTATTTTAAGAATCTGTGTCAGCGTAACTTTCCACGCATGCCATACAATTTTAGGATAGAATTGCTTCATATCTACCATACGGTATACATAATATCCTGCAACTTTTCCCAACTGTCCCCTCTCCCTTTTACTGGTGGCTCCCACTTTATGATAAACCAGCGTTTTATTGATACATTTACCTATCACATGATTTTTCTTCATTCTCCAGCAGAAATTGAAATCTTCTTCACCATGAAAAAAATCCTCTGATAGTACTCCAAATTTTTCTATCACTGCAGGCCTTACAAATAACGCGCACCCCGTGATGAATTCAGCGGAAATAATATCCGGCATCTTCTCCAGATCTTTTTCTGAATAATACTTTCTTAATCCCCATGGCCTAAGAACGCCGCCGCAGTTCCACAACAAACTGCGATCATAATAATTGTTGATTCTACAGCTTGCAAAACCAACGTTTTTGTCCTTATTCAACAGTTCAATCATCTGTTCAATAAAATCGGCCTTTACCACAGTGTCATTATTCAACAGCGAAATAAACGAATATTCTTTATAAATCTCCCGAATAACCTTATTATTCCCGCATGCAAATCCTGCGTTGTCATCAGATAAAATAAGTAAATTTCCCCTCAGCTTTTTTTCTTCAAATGCAAGGCTGCTGCAGATCTTGAAATCATGCCTGCTCCTCACATATTCCTCTAAAATATCCCGTTCCGAGCTTTTAGAATTGTTATCCATAATGTATACATGGTATGTGAAGTTAGTTTCAGATTCATCCAAAGACTGTATGCACTCAATCGTATCCCTGGAGCCGTTATAATTTAATAGTATTATTGCCAAATCATTCATAAATCTCACTTTCCTTACTCATAAATTCTGTATAAATTGTTCCATTATTCCATTAGTATTCATCTAGCAAGAACCGATTGGATACTCTTTCTGTTCAAAAATAAAAATACACCTACTGCCATACTGTAAATCCACATTCCCATAATCTGAGACGGAACCATCGTTGAAAATATAAAAACAACTGTCATTACAATTTCACCTATAAAACTTTTTACATTAAATATATTTAATGTTTTCAT
Source organism: Lachnospiraceae bacterium (assembly GCA_910575555.1). Classification (GTDB taxonomy): domain Bacteria; phylum Bacillota; class Clostridia; order Lachnospirales; family Lachnospiraceae; genus Petralouisia. The sequence goes on along the minus strand of CAJTFX010000003.1, from coordinate 75,708 downwards.
AACAATCGCTTCCGATAAAATGGAGCACAGCATAATTGCGCCGACAATAAATATCAACAGCATCTTTAGACTATCGGCAACATAGGCGCTGAAAATAAACAGACAAATAGCAGTTCCAACAGAAATCAAATTAATAATAAGCATTTGCTTTTCTTTTCTCAAAGTCTTCAAATAATTATTTGTTAACAGGCTGATTTTTGATGAAAAAATGATCATCGGCAATAATACCCCTAAATATGATAAACTATTATTGTATCCCGGCAGCCACTTCCTTAAAATCCAACATCCTGGATAATAGAAAACCAATATTGCTATCATTATCGGATTCATTGCATCCCTGATTTTTTTATACAGCTTCGGCAAATTTCCTTCATCCATTCTCTTTAAAGAAGGAAATAAAACAACACTGATTGCCGTTACAAATGTTAAAAATAGATTTGTAATGCTGAAGGCAAAAGAAACTTTCCCAAAGGTAATTTTGTCCCAATGCCACTGAATCATCATTCTGGCGCTCCCTGTCAGCAAAAAAGAACTCCAATTAGACGCCATCAACATAATACCGGCAGAAATATTCTTCCTGGCCTCTTCGAACGCATCTTTGATTTGCAAAGAACGTCCAAAATACATTCCCTTATTATTGCGTGACGCAAACAGTATTCCAAACACATCACTGCAAAGATCTACCATACAGAAAAAATAAAAATCATCACATCCCAGAAGCAGCATTAGAATTGCCCCTAAGCCGTAAAATACCCGGTATCCAATAACCATTCCGGCGTACTGTTTAATGCGATTGGTAATCTGAAAAGAATAAGATGTATATGTAAATATTGTTCTCACAACAATACCAATCGCTGTCATATAAAATACCAGTTTCATTTCTGCCTGACAAAATATACTGGCGCAAAAAAAAGCAATCAGGCAAAATGCGCTCGTCATTGCCAACAAACATTGAAACTGCGAACGTATCTTTGGCTTATCCAATTCATCATAATCGTATTGCGAATATCTCAGAACAATTCCGTCCAACAGACCAAAATGCAATATCCCAACATACCCGATATACAGCAAATATGTCTGCCATAAGGCATATTGATACTCACTGATAAATTTGGGCAAAATCAAATTCATAATAAAACTGACTGCTAACGAAATTACCTGTGCACTGACTGATAACCCGACATTTTTTTTAATTTGATTCAAACCAACTTGCGAGCTCATGACCTCTCCCTGTTAAATATGGTATTTTCCCACTCTGCACAATGAAAAAACATCTAAAAAAACAGCCAGCAGCAACGGCAGGAAAACGCCGGATACTGAATAAAAGTTACAAAAAAACAGAAAAGCTATTATTGCTGTCGAGTAACAGCAGCTCAGATAGAACTTATTATTTTTTCTATACTGGTAATAAAAATAATTGATTATGCCAAAAATCACCGCTGCATAAACATATGCCCCGGCTAACCCCAGATTATAGGCTGTTTCTCCAAAAAAACCAGCAACGTTTGTTTTTGCCAAGTTGTCCACCTGAAAGATAAACGGATAAATTGGATTAATATAATCCGTAGTTCCAACAAGGGCTTTCCCTATATTTATGATTACAGTAAACGGTATCAAAACATCTCCCTCTCCCATGTGAGACATCGCATAATTGTTTGCCGTCACAGATCCCAGCAGATAGTGAAACATATGCTTTATCGCAAAATCCATAGTTGACCGATACTGTCCCGTTACTGCTGGAATTACATAATAAAGAGCCACAAACGTACCTACCGCGGCGCCTATCAATGGCAGAATAATTTTCAGCATTCTCATCAGATCCGCTTTTCTATCCCGTTTCATAACAAAATAAAGCAAAAAATAGGTTAAATTGATAAATATCACATACTTGCCGCCAAAAGCTACGCTGATGCCAAAAACCGCCACGTTCAAGAACAATGTAAACAATATTCTCAATTTTTTGCCAGACTTTGCAGCCAGATCCAATGCTACTGGACCAACGATAAATGCAAACGGCGTCAAGCGCCCTAATATTCCGCCGCCCTTACCCTTGATCTCAAGGCCATAGGTTCTGTACAATAACAAAAACTGCATTCCATACGCCGCCGCCCCAGTGAGAAACAGCAGCATTACGCTCCTGTAATTTATGAATCTAATGGAAAAAGAAGAACTGCAATGACAGGATCTTCTATACAAGTAACCACCTGTAAAATCCATGGCAAAAATCAAGAGAAAAAAACTGAATATAATCCATAATGCATGAGCATTGACCGGTATGAAAGAATAAACATTGCTGATGACAAGATTGTTCAAATTAATTAGACACGTATAAACTCCTCCGATAATTGTCAGCGGCGTTATTTGTTTATCATAATTTCTCATATCTATGACAATGAGCAATATTGCAAATAGATCAAATAATAATAAATCCAACCTGTACCTCCAAGCATTATTCTTTTTCTAAATGATATCGTTTTATCAACTCCGGGAAATTATAATTTTTTCCTCAAGGTTAACCGTATTCCGATAACTGAATTTGCCCTGTTTTTCGTACGGCATTCCACTTATCAGAGTTTCATATATCTTCTTCAAATCCACTTGTTCCACATCGTTTTTAATTCTGCTGACATTATTTAAATCACCGCAAATCTCCCGGCAGACATCTATGTCCGATGTAATAACCGGTATGCCGTATTCCGCTAATTCACAAGTCATAACTCCCTGTGTATCTTCTCTCGTAAGCAAAAGTCCACACCGGCTCATGTCAATATATTTCATAATTTCTTCATGACTTAAAAATCTGTCAATCCACACAACATTTTCCGGAACCTTGTGTACTTTATAAAATTTGCCGCGGCCAATGATCAGGAATCGATATTCCGGATATTTCTGCGCCAAATTATCAACCAGATCTACGCAATATTTAGAACCGTCCATATCGTTTCGTATTGTAATAAAATCGTATTCTTTATTTCCATCAAACCTATATGAATTTTCCTCAAATACTTTGCCAACGCTATTATTGATGATATGCACATGTCCTTGTAAATCCACATCTGTAAGTTTTACATACCTCTGAAATTGATTATGAAGCCAGTTGCTTACAAAAATAAAATCAGATTTGCAGGCGACTTTCTGATAAAAATTATGCCATAACAACAGCTTTAATTTATCGTAGCCATTTTGCGCCTGAATCCTCAGCCAGTTCTCCTTTTTCATATATTCATAAGGCTTCGGGTACACTTCATTGATCTTCATAACCTCATGTCCATGAAAGAAAAATATCATACGTTCAAAACAAGCGCCGTACCTTTTTAAGAAACGATAATGGTTCCTTACATTAGCGGCATGTGACACTGCAATGTCATATTTCTCATTTATCTTTCTATATGTTTCTTCTGAAATAACTTTTATGCCATCTATAACATAATCCATTTTTGTATCAAAACTGAGTACTGTAACTTCTATTCCATGCTGAATATAGTACTTGTTTCTGACATGCACATATCTTAATAACGCACCGCCGTCATGGTTCGGATAATTTTGAACAAGAACCAATATTTTTTTCACTTATAAAATTCCCCTTTCATATCTGTGCTTGCAAAATCCTTCAGCGGCAGTCTTACCGGCATGTCTTCTCTCTGGCTTTTATAAATGGCCAGTATCACTTCCAACGCATTTCTGCCGGCCTTCGCGTCTACATAAGGCTCTCTGTTCTCTTCGATTGCCTGAACCATATCTGCAAACAGACTGGAATGCCCATTCCCATACACATTACTGGTCTCTTCTGTCAATCCCTGCTTCTGATGGTCTTTTTCTGTCTCATCTGCAAAATCCCAGACTTCAATATTGTTCGTAGAGGTTCCGCCTAATTTTACAGTTCCGTTTTCACCAAATAAATACAACGTCTCCTCCAGATTCTTCGGATACACATTGGTGGTTCCTTCCACAGTTGCTACCGCACCGTTCTTAAACTTCAGCACTGCCATTCCTACATCTTCCGCTTCCAGATAATAATGAAACCGCTGCCTGGTGGCTCCGTACACTTCCTCCACTTCGCCTCCCATCATCCAGCAAAGCAAATCTATCCCATGAATGCACTGATTCATCAGGGCTCCGCCATCCTGTTCCCAGGTTCCCCGCCAGGCCGCCTGTGTATAATAATTCTGGTTCCGATTCCACCTCACATGAACAGACCCATGAGAAAGTTTTCCAAATCTCCCCTGTTCCAATGCGTGGCGCATCTCCTGCACCGCAATGTTAAAACGATTTTGATGACATACCGCTACTTTCACGTTTTTCTCACAGGAGCGCCGGATAATCGCATCTGCATCCTGGATATTCATTGCCATGGGCTTCTCAATGATTACATGAACTCCGGCTTCTATACAGTTCAGGGCAATTTCTGCATGAATTCCGCTCTTCGTGGCAATGCTGACAAGCTCCGGTTTCACTTCCTCCAGCATTTTCTGATAATCTGTGTACCGTTTAATGGATATTTCTTCCTGAAGATTATATTTTTCCAGTAATTCTTCCATATGCTCTTCTTTGATATCACTTACCGCCGCAATTTCCAGATGATTGTTCAATGCGGCTTTGATATGGTTTGCCGATATCCTTCCGCAGCCAATTAATGCATATCTCACTTTTCCTAAACCTCCCTTATAATTTCAATCCCTGTCTCATTTAACTGATATTGATTCCCACATAAAGGACATATCAGTTTCTTATCCAAAGCATTCATGGTTGTCCCGCATTTGCAGACATATCCCGTCAGTTTTGCCGGATTTCCCAGCATCAGTCCATAGTCCGGCACATCTTTTGTCACCACTGCGCCTGCTCCTACCAGAGCATAACTCCCGATGGTATGACCGCATATAATGGTTGCATTTGCCCCGATCGTTGCGCCTTTTTTAATAATGGTAGGTTTAAATTCGGACTTTCTGCTGATAAAACTCCTTGGATTTATCACATTCGTAAACACACAGTTTGTCCCAAGGAACACATCATCTTCACAGACAACCCCGGAATAAATGGCGATATTGTTTTTAATTTTTACCTGATTGCCTATCACCACGCCATTTTCAATAAATACATTGGCGCCCAGATTACAGTTTTCTCCAATGGTAGCGCCTTCCATAATATTGCAGTTCTGCCAGACGCTAGTACCCGCTCCCACCTGGGATTTTTCGCTTACACATGCGGAAGGATGTATTCGTACATTCTTGTTCATCTTATCCCTCCCATGCATTTACAATATCCGCAACCTTTTTCATTTCATGATCTTTCAACTCCGGAAAAAGCGGAATCGCTGTTCCATGCTCTGCTAAATGTTCTGCATTTGGCATATCTCCTGTCTGATATCCCAGTTCTTGAAAGACTTTTTGCAGATGCAGCGGAACGGGAAAATACACCCCTGTGGCAATTCCATGCTCTTTCATATAACTGCGGAATTTCTCTCTGTCTTTCACTTCTACTACATATACATAATAAATATGGCTTCCTTCTGATCCGCAGACAGGTTTCTTCACCTTGGAATTCGATATATTGTTATGATAATATAACGCAATTTCACGTCTTTTTGCATTCCATTCATCTAAATACGGCAGCTTTGTCCGCAGCAATGACGCCTGAAGCGCATCAAGCCTGGAATTATAGCCCACCACAAAATTAAAGTACTTGGGGAGATTTCCGCCAAAATCCAGATGTTCCAAATCCACCGAAACCTTCTTTTCTTTCCCATAAGCCAGCAAACCATTCTCACCGCTTCCATGCACACGGTATGCCTGACACAGCCGGTACAGTTCTTCGTTATCTGTCACAATCATGCCGCCATCTCCTGCGCATCCCAGATTTTTTGTAGGAAAAAAGGAAAAGCATCCCATATCCCCCATAGAACCTGCAGGTTTTCCTTTGTACTCTGCTCCTGCCGCCTGCGCACAGTCCTCTATGATACAAAGCCCATATTTTTCTGCCACTGTTTTGATTTTATCCATATCTGCACATTGTCCGTACAAATGCACGGGAATAATGGCCTTGGTCCTTTCTGTGATTCTGGACTCTATTTTTTCTGCATCAATGACATATGTATCTTTTGTACAATCTGCAAAAACCGGTGTTGCGCCCACAATCGCAATTGCCTCCGCCGTTGCAATGAAACTCATGGCGCAGGTAATTACCTCATCTCCTGCTCCGATTCCGGCTGACAGAAGCGCCAGCACTAAAGCATCTGTTCCATTGCCCACGCCTACTGCATATTTCACACCGCAATAAGCTGCAAATTCTCTCTCAAACAAGGCAACTTCCTCTCCCAGAATATACCTCCCGGAATGCAGCACCCGAAGAGCTGCCTCATCCAGTTTTCGCTCATAATTCTGATACTGCCTTGTCAAATTCATCAATGGTATCATTCTCATTCCTCCCTGAAACTCCACAAAAATTACTTTACAACTCTTCTATAATTTTTATCAGTTTTCCCGTCAGCACTTTAAAATCAAACTGTTTTACTGCTTTCACCGCATTTTCTCCCAATAACTCTCTCTGCGCCTCGGACATATGATATAATTCCCTGATGTCTCTCCCAAACTCTTTGGGAGTGTTTCCCTTTGTCTCATATCCGCAGCTGTTTTTCTTCAGGATGCTATATCCCGTATGCACCATGGAAAAAATCGGCTTCCCTGCTGCAAGATATTCAAACATTTTATTGTAACTGCAGCCATATTTCAGCGCATCCATATTCTGCCAACACATAATATTGACATCACTCTCTACTAAAATCCCTGGTATTTCTTTTCTCTTCACCAGCCCTTTATATTTTACATTCGCAATTTTCTCTTCCTGAATTCGCCTTTGAATCTGCGGCAGATAATCGCCTGCTCCCCAAATCAGAAAACGGATTGCCGGTTCATCCTGTAATTCTTTTGCGGTGTCCAGCAGCGCGTCAATTTGATTTGCCTTTCGGATAGAACCGGTATAGACCAAATTAAAAAACCTTTCATCCCTCAAATCCTCATCCTGCGTTGGATACCGAATCGCATTTTCTTCAAATCCCTTAAGATCCACTCCGTTATTGATATAATGAATTTTTCTTAAATTTATCGGCCCGCCCTGAGCCGTATCCCACTTTTTATCATGAATATACCTGGCCCCTCCTTCCATGGTAAATACCACAGCCGCAGCTTTGCGGTACAGATATTTTTCCAGAGAATACAGCATAGCCGTTATCAGACTCTTTTCTTTTACAGCGCCCAATGATATCAGTTCTGCCGGCCATAAATCACGAATTTCCACAATACAGGGTACCTTCCATTTTCCTCCCATCTCAATTCCCGCCTTACAGGTCAATGGATGTACATGGGAGGCCAGTATAACATCCGGTCTTTTCCCGGCCCGCCAACACTTCTTCATAACCTTTTTCACGTTCCAATAGAATTCCGCCATATTACGGATACGGCTGATTCCGTTCCCCACATAAGGATGGGTCTTTACGATGACAAAAATAATTCCTTCCTGTTTTTTCACCGTATAGTCTCCATCTATTTCTATCACCTGATCTGAATTATGTATCGCATTTGCGCAAAAAATAACCGGACGGTATCCTCGATTTAATAACTCTTTTGCCATCCAATAATGCCTGCCGGCTTTTTGGAGCATCATATCTGCTGCATAATGATTTAATATCCAAACATTTCTCTTCACTTTCATCTCTCCCTTTCATTTTTGCTGAATAAATGCGATATGTATTCCATGGAATAAAAATATATATTCCATAGAATAAAATCAACGCAAAAAAATCCCAGACAAATAAGGCAGTCAATTTGACTCTGCCTTATTTGTCTGGGATTTTATTTAAATTAAACCAACCGCTATGCTAGCCTTCTCTTCTCTTCTCTTCTCTTCTCTTCTCTTCTCTAACAACATTATCGTTTTCTTCCTGTTCTTTGTCAATATTTTTATAAATCTGGTAACATTTTATTTAAATTTTGTCAATACTCTTTTGAAAAATTTCGATAATAATAAATCTTCGCATTCCTTCTGCTGATTTCCGGCAGGAAATTTTCTGGAATGCATATTTATCATGAGATAGGAATCCGCGCCACCGTTTCTTTCCTCCCACTATAACGTTTTATATTTTAGCACACTTTATCCGGCTTGTAAAGAAATTTATTCTAAATTTCCTCACGAATATTTTATCTCAATTTCTCATATAGTAGTTCAAAGAGAAATTAAGGAGGAATCCTGTGAGTTCAAAAACAAAAATTGTTGTTCTGCATTTAAAAGAAGTAGTCTACACAGCGATTTTCGCAGTACTTGGAATTCTGTTGATTTTACTGCTGATCTTTATGTTCCTGCCGGATGACAAAGACAAAGCTGCGGAAGAAACCATGAAATATACGGCGGGGGTATATACTTCCTCCATACAACTAAATGACAATGCCATAGACGTGGAAGTCGTAGTAGATGAGAATCATATCAACTCTATTACCCTGGTAAATCTGGATGAAGCCACCGCTGCCATGTATCCGCTGATGCAGCCTGCTCTGGATAACCTGACTGAGCAGATTTATGAAAAACAGTCCATGGAAAACATTTCTTACGGGGACGACAACCAATATACCTCCATGGTTCTGTTAAATGCGATCCAGTCGGCTCTTGATAAAGCCGCTTACACCGGGGAATGAGAACTCCGGAAGAATACAACTGATACTTCCATACATATTTAACCGCCGGAGTAATATGAACTGCCGGATTGCCCGATTTGTGTGTGAATGGGCAATCCGGCAGCGGCCTCCGTATCCAAACATAAAACAATATTCAAAGCGGTTCTTTTTATACCGTTACACAACCATAATAATTCCGCCGTCACTGGCATACATACTGCTGATGCCGGCTGTGTCCACCACAATAATCCGCTTGAATTCTGCCATCTGCTTTATTTTATCCACTGCAGCCCTGGCTCTTTCCGGGCAGTTGCAATGGGAAATCGCAAGTATTTTTTCTTTGGGATTAACCGTTTTGGAAATCAGGTCTTTGATCATCTTATCCACTGCTTTCGTAATTCCTCTTGCCTGTCCCAACTGGTAAATGGTTCCTTCCGGGCTTCCCGCCATCACAGGCTTGATGTTCAGCGTATTGGCCACAAAAGCCTTAAGATTGCTTAACCTTCCGTTTTTCCTGAGGGTTTCTAAGGTTTCCAGAACAAAGGAAGTGTTTTTCTCCGCAATAAATGATTCCACCTTCTCAATTACCTCTTCAAAGGACAGTCCCGCTTCCTCACATTCCTGAATCTTCATTCCAACCAGAGTCTCTCCCACAGAAGCGGATTTGGAATCGAAAATATGAATTTTCTTATCGCCCTTTTCCTCTATATAAAGCTTCTTCCCCAATTCTGCGCTGTTGTAGGAACCGCTGAGCTGTGAAGAAAGGGTCACACCATAGACGTGATCTGCTCCGCAGTCAAAGGCTTCCACATACCGCTCCGGCGAAGGGCATGTGGATTTGGGACAGTTGGGGCTTGCCGCCACACGTTTTAAAAATTCTGCCTGATCAAAGGTCTCATCATCCACAATGTGGTAATCATCCACAAAAATTTCCAACGGCACGCTTTCAAAATGCCCGTCCTGTTTCAACTCTTCGGTCAGTTCCCCGCAGCTGTCTATTACGATTTTATAGCTCATGTTCTTCCTCCTGATATAGTATTGCTTCTCATTTTATTCGATATTCAAAATAATTGTACATAGTTTTTAATACCACTTAATACTAACATAAATATTTTCCTTTGAAAAGCCCCATTTACAGAATTTTGCTGAAAAACGCGGCCAGACACCGTAGGCGAAAATGCGGCCAAGCACCGTAAGCGAAAAACACGGCCAAGCACTGTAAGCAAACAACACGCCAAATACCGTAAGCGAAAAACAGCCGCTTCTGCATCATCCATGCAAAAGCGGCCCTGCTGCAATCCGTCAGTTAAAACAAAAACTGATCTCTTTCCACATATTATCCTCAATATAATTGACTTCTGTGATCCCATCGCAATAATCTGCAATGTATCCTTCTTCAATAAAATACCGAAACGCCTGCTTTTTCAGAATTTCATCGGAAAACCGCAGCGTCACCACCTGTCCCTGCATCCAGGCCTCTGTCAGCAGCGCGCCCATCCATTCCGGATTCCATTCCTCAATATAGGTTCCCTCTTTGATATAATAATTATTCATCACCGCCGTACATTCCGGCAGTTCAATTTCTGCATCCGGCACATGCCCCATCATCATTTCTGCAGTTGTCATGGCCATATAATTATAATCAATAAAAGAAGTTTCCAGTCCCTCTTTATTCCGGTAACCGTTATTTCCCCAGGTGGCGTCCATATAATAATATTCTCCGTCCAGGCAAATCAGGTTCCAGGCATGGGCGTCTCCCAGGGCAGTGCCGCTGACAATCACGCTCTGAATCCCAAGCTGTCCAAGAAGATACTGAACCGCACAGGCATAGCCCTGACACACCGTCTGCTGCTTGATAAACACACTGATAATATTCTGGCTGTCTGTGGCGTCCGGAACATACTCCGTATTCAGCGCTAAAAGCTCATAGACATACTTTGCTTTCTCATAATCCGTATCATTGATGGAAATTCCATTCATCCACAAGTCCACAATCTCATCGATCTGAGCCTGGGTAATCTTCCGCTCCTCTTCTGACATGGTATATTTAGGGGCAAACTCCAGACTTACCAGTTCCTCCCCTTTGGTGTACCTGGTAAATACATATCCTTCCACCCAGAACAGGCCGCCGTAATCCCCGCAGACTGCCGTATAAGCTTTACGCATCAAATCCAAATCCGTTGTGGACAGCCTGATTTTCTCTTCATGATTTAAAATTGCAGTCAGCATCTCATCATATATCACCTGTCCCTGCTGATCCAGATGTTCATAGGCATATTTGCCCACCGAAATCTGTTCCCGCTGGGGCTTTTCCAACTGCCAGGTATCCGCTGCGGGAGCTTCTGCTTTCTGCTGATTCTGACTGTCTTTCACACTCTCAGACTCTATGTTCTCCGGCTCTTCCTGCAGCAAATCCCGCAAATCATAAGGGGAGCATGCACTTGCGGATGCGCCAAGCAGCGCCATCAGACACAGTACTGCCGCCCTGCTTCTGATCCATTTCATTTCCAGTTTCCTTCCATATTCTTAATCTCTTAGTCCAAATCTGAAAAATAAGCCGTCATCAGCTTCGTCAATCCGTCCATATCTGCCCTTCCCATGGTTTCCACTGCGGAATGCATCGCCAGAACCGGCACTCCCACATCCACGGTCCGAACCGGAAGAATACTGGAAGCAATGGAGCCAAGGGTTCCGCCTCCCGCAAGATCTGACCGGTTCACAAATTTCTGATACGGAATCTTATATTTTCTGCAGATCTGCTCCACCGCTGCAACTGCTTCGCAGTCTGTGGCATAGGACTGGGAACCGGCCTCCTTGATGCAAAGCCCCCGGCCAAGGGCCGGTTTGTTGGTCAGATCCATTTTTCCCATTTGATTGGGGTGGAGCCCATGAGCCACGTCCACCGACAGGAAAAAAGCATTGTAAAGGCTTTGCCGGGTCTGTTCTTCTGTTTTACGCACACTGTCATTAATTTTTTCCAGAAGGGTGAGAAGCAGCAGAGAACCGGCCCCCTGTTTGGTCTGGCTGCCCACTTCCTCATGATCAAAAAATGCAGCCACATTTAATCCGGTTTCCCTCCTGCTGCGGATCAGCCCTGTCAAAAGCGCCTGGACAGAGGTCAGATTATCCAGTCTGGGGGAAAGAATCAATTCCTCCTGCACCCCTGCATATTGGGGCTTCTCAGCGCAGTACACCCACAATTCAAAATCCAGAATCTGCTCCGGCTCCACCTGAAGCTCCTTTGCAAGAAACTCCATCAGCAGCTTCTGTTCTTTCACCGTTTCATCCAAAAGTCCCAGAATCGGAAGCATATCTGTCTGTTTATTCAGCTCCACTCCTTTATTGACTTCCCGGTTCATGTGAATGGCAAGATTCGGAATCACAAGCAGCGGCCGTTCCGGCGAAAAATAATGCATCTTTGGATGCATCACGTCCCCGCTCTGCACCGCGATCCGGCCAGAGATGCTCAAGGGTCTGTCTAACCATGTATTTAAAATCGCCCCGCCGTACACTTCCACATTCACCTGTCCATATCCCCCGGCAGAAATATCGGGATTCGGTTTTATCCGCAGACAGGGAAAATCTGTATGGGCCGCTCCGATTCGGATGCCATTGCGGAATTCCGCCCGCGTGCCTATGGTAAATGCAAACAATGTGGTATCATGATGTTTCACATAATATCTTCCATTTTCCGTCAGTCCCCAGCCTGTGCCAAAATCCAGTTCTTCAAATCCTGCTTCCGCTAACTGGCGCGCCGCCTCCTGCACCACCATCACGGCGCTGGTTCCTTTTTCCACTAAATGAAATAACTTCTCTTCCATTCCTTTACCTCCGAAACTGCCGTGCATTCTGCACATTCTTTCGATATTATACTATATCTGAATATTTTTTTCCACTGTATCCAGAATGGAAATGAGAAAATTTACAACCCTTCAGTTTTGGGCTGCAACGTTAATTTTTTAACCGCTCTAATACTGCAGCGAACATTTTATATTGGGATACAGACGGAACTGCCAGATTGCCCTTTGACACACAAACTGGGCAGCGTTCCGGCGAACTAACTGCTAACTTCGACTAAGGAAGTCAGGAAAGCCTTCCTTCCTAAGTCTCCGTAAACAGTGGATTTCACCTTCACACAATACACCCATAAACTGTTTGTTTCGCCAAAGGGCAATCCGGCAGTCCCTGTGTATCGAAATATAGATTGTTCGCTCTGAACCGCTCCCAACAAAAAACTGCCGCATAAAGGAGAATCATAACCATTTCATCCTTCCTGCGGCAGTCCTGTATCATCTGCCGTTTACCGGCAGCCTTCCCGGGACAGCCCTTAAAATTATTCTATTGCCAACCCGCCGTTAAACACATACTTGTCCAGCCGTTCAAAGGCTTCTTTGACCCGGCTCAGCGGAAGGGCCAGATTCATGCGCACCGAACATGGCCCATGGAACATTCTGCCGTCCTGCCAGGCCACGCCCACATCCCAGGCCGCCTGCTCCAGTTCATCAATGGTCTTATTATGGGCTTCGCACCATTTGCTGCAGTCCATAAAAAGCATATAGGTTCCTTCCGGACGGAACACTTCCACCCCTTTGAAATGCTCCTGGATGTAATCGCAGGCATAGTTGACGTTTCCGGTAATGACCTGGCGAAGCTCGTCCACCCATTCGTACCCTTCCGGACGGTAAGCCCCCAGAAGCGCATGCATGGAAAGCACGTTCATATCATTGTAATGGGGCTTGCTGCCTTTTGCCACGGTGCGGTCCCTGAGGTACTTGTTATATATAATATGATAGCTTCCCACCAGGCCGGCCAGGTTAAAGGTCTTGCTTGGAGCATACACCGCCACGGTGCGGTTTCTGGCATCCTCGCTGACCATCTGCGTGGGGATGTGCTTATGCCCTTCCAGAATAATGTCAGACCAGATTTCATCGGAAATCACAAGACATTCATTGTTTTTATAGATCTCCATTGCTTTTTCCAACTCCCACCGCTCCCAGACACGGCCGCAGGGATTGTGGGGACTGCAGAAAATTGCCACATGGATATTTTCTTCCTGAATCTTCTTTTCCATATCTTCAAAGTCCATCCGCCAGACGCCCTTTTCGTCCTTCACCAACGGACTGTGAACAATTTTAAACCCGTTATTGTTGAGACTGGAAGTAAATCCAATGTAAGTGGGGCTGTGAAGAAGCACAGCGTCTCCCGGAGCGGCAAAGGCCGTCAAAGCAGACATCACGCCGCCCAACACTCCGTTCTCATACCCGATGCACTCTTTGGTCAGGCCGGTTACTCCATTTTGGGTTTCCTGCCATTTGATAATTGCATGATAATATTCGTCAGTGGGCAGAAAATATCCGTAAGCCGGATGCTTTGCCCGCTCAATAATTGCCTCGGGAATGGTTGGAACCGTGGGAAAATTCATATCCGCCACCCACATGGGAATTGCGTCAAAGCCTTCCTTCGGCGCGCTGGGCGTAAAACCCGGCATTCCCCCTAAGCCGTCCACTGCTATCGCGTCTTTGCCCCGGCGATCCATAATGGATGTAAAATCGTATTTCATAAACTACACATCTCCTTATCTGACAGCGATTACCTCAATTTCCACCAGCGCATCTTTGGGAAGAGCTGCCGCCTGGACTGCAGATCTTGCCGGGCAGCCCTCTGTAAAAAAGCGGGCATACACCTCATTCATGGCCGCAAAATCTTTGATATCTTTTAAAAATACCGTGGACTTCACCACATTTGCCAGAGTAAGCCCTGCTTCTGCAAGCACTGACTGTACATTTTTTAAAGACTGTTCTGCCTGGGCGGAAATGTCTGTTCCGGCAAAATCTCCAGTTGCCGGATCAATCGGAAGCTGCCCGGATACAAACACCATTCCGTTTGCCTCTATTCCCTGTGAATACGGTCCAATTGCCGCCGGCGCATTTTGGGTGGAAATTACAGTTTTTCCCATAATAGTTTCTCCTTTTCCATACATGTTTATCAGATTAATTATGTTTCTATGGCTATATTATAATATTTTTATCAAGTTGTAAATATTTTTATCAAAAAAATTGCAATGTCCATGTATCTCTGTTACAATATTTCATATCAAACAACAACCATTCCGAAAGGAGATATTATGTCTGTTTATCACATTGTATTCAGCCCCACCGGAGGCACGAAAAAGGTATCCGATATTTTCACAGCATCTTTTTCTTCCGAAAGCATCCTGATTGACTTAACGGAACGCAGCAGGGACTTTTCCTCCTGCTCTTTTGCAGAGACAGATACCTGCATCGTATCCGTTCCCTCCTACGGCGGCCGGGTTCCGGACATTGCCGTAACGCGGCTGCGGCAGATGAACGGAAACGGCGCTTCGGCCATTCTGATTGCCGTATACGGAAACCGGGCTTACGACGACACCTTCGCCGAACTCCAGGACGTTTTGGCAGATTCCGGTTTTTCCTGTATTGCCGCTGTGGCTGCTGTGGCGGAGCACTCCATTATGCGCCAGTATGCCGCCGGACGTCCAAACGCCCAGGATGCAGAGACACTGACTCGCTTTGCAGAGAACATCCGTGCCAAAATGGAAGCCGGTTCTCTCTCTTCCCATCTGAATCTGCCCGGAAACCGCCCTTATCGGGAATACGGCGGCGTCCCCTTAAAGCCTGCAGCCGGAAAATCCTGCAATCGTTGCGGTCTCTGTGCGGACAAATGCCCCACAGGCGCCATTGATACGGCAACCCCTTCCCAGACAGATCCCAAGCTCTGCATTTCCTGTATGCGCTGTATGGCCATCTGTCCTCAGCATGCCCGCAGCCTCAATAAGGCCCTTCATGCCGCTGCCAGTCTGAAGCTGAAAAAAGCCTGCAGCGGCCGGAAAGAAAATGAACTGTTCCTGTAAGGCTCAGCGGCTTTCTGGAACATACGGCGGCTCAGAAGCAAAATTTTTCCGTTTCCTACATAAAACCAAGGCAGGTGATGTAAATGACAGATCAAGAAGTATTGCAGCTGTATATCAATATTGCCCCTTTTCTGGCAGAAGTCTGCGGCCCGGGCTGTGAAATCGTCATCCATGACACAAAAGAGCCGGAGCATTCACTGGCCGCCATTTACAACAATGTATCTGACCGGGAAATCGGCAATCCCCTTACTGACCTTGCCAAAGACATCATTGCCAAAGGCTCTTACCAAAACGCAGATTATCTGGCCAATTATACCGGCCGGAACAAACAGGGAGAATTCCTCTCTTCCACTTACTTTATCAAAAATGAAGGGCGGCTCATCGGCCTTTTATGCATCAACAAAGCCATGACCGCCGTACAAAATCTGAACCATGCCGTGGCAAATCTTCTGGAATTATTCCATCTGTCCGGATGTGAAGAGACGGAATATTCTGAAAGCCTGGACAAGCCCATGGCCAGTCTGATGCGGGAGCGGATTCAGGAAATCATTGCAGAAAGCGGGATTTCTCCTGCCCGGATGTCCATGCAGGAAAAAGTCCGTATCGTCCACCGGATGGATGATGAAGGGATACTGAAGGTTAAAGGCTCCGTGTCAGAAATTGCCGCGCAGCTTCTTGTGTCGGTTCCCACCGTGTACCGCTATCTGAACAAGAACAAACTGTAATATGCAGCCGCCGGAGCAATCCTTTTTCAATTGTCAATTTCAAACACACAAAGCATGAGTCAGGAGGTTTATTATGACTGCTTTTTCCATTCCGGATGTAAAAGAATTTATGAATCTATTTCTGCGCACAGACACCTTTGACAGTTTTCTGCTTCGCGAAGGAAGCATTACAACTTTTATGACTTATTTTCTGGAGGGCCGCTCCAATGCGGATTTTTTCAGCCCGGAAGATGAGCCTTACCCTCTGATTTCCCAGGAAGAATATACGCCCTTCTCCCTGGTGCGCCCCATCTGCTTTGATATCATCAAGGGAAAGCGCGCGCCCTTTGCTTTCAAATTTGTGTTTCAATTATCCAGTGAAAATCAGAAACGCACCGTCGCCTCCGTCAGCAGCAGTTTTGCGCCGGAGGAAGTTTCCGGCATGTATCTGAACCTGAAATACCAGAACCAGAAGCTTACCTGCACCACAGGGATTTCCTGCCATATTTTTTCCATGGACAAATCACTGGAGCACGCCTGGGATGATATGGTCAAAAAATTTTTCCGGAAACATCAGATTGCTTTTGAACCGCTGAATTAACAAAAAATTCACTTTTTTTAATTTTCTATGAATAATTCTTTACATTTTTCATATTATATGTTACTATAGTCCTACGTTGTAAATAAATGCAGCGCAGATTATTTTTTTGGAGGTACTTGGCATGCAAGGTACAGTAAAATGGTTTAACAACCAAAAAGGATATGGTTTCATTTCTGATGAATCCGGCAACGATGTATTTGTTCATTATTCCGGGTTAAACATGGAAGGGTTCAAGTCCCTGGAAGAAGGCGCATCTGTTGAATTTGATGTGACAGAAGGTTCTAAAGGACCTCAGGCTGTGAACGTAACTGTAATCCACTAATTTTAATCCGGTCATTCACAATGTACCTTTGTCAATAATATAGAATTTTCTATTTTTATTTTGATATAAGATATAGAGGAATTACGGTTAATAAAAAGAATTGCTGTATGTGCCATAAGGCTGTTGCAGCAATTCTTTTTGCATGTTTTGCTTTTCTTTTGCCTGCGGCCTGGCTGGCTCCTCTGTGATCAGCGCAGCGGTTGTGCTCTTTCGCCTGCGGCCTGGCTGGCTTCAGCTCATGTTCCCTGCAATCAGTGCAGCGGTTGTGCCGCCATGGCAATCAGCGTGCCCGTAAAAATACACAGATCAGAAACATTAAAAATAATCTGATTCAGCCAGTTCCAGGGCGTACGGAAGCTGAAATAATCCACCACATATCCCCGTGTAAGCCTGTCACAAAAATTATTGGCGCCTCCTCCGATGGCAAGGCTCAGGCCCAAAAGAACCGCAGGATTTTCCTTTTTGCGAAAAAGCAGATACCACAGGACGCCCAGAAGCAGCAGAAAGACCGCGGATATTTTTTTCACCAGTCCCGGCCGTCTCTCCATAAAATTCAGTGCCGCTCCCCTGTTATGATACTTCTTCAGAATAATCCGGCCTTTTAAAATCTCTGTTTCTTTCAAATCTTTCCGCTTTTCCACCTGTTCTTTCAGAAAAAAATCTCCGGCAAACACTGCCGCTGCAACCGCTGCATATTTCATTCTGTTTCTCCTTTCAACGAATCCTGAAATCTTCAAACGCCTGGTAAAGATCCAGTCTCCCCCATCCAAATGCCTGATCCGGATACGTCCGTTTGCTGTCTCTGGCCGCCCCGCGGATCAGTACGTTTTTAATCTCTATACTGGTAATTGCCGTATAATTGCCCCGGACAATGCCCCATTCCAGCATCAAAGCAACTGCTCCCGCCGTAATTGCCGCCGCGACGCTGGTGCCGTCCCGGGTGGTAAACTGGTTATTTGGCCCTGCGCCGAATACGCCCACTCCCGGAGCCACCAAATCCGGTTTAATCCAGCCGTTGGTGGTAAACCCTCTGCCGGAGCGCAGATAAATGCTGTTGTCCCGCACATCGTACGCTCCCACACCGATTGGCACAATGGCAGTGGAAGGAACCGTAATGGTTGTGTCCGGATTGGAGCGGACAAAAAATACCTCCCCGGTGGAAAGCTCCTCCATCGGCAGCCATATGTTGAAAATACTTGCCAGCTCCACCTCCGGAAATACCCGAATGTTCCATAACCCCTGGGAAGGATTTTCAAAACGCATGTAAATCACCTGGGCCCCATTTAAAATGCCGGTAATCCGGTAATCCACCGTCAGCCTGGTATCCTCAAATAAAAAACGGAACTCTCTGCCGCCGGAAAGGATATAATCACTGGGCATCCGTTCTCCGGTGGGAGAAATAATCTCCACCACAAACCGCTGGGGCGCCCTGGCCCAAAGCTCTGCCGAAAAACCCTCTACTCCCTCTCCCACGCTGATTTCCACATTCTGGTATTCCTGCCCTTCTTCCATCCGGCCGAAATAATGGTGCCTTTCATTCCCTTCATTGCCCACAGCGGTAACTGCCACCCGGCCGCTGCGCAGCGTTATATTATTCAGCATCGTGCTCAGATGGCTGACGCCCGTATGGCTTCCCATATTAGAACCCAGGCCGAAGCAAATCACCAGGGGCATCCGGACTCTCTGGGCAAGCTGATCCAAATATGCCAGTCCTGCCATAATGTCGTTTTCCTGATATGCCGCCGCATCCTCCGGAATGAAAAAGAATTCCCTCAAATACTGCTTTGCCGGCTTTAGCTTTACCATTGCAATTCTGGCATAAGGGGCTGCGCCGATAAATTCCTCTTCCCGAACCTGACTCCCGGCCGCCACGCTTGCTAAAAACGTGCCATGTCCCTCCGGATCGGTCACAGGCACCACGTCCCTGGGATTTTTGGCCTGAAGGGCCTTATTGATTTCGGCGTCCAGATATTCTGTTCCGTAGAGAAAACCCTCCGGCGGTATTCCGCTGCGTTCTGTCTGATCCCAGATCGCCGTGATTCGGGTGCTTCCGTCACTGTTTCGGAATACCGGATTCACATAATCAATTCCGGTATCCAGAAAACCAATCAAAACACCCTGTCCCTTCAGGGACAGGGTAGGCTGATTCTGTATCCTCAATATCCCGCTTGCTTCCAGTGCGCTTTCATCCATCAGCGTATAACATTTCGGAATGGACGTATAGTTATAATTCTGAATATTCAAAGAAAGACTTCCTTCCCTGGGCAAATAGGCGATATCGTAGGAAGCGTCAATTTTCTGCATACATTCGCTTATGGGAGCCCCGAAATTAGGCATGGTATATTCCATAATAAAATCATAATAGTCATTTGAATATACGGCTTCTTCACAATCCATAGTCTGCTCTTTTCTTTTTTTATCATACTATGTAATGCACTGCCAATTTATTCAGCCCCGCATGGTAATGATGGGGCCTCCCTTATTCTCAATGTAGTCTCCGGTAATGGTCACCATGCCGATGTTGTCATCCTTAGGAATCTCATACATAATATCAAGCATAAATTCCTCCAGAATGGCCCGCAGCGCCCTGGCTCCCACGTCCTTCTTCCGGGCCTTTCCGGCAATGGCATGCAGCGCCCCTTCATCAAATTCCAATTTCACTTCATCCATGGCAAGCAGCTTCTGATACTGTTTGATAATGGCGTTTTTCGGCTCCGTCAGAATCTGCACCAGCATATCCTCCGATAAAGCGTCCAATGCAAAAATCACCGGCAGCCGGCCCAAAAACTCCGGTATCATGCCGTACTTGCGGATATCCTCCACTTCCGCCCTGTGAAGAATGTTGTCCTCCTTATCGTATTTATCTTTCAAATCTGCGTGGAATCCCATGGCAGACTTCTTATTCAGCCGTTCTTTGATAATATCATCCAGATCCGGAAATGCGCCGCCGCAGATAAACAGAATATTTCTGGTATTCACTGTGGCAAGGGGCACCATGGCGTTCTTGCTGTTGGCCCCTACCGGAACTTCAATATCGGCTCCTTCTAATAATTTCAGCATTCCCTGCTGAACGCTCTCCCCGCTCACATCCCTCTGGTGGGTATTTCTCTTCTTGGCAATTTTGTCAATCTCGTCAATAAAGATAATGCCGTGCTCTGCCCGCTCCACATCATTCTCTGCAGCCGCCAGCAGCTTGGAAACCACGCTCTCAATATCGTCTCCGATATACCCGGCTTCTGTCAGGGAAGTGGCGTCTGCAATGGCAAGGGGCACATCCAGAAGCCTGGCAAGCGTTCTTACCATATAAGTTTTCCCGCTTCCGGTAGGCCCAAGCATCAGCATATTGGACTTCTCAATCTCCACGCCGTCCTTATTGCTGCATCCCACCCGCTTGTAATGATTGTACACAGCCACGGACATTACCTTCTTGGCGTGCTCCTGGCCCACCACATACTCATCTAAGCTGGCTTTAATCTTATGAGGAGCGGGAATCGCCTTGATATCCAGGGCCGGTTTCGCTTTCTTTTCTTCTTTGGCCCGCTTCTTTTTCAGCTTCTGGCTCTTGGGCATCATGCCTAAATTCTGCAGCTCAGATAAATTAATCATGCTGATATTGGGCATATTCCCAAAATTGCTCATGTCCCCTATGGGAAAACTTACCTGGCTCATGCTGTCAAAGGTTTTCTGCATACAATCCGCGCAAATGCAGATTTCATTGGGTATCTTAATCATCTTGCCTGCTTTGCTCTCCGGCCGGTGGCAGATGTAGCAGGTATCTTCATATTCATTCTCTTTCTCACCGGACTCCTGAAGCTCTCCTTTGCCGCCGCTTTCCGGCTCCTCAGATTTCTCCGGTTCTTCTGCATCTGATATTACTTCACGAAAATCTGTATCGTCGAACTTATCTGTGTTGTTCATGCTGAATTCTCCTCTTTCTTTCCGGATTTTATCATCCGAAACATGACTTTATTATAAGCCAGAGCCTCCGATAGCACAACTGTTTTTCCAATGCTTTCGAAAAATTTAATATTCATAAAAAAAATTGTAGCCGCAGAAACGCTGTTCCATCGGATCGTAAAATATTCCAAGGGTTTCCTCCCCCTGCATCAGCAGAAGAATCATGTTTTTCAGCTCCACAATCTGGTAAGAATAACTGGAGGCCGCATTCACCATAGCTTCCGCCTCGCCGCTGCTTTCCGCCTTGTTATTCAACACAGTTGTCTCCTTTTCACTGTCTGCCAGCACCCAGTCGTCCTCCATTATATCCCTTATTTCATTTGAAATAGATTCATAGCCGTAATCCTGTCCCGCCATAATTTTTTCCAGCCAGTATAAGCTCTGCAGGCAGGTGCTGATATACCCTTTCTTTTCATCAAAAGTAGTCATTAATTCCTGATTGCGCAGCAATATCATATATCTGTAATATTCCGCAAGCTGCTCCTCTGATTTCTCCAGGATACTCACCAGCTTTTCTTTCCCCTCTGCCCAGGCTTCCCTGTCCCTTTCCTGCCCGCTGCGGTACTTAAAACAGTTAAAACTGATCAAATTCCAGTCGCTGCAGGCAATTCGTATCTGATACTGCTGTTCCCCCAGCTGCACAATATCCTGATAAAAATAAATGGTGGCAGGGCCGTAAGGAGAATTGTCCACTCTCACCATACTGTCCATAATGCTTTCCTGGCTGTTATGGTACAGGCTCCATACTTCCTCCGCAGACATCCCGCTCTCACATCCAATCATCTGATACAAATACCAGTTCTGAGCCTCCTTTAATTCCGCTTCGGCTTCCTCCGTCCACTGGTCCAAATCAATTGCCTGAAATCTTGGGAAACCTTCGGTGTTTTCTGCTGTTTTATCCTGAGGATAATAACTCCAGGGAAATAATTCAATATCCTCTTCAATTTTTCCATAGAAAATGTTGGAGCTGGTGTCCTCATACACAGATTCTTCCAAAATCCGCTCCCGTTCCAGTACCTTCTGTCCGCTCTGGACAATCACCAGATATCCGGCTGCCAGAATCATTCCCGCACATAACAGCGTCAAAAACAGAGATTTAACTCTATGCATATTCTGCCCCTCCCCTCATGCGAATCAGCACTCTGGTTCCCTGGCCCTGGATGCTTTCAAACTTCATGGTTCCCCGGTGAAGGGACACAATCTCTTTGCACAGGGCAAGCCCCAGGCCTGCGCCGCCGTTGGCCCTGCTCCTGACTTTATCCACCATATAAAACGCCTGGGTAATCTTCTCAAGCTCTTCTTTCGGAATGCCCACGCCTTCATCTGAGACCCGAATGCAGAACTGGCCCTCTTCAAAATATCCGATGACCTGGATTCTGCCGTCCTCACCGGATGCTTTCACCGCATTGTCCACCAGATTGTATAAAAGGGATTTGAACAGCTCACGGTCCACCCACAGGCTGCCCTGCTCCGCTTCACAGCTGAAGTGCATTTTCCGGTTATTTGTGATTACTTTTAAAGAAGCTCCGATTTCTCCAAAAAGCTCCTGCATTTCTTCCCTGCTCCATTCCAGATTGGCCTCGCCTACCGTAATCAATTCCATCAATTTACCGGAAAGCGTCCGCATCCGGGTGGCCTCCGCCTTGATAATGCCGGCGTATTCGATCCGGTTTTCCTCGGTAATGTCTTTTTTAATCTGCAGAAGATCTGAAAAACCCAGAATGGAGGTTAGAGGCGTTTTCATCTCATGGGAAAGATTGTCGATAAACTGTTTCCGATCCTCAGCCACATGCTCCAACGCCCGCACATTGGTTTCCACTGCCTCTGCCATACAGTTCATGTTGCGGGCAAGCTCGGAAAGTTCATCGTGCCCCCGCTCCGGCACACGTTCCTGATAACTGCCCTGGGCTATGGATCTGGTTCCTTCGTTGATTTTCTTCAGAGGATGCAGCAGCGTTTTTACCACCACCAGTAAAATCAGGGCAATGACAACGGCGCATGCCATGCTGATAGCCTGAATCTGCCATAACATATTTTCATGAATCTTCATCACATCCGTAATATCGTTTTCTGTCACCACATAATAGGTTTTTCCCTCAATGCTCTCGGCCGAGGCTGTGTACAGCTGATGCTCCTCCACCTGCATATAGCTTTTTCCGCTGTCCATCACAGCTTCTAACAGCCCCTTCGGCACTTTTATTTCCCGGTTGCTGTAAAAATACTCATTTTTCGCATTGCAGAACAGAATGCCATTGCCATCTGCTTTTTTTCCGAAAGTGCCTTCCATAAAATTTTTCAGCTTCTTTTCCTCCAGCACAATGGCATTTTCTCTCAGACGCTCTGTAATCATCATGCTTTTAAAACTGGTAATTAAAAATTCATGCTCGCTGTATACACTCTGCTTTTTCTGATCCAACGCAAATGAAAAACTGCTTTTTAATAACAAAATACTGGTCATGCTCACTGCCAGCATCACCAGTATCAATGTATACAGGAAAACCTTCTGCCACAATTTCATACTGCTACTCCTTCGCGCTTTCCAGGCGATAGCCCAGTTTGGGAATCGTCACCAGCCGATCTTTTAAGTTCAGCTTCTTGCGAAGCTGCTGAATGTGAATATCAATGGTTCTGGTCTCTCCCTCATATTCAAAGCCCCAGACTGCCGCTAACAGCCGGTCTCTGGAAATGGCCACATCCTTGTGCTGAATGAAAAACACCAGTACTTCAAATTCCTTCGGGGTCAGATACACATCCTCTCCGTCGCATTTACAGGTGTGCTCCTCCACATTGACAGTAATGTTTCCATAAGAATACGTGTTTTCTGTCCGTTTCACCCGCCGCAGGATCACCTCTATCCGGGCAAGAAGCTCCATGGCCTCAAAGGGCTTCACGATATAATCCTCCGCCCCAAGCCTGAGACCCTTCACTTTGTCTGTCAATTCCTGTTTGGCTGTAATAAAAATCACCGGCGCTTCTTTGTTGGTGCGTTTCTTCACAATCTCAAATCCGTCCATCCCCGGCAGCATAACATCCAACAGGATCAGGTCATAATTCCCATGCTCCATCTTCTCAAAAGCTTCGGCGCCGTCGCCGCATACAATTCCTTCATAACCGCCAATGGCTACGGTGGCTTCTATCAGTTTGGCAATATTGGGATCGTCTTCTACGATTAAAATTTTTATCATGTTAGATTCTGTCCTTTTCTTCCTGAGTCTCTGTCAGAGCGGCAAACAATGCCTTATTTTTATTATACAGGAATTTTCAGAAAAAGTATTCATAAAATTGTAAGAAAAATGTAAAAAGCTATTCTATAGCGCTGCAGCGAAGGTTTTATATTTGGATAGATGCAGAACTATAGATTGTTCCCTGCAGTTTAAAAATTTTCCCTTCCTCTCTTTCTTCCCCATACTGCGTAATAAAATATCACTCCTGCCAGGCATCCCGCACCGTCGATGCAGACGTCCGTAATCCTGCCTGCCCGCCCCGGCACAAATAACTGATGAAACTCGTCGGTGGCCGCATAGCAAACTGCCGCTGCAAAGGCCCACAGCAAAACTTTCTTATCAGAAAAGGAGTAGCATCCCAAATGCAGCCCAAGCAGAATTGCCAGCAGCGCATATTCACTCATATGGGCCCCCTTGCGGATCACAAGCTGCATCCCTTCTGCCTGCTCCAGCAATTCTTCTTCCGTTTTCTCCAGGCCGAACAGACGGTTCTGCCATTCTGCAATCTGGTAGGATACAGACTGGCTGGTCTGGGATGACTCCACCGCGCTCTGGGCGGAAAAAGCGAAAATAATTCCCATCCAGGCAAGCGCCAGTAATCCGGTGAATAATTTTTTCATGGGATGTTTCTCCTTTCATTCTTTCGGGCAAGTCCTAAAAATGATTTTCAAACCAGGGTCATTCTGTTCTGAAATCCTTCAGATACACTTCCATGGAGCGGTTCATCTCGTTGGAAAATTCGCTTTCATATTTCCGTTTCCAAAAGGCCTCCATCCATGCCTCATAGCTCTGCGCCCCGGTTTTCCCCTCAAACATAGACCGGATATCTGCGCTGGTTTTCTCCTGATACACATTCTCGCAGACAATATCAGAGAGTGCAAACCGCTCTGGTTTTTTCCGCTCCTTCTGCTGCCCGGTGGGATGCCCGAATACCAGCATACAGGCCGGATATACATAGGCCGGCAGCGACAGAAGCTCTTTCATTTCTTTGGCATGCTCCATCACATCTCCGATGTAGCAGGAGCCGATGCCAAGGCTTTCTGCCGCCGTCACTGCATTCTGGGCTGCAATTACGGCGTCCTCCACTGCCAGCAGCAAATCCCCCGGCCCGGGGGTTCTGGGCATAAGCCCCGCTTCCTCATAAAAGGACAGCCACTTTTTGCAGTCTGCGCAGAAAATCAGCACTAATTTCCCTTTGGCTATAAACGGCTGATGATCGCAAAGCTCCGCCAGTTTTTCCTTTTTGTTCTGATCTGTAATATCCAGAATGGTGTATAACAGCTGGCATCCTGCAGAAGGAGCCTGCAGGGATGCGGTTAAAATGGCTTCTCTGTCTTTTGCTGTAATCTCTTCCTCTGTAAATACACGGACAGATTTTCTGTCGTGCAGCGCTTTTATTATATCGTTCATAGTTATTTTTACCTCCTAAATGCAAAACGCTCATCTATCTGTCCAGGAATCAAACCTTGTTGTTATTCCTCTTTGTCAGATTAGTAAATTTTGATTATTCCTTCCCAATGCTCCATAAACACTTGATTTGTCCGCTGATTCGATCATAACTCCACTGCTTCCCGCTGTTTTTTCTGCTGTTGGGATCATTGACATAAAATCCTTTTTCATCATACCCCCGCAGCAGTATGAAATGCCCGGTGGTGGTAAAATCTCCCGGCCGCATACTTAAAATTACCACATTTCCCTGATCCAAAGCATTTTTAATCTGCGTTTCCCCCAGCGGCAGCTCCTGTCCGGATAAGCCCAGTCCCGCAGTTCCTGCGGTAAAGAATTCCCAGCTTGTTCCGGCCTGCGTACAAAAACCGCTCTCACAAGCATACTCCGCCATATTCCTGGGATTCATAGAAGTGTCCCCGGTGAGATACAGATACGCCATTGTCATACAGGTGGGGCCGCAGCCTGCTACAGCAATCATATCCTGCCCGTAACTGTCATATCCCCAACGCATGTCCCACTGCATCAGCAGAGGAACCTGGCCTGCCAGATCCTCAGCCGTCAGATTAATTTCTTTTCCCATATACTCCCCGCGGTTGGGATAGCCTGTCACAAAATCGTAAGCTTCTTCATTTTTTTCAAGCATCTCCAGCAATTCTTCCGGATAGGCTTCCCCTGTACGCTCCGATTCCAGTTGTTTCAAAAACCTCTCTGATTCTGTTCTGCCCTGTGATATTGCTCTTCCTGCCGCCGGCAGGCTGACTGCAAGGAGATACACGGCAGCCGCTCCCGCCAGGATTCTTCCGATTCTGCGGCTTTTCTTTTTCTTCCTGCGCCTTGTGGCCGGCTTTCTCTGCCTGCTTCTTAACGGCCTGCATTCATCCTCCTGATCAAAATCTATATAGTAGGTTCCCGGAATCACCTGCAATTCCCAGTCATAATTTTTTGTCCTCTGTAAAGCTTTCTGTCCCATAAACTCTCCTTCTCTCTCCTGTATTTTCTTTTCTCTTATTATAAGAAAAAGAGTTTATGGGTTCTTGCGTTTTTTCTCCCAAAAGATTTAAGATATTCTTAAGTTTGCAATCTGTTCTTGGATATGGTATGATTCTGGGCAAGAGCAACCGTGTTGCAAGGTGGACAAGCCTCCCTCACTTAAGAAAGAGGGGAGGTGGTGCAGATGGATACATACCAGATTTTGAGCCTGTTGTTTTTAGGCGGTAACTTTCTAATTGCACTGCTTGCCTATATAGATAGGACAAACAAGCGAAAATAAATAAGCCTACCTTGTTTCTTGGCCGGATTCAGGTAGGCTTATAGCACATCTGAGAGGCTGACCACTTTGTGGGCGGCTGCTCTTTTCCATGCCTTTAATATAGCATATATGTGGATTGGTTGCAAGAAAATTTTTAAGTGTGATATACTTCCTAAAATTTTATTTTAGTTTTTGCTTTTTCCACTATTTCACTTGCCTTTTTGTTATCTTTCATATTTCAAGTCAGCTTTTATTCTTATCCAGCTCAAACACCAACAGGCAGCCGCACCGTAAACACAGTTCTCTCCTGACTGCTCTCGGCCTGAATGCTTCCCCCATGCAGCCGCACAATTTCCCTGGCAATGGCAAGCCCCAATCCGGCCCCGCCGTTTCTGCTCTGTCTTGCGCTGTCTAACCGGAAAAACTGCTCAAAAATACGCTCCAGTTTTTCCCTGGGTATCACAGCGCCCTGATTTTCCACCTGAATGCAGACATTGGCGTCTTCAAGCCTTGTCCGAATTGTAATAACACTGTTTTCATAACTGTAAAGCGCGGCATTCCGCAGAAGATTGTCAAAGACACGCTGCAGTTTTTCCGGATCGCAGGTGATTTTCAGCTGCCCGGATTCCGGCTTCAGCTCACAGGTCAGATGTTTTTCTGCAAAAACAGGCTGAAACTCATACGCCGTCTGTTCTAACATGATATCCAGAGAAACCACGGACTGCTCCAGTTCTAAATGGGTCAGATTAAACCTGGTAATCTCAAAAAATTCATTAATCAATTCTTCCAGACGCTCCGCTTTTTTCAGGGAAACCGCCAGATACTTTTCCTGCAGCTCCGGTGAAATCTGCCTTTCATCCCTCAATAAAGTCAGGTAACCGATTACCGAGGTCAGCGGCGTCTTTAAATCATGGGCCAGATACACAATCAAATCGCTTTTGCGCTGTTCCGCTTCCCTGGCTCTCTGTTCATTCTGCCGGTTCTGCATCTGAATTTCATTCATATACTGCTCCACTTCCCGAAGCTCCGGCCGAAGCTGAATGAAACCCGTTTCCCCGTTCAGCCGTTCCATGGCCTCTAGCACTTCCTGGAAATAATTCAAAAGCCTCACCCAGTAAAAAATTCCGATTCCCAGCACCCCTGTCAAAAATGACAGCAACACAAAGAGGCCCTGGTTATCAGAAATCCAGTGAATCAGCGGATAAATCCCTTCTGTGCCGTACCAGGTGCGGGAACCCAGAATGTTCTTTCCCAGAAACAGGCAGACCACAAGAAAGGCCATGCACCCTGCAGACGCCTGCAGCATTTTAGCAAAAAACCGGTGCAGAATCATTGTTTTAATATGGTTTCTGTCTTTTGGCGGCATCAGACTTCCTCCTGCTGCAATTCAGCCAGAACCTGCGGAAACAATTCCACACTCCGCCTTAGAATTCCCTGCATACAGGCAATTGCTATCCCGTAATTGGTCATGGGAATCCCCTGATCCTCGGCGCATTTCAGCCGGTATTTCATCTCACGTTCATTCAGCATACAGCCGCCGCAGTGAATAATCAGCCGATACGGAGATAAATCCTCCGGAAATTCCGTGCCGGAGGTCAGTTCAATGGAAAGTTCTTTTTTAGTATATTCTTTCAGCCACCGGGGCAATTTCACGGAGCCGATATCCTCACACTGGCGATGATGGGTGCACCCTTCGGAAATCAGCACCCGATCCCCCTGCTGCAGAGATTTTATGGCTGCCGCGCCTCTTACAACCGTCTGCAGATTTCCTTTATACCGGGCAAATAGAATAGAAAAAGAAGTCAGCGGAATATCTTTCGGCGTATCTGCACTGACTGTTCCGAATACCTGGCTGTCTGTAATCACCAGAGCCGGCTTCTTCCCAAGACTTTTTAACGCCTCCTTCAAGCCGTTTTCTTTTACCACAAGGGCGGCAGCGTCCGCTTCCAGGATATCCCGTATCGTCTGCTGCTGAGGCAGGATCAGCCTGCCCTTAGGCGCCGCCTGATCGATGGGAACCACCAGTACCGCCGTATCCCCGGGTTTAAGCAAATCTCCCGCAATTCTGCGCTGAGACGGCTGAACCGCTGCGAGATTTGCAATTTTTTCTTTCAATTCCTGAATTTGAAACCCTGTTTTGCCGCTTACAATGAGACGGTTTTCATATTCCCCAAATTTTTCTTCCAGTATCTCCTCTTTTGCCGCATCCGCTTTGTTCACTGCAACAAGAAACGGAATCTGTTTCTCCTGAAATAATCTTATCAGTTCCCGATCTGCCTCTGCCGGTTCGCCGGTTCCATCCACAACCAGAACCGCAGCATCTGTTTTGTTGAGAATCTGCCGGGTCTTTCTGACCCGCAGCTCTCCCAACGCGCCTTCGTCATCTATTCCCGGCGTGTCTATCACCACCACCGGCCCCAGGGGCAGAAGCTCCATGGCTTTCTGCACCGGGTCGGTGGTGGTTCCTTTCACCTCTGACACTACCGAAAGCTCCTGCCCTGTCACCGCATTTACCACACTGGATTTCCCGGCATTTCTTCTTCCGAAAAATCCAATGTGAACACGTTCTGCTCCTGGCGTGTGATTGAAACTCATGGTCTGTTCCTCCTGTTCTGTCTGCTTCCCGGCGGAATGAGACGCTGCTGCATCCCACCTCTAAGCTATACTTTGGAATAGGCAGTTTTACTGCTGACCCCCTGTAATTTTCCCAGTTTTCCCGATAACGCACTGATGACATTCTGGGGCGCGTCCACTGCGATGCTGATAATATTAATTCCCTTTTTCGGATAGGGAATTCCCATTCTGCCGATGATATATTCCCCATACGCATGGAGAATCTGATTTAGTTCTTCAATGGAAGCCGCTTCTTCCACAATAATGCCGATAATGGCTACTCTGTCATCCATATGCCCTTCCTCAGAAAATCCTTCCCGTCATTCATCAAATTCCACTGTTACAAAAAAACCTTTCGGAGTCTCGTGAACTTTTACCACTTTTCCCTCTGTGGATTTCAGCCGTTCACTGAATCCGTAATTAGCGGACATGGCATAAGCCTTTCCCAACGTATAATAATAGGAAGTGGGCAGCTTCCCCTCGCTGACCGGAAGCACATCCCCCTCTTTCAGCAGGCCCGTCCGCTCCATTTTAAATTCCATCTGACGCAATGCTTCTCCGTCCTTTCTCAGTCTGGGCTTATCTCCGTTTCCAGGTCGAGGGCGCAAACAGCAGCAGCATGGGAAACAGCTCCAGCCGCCCTGCCAACATATCAAACATCAATACATACTTGGCAGGCTGAGAATACACGGAAAAGTTTTCCGCAGGCCCCACCTGCCCAAGCCCCGGCCCGATATTGTTCAAGGTTGCCGCCACCGCCGTAAAATTCGTGGTGAAATCCAGTTCATCCAGAGAAATCAGCAGCACCGACAGCCCGTAGATAATAGCGTATGCAATAAAAAATACGGAGATAGACCGCAGCACGTCTTTATTTACCACATGTTTTTCAAAATGGATCTGACGCACCCGTTTGGGATGAATCAGATAGGATAATTCATTTTTTACCAGTTTCAGCATAATGACTACACGGGAAACCTTGATGCCGCCTCCGGTGCTGCCGGCGCACGCCCCGATAAACATCAAAAGCACCAGAACAAATTTTGAAAATTCCGGCCACTGGTTAAAATCCGCCGTGGAATATCCCGTGGTGGTGATAATGGAAGCCACCTGAAAAGCTGCATGGTGAAAAGCGTCCAGTACCGACTGAAAACTACCCCGGATATTAATCGTAATCAGAAGAACTGCTCCCAGGATAATCCCCAGATAATACCGCATTTCTTCATGGTGCAGCGCCTGCAGATATTTTTTCTGCCAGAGCAGATAATAAGCGTTAAAGTTAATCCCGAACAATATCATGAAAATGGTAATGATTGCCTGGGAAATCATGCGGTAACTGCCGATACTGTCATTTAATACCCCGAATCCTCCCGTACCTGCCGTACCAAAGGACAGCGTCATGGATTCAAACACAGACATTCCTGTAATCAGCAGCAGAATAATCTCAATAATCGTCAGGACTATGTACATTTTATACAAATTTCTGGCTGTATTTTTCACTCTGGGAACCAGTTTTCCAACGGTAGGCCCCGGGCTTTCCGCCCGCATCAGGTGCATATTGTAGCCGCCGGCCAAAGGCAGAACCGCCATAATCAGCACCAGCACCCCCATTCCGCCAATCCAATGGGTAAAGCTGCGCCAGAACAGATTGCATTGGGACAATGCCTCCACATCTCCCAGAATACTTGCCCCGGTGGTAGTCAGTCCGGAAATTGTCTCAAACAGCGCGTCGGTATAACTGGAAAATTCCCCGGACAAATACAAGGGCAGCGCCCCTGTCACGCTTAACACAATCCAGCTTAACGACACCGCTGCAAATCCTTCTCTTGCATAAAACACATTGCTCCCGGGTTTTTTCATTTTTCCCAGGGTTCCCACCAAAAGACATCCTGCCAGGACTGCCGCATAAGCCCAGCCCGCCCGTTCCCGGTAAATCAGCGCAGCGATACAGGGAAGGGCCAGAAACATCGCCTGAAATTCCAGCACCCGGCAAAGAAGATATCGGATAATTGAATAATTCATTGGTCTGTTTCCTCCGCTTATTTCAAGATATCCTTCAGGTCATGGAAGCCCTGATTTGTTGTCACTACTACTACGGTGTCCCCCAGTTCAATGGTATCCTGCCCTCCCGGAGTGATAATCGTGCCCTTCCGGTTGATGCAGGCAATCAGCAGATTCTCCTTAAGCTTCAATTCCATCAGCGGAATTCCCACCAGGGCAGATTTCTCCTGCACCCTGAATTCCAGCGCCTCTACTTTGTCCTCAATTAACTGGTACAACGTCTCTATGTTGCTGCCGATGGAGTTCTGCATGGCGCGCACATACTGAATAATGTATTCCGCCGTAATATGCTTCGGATACAGCACGCTTCCCAAATCCATGCTGTCGATAATCTCATCATAGGCAATTCTGTGCACTTTGGTAATGGTTTTAGCCTTTGACACACTTTTGGCAAACAGGCTCAGCATAATATTTTCTTCATCCAGATTGGTCCAGGCCACAAAAGAATGGGCCTTTGGCATCCCTTCCTCATACAGCAGATTGCGCTCTGTCCCGTCTCCGTAAATAATCATGGCCTGGGGCAGAAGCTCGCTCAGCTCATTGCACCGTTCCTTATTCTGTTCGATAATTTTAATCTCAATTCCCATGGGCAGAAGCTGCTTTGCCAGATAGTAAGTGGTCTCGCCGCCGCCGATAATCATACAGTTTTTAATCCGGTTGGTGGTCATTCCGATTTTCCGGAAAAATTCATTGGCTTTCCTGGAAGAAGCGACAATGGAAATCACGTCCTTTTCCTGCAGCCGGAAATTACCGGAAGGAATAAAAACTTCTTCTCCCCGTTCCACTGCGCAAATCAGCACATCGCAGTGCAGGCCGCCGGAAATATAAGTCAACGGCTTTCCATCCAGCACTGACCCTTCTCCCAGCCTGCATTTTAACAGCTCCACTCTTCCTTTGGCAAAACTGTCCACCTTAATGGCAGAAGGGAATTTCAGCAGCCGGGCAATTTCACTGGCAGCCGCATACTCCGGATTGATGACCATAGACAGGCCCAGTTCCTCTTTGATATATGTAATTTCCCGGTTGTAAATGGGATTGCGCACCCGGGCAACTGTGTTGCAGCCTCCTGCTTTTCTGGCAATCAGGCAGCAGAGCAGATTCAGCTCGTCTGAGGTGGTTACCGCTATCATCAAATCCGCCTCTTCAATGCCTGCTTCATTCTGTACGGCAAAGCTTGCCCCGTTGCCTACAATTCCCATCACGTCAAACCGGTTCGCCACAGCCTCCGCTTTCTTCGGATCTCTGTCTATTACCGTAATGTTATGTCCTTCCTTGCTTAACTGTTCTGTCAAGGTTGTGCCAACATTTCCACAACCCACAATGATAATCTGCATGTCTCCTCCATCTACGGCAGATATCTGTCGTCTTTCTCTTTCTTAATATTCCAGCTATACTGTAAATGCTTCAGCTTTCATCATAAAAGGCTGTCCCTTCCCCATTACCTGTCGTACCGCCTCAGCAGTCCAAGCCCCAGCGGATAGGGGCCGGTGTGAACGCCGATGGTAGCCCCGATCTGGTAAATATCAACGGCTTCGCAATCTGAATAGGTCTGCAGAGACGCCAGAAGCTGATCCCTGAATTCCACGGCTTCTTCATAATCATACCCGTATCCCACCACGATCCGGTAATCATTGGGAGATTCTCCGATTTTCTCAAAATGGATTTTTGCCTGTTCAATCAGCCGTTTCAGGCCCTTTTTCCTGTTTCTGGTTACGCCTGTGGGAAAAATTTCCCCTTCTTTCAGCATAATCAGCGGTTTAATTCCCAGTGTGGACGCCGCAGTTCCCATCACTTTGCCGATTCTTCCACCATGGATCAGGTACTCATAATTTCCAACTGTAAAAATAATTCTGCCGGTGGACTTTATCCGCTCAATTTCCTGCACTGCTTCCTCAAAGGAAAGTCCGGCCTGCTGCATCCTGACTGTTTCCTGCACCAACAGCCCCTGCAGCACCGTATTCACAGCGGTGTCCACCACCTGAACCCGCACTCCCGGGCATTCCTCCTGCAGCAATTCCGCCGCTGTTTTGGCCGAATTGTAGGAGCCGCTGAATTTGGTGGTAATGCACAGGCAGATAATGTCTTTGCCCTTTTCTGCAAAAGGCCTGAACGCCTCCACATAATCCTGCACCGAAGGAAGGGAGGACATGGGAAATTTATCCGGATGCTCCACCATTTCCTGATAAAACTCTCTTACCCCGATTTCCTCAATTTCTTTCCGGTAGGTCTTTCCGTCGAATGTCACATAAAACGGCACCACCCGCACTCCTGCCTGCTGCGCCGCTTCTGCACCCAAATCGCAGGAGCCGTCTGTAATAATCTGATATGCCATAAAATCCCCCTTTTTTTAAACTACTTTGGATTGCTGTTATTATAATACCTTTCCTATAAAAAGAAAAGATGTTTTCCTTGATTCCTGCACAGAATACGTCGTAATATCTTTTACTCACTCAGCAAAAATTCCACGAAATCTGCCGCCGCTTCCTTCTGCCCCGAGTATTGAAACACGATGAGATAGGCCGGGCCGCTGCTCCTATACCCATATCTTTCCAGTATTTTGCTGTTTTCCACCCGCACCGCGTCTTTTTCACAGATATCGGAATGGGCAGACACAAATTCCTCTCCCATCAGCTGTTCCACCGGAACCAGGAAATTTTCTTCCCTGGAATATTCCTGATAAATATTTTCCGGACAGATAAACAAATCCGTTGTACTGGCGCCCACCAGTGTAACCATTTTCATTCGGTTGGCGTAGTCCATCTCCCCGGAGCCGTCCTGGCTCATAGCTCCAACTGAGATATCCAGCACATATTTGTGCCGCCGGTTGTCGTCTCCCTGATACGCCTGAAAATGCTCCATCATCCTGGTGTCCATTCCGCCGCCGTTGATCACTGCCGCATAGAGAATGGTTTCGTTCTGAAAACTGTCGATCCACATAACAATTCCGATGATCAGCGCAACAGCTCCCGCCAGGGCTGCAAGATGGAATTTATAATAACTGAAAATATATTCCGCCTTTTCTTTTCCATTCATGGACGCCAGTTTTTGACGCTCCAACTCCCGTTTTTCTTTCCCTGTCATATCTGATTCATGTTTTTTCTGAAATTTTGTATCCATATTCCCTCCTGTTATGGGCTGCCCCAGGCCTTGCACCCTCCTGTCACCGACTGTCCTGCGCCTTGATTTTCTCTGCCAAATCATTCAGATAGACCCAGCGGTCCATCTTCTCTTCCAGTTCTGCTTCCGCACAGTTTTTCTCTTCCGTCAGCTCCGATAATTTCGCCGAATTGGTGGCATTTTCCATGATTTTCTGATCCAACCCCTCCAGTTTTTCTTCCAAAGCCGCTATTTCGTCCTCTATGGTATCATATTCCCGCTGCTCCTTATAGGAAAATTTCAGCTTCTGGACTCTGGCTCCATTTCTGTCCCTTCGGGCTTTTTGTTCCTTCTTTTTCTGCTCCTCAGATTTTTTATTGCCCCGGCTCTTTTTATCCTGGATGGAAAGCTCCGGAGCACGTTCCTCCCGGGCCCGCAGATAATCCAGATATCCGCCTTCATACTGCTGCAGACGCCCTTCCCTTTCAAATGCAAAGATTCTGGTGGTCAGCCGTTCCAGAAAATACCGGTCATGGGAAACAGTAATCACAATCCCCTCAAAGGAATCCAGATAATCCTCCAATATGGTCAGCGTCCGAATATCCAAATCATTGGTTGGCTCATCCAGAATCAGCACATTGGGCGCGCTCATCAGAATCCGAAGCAGGTACAGCCGCCTGCGTTCTCCGCCGGACAATTTGCCGATAGGCGTCCACTGCATGGTTCCGTCGAACAAAAAACGCTCCATCAGCATAGCGGCGCTGATTTTCCCATCTCCCACGTCGACATATTCCGCCGCTTCCCTGACATACGCAATGGCCGTCAGAGATTCCTCCATATGGGAATTATCCTGGGAAAAATAACCGATTTTCACCGTCTCTCCCATCTCAATGACGCCGCTGTCCGCTGCAACCTGTCCCAATATCAGCTTCAGGAGCGTGGTTTTTCCGCACCCATTGGGCCCCACAATGCCGATTCTCTCTCCCTTAAGGAAAATATAAGTAAAATCCTGAATTAATTTTCTGTCTCCATATGCTTTCGACAAGCCTTTGACTTCAATTGTTTTCCTGCCCATCCGGGTGGCAGCGGAACACAATTGAACCGCTTGCTCCTCTATGGGTCCTTCCGCCGCAAGCATATCTTCAATTCTCTGAATATGAGCTTTCTGTTTGGTAGACCTGGCCCGGGCGCCTCTTGCCAGCCATGCCAGTTCTTTTTTCAGAATGCTTTTCCGCTTCCGTTCACTGGCCTGCTCCATACTCTGTCTCTGCATTTTCAGCGCCACATAATCTGCATAACTGCCGGGATAACTGTAGATGCTCCCATATTCCACTTCCACAATCCGATTCACAATCCGATCCAGAAAATACCGGTCATGGGTTACCATCACAAGCGCTCCCCGGAACTTCACAAGGTAGTCTTCCAGCCAGCCGGACATTTCACTGTCCAGATGGTTGGTGGGCTCGTCCAGAATCAGGATTTCCACCGGCTTAAGCAGGACATTCACCAGCGCCACCCGTTTCTTCTGGCCGCCGGATAAATATTTTACCGGCTGATCCACATCTTCAAACCCAAGCCTGTGCAGCATGGATCGGGCTTCTCCCTCTAACACTCCGTCCTGGCTGTCCAATCCCTTTAAAGCTGATTTTAATATGCTGTCAGCGTCCTCTAAAACGGGGGTTTGCTCCAGATAAGCCGTTTTCACATGATTTCCCATAATCACGGCTCCCTGATCCGGCTCCTCTACGCCTGCGATAATTTTCAGCAAGGTGGATTTTCCCATGCCGTTAACGCCGATAACCCCTACTTTTTCTCCTTCCTGAAGGCTGAAAGCGGCGTCTTTTAACAAAATACGCTCTTCTGTGTAGGCTTTCTGCAAATGTTCTGCTGTTAATATATTCATAATATTCTCCCGCTACCTCTCCTGACACACCTGAAAAATATAGAATTTCAGATAATACGATTCCTCTGCCGCCCATAAAATAGGATGATCCGCCGCCTGGGTCCGAAACTCCACCTGCCTGAGCCGCCTGCGCGCATGCTCCGCCGCCTGGTGGATTGTCTTAGCAAACAGCTCCGCGTCCATAAAATGAGAGCAGGAGCAGGTGGCCAGAATTCCTCCGTCTTTTACAAGCTTCATGGCCCGCAGGTTGATTTCCCGATAACCCTTTACTGCATTTTTGACAGAATTCCTGGATTTGGTAAAAGCCGGCGGGTCCAGTATCACCATATCATAAGCTTCTCCCCGGCGTTCCAACTCCGGCAGCAGCTCAAATACATCGGCGCAGACAAATTTCACCCGGTCAGACAGCCCGTTTAAAGCAGCATTTTCCTCTGCCTGGGTTACTGCAAGCTGAGAAGCGTCCACACCCAATACGCTGTCTGCCCCGGCAATTCCCGCATTTAAGGCAAAAGAGCCTGTATGGGTGAAACAGTCCAGAACCTTTGCGTTTCGGCACAGAGGATGGATGGCTTTCCGGTTGTATTTCTGATCCAGGAAAAATCCTGTTTTCTGCCCCTCCT
Organism: Lachnospiraceae bacterium; assembly: GCA_910575555.1. Taxonomy (GTDB): domain Bacteria; phylum Bacillota; class Clostridia; order Lachnospirales; family Lachnospiraceae; genus Petralouisia. Next base: position 38,363 of record CAJTFX010000003.1, on the reverse strand, counting down.
TTACATCCACCAGATAGCGGACGCCGTTCTCTGTAATCTCCACTTTGGGATCAAATTCCGGCCCCAGAAATCCTTTCTTTAACTCCATCCCCTCCTGCCGGCGCACCTTTGCGTCGCTGCGTTCATAGACGCCCCGAATCCGGATTCCGTCCTCTGCCAGACATTCCTTTAAATCGGAGATAATTTCTTCCTTGAACCGTTCAATGCCAAGGGCCAGAGACTGCACCACCAGTACGTCAGAAAACTTATCCACCACCAGTCCCGGCAGCCAGTCCGCTTCTCCGAAAATCACCCGGCAGGAACTGGTGTCTACGGTTTTCTTCCGGTACTCCCAGGCGTTTCTCACACGCATTTTTATAAAATCCTGATTTATTTTCTGGTCTTTCCTCCGTGTCATCATACGGATACGAATTTTTGAATTGGTATTCATAAATCCTTTTCCCATGGGGTATCCGTCAAAATCATGCACTGTCACCACATCTCCGTCTGTAAAATCTCCCATGACAGACTCTATTTCATTGTCATAAATCCACAATCCTCCGGATTTCACGGTTCTTCCTTTTCCTTTTTTCAAGGTAACTACTGCTTCGCTCATGCACTTATCCTCTCATTTTCCTCTGTAACGACCCAAAGCCGCCGTTGCTTTCTTCTTAATAAAATCTACCACAGTCTCTCCCGGTTCGCAACCATGAAAAATTTCCTGCTTCCCAAAATTTCCCTTTTCATGCAAAAAGGCTGCCCCATTATGAAGCAAACATACAAGATACCATATCCTGCAGTTGTATTTCTTAATGAGACAGCCCAGCGCATAGGCATATTGTGTGGAACAAAATCCACTGCTTACAGAGACTTAAGAAGGCTTTCCAGGCTTTTCAAGCCGCAGTCCGCCTAATCTGTTTCTTTTTCATCCAGTTCTTCATCCGCCACCCGCTCAATGTGCATGGCCAGATATCCGATTTCCACTTCGCTCAGTCTGCATTTCAGACTGCGCTCCACCTGCCTGCAGACTTTCTCTGCAATCCGGAAAGCATTGGGAAATTTAATCCCCATATAATCATTCATATTAACCTTCAGTTTTTCCCCTTTCATAGCCCGAGCCGCCATATAACGAATATGATTCATCAGCCGGTTATAAGCCAGCGACATCACATCAATGGGCCTGCCGATTTCCTGTTCAATCTGAGAAATGCACTCCCGAACAGCCTGGGCCACCTGCATGGCCTGGGAGACTTTCTCATCTTCAATGGCCGAATGAATGTGAAGGGCAATATATCCCACCTCATCCTCGTCAATCTGAATGTCCATCCGCTCTTTCAATATGGGAATAATCTGTTTTGCCGTCTTATATTCCAGATGGAACAGCGCGCGGATGTCCGCTGTCAGGGGGTTGCTGATTTGTTCATGCTCCCGAACTCTTTTCACGGCATATTCAATGTGATCGGCCATGGGGAAAAGTATGTTTCTGTCAATCTTTCCAAATTCCTGTTCTGCTGCATCTAAAATCTGACCTGCAATTTCCAGGCATTCCGGTGAAATGGATTTGGCCAGCTCCCTGGCGTTTCCCCGTTCTGTGGACTTCTGAAGGGAATAGAGGGTCACTTTGGGGCCCGGATCTATCTGCTCTGTGACTTTTTTACCGAATCCAATTCCCTTTCCTATCATCAGAAATTCCTGATTGTCCCCTGAACGAATCCCAATGACCGTATTATGATTTAACACTTTCTCTACTCTATACATACTTTTCCCCGCCTGTTATGTTTCTTTTGCTTTACTCGTAGAAATCCACGGCAAACAGAGCTTCCCCGGCCGTAATGCTTCCTTCCTTCAGCAGCCGTATCTTCTGGTTCTCCTCCAGCTCCGTACACAGCACCGGCGACGCCAGAGACGGCGCGTTGGCTTTCAGATAATCCAAATCCAGCTTCAGCATTGGATCGCCTTTTTTCACCTTCTGCCCGTTTTCCACAAGCACTTCAAAGCCCTGTCCATTTAAAGCAACCGTATCAATTCCCATATGAATCAGAATGCTTAACCCTGTGTCCGTCATAAATCCAACTGCATGTTTGGTTTCAAAGACAAAGCATACCTCTCCGTCCTCCGGCGCTCTGACGATGCTGTCCTTCGGTGTTACCACCGCGCCGTCTCCCATCATTCTGCCTGCAAAAGCCTCATCCGGCGCCTCTGACAAATCTGCGGCTGTGCCTGTTACCGGACTGGAAATAATCACTGTCTTTACCACGTTTGCCCCTGTTGTTTCCTTTTGCTCCCTGGCTGCCGTTTCTTTCACGTCGCCGGCTGTATATTCTTCATTGGGAGCCGTTTCCAGATAATCTTCCAGATTGGATTTAATCACCGTTACCCTCGGCCCGTAAATAATCTGGACGCCGTTTCCTTTGTGCACCACACCGGAAGCGCCCGTGGATTTCAGCAAAGCGTCATTTACCAGCTCCGCTTTGAAAACTGTGCACCGCAGCCTTGTGGCGCAGCAGTCCACATCAGAAATATTTTTCTTACCGCCCAGACCGTGGCAGATGGTTTCTGATAATTCATCTTCTTCCCCTGCAGCCGTCTGGCTGTTTTTCTTAGCTTCCACATCGCTTCTGCGGTACAGCTTCACTTCTTCGCTGTCGTCCCGCCCAGGCGTTTTCAAATCCATCTTCTGAATCAGGAAGGCAAACAGGAAATAATATACAACGAAATAGAACACTCCTACAACTACCACCCAAATCCAGTTGGTTTTGGAAGCTCCCTGGAGAATTCCGAACAGGAACAGGTCAATGACTCCGCCGGAAAAAGTCATGCCCACGCCTACCTCAAAAATATGCATCAGCATATAGGCGCACCCTGCCAGAACGCAGTGGATTCCATAGAGAAGCGGCGCCACAAACAGGAACGTAAATTCCAGAGGCTCTGTGATGCCGGTCAGCATGGAAGTAAGGGCTGCAGACATCAGAAGTCCTGCCACCGCCTGCTTTTTCTCTGACTTTGATGTTTTATACATGGCCAGGGCAGCTCCCGGAAGCCCGAAAATCATCAGCGGGAATTTTCCTGACATAAATCTGGTGGCTGACACCGCGAAATGCTCTACCGTCGGATCGGACAACTGGGCAAAGAAAATATTCTGCGCGCCCTCAATGGTCTGTCCTGCCACTTCCAGGGTGCCGCCCACTGCCGTCTGCCAGAAGGGCAGATAAAATACATGGTGCAGCCCAAAAGGAATCAGCAGACGCTCCATAAATCCGTATACCCAGGTTCCTGCATAGCCGGAGTTCAGCACCACATCTCCCACTCCATAAATGCCTTTCTGAATTACCGGCCACACGAAAAACATCAAAATTCCCACGGCAGTATATACCAGTGCGCTGACAATCGGCACAAACCTGGTTCCTCCAAAGAAGGACAATACCTGGGGAAGTTCAATTTTGTAAAATTTATTGTGGAGGGCTGCAACACCCAGACCCACAATGATGCCGCCGAACACGCCCATCTGCAGAGACGTAATACCGCAAACGGAAGCAGTAGCTCCGTCCAGCATGTTTTCCGGCCCGCCATTAATCGTAACCAGGGCTCCGATGGAAGCATGCATAATGAAAAATGCCACCACTGCAGACAAAGCCGCAACGTCTTTCTCCTTCTTTGCCATGCCGATGGCAACGCCCATGGCAAAGATAATCGGCAGATTTGCAAATACGATGTTTCCTGCTGCGCTCATAATCTGGAAAATCATATTAAACACCGTTCCCGGCCCCATCACATCCAACAGCCCGTAAGTGCTTAACATTGTCTCATTTGAAAAAGAACCGCCGATTCCAAGCAGCAGACCCGCTACCGGAAGAATCGCGATGGGGAGCATGAAGGAACGTCCAACACGCTGCAGTACGCCAAAAATTTTGTCTTTCATCATTCTTCTCCTTTATTTTTATTTTTTATCTGGAGTTCCTGTGTGTACGCTGCGCCCTCAGCATATCTTTTTCCGTGCCCGGTTCTTTAAAAACGGGACAAAAAAGGCACTAACACACATAAACATCCAAAATATTTATGCATAGCTAATGCCTTATCTGTAATAAGTAACATACTATATCATATGTACTAAATTACCATTGCATTTCTGATTTGTCAAGGGTTTTTTACATCCTTCCATCAGGCTTGTCCAAATCAATGGTTTCATTCATGCTTCCCGTCCGGTATCCGGTTAAATCCATAGATACATAAGTAAATCCGTATTCCCGGAGCTGCTCTGTCACCTGGATTCTGATCTCCTCCTGCAGCAGCCTTAAAAATTCCTCCGGCAAAATCTCAATCCTGGCCATTGCTCCATGAATGCGGACCCGAAACTGGGAAAAGCCCAGCTGCAGCAGCAATTCTTCCGCCTGTCCCACCATGGCAAGCTTTTCAGCCGTAATGGGTTCTCCATAGGGAAACCGGGAAGCAAGGCAGGCAAAGGAAGGCTTTTCCCAGACAGAAAGCCCCATATCCTTCGATAAGAGCCGAATCTCCGCCTTTGTCAGCCTGGCTTCCCTTAAAGGGCTTTTCACCCCCAGCTCTGCCACCGCCTGCATGCCCGGCCTGTAATCTCCCTCGTCATCTGCATTGGAGCCTTCCACTGCCCAGGACATCTGGTTTTCCCGGGCAATGGACTGAATCTGAAGGAGCAGCTGTTTCTTGCAGATATAACACCGGTTGGGGGGATTTTGGCTGAAGCCCTCCAGTTCCAGTTCCTTTGATTCAAAAACAACCTGGCGGATTCCTTCTTTTCTGCAGAATTCTTCCGCCTCCTTAAGTTCTCTGGCCGGAAAGGAAGCAGACCTGGCTGTCACCGCAATCACCTTGTCTTTCAGGACTTCATGGGCAATTTTCAGTAAAAACGTGGAATCCACTCCGCTGGAAAAGGCAACGGCAGCGCTGCCAAGAGCCGCAAGAGATTGCTTCAGGCGTTCCAGTTTCAGCTGTGTTTCTGGTAAAATCTGCACTTTATTCTCTGTCATGTTTTATTTACTGGTGTCTGTCTCCCGTATAATTTTTCTCACTCTGAGCACCATGGCCGGAGAAACGGATAATTCGTCCACTCCCATTTTCAGGAAAGTCTCTGTCAGGCTCAAATCTGCCCCCAGTTCTCCGCAGATACCTGCCCAGATGCCTGCCCCATGGGCATTCTTCACAACCATTTCAATCATCTTAAGGATTGCCGGATGGTGAGCATTGTAGAAATCACCCAGTTTGGCGTTCTGCCTGTCAATGGCAAGGGTGTACTGAGTCAAATCATTGGTTCCGATACTGAAAAAGTCCACTTCCTTTGCCAGTTCATCGCTGACCATCACAGCTGCCGGCGTCTCAATCATAACTCCCAGCTCCACATCTTTAAAGGGAACTGCAAGCTCCGTCAGTTCTGCCTTCACTTCCTCCACAATTTTCTTAATCTTCCTTACTTCCTCCACGGAAATAATCATGGGGAACATAATGGCAATCTGTCCGTAATTGGACGCCCGGTACAATGCGCGGAGCTGGGTTTTGAAAATTTCCTGCTGCGTTAAGCAGATGCGGATCGCCCGGTATCCCATGGCAGGATTCTCTTCTTCATCCAGTTTAAAATAGTCCACCGTTTTGTCTGCGCCGATATCCAATGTACGGATAATGACTTTCTTTCCGGCCATATTTTCCGCAACCGCTTTGTAAGCCTTAAACTGTTCTTCTTCTGTGGGGAAATCCTCGCTTTCCAGATACAGGAATTCACTTCGAAACAGGCCGATTCCCCTTGCGTCATTGCGGAGCACATTCGCCACGTCTCCGGGATTTCCAATGTTGGCATAGAGCTTCAGATGTTTTCCGTCCAATGTCACATCCTCTTTGCCCTTTAACTGCTGCAGCAATTCTTTTTCTGCCAGGCAGTCCGCCAGCTTGGCCTCCATCACCTTGGAGGTCTCTTCGTCCGGGTCCAGATAGATATCCCCGGTAAATCCGTCTACAATCACAGTTTTCCCATTGTATTCCGGGTCCAGGCCGATGTCTGCCTGAATCACTGCCGGAATATCCATGGTTCTGGCCAGAATTGCCGTATGGGAGTTGGCAGAACCCTGTCTGGTTACAATCGCAAGCAGTTTATCCTTCTCAAACTGAACGGTCTCGCTGGGAGCAAGATCCTCTGCCACAATGACAACCGGCTCCTGAAACACATCCAAACTGCTCTGGGAATCTGTCAAAATGCTGATTAATCGTTCCGAAATATCACGGACGTCTGCGGCGCGTCCCTGCATGTAAGCATCGTCCATGGCGGCAAACATTTCCGCGAAATTGTCGCTGGTCTGGGCCACTGCAAACTCTGCGTTAATCTGCTGCTCTTTTATCATATAATGGATTGAATCCTGATAATCCAAATCTTCCAACATCATCTGATGCACTTCAAAAATCATGGCATTGGCTTCACCCACGTCCTTGAGGGCTTTCTCATACAACCCCTGAAGCTGCTCCAACGCCTTCTCTTTTGCCTTTTCAAACCGCTCTGTCTCTTTCTCTACATCCTCAATGTGCCGGCGTTCTACTTTATTTTCATTTTTCTGAAAAATAAAAAGTTTTCCAATCGCCACACCGCCAAATACGCTGCTCCCACTGAATTTTAACATTTGGCTTCTCCTTTCGCTGTTTAAAAATTCAGGCAACTGCAAAACCGGATGCCTCCGGCCTTACAATTACCTGTATTTATTGCATCTTACAGATTTTCTTTGAAAAATGCTTCTAATGCAGTGAATGCTTCTTCCTCGTCATCGCCTTCTATGTTCAGGGTTACTGTATTGTCTTTTTTCACTCCAAGGCTCATGATTCCGAAAATTCTCTTTGCATCTACTTCCTTGCCGTCTTTTGCAATGGTAATCTTACTTGCAAATTTGCCTGCTTCCTTCACAAAAAGCCCTGCCGGCCTTGCATGGATTCCTTCTGGATCTGTAATTGTGTAGTCAAATGTTTTCATAATCTTCTCTCCTTTTTTGTTATTGTAACTGTATTATAATATATTTGTTTTCATTTTTCCAGACTGTTTCTGCCTCTGCGGGAAAAAAACTATTTCCAGCCCATCTGCTCTAAAATTCCGTCAACCTCTGCCTGGGTTGCCAGCCGTTCGGAAAATGCGCTGGCGCTTCCGGTACAGATTCCCATATGAAAGGCTTCTTCGTAGCGATTGCTCTTTAAATATCCGGTGATAAATCCTGCCACCATGGAATCCCCGGCTCCCACTGAATTCACCACTTTTCCCTTCGGCGCAGGGCTCTGCCATACGCTTCCGTCTGCCGCCACAAGGATCGCGCCGTCTCCCGCCATGGAAATCAGCACATTCCGGGCTCCCATCTCCTGCATTTTCTTTGCATGCTCCACAATAGTTTCCTGACTGTCCATGGGCACATGGAAAATCTCCTCCAGCTCGTGGTTGTTGGGTTTTATCAAAAATGGATGGTATTTCAGCACATTTACCAGTAAATCTCCTGTGGCGTCCACCACAGACCGGATATTCTTGTGCTGTACCCTTGCTAAAATCTGCTCATAACTGGAATCCGGCATGCTGCTGGGAATACTTCCTGCAAGCACAAGAACATCTTCCGGCTCCATGGCATCCAGCTTCTTATAAAGCTCCTCCAAAGCCTCCTCTGAAATCTTCGGCCCCTGGCCGTTCACCTCACTCTCTTCCCTGGAGCGAAGCTTCATGTTGATTCTGGACATTCCTTCGGGAATCCGGATAAAATCAGTGAGACATCCCCATTCCTTCAGCCCCCGTTCAATTTCTGTTCCGGTAAATCCGGCTGTGAATCCCAAAGCGGTGTTCTCCATGCCCAGATTTTTCAGCACCAGAGAGACATTGACGCCTTTTCCGCCGGGATATACCAGTTCTTTGGTGGTACGGTTCACCCGCCCAAGGGTAAAATCGTCAACGCTTACAATATAGTCCAGACTTGGATTAAAAGTTACTGTGTAAATCATGGTGTGCTCCTTTCCTGCTTCTCCTGTTTTTTTGTTATTTCAATAATGTTTTTCAAATCCCGGAAGCTGTCGTGCTTGATTTCTGTGGTAATCAGCTCTGCATCCTCAATTCCTGCAAAGGTAACCGGGGAAATCTGGTTGAACTTGCCGGAATCCCCTAAAATATAAGGTCTGCGGCACTGAATGACTGCCCTGCGCTTCACCATGGCCTCTTCAATGTCCGGCGTGGAAAATCCTGCCCTGCGGCTGATTCCATTGGTTCCGATAAACCCGATGGTAAAGTTAAATTTCTCCAGTTCGGATGCGGTTTCAATCCCCACAACCGCTTCTGTAGACAGCTTGAATTTCCCGCCCAGGATATGGGCTTCGCACCCGGCCTGCACCAGACGCTTGGCATGGCCGATGGCATTTGTCACATAAACGGCTCTCTTCTCTGTAATGAAATCAATGACACGCTCCGTTGTGGTTCCGGCGTCTAAGTAAACCAAATCATCCGGCTTAATCAGGGAAGCCGCATACCTGGCAACTTCTGTCTTTTCTTCCCGATTCAGATTCTTGCGGTATTCCACCTCCACATCCTTCTCACTGGCATAAGACATATGGATGGCAGTGGCTCCTCCGTGAACCTTATTCAGCTTTCCCTCTTCATCCAGCAGGTATAAATCCCTGCGGATGGTGGACTCGGAAGCCTTCAGATGTTCGGTTAACTCCTGTACAGTAACGCTGCCGTTTTTCTCCACTAATTTCAGGATTTCTCCCAGCCTTTTTTCTAACAGCATTTCGGTTTCCTCGTTGATTGATTTTGATTGTTTCTTGTTGTTTTTGATTGTATATGTATGATACCACCATTTTCAATCATTTTCAATCAAAATAATTCACAAAAGTACAGGAGTATTTTTGTGCAATATGCAAAAAAAGCAAATGGATTGTGAAACGGCAGGGAGTATGGTATACTCTGAAAAAGCAGAAAGAAAGGATGTTATCATATGCCCAGAACAGCAGGAATCGGCCACCAGGATTTTGAGACAATACGGCTGAAAAATAACTTTTATGTGGATAAAACCCACTTTATCAAAGAATGGTGGGAAGCAGAGGACAGCGTGACATTGATTGCCCGGCCCAGAAGATTCGGGAAAACATTGAATATGAGCATGTTGGAAAAGTTCTTTTCTGTCAGATATGCGAAAAGAGGCGAGCTGTTCGAAGGGCTGTCTGTCTGGAAAGAAGAAACATACCGGCAGCTGCAGGGAACATATCCGGTAATATCCATCAGTTTTGCAGGCATCAAAGAAAACACTTTTCCCGAAGTACGCAAAAGCATCTGCCGGGTCATAGAAGAACAATATAATAAAAACGATTACCTTCTGGATGGAAATTGGCTGAATGGAAAAGAAAAAGCATTCTACCAGGAAGTCTCCCCTTATATGTCGGACAGTACCGCAGGAGCGTCTCTGCGCTCCCTGTGCGACTTCCTTTCCAGGTACTATGGGAAAAAAGTGATTCTGCTGTTGGATGAATACGACACCCCGATGCAGGAGGCTTATGTGAATGGATATTGGGAGGAACTGGTGAACTTTATCAGGAGCCTGTTCAACTCTGCCTTTAAGACAAACCCTTATCTGGAACGGGCGGTTATGACGGGAGTTACTCGAATCAGCAAGGAATCTATTTTTTCAGATTTAAATAATCTGGAGGTTATCACAACCACCTCTGAAAAATATGCGGATTCCTTCGGTTTTACAGAATCAGAAGTACTCGCATCCCTGGAAGAATTCGGACTGTCCGCCAAAATTCAGGAGGTAAAGCTGTGGTATGACGGCTTTACCTTCGGCAGGCAGACAGACATTTATAATCCCTGGTCCATTATAAATTATCTGAATCAGAAAAAACCCGGATTGTACTGGGCCAATACCAGCTCCAACCGCCTGGTGAGCAAACTCCTCAGAGAAGGAAACCGGGAAATCAAAAAATCCTTTGAAAGACTCCTGTCAGGTGAATCTCTGACCACGCCGGCAGAAGAACAAATTGTATATGACCAGCTGGATACCAATGAATGGGCCATCTGGAGCCTTCTGCTTGCCAGCGGATACTTAAAAGTTGCCGGCTATGAAACATATGATGAAATCAAAGACCCATTCCGCGAAGCGAATTATGAACTGGCTGTCACCAACCTGGAAGTAAAACAGATGTTTGGCAAAATGGTCAAAGGATGGTTTGCAAAAAATCAGGCAGACTACAATGATTTTATCCATGCGCTGCTGTTAAATGATTTAAAGGCAATGAATGTCTATATGAACCGGGTAAGCTCTGAAACGTTCAGCTCCTTTGATACCGGAAAAAAGCCCTCCGGATGCGAACCTGAACGCTTTTATCACGGCTTTGTCCTTGGACTTATGGTGGAACTGACGGATCGGTATGTAATTACTTCCAACCGGGAAAGCGGCTTCGGAAGATATGATATGATGTTAGAACCCCGTAAGGCTGATGACGACGCCATGATTCTGGAATTCAAGGTACAGGACGCGGAGGAGGAAAAGTCCCTTTCCGATACGGTAAAAGCTGCGCTGAATCAAATTGAAAATAAACAATATGCCGCCAACCTTACCGCAAAAGGAATTCCAAAAGAACGCATACGCAAATACGGCTTTGCCTTCTGTGGGAAAACCGTGCTAATTGGAAATTAGGATTACGGTGAATTTTTCCGGCAAAAACGTTTGGAGCTGGATAAAACTGCCGGATTGCCCTTTGACACGCAAACCGGGCAATCCGGCAGTTCTTATGTATTACTTATTAATTTCCCTTTACATACATTTCCTTCCACTCCACATCCACACTCTTTCCAATGCTGTGGTAGTACATCAGAAACAGGAAAATGACTGCCAGGCCCACGAGCCTGCGGAGGCTTTTGCCCTTTTTCGCCCAGGCCACCACCCGGTAAATAATTTCCTCTTTTTCCTGCTCTGTAATTCCGTTTTCCCCTTCAAAATACAGCAAAAGATAACCAAAGCCTGCAATCATGGCCAGGGTGGCAAAGACCTTGACCTGACTTCCTTCTCCTGTTTTCGGCTCGGCTCCCAGGGGAGTTCCGCTCTTTCCAGGTTTTCCGGAATCCAGAGGAGTTCCAGGTTCTTTCGGAACCGGGGTTTGCACCGGCTCGTCTTTTTTCTCCTGAATTCGCAGCGTTACTTCCGCTGCGCTTTTATTTCCTCCATGATCCTCAGCTTCCACCCGAAGGGTATGGGCGCCTTCCCCTTGGAGCTTCAACGCGAACTCATATTCTGCCACAAATTCCTGTGTAAAATCCTCATCCGGAAGGGATTTTTTCTTCCCGCCGTCCACCTGATAGCGAATGCCGGAAATTCCGCCGGACACATGTCCTTCCATATCATCTACGACCTTTACTTTCACTTTCAGGGGCTTTCCTCCGGCAGATTCTTCGGTATCAGAAAAATAGATTTCCGGCGCATTTTCCTCAACAATAACCCCGCCCCCTTTGGCAGTCAGGATTTTCCGGGCCGATCTGTTTCCGGCATGGTCGGTGCAGGTCAGATACACCTTTCCCTTAAATTCTTCTTCAATGGCAATTCTTGCTTTGTATTTTCCCTGCTCCGCTTCCGCCTGCACCCTTCTAAGCACTGTGGCGCCGCTTCCGTATGCCGCAGCAACGGGGGAAATAGAACGGGCTTCATCCAACCGGGCCTCCCCTTCTTTCTCAGAGCCGTCCTCTGCCAACAGCAGATATTCCGCTTTTGCAAGACCGCTGCCTTCCTCCGTTACCGGAACAGTAATCACCATGCTTTCCTTCTGCAACAGCCAGTCCAGGAAATTCCGGCTTCCCTCTGTGAATGCGGCTTCTCCCAGAATCGGAGCCAGTTCGTCCGCCCATTTGGCGTACAATGTGGTATGTAATGTCCCTGTGTTATACTCCACCGGGCTGTCAAAATCCCATACATCCCCGTCTGGTTCCTCTCCTATCTGCCAGCCCTTGAAATGATAGCCGGTTCTTGTGGGCTCAGACACCTGCTCCAACCGGCCTCCGTAACGGATTTTCTGAGTCTTTGGCTGAGTTCCCCGGCCTCCGTTCAGGTTAAAATCCACTTCGTAGATATTCCGGTCATAATAAAGCTTCAGCACAAGGCTTCCGTCTTTTTCTATGGTTCCACTTGTCTTTCCCAAAGGATGAGACAGATTCAAAGTGAAGCCGGGGTAGGCTTTCCCACGGGCCTCCGCTTCTGCTCCGATTTCTCCGGTCAGGATTTCTGTGTCGGCGTCTACTCGGGTGTATTCGTCTCCGGTCAGATTCTGACAGTAGTGTTCTGTCTGGTAGGAGGCTTCAGCAGGAGTTTCCTGGCCCGGGTTGTCCGAATCTGTTCCTGGTTGATCTGGATTTGGACCCGGGTTATCCGGGTTATCCGGATCTGGGTTGTCTGGATCTGTTCCCGGTTGATCCGGATTTGGGCCTGGGTTGTCCGGGTGATCTGGATCTGGGTTATCTGGATCTGTTCCCGGTTGATCCGGATTTGGGCCCGGGTTGTCCGGGTGATCTGGATCTGGATTGTCCGGGTTACCCGGATCTGGTTGATCCGGATCTGGGCCGGGAGTAATTTTTTCCCAGACCGCATAAAGTGTATTATGCAGTGTCTTTGTGTTTTCCTCCACCAACCTGCTGAAATTCCACTGACTGCCCTCCGTTCCCTTTTTGTCTTTATACCAGCCTTTAAAACGATATCCGGTTCTCTTAGGAGTCTCCGGTTCTTTTGCCTTGTCTCCATAACGAACCGTTTGAGGAGACGGAGCAATCCCGTCGCCTTCGTTCAGATCAAAGTCTACTTTATAGATATTGCGGTCATAATAAAGCTTTAACACAAGGCTTCCATCCTCCGCTATGACTCCCTTACGCTTTCCCTCCGGATGCGACGAATTTACACTGAAGCCCTGGTACGTTTTCTCCCGGATTTCTGCTTCTGTTCCGATTTTTCCTGTGAAAGTCTCTGTGTCCGCTTCTATTTTGTCATACCCGTCCCCCTTCAGGTTCTGGCAGTAATACTCCATCTTCCATTCTGCTTCCCCAGGGGGTATCTCCTTCCACACCGCATAAAGTATGGTATCTTTGTCAAATTCCTGTTTGCTTCCTACTTTATATTCCGCTTCTATGCTGTCCTGATCTCTGCTCCATCCGGTCAGGATATATTTCTCCCGCTGCATCTCTCCGGTAATGGTAAATTCCGGAATTTTATAAGAAACCCCGCCATCATCCAAATCTTCTTTGTGCACATTGGCATAACTTTGATTTGTCTCTGCCTCAAGCTCCGGCTTTCCGCCGTTCCCCTTATAAGTGAGCGTAATATCTTTCTCATAGATTCCGCAGAATTCTGTAACGTCTTCTGTTAAAGTACATTCTTCACCTATGCCAACACTGGTTTCATACTCCTTATTGCTTCTGCTCCATCCTAATGGCTTCCACTCAGAAAAATCTTTTAAGGACGGCGCCATAACCTTTCCTTCCTGGGCAGGCTCGTACACGGTGACTGCCTTTGGCTCCATGAAAACAGGGCTTCCTGAATAGAAATTGGCGGTAAAAGTCCTCTTGTCCTTTTCTCTGTAGACAGCATACAGTTCCGTATCCTCCTGTATGGAAATCTCTGTACCCGCTTTCTGCAGCGTTCCCCCTCCGTCTGCCTGTTCACTCCACCCCTGGAACGTATAACCGAATACCTCCGGCCCTTCTGCAAGGGTTATTTTTGCTTTTTGATATGTGATGGCATCATGAACATTGGCATAACAAAATTCCTTCACTTCCGGCACAGATATGTGGATTTCTTGATCTGCGGAATCATACGAAAGGGTAACTTCTTTCTGGTAGACTCCATAATAATTCTTTGTATCTTCTGTCAAAGTACATGCTCCGCCCTTTTGAATGATATTTCCGCTGCCATATTCCTCAGGATCTTCACCCCAACCCTTAGGGGTCCAGCCCTCAAAAGCTTTTAATGCCGGGGCATTTATCGTTATCTCATCTTCATCTTCTCCTGCTTCCCTTTCCTCATGGACGGGAGCTGAAGAATCAGGGCCTCCTGAATAAAAATCTGCAGAAAACTTTCTCTTCTCATAAACTGGATACAGATGGATATCTTCTGTTATCTCTACGCTTTCCCCTTCTGTATAATCCACTTGAGCAGCACCCGGCTTCTTACTCCATCCAAGAAACCTATCTTGATTTGGAATTGGAGCTGGCAGCCCTTCTACTGATTTTATCGTGACACTCTCTCCGGGATTGTATTCTGTATTGTCTGTAACTTTTCCGTCCACATCATAGTAAAAAACCCGAAAGCTGTAACCTGGATCATTTGCAGTCAGGTAAATTTGATTCTGTTCTTCATCTAGCTTTTTATACCACTGCCCGCCATTGACATCTACAACAAGCAATTTCTTTAAATCTTCTATAGTCAAACCATACCCATCTATCCCTTCCGCAATAACATATTTTTCCCTGGCTGCCAAGTAAACAGACGCCGGATAACTTAAATTGGCGCCAATTTTTATACATGGCTGAACCGTGTCGCTGTTCTCAAAATAAACGCAGTCCTTACCGGAATCCGACTTATATTCGCAAAACTTTACGCCATCATATACAGTAATATGATCTTTTGAGGTATAGATGCCTCCTCCCTTATCTGCAGAGCAGTTTTCTATCTTACAATCCTTCAAACTTACTGCTCCTTCTACATATGCACTTTCACTATTAACCGCTCCTCCTGTTGTTCCTGCAGAACAGTTCTGTATCACACATCCTTCCATTGTTAACTCCCCGCCTCCGTCGCACCAAACAGCCCCTCCTGACCTGTCGGCAGAGCAGTCTCCTATCTTACTGTCTTTTATATTTACAAATGACGCCATCCGCGTTGAAATAGCCCCTCCCTGAAACGCAGAGCATTCTTCTATCTTACTGCCTTTTATATTTATTGTTGATGCCCCCGCTTCAATAGCCCCTCCCGAAGCTCTTCCTCCCGAAAAGTTCTTTATGGTAGATCCGTCCATTGTTAATGTAGATCTAGTGCTACACCGAATCGCTGCTCCCGGATTATATCCATCTATTTTTTTAGAGTTTTCAATCGTACAGGCTTTTATGCTTATTGTACTTTGATCCATCCAAACTGCCCCTCCTGACCCTCCTGAATATCGAGGATCGTTTGCGTAACATTCTTCCAGCCTGCTGTCCCGTAAGTCCGCGCTTACATTCTTGTCAAAGTAAAGCGCTCCCCCAGCCACTGCTATACAGTTTCGTATCACGCATCCTTCCTCCATAGTCAGTGTACCCTCTTTTCCATGAACCGCTCCTCCTCTACCTGTTGTGCAGCCTTCTATTATACATGTCTTCAAGTTTACTGTTGCGCCGCCCGCAAAGTAAATCGCTCCTCCTTCTTCCTCTTCCTTACTAACCGTCTCATACCAAGTTCTACTTTTATAGTCCTGAATTCTGCTTCTTTCTACAATGAGTTTCCCACCCATCACCCTTATCAATGCTCTATAAGCTAGAATATCTTTATTGCCGTGCAACGTCATCCCCTGTATAGTCAAAGCGCCGCTCTCCATCACATTAATACCAGATCTAACTCCTTTAATTTTAATTATCCCGCCGCCTCGAACCGTGACTTCGCCATCTATGGTCAGCACAGTGTTCAGTGTCAGTATAACCCCTTCCTCAATCACAAGTTCCCCGCCGAACAATGTTTTTGGTGTATCCCAAACTGTATCCACACGGATCACTTCACTGTCAGAATCCGTTGTTGTCATTTCTCTTTCTATGCCGCCATACGTCCTGTCCGATTCTTCCTCTGCCTTTTTCTTATCTTTCTTTCCTCCTGCTGTCTGCCCCTTCCCCGCTTCTCCTGAATCTTCCCTGTATTCTACCAGCACCTGAATCTCCGGCAGACTCACCCCTTCTCCCAGAACATACCCTTTTGGCAAAACTGGCACAAAGACATAGGTTCCTTCTTTCTCATTATCATAAGCAAAAACGCTGCTCCAGGTAATATGCTCAATCACAACCGTTTCTTCTGCAGCGCTGTCAGTTTCCGTCTGCTCCTGCGGCGTTTCGCCCGGCTGCGGCTGTTCTTCCAAATCCCCTTCTGTATCAGACGCAGGCGGTTCCAGATCTCCTTCCGGTTCTGGCTCTGCGTCAGACGGCGAAATTTCTTTTCCTTTCTCCTGATTTTTCTCTGTAACAGGAGGCAAATTATCGCCCCCTTCCCCGTGCTTCCACTTTGTATCGGAAAGCGTCTGTCCCTGATTTTCTGCAAGCTCCGGTTCCTCGTATTGCAAAGGAACGCAGACGGCTTCCAGAGTTTTCGGCAAATTCAGCTCTTCCAGAGGCGTTCCAGGCTCCACGTTCTGGCTTCTCACTTCCTCCGGAAGCTCCGAAAAAGAGAGAATCTTATACTCCTGCCCCTCCGCCTGTACCTGAAAGCCATAGAGCTCCGCAGGCAGCGACGCCAGCAGCAGGCAGATACTGAGCAGCGCCGATACCAGCTTCGGCCGAATGGGATGTCGTTTTTGCTGTAACAGTTTTTCCAGAAGATTTTCTCTCGTCTTTTTCATTTCCTCTCACACTCCTTGTTTTTTACCGTATTCCTTACGATCTCAATCTAATCATTTTAAATTTTACAGCTTTAACAAAAATATAACTTAATCATAACAAAAAACAGGAGAAATTGCCAGAATAATCCATCAATCCCTCCTGTTTCTTTGGTAATATTGTTAAGCTGCACAAACCAAGTCCCGTTCATAGCAGCGTTATAGCTGCAATTTACATCATCTGCTCATGCTCCGATTTTATCTCCTGAAAAAGTTTTAACGCATTCCAGGACTGATTCGCGGAAGTCAGCACCGCTTTATAGGGAACCGGGCCGATCCCTGATTTGCGGACAGCTTTTAACACCTGATCCACCTGAGGCCCCAAAAGCCCCGCCATCAGCAGCATTTCCCCTTCTAATTCTTCTCCGTCATACGTCTCGTCCAGAGGCGGAATGTCTTTCTTTCCCGCCAGATATCCCACCGGCTGCAGATAATCCTCCCTGGAAACCTCCCTGATTTTCATCCGCAGGGGAAGCAGGGCCCGGGTTAATTTATTTCTCCTGTCTTTGTCTGAAAAATGAAACAATAAAATGGTTGCTTTCAATGTGATTCTCCTTTACTCCGAACTATAGGTTGTCCGCTCCGGCCTTCTATTACTCCGGCGGTTAAATGTCGACGAATTTTAACCGCCGGAGTAATATATTTCTGTCCGTATTCACAGATAAAATTCACCGCCGGCTAATCCTTCCATTCCAGCAGCAGTCCGTTGGCTTTCAGCCAGCTTCTTCGTTCTCTGCAGTCGGGCAGAATACTGCTCACTAACTGCCAGAACTGCCCGGAATGGTTCAGATATGCCAGATGGCACAATTCATGTACCACCACATAATCCAGAATTTCTGCGGGAGCCATCACAAGCCGCCAGTTAAAGTTCAGATTTCCTTTGCTGCTGCAGCTTCCCCAACGGGTTTTCTGGCTGCGGATCGAAATACGGTTCAAAGGGCCGATTTCTGCTCCCTGGCTTTGCGCCTGCCTGGATACCAATGGATAATACTGGCTGACCCGTTCCGGAAAAATCTGCTTTGCCTGAAAAAGATACCATTCCTCTATGCTCTGTTCCACAAGAGAAGCCTCCGCTTTCTCCAAATCCGACTCCAGATACATAAGCTTCTCTCTTTCTTCCAGCGCAACCCCTTTGTACACTCTGGCCGTCTGCTCTCTGTCCAACTGCTCCTTTTGCCGGCTCCGGGAACGGAATCTCAGCCGGTACGTTTCTCCCTGAAACAGAAAACCGTCTCCCTCCCGGAAGGTATGCGCCGGTTTTTTCTGCTCTATCAGCGAAAGTTCTCTTTGTTTTTCCTGAATCCATTCTGACTTTTGCTGAATAAACTGATCGATCTTATATTTCGGCAGCCAGTTCGGCGCCTTTACCTGTATGGTCCCGTCTTTTCCAATGACGATAGAAAGACTTTTTCGTTTACTTCGCGTCAATTGATATGCTTCCATGCTGTCACCCTCACTGTTTTCTTACTTTGTCATTATACGGAATGACAAAGTAAATTGCAAGAGAAACCCGGCGCTGCAGTTATTCTGCATACTCCTGTCAAAACGGGTCCAGACACCATTTTTTCTTTTCTTCATATATTGTAAGGATAATGTAAATTGGAGGAAGCATATGGCAAAACCATCCATTGCAATCCTCGGCGGAGATCTGCGGCAATGCTATACAGCAGAATACCTTCATTCCTGCGGCTTTCACGTAACCTGCTTCCATACCCCGGATTTCCCATATCATTCCGGTATCCTTCTGGAGCAGGAGCTGTCACAGGCGCTGACACAGGCAGAAGTCATTCTGCTGCCAACCCCCTTTTCCAAAGACGGCGTCCATTTATTTCAGGCGGACCAACAGCACCCGCCCTGCCTGTCAGATGAGCTGTGGAGCTCCTTAAAACCCGGACAGATTTTGGCTGTTTACAGCCTTTCCCAAGAGAAAATCCATGAATTAGAACAGAAATGCTGCAAAGTGTTCCAATTCTCCCTCTCGCCTGTTTTTGCCAGGGAAAATGCATGGCTCACTGCTGAAGGACTTTTATCCGAAGTGATCCGCTATACTCCCTTTTCCCTGTCCTCGGCCCGGACGCTTCTTCTGGGATACGGCTGCTGCGGCTCTGCCATCGGCGCGCTGTTTCATCCCCTGTGCCGCAGTATTTATCTGTTGGAGCAGGAGCAGGAAAAACAGGGTTTGGCAGAAAAAAAGGGAATCTGCCCCATTCAAAAAGAAGATTTTTCCACCGTGCTGCCCCGCTGCAGCCTGGTAATCAACACCATCCCCGCCGCTGTTTTGGAGCCTGAATGGATTCGGGAGCTTCCCGGCTCCTGCCATATTTTTGACATTGCATCCTCTCCCTTTGGCTTTCCCGGAACTGTTACGGAGGATTACCTGCTGCCTTATTTCCGGCTGCCGGGCCTTCCGGGCCGTTTCTCTCCGGTCAGCGCCGGGCAGGCCACAGGAAAAATAATAGAAAGGATTACAGATTATGTCATATGATTTTCATGATAAATCCATTGGAATCGGCTTTACCGGCTCCTTCTGCACCTATGAAAAAATTTTTACCGCACTGGAAGAACTGAAAAAAACCGGAGCCAGCCTGCTGCCTGTATTTTCCCTGAACGCCTCCCATCTGGATTCCAGATTCGGCACAAGCGCCTCTTTCCTGGAGCGGGCAAAGGCCATCACCGGCAAAGAACCGATTACCACCATACCGGGAGCGGAGCCCATCGGCCCCAAAGGGCTGATGGATATTCTGGTCATTGCCCCCTGCACCGGAAATACGTTATCCAAGCTGGCAAACGGCATTTCCGATACACCGGTGCTGATGGCGGCCAAATCCCATCTGCGCAACAACCGGCCCCTGGTGCTCTCTTTATCCACCAATGACGCTCTGGGCATGAACCTGAAAAATATCGGCATCCTTTTAAACACCAAAAACATTTATTTCGTTCCCTTCGGCCAGGATGACTACCAGGCAAAGCCCAACTCCATGACGGCCTTTACAGAGCTTCTGCCGGAAACCATTGACTGCGCCCTGACAGGCAGACAGATTCAGCCGGTGATCCGAAGCCCCCATGGAGCGGTTTCCAAATAATAATTGATATGTTTCGATAAAAGAAGAATGGGGCTGTCGGGAAACAGCAATTTTTCACAATATATATTACTCCGGCTTCTGAGAACTTGCGACTATATATTGTGTATAAATTCCGTTTTCCGACAGCCCCATTCGTTTCTTTGTCCACATCCCAAAAGCCCTATAAAACGATTGAACTCCCGGGGCATATTATGTATAATGATACTGTATTACTCCGGCGGTTAAATATCTGGAACGATTGCAAAAACAATGACATTACTATATTCTGAATACTGTTATGAAAATGAAAAAAAGTACGCCAAATGAACAATTACTTGCCTCTTTGCTGAGGCAGAACCAGGACCCCGGCCGGACTCAGAAATTATCAGTAGTCTGGCGTTTTAGCGTGCCTGCAATTTTAGCGCAGCTTACCTCCATTATGATGCAGTACATAGACACTGCCATGGTGGGCAATCTGGGAGCCGGCGCATCGGCCGCCATCGGCGTGGTTTCCACAAGCACATGGCTGTTAAACGGTTTGTGCAGCGCAGTCTCCACCGGATTTTCGGTGCAGGCCGCCCAGAAAATCGGAGCAGGCCAGGAAAAAGAAGCTCGGCTGATTTTAAAACATGGGCTGATTTTCGCCCTGTGTTTTTCAGGAATCCTGATGGCTGTGGGAATCCTCATCAGCAAACACCTGCCTATATGGCTTGGGGCGGGAACAGACATCCGGCAGAATGCATCTGTCTATTTTCTGATCTATTCCTGCTCCCTTCCGGCTTTTCAGCTGCAGAGCCTGGCCGGCTCCATGCTTCAATGCAGCGGAAATATGAGGACGCCTGCCATTCTGGACGCGGCTATGTGCGGTCTGGATGTAATTTTCAATATGCTGTTGATCCGGTTCTGGGGCGTGCCCGGCGCCGCTTTGGGCACTGCACTGGCCACTGCGGTAATCTGCCTTGCCAAACTATGGGCTGTATGCTTTCGTTCTCCCTGCCTCAGAATCAACCAGAAAGAACCCTGTCCTTACCGCAGAGACATTTTATCCCGTATGGTAACCATCGGGCTGCCTATGGGATTTGAGCATATTGCCATCTGCGGCGCAATGATTCTTTCCACCCGCATTATTGCGCCTCTCGGCACCGTTGCCATGGCAGCCAACTCCATTGCCGTTACGGCAGAAAGTATCTGCTACATGCCCGGCTACGGAATTGCAAATGCTGCAACTACGCTGGTGGGACAGAGCATCGGCGCAGGCAAAAAAACACTGGCCAAAAGTTTTTCCAACCTGGCCACCCTGTTAGGCTGTGTCATTATGACCCTTGCCGGAATTCTGATGTATTTTATATGCCCTGGGATTTTCCGAATGCTGACGCCGGATCTGCAGGTACAGACCCTGGCATCTTTGGCGCTGCGGATTGAATTATTTGCAGAGCCCTTCTATGCCGCCTCCATTGTGGCTTCCGGAGCTCTTCGGGGCGCAGGGGACTCTCTGATTCCCTGCCTGTTAAACCTGGCAAGCATCTGGGGCGTGAGGCTGACAGTTTCGGTGGCCCTGGTGGGGCGCTGGGGACTGCCCGGCGTCTGGTTTGCCATGTGTCTGGAGCTGTGCGTCAGAGGAATTTTGCTTGTGTACCGGCAGCAGAGATTTCGGTGGTGAAAACAGAACCGCTGTTTCTCAGCAGAAGTTTCAGCGGCGAAAACAGAATTACTTTCTCTCAGCAGAAGTTTCAGCGGCAAAACAGAATTACTTTCTCTCGTCAGAAGTTTCAGCGGCAAAACAGAATCACTGTTTCAGCGTATACTCCATCATTTCATAATGGAGCTGCGAGCCTTCTGCAAGCTCCGGCGGCAGCAATGCCCTTGCCACACATTTCAATTCTTCCTCCGGACGCTCTGTCTGCTGTAAATAGGCATAATCTCCGTCAATCCTTGCCACGGTGTATTCTATCGGTCCAAAATTCATACATTCTCTCCTTCCTGCCAGTTCAGGCTTTATCTAAAAGTGTTTTTTACGGCTGTTCTCCCTTTTTCCGGGACAATGCCATAATGTCACGGATTTCCCCGGCAGGAATTTTCGTATAATCGCTTAATTCCCGTATGGACGGAATCGTTCCGTTCTCCTCTGCCAGCACCTTTCTGGCTTCATACACCAGGTTGACTTTCGCCAGAAGGGCGCTTTCTCCGTAATCCGTTCCTTCCATTTCAAGACGGTACTGCTCCATAGCCTCCCGGACATAAGTTTCCAACTGCTGTTCCATGGCGTCACTGTCCAAAGACAGCTCCGGACGCTGCTTTTTTGCTCCCAGTAATTGCTCCATCCCCAGTAAAAGGCCCATATTCCCCTCCTGCACCAAATCTTCCACCAATGCACGGCCTGTCACATAGGCTTTGGCAATGGTTGTAATCTTTTTCAGCCATTGGGCAGAGATAACAGAAATCGCCAAACGGTCTCCTTCCAGGAGCTTCTGATACAGCTCAGATATTCCTTCCCGGGATAAATCGGAAATGTTATGAATCTCATTCAGATACATCTGGTAATGCCTGGAATGGACTGCGTTCTTTCCGCTGCCCGGGGATTGGGAAGTTCCCTTCATGGATTTTCCCGGCAAACTTCCCTCTGGGGACTGTCCAGCTTCCCCCGCCAGGCTCTCCTCTGGGGACTGTCCAGCTTTCCCCGCCAGGCTTCCCTCCGGGGACTGACTGGATTGATCCTCCAGAGGCTTCTGAAAAAACTGGTAAATCATTTCCTGCTGCTGGGAAGATAATTCCATATCCTTAAAATATTCCTGAATCTCCTCCCGGCTCATGGGTTCCGGGGAAGCCTTTGCTATCTCCTGTACGGAGCGCAGCGTTTCCATAAATAACGTTTTATCTACCATAAGTTCCTCCTGCCTTTCCCTGACATTGTACCATGAGAGAAGGTTTTTGTCAGCTTTTTCTCAAGAGGAAAACTATCGCGTCCCTGAAAAATAACATACGTTATTTCAGCAGCATCCTCTACAAATTCACCGGCGGCCTGCAGCTCCCCTCTTTGCAGAGATACAAAGTAGCCCGGTTGTTGATCCGCTCATACTTTTCATTTTCTTCCCAAAACACCACAATATCCGCATCTTTTCCATACAGCTTCTGCAATTTCTTCAAATCCTTCTCTTCTTTCAGAACGCCTACGATATGCTCCGGGGGATTCTGGTATAAAAGCGCCGCCAGCAGGGAAAAGCTCTGTCCCGCCGGATACTGCTCCGCATAATAGGAAAGGAAATCCAACTGCCAGGCGGCCTGCTCCCGCCAGGCTTCTTTTCCGGTAATCTGCCACAGCTTTACCAGGTTATAAGCCATCACGGAATTGCCGCTGGGAACTGCCCCGTCATAAGTTTCTTTCGAAGGGGCAACCAGAGGCTCATTCTCTGCTCCATAGAGAAAAAAACCGCCCTTTTCCTTATCTGCAAACAATTCTATGGCCCTGCTGCAGTAATGCTCCGCCAGTTCCAGGTATTTCTTTTCCAATGAGGCGCCGTAAAGCTCGATCAGCCCAAACCCATAAAATGCATAATCTTCCAGAAATCCTTTGCCCTGACAATGGCCTTTGCGGCAGCTTACATATAAAGAATCTTCCCCTTTTTTCTGATTTTCCAAAAATCTGCAGGCCGCTTTTGCCTGGCGCAGATAACTTTCCTGTCCGAACATCCGGTACATTCTGGCAAAAGCCCCTATCATCAGACCATTCCAGGAAGTGAGAATTTTGTCATCCAAAAACAGCTGATACCTCTGTTTCCGGTATGCGTACACTTTGGACAGAAGCCTTTCCGGCTCTGTATGGGAGCACTCTTCTTCTCCGCCGGTGCACAGGATTTCCTCTGTATTTTCCGCATTCAGCCGGTTGGGAATGCTTTTTCCCTCAAAATTTCCCTCCCTGGTAATATTGAAATGCTCATTAAATTTCCTCCCGGCAGAACTGCCCAGAAGGGACGTGAGCTCCTCACAGGCAAATACATAATATTTCCCCTCTTCCCCCTGGCTGTCCGCGTCCTGGGCAGAGTAAAAGCCGCCGCCGGAAGCCGTCATTTCACGCTGAATATACTGGGCGGTTTTCCTGACCACTTCCCGGTAAATTTCTTTTCCGGTGAGAGAATAAGCCTGGGTATAAGCCATCAAAAGCAGCGCATTGTCATACAGCATTTTTTCAAAATGAGGCACCAGAAAATATGGATCGGTGGAATATCTGGAAAATCCTCCGCCGATATGATCAAACATCCCGCCCCGATACATCTGCACCAGGGTTTTTTCCGCCATTTCCAGGGCCCGCCTGTCCCGGTTCACCCGGTAATATTCCATTAAAAACATCAGATTGTGAGCCATGGGAAATTTAGGCGCACCGCCGAACCCGCCGTAAATTTCATCAAAGCTTCCTTTAAACTGCCGCACCGCCTGAAGGGATAAATGCTGCCAGGAAAGGCCGGATTTGGCCGTATCCTGTTCCTTGTTCATCTGCCCAATCAGTTCTTCTGCAGATTCCGCCAGCTTTTCCCTGTCCTGCTCCCAGCGTTTGTGCAGGGCCCGCAGCAAATCTAAAAACCCGATCCGGCCGTATGCCGTCTCCTTTGGGAAATAAGTTCCGGCATAAAAAGGCTTCTGCTCCGGCGTCAGAAACAAGCTGACCGGCCATCCGCCGCTTCCGGTAAACAACAGGCATGCCGCCATATAAATGCTGTCAATGTCCGGCCGTTCCTCCCGGTCCACCTTAACAGAAATAAAATGGCGGTTCAGTTCTTCGGCCACCTCTTCATCTTCAAAATTCTCATGGGCCATCACATGGCACCAGTGGCAGGTACTGTAGCCGATACTTAAAAATATCGGTTTGTCCTCTTTTTTTGCCCGCTCAAAAGCCTCCTCGCACCAGGGATACCACTCAATGGGATGCCCGGCGTGCTGCAAAAGATAGGGGCTGGTCTGATTTTTCAAATGATTTCTCAGTTTTATCACCTCAGATTCAAAATGTCTCTGGTATAATATCTGCTATTTGCCTCATTCCAAAACTGGGAAAATCTGTAAAGAAAGGCGGGAAGGATTTTTCAAACACGCTTTCCCATACAGAAAACGTTTTATGATATGGGCAGAACTACCGGCGTAACAGCATTTTAAGCAGCTTCACCCTTCCTGCTGTTGCTTTTCTTCCTTTTCCAATAATTTCTGCCCCTGTTCTTCCTCTTTTTCCAGTAATTTCTGCCCCTGTTCTTCCTCTTTTTCCAGTAATTTCTGCCTCTGTTTTTCCTCTTTTTCCAGTAATTTCTGCCTCTGTTTTTCCTCTTTTTCCAATTGCTTCTGCTGTCTGGCCGCTTCCCGGCCCAGCAATTTTTTCTGCCGTTTCTCGGACTTTTCTCTGGATTTCTGATCCTTCTTCACTTCTTTTTGGACGGTTCTTTCTATTTCCCGAAGCGTATCTCTGGCTTCTCCCGCTTTTTTCTTTTCTTTCCGGTAAGGATTGTAACAGAAATAAGCCGCAGTGCCAAACACCAGTACGCAAATGCCAAAAACTGACAGCCAGGGAAGAATCAAATCATATTCCTGATAGCCCAGTTCAAAACAGATAAATACCACCATCATAAGGGGAAACATGAGAAGATACAGGAGTTTGCAGATCGTATCCAAAATTTTTCCTCTCTTTTTCTCCTGCGCCAGAAGCGTTCCCTCGATTCCGGAAAAAGCAATCATAAACAGACATATCTGTGACTGAAACCCGTGGAGAAGGCCGCACAATGCCACCAACACCACAGACAGCAAAAACAGGGAAAAAGCGCATCCCCGGTAATAGGCATTCCGGTATTCCTGAATCCCCTGTAATTTATCTTCTGTAATACCATACATGGCATAGACCTGAGCGTCCATATGCTCCTGAAATTCCCGGTTATATTTCCTGGCCTCTTTGGTCCGCTCCATATTTTTCTCAATGGACTGGTTCAGCCGGTTCAATGCGTCCTGTTCCCGGCGGATTTGTTCAAACAGTGCGTCCTCTGCTTCCCGCTGTTTTTGAATCTGGCTGTAAATCCACTCTGTTTTCTGTATCTTTAAACTTGTCTGCGTTTGTTCCCGTTCTTCCATTTTCTTTCCTCTCATTGTAAGCTCCCACGCTGCAGTTTATGGGACTGACCATTGCTAATTCGTTTTTACATATTTTTCAATGATGCATTCATGAACCTTCGTTTCTTTTTCATAGTTAATTCCCACCAAAAGGATATCCCCAGCATAGCCCTCAATCCAGGATGCATATTTCTTCTCTTTGATCTGGCGGATTGCCCCGCTGGCCGTCTTATCCCATTTCAGCTCAATTACCAGCGCCGGATATTCTGTATTCCGCTTCGGCAGGTAAACCACGTCTGCAAAGCTTTTCCCGGATGGAAGCTCCATAATGGGATTGAGATAATATATTTTCGCACTGTAATATGCCATAAGCACCGCGGAGGTAAGTGAACTCTCCTGATTATATTTTAAAACAGAAGAAGTCTCACTGTGAATGGCCGACATCCCTTCTGCCACTGCGGCCCCATCCAGCGCCCATGTGCTTTCCAAAAGCTCCTGTGAACGGTTCAAAGACTGAATCACGCCATCCCATCCCCCTACTTTCACCGCCCGCATAAACTCCTGCTCAATCTCCCGATTGGGGATAAATACCTGACTGGTCTCCTTCTCATAGGTCAGATAGCCAAGATGCACCAGAAGCGTCAGTACATCGTCCCTGGTCCGGAATGTGGTCATATCATTCTGAAATGTGGTAGGATCAATCACACACCGGCCATTCCCCAACATTGCCGTAACAGCCTCCTTCAGACCGTCAAAATTCAAATCTATATAAACCTTCAGCGCCTCATAAGTTTCCGTCCCTGTCCAGTAACTCTGAATTTCTTCCCAGGTCAGTGCATCCGCCACAGATTTTGGATTATAGATATGGAATTTTCCCACGCGGTATCCGTCATACCATCTTTCCACCTCTGCATAATCCATGCCCTGCTGTCTGCAGGCATCATATACTTCCTTTTCCGTAAAGCCAAAATATTCTCCCAGATTTTTGGGAGAAATCATGGAATATTCATCAAAAATATTGATCGCAGAGTGCTCCCCGTATTTCTTAATGGGCAGGATACCCGTCATATAAACAAGTTCTGTATAATCAGCTCCTTTAAAAAGCCCCCGCAAAAAATCCAGATATTCTTTCTGCATTTCTTTGCGGTTTCTGGCAATCCGGAACACACAGTCCCACTCATCAATAATAAAAATAAATCCCTTTTGGGACTGAATAAAAATCTGGTCAAGCGCAGTTTTTAACCGGCTGTCTGAATCAAACCCTTTGTATTCCGAAAACTCTTCGAGCAATTCCGCTACCACGCTTCTTTCCATATCTCCGATAAATGAATCCAGCTCTTTTTCCGATTCCAGAAAACGCTGAACATCAATCCTGATTACATAATGACGGTTCAGATGCTCCTGAAAACTCTGTTCCTTCTCAATCTTTAACCCCGCAAACAGCTCTGCCGAATCACAGCCGCAGCTATAGTAGGCTGCCAGCATATTTGCGGCCATGGATTTGCCGAAACGGCGCGGGCGGCTGACGCATATACACTTTCTCTCCGTTCTGCACACCGCATTTACCTTTGCGATCAACATACTTTTGTCAATATATATCCTGGAACATCGGGACTCCCGAAACGGAATATTTCCCGGGTTGACATAAATTCCCATACTTTTTCATCTCCTTTTGAAACTCTGTTGATTTTATTGTATCATCGGCTCTATGCCGGGGCAAGCAAAAACATCCGTACAACAGCTCTGACGCTTAAATTAATATTTGCTCTCTTAGGGCAGCTTGGATTCAATCTTATAGACTAAACTGTCAATACGTTCCTATTTTGAACCATAAAATCCCTGTGCCCTGCTTTTTTCTTTTTTACTTTTCACCTGTCTCTCCACCGCCTCCTTTCCCTGCCTGCTTTTATATAAACCGTATCTGTATCTTCTTCTTTATTTCTTCCCTGTATTCTTTCAGCGGCGTCTCTTTCATGGCTTCCAGCATTCTCCTGTGTTTCTGCTCCAAACTCTGTTTTACTTTTTTCCATATCCGTTCCCATGCGTCCATGAACTGCCCAATCATGTGCCCGATCTGTATCAGGTAATAATGGCATTTCAATGCCTGATAGTTTTTGCTGAATGGATGTTCCAAACAGTAGCCATGCTTTTTCTGCGCGTTGAAACCCTCATTTTCTATCTTCCACCTCATTCTTCCACGCTCCACCAGACCTTCCACGTTTTTGGCCGTGGCAGGCAGGTCCGTAAGGAACCAGAATTCTTTCCGGATTGTCCGGGCTTCCCCTTTTTTCTTCCCTTTTACGCAGACATGTTCCATGCTTTCCCCATATTCTATCAGGTTTACTTTATATCCGTTATAATCAATATCCGTCACATAATCATACCATTTCTTCCCTGTTTTCAGCGCATATTCCCGATAATTTTTTTCCATCCCTTTCAGTTCCCGGTATTCTGCCCCCACGGAAGGGATGCTCCCTTCCTTATACCTCAGGATATAGCGCCAGTTCTTTTCCACGCATCTTTCAAAGAAACCCTCCCAGGCTGCCTGTCTGCGCATAAACAGACAGGCAGCCTGGGAAATGCCTTTTTCAGTTTTTCCATCAGCCGCCAGCAGGCTTTCCTTTCACAATCCTGCTTTTCCATTTCCTTCCCATCTTCATTGTCCACAAATTCTGTCTGGATGCTTATAATGATTTCCGGATGCAGCACAAGCTTCGCCTCCAGCACATAATAATAGTCCTCACGGTATTCTTTTTCCGTCCCTCTGTTATGGGTGCGGTGCAGGCTTTTCCCGTCCAGTTCCTCCCGGCTGCTGTAAAGCTGTGTCCCATCAATGATGACCTGCCAGTATTTCCCCCTGATGCGCATGTCTTCAAACGTCCGGCTGCGCAGCAGCCTGCGGCACAGACAGTTTATGACATCCTGCAGTTTTTCCGGTTCCAGCCGTTCCAGGTACCGGTTGATGGTTTCCCAATAAGGCAGTTCATCCGCTGCCGGCTCCTCCTCACAAAGCATCCAGATATTCCTTATCATTGTCTGTGAATTGAATTCTTCGCTTGTTTTCCGCATGCTGCTGATGTAAAATAAAGAAGAAAGGATGCGGGTCATAAGAAGGATTACGCCGGGGTATGTAATATAACTCTGGTTTCTCGGATCAGGAATCTGTCTCAGCAGCGGCACAAGGTCTGGAAAACAGTGCCGGACCAGCCTGGCTAATTCACAGGCAAGCTTAAACTGTTCCAGGTGTTCCCTGGCCTCTTTCCTTGTGATTTTTATTCTTGCTTCATAGTAAAACCTCCTCTCTTTTATGGGTGTGCGAAAAAATAGTTTGGTTGTTAATTCTATTATCTCGCATCTCCCCATAAAATGGGAGGTTTTTTTACGAAAAATTTTTAAGCGTCAGTGCTGTGTTGGGAGCTATAGTAAAAATGATATTTTTTCTGGGTTTGCCTGGAAATATGTGAAAAAAAAGTGACAAATTTACCATTTCAACATTATCCACAAGCACTGAAAAACAGCCCTCAGCTTTTCAGCTAAGGACTGCTTTTCAGACTATTTCATATATAGGTGTGCTAATGATTTACTTCCAGTTATATGTCCCACTTGTGTGGAGTTCTCCATGCACTTTATCAACACTGTCTATATGATCGATCAAGCAGTCATCTGTAGGTGGCATTACAGCAACACAATGGTTACACACATAGTAAAAGCCCTTTACTCTGCCAGGTGTCTTAACCTTTATGGATGCTGTTTTGCCATACACTAATTTTCCCTTCTTATCCTTTGTATATGCCCTTACTTTGATGGTATATGTTAATCCAGGAATCATGTTCTTGATGGTGTATGTTGTCTTTTTTGTGTTTTTTTCATACAGGAGAGGGGTTTGACAACCCTTCACTTTTTTATCATAAATCAATATCTGATATCCTGTAGCTCCCTTTACCTTCTTGAAGCTGATTTTGGCAGAGCTGACTTTCCTTCCCAGAGAAGAATAAGTTCTGAGTTTTACCTTCTTCAGCCCTTTTACCTGTCCTGGTTTTTTCACCTTTGTTGAAGCTTTAGCACCTTTGGTGTCATTGAAGAACTTAGTGTCACCAAGGGAACCCTTGTCATCACTTACTACACTCTCAGGAACAGCTTTTGGGAGCTTGCAGAATTCAGCAGTGACTACACAAGCCATCAGCAGTGTCAGTGTCAATGCCATTGCAATGATTGGTTTTCTTGTTCTTGTTTTGTTTTTCTTCATGTTCTTGTCCTCCTTTGGGCTAGTTCTTAGCCCTTCTTCATGTTTTTTGATGGGTTACTCTCTTTGGTACAAGTTTGTATAACAGTACCTATCTATATGAAAGGAGTATGAAACTCCTGTTTTCTTGAACTTTTATCTGTTTGGAATATGGAATGAATTTACATTATTAATTCTTGCCTGATTGGGGATGTGCTTAGTTTCTTGTTAGGCTTATTATATCATATTGTTAAGTTATATCAACAAACAGAGAAGATAAGGGATTTATCAAGAGAATGGGAATTTTATATAATTACATATACAAAAAAAGCTGCATCCTCCACTTCCCCATCTATGACCCTTTCTATCATGGGGGTGGTGGTGCAGCTTTTTTTTATGGGACAGGAACTTTTAGGGGATGGCTTTCAGTCTTCAGAAAGTTTTCTCCTGTGCTGAAAGGGGAAAATAATGTGTGTTGCCTTAGCCACTATATTCTCCAGGGGGACATATTCATCCATCCAGTACCTGCTGTCATAGGAGTGGTTCCTGTTGTCCCCAAGGAAAAAGTAGTGCCCTGTAGGTACAATAAAGCTGCCATCCCCATCCCCATCCTGTGGCTCCTTTATGAAGGAGCTGTCTAATTTTACATCATCAGCATAAACTTCACCATCAAACACCTCAATGGTTTCCCCAGGCAGGCCAATGACCCTTTTAATGTAAATTTCCTCTGGATTGTCTGGTGGCACAAAAATAAGGATGTCATACCTTTTTATATCTTCCCCACCAGTCTCTAGCCTTGATGCAATGACAAAATCACCTTCCCTGAGGGTGTTTTCCATGCTTTCAGAAGGGATGTAATTTAACATCCACACTGTATGGAAAAGGAATGAAATGACAGCACAGAGCATGGCATAGCATAACAAAAATATGCAGCATTTTTTCTGGAATTTATCCATGGCTTTCTTCTTCTTTCTTCCATTCTTTATAGGAATTTTTCTTTCCCAACCATAAGTATACCATTTTGTCGAATGCTGTCAACTGAGTGGTTAAAAATACCTTCCACCCCTTTTTTTATTCCTTAGCCCCTCCCTTCCCCCTGTCCCAAAGAAGAACCCCCATTAGTTTTTTGCAGGAAAGCTTGGAAAATTTTCATGATAGAATCCACATAGGGCAAGGGCCTGAAGAAAGGATGGTGGGAATGAAGAAGAAAAATTATAAGGGCAGCAGGTGTGAGAAGAGAAGCATGGGCAAGTGTGCTGATGGTGTGGCTAAGACTTTTAATGGCATTGAGTCCAGGTATGCTGACAGGCTGGAGGGGAACCCTGATGTGAAAGAGTTCAGATGCCAGGTGCTGCTGGAGGGGCTGGAACTGGGGGAATACTGCTCAGATTTTGTGGCAGTGAAAGTGGATGGGGAGCTGATGGTAAGGGAATGTGTGTTTAGGAAACATCTGACAAAGCCAATGACTGCCAAGCTGCTGGATGCATCCAGGGAATATTGGGGAAAAAGAGGGGTTTTGGACTGGGGGATTGTTGTGGAGAAGGGGGATGGTGGGGATGTATGACTTAAGCAAGGTTTTTTTGCTATGTGTAAGGGAAATGAAGGAAGCAGGCATCCCAGTCCAGGAAGGCAGGGTTGCTGAAAAGGAGGCAGGGCATATAGAGGGATGCCTTTGGCTATGTAATGACCCTAACTGTTATGGGTTTGCCATTGTTGTCAGGGAAGGCCTGCTGCATGGGGGATGCCCCATCAGGGAGCTGAAAGAGGCTGTCATCCAGGGTCTGTTCCATGCCTGCCACAGATGCCAAGGGCATGGGGGAAAATGGGTGAAGTATGCCAGGATGATGGGTGATGCCTATGGGTATTCCCTGTTAGGAGGCAGGGATGGCAGTCCTGCCCCCTATAAGGGGAAGCCAGCCCCACAAAGGCATGTGTGCAGGGACTGTGGGAGTACCTTTAAGTCAAGAAGAAGGGACAGGCATGACTGTAAATGTGTGTTCTGTAACAAGTGGATGGACAAAGTGAATTAGTTTGGGAGGATTGGTGTGGAGAAAAACCAGTTGATTAAATGGGATGGGGTGATATACAGGGTTCTGGTTGTAGAGGAAGATAGTATATTGCTCATTGACTGTATCAAGAAGACAATGCCAAAGTGGTATGAGCTTGATGAAATTAGAGGGCATGAGATATGCCCTGAAGAGGAACTGGGGGAAGAAACAGGGAGGGAAGAGGGAAGGGATTTAAAACCAAAGGAAAAAAGCATGGCACATCAAAGGTTCACTGTTGTTGCTGGGATATTGCCATTCCTTGGGGATGATAACATGAGGGCAACTGTTATAAGGAAAGTTGCTGGGCTGTATGGGATTTCTGTGCAGACAGTGAGGAAATACCTGTGCCAGTACCTGGTGTATCAGTCAATATCTGCCCTTATCCCTAAGAAAAGGGCTGTCCCAGAAAGGGGGCTGACAAAGGATGAAAAGAATTTCAGGTGGGCCTTGAACAAGTTCTATTTTACAAGGCATAAGAACAGCCTGAAGACAGCATACACCTACATGCTCAAAGAGAAATATTGTGATGGGGAGGGAAAGCTGGTTTCTGAATACCCAACATACAACCAGTTCAGGTATTTTTACAGCAAGTATAAAACCATGCAGAATGCATTGATTTCAAGGAATGGGATCAAAGACTATCAAAGAAATCACAGGCCTTTATTGGGTGATGGTGTACAGGAATTTTCCCCAAATGTAGGAACAGGGATGGTGGATGCGACCATCTGTGACATCTATCTGGTGGATGGTGCAGGGAACCTGGTTGGGAGGCCTGTGCTGACAATCCTCACAGATTCTTTTTCCAATGGGTTTGTCATGGGATACTCACTCACATGGGAAGGGGGCACTTATTCTCTTAGAAACTTGATGTTGAATGTGATAGCAGATAAGGTGGAATGGTGCAGGAAGTTTGGGATTTTTATTGAAAGAAAACAATGGGATTCTGACAGGATGCCATCTGTGATTGTGTCAGATATGGGCAGTGAATATAAGTCTTCAACATTTTCACAGATCACAGAACTTGGAGTGACATTAATAAATCTCCCTGCATTAAGACCTGAATTAAAGTCAATTGTAGAAAGAAGTTTCCAATTGTTACAAGGCTCAGCAAAACCCTATCTGATGGATTATGGGTATGTGGACAGGGATGCAGGGAAGAGGCTTGCTCCAGACTATAGGAAAGGTGCAAAGCTCACCATAGAGGATTATGAGAAAGTAGTCATTCACTCTATCCTATACCACAACTGCCAGAGGATTTTGGAGGACTACCCATATACAGAGGATATGCTGGCTGCACAGGTGAAGCCATACCCAAAC
This sequence comes from Lachnospiraceae bacterium, assembly GCA_910575555.1. Classification (GTDB taxonomy): domain Bacteria; phylum Bacillota; class Clostridia; order Lachnospirales; family Lachnospiraceae; genus Petralouisia. The sequence continues at coordinate 5,043 of CAJTFX010000003.1, read as the reverse complement.
AGTATTTTTGAATGGGGTAAGAAACAGGATGGATGCAACCTGATTGATGTTACACCAAGGGAGCTGATATTGACACTGCTGCCAAGAATTAAAGGGAGATTTACAAGAAGAGGATTACTTGTAATGGGGCTGAGATATGATTCCAAGGAAAAGGATTTTACTGAAAATTATCTGGCTGGTGGGGAGGCTGTGTCAGCATATAACCCAGAATCTGCTGACAAGGTATACTTACTGGAAGATGGAAAGTTCATTGAATTTAGCCTAATTGAGTCCAGATTTCAAGGGAAAGGGTTTGGGGAGATAAAGGGGATGCAGGATGCACAGAAATCCATAGTGGACAAAGCAATCCACCAGAACCTGCAAGGCAGGGTAGATTTGGCATCACACATTGAAAAGATTGTGAATGGCAAAGAAAAAAGTGATGATGTCAACCTGAAAGATGTGAGGAAGACAAGGAAAAGAGCTGTGAAGGAGAGGCACAAAGATTTTATTGAAGTTGTGGAGGAGGTTTAGGATAGAGTGGAAAATTTAATGGGGAAGATGCCAAAAATGATGATGGGGAAGGAACTGGCAGATGCAATGCTGTCCCTGCCAGCTTATGACCCAGAAATATGTAAGGCTGATGCAGGGGCAAGGCTTGTGGCCCTGAATGATGTGGCAGATGTATATTTACCATCACAAATGAGTTATGAGATATACAGCAAGATTTATCTTTCCATGCTGCATTCCTTGAAGAAAAAGCAGACCAGGGATACTGTCATGCAGGGGAACCAGAACCACAGGAGGTTGCAGGGGCTGAGTTACCATTCTGTCTTAGGTGGGGCAGACAGTTTCTCAATCATTGGGCCAAGTGGAATAGGGAAATCCACTGCACTGGCAAAATCTATTGCACTGTCTGGTGGGGAGGAAATCATAGAAACAAGGGAGCCATATGCAAAGATTATCCCTTGTGTGAATGTCCAATGTCCCCATGACTGCTCAGTGAAGGGGCTGCTGCTTGCCATATTATCACAGGTGGACATTGCTATAGGTACAGGCTATCAGCAGATGGCTGTTAAAAATAGGGCATCCATTGACAGCCTGATAGGGACAGTTTCCCAGGTGGCACTTAACAATATTCTCTTAATTATCATAGATGAGTGCCAGAATGTATGCAGGAATAAGGGAGGAGTGAACCTGGTGTCTGCAATGACACAGCTCATTAATTCAAGTGGGGTTTCCATCTGCATGGTAGGGCTGCCAGAGACAGAGCTGTTTTTCCAGAATGAAATGCAGCTTGCAAGGAGAAGTGTTGGTTTATCCTACAAAGCACTGCCTTGCAGTGATTACTTTATAAAATTCTGTGAAACCTTGTTTTCCTACCAGTATGTAAGCCATCCATCCAGGATTACCCCTGATTTGATTGAATTATTATATGAATGCACAGGGGGGATTCTGGCACTGGTGGTGTCCATAATAATGGAGGCACAGCAGATAGCAATACTAACAGGGAAGGAGAAGCTGGACAGGGAAACAATCCTGTTGGCATATGAAGATAGGCTTAAAAATGTTCAGGATTTTGTGAAGATGGATGTGAAGAAGGGGAAGCAGACAGCTCCTGCTGCAAAGAAAGGCAGGATGCATAAGGCAAGAGAAGTGGCTGAAAAAGCACCAAAGACAGGTAATTCAATTACAGGGATATTGAGTTGCCCAGATGCCAAAGGGATGGATGCAGTGGGGTTGCTGAGGAAACAAGGGGTCTTAGTGGAGGAGGTATCAGCATGATTGGGTTCATGCCAGAAATCTACCCAGATGAACTGGTGTACAGTTGGTTTGCAAGGTACTATGCCCACTCTGGGCATCCAGCCTATGTGTCTGCCCTGGGGGATTTGATGGAGAAGAAGAATACAAGGCCAGATGTGGAGTTTATCAGCAGGATTAATAAGGATGCCAAAGACATCATCCAAAAAATGATGCCAATGGAAGAAATGGTCTTAGGGCATACCATGTTCCCATACTACAGATTTGCAGGGAATGCAAGGATTTCCAATGCTTTGTGGGCAATGTCAGCAAATGGAGGGGATGCCCACCAGCTCCTGCCAGTGTTCAAAGGGAAGCATGGGGTGCAGGCAAGGCATATCAAATACTGCCCTGAGTGTGCATCAGAGTCAAGGGAGGCATATGGTGAGGCTTACTGGGACAGAAAGGCAACCATCAGGAATATTGGCATCTGCCCAAAGCATAAATGCAGGCTGGAAGAAACATCCATTGAAATCTCAGCAAAACAGTCCCCAAGGCTGTATGTGGCAGAGGGGGAAATAAAAGACACAATGCCAGAGCTGGCAGAAGATGGGCTGGGATTCCAACTGGCAGAATACATGCTGGAAGTATTCCAAAGCCCTATTGATTTTAAAAATGGGGTCCCAGTGGGGGATTTCCTTAAATCAAGACTGCAAGGGACCAAGTATTTATCAGCCAGGGGAATGCAGATGTATATTAGCCTGCTGTTGGATGACATACAAGATTTTTACCAGGGATTACAGGGAACAGCAAATGAAAATGCAGAAAAGCAGGATGCCCAATATCAGGGAATTACAGAAAAACACCAGCTCCAGCATATATTTTCCAATAAGAATTCAGATTTTTATAAAATCTGTCAGTTAGCATTTTTTTTGGGGATCAGCCCTGGGGAATTAACTAACCCAAGGCTGCCAAAGAGGACACAGACAGAATTATACAATGAGAAAGTAGCACAGCTATATGCCAAAGGATTAGGCTGCCACAGGATTGCCAGGGAGGTTGGTGGCAGTCCTTCCACAGTGAGGGAAGCCAACAAAACCAAGGGGAAAAAACTACAGGGCTATCCTGCTGCAAGGCTGGGGAAACAGGCAGTGGATTGGGATGTGATGGACAAAGAAATGCTGCCAGAGGTGGGTAAGGCCATCAATGAAATATATGGTGGTGGTAAAACCAGGCCAAAGAGGGTGACTGGGTATGCTGTGACAAGACATATGGAATGGCCTGACAGGAGGCTGCAATATCTGCCCAAGTGCAGGGAATTAGTGGAAGCATATTATGAAGAGTTCCCTGTTTACTGGGCAAGGGAGGCAGTCTGGGCCTATAAGCTGCTGTTAAGGGATAAGGGAATGGAAGATATCCACTGGAGGGACATGAGGGTTATTACAAACCTTAGGAAAGATAACTTTGAGGCAGCATTCCCTTATCTGGAGAGATTTGCTGATAAAGGGACAGCAGAGGATATCAGGGGCCTCCTGCCCAAGTGAAGGGATAAAAACCCCATTCCCCTGCCACTTCCCAGGCAAGGTTCAGTGTGGGGGCTGTTTTCTGCCAAAAAGCCTGTGGGGATAAAGATGGTATCATGGAATTATGAAAGAACCCCCATCCAGCCATGTCCCTAAGGACACTGGGAAAGGGAGGGGAGCTATTTTCTCTAAAAACCAAGGGGAAGCAATGTTGCTATAATGAATAAGGAATAAGCCAAATTGAGCAGATACAGGGAATGGAGGTGGAACATGGGATTTAGGGAAGCTGCTATTAATATTGAGAAGTATTTTAAGGAGCATCTGCCATCTTATGAGGTGGTGGAGGCAAGGAGGAAATCAGGATATGAGGAAGATTCCTACCTATATATGGTGGCAGCTAAGAAAGATGATGGGACATATGCTGTGTGGACTTGCTGGAATGAGAAGCTCCAGACTTTGAACCATGGGCATTATGACATTGGGGACTTGGAAACCTGCCACAAAATCATGGATGAATTTTACCATGGGAAAAGGTGAAACAGCCCCTGCACTTGGAAACTTGGGGATGGCCTGGCCCAGAAGGGGCTGGGGCATCCTCCCAGAGAGTGGTGGAATGCAGCCCAGATGTGGGAAATGCATGGCAAGTTGTTGTTGAGTTTAAACCTAAGAAGGGAGGATTATGGAAATGGGAGACATTAATTTTATTACAAGCAGTGAATTAGCTGAAATGAGAAAGAGGGAGTCACCAATAAATGCAGGGGACAGCATGTTTGTCTATGACAGGCTGGAGGAACAGGGAATCCTCCAGATACATGAATACATAGGTGGATGTTTGTATTTGGGACCCAATATTTTGGAGGAGGTCCCACTTGTGGCAGGGGTTTCCATAAAGAGGTCAGGCAAGTCCCTGAAGATTGACAAAGCCTTCCATGAGCATGGACATGGGGAATTGACCCCACTATTGGTGAAACAGGTTGAGCATTTTGCAGAATTTTATGGATATGGCATGGAACCCCTGAATTTATGTGGGGAAGGAAACCACAACATTATGAATGACAGCCTTATATAGAAGTAACAGTTTCAAACACTGCCAGGATATCAGTCCAGGCAGTGTTTTTATGCATCCAGGCAGGGCATGCCTGCTATGTGCATCCAGACAGCATAATGCTGAGCCTTGGATTAATCCCAATGGATGGAGGTGCTGTTGTGGTTACTTGCAGAGGGCATGCTGCATGGCAAATCTGCTGGGTAATTCCCAATAACCAAAAGCACTGTTACTCCTGTTATTAATGTGCCACCCAAAATTCCCTATACACCAAGAACCTCCAAACCTGCACAGGCTGGACAAGTTTTTTACTTTGGAGTCTCCCTCACAGCCTGGAGCAGCCAGAAGGTTCCAGGGGATGCCACAACTTAAATCCATACAGACATAGGGCATTATGCACCAGGGGGTTACTCCTGTTATACATTGGACAAACCACAAGGGATAAAAGTACTGTTATTCCTGTTATACTGTTATGGCTGTACAACCCCCCCCCATGCACCAGGAACTTTCAAACCTACACAGCCTGACAAAGTTTTTTACTTTGGGGTTCCTTACACAGCCTGGAGCAGCCAGAAAGTTACAGGCCATGCCACAGCCTAAATCCATACAGACATAGGCATTATGCACCAGAGGGTTACTCCTGTTATGTATGAAGTGCTATAATAAAGTTGTAACGGGAGTGGCTAATGAGATATAATCAATAACACAAGAAAAGAGGTACTCATTATGTCACAAAACTACACTCCTGAATTTAAA
>CAJTFX010000002.1 GCA_910575555.1 Lachnospiraceae bacterium | reverse complement strand
AGGATTTTAACAGATCATTCGGAAAGATTAAATTCCACTATTGAGCAGAGGAAGACTTGCAAGATTAAATTCCATAGAGGGGTGGAATTTAATCTTGCAATTAAGTGTTTTCACATTTTTTTCTTATATTTTTCACAAAATATTGACAATTCGGGAACTAATATGATAAATTATAACTGGACAGCATTTTACATCATTACTGTCAAATAGACCAAAAATAGGAAAGGAACATGCGTTATGAAGGAAGGAAGAAAAAGCAACAAAATTGTAAGTCTTGTACTTGCAGCAATTATGATGGTTTCCGTGTTTGCTGTTTCAACACCTGAGCAGGTGCAGGCAGCCGGGGAACTGAGTTTTAAGGGTAGCGGCACATCAACTGTAGCAATAACAGATGATGAATGCGCATATGTCACTGGAAAAGAAAATTTCATTAAATTCAAACCATCTAAGACAGGTTATGTTACTGTTACTATTAAGAACAATTCTACTGCTGCAAGCGGCGGCGCAGCAGGATTTTTAACTTTTTGCAACGGAAGCAAAAGTCCCCTTGGTCAGAATCAGGAATATTTTGACACCATCGGAGAAGGTTCCCGTTATTACACCAGAACATACGGCGTAAAAAAAGGAAAAACGTACTTCTTTAAAATTAAAAGTGTTGGCGGTGTAAAGATTACTGCAAAGGCTGTTTCTGTCAAAAAAGGCACTAACAACAGCAGATCCAAGGCAAAGACCCTTGGAAAAAATAAAACTGCAAAAGGCGTTATTATCGCTGGAGAAAACAAAGCAGACTGGTATAAAATCAAAGTTACCAAAAGACAGCAGGTAAAAATCAATTACAATGTTAAGACAAACGGCGCTCAATATTCCAACAATACAGTTAGTTACTATAATGGACTTAAAATTGCGCTTTATCAGAAAAATGGAAAACCCTTTGCTGACGGCAACAATTATTATTCTTTAGCTAATGTAAAAAATCCAAAGGACGTAGATGGACCTTATTATCTCTATAACAGCTATACTTATAAAAAATCTGGTATTGATCCAGGAACCTACTACATCAAAGTAGAACGTTACAATAGAACTTCTTCTGGTTACTATACCATTAAATGGAAATAATATTGCACTACATAAAGCAGCAGATAATCTCTGCTGCTTTACTTTTATTTTCTTCTAGACAGACGCTTTGCGTCTTAACTTCTGTCAAAAATGGTCAAAAGAATTTGATTATTTTGCCCTTCCTTCCATTCTCCCTTCAAGCCTTCCTTCTTTTTATCGTTCTGTCCAATATAATCTCTAGCAAATGAAAGAAATCTTTATTCTTTTTATGATGGAAATTCAACAGGACATTCCTAACACTACAGCGAACTTTTTATATTTGGATACGGACAGAACTACCGGACTGCCCTTTGACACACAAACCGGGCAGTGTTCCAGCGAACTAACTGCCAACTGCGGCTAAGGAGTTCCGCAGAGCCGTCACTCCTAAGCCTCCGTAAGCAGTGGATTTCGCCTCCACACAATACGCCCAGGAACCGTTTGCTTAGCCAAAGGGCAGTCCGGTAATTCTTGTGCATCGAAATATAGATTGTTCGCTCTAGACTGTATCGTCAGCATTCTGGAATCGTTTACATATGGTTCCACTTCCTGGGGAATGTCTAACATCCCGTGCAGAGTAACTGCTCCGTCCCAGGGTTCTTCTCCGTAATATTACTCCGTCGGTTAAATATCGCAGTAGATTACGCAGAACATATCTTCATATACAAGGCAGAAGATTGGGCTGTAGCGAAAGCTGCAGCGATTGATGGGGGTCTGCCTCGCTTTATCAGGTACAACGCAGCAGATGGAGGTTTTTGCAAATAAGATACTATGATATTTAGTGTCTGCTCATTGAGCAACTTTTTTTCAGCTTGATAAGACCTGCTCCATTGCAGCGTTTTTCGGTGCTGAAAAATCTTTCAATTTCTATTTTGTCCGTTTTTTTGATTTTGCAAGCGCAAGGTATTCTTTTCCTGCCACCCTCCGGTAAGTACGGGGCTTAGCCCATGGATAACAGTTCTTATGAAAATAGTCAATCATATCCTCAAGCTTCATTGAAAAGAGAAAAATCCTGTGGATATCTTATGTTGGATGGAGGGCAGGCGGCATCAAGAATCTCTGTCCCAAGATTTTCAACGTCATCTGAGCGTGTATTGGCAGCCTTTGCATTTTTACTTTCGTTCTTGGGTTCATGCTCTTTGGCAACACTGCTGGTTTCAAGGATGTACTCGTTTACTTCCAGTTTCTTGCGCTTCTGAATAATCAAAACACCAAGGGCCATTCTAAAAGGAGTCGCCGGATGGCCTGTTTTGGAGGGGAACATTGCCGCATATTTTGTTTCCATTCTGCTCCATGGAATGGCATGGGCCAACCTGATCCACTCATTATTAGGATCGAACTCCATACCACATGACTGGTTGAAGTCAAACAGTGTAATTTGACGGTTTTTACGTTTTTCAGGAATATATAAGCTTTGGGCCTCCAAAATGCAACGTTTTTGCCGGAACGTTAATTTACATCTGCATTTATCATAATACAAAACTCTTATAAAATCTACTGTTTATCAGTGTTTTTAGTTAATGAGCATACACTATATTAGCTTGAGGTTATAAAAATAGCAGAGGCTCATTATAATCCCCTGCTATTTCTGTACTAACATAATAAATTGATTTTTTGAAAAACTCTCAACGTCATTGAGAGTTTCTATCCTCATTCACCATTTCCGTTAATTCCTCAAGTTTCTTTTGTAAGATTTCCTTGCTGATTAGTTTCGTCCGATATTCGGAAATCATGGTTGGACTCATGTTCCGGCTCAGGGCATATTCAACAACGTCCTCGTCCTTACTCTTGCAAAGAATAATGCCAACGCTGGGATTTTCGTGGGGCTTCTTTACATCCCGGTCTTACGCTTCAAGATAAAACTGCATTTTTCCCAAGTATTCCGGTTTGAAATCATCAATTTTCAACTCAATTGCAACAAGGCATTGTAGTTCCCTATGAAAAAAGATTAAATCCGTATAATAGTCGTTCTTTCCTACTTGAAGATGATATTCTTCTCCCATAAAAATAAAATCCCCGCCAATTTCCAGTAAAAACTTTTTCATGTTCTTCAAAATGGCCTTTTTCAAATCATATTCCCTATAAGGCTCGGGCAGATCTAAAAACTCCAACATATACATGTCCCTGATTATGTTCGCAGGCGCAGCCTGGGATATGGCGGAAGGCGCCTTACATCTGATAGCATTAAACGCTCATAATATCCGCTGTCAATCTGCCGTTCCAGTTCTTTTGCTTTATACTTTTCCCGAGAGGCCAGCTTCAAATAGAATAATCTCTCTGCATCCGATTTTGTCTTTGACATGATATGCAAATTATTTGACCATGTATTTTCTCTTAGCAGAGTTCCTAACTCTGGCTTGTCACAATAAGTTTCAAAGAACTGCTTCATGCGCCAGATATTCTGTGGGGAATAGCCTCTAATCCCTGGTTCCTGCGTCAGAATGTATTCAGAAAGTGCCTTTACGGTAGAGCGTCCCCAGCCATCCTGCACGGCTTTATTGGAAACAAATTCTCCAATCCTCCTCCGCTTTCTGTAAGGATATCTCCAATTTTCTTTGCAGCCTTTCTATGATATCTGAATCTTGAAGTTCAAGTTCTATTCCTGTTTCTATAATTTCTACTGCCCTTCCTTCTTTTCTTCCCTCTTCTCTCCCTTCAAGCCTTCCTTCTTTCCTTCCCGCAACTCTTCCCTCTTCCGCTATTTCCTCAAACAATGTACACATTTTCCCTTCCCCTTTCTCAAATGCATGATAATCTATCTTAGCGTTGGCCGCACCCGCCACTGCCATCAACACTGACTTCTCCGTGTTATGTTCCTCACAGTAAGAAATGGCCCTTTCTTTCGCTTCCTTCCTCGTTATCGTTCTATCCAGTATAATTTCCAGTAAATGAAAAAAATCTTTATTCTTTTTATTATGGAAATTCAACAGGCTATTCCTAACACTACAACGAACTTTTTATATTTGGATACGGACAGAACTACCAAATTGCCCTTTGACACACAAACTGGGCAGTGTTCCAGCGAACTAACTGCAGACTGCGGCTAAGGAGTTCCGGAGAGCCGTCACTCCTAAGTCTCCGTAAGCAGTGGATTTCGCCTCCACACAATACGCCCAGGAACCGTTTGCTTAGCCAAAGGGCAATCCGGTAATTCTTGTGTATCGAAATATAGATTGTTCGCTCTAGACTGTATCGTCAGCATTCTGTAATCGTTTACATATGGTTCCACTTCCTGGGGAATGTCCAACATCCCGTGCAGAGTAACTGCTCCGTCCTTGGGTTCTTCTCCGTAATATACCACCGCTGTGATCACTGGCTTAAATTTATCTGTCTTTTTCATCTTTGATAGATATTCATCCGTGCCTAACTCTTTTCCATTCTGGTATTTTACTGCATTACTGGTGTACTGTTAATCCTATGCTCTATCTTTTCTAACAATTTTTTATACAGTCTGCCCGCTGAATTGTCTGAAATATTCTTCCGCTTTCTGTAAGGATATCTCCAATTTTCTTTGCAGCCTTTCTATGATATCTGAATCTTGAAGTTCAAATTCTATTCCTGTTTCTATAATTTCTACTGCCCTTCCTTCTTTTCTTCCCTCAAGCCTTCCTTCTTTCCTTCCCGCAACTCTTCCCTCTTCCGCTATTTCCTCAAACAATGTACACATTTTCCCTTCCCCTTTCTCAAATGCATGATAATCTATCTTAGCCGTCTCAGGGTTCTTCTCCATAATATTACTCCCACAGTCATATCCTCCTGATACGAAGCAATTCTGCATATTTTAATAATCTCCCACATCCTTCCGGTTCCATATCCCTGCCATTTACACTCAGAATTCCTTCCAAACGCTGGGTTCCATAACCTGCTTCTGAAAAAATGATTTCCGCTTCCTCCATTTTACCCAACCGAATTAAATCGCAGATGCTTCTCTCCACATCATAAATAAGATAGCTGCCAAAAGCTGTATCCACTTTCTTCTGGGCGATGGAATAGTAATTCCGGGAAAAGTAGTGTCTCTCCACAGGAAAATTCATCTTTATTGCACTTCGATCCGTTCTCTCTGTGGCGACTGCAAGGATTTGCGGCTCCTGCTTTGCAGCTCCCTGGTAAAAGCAGGCGCTTTCCAGGCAGATCACTGCCCTGGGATTGCTCAGGGATACCTCAATGCACTTATAATCCGGCGGCTTCCTGGTTCCGCATCTTACCATCCAATAACAGCCATGGCAAATCTTCTCTAAATACTCCTCTTCTGTCAGGGCGGCAATCTGCCGGTTTGTGAATCCTTCTTCCAGAAGCTCTCTGGTTCCGATATAGCCGGTATATTTCTCATATAATCCTTCCAGCTTACAGTACGTGCTGTTTCTCATTTTCATCCCCTCTGACTGCATTTTTTATTACACATATATCAGCATTTTTATATACACATGTCAATATCAATGAACTAAAAAGAACTGCCGGAAAATATCCTGTACCGTTTTGCACAAGTTATTGTTCGGCAGTTCTTTCAAAACTCTGCTTATTTAAAATATGCCACGCCGCTTTCAAACAGCTTCATATCCTGTTCTCCGTAGATATTTACAGCCACGCTCTGGCCCCGGCGTTCTGAATGGGCCATCTTGCCCAGAACTCTTCCGTCCGGACTTGTGATTCCTTCAATTGCCAGATAAGAACCGTTGATGTTCCACTCTTCCTCCATGGTAGGCATGCCTGCTTCATTGACATACTGGGTTGCCACCTGGCCGTTTGCAAACAGCTTGTCCAGCCATTCTCTGGGAGCAACAAAACGTCCTTCTCCGTGGGAGGCCGGATTGCAGTAAATTTTTCCTAATTCTGCCTGGGCCAGCCAGGGAGATTTGTCGGTTACCACTTTGGTATATACCATTTTGGAAATATGGCGGCCGATGGTATTGTAAGTCAATGTGGGAGAATCTTCGCTTTGCTGACGGATTTCTCCGTAAGGCACCAGGCCCAGTTTAATCAATGCCTGGAATCCGTTGCAGATGCCCAGCATCAGGCCGTCTCTCTGCTGCAGCAGCCGGTTCACTGCCTCCGCCATTTTCTCATTGCGGAATGCGGTGGCAAAGAATTTTGCGCTTCCTTCCGGCTCGTCTCCGGCGGAAAAACCGCCTGGGAACATAATAATCTGAGACTGTTCAATGGCTTTGACAAACACATCCACAGAATCTCTGATATCTTCTGCGCTTAAATTCTTAAATACTTTTACAATGGCGTCGGCTCCGGCCCGTTCAAAAGCTTTGGCGCTGTCATATTCACAGTTGGTTCCCGGGAACACCGGAATAAATACCTTCGGCCTTGCCGTCTTATGTCTGCACACATAGATATTTTCCGTATGGAACACATCGGTTTCCAGTTCTTCTTTACGTTCCACCGCAACGGTTGGGAATACTTTTTCCAGTGTGCCGGTCCATGCGCCGATGGCCTCTTCCATGGTAATTACAGTATCGCCGTAAATAAATTTCTGCAGTTCATTTACCTCGCCGATGACCCTGCAGTAAGACAGATGTCCGCAGTCCGATTCTGACTTTTCATAATCCTTCATGGCTGCACAAATAGTTTCTTTTGCCAAATCCACTTTATCTGCGGGAACTTCCGCAATCAGCTTGCCAAAATGGGGCGCAAACATACAATCTTCGCATACATCCTGCTCCATGGTAACGCCCAGTTTATTTCCGAATGCCATTTTGCTGACAGCGGCTGCAATGCCTTTTCCGTCCAGGGCATAGGCAGATACAATGGCTTTCTGCTGAATCAGGGAATGAATGGCGTCGTATAATTTCATCACCTGTCCATAAACCGGCAAATCATATTCATCTATGGCAATTTTAAATATCATAATCTTATTGCCCGGCTGTTTCAGCTCCGGCGTTATGATATCCTGCTCTTTCGCCACGTCCACGGCAAAAGACACCAGGGTAGGCGGCACATCAATATCATTGAAGGTTCCGGACATGGAATCTTTTCCTCCGATGGACGGAAGCCCAAAGCCAATCTGGGCGCTGTACGCTCCCAAAAGAGCTGCAAAAGGCTGGCTCCAACGGCTGGGATCTTCGCTCATCCTGCGGAAATACTCCTGGAACGTAAAACGTATTTTTTTATAATCTCCGCCTGCCGCCACAATCCTTGCCATAGATTCCAATACTGCATAAACCGCACCGTGATAGGGGCTCCAGGAGGACAGCTTTGGATCGAAGCCATACGCCATCATGGTAACCGCATCGCATGCTCCTTTGTCCACCGGAAGCTTCGCCACCATGCTCTGGGTTTCTGTCAGCTGATATTTTCCGCCGTAAGGCATCAATACGCTGCCTGCGCCGATGGAACCGTCAAACATTTCTACGAGTCCTTTCTGGGAGCATACATTTAAATCAGACAGAGCGGCAAGCCAGGCTTTTTTCACGTCTCCCGCTTCCAGGGCCCTGGCAACAGCGGGAATCTCTTTTTTCTCAAAGAAATTATCTTCTTTGGAAGGAATGTCCACAGACACCCTGGTTTCCTGGTGAGCGCCGTTGGTGTTTAAAAATGCTCTGGAAATGTTTACAATTTCTTTGCCTCTCCATTCCAAAACCAGTCTTGGCTCTTCTGTGACCACCGCTACTTCAACGGCTTCCAGATTCTCTTCCCCTGCATAATCCAGAAACTGCCGCACATCTTTTGGAGCAACCACAACTGCCATACGCTCCTGGGATTCAGAAATGGCAATTTCCGTTCCGTCCAAACCGGCATATTTTTTCGGAACCTTATCTAGCTGAACCCGCAGCCCGTCTGCCAGTTCGCCGATTGCCACTGATACGCCGCCTGCGCCGAAATCATTGCATTTTTTAATCACATGGGCCACCTCTTCCCGGCGGAAGAGACGCTGAATCTTACGCTCTGTGGGCGGATTGCCCTTCTGCACTTCTGCGCCGCACACGGCGGTGGATTCTGTATTGTGGGCCTTGGAGGAGCCTGTGGCGCCGCCGATTCCGTCACGTCCGGTCCGTCCCCCCAGCAGAATAATCACATCTCCCGGATCGGAAGTCAGACGCTGAACCGCGCGTCTTGGAGCCGCTCCCATCACCGCGCCGATTTCCATACGTTTTGCCGCATAATCAGGATGATAAATTTCCTTTACATATCCGGTTGCCAGACCAATCTGGTTGCCGTAAGAACTGTATCCATGGGCCGCCTGCCGGACCAGTTTTTTCTGGGGAAGCTTGCCTTCCATGGTTTCTGATACGGAACGGGTGGGATCTGCCGCGCCGGTGACACGCATTGCCTGGTACACATAAGTCCGGCCGGAAAGGGGATCTCGGATGGCTCCGCCCAGGCAGGTGGCCGCGCCGCCGAAAGGCTCGATTTCCGTGGGATGATTGTGTGTTTCGTTTTTAAAATTCACCAGCCATTCTTCGGTCTGCCCGTCCACTTCCACCGGAACCACAATGGAACATGCATTGATTTCATCGGATTCTTCCTGATCCTCTAATTTTCCTTCTTTTTTCAGCCGCTTCATGGCCATCAGCGCAAGATCCATCAGGCAGACAAATTTATCCTTCCGTCCCTGATACAATTCTTTATGGGTATTCTGATAATCCTCCCATGTGTCCATCATCGGCTGACGGTAGAATCCGTCCTGAAACGCAACCTCTTTTAATTCCGTAGAAAAAGTGGTATGGCGGCAGTGATCAGACCAGTACGTATCCAGCACACGGATTTCCGTCATGGAAGGGTCCCGGGTTTCTTCTTCTCTGAAATACTTCTGTATGTGCAGAAAATCTTTAAACGTCATGGCAAGTCCGAAAGAATCGTAGAGATTTTTCAAATCTGCTTCTGCCATACCGGTAAATCCGTCTAAAATCTTCACATCCTCCGGTTCCTCAAAAGATTCTTCCAGGGTCAGGGGCTTTTCCATGCCGGTTTCTCTGGAATCCACCGGATTGATGCAGTGCTTTTTGATTGCCTCTAACTGCTCTGCAGTCACTTCTCCTTCTATTACATATGTGGTTGCCGTGCGGATCACAGGCTCTTCCGTTTCATTTAACAGCTTCACGCACTGTTCTGCGGAATCCGCCCGCTGATCGTACTGGCCCGGCAGATATTCCACGCTGAATACCCGGGCATTCTTCGGGTCAAAGGTTTCTTCATAAACATCATCCACCGGCGGCTCAGAAAACACCGTGGCCAGCGCTTTTTGATATGTCTCTTCTGACAGATGCTCCACATCATAGCGGATCAGCACACGGACTCCGGTAACTGTCCGGATTCCCAGATAACTTCTGATTTCTGACTGCAGCTCTTTTGCCTGAATTGCAAAATCAGGCTTTTTTTCCACAAAAATTCGTCTTACGTCGCTCATAATTCCCTCCTGGCATTGGGCCGTCATGAAATACATACTGCATGTAATTCCGCGGCGGTTTGGGCTGATTTACAGTTTCATTATAAGTAGTATAACATGCTGAATTTAATTAGAACAATTAATATATTTAATTCTATTCATAAGTATTACTTATTTATTTTCTACCTTTTTTCAAAAGACAATCTGTTTTCATTTCTATATTTTATCACATATTTTACCGGGAAGAAAGAAAAAGTATTCCTCTGTCATTGACATAATTATAATCTATGCTTATAATTATATTGGATTTTTACTTATAGTACTTCTGTTTTTCAGCAAGGAGGCTCTTATGGATATTAATTATGAACTGTACAAGGTATTCTATCAGGTGGCGTCTTCTCTCAGCTTTTCCGAGGCTTCCAGGAAATTGTTCATTTCCCAGTCGGCAGTGAGCCAGTCCATTAAAACGCTGGAGCGTAAGCTGGAGCAGCCTTTGTTTATCCGCAGCACCAAAAAAGTAAAGCTGACGCTTGCAGGCGAGCTGCTGTTAAAGCATATAGAACCTGCCGTCAACCTGATAGAGCGGGGCGAGCATCAGCTGATTGATTCCAGCACCCTTGGGCTTGGACGGCTTCATATCGGCGCCAACGACACGATTTGCCGTTATTTTCTGGCGCCTTTTTTAAAGCAGTTCCATGAAAAATTTCCCCAGGTGCCTATTAAAGTGACCAACGCCACTTCCCTGCGCTGCGCGGATTTGCTGACCCAGGGCAAGGTTGACCTGATTGTCACCAATTTCCCAAACTCAAGGCTCAGCAGTTCTTATATTCAGAAAACAGTTGCCTCTTTTACAGATGTGTTCATTGCAAATCCTGCCTGCTTTCCCTTTGAGCAGCAGACTGTTTCTTTCGCTGAACTGAATCAGTACCCCATTTTAATGCTGGACAAAAAATGCGCCACCAGTGAATTTCTGCAGCATTTATTTCTGCAGCGCCAACTGGAGCTGATTCCGGAAGCGGAGCTCAGCAGCAACGATTTATTAATTGATCTGGCCAAAATCGGAATCGGCATTGCCTTTATCCCTGATTACTGCCTGACCAAAGACATGACGGATCTGTGCATTCTTAAAACAGAAGAACCTATGCCGGCCCGCCGGATTGTGGCTGCCGTAAATCCCGGACTGCCCCTGTCCCCATCCGCCGGCGAATTTTTAAAATTATTACCTACATACTGTGAGGAGGATTACCATGAAATTTAAAATGTTTCACGAAAACTACAACGTACAGGATTTACAGAAATCCATGGATTTCTATCAGGAAGCCTTCGGCCTGACTGAAGTGCGCCGCAAGGAGGCCAAAGACGGCAGCTATATCATTGTATACCTGTCCAACGAAGAAAGCGATTTCTGCCTGGAATTAACCTGGCTCAAAGAAAAAGAAGGGCCTTACGATTTAGGGGAATGCGAATTCCATCTGGCGTTCCAGACGGACGACTATGAAGCCGCCCATGCAAAACATGAGGCTATGGGATGTATCTGTTATGAAAATCCTGCAATGGGTATTTATTTTGTATCTGCTCCTGACGGTTACTGGTTGGAAGTGGTGCCGGTGAGAGACTGATTGCCGGGCAACTATTCTGTGTTGGGATACAGACAAAAAAGCGCTGCCGCATTAAGAAACACAACTGCAAGATATGGTATAATTTCTATTTGCAAAATATTATATCTTGTATGTTTACTTCTTAATGCAGCAGCCCTTTTTTGTATATCGAAGCCCTCTGCTGCTCTATTCTCTTTAAAACTGCTTTCTTCCCCTGCTGTTGGAAATGCCCATGGCTTCCCGGTATTTCACCACAGTGCGGCGGGAAATCACAATACCTTCCTGCTCCAACCGTTCTTTCAGCTGCTGATCCGAGTAGGGAGCGTATTTATCCTCTTCTTCCATCAATTCTTTCAGCCTTTGCTGAATCCGTACCGCTGACATGTCCTCTTTTTCCTGAAGATTTCCGGACGGCTGCTTTAATCCTCTGGAAAAAAAATAACTGAAGGGATAAACGCCCCAGCTGCACTGCAGGTACTTGCCTTTTACAGCGCGGCTTATGGTGGATTCGTGGACGGACAGCCGCTCAGCGGCTTCCTTCATCATAAACGACCGGAGGGATTTGGGCCCGTACAAAAAGAAGTCCCCCTGGACTTCCATCAGGCATTTTGCCAGATTAAGCAGCATAAAACCTCTCTTTTCGATGGCTTCCTGCACCTGTCTGGCCTGATGGATTTTCCCGTTCAGATATTCCCTCGCTTCTTTGCCGCAGTCTGTTTCCAGCATCTGCAGATATTCCTGATTTATCTGAATTCCAGGATAGGCATAACTGTTCTGCAGAATCTCAAACCGATCCTGAAATTTTACAATGGTTACGTCCGGAACAATGTAGCGCATCATTCCGCCGCTGTCAAACCCCTGGGCCGGCCTTGGATTCAGTTTTTTAATATTCTCTGCCGCTTTCTTCACCTGTTCCAGAGAAATCTTCATCTTTTTGGCAATGGCAGGAAGCTGATTCTTTCCCAGCAGTTCCAGATAATTCTCCGCCATGGCCCGTTCGGTCTCATACCCCTCCCCCAGCCGGTCAATCTGCCTTGTCATGCATTCTTTCAGGGAGCCTGCGCAAACTCCGGCAGGCTCCAGTCTCTTCATTACTTCCAGACAGGCAGCCGCTTCTTCTTCCGTTATCCCAAACCGGATGGCAGGCGCCTCCAGGCCTTCCGTATAATATCCGCTGGAATTAAGGGAATCGGCAATATATTCAAAGACAGCCATCTCGAGTTCCGAATATCCATTGCCGATGAGCTGAAGCATCAGCGCGTCTTTTAACGTCTCCCCCTCTTTTGCGCCGATATTATTCATATAATCTTCTTTATCTCTCCGGTCATACTGGTAATACGTCCTGTTCTGCTCATCCAGGCTTGCCAGCCATTCCAATTTCCGGTCACGCTCTTTTCCCTTATCCTCTGCCGCAGCCTCTTCTATGTCCACAACCGGATTCTCCAGTGACAATTCCCGGATATATTCCGCCAGTTCCTGGGCATTCA
The DNA here is from genome assembly GCA_910575555.1 of Lachnospiraceae bacterium. GTDB lineage: Bacteria > Bacillota > Clostridia > Lachnospirales > Lachnospiraceae > Petralouisia. Next base: position 296,767 of record CAJTFX010000002.1, on the reverse strand, counting down.
TCTGAAGGATCTCAACGGACTGGAGCATTTTCTGGGGCATCATCTGCTTTTGACTTTGTTCTGATTGGATTCCCATAAGATTTCCCTCCGCTTATCTGAGAACTGTACCGAAATAATCCGTACCGTTCCTGACTTGTAATTATAAAAATTGTATCATTACGGAGAGTTTTTTTCAAGAAAAACCATCAGAGCCTGCCATTACTCGCCCACTGCGACATTTGTTCTCATGATTTCATACAGCCATTCCATATCCACATCACCCATCCGGATCTCTTCCTCGCCCCATCGCAGCACATGACCTTTTTTCTCAGTCACCGGCTTCCACTCCGGCAGCCCTCTGCCATTGGGACTGCCGCTTTTTGCAAAATTGCATAAATACTCCGTCATCACCTCAGAAAGCATTTCATCATGGGCTGTAAACGGCCGCCAGCAATTTTTTAAGGTGCCGAACCAGTACCAGAGATCACTGGAATGCCATGCGCCTCTTTCATCTCCGGGAAGCATACGGTCAAACAGCCAGGCGTAACTCTCCTGTTTTCCCTGAACGGCCTGCCTGGCGCACCAGTCTCTTGCCATCTGAAACAGCACAGGCGGCGCTATATCATGGCTTGTGCTGCCGAGCATATAGGGAATATTTTTCTGCCGCTGACTGCTGAACGCCTCAGAAACTGTCTGAATAAGGTACACGCCGTCCACACACGGCCCGCATAACATTGGATTCCGGGGATTTTCAGATTTAACGGTATCCCATGCCCCAAATAATTTCTCCGCATCAATCTCGCGGAATTCGTTCAGTGTTTCACAGCCTGCAAGCTCCATCACCTTTTTCCAGAACCCGTAATTGGTTTCCGGCGCCGCCTTTGCATCAAATACAGGGCTCACTCCGCCGCCGCTGCTCATTACGGCTTTTGAAAACAGGTTTTCTGACAAAGGGCTGATGCAATGCTGCTGCACGCTTACAGCGCCTGCGCTCTGTCCCATAATCGTGATATTTTCCGGATCGCCGCCAAATGCTTTAATATTGGCTTTGACCCACTGGATTGCCGTCAGCTGATCATATAATCCATAGTTTCCTGTATGCCCGGCCTCTTCTTTCAGCTCCGGCAGGCATATAAAGCCCAGGGGCCCCAACCGATAATTTAAGGTAACTCCGATTACGCCTTTGGCCGGCCAGATGGGGCCGTCAAAATGTTTTTCATGGCCGCACCCGCCTGTAAAGCCGCCTCCATGAATGTACACAAGCACCGGCAGCCTGCTTTCTTCCGCTGCATCACTGGGCGTCCATATATTTAAAAATAAACAGTCTTCACTGTAAGTATAATGTTCCCCCTTACGGAATTCCTTATAGTAAAAGGCTTTTTCCCACATCTTGCCTTCATCGTAAAACGCCCGCGGCTGATAACTGCAGTTTCCATACTCTGTTGCATCATAAATGCCATCCCAGGCAGTTACCAGTCTTGGATATTCAAAGCGTCCGGCCGTTCCATAACGGATTCCTTTAAATGCAATCACTCCCGGCCGCTGTTCTGCGGCGCCCCGGATTTCACCGCAGGGCGTCTTGATTTGCGTATTCATGTTCCCATTCCTCCTTTTTATAATCCAAAAATCCGCCGGGCATTTTTCCAGCAGATTTGCTCATACGCCTCAGCGCTTAATGCTCCGCTGCCGACCTGTTCCTCCAACCATGCTCCCAGGGGAAACACCATTTCATTGTTTATCATATCAGTTGCAAAAAACAGACGTCCGGCATAAGTTTCCAAAAATTGAATACCGAATTTGGGATCGCGCATAATGGCCTGCCCGCCGCTGTTTGCGCTCAAATCTCCGTAAAGATTGGGATATTTTGCAAATAATGCAGGGACGCGTCCTCCCGGCGCAACCGGCCCCTCTCCCCAACGGTTTCTCTCTTCCTTTGCCTTTGGCGCATCCGCGCTTATTTCAATCCAAAAAGTCTGGCTGTGTCCTAACACTGTCAGATTCGGGTATTTCTGCAGCATTTTTTCCAAAAGGGGAAGCCCTGGCTCATCCACTACCCCGTAACTGTATCCCTCTTCCGGGCTCATATGAAGCAGCACCGGCAGTTTCAGTTGCTCCGCCGCCGCAAAAACAGTTTCCAAAAAGGGATGATCCAGTCTTTTATTGAGCATCAGCTCGCCGATTCCCACCGCCCCCTGGGCTTTATATTCTGAAAGCCTGCCGAAAACAGTATCAATATCCTTTTCATCCAGATTGCACATCCATGCAAATTTGTCCGGAAACCTTTCACTGACGGCTCTGACCTCTTCATTATTAGAAAAAGGCGTATTTTCCCCTCCGGACATCAGAACCCCCTTTTCAATTCCCAGCTCTTCCAAATGGGGCAGCATATTCTCTGCGCTTGAAAAAAACATTTTACCCTGTTTCGGAAGCTGATGTAACGTCAAATGTAAATGCAAATCAATTTTTTTCATATTTTTCCCGCCGCCTGCTTAATTCTTCATACATCTGGTTTGTAGTCTTTAAATCCAGATTAAAAATCAGACCGATGCCAATCAGCTCCAGGATGCAGGTAAGCACCGGAACTGCATTGCAGAGATAATAAATGCCTGTAACGGCTGCGTCTGACTGCACCACGTTGCTGCCGGAAACATATCCGATGAAGCTCAGGCCCGCCGCTACGCCGGCCGATGCAACCGTGCTTCCGATTTTACGGCTGAATGTATATAAAGAATACATCGAACCGTCGCTTCTGAAATTATTTTTCCATTCACTGTAGTCCAGGCAGTCAGAAACCAGCGCCCAGATTAGCATGGCAAATCCCACCTGCCCCAGCTGCGCCAGGAGATGAAGCACAATATACGCATATACGTTTTCAATCCGGATAAAAAGTTTCACAGAGCCAAACACCACTCCCCATACCGCTGACACGAGAATCACCCTTCGTTTCCCGAATTTCCGAACCAGCCTTGGAATCAGCGGGAATGTAACAAACATCATCGGAATGGTGGCAAGGGATAAAATCGCAATTGCATCCGTCCTATGATATACTTCCTTGAACAGATAGCTGTTTAACTGGCTGGAGCCTGTAATGGATAACATGGAACCGACGGTCGCAAGCATCACGCCCAGTAACGGACGGTTCTTAACGGCTGCAGATAAGGCTTTTTTAAATTCAAATTTTTCGCCTTCTTTTACTTCCACATGAATGCGCTCCTGTGTGCAGCTGCAGAGCATTAAATAGGAAATCACAGAAAGCGCCCCGAAAACAACGGCAATTATTGTAAACCTTTCCGGCATAATATTACTTTCTGAATCAAAACAGAGGACCGGAACCATCGTTAACGCCGTCATACCGACAATTGTGCCGCCAATGGAACGGGCGCGGCTTAATTTACTTCTGTCAATCGGATCGTCCGTCACCACGTTTGCCATTGCGCCAAAGGGCATACTTGTTCCGGTGTAGCTCATTCCATAAAATATGTACACAAACGCCACCCATGCATGCAGCCAGATCCCTTCAAACGAAACGCCCCAAAAACAGAGTATGCCTGATAATGCCAGCGGAATCATAAATAATTTAATCCAGGGTTTAAATTTGTCCCCGCTTTTCCCCAATGTCCATCTGTCCGGAAATGAACCGATAATCGGATCATTGACAGCGTCAAATAAGCGCGCTGCCAAAAACAGAGTGGCCATCCAGCCTGCCTCAACGCCAAGTACATAGGTGCAGAATGTGAGAAAATACGCATCTACGAACAGGTTTACAAAACTTCCCGCCATGTCGCCGAATACATAGCCGATTTCATCACGCACGCCGAACTTACGAATCATTTTTCCTTTGGTTGTCATTTTCCTTCTCCTTACTTTTTATTTTTGGAATCATTGTTCAGAGCCGTCCCGCAAATCATCCCGCCGCTGAACAGCTACAATATACCAAAAACCATCTGCTGTGATAATTGCAAAAAGTTTCTGATTTCTTGTAAATCGTCTCCTCTTTCAGGATACCGCTCAGCAAAAGGAACTTTTTGCAATGTTTTCAGACTTTTTGCAATTTACTGCCGGCAAATCATCCGATATACTTATCTCTAAGCATACTTTTTCAACAAATGGATACCATGATATACATGATAAAAGGAATTTATATGATGAGACTGAATGAATTTTATGAAATGCCAAAAAACCATCCGCCGTGCCCTCCCCAAAGGCCCGCCGGTCATCTTGACCCGGATATTTTTCAGCGTATGAAAATGATTTCCGCATTTGTGGACTGTGTGCGGAATATTAATATGCCAAACGATGTGGTCAGCCTCCACAGCCATGATTTTTATGAAATTTCTCTGTTTCTGTCGGGAAAGCTCCGGTATCTGGCAGATAACAAGCGGTATCAGATTGAAAAAAAAGATATTCTGATTGTTCCGCCGGGATTTACCCATTGTCCTCTGGCGCTGCATACCCTGACAGAACCTTATGAACGCATTATTACCTGCGTCAGCAAAGATTTTATTAATTTTTTCCTCTCCAAATGGCATGCGCAAAATGTTTACAAGACAATTTTAAACAGGCCCACCTTATTTAAAACCTCCGGCACACCCTATGAATTTCTCTGCAGATATTTAGAATACAACGCCATAGAAGCAAATCTGGAAAGCCCCTATGCGGATGCTTTTCTGGCGGGAAATACCCTTTGTTTTTTATCAAAACTGATGGAGGCCCACGACATTGATTTCGCCCCCACAAGAAGATTGAAAAAAGAACTGATAGACAATATTATCTCTTATGTCAAGAAGAATTACAGTAAAAAAATCACCATTCAGACGATTGCCGATGAATTCCACATCGGAAAAACAGCGTTGCTTAAGCTGTTTAAAAAAAATTTCAACTGCACGTTCCATCAGTATTTAAACCTGATCCGCCTGAATGCGGCCAAAAATATGCTTGCAGAGGATTTGAATCTGGAAACGATCTCTGAAGCTGTGGGCTTCAATGATTACTCCGGTTTTTACCGCGCCTTCAAAAAAGAATTCGGCCTTTCCCCGAAAAAATATTACGCCCAGATACATTCCTCTGCCATCACTGCAGAGTACTAGCCTTTCATCCGTTCCGTAATCAGACTGGCCGGATGAAACGCCAGATTACTGCACAAACCATTCCACTACCATCCGCTGCGCCTGTTCATTGTAGTAAATATCCTGGTACTCCGTTCCCTTCTGGCTGATTCTGGCTCCCAGGAAAAGCCCTGCAGCTTTTCCCTGTTCTGTGACAATTTTCTGCCGTTTTCCATCTCTGAGCTGTTCGTCTGACAGTCCCTGCTGCTGGGAACGGCGGATAATTTCAGCTCCCGAGGTTTTCTTTACCGCATCGGAATTCCGCAGCTCATTAAGCTGCACCGCCAGCTCCGGCGCAAGATATTTTTTCGTATAGGGAAACAGCTTTGCTTGTTCTCTGGAAAGGAAAAAATCTGTTTTTTCTTTCTTCTCTCTCTTTTTTTTGGAAAATCCCGGCCGGTTTCCAGCCAGCTCCTCCGGCTCTCCGAAATACAGCTTTTCTTTTTCCCCTCCGGTACAGGTTTTGATTTCCTCCAAAAACAGCTCCCCGTACTTTTCAAATTTATGCTCTCCTACGCCGTTTACTTTCAGCATTTCTTCCCGGTTAAAGGGCAGGCAGATACACATATCCACCAGTGTTTTGTCGGAGAAAATAATATAGGGCGGCATTCCCTCCCGCCTTGCAATTTCACTGCGCAGGCCCCGGAGCCGGTCAAACAATTCCAGTCCCTTCGAGTTCAGAATATCTGATTTGCGTCTGGAAGGGGAAGCGGCGGCCTGTTCCGGCAGCAGGGCATTTTCTCCTTTCACTTCCCTTACCGTAAAAGTCTGGTTTCCCTGCAAAAGCTCCCAGGACTTGTCTGTCAGCCGCAGCAACGCATATTTATCAGCCGTAACTGTCAGATATCCCTCCGTCAGCATCTGGTTGATCAGCCCTTTGATTCTCGGCTCTCCAAGCTCCGTTAGGGTTCCGTAAGAAGCATACGCAGCCATGCCATATTCCCGCAGCTTTGCCCGGTTCCCTCCTGCCAGGGTGCCTGCCGTCACGTTGATGCCGTACCTGCCCCGAAGCTCCCGGACGCAGGAAATAATTTTCCCGGCCTCCGCCGTCCGGTCTGTTTCTTCATATTCTTTCCGGCAATTGCTGCAGTTCTGGCAGTCTCCGAAGCTTTGTTCCCCGAAATAATTTAAAATATAGGTGCGGAGGCATTTTGCAGACAGGCAGTAATAATTCATAATCCGCAGCCGCTCAGCGTCCTTCTCCCGGATAGCCGCAAGCTCCTCTTCATCAAACTCCGGATTTTCTTCCTTGCTTTCAATGAGAAACTGATTGATCACCACATCCTGGGGCGAATACAAAAGAATGCATTCCGCCGCTTCCCCGTCCCGGCCGGCCCGGCCGGCCTCCTGATAATAGTTTTCCAGGCTTTGGGGCATATTGTAGTGGATGACATAACGGACATTGGACTTGTCAATCCCCATGCCGAAGGCATTGGTGGCGGCCATCACCGGGCATCTGTCATATACAAAATCCTCCTGGCTTTGTCTGCGCGCCTCCTGTCCCATTCCGGCGTGGTATCTGGCAGAGGGAATGGACAATTCCTGCATTTTTTCAAAAAGGGCGTCCACATTTTTCCTGGTGGAGCAGTAGACAATGCCGCTGTCTTTTGGGTGGGCTTTTATGTAATCCAGCACAAACCTGTCCTTCTGCCTGGGCGTTTCCACTGCGAAATACAGATTTTGCCGGTCAAATCCCGTCACCAGGTATTCCGGCTCCTTCAGTCCAAGGACGCAGATAATATCCTCCCGCACATACTCCGTGGCCGTTGCGGTAAACGCGCTGACAATGGGCCGTCTCTCCAGCTGCCGGAGAAACTGGACAATCTTCAGATAGCTGGGCCTGAAATCCTGTCCCCACTGGGAAATACAGTGGGCCTCGTCCACCGTCAGCATGGAAATTTCCGCCTGCCTTGCAAATTCCAGAAACCCGTAAGTCTCCAGGCGTTCCGGCGCCGCATAGATGATTTTATAAACACCCCTTGCGGCCAGCTGCAGCGCTTTCGCAATTTGATTTTCCGTTAAAGAACTGTTGATGTATGCGGCATGGATTCCCGCCTGATTCAGCGTCTGAACCTGATCTTTCATAAGAGAAATGAGGGGCGAAATGACAATCGTGATACCGGGCAGAAGCAGCGCCGGTATCTGGTAACACAATGATTTTCCTGCGCCGGTGGGCATAATGCCCAGAGCGTCCCGGCCTGAGAGAATGGCGTCTATCAATGTTTCCTGCCCCTTCCGGAATTGGCTGTAGCCGAAATATTTTTTTAAAATTTCATATTTATTCATATTGGTTTTGGGTTTCCTTCCTGTTAAAATCTCTGCTGACGGAACTGCCGTAAAACAAAACCCATGGATTTTGCGGCAGCCTCCGCTATATTTACACTACTACCTCTAAAATTATTTTCCCTTTATAAACTGTTTCTTTGATGCCTGCGTTGTTTTTCTTTCTGTTAAAATTAAAAATCAGCATGTAGCCCTTTTCCAAGCGATACTGTTCCAGATAATTCCAAAGCTGTTCTTTGCCGTCCGCATGATATGCCTTTCCCCGCCATATCTTTGTTTCAATAATATACTGTATTCCCCTGTAATCTATCACAATATCTGTCCGCATTTTATCTCTCGTTTCAGCTTCAATATAAAAATTGCCGGCTCCGTTAATAATCGGTTTCAGGTAAATTAAAAATATTTTCCTGCCGTGCTCTTCCATAAATCTGTCATCTTCCTGCCGGTACAATGAATTGTAATACTCATAAAATTTACTCATAACCAGATCCATATCCAACATGCCATTTTGAATAAACTGATTTTTATCCGGAATCTGACTGTCCAAAATTAAATTTTTGGAAAATTCCTCCGCAATAAAATAGCTATAAAGCTGCATCTCAAAAATTCTGTTGGATACCACTGCAATCCCTTCTTTATCCTCAATAAAACCCAGCATTTTCCCGATATTAATTACTTGGTTATATTCATGAAAAGGATATTCCATCCCCCGAAAAAGGATATTCTGCAGCATCCTGCTGAGTTCCTGATACTCTGTCACCTGTTTTATCATATCGTCATACAACGTATTCGGGCCCTTGACTAATATTTTTACTGCTTCCTGAAGCCCCTCCCTTGTCCATGAATATTTCTTTTCATCCAACAATTTACAGATATAGGAAACCAAAAAGGGATAACCGGAAGTATAGTCAAAGATCAGTTCTGACATCTCTGCAATATTCATACCCGTTTCCCGATCCTGCTCATACTCTGTCAGCATATTCTCAATGCCCGCCGCTTCAAAACTCATATTCACCTGAAAATCTGCTGCAATGTTCCATGGACTGTTATAATGGCCTATCTGCCCCGGGTGCAGCTTCATTTTCAAATTTTTAATATCATGAACCCCTGCTAAAATCACACTTTTGAAGGTACAGTCCCGTCCTGCGCTGCGTTTTAAGTATTTTTCCCTGAGCAGACCTAAAAAACTGAGGAATATCTGATTGTCTGCAGCTTTGTCTACTTCATCCACCATAAAAATAACTTCTTTTTCACTGGCTCTGCAAAAACTGGAAATTTTAACACTCAATGAATCCAGCGGTAATTCCGTTGAAACAGGTTCATTCCAAATCTCTGTCAGCTGATCTGGCACATTGTTCTCAGCCAGCGCCCGGGAAATTTTATTTACAACTCCCTGCGCCATGGCAGACACAGAGGTGAAACAATCCTCCGCCGCTTCAAAACTGATATCTAAAACGATATAATCCTTTTTCAGACGGGCATACAGTAATTCCAGTGTTGTGGATTTCCCATATTGTCTGGCTCGATTAATCATAAAATATTCATTGCACTCAATATAATCGTGTATGATCTCATTGAGTTTATCTCCAGTATCTACCATATAATGCAAATCAGGAACACAAATTCCAGTAATATTAAACTTTTTTTGTTTTACCATCATTCTCCTCATACTTTCACATTATTTCTAAACTGCCGCTATTATAAAGAATCTATAAGCAGGCCTGCGATCCGTGAACTACGGCCCCATAGCAAAGAAGCCTTCCACGGCGCCCCGCACCTCATTCAGCGTCACACACCGGCAATCCTCCCATTCTCTGGGAAAAAGCCTCTGGTAACCCTCCTCCAGAAAACGCTCGTCCAGCAAAAGAATTACGCCCCGGTCCTCTCCGGTTCGGATCACCCGGCCTGCCGCCTGCAGGACTTTATTCATCCCGGGATACCGGAAGGCATATTCGAACCCGGCTCCTTCGCTTTCATCGTAAAACTGTTTCAGAATCTCCCGTTCATTGCTGATTTGCGGCAGTCCCGTTCCCACAATCAAAACGCCGATTAAAGATTCCCCTTTCAAATCAATGCCTTCTGCAAAAATTCCTCCCATTACGCAAAACCCGATCAGAGTTTTCTCCCGATGCCCGGAAAAATGGTTCAGAAACAGTTCCCGCTCCTCTTCTGTCATGCCGCTTTCCTGACAAATACTGTCCATCTCTTCCAAAAGGCCTTCCCGCTCCTGAAAAACCTCCCACACCTGCTGCATCATCTTATAGGAAGGAAAGAATACCATGTAATTTCCCGTTTTCGCTTTTGCCGTTTCATAAATATACGCGGCAATCCGCTGAAATTCCTGCTGATTCCGTCTGGTGTATTTACTGCTTACGTCGGTTCCCACGGCCAAAAACCTCTGGCTCTGCTCAAACACCGTTGTGGCATACACCGCATAATTGTCCTCCCCGGTGCTGAGCAGCTTCTTATAATACTGGATGGGCAGCAGCGTGGCGGAAAAGAACACGGCGCTTCTGCCCTTTTCCAGACATTCCTGGAGATTGACTGCCGGATTCACGCAGAACAGCTTCAGCTTAAACCGTTTTTCCCTTTCCTGTTCGGTATAAACCACATAATTTTCATCGGCCCGGTCATACATATTCAGAAAATGCCGCACCTTAAGATAAAACTCCTGCAGATCCTTTTTCTCCGGAAAGCTGCTGTCCTTCTGAAAAAACTCATCCAGGGCTGCTCCAAGCTTCATCAGAGAAAACACCAGATCCCCGATGCCGTCCAGCACCTGGTAATCCTCGCACTGGCGCTTCAGCTCCAGCATGTGTTTATTGCACCGCTCCAATGCCTGGGCGCATTTTCTGCTGTGTGTTTTCATCACTTTTTTCAATTGCAGGAAATCTTCTTTGTACAGTACTGCGCTGTACATCTCCCTGGCCCGGTCTACCAGATTGTGGGCCTCGTCCACCAAAAACAGATAATCCCCTTTGATCCCCTCAGAAAAGAAACGCTTCAGGTATACATTGGGATCAAACAGATAATTGTAATCACAGATAATCACATCTGTCCAGAGAGACACATCCAGACAAAGTTCAAAGGGGCAGACCTGAAACTGCTCCGCCTGTGTAAGAAGCGCCTCCCTTGTAATATCGCGTTCCTTCAGCAGCAGGTCAAACACCGCGTCATTGACCCGATCGTAATGGCCCTTTGCATAAATGCAATGTTCAGGATTGCAGTCCATTTCTTCGCAGAAACACAGCTTTTCCTTGGCCGTAATCGTTATAACGCGCCCCTGATACCCCCGGCTGCGCAGCAAATCAAATGCCTCCTTCGCCACTGTGCGGGTGATGGTTTTGGCGGTCAAATAAAAAATTTTATCCGCCAGCTCCTCCCCCACCGCCTTCACAGCCGGAAACACTGTGGTAATGGTTTTTCCGGTTCCTGTGGGCGCCTGGATAAACAGAATTTTCTTCCGGTTAATGGTACGGTACACATCTCCCGCCAGTTTTTTCTGCCCCTCCCGGTAAGGAAACGGAAATTCCAGTCCTGCAATGGAAGCGTTCCGCTCCACCTTTGCCTCATATTGAAAATCTGCCCATTTTTCATAAGCCGCAATCAATCCTTCAAACCACTCTTTCAGCTCTTCAAAAGAATACTGCTCCCGGAATCTTCGGATCTCTTCCGTATCCAGGTTGCAATAGGTCATCTGCACGGAAATTTCAGAAAGCTGCCGCTGCAACGCCACAATATAGGCATAACATTTTGCCTGGGCCAGATGCACTCCCGCCGGCCCCTCCAACAAATTCACATCCTGAAAAATGCCTTTGATTTCGTCCACGGTCACCTGTTCTTCCTCTTCAATGATGCCGTCCGCCCTGCCTTCAATCATCAAAAGGTACTTCTGCCGCTTCAGCTCTATTTTCAGAGACACCTCCGGCTGATAGGAAGCCCCCATCCTCCTTTGGATTTTCCGGTGAATTTTGCTGCCCTCCTGCATGGCTTCCTTTTGAGCCGCCCTGCCGCGGCGGTTATCAATATCGCCGGAGCGCAGAATAAATTCCACCAGATTTCTCACGGAAATTTTAATTTGTTCCATGCTGTTTCTGTTTCCCTTCACTTGTTAATCAGCCCAAAATGTTTCCCGGCCGCTGCACAAAAAAAGATGCATAACTTATTATGCATCTTTTTTGGACGTTTGTCTATTCTGTTGTTTTAATTTTCTGGATGCCGGAACTCTGCCGAACAAAGCCCGGCGTCAATCGCAATCCAATTTACGCTACTGCATACTTATTCAACACATTTTCAAAGGAGAGATCCTCTCCGCCGTATTTCACGGTCAGTTCTTTTCTTATGCCCAGTCCCATCACTCCTAAGATGGATTTGGCGTCAATTACCATGCGCTGGTCTGAAATATCTATATCAAAATCACACATGCCAGCAGCACGAACAAAATCACATACTTCTTCAACATCTGCTAATTTAATAACTTTCTCATTCATCTTTTTTACCATCCTTTCTTAAAACATTGGATTACGGTTAAGTTCTCATCTGAACTTGTGGCAAATTATGCCATCATTTTTCCATTTTGTCAACTCTGCGTTTTTTCTTTCCAGTTAGTAAAAAACACAAAAAACAACCAGTTTTCCTTTGCAAAACACCCTTTTTTCTCTGTAAAAATCACAATTTTCAGGTACCTATTTCCCAATACCCTTTTTTCTTAATTATGCATTTTTCCATGTTTTCCCCTGATTTTTCCAGATTTTTGTGCATTCTTCCATATTTGAAAAATATTGGATTTTGCTCATAACATGCAAAATCATTTGATTTCCCGGCTTCTGAATGCTTCCTTGACTATTTTGTGATAAAATTTTATAATTATTCGTAACAATTCAGAACATTATAATATAAACACGGGGAAAGGAGAATGCCATGGAGTCACAACACATGTTATCCATTTTACAAAAGGTCCAGGAGGGCGCTCTTGATATCCACACTGCTTATGAAAAATTAAAAATCAGCCCTTTTGAGGATCTGGGATACGCCAAAATAGACCATCACAGACAAATACGCCAGGGCGCGCCGGAGGTTATTTACGGCGCCGGCAAAACAGCGGAACAGATGGAAGGCATTCTTCATTCTCTTTTGTCCCACTGCCCGGAAAATATTCTGATCACCCGGCTGTCGGAAGAATCTGCCGCATACCTGTCCCAGCGGTTCTCCCTTTCCTATGAAAAGCTTTCCCATACGGGAGTTGTAAACCGCAGGGAACGCCTGACCGCCTCCGGCACGATTCTGGTGGCCACCGGAGGCACCAGCGATATTCCCGTTGCAGAGGAAGCTGCCCTCACCGCCGAAGTAATGGGCAACCGGGTCACGCGGCTCTACGATGTGGGGGTGGCCGGCATTCACAGGCTTCTCTCCCATGTGGACAGCATCTCCAAAGCCACCGTGATTGTGGCGGTTGCAGGCATGGAGGGAGCCCTTGCCAGCGTAATCGGGGGATTAAGCGACTGCCCGGTCATTGCAGTTCCCACCAGCGTGGGATACGGGGCGAATTTCCAGGGATTATCTGCTCTGCTGTCCATGCTGAATTCCTGCGCCAGCGGGGTCAGCGTGGTAAATATTGACAACGGATTTGGAGCCGGCTATCTGGCCAGCATGATTAATCATATAGGAGGTAATAACACATGAAAACATTATTTATTGAATGCAACATGGGCGCAGCCGGAGATATGCTGATGGGCGCCCTCTACGAACTTTTGACGGAATCAGAACAAAAGCAATTTTTAGACTCCATGAACAGCCTGTTTCCTGACAAACTTATGATAAAGGCCGTTCCTTCTGAGAAATGCGGAATCTGGGGAACGAAAATGAATGTTGTCATTTTAGGGCAGACGGATACTTCTGATTCTCCCGAACATGAACACGTCCATCTCCATGAACACCACATGGACAGCCCTGAAGGACATTCCCATGTGCACCATACTGACAGCCCCCAGGCCCACTCCCACCTGCACGGCCATACACTGCACACAAGCTATCCGGAAATGCTTGCGCAGATTGACAGCCTTCCGGTTTCCGTTTCGATCAGAGAACACGCAAAAGCAGTCTATGGCCTTATCGGCGAAGCAGAAAGCTCTGCCCATCATACAGATATTTCCCAGATTCATTTCCACGAAGTGGGAACATTGGATGCGCTGATGGATGTGGTTGGATGCTGCATGCTTCTGGAAATTCTGAATCCGGAGCAGATTCTTGCCTCACCCATCCATGTGGGAAGCGGAAGCGTCCGCTGCGCTCACGGAATTCTGCCGGTTCCTGCGCCTGCCACAGCGGAAATCTTAAAAGACGTTCCCATTTACGGCGGAACGATTGAGGGTGAACTCTGCACTCCCACCGGAGCCGCACTGCTGAAACACTTCGTCAGCCAGTTTACCGCCATGCCGCCCATGGCTGTGGAAAAAACCGGTTACGGCATGGGAACCAGAGATTTTCCCTCTGCCAACTGCCTGCGGGCATTCCAGGGCAATATGAGCATTCTGCCGGTTCCTTCCCCCAGACAGCTTCCGGATTCTTATTCCGGACGGCCCCTGACCCGTATGACAGAGGAGGAAACCCACCCTGATTTTTACACCGAACAGTTCCACAGCCTGGACCAGATTTTAGAGCTTTCCTGCAACCTGGACGATATGACGCCGGAGGCCGTTTCCTACGCGGTAAACCTTCTGATGGAGGCAGGCGCATTAGATGTATTTACCACACCCATTCATATGAAGAAAAACCGCACCGGGCTTCTTCTCACCTGCCTGTGCAATTTAGAGGAGGAGAGCCGTTTCAGCAGGCTGATTCTGACCCATACCACCACCCGGGGCATCCGGATTCAGCCCTGCTACCGGAGAACCCTGGACGCCCAGTTTCGGAAAGTCCGCACCCCTTACGGTGAAATCACTGTAAAAATCAGCACCGGCTACGGCATTCACAAGTGCAAACCGGAATACGAAGATGTGGCGGCTGCCGCACGGCAGTGTAAAGTTCCTTTCGCAAAAGTACAGGAAGCAGTTTTGGAAGCCTGCCGCCGGATGCAGGGGTGACGCACCTTTCCATTAACCCCCACAAACTAGCTATATCTTGTATCATTTTTCTTAATGCGACAGTCCCATCTTTTCTCCGGATACGTCGGAACTGCCGTTTTGTACAGAAAAAGAGCCTTTATCCATAGGATAAAGGCTCTTATGTACTTACCTGCTGCCCGAACCGAATTTTCGGCAAAATGCCGGTTTACTGTATGGATGACGCTGCTTCTGTATCAAACAGGCTCTCCTGCAGTTTTACAATATCATCTTCATTCGGAGTCCAAACTTTATCTTTCAGTTCTACACGAACGGTAACGCTCTGCTCGTCTTCATAAGACACGTTTGCCAGTGCGTCTTTAAATGCATCTCTCAGCATAATTACAACCTGCTCATTTAATGCATCTTCATCGGTAGTGTCTCCGTCATATGCCTCAATTGCTGCATAGAATTTTTCCATAGTAGGCGCAAAAATATCCATCTTCTGGCATTTTACTTCTACTTCATAAACATCATCTTTCTTTGTTGCATCCCCAACCGTATACTTCACATTTTTGTACACGTCCTGAACTACCTGTCTGAACTCTCCTTCCAGATCTTCAGAAATTGTGATACCGGTTGTCATGGTTGACATTTCCGTATCAATGCCTTCTTCATACAGCTTCTCAGCTTCCTCTTTCGTGCCCACCTTCTGCTCTACAAATTCTGCTGAATCACCCTTGTAGGAATTATCCAACAAAGCTTTCACATAACCGCTGGCATCAAAAGAACTGCCGCACCCTCCTAACATTGCTGCTGCCAAAACTGCAACTAACAGTAAGGCTACTTTTCTCATTCTCTTCATAACATTACTCCTTTTCGTAAATTTAGCTACATTACTATAGTAATCTCTTTTGCCTGTCCCGTCAATCTTTTTTTAAGAAAATTTCAGCCTTACTGCATAAAACGCAGAATATCCGGCATAATAATCCAATGATTCTTTCGTCCCCAAGATGATTTTCCGCCACGCTTCAAAGGAGGCCGACATGAAAAAAAATTTTCTTCTCTGCGGGTTTGCCGGATGGTGCCTGGAAATACTGTTCACTTCCTTCGGCTCCTTCCGCAGACGCGAACTGCAGCTTATGGGCAGAACCTCCCTCTGGATGTTTCCCATCTACGGCATGGCTGCCTTTCTCAAACCTGTCTGCCGTCTGCTTCAGCGCCTCCCTGCGCTGCTGCGGGCATTTTTCTATTCCTGCTTTATCTTTCTGGGGGAATATGTCAGCGGCAGCATCCTGAAAAAACATCAGATGTGCCCCTGGGACTACAGCAGCTCCCCCGCCAATATCAGAGGCGTCATACGGCTGGACTATACCCCTTTATGGATGATGGCCGGCCTTGTTTTTGAAAAACTGCTGACAAAGCCTTCTGTCCGCAAGGAAAAAAGCCCTCTTAAACGCCCATATTTGAATGGCTGGATCGTCCGTAAAACAGAACTGCCGTAAAAACTCTTTTAAACGCCCGCGTTTGAATGGCCGGACTGTTCGTAAAACAGAACTGCCGGATTTCCCTTTCACACACAGACTTTACAGTCCCGGCAGCGATAGACGGTTCGCTCTATACCTCCATATCCTCCGCTCCGATATCTAAGGTATTCATGGTTCTTCTCTTCTGTCTGGCTTCCTCGGCCGTTTCCAGAATAAAATCCTTAATCTCCCTGGCATGTTTGATATGCAGCAAAACAAGCTGGGGATGGGTCACATCTCCGGTATAGCAGGTAATAGTTGACAGGCCGAATATACGCTCTATTAAAGTAGTGGTCATTTTCACGTCCTGTATTTTGTACAGATAACAGTAATTTTCCTCTGTCTTTAAAAGGCCTGTATTCACGGTAAGGATTTCCTTTCCTATCGTATATTTTGTAAACGTCCACGGAAGCCCGAAAAACAAAATTCGCTTCCTCTCCTGATATTCTCTTTCGCTGTTCATAAAAACACCTCTCTATTCCTCAATTTGACTTCCATAGTTTGGATGGCCATGCGGCCCGCCGGACGGCAGGCTGAGCATGATGGCAGTTTACTATGAAAGCCCTTGGCTTCCATAGTTTGGATGGCCATGCGGCCCGCCGGACGGCAGGCTGAGCATGATGGCAGTTTACCATATTTTCCCCGTTCTTGCAATGGAAGAATCCCCGGAGCAGAAATACGGTAAGGAATATGCATCTTCCTGCGGATTATGCTTGCATTTTACACCCTTCTGTTATATGATATTCAAAACCCATGATTCATACTATTTAATTTCAGGAGGAAAAATATGCAACATTTAATGAGTCCGCTGGATTTGTCTGTGGAGGAGCTGGACAAGCTGCTTACCCTGGCAAACGATATTGAAAAGAATCCTCAAAAATATGCCAAAGCATGCGAGGGGAAAAAACTTGCAACCTGTTTCTATGAACCCAGTACCAGAACAAGATTGAGTTTTGAAGCCGCCATGCTGAATCTCGGCGGAAGCGTGCTTGGATTCTCCAGTGCAGACAGCAGTTCCGCATCCAAAGGGGAAAGTGTTTCCGATACCATCCGCGTAATTTCCAGTTATGCAGATATCTGCGCCATGCGTCATCCCAAAGAGGGCGCTCCCCTGGTAGCATCTCAGAGATCCACAATTCCTGTCATCAATGCCGGAGACGGCGGACATCAGCATCCCACCCAGACCTTAACCGATTTGCTTACCATCCGCTCTTTGAAAGGACGGCTGGACAATCTAACCATCGGTCTCTGCGGCGATCTGAAATTCGGACGCACCGTCCACTCCCTGATTCACGCTTTAATCCGTTATCCCCATATCAAATTTATCCTGATTTCTCCGGAAGAGCTTCGGGTTCCAAGCTATATCCGGGAAGATGTTCTGACGAAAAACCATATTGCTTTCCAGGAAGTGGAGCGTCTGGAGGACGCTATGGGGGATTTGGACATCCTGTACATGACCAGAGTACAGCGGGAACGGTTCTTCAACGAAGATGATTACGTAAGAATGAAGGATTTCTACATTTTGGATCGGAAGAAAATGACCCTGGCCAAAGACGACATGATTGTCATGCATCCCCTTCCCAGAGTAAACGAAATATCCGTGGACGTGGATGACGATCCAAGAGCCGCCTATTTCAAGCAGGCACAGTACGGCGTTTATGTCCGAATGGCTCTGATTCTCACATTACTGGAGGTGAAAGTATGTTAAATGTAGGTTTAATTACAGAAGGCTTTGTATTAGATCATATTCAGGCCGGCACCAGTCTGTCCATCTATGATGATTTAAAACTGGATCAGCTGGACTGCTGCGTTGCTATCATCAAAAATGCCCGCAGCAACAAAATGGGCAAAAAAGACATCTTAAAGGTAGAATGCGATATTGACAATCTAAATCTGGATGTCCTGGGCTTTATCGACCACAATATCACGGTAAATATCATCAAGGGAGAAAAAATTGTGGAAAAGCGGGAACTTCATCTTCCCAAAGAAGTGAAAAATATTGTCCGCTGCAAGAATCCCCGCTGCATCACTTCCATTGAGCAGGAGCTGGATCAGATTTTCCTGCTGACTGATCCTGCCACTGCTACTTACCGCTGCAAATACTGCGAGGAGAAATACAAGGGGCATAAAAAGTTACGGTAAATGCAGAAATCTTATTGCCGGTTTCTGCCGACGGATCAGTATTATGGCGAACGTTTTATCTTTGGATACGGACAGAACAGCCGGATGGCCCTTTGACACACAAACCGGGCAGCGTGGAACTGTTTGTTCTGCCAAAGGGCCATCCGGCAGTTCCTGTGTATCGAAATATAAATCGTTCCATGTAAGTAATACCTGTGGGATACCGCATGAAAGGGAATCGACGTCAGATATAGCCGATGCTCAGCTTTTTTTGATAAATTCCGTCCTGCACTTGGGGCAGGTAATGCAGATCTTTCCCTTCCCCCGGGGAACACGCACCTTCTGTTTACAGGAAGGGCATTTATAAAAGTGATAGATTTTCTTCTGCTCCAGACGCTCTTTTCTCCGGTTCTTTTTTACCGCCAACTGGTACCGCCAGTTTAAAAACTTCTGATTCTCCTGATACCGCTTCTCCACCTGCCTGGACAGCATACGGTAATATTCATACCCCATCAGCCCCAGCGCCAGCACATAAAAAATATTCCAACGGGAAAAAAGAGAAATCAAAAGCAGCGCCATGGAAGCCCCCAGATAAATCTGCCCCAACTGGTCTGCGCCGTACCTTCCTGTCATAAAACGCTGTATTTTCTGTTTCATCTTATCCACTCCTGTATTGTTTATTTTATTTTGTGTAAAGCTTCTTGTTACCGTTATGGTAACGCAGAACCTGTTGGAAGTCAACGGAGTTATTTTCTTTTAAGAATATTTTATAGTTTGTTTATTCCCGGAAGGGATTTCCTGTAAAGCAAAATCCCCGCAGCAAGCTGCGGGGAACCAAGCAGGGCTGTAAGCCGGGTTATGTCTTGGATAATCATCTGTCTAGCCTGACTGTTGCCAGTCAGATCCTGCGACCAACCTGAAGCTGGCGGGCCGCGTCAACGCTTCCATTCGGTCTTGCTTCGGATGGGGTTTACATGTGCCCCGGCTGTTGCCAGCCGGGCGGTAGTCTCTTACACTGCCCTTCCACCCTTACTATTACTGCTAATAGCGGTTCATTTCTGTTGCACTGTCCTTAGAGTCGCCTCCACCGGCCGTTAACCGGCATCCTGCCCTGTGAAGCCCGGACTTTCCTCGCCTGCGGCCTTTCGGCGCCTGCAGCCGCGATTATCCACCCTGCTTGATACGTATCTATCATACAATACTCAGAATATTTTTTCAATACAGAACTATTATTACAGAGAACTTTTTATATTTGGATACGGACAGAACTACCGGATTGCCCTTTGACACACAAACTGGGTAGCGTTCCGGCGAACCAACTGCCAACTGCGACTAAGGAAGTCAGGAAAACCTTCCTTCCTAAGTCTCCGTAAGCAGTGGATTTCACCTCCACACAATACACCACCGTTTGCTTAGCCAAAGGGCAATCCGGTAGTTCTTGTGCATCGAAATATAGATTGTTCACTGTAGCACTATTACTCCGCTGAAAAACTTTTAAAAATTTTTCTCGCGTGAACGGCAATCATAAGCGATGCCGCGCCGGAAAATAAAACCACGGCATATTCAAATCCCCTGCAGACTTCAAACAGGACGCCATAGAGCGCATTGCCCAATGGCTGTGCGCACATGGAGACGGTGAGAATAACTGCAATCACCTTTCCAATTAAATTCGGCGGGGTTTCTGTCTGGATAAAGGACATGCACTGCACCCCAAAAAGCGTTGAACATACCATAATGACAAAACAGCATAGGGTTATAACCGCGTACTTGAGCATTGCAGATGAAAACACTATCAATGAAATGCCAATGGGAAACGCGCATACCGCACAGACAATTAAGAGAGCGCCTGATTTATGAATCGCCAGTTTATTCGCAAAAATACCTGCCCCGATGCCTCCTGCCAATCCGCCTGCCGCCAATGCTCCCTGGGCAAAGCCATACAGCCTGTTTGCCTGTGAAGCTTCTAAATTCAATACCTCCGTTACCAGATACGGAAGCGCCACGATAATCATTGCCGAAAGGAACAAATTAATTCCGCAGATTACAAGAACGGCTTTTCCAATCACAGGCTTTTCCTTCCGGATAAAAAGAATGCTCTCTGCAATGTCAGTTCTGGCTGTTTTCAAAATGCCGCCCTCTGACGCCTGCTTCTGGAATGGAATTTGAATGAAAATTTCCATAACCGCCGACATCAGAAAGCACACCATGCAAACCTGCAATACAGGCTTCAAGCCATATGCACTGTATAAAACACCTCCCAGCACGGGGCCTGTCAGAGAGGCAAAGGAACTGATGGTATTGATGATAGAATTTGCCGCCATAAAATTATCCTGATTGGTAAGCGCCGGAATACTTGCCTGCACAGACGGCTGATACGCTCCTGCAATGCCATATAAAAGCATCAGCGTAACCGTCAGAAGAAGAATGAGATTCACTTCATTCATAAGCAGGGAAAAAGCCAGGATAACTGCCGCCGTAAAAAAATCCAGTATCACCATAATATTTCTTTTATTTACCCGGTCTGCCACAATGCCGCCAATGGGCGACAGCAAAATTGCAGGAATAAACGCACAGGCCGTAACCGTTCCGTAAAGTGCGGAGGAACCTGTCAGATTCAGCAAATACAGCGGCAATGCAAACCTGATTGTTGCATTGCCAAACAAAGAGATAATCTGACCGATAACAACCAATGTAAAATCCTTTGAAAATAGCTTTTCATTCATTTCTTAAATCTCCTTTCAGTACCGCACGTTGGTATGTATGATTTCAAAATATATCTGCCCATTTACAGGGCAGAATTTTATTTCCTGCAGCAGAACCCCGGCAGATAATGTTTTCTATTGCTTGCTTTTTTGATAAATAGATGTAAGCTCCTGCAGTCTCACTAAGATTTCATCGTCTACAATATCCAGGCCAAAGCCTTGCAGCATCTGTCTGAAAACCATAAATTTACAGTAGGATTCTTCCTCTGTACTGTCAAATATCATAGGATTCATCCAGACATTTGCCGCAAGCAAAATCAGCTCTGCCAATTGCTTGGGATACTCCGTTTGAATGGAGCCGTCTGAAATGCCCTGCTCGATAATCGGCAAAATGTAGTTTGGCGCTGCGTTTTCTATGGTATCATGCAAAAGGCTGAACAGCAGTTTCGGATTATTGTGAAAATCCGGAGCCGCAGTAAAAATATCGTTCTGTACCGGCCGGGTGATGGATTCCCGAAAAATTGCCTTTAGCTTCTCGTTCCCGTTAAGGTCAGAGCGGTCACGAATCTCTGCAAGCATCTGATTTGATTCAGATGTTATCCTGTCTATAACGGCAACTAAAATATCTTCCTTGGACTTAAAATGATGGTAGATGGCGCCTTTGCTCAGACCGCCTAAATGAGCAATGATATCCTGAATGGAAGTATGCTCATATCCCTTTTCCATAATTAAGCGGAACGCCACATCCAATATTAAATTGACCGTTTCTTCCGGATGCTTATTTCTCGCCATGATTCCCCGCCTCCTTAATATTACTCCGTATGAAGATTTGTTCTGTGTAATCTACTGCGATATTTAACCGCTGGAGTAATAACATACCGGTAGTATGTATTTATTTTATCATACTACCGGTATGTCTGTCAAGATCTCTATTCACACATTTTTGCGGCAATTTTATACATTAAAGCAGCTTCCTCCGATAAATTCCCTTAAAATTGAGTTTTTCTCAATATCTTCACTGGGCACCGGCAGAAAATAATCCAGAAATTTCAAAAGCCGTTTGGCTTCTGTATATTCCGGGGAATTCTTATCAATCTGGAACAGCAGCGGTTCCGCATACTGTTTCAGCACTGCAAGCTCATAAATCAGGGCCGAATTAAACATAATATCCGCTTCCTCCTGGAAGGGAAAAATGTACTGCTCCTCTCCCCGGCGCACAGAATCCCACATGGCAATGGTTTCTTTGGCGGAAATATTCCGGGTTCTGGCGTCTCTTACCATCCGCCGTATCATTCTCCCGTCTGCAGTGGGCAGATTATTGTGCTCGTCAATGCTCAGCTGGGTCAAAGGGCTGATGTAAATTTTCAGTTTGCTGGATTCCGGAAGGGAATAGGACAATTTGCCGTTTAATCCGTGAATTCCCTCTAGCACCAGAATATCATTTTTGCCAAGCTGTTTGACAATTCCTTTATATTCCCGTTTTCCGGTGCGGAAATTATAAGTGGGAAGCTCCACCCGCTCTCCGGCCAGAAGGGCTGACATGTCGTGGTTAAATAATTCAATGTCCAACGCCTCTAAACATTCAAAATTATAATTCCCATTTTCATCTTTGGGAGTATCCACCCGGTTCACATAGTAATCATCCAGTGCGATGGGATGGGGCTTTAAGCCCTGGGCCATCATCTGAATGGACAGGCGGTGGGAAAATGTTGTTTTGCCGGAGGAGGACGGGCCTGCTATCATGATAAATTTCTTATCGGGCAAAGATGCAACCTGTTCTGCCAACGTTCCGATTTTACGCTCCATCAAAGCCTCCGCCACCAGAATCACATCCCGGATTCTCCCCTGGGCCACTGCGTCATTCAGGGCGCCGATGGTGCCGATTTCCATTTTCTCTCCCCATTCCGCCGATTCTCTCAGTACATGGAATAATTTGTGAGACGGGGAAAATTCTGCCGGCACCCTTGTATTTTTATGCGGAAACATGACAACGAAGCCGTCCTCATAAGGCAGCAGTTCAAAATATTTCAGATAGCCGGTGCTTGGAGCCATATACCCATAAAAATAATCAATATAATGGCCAATGCTGTAAATATTTACTTTTGAGCTTCTCCGGTAGGAGAACAGCCGCTCCTTATCGTGCATGCCGGCATTCCGGAACAATTCCACCGCATCGTCTGTGGAAATGCTTTTCTTCTGAATCGGAATGTTTTCCTCTGCCATGCGCATCATTTCAGCTTTCAGCCTGGCAAGATATTCCCTGTCCGGAATATCTCCTTTTAATTGGCAGTAATACCCCTGGCTGATGGAATGGGCCACTTTCACGGTTACCTGTTTCCCGTCGTCTTTGGCTAAATTATGTACGGCGCGCTGCATCAGAAATGTCACGCTCCTGCGGTACGCCTTCCGGCCCGCCTTATCTCTGGCAGTCACAAAAACCAGCGTTCCGTCTCCCTTCACTGTCTTTCTCAGCTCTCTCAGTCGGTTATTAAACAGCACCAGAAGAATATCGTCTTTATACCGGGACTGATATTCTTCTGCAATTTCCTGATAAGAGGTGCCCTTTAAATAGTTCTTTTTCTCCCCGTTTATCTGAATGCAATATACGGTTTCTTCCATATCTTTTCCCTTCTTACAATATGTCTGCAGACCAGATCGCCGGCCCGCAGACTGGAAACTTTCCTTTACTGATATACAAAGGGCTGCTGCGGAGGTTCTGCAATAATCTGAATCCCCGAAGTTCGCTCTTTTAGGTATTCTTTCATATAGGAAACAAACATCTTTTCCACTCCATAATGCCCGGCGTCTATGATGGCAAGCCCCTGGGCCGCGCTGTCAATGCCCTCGTGATGGTCAATGTCTCCGGTAATAAGCGCCTGGGCCCCTACCTCAATTGCCTTTCCAATCACGCTTTTTCCGGAACCGGGGCAGACGGCTGCCCGCTTTATTTTCTGATCCGGCCTGCCGTAAATTTTTACCAAATCCACTCCAAAGGCTTCTTTTACTTTCCCGGCGCATTCCGCCACTGTCATTTCACCGGACAGCTCCCCCACCGTTCCGATTCCTGCCGGCTCCTGCTCCTGCCAGCAGGTAACGTCAAGCACCTGGCAGTTTTTCAATTCCATCCGCTGCGCCCCAAGCTCCGCCATGCCCTTCACATCAAAGTTGGTATGCATGGCATAACAGGAAATGTCGTTTTTGATTAATGCAATCACTCTCCGGCCGATGAAATCTTCCGAATTAACCCTTTTTAACCCTTTAAATATCATAGGGTGATGGGTCAGCAATAAATCTGCCCCGGCTGCAGCCGCCTGCCAAATGGCTTCGTCTGTGGCGTCCAGCGCAATGTAAATGGTCTTTACCTCTTTCTCATAATCTCCCACCAAAAGTCCCACATTATCCCAACTGCAGGCATAATGCTCCGGCGACTGTTCCTGTAATATTTCTATGATGTTCCGGCAATTCATAGACCTGACTCCTTCCCGGCAAAAAATTCCAGTGCCCTTTCAATGTCCATAAGCTCCCGGGACAGCTCTTCTGTCCGGGCTGCCACATTCTGTCTGGCATTGGCTTTCAAATTCTTCTGTATCTTCTGTTTCTGCTTCTGCTGACCTAGCAAATACTGCTTTAGCACAGGATGGCGCTGTTCTAACAGCAGCGGGCCGAACTTACAGGCAATTCTGCCTTCAAATAAGTCCGCCATATCTTCCTTTCCTGCGTTTCTCACAGTCCCGTATGCGTCTTTTCCCAGAAATTTTGCAGCCATCATGGGGTAATACTTGCCGTCCTCCAGCACCATATCCTCCGCTGTAATCTGATATCCCTGCCGCAACAGAAATTCCCGAAAAGACGCAATTTCAGACTGGGGCTGCAAAACCAGCTTTTCTGCTGCCGCTGCAGCTTCTTCTCCCTGCGTCAGAATCCGCTGCATCAGGGCGCCGCCCATACCTGCAATCACAATAACATCCGCTTCCCTGGGCTTTAACCCCTGACATCCATCTGATAATCTGGCTTCAATTGCCTGTTCCAGTCCATATTGTAAGATATGCTCTCTGGCCTGGCTTAAAGGCCCTTCCCTGATATCCATGGCAATGGCCCTTTGGGCTTTTCCAGCTGCCACCAGATAGACAGGTATGTATCCGTGATCTGTCCCCACGTCTGCCGCCACGCTGCATTCCCCCACAAGCTCTGCTACTGCCTGCAGCCTTTTTGATAACTGTAACATATGCAAACACAAGCTCCTGTTCATTCTTTCCTTAAATTTAATCCAGATAATCTTTCAGTTTCCGGCTTCTGCTTGGATGACGGAGTTTGCGCAGCGCCTTTGCTTCAATCTGGCGAATCCGCTCTCTGGTTACATTAAATTCTTTGCCCACTTCTTCCAGGGTTCTGGCACGGCCGTCGTCTAATCCAAACCGCAGGCGCAGCACCTTCTGCTCCCGCTCTGTCAGCGTGCCAAGCACCTCCACCAACTGTTCTTTTAACAGTGTAAATGCCGCCGCATCGGCCGGAACAGGCACATTATCATCCTGAATAAAGTCGCCCAGATGACTGTCCTCCTCCTCGCCGATGGGAGTTTCCAAAGACACCGGCTCCTGGGAGATCTTCAGAATTTCCCGCACACGGTCCACCGGCATATTCATTTCTTCTGCAATCTCTTCCGGAGAAGGCTCCCGGCCCAATTCCTGCAATAACTGCCTGGACACACGGATTAATTTGTTGATGGTTTCTACCATATGCACCGGAATCCGGATGGTTCTGGCCTGGTCTGCAATGGCCCTGGTAATGGCCTGGCGAATCCACCAGGTTGCATAGGTGGAAAACTTATAGCCTTTGCGGTAATCAAACTTTTCCACGGCTTTAATAAGACCCAGATTTCCCTCCTGAATCAAATCTAAAAACAGCATTCCCCGGCCCACATAACGCTTTGCAATGGACACCACCAGACGTAAATTCGCTTCCGCAAGCTGCTTTTTCGCCTCCTGGTCTCCCAACTCCATCCGTTTGGCCAGTTCAATTTCTTCTTCCGCGCTCAGCAGGGGAACCTTACCGATTTCCTTTAAATACATACGAACAGGATCTTCGATGGAAATTCCATCCGGAACGGAAAGGTCAATGTTTTCAACTTCTACTTCTTCCTCCTCGTCTATGAGGATATCGTCATCGTCATCATCAGAAATCCGCAGTATATCAATGTTATTGGATTCCAGAAAGTCCAGAATTTTCTCAAACTGTTCCGCGTCCAATTCCATGTCATGAAAAAAGTCGTTGATTTCCTGATATTCCAGGACGTTTTTTTTCTTTTTGGCGATGGCTAACAATTCCTGCAGCTTTTCGATAAATTTCACACTTTTTTCTTCCATTTCGTTTCATCCTTCCATTCGTTGTTTATATTTTATCCCTAATCAGTGGAAATATACAGTTTACCATGAGGAGGGACCCAACAGCTCTCAGACTCCCTCTCCCTTTCCCTTATCACCGCTTGTTGGGAGGAGTTCTGATGCTTTACCATGAGGAGGGACCCAACAGCTCTCAGACTCCCTCTCTCCTTCCCCTATCACCGCTGTTGGGAGGAGCCCTGATGGTTTACCATGAGCTGCTTTACCACAAGTCAACAGCTCTCAGCTAAACCTCATCTTCCGCAGCAGCTGCAGATTCTTCTTATCCGCAACCAATTTCTGCAGCCCCTCCAAATCCGCAGGCTCCAAGCGCTTCGACCTCTCATTGATACTGTTTTCCTTCATCCGAATGACTGTATCCTTCAATGCCTTCTCTTTCTCCGCCTGTGTCTCAATCTGGAGAATCCTGGCGTTAAACAGGCCGGCAATCTCCCTCTGCTGCTCTTCTTCCGTAAACATGCTGATAATCCTGGCTGGATTCACCTCTCCTGCCCGATGCTGGGCAAACACCTCTTCTGCCGCCTGCCGGTACAGCTCTTCTGTAAAATCCTCCGGGCCGATGTAAGGCTCAATCACCTCAAACAGCTCTGGTTTTTCAATCAGCCAGGTGAGCATTAATTTCTGCGACTGTTTTATGCCGTCCTCTTTCTGCCGTTTTTTCTTATCCTGGACGCCGGATTTCAAGGGCTGTCTCTCCCTGCCGAACCCTCCCTGGGTTCCCAGGCGCATCACCAGCTTGCGCAGATTGTCAAACCCTGTCTGGTATTTTTCCGCTACTGCCTCAATATAATTCTCCCGCTCCAGTTCTTCCTCAAATTCCAGGATTTTCCGGGCCACAGCATGATAAAATGCAGTTTTGCCCTCCGGATCTTTCAGATCATAGTCCCGCTCCATGGTCTCTGTCTCAAACATAAAACTGTTCTGGGCCTGCCCGATCCGCTTCTGATATTCTTCGGCTCCCTCTGCCCTTATAAATTCATCCGGATCTTTGTAAGGCTTCATATTGACTATTTTCACGCTGATCCCGGCCTCTTTCAGCATGGGAATTGCCCGCAAAGCCGCTTTGATCCCGGCGCCGTCGCTGTCAAAGGTACAGAACACCTCTTTCGTGTACCGTTTCAGCAGCGCCGCATGGCCCTGGGTAAATGAGGTTCCCAAAGCCGCCACCGCATTGTCAAATCCCGCCTGGTGCAGCGCAATAACATCCATATAGCCCTCACACAGCAAAATCCCCTGTTTTCTGGAAGATCTAGCAATATTTAATCCGTAAAGATTCCGGCTCTTGTCAAAAATCATGGTTTCCGGAGAGTTTACATATTTGGGCTCTCCATCCCCCAGCACCCGGCCGCCGAAGCCGATGACACGGTGATTCACGTCCATAATGGGAAACATGACCCGGTTCCAGAACTTATCCCGGCCGCCCCTGCTTTCATCCAGGGTCACCAGTCCGGAATCCTTCAAAATCTCATCCTCATATCCCTGTTTGCGCAGATATTGATAGAGATCATCGCTGAATTTATTGGAATAGCCCAGTCCGAATTTCTTCATGGTCTCCCCGCTGAGGCCCCGGTCTGCAAAATACTTCAGGGCTGTCTGCCCCTGCTCCATCCGCAGCTGGGCATAGAAATATTTGGCGGCCGCCTTATTGATTTCCAAAAGCCTTGCTTTTTTGTCCGCCTCCTGTCTGGCCCGGCCTGACAATTCCCGCCGGGGAAGCTCTATCCCCGCCTTCTGGGCAAGAGTCTCTAAAGCCTCCGGAAATGTGGCGTTCTCATACTGCATCAAAAATGTAATGGCGTTTCCCCCTGCCCCGCAGCCGAAACAGTAATACATCTGTTTGCCCTGAGACACCGAAAAAGAGGGCGTCTTTTCGTTATGAAACGGACAGAGGCCAAAATAAGCGCTGCCTTTTTTCTGCAGACGCACATAACCGGAAATCACATCCACGATATCGTTGGCCGAACGAACCTCTTCAATCAGTTCATCTGAATAATAAGGCATCTCTGCTCCTTTCCATTCATCCATGCGCGCCGTTTTAGCGTACAATATTCCCGGATGAAATCTCTCAGATTAATTAATCTGCCACGCCTTCGGCATAAAATACTCCTCAAATTTTGCTATGGCATAGCGGTCTGTCATTCCTGCAATATAATCACAGACCACCCGTTCCCGTTCTTCTCCCTGTTCCAGCATCAGAAGATACTGTTTGGGAAGGCAGTCGATATGCTTATTATAATAGTAAAACAACCGGTTCAGTAAATCCTTGGCCCGTTCCTCCTCCCCCTTTGCCATTGAATTCCGGTACACATTCTCAAACATAAACTTCCGCAGTCCCTTCATGGCCTGCTCCACATCCTCCGACATGCAGATATCATTCTTCCCTAAACTGTTTGTTATTATATTATGTATCAGGGTATTCAAACGTTTCCGTGTGGTATTGCCCAAAATCTCCCGGTACTCTGTGGGCAGATCCTTCTCAGACAGCACTTTTCCCCGTATTGCGTCGTCAATATCATGATTAATATATGCAATTTTATCAGAAAGGCGGACGATTTTCCCCTCCATGGTGGAAGGCATCAGCCTGGTCTGGTGGTTTAAAATCCCGTCCCGCACTTCCCAGGTCAGATTCAGCCCCTCTCCGTTCTTTTCCAGAGTCTCAACAATCCGCACACTCTGCTCGTTGTGTTTAAAACCGCCCTCATAAATGGAATTCAGCATATATTCCCCTGCATGTCCAAAAGGGGTATGTCCCAAATCATGTCCCAGGGCAATAGCCTCCACCAAATCCTCATTCAGACGCAGGGCTTTTGCAATGGTTCTTGCATTCTGGGATACCTCCAGCGTATGCGTCAGCCTGGTGCGGTAATGATCGCCCCGGGGCGTCAGAAAAACCTGTGTCTTATGCTTCAAACGCCGAAAGGATTTGCAGTGAAGAATTCTGTCCCTGTCTCTTTGAAATACTGGCCTGATATCGCATTGGGGCTCCTCTCTGTCCCGTCCTCTGGAATTCTCGCTGAGCGTGGCAAAAGGACTTAAATAGGTCCGTTCCAACAACTCCATATTCTCTCTAATGAGCATTCCCATCACCTCTATAATGATATATTCCGCACAAATTCTCCATTTCCTTTATTTTTTCGCAAAAAACCGCAGAATTTTACAAAACTGCCCAAAACTGTTCCGAAAAATAAAACACATGAAAATTTGACGGTGATATACCTCCATAAGCGGGAACGTTCTGCCTGTGCACTGGAAATTTTAAAAACAGGAAAAGAGCTATTGCTATTTGCAACAGCTCTTTCTTTGCGTGCAGGAGATGGGACTTGAACCCACACGATATTGCTACCACAGGCACCTGAAGCCTGCGCGTCTGCCAATTCCGCCACTCCTGCGCAACACTGACAATAGCTATTATATATACTAAGGGGAAATTTGTCAACACTTTTTTTTAAATTTTTCAAAAAATTTAAAAAACATAGTTACTGTTCACACAGGACTTTGCATTTACTGCAAAGTCCGTAAGAAAATGACTCAGTGGCGAGTAAATCCCATTCGCAAAGCGAATTTTAAATGGATTTGCGAAGGTTACTGTGAACTGAGTGAACAGTAACAAAACATATTATTCAAACGGATACGTCATTCCCCACTGGCTGCGCACAGACGTCAGCGTTTCCATCACATCGCGGACCATCTGAAAGTTATCCGCTCCGCTCCGGGCTCTGATATAATCCTGCATATCCTGCACTTCATACTGCAGCGCCAGTTCTGATTTTCCCTCCTCAATCACTTCTGTCCGCCCGTCCTGGGTATAGGTTATCACTGCCTTCTCTGCCCTTGGGTAATTGTCGATTTCGATGTATCCCTTCTCGCCTGCGATTACGCCCCGCTTGGGTTGCTTGGCGCGCATGGTAAGAGCCATAACCGCCAGCTCCCCATCCGGGTTTTTCAGCAAAATGCCGCTGCTTTCATCTACGCCGGTTTCAAAATAGTCAGCGGTGGTGAGAACCGTATTGGGTTTGCTTTTCATAAAATATCTTGCAAAAGAAACTGCATAGACGCCGATATCCAGCAGCGCCCCGCCGGCCAGTTCTTTGGAAAAAAAACGGTTATTCCTGTCATATTCCTTGCAGCTTCCGAAATTCACCTGCACCATTTTAACGCTGCCGATAACGCCCTCCTCAATCATCCGGCTCAGTTTTTTATACAGCGGCATATGAAAAAGCGTTGTGCCGTCACAGATGACAAGTCCTTTTTCTTCTGCGATTGCGGCGCATTCCTCCAACTGCCTGCTGTTTACCGTGATGGACTTTTCACAGAAAACATGCTTTCCTGCCTCTAAAGACCGTTTGAGCCACTGGTAATGGGAATTATGGGGCGTTGCAATGTAGACAATGTCTATATTTTCATCCGCCAGCATTTCTTCTGCGCTGCCGTATGAGTGAACTGCGCCCAGTTCCTGCGCGTATTTTTCTGCTTTTTCCAGGCTTGTGCCGCATACGGCGTAGATTTCGCCGTTTACGGACTTAAGGGCCTGCCCCATATCATGGGCGATCCATCCGGTTCCTAATATTCCCCAGTTAAATTTCTGCATTGGTTTTCCTCCTGATTTCTTTACGCCTGAAGCCAGGCTGCTCTGATTTTATGATTTCCATTCCGTCTGACCCTGCTATAATGGCTTTTGACGCAATACGGTAAAACAGGGAATGCCCTGTCAGCCCCGGCACCTGATCTAATTTCAGCGACAATTCTCCTATATTTTCTACCGAAGAAAATTTTGCTTCCAGCAAGTAATTTCCGTAATCGCTGACAAGGACGCCGGCCTTTTGGGCAGACCTGCGCTCCGTCACGACTGCTCCCATTTGTTCCAGACATTTTTTTACACAGGCATATGCCGGCGGAAGAACTTCCACGGTAACCGGATAAGAAAAAGTCAGTGTTTCATGATATTTTCCTTCATCCGCCAGCAGAACATACTCTTTTGCCATACAGGCGGCTATTTTCTCCTGGGTATGGATTCCGCCGCAGCTTTTCAGCGCATTCAGTTCTGCGTCCAGCTCGTCGCACCCGTCAAAAGCAAGGTCTGTTTCTTCTGTCAGTTCCAGGGGAAGAACGGGAATGTGATGCTGAATACAGAGCCTTAAGGTATCCCGGGACGGCGTTACCGCCTGAATGCGTTTCCGATGCTTCTCGATTTCTTCTATTAAAAGGGCAACCGTACTGCCGCCGCCTAATCCCACAATCATACCGTTTTCTATCATTTCAAGGGCCTTTTGCGCACATTTTTTCTTCATATAGAATCTCCTTCTTTGAGCGGTTTTTTCAAAAATGCCAGAATCAGGCAGCCAACCACGGAACCTGCCAGAATGGCCAGCGCATACAGCAGAGGATTTCCGATGGTGGGCAGTACGAAGATTCCCCCGTGGGGCGCACGGAGCGTACAGCCAAACAGCATGGACAGTCCTCCTGCTGTGGCAGAACCTATGATACAGGAGGGAAGCACCCGGATTGGGTCATTTGCTGCAAAAGGTATGGCCCCCTCTGAGATAAACGAAAGTCCCAGCAGATAATTCACCAGACCGGATTCCCGTTCCTTCTGTGTAAAACGGTTCTTGAAAAATGTGGTGCACAATGCGATTACCAAAGGCGGAATCATGCCTCCGGCCATAACTGCAGCCATAATTTCAAAATTCCCCTCCGCCAGCTGGGAGGTACCGAATACATAAGAAGTCTTATTCACCGGGCCGCCCATGTCAACGGACTGCATACCTGCCACCACGATGCCAAGGAGCACTTTGCTGGTTCCGTTCATGCTGTTTAACGCATTTGTCAGCGCATCATTAATCATTCCCATCAGCGGATTAATCAGCGTCGTAACCACAGAACCGGATAAAATGCCAATTACAGGATAAATAATCATCGGACGTACGCTGTTCAGCGACTGGGGCAGCTTTGACGTCAGTTTTTTAAGCAGCAGCACCAGATATCCCGCCGCGAAGCCTGCAAACAGCGCCCCTAAGAATCCCGCATTCACCTCTCCGCCGGCCGGATTCAGGAAGGTTGAGCCGCTTTTTGCCACAAGCCCTGCCACAAAGCCTACTGCAAGCCCCGGCCGGTCTGCAATGCTCATTGCAATGTATCCGGATAATACCGGAAGCATCATGCCGAAGGAAAATTCCCCAATGGTTTTCAGATAAGCCGCCAGAGGCGTGTTTTTTCCAAAATTTGCCGGATCAATGCTGTAATCGTCAAACAAAAACGCCAGGGCAATCAATATGCCGCCGCCAATCACAAAGGGAAGCATATGAGATACGCCGTTCATCAGATTCTTATAAATCTGACGTCCCATACTTTCAGATTCCCCGGCTTCGCTTTCTGCCTGGGCAGCGCCGGTATGGCGGTAAATGGGAACGCTTCCGCTGACTGCATGGGATATCAGCTCCTCTGCCTTATGTATGCCGTCCGCCACTTTTGTGATAAGAACCGGTTTTCCGTCAAACCTTGCCAGATCCACGTTCTTATCAGCCGCTATAATAATGCACTCTGCATGAGCAATATCTTCCGGCGTCAGCACGTTCTTGGCCCCGTCCGCTCCCTGAGTCTCAACCTTGATGGAAATATTCATCTGCTTCCCTTTCATCTCCAGGCTTTCCGCTGCCATAAACGTATGGGCAATGCCTGTGGGACATGCGGTGATTGCCAGTACCCGGTATCCGTTTCCGGGCTGCTCTAAAGCTTTCTTTGCTTTCTTTCCGTCCAGTTCGTCCTCCTTCTCGTCAATCATTCTCACAAACTGTTCCGGTGTTTCTGCCTTTACCAGAGCGTCCTTGAACTCTGTATCCATCAGAATCGTTGAGAGCTTTGCAAGAGCTTCTAAATGCACGTTTGCTCCGGTTTCCGGCGCGGCAATCATAAAAATCAATTCTGCCGGTTCTCCGTCCAGGGATTCATAATCCACCCCTCCTTTGATTACTGCGGCCGCCAGTCCCGCCCGTTTTACCGCAGCGCATTTGGCATGGGGAATCGCAATTCCTTCCCCGATTCCTGTGGTTCCCTCCTCTTCTCTTGCCAGAACCCCCTGCCTGTAGGCTTCTCTGTCATTTAAGTTCCCTGATTTCTCCATCAGCCGGGTCATGCAGTCGATGGCTTCTGCCTTCGACGAAGGACTTGCATTTACATCAATCGCATTCAGGCTGAGCAATTCACTGATCCTCATACTTATTTCCTCCTCAATCCACATTATTTTTACAGCTGATCTGTCCGGTTATCTGCTGCGTAAATTATTTTTGTATTTTTTTATATTGCGATATTTATTTTTGTATATTTAGTATAACACGTAATTAATTATTGTCAATTATATTCATAACGAAAATTATTTTTCCACAGATTTAATAAATATGTGGATGATATTCCGGAATTCAAGGGTGCTTTTACAGCATATTGCATAAAACCCAAAAATTTGGACGTAAAAAAGCTGCCGGAAAACAATCTTTTCGTGCATGTTCCGACAGCCCAGGCTTTTAGAAAATTAAAGCTTTTCATCCGCAATCAGGTTTTCACAATAATTGATGCAGTCATAACTCCGTTTCTCCCCTACAGTCAGAAACAGGTACAAAACTTCCATTACCGTCATGGCCGATACTCTGGAAAAACAGATTTCATTTAGAAACAGTTTCTCCCTGGTTGCAGTCTGAATATGATAATCTGCGCTGTTTGCAACAGTGGAATTGGGATTATTTGTGATTCCTACCGTTACCACGCCGCGTTTTTTTGCCTCCCGCACCATTTTTACCACCTGCCTGGATTCCCCCGAATTGGATATGGCAATCATCATATCATCTCTGCCCAGTGACAGGGAAAATGCCAGCTGCGTTTCCCAGATTGTACCTGCCACAGCCCGGATGCCGATTTCATTGAATTTAAAGCAGCCGTCCAGGGCAACGGGTATGGTGTTCCCAACAGCCACAAACTGGACAACTCCCGCCTGTTTGATATGATCCAGAATTGTATTCAGCTGCTTTTCGTCCATCAGAGATATGGTCTGGCGGATTTCGTCTATTTTATTTGCCAGGATATTCTGCAGCGACTGCCCGATATCCTCTCTTGAAATATGGTTCGAAACAGGCGTTTCCAGTCCGCTGTCTACAATTTCCTTTGCAAGCTGGATTTTAAGCTGGTGAAACCCTTCCACGTCGCATTTATGGCAGAAGCGTGAAACGGTGGCAACGCTTGTCCCGCAGGATTTGGCCAGTTCTCCGATGGTCATGTTGACGGCTTCTGTATGATTCTGGATGATGAAATTTGCGATTTTTTTTTCCTGTTCAAAAAAATTGTCATATAAAATATGAATCGTGTCCAGTACGGACTTTTGCTTTTCCATGGCTTTTCTCCTTTACGAAAATAAGTTTCACAGCTTTATGATATAAGAACTCAGGAACAGTCAATGTTCCTTCAACTGATGCCGCCTGTTTCAACAGCCGCTTTTCATTTTTTCAAACAACTGCCATAAATTACATCCAATATCCCTGACTAATTCTTCCTCACTGTTTGCAAAACATTTTGCTCTTTGTATAGCCATATCTACATTGGGCAGATAGTTCTCTTTAAAGTGAATTCC
This sequence comes from Lachnospiraceae bacterium, assembly GCA_910575555.1. Lineage (GTDB taxonomy): Bacteria > Bacillota > Clostridia > Lachnospirales > Lachnospiraceae > Petralouisia. The sequence continues at coordinate 262,001 of CAJTFX010000002.1, read as the reverse complement.
CTTTTTCCCATGATGAGCTTTCTTTGAAACTTCCCCGCTGACAAAAGTATGATGAACCGAGATTTTTTTATTTTCCCGGATTTTTTCTATTTCGTCCGCATACTCCTTTTCCACGTCTGATAAATGCAGTAAAAGCCAAAACTCAAAACATGAATTGGCAACGTAACATTTGTATTGCTTTTCCTTGCAATATTCCATAAGCTCTAACATATCAGCTTCTGAATGCGCTTCTTTATCTCTGTCAATCAGTATGCAAAATTCATCTAATTCATGTCTATATTCATGCAAATATTTTCGATAGTTAATGTTATAGCCTATTTTCATTAAATCCGTTTCAAAAGCATTTCTCTTCCTTCTTGGTATCTTTTGCGGATCATCCAGGTATTTTTCAACAAATTCGTCGCCGTATTTTTCTATAAATTGTTCCGGAATATCTTCTATCAAATTTTCCCTTCCCAATGCACGCAGACTAAGATATTCTTCCAATAATTCGACTACCTGCAAAGGCGCGCTGTTTGTATCTTTCCTGCTTCTTCCCAGAACCTTTACATCAATTCTCCCACTCATGCCCAGATGTGCACGATTATCAGAAACGCCCCGTAAATATTCCATCTCTGTTCTATTCCCTTCAACAGAAATAAAAAAGATTTTCTCCAGTTCCTGCTTCTCTTCCTCTGACTCCCGTTCAAATACCGAAGATGACAGGCGGTATTTATTCCTCATACATTCCCTCCAAATCCAGTTCCTCTTTAAACACAGGAATTGCGCCATACCTTCCCAGCAAATATTCCTTATCAATTTTCTTATCAAATCTTGCCCGGAATTTATTCAGCGAATAAACCTTCGAACTGTGGTTATCCTGCCGTTCCACAAACCAGATTTCATCCTGCCGTACCAAATCCAGATCCAGCAAATTAGAATCATGGGTGGTTGCAATCATCTGACACCTTTTCTCCCCTTTCAGGGCATAAAACAATTTCAAAAACTGCTGTGTGACTTTCGTATGGAGACTTCTGTCTATCTCATCGATCAAAAACACACTGTCTTCCCATCTTTCATAAAAAAGAGGAATCAAATCAAACAGCCTTTTCGTTCCGTCCGATTCATCCTCATACTCAAACAGTTCTTCCAGATTACCATGATTTATAAGCATTTTATTATAAATTATATTTCCTTCCTCATTTCTACGCAGAAAATACACATTTCGATTGATTTTAATCATGTAAGGCCGCTCATTCACTTTATTTGACAGTTCAATTCTGATTTCCTCTCTTTTTTCTTCCGGCATATTTTCCAGAATTTTCTCAAAATCCATCTCCTGCTGCTGACCTTCTATTGATTCTATCCCTGTGTCAAAAAAAGAAATCAAATCTGAAAAAAGCTCTCTTGTATTTTCATTGGAAGCAATCTCATTAATTTTTTTATACTTTGAATTAGGAAATAAAACAATCATGCGCTTAAACCATTTCTGCACTTCTGTAATTTCTGCAAATATTCCTGCCGGCTCTTTTCCCCTGTCCGCAAGATCACTTAAAATTGTTTTCCTCCGAAAAGCATCCGAAATATTCTGATCAAAATCTTCAAGATAGACCTTCATCCTCATGCTTTCTTCAGTTTTCGCATGAAACGCCTCCGTGCTGGTGAGGCTGTTTCCTTTTTCATCCACCTCACGGTTAAAAATACAAATTTCTTTTCCGCTGGCTTCCACCCTGACAAGCCATTCCGATAATACTTCTCTTTTCATATAGGAAATAACCAGGCCATAAGAATATTCTATTCCATTTACATCTATTCTGTATTCGAATACTCCCGGCCTTCCATACATTTCCTTTTCAATCCGAAAATACTTTTTTTCCAGATTCACTTTGTCAAGTCCATATAAAATAATTTCTCTCGAAAAACCCACAGCTTCTATCAAATTACTCTTTCCGCTGGCGTTCGCGCCAAAAATCAAAGCGCTCTTTAAGATCTTCCGATTCCCTGCCAATGACACATGTTCTTTATGTCTGGTTACTTTACCTGCCAACAATGAAATATGCTGCGGCTCATAAAAAGATTTGTAATTACTTACAGAAAAACCAATTAACATACCCGTACCTGCCTTTCGCAACTCCCATTTTATTATATTGTGATTTTTTCACTATGTCAATTGTATTATTCTTCTATTTTTACAAATATAGTATTTATATTGTGATTTTTACACTTTACAAACCAGATAAGAATACAAAATGCCACTTAGACAGACCCCCGCTTCCTGTTTTTCAAAGAAAAATCCATATTTGCCATTTCCCCCCATCTGTTATAAAATCAACATGTACTATTTTTAACCAGAAAAGGAGAACTCAAATGAACAATTGTATTGCAGCTCAGTCCGGCGGCCCCACCGCCGCCATTAACGCCAGTCTTGCCGGGGTCATCCAGGGCGTCCTTGACCGTCCGGAATACGATCATATCTACGGCTCCCTCAACGGAATCACCGGAATCTTAGAGGAGCGTTTTCTGGATTTGACCGAAACCTTTCAGGAAGCAGACAACCTGGAGCTTTTAAAAGTAACTCCTGCCATGTATCTGGGCTCCTGCCGCTATAAACTGCCCAATCCAGAAGATGACCCTGCTGTTTATGAAACCATCTTCCGTTTTTTTGAAAAAATGGAAATCACTGCCTTTTTCTATATCGGCGGAAATGATTCCATGGACACCGTGGATAAACTGTCCGCATACGCAGCCAGGGTTCAGAGCCAGGTTTGCATCATCGGCATTCCCAAAACCATTGACAATGATCTGTGCGTCACCGATCACACCCCGGGATTTGGTTCTGCCGCAAAATATGTGGCCTCTTCCCTTCTGGAAATTTATCACGATACCGCCATTTATGCTCCCAAAAGCGTAACGATTGTGGAAATCATGGGAAGAGACGCCGGATGGCTCACTGCAGCCTCCGCACTGGCCCGCAATGAATACTGCACGGCGCCTCATCTGATTTACCTGCCGGAGGCAGCCTTTGACAAAGAAGCCTTTCTGAAAGACATAGGAAGCCTTCTGGAAACACGCAGCAATGTAATCGTGGCCGTCTCTGAAGGAATCCGCGACAAAGAAGGCAATTACATCAGCGCTTCCACCGGCTCTGCAGACAATTTCGGACACAGCCAGTTAAGCGGCGCAGGCAAAACACTGGAATATCTGGTGCAGGAGCGTCTGAATGTAAAAGTGCGCTCCATTGAGCTGAACATCCTTCAGCGGTGCGGCGCCCATATAGCTTCCCTCACAGATCTGGAAGAATCCTTCTGCCAGGGACAGCAGGGCGTTTCTCTGGCTGCGCAGGGCATAACCGGCCAAATGGTAATTATTCAGCGCACAGGCAGCGAGCCTTACCAGGTTTCCTATGGCTCCTCGCCGGTATGTGACATCGCCAACCAGGTAAAATCCGTTCCTAAAGCATACATCAACGCTGCCGGAAACGACGTGACCCCGGAAATTCTTTCCTACCTGCGGCCGCTGATTCAGGGGCAGCCCAAGCTGGCCTTTGACCAGGGAATTCCCCGCTATCTTCCTGTGCCGCATTTATAGTAAACCCCATCTTGCTTAGCTTGTCGTGCGACAGGCCGCATGGCCATCCATACTATGGAAGCCAGGGGCTTTCATTGTAATTTTAAATTATCACAGATATTACTCCGGCGAACTCAGGCAATTATCCCAGAGCCACATCCAGGATCATCATCACCAGAAATCCCACCATCACCCCGATGGTTCCCACATTGGAGGTTTCATCCGGCTGCGCCTGGGGTATCAGTTCATCCGCCACCACATAAATCATGGCCCCGCCGGCAAAAGCCAGAAGCCAGGGCATCAAAGGAACCACAGCGGCGGCCGTGAGAAATACGGCGATTCCGGCCAGAGGCTCCACAATTCCGGACAGACACCCGGTCAGAAACGCCTTGCCCACGCCGGCTCCGGACTGACGGACCGGCAGGGAAATGGCCGCCCCTTCCGGGAAATTCTGAATGCCGATTCCCGCTGCAAGGCCGATGGCTGAAGCCAGATATGCAGGATCTCCGGGATGCTGGCCAGCCAGGACAAAGGCCAGGCCCACTGCCATTCCCTCCGGAATATTGTGGGCAGTGACCGCCAGCACCAGAAGCTTCGCTCCTGCCTTTCTTTGGGGCAGACAGGCGCCTGACGGCTGCTTTAAAACATCCGCACTTTCGCAGGAATGAAGATCCCCGGCAGAACCGTCGATTCCGCAGCTGTCTCCTGCCAGGCCGCATCCGTGAAGCCAGGGAAGCATCTTATCCACCAGATACAAAAACAAACCTCCGAATACAAACCCCAGAGCCGGCGGAAACCAGGGCGCCAGGCCCAGTTCCCCGCTCTGTTCTATGGATGGGATCAGAAGGGACCAGACGGAAGCCGCCATCATCACGCCGGAGGCAAACCCCAGAAACGCCCGGTTCATGGTATCGCTGACGGCTCCCCGGAAGCAAAAGACCACCGCCGCCCCTAAGGATGTCATAAAAAACGTAAAACCGGTGCCTAATAGCACCTGTAAAAATGTATTCAAATTAATCATAAAAACTCCAGAACTGCATTTCATAATTACAGTATGCAGTATTGGAGTTTCTGTGTATTTAAATAAGAGGTATGAGTTTTGGAAAACATTTTGGCAAGGCAGAACAATTCAGAATCATCTCTCCTTACCCAAACCAGTCACCACCTCAAAATACCTGCCGATTTCCCGCCAGGCTTCTTTGGATTCCGGCATCATCATCATACCCATCTGAAACACATGGAACATTCCCTCGTAAATGCTCAGACGCACCTTCGCCCCCTGTTTTTTTGCTTTATAGGCCACTCCCACGGAATCGCTTAAAAGCATTTCCACGGAGCCTGCCTGTATCAGCATGGGCGGAAATCCCCAGTAATCCCCGAACATCGGAGAAATATACGGTTCCTTGGGATTGTGCCATCCGATATACTCCCGGTTGTAAATCAGGCTGTCCCTGGTATTTCCAAAAAGGGGATCTCTCTCATAATTGTCCTCATAAGAAGGGCCGCTTGCCGTCAAATCAGCCCAGGGAGACATGAGAATCAGCCCTCCGGGCAGCCGCCGGTTATGATCCTTCAGATACATGCAAAGAGCCAGCGCAAGGCCTCCTCCTGCAGAATCCCCGGCCACAATAATCTGCCGGCCGTGCCATCCGGCCTCCTTCAGCCAGTCAAAGGCCGCTGCTGCATCCTCCAAAGCCGCCGGATAGGGATTCTCCGGCGCCACCCGGTAATCCACAGTCAGCACGCTCATGCCCCTGCTGACTTCGCAATACAGGCCTGCAAAGGAACGGTAAGCGTTGCGCATGGCTCCGATATAGCCGCCGCCGTGAAGCTGCAGAATCACATAGTCACTTCTGGGAGCTTCACGGCTGCTGAGATATTCCATCCGAAACCGGGGCATTTCAATCTCTTCCATACAGAAGCAGTCGGGGCACCGCCATTTCGGCTCCACAAGCTTTTTCCGCAGTTCTCCGGTTTTAATCTTTCTTCCAATCAGGTTATCATTGGTCACATGGGCGATCATATCCCGAATGACCCTGCCCATCACGCTGACTTCTCCCATTGCCTGTCCTTTCTTAATCCCTGTGGGCCAAATGATCTGCCGGCTGTTTTTCATTCTCACAATACAAACCGCCTATCATTCGGCAGATAAATTTGCTACACATGAAACCTCCGCTTCAGTTCCGCCTTGGCCTTCCGGTCGCCGAAAATCAGCGTGCCCAGAAGCAGGCACAAAGACACAGCCAGGGCCGTAAGGGCAGACGCGGGTTTGGTAATCACCCCGAACCTCCACAGAATCATACATGCCACAGAAGCCACCGCCGTTAAAATCTGCATCAGAATATAACTCTGCCAGTTAGATGCATTCATAATCATCAATGTGACTATGGTTCCGTTCAGCAGTAAAATCGCCCCGGGCAGCACATAATTCACAGACCAGCCCCGGTATCCCACAATATGATCCGCCGCAATAACCAGAAGCACTGCGCCGATGACCTGAATCAGTATCACCGTCTGATAGCCCCGGTTCTTCTGTAGTGAGTATTTCAGCGTAATGTAAAAATACAAAATACAGATTCCCGTAACCGCAGACCACCAGATTCCGTGAAAATACAGATAATTAATCACAATCAGAGCCGCCTCTGACACAATGGCCAGAAAACTGTACAGCCTTACAATAAAACTCAGTTTTCTGGAGACAGATGTTACATCCGGATACCCGGTGATCTGCTCCTCTTCCCCGGATATTTCCAAAACACTGCTGCACAGCGGGCAGACAGCCGTGTCATCTAAAATATTCACCCTGCATTTTTTGCACTCTCTCATTGGCTATAAACTCCATTCGTCTCTATTTTCACCGGTATCCCATCCTCCGAAAGCCTCCGGAAAAATCCCCGCTGCACAGACACATCCGCCAGATTACTGGTAATCGTAAAAACCAGCGTATCCTGATAGGAGCAGATGGTGCCTTTAATGCTCTGTCCTTCCGACATGGACAAAAAAGCCCGGAATCCTTCGATATAGTCCTGATACTCCTCCCGGACCTGAATGTTCCCGATATTTGTCACCGTTGTGGTGTTGGCCAGGGCGCTGCTGTGATACACATACCGCATGGCAATATTTTTAAGAAACAGCGGAACTGCCCGCAGAATAAAATTTTTCTCATTTGATACGTTATAGGCAAAAAGGTTCTCCAGATTCTCCCGGTTAATCTGGCTCCGCAGGCTTTCCGCCACAATCTCCGCCACCTCTGCAAAGGTATAGCCTTCCTTTTTGGGACGAAATACTGCCGACACAATCACGAAAAAATTCTTCATGGTGATGGAGTCAAAGTAGGGCCGCAGATTCACCGGAACGCAGGAACTGATGGGCCGCTTCCCAGGCATTCCATGAAGGCATTCCTGATAAATGCTCCACAAAAAAGCCGCCACCAGATACTCATTAATGGACACCTGGTACTGACTGCAGGCCTCCTTCAGCTCCCGGATGGGCATAAGGCCATGCATCACCCCAAGCTCCGAAGGCCTTAGCTTCTCTCCCTTCACATGATAGGCCCGTTCCGTTTTATATCCTTTTTTATGGCTCTTTTTGTAATTTTTCAGATAACTGTCCTCCCGGTTCAGGGAAGTGTCGCTGCAGAGCCCGTCTCCCATTTTCTCCTGCAGCGCAGGATGCGCAAGCCGAAGATACTGATAAGTCAGCTCCTTCAGAAAGGTAATTCCCCCCATGCCGTCTGTCAGCACATGAAAAACCTCCAGATTAATTCGGTTTTTGTAGAAATTGACCCGAAACAGATAATTTCGGTTCCGGTTGGGAGAGATAAACTGGCAGGGATAACGGTATTCCTCCTTTACCTCCGGCGCCGGCTTTTGATTCGTCTCAAAATAATACCAGAAAACCCCATAGCGCATCCGCACCCGAAAAACGTCAAACCATGGCAGGACCCTCTCCAATGCCTGCTGTAAAAGCTCCTTTTGAATCTCTTCTTTCAGGACAACGGAAATACGGTAGACATTGCTCATGCCTTCTCCTGCAATCACCGGAAACAAATGCGCCGTATTGTCCAGTTTATCCCATTTAATTTCTCTTCTTTCTGCCATTTTGCAAAACTCCTGATCTGCTGTGATAAAACAGCCGTTTTCTTACCCCATAATCTTCTGCCCTTTTGCGTCAGGAAGGGCGCTCCTGTGTATCGAAATATAGATTGTCCGCTTGGTACCGGAGCGTGTATTAAAATGCTCTAAGACAGCCATTTTTTCAGTATCTTAACCAGAAGCTGAATGTCAATGGGCTTCGCCAGATGGTCATTCATTCCCGTATGTATTGCCTTCTGCACGTCCTCGGAAAATGCATTGGCTGTCATTGCCACAATGGGGATGGTCCCGGCGTCCTTACGGCCGCTGTCACGGATCTTCTTTGCCGCCGTATAGCCGTCCATCACCGGCATCTGGATATCCATAAAAACAATATCGAAGCTGCCTGCCTCTCGGCTCTGATAAATCTCAACCGCCTCTTTGCCGTTCGAAGCCAGCGTTACTTCCAGTTCAAACATTTTCAGTATTTCCATTGCAATTTCAATATTTAATTCGTTGTCCTCCACCAGCAGCACCCGTTTGCCCGGGAATGCAGCCGTTTCTTCTTTTTCCTCTCTGTTCTCTTGTTCTTTCTTTTCCTCTTCGCTCTGCAGCGGTAAAAACAGCGTTATGGTGAATTCAGAGCCTTTGTCCAGCTCGCTTTTCACCTGGATATCCCCCTTCATCAGCTGAATCAGGTTGTAGGCAATAGGCATGCCAAGGCCGGTGCCTTCGATGCTCTCTACCCTTGGGTCCCCGGAACGCTCAAAGGGCTCAAACAGTTTCTTCTGGAACTCCTCTGACATGCCGAATCCATTATCTGCAATGATAAACCGGTAATATCCGTAGTTCTGATGCAGGGAGGAAAGCTCCTCCACCTGAAAGCGAATCCGCCCGCCCTTTTGGGTATATTTTACGGCATTGCCTAAAATGTTGTTAAATACCTTCTGCAGGCTCAGATTGTCTCCCATCACCTTCCGGTTTCTGATATTCATGTTTAAAATAAGCTCCTGCTGCTTTTCCTCCGCTTTTGTCTGGGAAATGGTCATTACATCTTCCACCAGTTCCGCCAGATCAAAATCTTCGGTGACAAGATTTATTTTGCCGCTTTCAATCCTGCTCATATCCAGCACTTCATTTACCAGATTGGTCAGATGGTGACTGGCAATTTTTATCTTATTCAGACAGTCCTTCATCCGTTCCCTGTCGTCAATGTTCGCCTCTGCAATGGCTGACATTCCCACAATCGCATTCATGGGGGTGCGGATGTCATGGCTCATTTTGCTTAAAAATTCACTTTTGGCCCGGTTTGCCTGCTCTGCCGCTTCAAAAGCCTTCTGCAGGGCCGCCTTATTGTCTGCTTCCGTCTGAATCTGCAGTTCAATATCCCGGACGCAGACAAACAGCTTGGTATGCTTTTCATTAAAATAACGGACTGTCACCAGTTTATGCCGTTTTCCGTATTCTTCATTGCTTGTAAAATAATACTGCACCGCTTCCTGGGTCCGTTCCAGACGTTCCAGAACGATTGGCAGCGTAATCCGGTTCTGAAAAAAATCTCTGTCGTTCTCACAGATAAACAGATCGATCAGCCGCATCTTAATATCTTCGAAATCCCCCTGGCTGATGGTTCGTCTGGGATTGATATGCCTGGCAACCTTAACCTCCGTATTGCCGCTGTTCACGTCAATAATGCCGATCCCGTCATATTCTGAATCTACGGTAAACTTATACAAAGACTGATACCGTTCATTCTCCAGTTCTATTTCCCGCTGCCTGGTCAAATCTTCAATAATTCCCACTGCAAATACAGTATTCCCCCACTCGTCAAATCTCACACTGGAAATACTGCATTTACACCAGAAAGTTCCCTGCTTTGCGCTGTAATAGAAATAGTCGTTCTTCCCGCCGTCCCGGATAAATTCATGAACCCGGCAGAACAGCTCATGATATTCCTGATCCACCAGATCTTCGGCAAAATCATGCTTCACATTCCGATACTCTTCCTTACATCCGTAATACTGGGCTGTCTGCTCCGGCAGCAGAATCTTTTCCTCTTTGGGGTAATAAAAATATTCAAAAATATTCGTGTTTTTTAAAGACATCCGAAGAATTTCCATATTGCCTTCGAAACGATTCTCTAAATATTTCTGGTATTCCTTTTCCTGTTTTTTCTGCTCGTGAATATCCTGAATCGCTATCAATACCCGGCGATCCTGGGGAGTTTTTGCAATAAAATAACAGGTAAAGCTGACCCACCGGTATTCTCCATCTATCTTTCTTCGGTATTCCCGAATGCATTTTACCTTTCCCCGTTCCAACTGCCTCTGCAGGTTCTCTATGCTGATTTCCTTCTGAAGCTGCACCCGATCCTGAGGATGGTAATGCCGCACCATGTTCCATACGGCGCCTTCTATCACAGTTCCGTCTGAAAAAATAGGCTCAGCCTCTTTCGTATGATAAAGAGGATAGATTTTGCCCTTGTCCAAATCAAGCATCATAACAGAGAAATACAAATCTTTCAAAGAAATCAGCATGGATTCATTAAAGCTGCGCAATTGCTCTGTCTCTTTTTTCATGGAAACCATCTCTGAAATATCCTGATGGTATCCCCAGAACCTGAGGCCCTGGGTATATTCCTGATCCAGTGTCCCGCCGCAGCGCACGTACATTTTCCCTGTCTCGGGATGATCCCAGCCGTAACTGACTTCCCCATGCTGACCCTGAGCCATGGTATCTACCGCTTTCTGCACTAATTCCAAAGCGGGTTTTTCGATTCTGCTGCGCCAGTGAACATAACATTCCTCCGGCGTTGGAATTTCTTTCAGGCCAAGCAATTCCATCATTGCCCGGTCTGCATACATCCGTTCCGGCTTGCCTTCTTCTATTTCGATAGACCACAACCCTACTTTTGCATCAAAAAGGATATGGTTCATTCTGATATTTTCATCAAACATTCCATTTTCCATATTTGTTCCTCACACCGAATTTAAATCTGGGTCACCACAAAAATATTATAAATGGCCCGGATAGCTTCTTCAAAATCACTGTTCTGCACACCGATAATGATATTCAGCTCACTGGAGCCCTGATCGATCATTTTTACATTCACATTTACATGGGCAAGGGCGGAAAAGATTCGCCCTGCCGTTCCTCTGGTGGATCTCATGCCCCGTCCCACAACGGCAATCAGCGCCAGATTGCCTTCCAGATCAATGCTGTCCGGCTGCGCCAGACGGTGGATGGCCGACAATACCTGCTGCTCTTTTCCCTCAAACTCCTCCTGATGGACAAACACCGTCATGGTGTCAATGCCGGAAGGCACATGCTCAAAGGAAATTCCATGCTCTTCGAAAGCTGACAGCACCTTTCTGCCGAATCCGACTTCCGCATTCATCATGTCCTTGTCAATATTGACTGCCACAAATCCTTTCTTTCCTGCAATTCCGGTGATAGTATAATCCGGCTGCCTGCAGGTGCTCTCCACAATCAGAGTTCCCTCATCCTCCGGCGCATTGGTATTGCGGATATTGATGGGAATTCCCTCCTTGCGCACCGGAAATACCGCATCCTCATGAAGCACAGTGGCTCCCATATAGGAAAGCTCCCTGAGTTCTCTGTAAGTAATCACTTTAATCACTTCCGGATTCTCAATAATTCTGGGATCTGCAATCAGAAAGCCTGAAACATCCGTCCAGTTTTCATAAATATCCGCCCGCACCGCTTTTGCCACGATGGAACCTGTAATATCCGAACCGCCTCTGGAAAAAGTCTTTACCGTACCGTCCTCTTTGGCTCCGTAGAACCCGGGAATCACCGCATACTCACACTCTTTCAGACGCCGGGATAAAATCTCGTTGGTCTTATCGGCGTCAAACTCGCCGCTTTCTTTAAATACAATTACCTCCGCAGCATCAATAAATTCAAAGCCCAGGTAATTTGCCATAATAATTCCATTTAAATATTCGCCCCGGGAAGCCGCATAGTCCGCCCCTGCTTTTTTTCTGAAATTGTCCGCAATCACTTCAAATTCTTTGTTCAGGGAAAAGTTCATATTCAGCCCGTTGATGATGGCGTCATACCGCTCCTGAATCTTTTTCAGCAGCGGCGTAAATTTTTCTTCCGCCTCCGCCTGTTCATAACACTGATACAGCATATCCGTTACTTTCGTATCCTTGGCATTGCGTTTTCCCGGCGCGCTGGGCACCACATATCTGCGGCTCTCGTCAGAACGGATAATTTTTCCGACCTTTGCAAACTGGCCTGCGCTTGCCAGAGAACTTCCGCCGAATTTCACTACTTTTGTCATCTTTTTTTCCACAAAATAAGGTAAACCTTATCTTCCTTTCTTTTAATTCTTCTTTTCAAACACAATATTACAATCAGAGTGTATTTTACCACAAAATCATCGGAATGAAAACTTATTTTTTCGTTTTTTAAGAATAACAGGCTGCTAAGTAAACATTTACTATTTACTTGCTTTTTGTTAAAACCTGTATTATAATATCGACAAATTGATTTTTTGAGGAAACGTACATGAAAATTATAATCTGCGACGACAACAAAAAAGATTTGACAAGAATAGAGCAGTTAATTACAAACTACAAAACCCTTTATCCCGGAAACGATTTTGAGCTGGAATCCTATACCGATCCTTCTCTCCTGATTCGGAAAATACAGGAAAAACAACTGGCTGACATTTACATTCTGGACATTATCATGGCCGGAACTACGGGAATTGACATTGGAAGCCTCCTGAGACGTTTCAGCAAACAGGCCTCTATCATTTACACCACCTCTTCGGATGAATTTGCGCTGGACGCTTACGGCGTCCGCGCTCTCATGTACCTGCTGAAGCCGGTGCAGGAGGAACCCTTTTTTGAAGCTCTGAATTATGCGCTGGAGCACCAGAAACATACAGAAGATCCTATTTTTCCGGTGAAAACCAGGGACGGACTGATATCAGTTCCTTATTCCAAAATAGAATACATAGAGAACGCCTCGCGAATGCTGCGGGTTCACCTGACCGACCAGACTGTCATAACCAGTATTTTCATCCGGAAATCTTTTGATGAAGAAATCAGGGTTCTGACCGAGAATAAATGCTTCATGCAGGTGCACAAGTCGTTTCTTGTCAATTTCAGTTATGTAAGGAAATTAGAAGGCAGCAGCATTATCATGGACAGCGGCGCCGACATTCCGGTCAGCAAAAAGAATACCGCCAACGTGAAGAGACAATATCTCCTGTTTATTTCATTGAACTACAGGTAGGGGGGAATCATGGACTATTTTAATAATTTATCTTATCTGATCAGCCATATATTTTTAATGCTGTTTATCTACCTGTTTATTCCCCACCGCTACTCCAAAACGATATCCAGGATGATCTGCCTGACTTCTTTCCTGCTTCTTAGCAGCACCGATATCCTGAAATTAAATATTTTTCCGGACAGCGATCTCTGCTATCTGCTCGTTACAGTTTTTCAAATTATCGTGACACAATCCACAGGTCTTTTTCTGGCTCCCGAAATCAGCAGCAAAATTCTCTTTATCGGACTAAGCGCTTCCAATTACACGATTATCGGAAGCGTCATTGCCTCAATTCTCTATATCTACACCAGCAATATCCCGGTTTCACTGGCGGGAAATTTCCTGAGCCATGCCGCCATTCTGCTTATCCTGTACAAAAGCATACATAAGATTTGGCTCAGACAATACGAGCACTCCAACTCCAAAAGCTGGTGGGAATTATGCCTGATCCCTTCTTTCTTTTACTGCAGTTTTTCCTGCTTTGCCTTTTTCCCTCATACGCTTCAGGAAGATCCCCGCAATATTCTCGGAATCCTGTGCCTGATGATCACCATGCCCGTATCTTACATTGTGGTGCTCCGGTATATGGAAAGCGACTCTAAAAGACAGGACATCTACTGGAAAAACGTGCTCTTTGAATCTTATATCAAAGGTCTGGAGGATCAATACTACCTGGTGGAGCAATCCGAAAAAAGCATCCGTATCCTGCGCCATGATATCCGGCATTACACCAGTATGATCGAGCATCTTCTGGATGAAGGAAAATACGGGGAAATCCGCCATATCACAACCCACATTAATGCTGCGGCGGACGACAGCAGAATTGTGAGATACTGTGACAACTTAATAGTCAATTCCATTATCTCCAAGCTGATGGAACAGGCCGGGGCTTCTGATATCCGGACAAATCTGGAGCTTCAGATCCCCAGAGAAATTCCCGTTAACCATTATGAGCTTGCCGCCGTGATTGCCAATCTCTTTGAAAACGCAATTATCTGCGTCAAAAATTTCGAGCCGAAGAAACGGTACATTGATATCAGAATCAACTGCTGCAGAGAACACCTGCTGATTCAGATGAAAAACGAATGCCAGGAAGCCCTTGTATTCAATCCGGCCACCGGCCTTCCCAAAAGCAGCAAAGGCGCGGCGCATGGACTGGGAATGCAGAGCATCCTGGCCTTCTCTGAAAAAATTGACGGCAATATTGACTGTTTTTTAGAAAACGGCATGTTCTTTATCATTCTCTTTGCCAAATTTCCCTGACAGTTTTCCATCCCTGTTACAAAATAACACTTTTTTGTGCAATATTAAATTCTCTCTGAATTACAGAAAATGCTATAATATCTAAGAGCACATTTTTGATAATGGGAGGTTTTTGCATGCAGAAAATTTTTATCCGCTATACCTTCGCAATTATGACAGCCGCGATCCTGCTGACTTTTTTTATAAATTTTTTATTCACTTTGCGCTCTTTAGAATCCCAGCAGTTTAACACCTTTCATACCAAAACGGATCAGATTATCCACACTTTGGAAATGAATCAGGAGGAGCTTGCAATTATCCGGGAAAATCTGGACGAGGATTACCTGACCCGGGCCAAAGCAGCCGCTTATGTGTTAGACCGGGAAGATGAATTATCCCTGAATGTGGGGGAAATGAAATATCTTGCCAATCTGCTCAATGTAGACGAAGTCCATGTCATTGATGAAAACGGCATTATCGTGGCCGGCTCTGTCTCTCAATATATCGGCATTGATATGGCAAATCATAAGCAGACCCGGCCTTTTCTTTCCCTTTTGGAAAGCGACGACGAAAACGCTTATCTGATTCAGGATTCACAGCCCAATGCCGCTGAAAATAAAGTGATGCAGTATGTAGGCGTTGTCCGGAAGGTAAAAAAAGGCATTGTCCAGGTAGGGTTTAAGCCCACCAGACAGATGGAGGCCCAGGCAAGAAACACTTACGACTCCATATTCACCCTGTTTCCGGCAGATATCGGAGAAGAATTTTTTATCATAGACAACACCACAGGAACCATTCTGGGACACTCCGGCGGATTGAATCAGCGCTTTAATGAAGAATGTTACCAGTTGGAGCAGCTCAGAGGCTGCGCCCAGGGGGCATACCGAAAGGGACCCCAGAATCAAACCATGTACCTCACTTCCACTTCCTATGAGAACAAACTGATTTGCGCCGCGCTGCCCCGGAAGATTCTTTTTGAAAAGCTCTGGGAACAGATTTCTACCACATTTTTGTATCTGCTATTCATAGAAGTGGTGGTTCTGCTTCTGTTAAACCATTTAGTCCGCCGTAAAGCCGTTGACGGCATTCACCAAATCATTGAAAACCTTACCTCCATTACCAACGGTCACCTGGACACTGAGGTAAACGTAGGCGGAAACCGGGAATTTCAGGAATTAAGCCGCAGGATCAATACTATGGTAAAAAGCATTGTCACCAGTACAGACCGTATCTCTGCCATTATTGAAATCAGCGGGGTTCCTCTGGCCGCTTTCGAATATGAACTGGGCCTGAATCATGTATTCCAAACCTCCGGCCTGAAAGAATTACTGGCCATTCCGGAACAGATGGCAGAACGTTTTTTCAGCAATTCCGTTTTGTTTGACCGGTATATCCGTGAAATTATGACAGCCCCTATCCCTGGGGAAACTGATATTTTCCATATCCGGGAATCCAGATATGTGCGCATCCATATTTCCGAATCCTCCGGAAAACATCTGGGCGTGGTTATGGATGTCAGCAGCGATATTCAGAAAAAACAGCAGCTGCATTACGAGAATACCCATGATTCCCTTACCGGATTATGCAAATTCCCCTATTTCAAGCAGCTTGCTTCAGAAATACTGGAAAACATGCCAAAAGATCAGATCTGCGCTGCTGTTATGCTGGATTTGGACTATTTTAAATCCATCAATGACACTTACGGCCATGATGTGGGAGACACTTATCTGCAGAGTTTTTCCGCGGTGATGCAGTCAATGCCTGAGGAGCATTTTCTGACTGCAAGGCGTTCGGGAGACGAGTTCTGCATGATGATTTTCGGCTGCTGCAGCCGGGAGGAAATTATCAGCCACTTGGATCGGTTCTATGAAGCCTTGCAAAACCATCCGGCGCCTCTGGGGCCGAATCAGTCCAAAATCATCAGCGCATCCTGCGGATTTGCCCAGACCTCCGACTCCTTCAGCAGTATCCATCAGCTTCT
This sequence comes from Lachnospiraceae bacterium, assembly GCA_910575555.1. GTDB lineage: Bacteria > Bacillota > Clostridia > Lachnospirales > Lachnospiraceae > Petralouisia. The sequence continues at coordinate 245,849 of CAJTFX010000002.1, read as the reverse complement.
GTCCCAGGCAGATGAGGCGTTATATGATATCAAACGCCATACCAAAGGGCGTTATGGAGAATATGGCAAATAGACCTTTCCTTTACATATTACTCCGCTGGAGTAATAATATTACTCTGGCGGTTAAATATATACAAATCCTTTCCTCAGAAAAAGAGCAGACAACCTTTCCTGCTCTTTTTCATATGGCAAAAAGGGGCTGTCCTGAAACTTCCAGGACAGCCCCTTCTATTTTAACCCTGCATGCAGGATTTTATTTTAGTTCTCGCCGTAAAGAGTAATCAGTTTGTTCAGATACTCATAACGCTCTTTTGCATGTTTCTCAGATACTGCAAACAGCTCTTCTGCTCGTTCCGGATTGAATCTTGCAAGAGCATTGTAACGTACTTCGCCGTTTAAGAATGCCTTGTAGTCTCCGGTAGGAGCCTTGCTGTCTAAGGAGAATGCTGCCTTTCCTTCTTCCTTCAATGCAGGATTGAAACGGAAGTTATGCCAGTAACCAGCTTCTACAGCGTTCTTCTCTTCTGTCTGGGCTTTGCTCATGCCAACCTTGATACCATGGTTGATACATGGAGCGTAAGCAATAATCAGGGATGGTCCCGGATATGCTTCTGCTTCTGCCAGAGCTTTGATACACTGGTTGTAGTCAGCACCCATTGCGATCTGTGCAACGTATACATAGCCATAGCTCATTGCGATAGAAGCAAGGTCTTTCTTCTTCACTTCTTTTCCGCCTGCTGCAAACTGTGCAATCGCTCCGGTAGGTGTAGCCTTGGAGGACTGTCCGCCTGTGTTGGAGTAAACTTCGGTATCGAATACCATTACGTTGATATCCTGTCCGCTTGCCAGAACATGGTCAACGCCGCCGAATCCGATATCATATGCCCATCCGTCACCGCCGAAGATCCACTGGGACTTCTTAGCCAGGAAGTCTTTTTCATCCAGGATTTCCTTGGAAGCGTCGCATCCGCATGCTTCTAATGCTGCCACTAACTTGTCTGTAGCTGTTCCGTTCACAGCGCCGATTCCGTAAGTGTCAAGCCATTCTTTACCTGCTGCTGCAACGTCTGCATTCTTGCCTTCTGCTACCAATGCTTCTACTTTGGTTTTTAATTTTGCTCTGATTGCTTTCTGAGCCAGCAGCATACCATAGCCGAACTCTGCAGCATCTTCGAATAAGGAGTTGGACCATGCAGGACCATGACCTTTTTCATTTACAGTATAAGGTGTGGACGGTGAAGAGTTGCCCCAGATGGAAGAACATCCGGTTGCATTGGCAATGTACATTCTGTCACCAAACAACTGTGTAATCAATTTTGCGTAAGGTGTCTCGCCGCATCCGCCGCAGGCTCCGGAGAACTCAAGCAACGGCTGTTTGAACTGAGAACCTTTTACGGTTGTCTCTTTGAATTTCTCTACTACGTCTATCTTCTTCTCTGTGGTTAAACCATAATCGAAGAATGCCTGCTCGCCCACATTTGCTTCGCAGTTCTGCATGGTAAGAGCTTTCTCACCCTTCTTGCCCGGGCACACATTTGCGCAGGAGCCGCATCCGGTACAGTCAAGAGCTGAAATTGTCATGCTGAACTTGTATTCCGGCATTCCGGTCATTGGAAGCGTCTGCATTCCTTCCGGCACATTGGCAGCTTCTGCCTCGGTCAATGCAACCGGACGGATGACTGCGTGAGGACATACATAGGAGCAGATATTACACTGGATACAGTTCTCCGGATTCCATACAGGAACGTCAACTGCGATGCCGCGCTTCTCATATGCAGCGGAACCGGAAGGAGTCTGTCCATTTTCATATTTCTTTACTACAGATACAGGAATCTTGTTTCCTTCCTGTCCGTTTACCGGAATCTGGATGTCATTGACAAAATCAACAACGTCTTTTCTGTTTCCGGTTGCAACTTTTGCAAAGCTTTCATCCTGAGCGTCTTTCCAGTTTGCAGGAACTTCAATCTTAACAACTCCGGTTGCGCCGGCGTCGATTGCGTCATAATTCATCTGTACAATCTTATCGCCTTTCTTGCCGTAGGTTGCCTTTGCAGCAGCTTTCATCAGTTCGATTGCTCTCTCTTCCGGAATGATTGCTGCCAGTTTGAAGAATGCAGACTGAAGCACAGTGTTGATACGTCCGCCAAGTCCGATTTCCTTACCAATCTTAATACCGTCAATGGTATAGAACTGAATATCATTTTCAGCGATGTATCTCTTTACCTGTCCGGGAAGATGTGTTTCCAGTTCTTCCGGGCTCCAGGAGCAGTTCAGAAGGAAGGTTCCGCCCGGCACTAATTCCTGAACCATGTTGTATTTGCGCACATAGGCAGGATTGTGGCATGCTACGAAGTTCGCCTGTTTGATTAAGTAAGTGGACTTAATTGCCTTCTTACCGAAACGCAGGTGAGACATGGTAACGCCGCCGGATTTCTTGGAATCATAGTCAAAATATGCCTGAGCATACATATCTGTGTTGTCACCGATAATCTTGATGGAGTTCTTGTTTGCTCCAACCGTACCGTCAGCGCCAAGTCCCCAGAACTTGCAGTTGATGGTTCCTTCCGGAGTGGTTACCGGATCTTCTTTTACTTCCAGGGAAAGGTTGGTAACATCATCATAGATACCGATGGTGAATCTTTCTTTCTCTGTGTTGTTGTATACTGCGATAATCTGTCCCGGTGTGGTGTCTTTGGAGCCTAATCCGTAACGGCCGCTTGTAATCTTAACAGCGTCGAATTTGCTTCCCTTCAATGCTGCCACAACGTCCAGGTATAACGGCTCTCCAAGAGATCCGGGCTCTTTGGTTCTGTCTAATACAGCGATTGTTTTAACAGTGTCAGGAATTGCTGCAATCAATGCGTCCTTGCTGAACGGACGGTACAGACGTACTTTTACAACGCCCACTTTCTCGCCCTTTGCCAGTAAGTAATCAATGGTCTCGTCAATGGTATCGCATACGGAACCCATAGCGATGATGATTCTGTCAGCATCAGCAGCTCCGTAATAGTTGAACAGCTTATAATCTGTGCCGATCTTCTCATTCACCTTGTCCATATATTTCTGAACAATTGCCGGCAGCGCATCATAAGTGGAGTTGCAGGACTCTCTGGTCTGGAAGAAAATATCCGGATTCTGTGCAGAACCGTCCAGACGGGGATGATTTGGATTCAGCGCATTCTTGCGGAATGCTGTGATAGCATCCAGATCTACCATGTCTTTCAGATCTTCATAATCCCATGTTTCAATTTTCTGAATCTCATGAGAAGTACGGAATCCATCGAAGAAGTTGATGAAAGGAAGATGTCCTTCCAATCCAGCGCAGTGTGCCACCGGAGTTAAGTCCATAACTTCCTGTACGGAAGATTCGCAGAGCATTGCTGCACCGGTCTGACGACAGGCATATACGTCAGAATGATCACCGAAAATGTTCAGCGCATGGGTTGCCACGCAGCGCGCAGATACGTTGAATACGCCTGGAAGCCCTTCACCGGCAATCTTGTACAGATTGGGGATCATCAGCAGTAATCCCTGGGATGCGGTGTAAGTGGTTGTCAGAGCGCCTGCTGCCAGGGAGCCGTGTACAGTGCCTGCTGCACCCGCTTCAGACTGCATTTCAGTTACCTGAACCGTCTGTCCGAAAATGTTCTTTCTTCCCTGGGTTGCCCATTCGTCGGTAGCTTCTGCCATAACAGAAGACGGTGTGATGGGGTAGATGGCTGCAACATCAGTGTATGCATAAGATGCATGGGCTGCTGCATGATTTCCATCCATGGTTTTCATAGATCTTTTCATTACATTTTTCCTCCTGCCTGAATTTAATCTATTACTGTATTAATCTATTACCGCTCCCCTCCCATCCGGCATATAACTCCGGGACGGAACAGAAAACCGTAACAAATTCTTCCTTTATACTATAATAATTATAGCCGAAAAAATCAATAGTTTTCAGCTTATTTCATGTATTTTTCTTGAAACACCTGAATGGGCATCGGACGGTCAAATAAAAATCCCTGTCCGAACCTGAACCCGCACTTTACCAGAAACTCCCGCTGCTCTTCCGTCTCAATTCCTTCAAAAATCACTTCTTCCTTCACGCTTTCAATCAGCCTGCCCATATGCTGAATAAATTCCTTCTCATTTTCGTGGTTCTCCCGGTTCAGAAAACTCCGATCCACCTTCACAATATCCGCCGGAATGTCAAGGAGCATTCCAAGAGAAGAATACCCGGTTCCGAAATCGTCAATAGCTACCCGGAATCCCGCCTGGCGAAGCTGCCGCACCTCTGTCTTGACCAGTTCATACCCGGTGGCAAACAGACTTTCTGTGATCTCAATTTCTATATATTTCGGTTCAATCCGGTACGCTTTGGTCAGAGACATAATCCGCCGGTAAATCCCTTCCCGCTCAAAATGGCTTCTGGAAAAGTTCACAGAAATCACCGGAGGCTCTTTTCCCGCCTCTAACCAGCTCCGCATATAAATCAACACCTGTTCATACACATAGAAATCCAGTTCCACCACATAGCCGGAACGCTCCAGAACAGGAATAAACAATGCAGGAGATTCTATCCTTCCGTCTTTCTTCTTCCACCGCACCAGCGCTTCCCCGCCGGAAATTTCAAATCCGGACAGACAGAATTTCGGCTGCACATAAACCTGAAATCCCCCCTCCTCCAGACTTCTCTGAAACTCAGCTAACACTTGTTTTTCCTCTTCCCGCTGTTTTCTCATATTACTCTCATACACCCGGCAGAATGCGCTGCTGTTGCCTTTGATGCTCTTTCTGGTGAGATTGGCGTTCTCTATGGCAATGTCCAGATTCTCATCTTTATCTTCCATAAAATAAATTCCGGTGGTCAGCCTGATGCTGCAGGATGGGTATATCTCTTTCTGCTTTCTGCTGAAATTCAGGCTTGTGTTCACGATTTTCTCCAGAATGGTATCCCGATCGGTGTCCCAGAAAAAGGTAATAAACAAATCAGAATACAGGCGGCAGGAGATTCTGTTTTCGTCTCCGCGGATTAAATCTGCAAAGGCCTTTAAAATATCATTTCCCGCTGCATATCCAAAATTGTCATTGATATAGGAAAAATCATTGATATCCGTATAAATAACGGCATACTGCCGGTCATCTCTCCAGTTGACAAGCTCCTCTTTCACCTTGCTCTTAAATGCCTCTTCGATATAAAGCCCTGTCAGCAGATCCCGCCGCTTCAGGTACATAATCTGTCTCTGATCCTCTTTCTTATGGTTTCTTAGCGCCACCAGAAAAGAAACCATATGGGCCAATTCCCCCAGCGTCTCTTTCTCAAAATCGCTCCATTCCCCTGCTTCTTCCCTGCTGCAGAACAGTGCGCTGCATTCCTCAGAACCTTTGAACAGCCCTTCTCTGCCCTGGCAGTAAGGCTGCCCGTATGTTCCTCTTTCAGTCAAAACGGTCGGTGAAAGACATACCTGTTTCAAATCGCTGTCTGTCAATGCCCCGTTTTCCAGACACCAGCAGTTCGTCCAGACCTGCTCTCTCTTCTTTCCCTCATATTCCAGTACTGCCGCAAGCCTCAGTCCATATTGATTCCCGATCCGTTCCAGAGTCTCATTCAGGGAATCATTCACATCACCGCCCTGATAAATCAGCTTTGCAAGCTCCTGATTAATTTCTTTGATTAATCTATACCTCTCAGCCTGCAGACACAGCGCTTCTTCCAGGTTTTCTTTCTTTTGAATATCCGTTTTACTTATTTGCATTTGATTCATAAAATTGTTCCTTACCTTACTGATTCTGCACAGTTCCTGCTTTCTCTGGTTATAGTGCTTCCATTATTTTCTATCATACCAAAATGTAAACTTAATTTCAACGGCTTTTTCTTTTGAAGTAAGTAACTTTTTCTTGAAAATACGGCAGTTTTATGTATAATAGATAGGCAAGGGCAAAGACCCATGGAAACAGGAAGAAAATTCAGAAAATATGAGGTTTTTAATATGATTAGTGCAAACAACGTAACATTAAGAATTGGAAAAAAAGCATTATTTGAAGATGTAAACATCAAGTTCACGGAAGGCAACTGCTACGGCCTGATCGGGGCCAACGGCGCCGGCAAATCCACCTTTTTGAAAATTTTAAACGGACAGTTGGAGCCCACCAAAGGCGACGTGTTTATCACCCCGGGACAGCGGCTCTCTTTTCTGCAGCAGGATCATTTCAAATATGACGAGTTTTCCGCATTGGACACTGTCATTATGGGCAATCAGCGTCTGTATGATATTATGAAGGAAAAAGACGCTATTTATATGAAAGAAGATTTCACCGACGAGGACGGAATCCGCGCCAGTGAACTGGAAGCGGAATTTGCAGAAATGGACGGCTGGAATGCTGAGTCTGACGCAGCGCAGCTTTTAAACGGCCTTGGCATTGAAACGGAATTCCACTACGCTCTGATGAAGGACCTGACCGGAGAACAGAAGGTGAAAATCCTGCTGGCTCAGGCGCTGTTCGGCAATCCGGACATTCTTCTCTTAGACGAGCCCACCAACCATTTGGATCTGGACGCGATTGCATGGCTGGAGGAATTTCTCATTAACTTTGACAACACCGTGATTGTGGTGTCCCATGACCGGTACTTTTTAAATAAAGTCTGCACCCATACCGCTGATATCGACTATGCCAAAATTCAGCTCTATGCCGGAAATTATGATTTCTGGTATGAATCCAGTCAGCTTTTAATTAAGCAGATGAAGGAAGCCAACAAGAAAAAAGAAGAGAAAATCAAAGAGCTGCAGGAATTTATTTCCCGTTTCTCCGCCAACGCTTCCAAGTCCAAACAGGCAACCTCCAGAAAGAAAGCGCTGGAGAAAATACAGTTGGACGAAATCAAGCCCTCCAGCCGGAAATATCCTTACATTGATTTCCGTCCCAACCGGGAAATCGGAAATGAAGTGCTTACGGTGGAAAACTTAAGCAAAACCATTGACGGAGTAAAGGTACTGGACAACGTATCTTTCATTGTGGGACATGATGATAAAATCGCCTTTGTGGGAAGCAATGAAACTGCAAAGACCACCCTGTTCAAAATCCTGGCCGGAGAACTGGAGCCGGATGAGGGCAATTACAAATGGGGCGTTACCACCAGTCAGTCTTATTTCCCCAAAGACAACACGGAAATCTTCGACAACGATCTTCAGATTGTGGAATGGCTGACGCAGTTTTCTGAAATCAAGGACGCTACTTATGTCCGGGGCTTTCTGGGACGAATGCTGTTTGCCGGAGACGACGGCGTTAAGAAAATGAAGGTCCTCTCCGGAGGGGAAAAAGTACGCGTTCTTCTGTCCCGCATGATGATTACCGGGGCAAACGTCCTGATTCTGGACGAGCCGACAGACCACCTGGATATGGAGTCCATCACCGCCTTAAACAACGGGCTGATGAAATTTTCCGGCGTAATTTTATTTGCGTCCCGGGACCATCAGGTGGTGCAGACCACGGCCAACCGGATTATTGAATTTCTGCCCAACGGCAGTATGATTGATAAAATTACCACTTACGATGAATATCTGGAAAGTGATGAAATGGCAAGAAAACGTCAGGTGTACTCCACCAGCAATGCGCAGGAGGAGGACGATTAACGGGCATGTTGGATTGTCTGAAATCAGCAATCAAGGACAGGGCTGTCTGGAGGGAGTTCTTTCCAAACAGCTCTTCTTTTTGTTTTAGGGTATTTTTAGAGGCTTGTCACTCTCACACTCTAAAATCTGTAACCAAAATTAAAAAGGTGCAAAGCCTTGACAATTTCATAAGACCTTACACCTTTTTAATTTTGATTGCTGTTATTCAGTTGTCATGTATTATTCTTTTATATAGTCAATCTCTGTAAGATTAACACCGGAAGCCGTTAAAATGACTTTTAAAGCCGTATAACGTTTTTTCATTTTTTTGTATACTTCAGTATCCTTTTCACAACATAACATATAATCTTGTATTCTGTCAAACTCTTCAATTGATATTTTTAACATCTCTTTTTCGGTCATGTTTTATCACCGCCTTTTTTATTATAAAGTGTGATTTGTTACTGTATTTATTATAGCGGATTATTTAAAAGGTGTAAAGCCCTATTAAACACGACAATTGTTGTTCTTACCACATGCTTGTAGTTATATTACTCCAGCTAAGGAAGTCAGGAATTAAATCTTGATTTTTAAGTCATAGTGAGTTAAACTGTTTTTAGGAGAATTTATAAATGCAAACTAATGGATTTTACTATTTGTGAATCCTAAAATATAATCAGCCGAAACGTCATAGAATTTACAGAGAATCATTAAGCATTCTATGGGCATGGGCCTTTTATATAATTCATATTGAGAATAGGTTGTTTGTGCGACTTTTAATATTTTGGCAACTTCTTTTTGAGTCAAGTCATTATCTTGGCGTAATTCTTTGATACGCTCAGGATATTTTACAGTGAAATTATGTTTCATGTTGTCCACGTTCTTCACCTCACCCAATATTTTATTATAAGTTTCCAGTTAAGCTCAAAATATAAGTCGTAGTGAGTTATTATGTTTCTTTTTTACTTCAAATACATAAAATTGGGAAAGGAAAAATAAAACTGAGAATTCAGAAAATATCAGAAGGAAACAGAGAACAAAGCGGAAACATTAAAAACACACTGACTAGGAGGAATTATCATGTGCAAAGATGATATAAAAAGCTTTCTTTTTAACATTATGAAGAAGCAGGCTACAATGTTTTCAAACATATCATTAGATGATGAAACAGATACGATACTTGTCACGTCAACAGATGGTAAACAGTTTATTGTTACTGTAAATCCCATAACGGCAGATGAGGCGCTTATAGAGATATGGGCAAAGAAAAATCCGAAATTGATGTCTCTTGCACTCAGTGTGCTGAATATGCAGGATTTAGGAATATTTACAGAGGAAGAAACAGATATGTATTTATTTAAAATATTGGAAAATGCAGACGTTTCCTGTTTTAAAGAATCAGAGTTGATTGATACCAGATAAGGTTAATTTTTTGACCTATACATAGGTTCTTTTGTCTGTGTTACATAGACAATCATAAAAAGAAATAAGCATCCCTACCGCTCAAGTTTGGATGCTTATTTCTTATAATCGTTTTTACTGAGGGCAATCGGAGATTCAATTCCGATCGCTTCTAAGCAGATTATACATGAGAGCTGCTTGATTTTCAAGTGGCTCTTTTCTCTACAGCAGATATGCCTTCAGCAGCTCCAGCGTTGCTTTCACGCCGTCCACATGGGATCTCTCATACCCGTGGGAAGCATAGACTCCGGGCCCTATCAGCCCGTGCCTGCAGTCATATCCGGCTTCTAAAGCCGCATCTGCATCGGAACCGTAATGGGGATAGATATCCACGGCAAAATCAATCTCATGATCTTTTGCTGCTTTTATCAACTCCGTGACTACCTGATAATGGTAAGGCCCTACGCTGTCTTTGGCGCAGATGGACACCTGATGTTCCGTACAGTCCAGGCCGTCTCCCACGCATCCCATATCCACAGAAAGAATCTCTGTCACGCCTTTGGGCACTGTGCCGCAGGCTCCGTGCCCCACTTCTTCAAATACAGTGGCATGCTGATAAATCTTCCGCTTCAATGTAATATTTTCTTCTTTCAGGTATTTTGCAAATCCAAGGAAAATTCCCACACTCAGTTTGTCGTCCAGAAAACGGCTTTTAATATATCCCTGCTTCGTTATAACCGTCCTGGGTTCAAAAGCTACAATATCTCCCACCATAATTCCCAGCTTCTTCGTGTCATCCTTGGAATTTACTTTTTCATCCAACACCACCTCCATGGCGTCAAAGCTGCGCTTTGTCCCATTATAGTCATCGTTTACATGGATGGATGCGTTTTCCAATTGGAAGGTGCCTTCATAACTTCCATTCAGCCGGGTAATCACTCTGCAGTTTTCCGTCTCGGTATTATTGGGATTTAAACCGCCAAGGGGAGACACCTTCAGCCTTCCGTTTTCTTTAATTTCCTGTACCATGGCTCCCAGGGTATCCAGATGGGCTTCCAGTAGAAGGGGATTTTCACCTTTTGGGCCTCCTAAATCCACCAGCACGCCGCCTTTTACCGTTTTTTCGGGCTGATAGCCCAGAGAACTGTATTCCTGCATCAGATAATCAGAAGCTTCTTTGGTGTAGCCGGTGGGGCTGTCGATAGCCAGTAATTGTTTGGTTTGTTCTAAAATATATTCTGTGATCTTATCCATTGTTGTCTCTCCTAATCTATTATTTTTTGTTTTTTGAAATACGGACGGAAATTCGGGAGCGTCCTTTTTCACACAAACCGGGCAGCGTTCCCCAGCAATAACTGCTTATTATTACACCGAATATACGTTCTATTCTAAGCACAAAAACGCTCCCAGATTTCCCCGCCTTCCGTGACTGGCACGGTGGGAAAACAGCAGCTTATGGTTGCAGCAGGTGCATAAATTTGTAACTGCCAGATGTTTCGGCTTTATGCCGGCTTCTAACAGGACGATCTCATTGGCCCGCCAAAGGTCAAGCTGATATTTGCCATTTTCTTTCTCCTGCAGAAGTTCGCTTTCATGGCCAGGAAATTCCCGCTGAAATTCTGCTGCCACATCTTCGCTGACTTCATAACAGCTCTGGCAGATGGAGGGGCCCACGGCACAGAGCACGTCTTTTGGATCGGTCCGGAATTCCCGTTCCATAGCAAGGAGCGTTTCTCTTCCCATGCGTCTTACCGTCCCCCGCCAGCCGGAATGGGACAGTCCAATGGCGCGCTGCCTGCGATCCACAAAATAAAGAGGCACACAATCCGCATAAAAAGCAGACAGCACCAGTCCCGGCTCATCGGTAATCAGGCCGTCGATATCGGAATAGTCCCGTTCTCTGGTAAGCCCTTTTCCTGCGTCGTCCCGGCCCACCCGCTTCACATTGGCAGTATGGGTCTGATCGGTAAAAACAAAATCCTCGTAATCCGTTCCCAGGGCAAGAGACACCCGGCGGAAATTCTCTTTTACCGCTTCCCTGTCATCTCCTCTGGCAAAGCTCAAATTCAGGCTCTCAAAATATCCCTGGCTCACTCCGCCCATTCTGGTGGTAAAACAGTGTTTTACTATCCCTGTTTCCTCCAGCAGTGGAAAATACAGGTAGGGAAACATCCCTTCCCCCGTCTCCGCCTGCCCAAGCGCCGGCATCGGCTCCTTTCCACCCGCCCTTTGTTCTATAATAAAATCTTCCATCCTTCCTCCTCTCTTAACCTAAAAACTGCTAAAACACAATCTAACATTACGGCGAACTTTTTATCATTTCAATACACAGGAACTGCCGGATTGCCCTTTGGCTAAGCAAACCGTTCACGGGCATTCTTAAGTGCAGGCAAAATCCACTGCTTACAGAGACTTAGGAAGGAAGGCTTTCCTGACTTCCTTAGCCGAAGTTAGCAGTTAGTTTGCCGAAACGCTGCCCCGTTTGCGTGCCAAAGGGCAATCCGGCAGTTCCGTCCGTATTCAAAAAACATATTCGCCGTAGTATTATATCACCCCTGAAAAGGAAACGCATCCTCCACATGAATGATTTCCTCTCCCAGTATCCCGATTACATCAAAACGGCAGGGCATATATTCCCCATATCCGTAATGCAGACAGTAATAAACCGCCGCTTTGCAGATCCGCCGCTGTTTTCTTCGATCCACTGCCTCCAGGGGATGGCCGCCTGCTTCGCTTTTTCTGTATTTCACTTCCAGGAATACCAGTGTTTTCTCCTGCCTGGCCACCAAATCAATTTCTCCGTACCGGCTGTAAAAATTCCTGTGTAAAATCTGATATCCCCGGGCTTCCAGAAAATCTGCCGCCTGCTGTTCATACCCCATCCCCAGACGGCGGTTCTGATTCCCTGTTTTGGCCAATGCAATTCTCCTCCGTTTATTTTATTTTTTCTCTCATTCGTTCCATATCATCCACGAATACCAGGATTTCCGCCACCACCTCATACAGCTCCGGCGGTATCATATCTCCGATTTCCAGCTTGGAAAGGGTTTTCGCCAGCTTATCATCCCGGTAAAAGGGAATATTCTCTTCCTTGGCCTTCTCGATAATTTTTTCTGCCAGATGCCCCTTTCCGGTGGCGATAATTTTCGGCGCAGCCTCTCCCGGATTGTATGCGATGGCCACAGCCGTTTTCTGCCTCTGTCCCTTCAGGGTCTCCATGGTTACCAATTCCTGGGTATTCTTATATCTTGTTTCTGCCATAGATTTCCTCACGCCCCCTGTGCCGCTATGATGCAGAAACGCAAATGGAACATGCCATCTTTGACAATGGGTTCCCTCGCGTCCCTGCGTTATATTATGCTTTCACATCAAAAGAATACCGGTGAAGCTTTCCTGCCGGCTTCTCCTGTTCCAGAAAATCCTGCACCGTATTCTTCTTAAGCTTCCGGTTTTCCACGTTAACCTCACAGCTATAGCCTTTCTCTTTCAGACGTTCCACCAACTGTTCGGTAAAATTCCCAATCAGGCGAAACGACAAATCATCCGCCAGGTAAAAATCCGTCTGCACAGAGGAGCCATGCATTTTTACATAGATATCCGTGGAGCCTAAGTGCTCCAAATCCAGATGCAGCAGGGCAGACAGTTCGCCCTCTTTATCCCTGAGGTTTTTCTTGTTGGTATACACATACAAATCACTGTGGGCATTCTGCTGCTGCAATTTCAGCGGAAGCTGCACATAAGTATAGATCTGATTCAGCTGATTCATAAAATCCAGATTGCTCTGTACGGACTGGGCGGTTCTGGCAAGGGCCGTTCCCTCTTTTCCCGCCTGGGAAAGAGCCTGCTGCAGCTCTGTCATCTGCCTGGTCAGACGCTGATACAGCTCTTTCACCGCTCCCTCTTCTTTCAGCTGTTCCGGCCGGAGCATCCACTGCTCTGTCATCGCCTGCTTCATCAGTCCCTTAAATTCCCTGGAAGAAAACAGCTTCTTTACCTCATTCCCATTGAGATTCCCGCCGTTGTCCAGAGACTTCATAATCTGCTGCAGCATTTCCCCGGCAGAAAGACTGGTATTCAACTGGCCCTGGGGCAACAGCTGCTCATTTCCCGCCGCTCCCGGAAATCCTTTCAGCATATTGGCCAGATTTCCCTGCTGCTCCCTGCTTAAAACAGCGTCTATGGGGTTTTGCTGCTGACTGCCAACCGCTGCCGGCTCCGGATTCTGACTGCTGACTGCTGAAGATTCCGGATTCTGCTGCTGACCGCTGACTGCTGAAGGCTCCGGATTCTGACCGCCAACCGCTGCTGACTCCGGATTCTGCTGCTGACCGCCAACCAGTACCGACTCCGGATTCTGCTGAGACAGACTGGAGACTGTCTGCTTCTGTCCGGCATTTCCTTCCTGCAGCAGCTGATTCTGGACTGCCTGCTCTCCGGTTATGGCTCCCTCCCCGGATTGCCCTCCCTTTGGGACGGTCTGGGTAAGCGCTTCATTCTGCATTCCCTGTCCCTGGCCGGGATCTGCCTGAACACCGTCCCGATTCCCGGCTTCCTGGCCGCCCAGAAGAATGGACAAAAGCTGACGCTGCAGTCCCAATAACTGTCCTGTTTCTGGACTCTGGCCGCTTTCCGCCGCCGGATTTCCCAATGTAAAATTCTCAGAAAAAGCCGTATTCTGCCCGATTCCGTCTTTTCCGAACAATTGCTCCGGAAGGTTGGCAATCCCTTCCATCAGTTCCTGCATCTGGGGTAAAACCGCCTGCTGACCGTTCTGATAATTCTGAAACTGATTCAGGGAATTCTCCGTAATGGCAATTCCCAGCTTCTGCATCTGCACCAAAGTCTGCATATTCGCTTCCGGAAAACTGGCCGCTGCCCGGGCCATCTGCATCAGGCTGCTTTTATCTATGGGAAGCTGCTCCATCATCATCTCATTGACCATAGAAAGGTTCCGGGGCGTTACCTTCAGTCCCGCTGCCTCTAATGCCTTCATCAGCGTGGGATTCTGCGCGCTTTCTAAGGTCACCGGGCGAATGGAAATCTGATCCCCCGTGTTTGCCTTCACCTCAAACAGCATGGGCTGACCCTTTTCCAGACTTACCCCCGCCTCCATTCTGGCGGATATGGTTCTTCCGTCGCTTAATCCCAGGGTTACCTGGCCGTTCTTTATGTCTGTCACCATGCCTTCAAAAACTTTTCCCGGCATCAGCTCCTGGGCCTGAGCCACGGGCTTTGCCGCAATCGTTTCTTTTACGCTTCCCAAAGTCTGTGTATTTGACGCTGTATTAGTCTGATACTGTAAAATGCCTCCTAACGACATATTTCATCACGCCTTCCTTATTTTATAAACGTCCTTCGGTGAATCGGAGAGGGCCCGTGGAGCTGTATCGCCGCCATATGCTCTTTGGTGCCGTATCCCTTATTCTTGGCAAATCCGTATTCCGGCATAATTTTATCATACTCTGCCATCAGTCTGTCCCTGGTGACTTTTGCAATGATGCTTGCCGCACCGATGGAAATACTTTTTGCATCCCCTTTGATGATAGAAACCTGGGGAATGGAAATCTGCGGAATTGTCACCGCATCATTTAATAATATATCGGGCGTCAGAGACAATTTTTGAATAGCTTCGCGCATTGCCTCATAAGTTGCCTGCAGAATATTGATTTCATCAATCCGCTGGGGGCTGACCATTCCGATCCCCGCTGCCAGAGCCTCGTTCATAATCACCTCATACAGCTCCTCCCGCTTTTTCTCACTGAGCTTTTTGGAATCATTGATATATAAAATACTGCAGTCTTTGGGCAGTATCACGGCGCCGGCAACCACCGGCCCTGCCAGCGGCCCCCTTCCCGCTTCGTCAATTCCGCACACAAGGCCCGCGCTCTCATATTTTCTTTCGTACTCTTTTAAGTTCCAAATCCGCTGTCTCTCCCGTTCCAGAGCTTCCATACGGTTTCTGGCCTGCTGCACCAGTTTTCTTGCGCCGGCTCTTTCATCTTCTTCGTATTTGGATATAAAAGAAGGCAGCATCGTCTCCTCTGCCGCCTGTAATTCTTCTTTCATCAAACTGATTTTCTTTTGTTCTCCCACTTGCTTCTCCTCTACTGGTGTTTGATAAACCCGGCGTTGTCAAAGGGATAAATCCGAAGCCAGGCTCTGCCGATAATATCTTTTCTATGCACCACGCCCACTCTGGGGTCTCTGCTGTCAGAACTTGCATTCCGGTTATCTCCCAGCACAAAATATTCATCTTCTCCCAGTTCAATGGGTACTGCCGCCTGCCCCTGATCCAGCATCACTTCCCTGCCGTAAGATTCCTCTAACACTTCACCGTCAATAAAAATGCTGCCTGCTTCGTCAATCTGCACCGTTTCTCCCGGAAGCCCGATAATCCTTTTAATATAGTAGGTATCCTCTTCCTGCTGAAAGGGAAATACTATGATATCAAAACGTTCCGGCGCGTGGAACCGATAGCTGATTTTGTCCACAATCAGATTATCCCCGTCGCTGAGGGTATATTCCATAGAGGTTCCGCTTACCTGGGTTCTCTGCCCTACGTAATGAATCACCAGATAGGTGGCCAGAAATACAACCGCTATATACAAAATAAAGCTGACTGTTTCTTTCAGCACACCCGATTTTCCTTCTGAAGCGTCTTTTTTGGATTCCTGCTTCTCTTCTATCTTATTGTCGTTTTCCCTTTTACTCATATCTATAATTTCTCTTCCCGCCATCTGCTAAAATTTATAATACTCCGCTGTTTCCATACTGCTATTTTACTGCTGCTCTTCTGGAAATTCAAGCGTTATTTTCCCCAAACGCCCGCTGCGGAATTCATCCAGGGCCAGAGCGGCCGCTTTGCTGTAATCCAGCTCATTTCCCTTTTTGATACAATTTCTGTTCTCTGCAATCTGCATTAAAATTTCCGGCGGCTGGGCTTCTTCCTCCGCGTCGTACCGCTCTTTCAAAATTCCGGGATAATATTCTTTCAGAATCTTAATCAGTTCCAGAGAAAGCTCGTCGATATTCAATATTTCATCCTTAATGGAGCCAATCAGCGCCAGGTGCAGCCCCACCCGCTGATCCTCAAACTTGGGCCATAAAATTCCCGGCGTATCCAGAAGTTCCACGTTCCGGTTCAGCCGAATCCACTGTTTTCCCTTAGTGACCCCCGGCTTATTTCCGGTTTTCGTACAGGCTTTTCCTGCAAAAGTATTGATAAACGTGGACTTTCCCACATTGGGGATTCCAACCACCATGGCGCGCACCGGGCGGTTTTTGATGCCCCGCTTTCTGTCCCGTTCCATTTTCTCCCGGCAGGCTTCCATAATCACATCATTGATGCCTTTCATTCCTGACCTGGTTCTGGCGTCTAATTTCACCACAAAATATCCTTTATTCCGGAAAAAATCAGACCAGCGCTGCGTCTGCTTCTCACTGGCCAGATCCGCCTTATTCATCAGAATCAGCCTTGCTTTCTGCCGCCCCAGCTCATCAATGTCAGGATTGCGGCTGCTTAAGGGAATTCTGGCGTCCACCAGTTCAATTACCAAATCTATCAACTTCATATCTTCCTGCATCTGACGTTTGGCCTTCGTCATATGCCCGGGATACCACTGAAAATTCATATTATCTCCTTTATTTCAACAATCCGAACCGGTTCCAGGGATACACAATGCACCATGCTTTCCCAACGATATATTCTTTTTTCACATTGCCGATACTGGCATACCGGCTGTCCTCGCTGTTGTTCCGGTTGTCTCCCAATACGAAATATTCATCCTCTTCCACCACAATCTCCTCCTCTGCCAGAAGGGGATTCTCAATGGCGGAAACTTCTATTTTTTCCTCAAAGGGTTCTCCATTGATATAGATAATGCCGTCCTTAATCTGTACCCGGTCTCCCGGCAGGCCGATGACGCGTTTGATATAGTAATGGGATTTCTCATTTCCGTTGGGCAAAAAAACAATCAGATCATTCCGACCCGGGCCGAACAGCTTGCAGCCGATGCGGTTCACCAGAATCTTCTCCCCGCTCTCTAACGTAGGCGACATGGAAGGCCCCACCACAGACACGCGAAAGCCCACAGACAGCACAAAAAGTATTGCCAGCGCAATTGTCAGAAGAATCTCTCCGATCCAGACAATCACTTCCTGCACCAGTCCGGTGTTTACTTTTTTCTTTTTCCGATTAAAATTCAATCCCGATGTTCTTCTCATAGTTCCCTCTGTATAACGGCCCCTTCTGCCATTTTCCGACCTGCATGTATACAAAGCAAGGGACAACTACCATCGTATTTGTCCCTTGCTTCCTTCCTGAGAAAAACTGCCCCCTGGCTGCTCTCACAGGTATTTGCTTCTGCCTGAATTATTTCATCAGTTCTTTTACCTTAGCTCTCTTACCTACGCGTCCTCTCAGATAGTTCAGCTTCGCACGTCTTACTTTACCGCGGCGAACCACTTCAATCTTCTCTACATTGGGAGAATGCAGCGGCCATGTCTTTTCTACGCCAATGCCGTTGGAAAACTTTCTTACGGTAAAAGTCTCTCTGTTGCTTCCGCCCTGTCTCTTTAAAACAATTCCTTCAAAAACCTGAATTCTCTCACGGTTTCCTTCTTTGATCTTACCGTAAACTTTCACGGTATCGCCCACACGGAATTCGTCTACTTCTGCCTTTAACTGTTCCTGTTCAATGCTTCTAATAATGTCTGTTGCGTTCATTTGTGACCTCCTGATTCATTTAGATGTTCTTAATACGCTTCGTAACAGAGGACCATCATTTTCTTTTCATAGATTTGTATTATAGCACAGGCCCAATGGAAATGCAAGAAATATTTGCCGCCCCTCTGCTGAAATATTTCAAAGGCCTGCTTCTTTCAGCCAATTCCTCTCTTCCTCCGTCAGCTCTGCTTTTTCCAGCAAATCCGGCCTTCTTCTGCCGGTCAGCAGAATGGACTGCCGCCTGCGCCACTGTTCAATATTTTTGTGATGGCCGGACAAAAGAACCGGCGGCACTCTTCTGCCGTTCCATTCCTCCGGCCGGGAATACTGGGGATACTCCAGTAAATTTCCCTCAAAAGACTCAAAAGAGCCAGATTCCTCATTGCCTAACACTCCCGGCACCATCCGGGAAACAGCGTCTACCATTACCATGGCCGGAAGCTCTCCGCCGGTGAGCACATAATCTCCGATGGACATATAATCCGTCACAATTTCTTCCAGTACCCGCTCGTCAATCCCTTCATAATGGCCGCACAAAAGGATCATCTCCTCTTCTTTGGCAAACTCTTTGGCGTCCTGCTGCGTAAAGGTTCTGCCCTGGGGCGTTACATAGACGCACCGGGGCTTTTTGCCGATCCGCTCCACCACCGAGCGCCAGGCATCATAGACCGGCTGTGCCTGCATCAGCATTCCTGCGCCGCCGCCATAGGGATAATCGTCTACTTTCTGATGCTTATTCGCTGAATAGTCCCGGATATTTACCGCTTCTATCTGCAGAAGCCCCGCCTCTGCCGCCCGGCCGATAATACTGGTATTCAGCCCGTTTGCAACCATTTCCGGAAACAATGTCAAAATATAAAATTTCATACTCATTCCATTCCTTCTTCCAGTAATCCTGCCATCAGATGCACCTGCATGGTTTTGTCAGCAATGTCAATCTTCCTGATACATTCCTGAATGGCAGGAAGCAAAAGCTCTTTCTTTTTATTCGATACTCTGGAACTATAGGGAGAATCCGGGGCTACCTGGATGATATACACATCATTGGCTCCGGTCTGCAGCACATCTTTCACTTCTCCTAACAGCTGCCCCTCCTCCGTCTTAACCTCAAGGCCAATCAAATCCGCGATGAAGTATTCCCCTTCTTCGCATTTTACCGCCTGTTCCCTTGCTATCAGAAGGCTTTTTCCTTTATACTTTTCCACATCATTTATATTGTCAATGCCCCGGAATTTCAGAATAACCAGGTTTTTAAAAAATTTCACCTGACTGATTTCCAGTGCAAGTTTTTCTTTTCCTGTGTCCAGCAATACGTTTTTCAATTTTTTAAACCGTGCCGGATCGTCGGTAGTGGGAAATACCTTTACCTCCCCCCGCACGCCATGGGTGGTTGTAATCACGCCCACCTGAAACAAATCTTCCATAGAACTTCCTTTCCCAAAAAAATCGCAATGAGCCAGAACTCACTGCGATTCTTCTGCGTACAGCTACTTTTACTCCGGCGGTTCAATGTCGGAGCAATACCATCTTATTGCATGATATCCACTACTACTTTTTTATCACTTTTAGCCGCTGCTGCTTTTACAACGGAACGAATTGCTTTTGCAATCCGTCCCTGCTTTCCGATTACCTTTCCCATATCTGCCTGGGCAACACGTAACTCTATCACAATGGATTTGTCGTTCTCAGTCTCTGTAACTGCAACCTCTTCCGGATAATCCACAAGCGCTCTTGCAATTACTTCTACTAATTCTTTCATTACGTCACCTCACGAAGATTATTTTTCGATACCGGCTGCCTTAAAGATCTTCCCTACTACTTCTGTAGGCTGCGCACCATTTGCTAACCATTTTTTCGCCAATTCTTCATTTACGTGAAATTCACTTGGATCTTTCGTTGGATCGTATGTTCCGATTTCCTCGATAAACTTACCGTCTCTCGGAGATCTGGAATCAGCAACAATGATTCTATAGAAAGGCGCTTTCTTCTGGCCCATTCTCTTTAATCTGATCTTTACCATCGCATATCACCTCCTGATATATCTTTCTATTTATTCTGTAATCAGAACATATTGTCCTGTTACTGACTGTTATGTTAAAAGCCAAAGGGCAACTTGAACCCGCCTCTGCGCCTGCCCTTTCCTTTGCCGCCCATCAGTCCCGGGATCTGCTTCATCATTTTCCGGCTCTGCTCAAACTGCTTTACCAGACGGTTTACCTCACTGAGATCCACGCCTGCGCCTTTGGCAATTCTGCGCTTCCTGCTGGGATTCAGGATTGAGGGATTGGCCCGTTCCTTTGGGGTCATGGAATAGATAATTCCTTCAATTCTTGCCATTTTCTTTTCATCCATGGCATTCTCAATCTCGGCAATCTGGGAGCCTCCGATTCCGGGCATCATACTGAGCAGACTGGAAATCCCGCCCATCTTCTTCATCTGGTTCATGGATTCCAGATAATCGTCGAAGCCGAATTCCGCCTTCTTCATCTTCTGTTCCAGTTCTTTTGCCTTCTCTTCGTCAATGGTTTCCTGGGCCTTCTCAATCAGGGTCAGAACATCTCCCATGCCCAGAATCCGGTTGGCCATCCGATCCGGATAAAACTGCTCCAGGTCAGATAATTTCTCACCCATACCAACGTACAACAGCGGTTTGCCGGTAACTGCCCGGATGGACAATGCTGCTCCGCCTCTGGTGTCTCCGTCCAACTTGGTGAGAATCACGCCGTCAATGCCGATTTTGTCATTGAAGGTTGTGGCCACGTTCACTGCGTCCTGGCCTGTCATGGCGTCCACCACCAGAATGGTCTGATGCACCTCCACCTGCTCTTTGATTTCCTGCAGCTCCTGCATCATCTCTTCATCCACATGGAGACGTCCCGCCGTATCCAGAATCACTGTGTTAAATCCTTTGGCTCTGGCATGTTCAATGGCTGCTTTGGCGATATTGGCAGGCTTATGGCTGTCGCCCATGGAAAACACTTCCACCCCCTGCTTCTCACCGTTAATCTGAAGCTGCTGAATCGCTGCAGGACGGTAAATATCACAGGCAGTCAGAAGAGGTTTTCTTCCCTTCTGCTTCAGCTTTCCGGCAATCTTGGCGGTGGTGGTGGTCTTACCTGCTCCCTGCAGGCCCGCCATCATGATCACTGTCACTTCACTGCCCGGCCTTAAGGCAATCTCCGTTGTCTCAGACCCCATCAGAGCAACCAGTTCCTCGTTTACAATCTTAATTACCATCTGCCCCGGATTCAGGCCGTTCATCACATCCTGTCCTACTGCCCGCTCCTGTACAGATTTCACAAATTGCTTTACAACCTTAAAGTTGACGTCCGCTTCCAACAGCGCAAGTTTTACTTCCTTCAATGCTGTTTTCACATCATCTTCTGTCAAAAGCCCCTTGCTCCGCAAAGATTTGAATACATTCTGTAATTTCTCCGATAAGCTGTCAAATGCCATCTTATAACTCCTCTAATATCTCATTGGAAATAGCTTCAATCTCTGCCATCACCACGGCTTCCTTCTGTTGCTGATAATTCCGGCTGAGTGACTGAATTCTGCTGACCTTCTCTTTTGTGCTTAAGAACCGCTCTAAAAGATGCAGTTTCTCCTCATATCCTTCTAAAATCCTGTCACAGCGTTTCACCAGATCATGCACACCCTGGCGGCTGATTCCCTCTTCCTGGGCAATCTCACTGAGGGATAAATCATTCAGCACAAAATCCTCATAAACTTCTCTCTGGTGATCCGTCAGCAGCTCTCCATAAAAATCATACAGATACGTCTGCATCAATTTTCTTTCCATTTCTATCACCTTGGGTATCATACTATAAAAGAAAGCGGGTGTCAAGTGTTTTTTCTTTACGAACTGTTGTTTGTATTTATCTGCCTTTTTTGAATTTGTCGCAATTCTGCGTTCAGCTCTTGAATCCTGCTGCCGAATATGCTATATTAGAGATATAAAAAGGGAAAGCCATAGAAGCGGCTACCCTCGAACAAATCAAACTAACACATGGTGTCAGCCGTCACTATTCGCAGTAGTGGCGGCTATTTTCGTTTTCCCTTAAAAACTGTGTAACACAATCCAATAAGGGCAACAATGAATATTCCAGTCTGAACCAAATCAGAATATGTAATCATCATTAGCAACGCCCTCCTTTCTTTCGTCTGGAGGGTCAGCCCCTCCGTTTCGGAGGGCAGCCGCCTGGCTCTATGGTTTCCCATATTCTAAGTATAGCACGCGTTTCTTTTTTAGACAATGCCTGTATCTAATAACTCACACTAATACTACAGCGAACGTTTTATATTTGGATTGTTCGCTGTAGTACTAAAACATGTTTAAAAAATCATTCCGGACATCTGCATCCCCCAATTTGCGTGACATTTATACTTCATTTGGTCAACGCAGCCCTCTACGCCTCCCTATATTCGGCACAAATCTCCCTCCAGGTCTGATCTGTACTCAATCACAGGCCGCACCCCTTCCGCCTTCTCAATTTCATCCAAAAGCTGCCTGGACAACTCCTTCTTTATTTCCTTATATTCTGAATCCCCCACCAGATTTTTTAATTGATATGGGTCCTTTTTCAGATCGTATAAGAAATCCTCAGCGTAGTAATCGCTGCTTCCCTCCTGCCATCCATCTGAGTCCGGAGCATATACGCTGTAGAGATAATCTTCTGTCCGGATACATCTTCCGGTACGGCTTTCGCTGATCTGGGCAAAAACTCTGTTTTCCCTGTGACGGGTTTTTCCATCCGCTACGTCTTTCAGGTTTTCTCCTATCATCAGATTTCCAATGTCTATGCCTCCCATGGCAAGGAATGTTTTGGGGAGACTGGCTGTACTTACCAACTCCCTGACCCTCTTCCCTCCTCTGAATCCGGGTCCCGAAATCACAAGGGGCACTTTCAGGGCAGAATCATGACAGGAGCGTTTATAGTCGTCCGCCCCTGTAAGATGTTCATCCTTATTGCGGGTTTTAAAATGGCAGCCGTGATCTGAACCATAAATAATCACTGTGTTATCATAAAGCCCTTTTTCCTTAAGCTTTTCTATGATACGCCCTAAGTTATCGTCCAGGCTCTTACAACAGCCTAAATAATCCGGATACATTTCAGCGGCGTCTCCGCCAAGGGCTTTCAGATCCTCAGGAATCTCACAGCCTGCAAACCGCTCTTTTGAACCATTGGGCCCCTCATAACAGCCCCGGTCGTTTTGATGGTGGGGTTCAATATGGGATATGGTCAGAAAAAATGGTTTTTCGCCGTTATATTGCTCCAAATATTCCATGGCAAAATCTGTGATGCAGTCTGCACGGTATCCCTTAAATTCTCTTTTTTGCATATCTTCATCAAAAACATATCCGTCATATCCATGGGAAGTGGCTTCCAGCACATCAGAAACCCTCCAGAACCCATGATAGCCGCCCCGCCGCTCCAGAGGAATAGGAGCCGTCTCATAATCAATACTGGGAGGCGCCGAATAACTGTTCCGCTCACTTGCCAGATGCCATTTTCCCACATAGGCATTGTCATAGCCTGCTTCATCCATGTAATTTGCCGCAGTTTTCACGTTGGCCGGAAGAGGCTGTCCATTTCGATAGCAATTGATTTCCGTCGGATAACGCCCTGTCTGAAACAATGCCCTGCAGGGGCCGCATACAGGCTGGGCGGTAAACGCATTTTCAAATACCACTCCTTCTGCTGCCAGCCTGTCCAAATTCGGACTGATGTCCAGCCTTTGCCCGTAACATCCTAACGTGTCCGGGCGCTGCTGATCCGAAAAATAAAACAAAATATTGGGTTTATTCATTTAAGTATCCCTGTCCTTTCTCTTTGATTGCGTTAATCAGCATTTTCATTGTTTTCGTTAAAAATTTGTTTTCATGCCATACCACATAATTCTCTCTTTTAAAACTCTCCTCCGGCATCTCCCGCAACACAATTTTTCCTTCCTTTGCCAATTCTTTTACCCACCGCTCCGGCAAAAAGGAAATGCCAAGCCCGCATTGAACCGCTTGGATCAGGGCCTGGGGATTACAGCTTTCGAACACAGGCGCTGCTTCTATGTGGTGCAGAAAGAAAAAATGCTCTAGCAGGGAATGGGTTGTGCTCCCTTTTTCCCTGAGAAGCAGCGGATATTTCTCTACATCGGAAGGAAAAATCTTTTCTTTCTTTGCCAGCTCATGTCCGGGCGGAAGAACAAGCAGCAGCTTGTCTGCGGCAAAGGGCTCGGCATGCAGCCCAGGCATACTGACAATTCCTTCAATCAGCGCCAGATCATATTGATTGTTCAAAAGGCCGCTTTGGAGCGCGTCCGCATTGGTGACCGTAGAAACGATCTCCAATTTGGGGTACTGTTTCTGAAATTGAAGCAGCAGATCCGGCAAAAAAAAGCAGCCCAGGGTATTGGTGGCCCCAAGCCGGATTTTCCCAATTTCATCCCAATCCCGCAATTCCTTTTCCATTCTGTCAAACGCTTCCACAATGTGCAAAGCATGCGCATAAAACTCCTGTCCGACAGCCGTACGGCTTAAGCGATGGCCAATCCGCTCAAACAGGCAAACGCCATAGTAGCGTTCCATTTCCTGGATGGCGCGGGTAACGTTGGGCTGGGTCATATTTAAAATTTCTGCAGCCTTTGTAATGCTTTCCAGGGAATAAACCTGAAGAAAGATTTTCATATGTCGGATCGTCATATCTCATCTCCATTTCACTATTTATACCAAAATTGATATGATTACCATAAAATAATAACATTTTACATATATCATTGCAAGCCTTATAATTAAAATATATTTTAAATCTCAGGAGGCAGATACATGTCAGGCAAAAAATTACTGCAGCTCTTTTTCAATATGCTTTATATCAGCGCTTTTACCTTCGGCGGCGGCTTCGTGATCATCACATTGATGAAACAGAAATTTGCAGATGAACTGGGCTGGATCGATGAACAGGAAATGCTGGATCTCACCGCGCTGTCCCAGGCTTCCCCAGGGGCAATTGCAGTAAATGCAGCTATCCTTGTGGGCTGGCGCACTGCCGGCGCCGCCGGGATTACAGCCGCCGTTGCCGGGACCATCCTTCCGCCCTTGGGTCTCCTTTCAGTTATCTCCTTTTTTTATGCCTCCTTTATTTCAAACCCATATGTCGTTCTGGCATTAAAGGGTATGCAGGCCGGGGTTGCCGCCGTAATTTTTGACGTGGTATGGAGCCTGGGACAAAATGTATGGGAGGAAAAGTCAATCGCCAGTATCCTCTTAATGGCCATTGCTTTTATCGCTGCCTTTTTCTGTCATATCAACGTCATTTACATCATTTTGGCCACAGCTTCCTTTGGGATCATCCGGGAAATTTTTCGCCGAAAGAAAGGAGAAGCATGATTTACATTCAATTATTTATCAGTTTTTTCCAGGTAGGGCTGTTCAGCATCGGAGGCGGGTATGCTGCCCTGCCGCTGATCCAGAATCAGATCGTAGAACTGCACTCCTGGATGACCATGGGCGAATTTACAGATCTGATCACCATTGCCGAAATGACCCCGGGGCCCATTGCCGTCAATTCCGCCACTTTTGTAGGCATCCGCATTGCCGGAATCGGAGGCGCCCTGGCTGCAACCTTTGGATGTATTTTTCCCTCATTAATGATTGTGACTTTTCTTGCATTTCTTTACTGCCATTATAAAGGTTCATCTTTGATTCAAAGTGTGCTTTTTTGCCTGCGCCCGGCGGTGGTCGCCCTGATCTTCTCAGCAGGACTCTCCATTGCCCAAACCGCCCTGTTCGCAGAAAGAGAGCTAAGGCTGCAAAACACAGACTGGACAGGCGCAGTTATTTTTCTTGCAGCATTTGTAATCCTGCGCAAACGAAAATGCAATCCCATCCTTATTATGGCCCTGTGCGGGGTATCTTATCTGGGAATTAATATGTTATACTAGAAAGAAAAGCGAGGACTCATTATGCCGCCCATCAGCGTATTGATCAAACCATCTTCCGGCATGTGCAACATGACGTGCGATTATTGTTTTTACTGTGACGAGACTCAAAAGCGGACTCAGGAATCCTACGGGTTCATGAGCGAGGCAACTTTAAAAAATGTGATTCGGAAAACTATGCTGCGGGCCGAGGGTACGGCCTGCTACACCTTCCAGGGAGGGGAACCAACCCTGCGGGGACTGGATTTTTTTGAAAAAGTCCTGTTCTACCAAAAACAATATAACAAAAAGGGGGTTCAGGTATATAATTCCCTGCAGACCAACGGGCTTTTCATGGACGAAACCTGGTGCCGGTTCCTCAGAGAAAACCGATTTCTGACCGGAATTTCTCTGGATGGCATCCAAAAAACCCACGACGCCTGCCGCCACAGCAGAAAAGACAATGCCCCCACCTTTGACCGCATATGCAAATCCATTGCATTGCTGGAAACGCACCATGTGGAGTTCAACATTCTCACCGTTGTCAATCAGACAGTGGCCCAAAATATCCAGGAAATCTATGCTTTTTACAAACGGCAGAAATGGAATTACCAGCAGTATATCGCCTGCCTGGACCCTTTAAAGGAGCCTCATGGACAAAACAGTTATTCCATACCTCCGGAAAGCTATGGACAGTTCCTTACCGAACTGTTCCGCTTGTGGTATAAAGACTGGAAAAAGAACCGGCAGCCCTACATCCGCCAATTTGAAAATTATATAGCCATTTTGCTTGGACAGCTCCCGGAATCCTGCGATCAGCGCGGCACATGCAGTATCCAATATGCAGTGGAGGCAGATGGCAGTGTATATCCCTGCGATTTTTATATGACGGACGAATACCGCCTGGGAAATTTCAATGAGAACCGATTGGATGAAATCGACGCAAAAAGAAGAGAAATCTCCTTTTGGGAGCGTTCTCTTCTTCTGGACCAAAGCTGTAAGCTCTGTACATATTATTCTCTGTGCAAAGGCGGATGCCAGCGTAACCGGGACTGGAACCCGGAAACAAAGACATACCAAAATTACTTCTGCCAAAGCTACCGCATGTTTTTTGATGCCTGCCTTGATGGGCTTATCGAAGCTGCCAACTCTCTTTCGCCCTCAAAAATATAAGAAACACTAATCCTACAGCGAACGTTTTATATTTGGATACGGACAGAACTACCGGAATTTGCAGGGCGCCGTCGTTACAGGCTTGTCCTTACCGGCTTCGGCTGATATCCTTTCTGCTCCAGCGCTTCCAGAATCTGTTCCTTATGCTCTGTGCCGAAAGCCTCCATGGTAATCCTAAGCTCCACCGCTGCGTTCCGGTTGGTGGAAACAAACTGGTTATGCTCCAGTTTGATGACATTTCCCTGTTCTCTGGCAATGGCGTCCGCAACCTTGCTCAATTCTCCCGGCTTATCCGGCAAAAGAACCGACACCGTGAAAATCCGATCCCGGAAAATCAATCCCTGCTGCACCACCGAGGACATGGTAATCACATCCATATTTCCGCCGCTTAAAATCGCAACTACCCGCTTATTCTCCACATTCAGGTGGCGCATGGCCGCAACGGTCAGCAGGCCGGAATTCTCCACAACCATTTTGTGATTTTCCACCATGTCCAGAAACGCCGCCACCAGTTCATCATCCTCCACCGTGATAATCTCGTCCAGGTTTTCCCGGATATAGGGGAAAATCTGCTCTCCCGGCGTTTTCACCGCGGTGCCGTCCGCAATGGTGCTTACTCCGGGCAGCGTGATCACTTTTCCGGCCTTGATGGACTCCTGCATGCAGTTTGCTCCGGCAGGCTCCACGCCGATTACTTTGATTTTAGGATTCAGCAGCTTGGCAAGCACAGAAATTCCCGCTGCCAGCCCTCCGCCTCCGATGGGCACCAGAATATATTCCACCAGAGGCAGCTCCTTGAAAATCTCCATGGCAATGGTTCCCTGTCCGGTGGCCACCGCAAGATCGTCAAAGGGATGGATAAAGGTATATCCATGCTCCTCAGCAAGTTCATAGGCTTTCTGGCAGGATTCGTCGTACACATCCCCATAGAGAATCACCTCTGCGCCGTATCCCTTGGTCCGGTTCACCTTAATCAGCGGCGTGGTGGTAGGCATCACAATGGTTGCCTTCACCCCGTAGCACTTTGCCGCATAAGCCACCCCCTGGGCATGGTTGCCGGCAGAGGCGGTGATCAGTCCTTTTTCCCTTTCTTCTTCCGTCAGGGTGCTCATTTTGTAATAGGCTCCCCGGACCTTGTAAGCTCCGGTAAACTGCATATTTTCCGGCTTCAGATAAACCTTGTTCCCGGTCTGCTCGCTAAGGAAGTCACTGTATATCAGCTTTGTTTCCAAAGTTACCTCTCTTACAATTTTACTGGCTTCTTCAAATCTCTCCAGAGTCAACATTTTACTCTTCCTCCTCGGTTTTATCGCCTGTGTCAAACAGCGCTTTTACAAATTGTCCGGAATCAAATTTCTGCAGATCGTCGATGGTTTCTCCCACTCCGATATATTTCACCGGAATGCCCAGTTCTGACTGAATGGCCACTGCAATGCCGCCTCTGGCCGTCCCGTCCATCTTGGTGAGGATAATTCCCGAAATGTCCGCCACCTCTGAAAACTGCCTGGCCTGGGAAAGGGCATTCTGGCCTGTGGTTCCATCCAGCACCACCAGAGTTTCCCGAAAAGCCTCCGGGTATTCCTTTTCCAGAATCCGATGGATTTTCTTTAACTCTTCCATCAGATTTTTCTTGTTGTGGAGACGCCCGGCAGTGTCGCACAGCAGTACGTCTGCATTTCTGGCCCTTGCCGCCGCCACGGCGTCATAGACCACTGCTCCGGGATCTGCGCCCTCCTGGCCGCCGATCATTTCCACCCCGGCCCGGTTGGCCCATTCGCTGAGCTGTTCTCCGGCAGCCGCCCGGAACGTATCTGCCGCCGCAAGCACCACGCGTTTGCCCTGGGCCTTTAACTTGCCGGCCAGTTTTCCCACGGAAGTGGTTTTGCCCACGCCGTTAACGCCGATGACCAGTACCACAGATTTCTCATTTTCAAACCGGTAAGCCGTCTCTCCCACATCCATCTGCTCCTGGATACTGGAAATCAACAATTCCTTACACTGGGCAGGCTCTTTGATATGCTGCTCCTTTACCTTCACTTTGAGATTTTCAATGATTTCCTCTGTGGCATGGACGCCCAGATCGCCCATAATGAGAATTTCCTCAATCTCTTCGTAAAATTCATCGTCAATACTGGAAAATCCGCTGAAAATAGAATCTATCCCGGACACAATATTATCTCTGGTCTTGGTTAATCCCTGTACCAGACGTTTAAAAAACCCTTTCTTTTCTTTCTCTTCACTTCCCATTTCTGTTCTCTCCTTCCTGCTCTCCGTAATGGATATTACTCCGGCGTTAAATATCCCGCATGTTACGCGCTCAGATCTTCTTCAATCAGATTGACGGACACCAAAGTGGACACGCCCTTCTCCTGCATGGTAATTCCATACAGCCGGTCTGCCGCCGCCATGGTTCCACGTCTGTGGGTAATTACAATAAACTGGGTATGACTGGTCAGCTTATGCAGATACCTGGCAAACCGCCCCACGTTGGAATCATCCAGAGCCGCCTCTATCTCGTCCAGCAGACAAAAGGGCGAAGGCTTCAGATTCTGGATGGCAAACAGCAGGGAAATGGCCGTCAGGGATTTCTCCCCGCCGGAAAGCTGCATCATATTCTGCAGCTTCTTGCCGGGAGGCTGCGCAATAATACGGATGCCGCATTCCAAAATGTCCTCATCCTCCACCAGTTCCAAAGTTCCCTTTCCGCCGCCGAACAGCTCCTTGAATACTTTGTCAAATTCCTTCTGTATCTGGGCGAACTTCTCCATAAACTGCCGGCGCATGCCAGTATCCAGTTCCTCAATAATATCCAGCAGCGTTTTTTCTGCTTCCACCAGATCATCATGCTGGGTTTTCATAAACACATACCGTTCTGACAGATTCCGGTAATCCTCAATGGCGTTGACATTCACATCTCCAAGCTTGCGGATCTCGTCTTTGATCTGGGCGATCCTCTTTTTCATCTCTCCCGGATTGTTCAGTTCTTCCCTTCGCAGCGCCATGGCGTTGTGGAAGGTCAGTTCATATTCTTCCCACATATAGCTGTTCTGATGTTCCGCCGATTCATTCAGCTTCTCTTTCTGGCTGCCCAACCGGTACATTTCTTTATCCAGATCATGGATGCGTTTGGAAAGCTCCTCCTGCTTCTGGAAAAAGCCTTTGTATTTCACAGACATCTCTTCTCTGGCCTTCTGTCCCCGGACCATTTCTTCTTCCAGTTTCCGGCGGTTGATTTCCGAATCCTCCATGGCCTTTGCAAGCTCTTCAATTTCCCGCTCTTTTTGGCAAATATCAGTCTGTGACTGGCCCCTTTCCTGATCTGCCTCCCGCAAATCCTCTTCCAGCTTACGGATTTCCGATGCAATACGGGAGAGATTCTCCTTCAGGAACTCTGCTTTCTGCTGCAGGTTTGCCTCCTCTAGCTGCACCCGGGAAACGTCATTCTGGCTCTCCTGGGCAAATTTATGCTGCCGCTCCAAAATCTGCCGGTACTCTCCGGTTTCTTCTTCAATTTCCCGCTCTCTTTTGCCGGCGGCCTGAAGCTCCTCCCGAATCTGCTCCCGGCTTTCATTGATTTCTGACAACTGACGTTCCATCTCTCTGCTTTCCAGCTGCAGGGAGGCAAAACGGCTGTCATTTTCCGCCTTCTGCTCTCTGATCCGTTCCAGATTCATTTCTTCTGTATTCTGCTTCAGCATTGCCTGCTTCAAATTTTCTTCTTTCTGACGGATCTCTTCCTTCAGCAGCTCTCTTGCCGTACTGATATCCTCCAGCCGGCTTTTGTGCCCGGCCAGCGTATGCTCTAACTTCTCCGTTTCCCGCTGCAGATCTTCAATTTCCCGTTTTCTTCCCAACAGATTGCTGGTATTTTTAAAAGCTCCGCCTGTCATGGAACCGCCAGGGCTTAAGGATTCTCCCTCCAGGGTGACAATCCTTAGGCTGTACTGGTATTTCCTGGCCAGTAAAACAGCATGGTCAATGGTATCCACCACATAGGTTCTGCCTAAAAGGTATGTTTTCAGTCCCGCAAACCGGCGGTCCGCCCGCACCAGCTCGCTTCCGATTCCAATGACGCCGGGCTCCTTTAAGGCAGCCTGATTGACGGAAACCGGCCGCTTGCCCACACTGGTTAAGGGCAGAAAAGTAGCCCGCCCAAACCGGTTCTGTTTCAGATAGCCAATCATTTTCTTGGCGGTATTCTCATCATCGGTGACAATATTCTGGAGGCTTCCCCCCAGAGCTGTTTCAATGGCAATTTCATACTGCCTGTCCACCTGAATCAAATCAGCCACAACTCCCAGCAATCCCGGCTCTGATTCTTTCCGCTCCATCACACGGCGGATGGAATTGCCGTAGCCGTCATAGCGCTCCGCAATATTAATCAAAGACTCCAGGCGGGATTTTTCCCTGTGGTAACGGGCATTGTCCTGCTCCATCCGTTCTAAAGTCTCCGCCCGTTTTGCCTGCCATTCCCGGTTCTTTTCTTCTGATTTCTGCAGTTCTGACTCCAAGTTCTGACAGGTTTCTCTGGCCTTTTGATAGCTTTGCCCATATTCCTCCAACATGGACTGCAGTTCTTCTTCCTCGCTTTTTTGTTCCAACAGCCGTTTATTCATCTCAGCTTTGCGGATATTAATCTGCTCCTGCATGGTATCATAACGCTGCTGTCTGGCTTTGATGGAGGCTTTATTATTCAGAAGTTCAATAATTTCCGTTTTTCCATCTTCAATTTTCCTGGTGCAGCGGGCAATTTCCTCCTGGATTTCCTGATATTTGGCCATCACCTGGCTTTTCTGTTCCTCCAGGGACTTTGTCTGATCGTCAAGCTGCCGTTTTTCCTTCTGGCAGGACGCTCTCTGCTCCAACCGTTCCCGGCGATCTTTTTCAATGGCCTGCTGTCTGGCCTTAAAATGCTCTTCACTCTGTCTGGCTCCGTGAATCTGTTCGTTCAGCACGTTAATCTGGCCTTCCAGTTTTCCCTTCTGCACCGTATGGTTTCCCAGCTTTTCCCGAAGCGCCGCAAGCCTGTCGTCTGTCTGCTGCATGTCCTGCTCCATCTGAGCATACTCCGCCCGGATATTTGCATAGGAACGGTTAGACTCCTGCAGCTCCCCTTCGACAATTTCTGTTTTCTCCCCTAAAGATTTCAAATCCTCCTGGATACGTTCCATATCCATCAGGAACATGTTCACATCATACTCTTTCAGCTCTTCCCTCTTTTTCAGGTAATGCCTGGCTTTTTCCGCCTGTTTCTCCAAAGGCCCCACCTGCTTCTCCAGCTCGGCAAGAATGTCGCTGACGCGCAGAAGGTTCTGGCGTTCATCTTCTAATTTTTTCTGGGCGGTGGCCTTTCGCCGTTTGAATTTGACGATTCCCGCCGCTTCATCAAACAACTCCCGCCGCTCTTCCGGCTTGCCGCTTAAGATCCGCTCAATCTGGCCCTGGCCGATGATGGAATATCCTTCTTTTCCAATTCCCGTATCATAGAATAACTCATATACATCCTTCAGGCGGCAGGTCGTCCCATTAATCAGATATTCACTTTCCCCGGAACGGTAGACACGTCTTGCCACTGTCACTTCGTTGTAATCCACGTTTAACTGCCGGTCTCCGTTGTCCAGCGTAATTGCCACATAAGCGTAGCTTAAAGGCCTGCGGTTCTCAGTGCCGGAAAAAATAACGTCCTGCATACTGGCGCCCCGAAGCTGTTTCACCCGCTGTTCTCCCAAAACCCAGCGCACTGCGTCTGCCACATTGCTTTTTCCGCTTCCGTTAGGCCCCACGATTCCGGTAATTCCATTGTGGAATTCAAACAGGATCTTATTGGCAAATGACTTGAATCCATGAACTTCTATACTTTTTAGATACATCTGTCCCTCCGACGCTACTGTGCCAAACTGCGGGGAATCTTAATGTTTTTGCGCTTCTTAAGCATAAGCAGCGTTTCGTAGGCCGCCTCCTGCTCCGCGCTCTTTTTCGTTCTTCCGCAGCCTGTTCCCCAGGGTTCTTCGTCTATTCTCGCTTCCACAATAAACTTTTTATCGTGATCCGGCCCTTCTTCTGCCAGAAGGCAATAGCTCAGCCCTTCCCCGAAATTAGCCTGCACCACTTCCTGCAGGATAGTCTTGCTATCATAAAAGAGCTGCTTGTGCTCGATATCGTTCAACACAAAACGATGTACAAACTCTTTTGCACTAGCAAAACCACCATCCAAATAAATTGCCCCAATCAGCGCCTCCAGCACATCGGACAATACTGATTTCCGCTCCCTTCCTCCGGTCTGGGCTTCCCCCTTTCCCAACAGAAGGTATCTGCCCAGCTCCAGTTCTCTGGTGCAGAAGGCCAGCGTAGGCTCACAGACAATGCTTGCCCGCATTCTGGTCAGCTCCCCCTCCGGGTTTTTGGGATATCTGTGAAACAAAAACTCACTGGTCACAATCTCAAGCACCGCATCCCCCAGAAATTCCAGCCGCTCGTAATCTGCCAGCCGGCTCATATGGTGCTCATTCACATAAGAGCTGTGGGTCAGGGCCTGGGTCAGCAATCTGCTGTTTTGAAACTGATACCCTAATTTTCCTTCCAATTCTTTCTGCAATTTCATCTTAAAACCTCCGATTACTCTAATCAAATGCAACCACTTCCCGCAAAATGTGAAAGTGGTTGTCATCTGACATTGCCTGCTGCACACAGGCAATCAATCTTTATGCTCACTGTACGGCTCGTCCATCAGTTTGTTGCATTCTTAATCTGCTCTACTGCATCTGCTACCGTTACAATCTTCTCTGCTTCCTCGTTGGCTATTTCAATGTCAAATTCTTCTTCAAGTCCCATGATAATCTGGAAAATATCCAGAGAATCCGCCCCCAGGTCATCTACAAATGTAGTATCCATTGTAATTTCATCCACATCAACGTTTAATACTTCTGCAATGATTTTTTTTAATTTTTCAAACTCCATGCTCGTTCCTTTCTACTCCTCCATGGGAGATGTTCCAATATTCTTTCTGATTTTCTCATTAATTTCCTGCTCACTGAACGTAACGCACTGGATAATGGAATTGGTCACTTCCTTCGCCTTTGCGCTTCCGTGAGTCTTGACTACCAGACCATTCAGCCCTAACAGCGGCGCACCGCCGTATTCTGTCGCATCAAAGGCTTTCAGGGTCTTTTTCAAAGATGGCTTCACAAGCAGCGCGCCAATCTTGCTTCGGAGACTCGACATCATGCCCTGCTTTATCACATGGATCAGCGTCCCGCTTAATCCCTCGCAAAGCTTCAAAATAACATTGCCGGTAAATGCCTCGCACACAATCACGTCTGCTTCTCCATGGGGAATCTCTCTCGCTTCAATGCTGCCTGTAAAATTGATGTCCGGGCAGTTTTTCAGCAGAGGAAATGTTTCTTTTACCAGTGCATTTCCTTTTTCTTCCTCTGCACCAATATTGACAATCGCCACCTTCGGCTTCTTAACGCCCAACACGTTTTCCATGTAAATGGAGCCCATCTTCGCAAACTGGACCAGATGCGAAGGTCTGGCGTCTACATTTGCGCCGCAGTCAATCAGTAAAGACACTCCCTGTTCTGTGGGAATCAGCGGCGCCAGCGGCGGGCGTTCCACACCCTTAATCCTTCCGACGATAACTTGTCCGCCTACCAGTATGGCCCCGGAGCTTCCCGCCGACACAAACGCGTCTGCCTTCTTCTCCTTCACCATGTTCAATCCCACCACGATGGATGACTGTTTTTTCTTTCGAATTGCCATCACTGGAGGTTCTGCGGTTTCAATTACCTCTTCGGCGTGAATCACCTCAATCTGGTTCCCGTTGTAGGAATGTTTCGCCAGTTCTTCTTTTACCACATCCTGGCGGCCAATCAGATATACCATAATGTCCCGCCGCAGCGTAACAGCATTGATTGCCCCTTTTACCATTTCGGCGGGCGCGTAATCTCCGCCCATGGCGTCGACTGCTACTTTTATCATTTCCTGCATGAAAATTCCTCCTTATGGCTCGCAAACAGGCAACGTCTGTTAAAAATTTCCTGTTTATCGAATACCCACCTAAGAATATACTATAAGTATCCGGAGAAATCAACCTAAAAATCAACGTTCTGCCATATCATCGTCCGCTTTGTATTTGGCATCCTCCGCTTCCCGGTCCTCTTCGCTCATATATTTGCGGAAAATCCGCTCCAGTATATAGCTCTGAAGCCAGGCGTAAACGGAAGGAATAATAAAGATCATATAGGGCAAAAGATACACCACAAATCCTATAGCCGCAGCAACCACCAGCATCAGCGCGGTCATGGGCAGATGGGCAATTACCATTAAAATAGCGTTCTTCATGGAACGTCTCCTGGTGTTCTCAAAACGCGCCATATAAGGAAACAGGTATGAAACCCAGGCAAACCAGATGACAAGCCCCAGAAAACTAACTGCGGAAAGGGCGGAAAAATAGGCGGCAGAAGCCGCATAAAAATTCGCAATCTGCAAATCCAGCCACATCACAATCCCCACAGCCAGAGCCGCTATCCACACCGGCACAGTCTGTTTAAAATTCTCCTTAAAAGAGGTCACGTAATCCCGGAACATATACCCCCTGTCATGACGGAGCACCTTATGCACCGTATAGTACAATGCTGTGGAGGCCGTTCCTATGGTGACAATGGGAATACAACTTACAAAAAACAGCAGGCTCAGACAGATGCAGTCCGTAAACTTGGACAATGATCTCATAATGCCGCTGTCCGGATTAAAAAGCTTCATAATGTAATTTCCTCTCTCTTTTGGTATTTTAGTTCTATCACCTATTCTTACCTATTTCCTTTGAAATGTCAATGTCTGCGGAAATAAAATTTTCCTTCTGCGAAAAAGAGTGTTACAGGTTAGGAATAAATCATAACAAAAGAGCCCTCCCATTATTGGAAAGGCCCTTTTTGCACCCCGGATTAATCCTGAGGGATAATTTCTTTTTTGTTATAGCTTCCGCAGTTCTTGCATACTCTGTGAGGCATCATTAATTCGCCGCATTTGCTGCATTTTACCAAAGTCGGAGCAGTCATTTTCCAGTTTGCTCTTCTTCTGTCTCTTCTGCCTTTGGAAGATTTATTTTTTGGACATATTGACATGGTCACACCTCCTTAAATTTGTTAAAAATATCCTGGATTGCTGCCATTCTTGGATCAGGTTCCGTTTTCTGGCACTGACATTCTGCCTGATTCAGATTCATTCCGCACCGTTTGCAGATGCCTTTGCAATCCTCTCTGCACAGAACCTTCATTGGCCAACTCACCAAAATTTCTCCAAAAATAAGTTGATCTACATCCAGACTTGTTCCTGACATATAGCTCAGATTCTCCATGCTCAGCTCTTCATTGCTTCCGGTAAGGTCAATCTCCTTGTCCACCTCAATGAAAAATGTCCGGCTCACTTCCTCCAGACAGCGGTCACATGGAATTCCGATTGCAACTTCTGTTTCCCCCTGAATCAACAGTCGCTTCCCGTCCTCATTGGCAAACTTCATTGCAAAGGGCTGTTTCGTCCGAATGGGAAATTGTCCCAGTCTGGAATCAAAGGACGATAATTCAATTTCTACCTGCTGTGACATTTCCTTATTCTCACAGGAAATTATGTCCGCTAATTCTACTCTCATGACAGTCTCCTATCCACACTTGAAATATTATAACTGCCAGAAGATGGTTTGTCAATCATTTCTTTTATTATTTTGTCAGTTCCACGGTCTCCCGGGCAATTGCCAGTTCTTCATTGGTAGGCAGACAGAGCACGGTGACTTTGGAATCCGGAGTGGAAATAATCTTCTCTTCCCCTCTTACCTGGTTGGCCGCATCGTCCAGTTTCAGCCCCAGATATCCCAGGTAATCACAGACGCCCTTTCTGGTATCCGGCCCGTTTTCTCCAACTCCTGCCGTAAAGCAGATCACATCCACGCCGTTCATGGCCGCCACATAGGAGCCCACATATTTTGCCACACGGTAAATATAAGTCTCCAATGCGCGGATTCCGCCTTTGTCATCTTTTTCAGCAGCTGCTTCCAGATCCCGGAAATCACTGGAAATGTGGG
Source organism: Lachnospiraceae bacterium (assembly GCA_910575555.1). Lineage (GTDB taxonomy): Bacteria > Bacillota > Clostridia > Lachnospirales > Lachnospiraceae > Petralouisia. The sequence goes on along the minus strand of CAJTFX010000002.1, from coordinate 208,960 downwards.
ACAATCCCTGTACGCCGGATTTCTTATTTAAGATAGCCATAATGCCTTCCAGATCCAGATTTTCTTTCTTTGCCAGATATTCCATGGCCCCCGGATCAATATCGCCGGAACGTGTTCCCATAATCAGTCCTTCCAGGGGAGTCAGTCCCATGGAAGTGTCCACAGATTCTCCGTTTTTCACCGCGCAGATGGAAGCGCCGTTTCCAAGATGGCAGACAATGGTTTTCAGCTCTTCATAGGGCTTTCCAAGAAGCTCCGCCGCGCGTTTGGACACATAACTGTGGGAAGTTCCGTGGAACCCGTATTTTCTCACTTTATATTTCTCATAATAATCATAGTCAATGCCGTAGAGGTATGCTTTCTCCGGCATGGTCTGATGGAATGCGGTGTCAAATACGCCTACCATCGGCACGCCCGGCATCAATTCCTGGCAGGCCCGAACTCCGATTAAATTAGCCGGATTATGCAAAGGAGCCAGATCGCTGCATTCCTCCACAACCTTCAGCACTTCCTCGTTTAATACTGTGGAGCATGCGAATTTCTCTCCGCCGTGCACCAGCCTGTGGCCCACTGCGCCGATTTCCTCAAGACTCTTTAAGGCTCCGGTGTTCGGATTTACCAGCGCATCCAATACCATCTGAATGGCCTGTTTGTGGGTGGGCATGTCCGCATCTGTAATTTCCTTGTCACAGCCGGCCTTCTGATACACAAGCCTTCCGTCCAGGCCGATTCTCTCGCACAGTCCTTTTGCCAACACTTCCTCAGAATCAGAATTGATGACCTGATATTTCAGGGAAGAACTTCCGCAATTAATTACTAATACATTCATTTTTCTTCTCCTATTCTCTTCCATTATTAGATTTATAACATGTACAATTCCATTATAAACCAATCCAAATTATGATACAAGGGGCTTTTTTCCAGTTAATCCTTGTAAACAGAAGCAAAATCCTGTACCATAGTATGAATGAGGAATGAAAAACCCGCCTCAAAAACGAAAGGAAACTGTCATTTATGGAAAATAAAGAAAAAACACAGTTATTTGAACAGACACCTATTCCAAAAGCGGTGATGACCCTTGCTGTCCCTACCATCATCAGCTCTCTGGTTATGGTAATTTATAACCTTGCAGACACTTATTTCGTAGGTATTTTAAATGATCCCATCCAGAATGCGGCCGTTACTCTGGCAGCTCCGGCGCTTCTGGCTTTTAACGCAGTCAACAATCTGTTCGGAATCGGCGCCTCCAGTATGATGAGCCGGGGGCTTGGGAGAAAAGATTACGACACGGTATACCGCAGTTCTGCCTTCGGTTTCTATTTTGCGCTGATAAGCGGCATCCTGTTTTCTGCCCTCTGCACCCTGTTTCAGACCCCCATGCTGACCATGCTGGGCGCAGACAGCCAGACTGCCGCAGCCACCGGGGAATATCTGAAATGGACGGTAAACTTCGGCGCGGCGCCGTCTATCCTGAATGTGGTTCTGGCCTATCTGGTGCGGGCGGAAGGCTCTTCCCTCCATGCCAGTATCGGCACCATGAGCGGATGCCTTTTGAATATGATTCTTGACCCCATATTTATTCTCCCTCAGGGACTGAATATGGGAGCAGCCGGCGCGGGGCTTGCCACTTTTCTGTCCAACTGCACCGCCTGCGGCTATTTTTTCCTTCTGCTGTTTGTAAAACGGGGACAGACTTATGTTTCCATCCGCCCAACCCATTTCGGCTTCCAGAAAATGATCGTCGCCGGAATATTTGCCGTGGGAATTCCCGCCTCCATCCAGAACCTTTTAAATGTGACGGGCATGACTGTCCTGAATAATTTCACTTCCTCTTACGGCGCAGACGCAGTGGCGGCCATGGGAATCGTACAGAAAATCAATATGGTGCCTCTGAACATTGCACTGGGATTTTCTCAAGGCATTATGCCCCTGATCAGCTACAATTATGCCAGCGGAAATATCAAACGCATGAAAGACACACTGACTTTTACTGTGAAAATCACCCTTTCTTTCATGATACTGGTATCCGCCGGTTATTTTCTGGGCGCGGGGCCTCTCACCTCACTATTTATGAAAAACCCTGCGATTATTGCCTACGGCTCCAGATTTTTGCGGGGCCTGTGCATGGGAACGCCTTTTCTGTGCATGGACTTTCTGGCAGTGGGCGTATTTCAGGCCTGCGGCATGGGAAAAAAATCCTTTCTTTTTGCCATACTCCGCAAGATTATCCTGGAAATCCCGGCATTGTTTGTGCTGAATTACTTCTTCCCCCTGTACGGGCTTGCCTATGCGCAGTTAACGGCCGAACTGATCCTGGCCGCCGCCGCCGTCATCGTTCTGTTCCGGCTGTTTCGCCAGCTTGAAAAAACGTTCGGCCAAGAAGAAAGGAAGCTTACATGAATGTACTTGGAATTATTGCAGAATACAACCCGTTCCACCAGGGACATGCTTATCAGATAGAAACCCTGAAAAAAGAAACGGACGCAGATTTTGTCATCATTGCCATGAGCGGAAATTTTGTTCAGCGGGGGGCCCCCGCCCTGATGGAAAAATACAGCCGCGCCCGGATGGCTTTAAGCTGCGGCGCAGACCTGGTACTGGAGCTGCCTGCGCTCTATGCCTGTGCCAGCGCAGAATATTTTGCAGCAGGCGGCGTTGCCTTACTGGAGAGCTGCGGCGTAGTCACGCATCTGGGATTTGGAACGGAAACGGAGGATTTTTCTTCTCTAAAGGAAACTGCGGATATCCTCTGCCGGGAACCGGAACCCTTCCGGGATGCCTTGCAGCAGGAACTGAAAAAGGGGCTGTCCTTTCCCGCTGCACGGGCCCGGGCATTAAACTCCTGTTTTTCAGTACAGAATCCGGCCCATTTTCCCCCATCCGTCTCCATTCTTGATTCCCCAAACAATATTCTGGCTGTGGAATACCTGAAAGCTTTATCCCGCTGTCAATCCCGGATCATTCCCTGCCCCCTGCTGCGCCGGGGACAATCCTATCACGATACTGCGCCGGGACAGGTATTTTCTTCCGCCTCAGCCCTGCGGGCCCGGCTCTTAGAAACGGAGCGCCTGCTTCCATCCTCTCTGGAGCTTTCCATGCCCAAAGCAGCTCTGGACATTTTAAAAGAATATCCTCATCCCTTTTTACAGGAAAATGATTTCTCCCCGCTGCTTCACTACAAGCTGCTTACAGAAGCCCCTGAGCAGCTTTCCCGCTATGCAGACAGCTCCCCGGATCTGGCAAGGCGCATGAAACAGGAATCCGGCAGTTTCCTTTCCTGGAACAGCTTCTGCAGCCGTTTGAAGTGTAAAAACTTTACCTATACCCGTCTCAGCCGGGTATGTCTGCATGTGATACTGAATATTTATCAGGAGGATTACCAGGCTGTTCCAAAGCCCGCCTGCCTGCGGGTGCTGGGCTTTCGCAAAAAATCCGCCCCTTTGCTGTCCGCCGTCAAAAAAAGCGGAAATCTGCCCCTTGTGACAAATCCCGCTTCTTTATGGAAAGATGAAAGCTCCCCTTCGCGTTCAAACCACCTTCCTCTTACCAATCATACCACTGACCGTCCCGGGACGCAGGCTGCTTCCCTGCAGCGCCTTCTTTCCCTGGATCTGGCGGCTGCCGATCTGTACCGCATCGGCCTGGCTTCCAAAGGGGATAACAGCCTGCCGAAGGATTTCAGACAACCTTTGATTTTGCTGTAGGGGCTTTTGCTTAAATCTGTTCCAATGCTTCAAATGTCTGATGTTTTTCCTCTTACCTATTTATTTCATACGGACGGAACTGCAGGGGCGTCCTTCCTGTGTATCGAAATATTCCACTTATGAAGTAGGAAATCTCAGTTCCTGTGTATCGAAACATTTCACTTATAAAGTGGGAAATCTCAGTTCCTGTGCACAGGAAAATATTCTGGAAAAGCTCTTCCACCTACGCTGCTGCAACAAACAATCTATATTTCGATACACAGGAACTGCCGGAGTGCCCTTTGGCTAAGCAAACAGTTCATGGGCGTATAGCGTGGAGGCGAAATCCACTGCTTACGGAGACTTAGGAAGGAAGGCTTTCCTGACTTCCTTAGCCGCAGTTTGCAGTTAGTTCGCCAAAACGCTGCCCAGTTTGCGTGCCAAAGGGCACTCCGGCAGTTCCGTCCGTATCCAAATATGATCGTTCGTATTAAATTAATGATGAAACAACCGAATCCCCGTAAAGCACATCGCCATATTATATTTATTGCAGGTCTCAATCACATGGTCGTCACGGATGGAACCGCCCGGCTCCGCCACATAGGAAACGCCGCTTTTATGCGCCCGCTCAATATTATCGCCGAATGGGAAAAATGCATCGGAACCAAGGGAAACTCCGTTCATCTGATCCAACCATTCCCGCTTTTCTTCTCTGGTAAACACTTCCGGCTTCACCTTGAAAATCTTCTCCCAGGCGCCCTCTGCCAGAACATCCATATAATCTTCTCCGATATACAAATCAATGGAATTATCTCGGTCTGCCCGGCCGATGCCGTCTACAAACTCCAATCCCAGCACCTTGGGGGACTGACGCAGAAACCAGTTGTCCGCTTTCTGTCCGGCAAGACGGGTACAGTGGATTCTGGACTGCTGTCCTGCCCCAATGCCGATGGCCTGTCCGCCTTTGGCATAACATACAGAATTGGACTGGGTATATTTCAGCGTAATCATGGCGATTGCCAAATCAATTTTGGCAGATTCCGGAATCTCTTTGTTTTCTGTCACCACATTTCCAAAGAAATCATTGTCAATTTTCAGCTCGTTTCTGCCCTGTTCAAAGGTAATGCCGAACACTTCCTTCCGCTCCAGAGGATTGGGCATGTAATCCGGATCGATCTCAATCACATTGTAATTGCCCTTCTTCTTTGCCTTTAAAATCTCCAATGCTTCCGGCTCATATCCCGGCGCAATCACTCCATCAGAAACTTCCCGCTTGATAATCAAAGCCGTGGCCTTATCGCAGACATCCGACAGGGAAATAAAATCTCCGAAAGACGACATGCGATCTGCGCCTCTGGCTCTTGCGTAAGCATTGGCAAGGGGCGTAAACTCCATATCCAAATCATCTACCCAGTAAATCTTCTTCTCCACCTCTGTTAAGGGCAGCCCCACTGCTGCGCCGGCAGGAGAAACGTGTTTAAAAGAAGTTGCCGCCGCAAGCCCTGTCGCTTTCTTTAATTCTTTTACCAACTGCCATCCATTGAAAGCGTCCAGAAAATTAATATATCCCGGCTTGCCGTTTAACACCTTAATGGGAAGTTCTCCGTTCTCCATGTAGATTCTGGATGGCTTCTGGTTGGGATTGCACCCATATTTTAATTCTAATTCCTGCATAATTTCCTCCATATCTGTACTTTTTCACTATCATACGCCCGATTCCCCGACGCAAAGGTATTTATTTATTCTTATTGATAATAACAGATTCATACTTTCCTGTTTCAATTTCAATATATCTGACAAAAAGAGAAACTTTATTCTCTTCGTTCAGGCTGTCCCAGATGTTCCGGGCAAACTCATGAAGTTCTCCGTCCAGCTCCACCAGTTTCGGCTCTCCCTCAAAACTGGGCAATGGATTTCCGTCTCCCATATAAGTATGGATAAAACGGCCTTCCCCGGCTGCAGGATTCTCATAGGCAAACGTATACCGGTTACAGGAATCAGGATTCCCATGATTGCTCTTTAAAATAGACATTGCATAATTGTAGCTGCCGTGCTCCACATGCATAATGCCGGAAATCCGCGGGGTATAGTTGGGAGCGTCCGGCTCAAATTCCCTGGTGCGCAGTGACTGCTCAAAGGTCTGCTGCTTGTCCATCAATTCATAGATCGTATCGGTCTGATCTCCGTTTGTCACAATTGTCTTGTTGCCAAGCACTCTCACCGGCGCATAAATAATCAGGCTGGGATCGCTTAATTTGGACGGGTCAAATGCCTGTGTGCGGATGCCTTCTCCATCTTCCACAAAAATACGGTTTCTGCTGTTCTCACTTCTTCCCATAATAAAATAAGCAGTTACTGCATACCTGCCGTCTTTTGACTTGCCGATTACAATTCCCCTTCCCGGATAAGAATTACTCTTTAACTCTGTTTCCAACGATAACTTATTCACTCCTTGGTCTCCTCCTTATGCTTGCTGTCTTTGATTGCTGCGATTGTGCCATATTCAGGGCAGCGCCAGCATCATCTCCGGCTTTCTGCAATTCCTGTGATGGCCTATGCCCATTCTACCATGTAGTTTTTCCCATTACAAGTAAATTGCAAAGTTATTTGCAGTTCTTGGAGAAGATTTCCTGACCACGCTAAAAACTGCCGGAAGTGTAACCTTCCGGCAGTTCCTGCTCTTAAAGTTATTAAAAATGCTGCGTTCTTATTCTCTCCGGAAGATTCAGAAATTCCACTCTTCAGAGCCTTATCCCTGTCTCTGAGCCAGGAATTCTTTTCTTTTATCCAGAAGTTCATCAATTGCATTAACCAGTTTGCCGATTTCCGGTTTGGTAAGCTGAGCGTCTGCACCAAGCATCTCACCCTTGCGTCTCATTTCTTCATTTACCAGAGATGAGAAAATAACAACCGGAATATGCTTGAGCTCATCATCTTCCTTAATCAGTTTGGTCAGACGGTGTCCGTCCATCAGAGGCATCTCAATATCCGTAATGACCATATGTACCTTTTCATCTACTTCTCCTGACTTGCGGAAATCATTGAGCTTATCCCACAGCTCCTGTCCGTTGTTATTGACATTCAGCTTGGTATATCCTGATTTCTTCAGGCAGTCTGTGATCAGTTTGGACAGCAGCGGCGAATCCTCTGCCACCATAATCGGGGAATCGCTTCTGTTGCGTTCTTCCAAATCATCCAAATCAGATACCTGCAGTCCTGTTTCCGGACTGATATCCGTTACAATCTTCTCAAAGTCAAGAATTACAATCAGCCGATCTTCTAACTTAATCACTCCGGTAGACACGCCGTTCTCTTCAATATTAATGGTGGCGTCAGGGGTGATGATATCTGCCCAGGAAAGCCTGTGAATGCCGCATACTTCATCCACATGGAACGCAATATTCAGTTTATTAAAGTTAGTAATAATGAATAATCCGTCTCTGTCAATATCTGGAAGCCCCAGGCAATTACGCAGATTAATTACACTTATCATGGTGTCTCTTGGCATAAATATACCTTCCACACTTGGATGTGCATTAGGAATCGGAGTAACGGGCTGATATGTCAAAATTTCCCGTATTTTCGCTACATTGATACCGTAATGATTTCCAGCTAATGTAAATTCTAAAACCTCCAGCTCATTTGTGCCATTCTCCAAAAGAATATTTGTATCCATAATAGTAACTCGCTCCTCTCCGGTATATTTCCGTGCAATATTCATACATGCTTTGCCTACATTATAGCACATACTTTCTGAAAAATATAGAACATTTTTTCAATTTATTAAAATTTATTTCATATTTATCTCAGTTGTCGTTTCATTCATCTGCAGTGTAAGCTGAAGGGATGAAATGTTTTCCGCTGACGCCGCCGGCACTTCAAATATCAGGATACCTGCCACGGTCTGTCCCCCTTCGATGGCGCCGATGTAAGTGGACACATCATTTTCCAACATGCTGACCTCATTCTTTACTCCCGGTTCTTCATTTATCTTTAACGTAAAAATCGGCTGCTTTAAAAGCAAATCACAGTTCACTGTTTCTGAGCCTGTATTTGCTATATTCACATTCAATATTACGTACGTATTTCCTTCTTTCGCATCCAGTGAAAAATAATCTCCCTGTTTATAAGTATTGCTGACAGAATAATCCTTGTAAGAAAATTCCAGGCCCGGAATTGCCAGGGCTTCTGTCAAGGTAACTGCTTCAGGGGCCGGTTTCTCTGAGCCGGACGCTTCGTTTTCTCCGCTGCTGCTTTGCTGTCCGCCATTCTCTTCCTGTTTCTCCTGTTCTTCCGGTTTCTTCGCTTCCTCTTCCTCCGGAATCACTTCCTCTTCTTCCTCCTTGGGGTACACTGCCGCCATTCCTTCCTGCTGATGTCTGTTATGCTTTGCAAGAGTTCCTGCAGAGTAATTAACGATAACCATCGCTTCACTCTCTGTCAGCGGAACCATTTCCTCTCCGCATCCGGCAAGAAGAATCGCTGCAGCCACTAATGCTGATCCCTGTTTTATGAATTTCTTCATAAGTATGTCTCCTTTTTATGCTCAAGCGCATATTCCTGTTTCTCTATCTTGTATTCTACCATTATTTATTCCGCAGGGCAACCACAATTTCCTGTTTTTAAAATTTTCCACGCAAAACTACTGGCTTTTACAATCCAGTTCAAACCAGAATCTTACACCGTTTCTAAGATTTTCCACACCGCATTCTCTGTGAAAAGAATCCATAATCGCTTTTACAATGGACAGGCCGATTCCGTTTCCGCCGTATTCCCTGGTTCTCGCCTTATCCACTTTATAAAATTTATCCCAGATATGCTCCAGTTCTTCCTCCGGAATGGGATTTCCTGTATTAAATACCTCCACTCTTACTGTTTCCGTATTGGGTCTTACAAAGATCTCTATCTTCTTTTCTCCGGCGGCATAGTGAATGGCATTGCTGATATAATTAGTCAGCACCTGTTCTGTCTTAAATTCATCTGCCCAGACATACTTAGGCCCTGTCCCGTGCACCTGCAGGGCAACGCCGCTTTGTTCCCGCAAAATGGCGGTGGCGTTGACAACCCCCTGGATAACCTCCAGCAAATCAAACCGTTCAAATACTACCTGTTCGCTGCCGGACTCCAATTGATTCAGGGTAAGCAGATTCTTCACAAGCTGATTCATCTTGTCCGCTTCATCCATAATCACATCGCAATAGAATTCCCGGCTGTCCGCATCATCATTGATGCATTCCTGCAGCCCTTCCGCATAGCCCTGGATCAATGCGATAGGCGTTTTCAATTCATGGGAAACATTGGAAATAAATTCCTTGCGCATCTCATCCATTTCCGTTTTCTTTTCAATGTCTATTTTCAGTTCATTGTTGGCGCTCTTCAGCTCCGAGATAGTCCGCTCTAAGGTTTCTGACAGCTGATTCATATGCTCCCCCAGCATGTCAATCTCGTTTTTCCCTTTGCTTGGAAATTTTGCGTCAAAGTCTAAATTAGTCATTCGGTTGGAAATGTCTGCAAGCTGCAAAATAGGATTGGTAATCTTACGGGTTACTGCATAAATAATCACAGCGCAGAGAACTACGGCCACAATTCCCACATAGGCCAGAAAACGGTTGGCAATATCCACGCTTTCTTTGATGCTCTCCAATGCAGTGCGCATCAGAAGGGAGTTTCCATCGGACAGATTCCCGCATAACACAAGATAATCCGTCTTAAGTCTCTTATCTGACATCTTTTCCACCACATACCGATCTGTGCTTTCTAATATTTCCACATTTTTATTTTTCCGGAAAATCAGCTCCAAAAACTGAAGCAGCAGCGTTTCGTCATCTCCAACGTTGGAATCTAAAATGATGTTGTCAGAACCGATAATCATTCTGGTAATGTTGCTGTTGGCGCATACTTTTTCCAGACGGATGGCAAATTCCTCCGTCCACGCTTCTCCGGAGCTGCTGGCCTTATTCACCATTTCATAAGTTTCCAGAAGTTTCTGCTGCTTATGCTCCACATAGTAAGTTTCCAAAAGAGTTGTATTAATAAACCAGCACAGTAACACTGTGCCGGCAACAAGACTGAGCATAATTGCTGTGATTTTGCCTGTGATGGAATATTTCATGACTCCACCTCGAACTTATAGCCCATGCCCCAGATAGTCTTAATATAATTTCCCTTGTCCCCCAATTTGCTGCGCAGTTTTTTCACATGGGTGTCTATGGTTCTGGCATCGCCGAAATAATCATAATTCCAGACATGATTGAGAATTTTCTCCCTGGAAAGGGCAATCCCTTTGTTTTCCACAAAATACGTAAGCAATTCAAATTCCTTATAGCTTAATTCCATCTCTGTTCCGTCCACTGACGCCTGATGCCCCAGCCGGTCTATGAGAATCCCGCCGATTTCCAGCGTCTCTTCTTCTTTTTTCCCGGTGCGCCGCAGGATCGCTTCTACCCGGGCCACTAAAATCTTAGGACTGAAGGGCTTTGATATATATTCATCTGCGCCGATGTCAAATCCCATCAATTCATCGCTCTCTTCTCCCTTGGCCGTCAGCATAATAACCGGAACCCTGGAGTTCTCCCGTATCTCTTTGCACACTTCCCAGCCGTTGATTTTCGGCATCATGACGTCCAGAATAATCAGGGCAATATCTTTCTGTTCATAAAATTTATTCAGAGCATCCTCTCCGTCCTCGGCCTCCACCACTTCGAAATTCTGTTTCACCAGAAAATCACGCACCAGCTTGCGCATCCGGCTCTCATCATCCACCACCAGTATTTTTAACTTTTCCATTTCTGCGTACACCCTCCGTTTTCATCCAAGTATTATGTTCTATGGTATCATGCATTTATGGAATATTTGTGAAAAATCCGCTGTTTCTGCGGATTCTATAAGCCTAATCCCTGTTCTTTTTCTTTTATGAGCTGCTCCCGCTCTTTTAATTCCTGTTCCCATTCTGTGTATTGATTCAGAATTTTATTCTTATAATTGATAATATTGGGACTGTCATCCAAAAGCGTAATCACAATCATTCCAATGGCCACAAGAAGCAGGAAAAGATTGCCTGCCAGACTGACCCGAAACAGCCCCCTGCTGCTCTTCAGTTTTTGTTCAATCTGACGCTGTTTTAATTCTGCGGCCCGCCGTTTCTGCTTTTCCTGTCCCAAATTCTCTTCATACCACTCTGCCAGTTCTTCTGCATCCGAAAGGGGAGCTTTCTGGGTCTGCCTTTTTCCCTGCACAGAGCCAGGAGCCTGATTCTTTCCTGCGGGTTTTGCCGCTGCTGCAGAAGCCTTGCTCTTTCTTAAGGGCTCTGCCGCTGCACCGGGAGCCTGATCTTTTCTCTGGATTTCCGGCACATTTGACAGATAATCCCTGAGTTGTTTTAAATATGCCAGTCCCACCGGAGTTTCAAATACCTTTTCTGCAATCAGCTTCCGGTACATTTCATGAACCATCCTTGGGTTTCCCATATCCAGTTTCCCTTTGACGTATTGGATGCTTTCTGCCTCGTGCATGGCTTTACGCGCCAGTTCCGGGTCTGTAAAGGTAAAGCCTTCCACTGTAATACTATTTTTTTCCATTGTTTTCCCTGCCTTATCCTGCCTGTGTATTCTTTACCGCTATTATATTCTATCCTTTCTTCTTTGACAAGCGGGATTCTTTGTTGTCATAGCAGATGATGGACACACAATCCGGCAGTTCCTGTGTATCGAAATACAGACTGTTGGTTGTAATACTGGAAATAAAATAAATCCATCCGCTATTTGCTTAAAATTAATAGCAGGTGGATTTATTATTTTATACTGGAACATCCCACCACTTCGTGGGTTCCTCCTTACCACAAATAATGGAGCTGAGGGGAATCGAACCCCTGTCCGAAAGTCAATTCACTATGGCATCTCCCATTACAGTCATTCCTTTGACATTCCCTCTGCCGAACGCCGAATGACAGGCTTCCGGTTTCAGTAGCTTCATAATACGCCCGCATGCGCAAAGCTTTGCATACGTCGTTTCCCACATCGTCGAAGCCGGTTACTTAAACTGTGGGTGGTCTAAGGCCGACTGCTGCAACTAGGCAGCGATTGCTAAATTATCTTCAGCGTTTATATTTATTGTTCCCGTTGTTGAGGCGGTCAGGAGCCGCCAATGGCTTCCATAGCTACACAACCCCCGTCGAAACCAGTACAACCCCTGGTTCGCTGATGCTGTTAGCTTCTGTCTATTATAAATTCATACTTTCTTTTTGTCAAGAACCCTTTCCAGAAAATTTGCCTTTCGGAAAGCGGAAATTAAGATTCTTTCCGCTTTCCCAACAGCTTATCTGCCACTAATTCCAGAATCACTGCCAATACAAAAAAGAACACCACTGCCACTGCCGCTTTTCCAATCAGGATTCCAAAAGAATTCTTTTTCTGCCATTCATTGTCAATGGCATACCAGACGTATTCGGTTGAAACCTGATTCTCTTCGCAAATGTCTGACAGCATATTTTTGGCTCCCTGGGAAAATCCATGCTTTCTTCCGATGGGAATTGCTTCTGATTCTCCTTTTTCAAGGGCTTTCGCCGTATTCTGGCTGACCTGGGCCAGAATTTTGCTTCCATCTTCCAGTTCCAGAATATAATAAGGAATATACTCCACAAAAACATCTATCGGCGACTGCCGCACGGCCGGTTTCTGTTTACCAACTGCGCCGTTGCGCCGTCTGCGGAAAGGATCTGCCCATTCTGCCAGGCTGTACACATTGGTTTTCTTAAGGGACTTAGGGATCACTTTCACATAATCCACATCGTTCAGCGTTTCTTCCCATTCTGACTGACTCCGCACCTCCGGAATACCCTCGCCTGCAGGATATCCCATATAAACCGTTCCCGGATTCGCTTCGATTTCCTTGCTGCCGATGGTTTCCGGCTGATTCATTTTCAGCAGAATTCCCTCCATATTAAATCCGGCGAACACAAATGTGGCTGCTGCCAGTGAAACAATTACAATTACAAAATCCAATACTTTCTTCATGACAAATCTTCTCCGCAAATTATTTTCTTAAGGCGTTCTGACTTTCATTATATCCTTATATCAAACCTTCGGTACATGTTCAGCTGCTGCGGCGCGTTCTTTGCAGATTCCGCAGATTCTTCCATGAGTTCCTCTGTTATGCTGTCGGTTATCTCTTCCTGCAGTTCTTCCAGAACCTCTTCCTGCGTTTCCTGCAGTTCTTCTGAAACTTCTTCCACAGACTCCGTCATTTCGTCCATCATTTCGTCCAGAATGCTTTCGTCCTCTTCGATGCCCAAAGCTTCTTCCACCATTTCTTCCTGTCTTTCTTCCGGTGTCTTTGGCTCCAGTTTCTCAGCCGCCTGGGCGTTCTTCTCGCCCTGTTCTTCTGCTTCGTCCAGAATATGAGACATCTGCTCCCTGTTATAAGCTGCCTTCACTGCTGCAATCTCATCTTCATAATTATGTAACATCTCCAGCTTCTTGGCTATCTCTTCCACGGTGCCGCATTCCTTCTGTTTCAGATTTTCCTTCTGTTTCTCCCAGAATGCAATCTCCGTTCCGGCTTTTTGCTGACGCTCCGTTTTATCCTTTGCGCTTTTGAGCATGCTGTTGTGAAGCCCCGGCAAATTGCCGGCAAAAACACTTTTTGACTGAAAGCTGCCGGCAGTCTGCAGCCCGGTACTGACTGTAAACATATTCATTAAGGTCACCTGCCCTTTCCTGTTCGGCCTATACTGTTTGATTTACCATTTTCTTCTATCTATTTCGTCATGATTGGGCAGATTTTTAACCGGGGCTTTTATATATTCTTTATTTTAAACTCTCGTTCCGACTCCCGGCGCATGTCTTTTTTGGCGATGTCCTGGCGTTTATCGTAGAGCTTCTTTCCGCGGGCCAGCGCAATTTCCACCTTTACCAGGCTTCCTTTGAAATATACCTGCAGGGGCACCACCGTGTAGCCTTTCTCCGCCATTTTCCCGGCGATTTTATTGATTTCATATTTATGCATCAGAAGCTTCCGGGGACGGAGGGGATCTTTGTTAAAGATATTTCCTTTTTCATAGGGGCTGATGTGCATTCCGTAGATGATGACTTCCCCGTTCTCAATGCGGATAAAGGATTCCTTCACGGAACATTTTCCCATCCGCAGGGACTTTACCTCCGTCCCGGCCAGACTGATACCTGCTTCATATTTGTCCTCTATAAAATAATCGTGAAATGCTTTTTTGTTATTGGCAATTAACTTCCTGCTTTCTTTTCCCATCTGCTTATCCTCTCCTGAGTTTTCCTGAAATACTGTGTGAATTGGGCCGCTTTACTGGCCGCTCATTTCCAAATCCTCCTCTGGCAGCACAAAATCTATCGTACGCATCACAGGATCGGCACTGGCTGTCACAACCCTCAGCTTCTGCCCCAATTTATATCGTTTTCCGGTGGTCTCCCCCACCATCTCATGGGCCGCTTCCTCATAGTGATAATAATCATCCTGCAGATTTGTCACATGCACCATACCCTCCACGGTATTGGGCAGCTCCACGTATATGCCCCAGGATGTAATACTGGAAATGACCCCCTCAAATTCTTCTCCAATGCGTTCCGACATATACTGCACTTTTTTCAATTTATCTGTTTCCCGTTCCGCTTCCTCTGCCCGCCGCTCTCTTTCGCTGGACTGGGCCGCTACCTCCGGCAAAATTTTCTCATAGTGGGAAATCCGTTTTCCGTTCATTTTTCCCCGCAGAGTTTCCTTGATAATCCGGTGAATCTGCAAATCCGGATACCGGCGGATCGGCGAAGTAAAATGACAGTAATACTGGGCCGCAAGGCCGAAATGCCCGGTATTGTCCGTGGTATATTTGGCCTGCTTCATGGAACGCAGCGTCAGTCGGCTGATCAGCGGCTCCTCCGGCGTATCCTCAATCTTCCCAAGCAATTTCTGCAGTTCTTTGGGATGGATTTCGTCCTGGCTGATTCGGATGGAATAGCCGAAATTATTGATAAACAGGCTGAGGCTTTTAACTTTCTCCGGGTCCGGCGTATCGTGGGTACGGTATACAAAGGGAAGCTCCTGCCAGAAAAAGTCCTGGGCCACGGTTTCATTGGCAATCAGCATAAAATCTTCAATAATCCTGGTGGCCACATTCCGTTCATAGGGCTTGATTTCCAGAGGTTTTCCCTGCTTGTCCAGAATAATTTTCGTCTCCGGAAAATCAAAGTCAATGGAGCCTCGTTTTCTGCGCTTTTCCCGCAGAATCGCCGCAAGTTTTTCCATGTCCTCAAACATGGGAATCAGTTCTTTGTACTCCTCCCGCTCCTTTTCATCTCTGTCCTTCAGGATCTTCCGTACGCTTGTATAGCTCATGCGGCGATCCACACGTACCACAGTCTCTGCAATTTCATGGTCAATGACAGTTCCTTTTTCATCAATTACCATGATACAGCTCAATGCCAGCCGATCCTCTCCTGCATTCAGAGAGCAGATTCCGTTGGATAAATGATGGGGCAGCATGGGAATGACACGATCCACCAGATACACGCTGGTTCCCCGTTTCAGCGCCTCCACATCCAATGCGCTGCGCTCCTGTACATAATTGGTCACATCTGCAATATGAACTCCCAGACGGTAATGTTCTCCCTCTCTGGTCAGCGTGATGGCGTCATCCAAATCCTTGGCGTCCTCTCCGTCAATGGTCACCATCTGCCAGTCCCGGATGTCTTTGCGTCCTGCCATATCTGCTGTACTCACAGGTTTTCCCACATTGACGGCCTGTTTTAATACTTTTTCCGGAAATTCTGTGGGCAGATCGTATCCTTTTACAATGGACATAATGTCTGTTCCCGGATCATTGATATGCCCGATAATCTCTACCACTTTTCCCTCGGGCTTGCGTTTTTCGCTGCCGTAATCCGTAAGCTCCACCACAACTTTATGCCCGTCCACGGCTCCCATGGAACGTTCGGCAGGCACAAAAATATCCTGTCCAAGCTTCAGGTTGTCCGGCACCACAAATCCAAAATTTTTGCTTTTCTGGAATGTGCCCACTGCCTGGATCACTCCCCGCTGCAAAATTTTTACCACCGCTCCCTCCCGGCGTTTTCCGGCTTCCGCCTTTCCCGGCAGCAGCGCAATCTGCACCAAATCTCCATGCATGGCGCCGTTGATCCTCTCCTCCGGTATAAAAATGTCCTCCGGCTCTCCCTCGATGGTGACAAATCCAAATCCCCGGACATTTCCGGTAAATGTGCCCTTTAAGAATTTTCCTTCTGTTTTGGAATACTTGCCCCGCCTGGAAACTTCTATCTTTCCTTCCTGCATCAGCTCTGTAAGCACTTCTTCCAAATCTTCCCGTTCCGCTTTGGGCACATCCAGCAGCACGGCCAGTTCTTTTATTTTCATGGGCACATAGAGATCACTGCACATGAATTCATAAATCATTTTCTTTCTGTTTTCCAATAAACTTCTCTCCATATATTTCTCCTATAATACGAAAAAACTGCCGCAAAGCGACAGTCTCTTGTGTACAATACAGCTCCCCTGGCTGCTTATAAGCTTCCGATATTCAATACAGCGGCAATTACCAGGAACAAAACCACCAGAACTCTGGTAATCTTCACCATGACTCCTTCTCTGGAACGGCCTTTGTTCTTGCCCCAGTACGTATCTGCGGCGCCGCTGATGGTTCCAAGTCCTGCAGATTTGCCCTCCTGCATTAAAACAATTACTGTCAAACCAATGCTTATCAAAATAAATACTACAGTTAAAATCGTTTTCAAAACTGCCATTTCTCCATACCTCCTGTGACTGTGATGCTCACAACTTGTTTTATAGTAGCATATTTTGGAATGCATTTCAAGGGATTGTTTGAAAAATCATTCCCATAATTACAGCTTAGTTATAAAAGTTGACAATTTTTTGTAAAAATATTATCATAATTTTTATATGGCACGATTTGGAACATTGACTGAAAAGAAAGGAGAGTAAATTATGAAAAAGCAGCAGCACAGGCGGATTTATGCGGTGGGAATCGCACTGTTATTCAGCGCCCTGGCATGGTTTGCCGGCACTGAGAGGACAACGGAGGCAGCATCAAAAATAATTGTGAAAAAAGTAACCTCCACAGACTCATTGACCGGAAGCAAAACCATCAAACTGGCAAAAGGCAAAAAAGCGACCCTGAAAACAACTGTTACGGTTTCACCGGATAAATCAGCCAACAAAAAAGTAAAATATAAAAGTTCAAACCCAAAAATCGCATCTGTCACAGCCAAGGGCGTGATTACCGGTAAAAAGGCAGGAACCGCGAAGATTACTGTAAGCTCCTCAAAAAACAAGAAGAAAAAAGCCGTCGTTACGGTGAAAGTCGTCAAAGGCAGAGTGACCAGCGTGAAACTGAATAAAACTTCCGCCTCCATTGCAAAAGGCAATACGTTAAAGCTGAAAGCTTCCGTGGAAACAAGCACAGGAGGCAGCAAAGACGTTGTATGGACAACTTCAAACAAAAAAATCGCGACCGTCAGCAGCAGGGGAACCGTGAAAGGGGTTGGAACCGGAACTGCCGTCATTACTGCAAAGGCAGCGGACGGAACCGGAAAAAAAGCATCCTGCAGGGTGAAGATCAAAAAATCCGGCGGCATCTCCTTTGCCGAGGACACAATCAGCGCCATGTACACATCCTCTGAAAGAAGAATCCGCGTCGTGTGCAGTTCTTCCAAACACGGGAAGATATCCTGGAAATCCTCCAATACCGAAGTTGCGGATTTTGTTATCGAAGCGGATAAGAATGATGTTGAAGGGGAATCTGTGCTCCTTTATGCGGAGCAGGCCGGAACCACCACCATCAAAGCTACCGTGGACGGCAAAAGCGTAAGCCGCAAGATCACGGTCACGGATTTTAAACCAAAGTACACCTATGAAATAAATTTTCTTAATCAGCCATACGCCAATTTATTCAGTATTGTATACGTGAAAACGGAAAATCCCTCTACGGATAACTTTAACCTGTTCTTCTATGATACTGCAACCCAGAAAGAGAATGAGCCGTTATTCATGCCTGGTAACGGCACTGTTTACGAAGATTTAAAAAGCATGGGGGTTATGACGCCCAGTTTTTTATATAAAACAGACGGCGGCTATCTGGGCCTTTTTATGTTTGAGATTCCCGGAAAAACCAGTATCACTGTCCAGGAATTTGCCATTGACAGCAAGGGAAACAAAATCTATGATCTCCCAGGCGGCCAAGACGGCCTGGGCAGGCCAATCATAGAAAATGCTGAACTGGGCTATATCGATATAAAGGATATCGACAAGGAGCAGACCGCATGGATGCAGTCTCTCATTAACCAGGTGACTACGAATTCCATGACAAAAAAGGAAAAAATGCAGACCATTACAAGCTATATGCGCAGCCATTCTGTTTACACCAAAACAGCGGCAGACAGCGGCCACTATATTTCCCTTGCCGCAGACGAAGGGGTTCCTTTCTGGAAATTTGAAAAATTTGAATTCAATTCCTATACCTCGCCCGCCCTTTTAACGGCCTTTGGTAAAATGATCAATTATCCTCTGGAAAATTTGTATTACAAATATAAATACGGTACGCCAGAATGGCAGGCATGGCATATGGTGGCGCAGTCTATCGAAGATGGAACAAATTATCAGTTCTGTCCTCCTACAGACAGCAACGTAATCGATACAGACAAAATCGAGCAGATTGATCTGTCCCGGTGGAATTTTTATACCTGCTATAAATAACGCGTAAGAAAAACGCCGCGTCAAAATGATAGAGTCCGTAAAGGTTGAAATCTCTTCCTTTACGGACTTTTGGCATTTCAATATATCCAGCGAAATAAATTGGAATTAATGCCATTTTCAATTTCAAACATGGTTTAGAATTTGTTAAAGGGATTCTTATATTCCGCTACCACTCCCAACTGTTCTTCAATTCTGAGAAGCTGATTGTACTTAGCGGTGCGTTCCGCCCGGCAGGGCGCCCCTGTCTTAATCTGTCCGGCATTGACGGCCACTGCCAAATCTGCGATAAAGGTGTCCTCCGTTTCCCCGGAACGATGGGAAATCACGGCCCGGTAGGCATTTTTATGGGCTGTTTCAATGGCCTCCATGGCTTCTGTCAGGGTTCCGATCTGATTTACCTTAATCAAAATTGCATTGGCGGTCCGAAGCTTGATTCCTGCATCCAGACGTTTGGTATTTGTCACAAACAAATCATCGCCCACAAGCTGAATCCGCTCTCCCAGCTGTTCTGTCATGGCCTGCCATCCGTCCCAGTCCTCTTCGTCTAAACCGTCCTCAATGGAAATAATTGGGAATCTCTCAATCAGTTCCCGGTAATAGCCAATCATTTCAGCTGTATTTCTTGCAATTTTTTCTCCCTTAACCTTAGACTCTCCCGGAAAATGATACATGCCTGTCTTTTCATCATATAATTCACTGGCTGCTGCGTCCAGGGCAATTTTAAAATCTTCTCCCGGCTCATATCCGGAAGCCTGAACGGCATGTCCAATCAGCTCCAGCACAGAGACGGCGTCCGGTAAATCCGGCGCAAATCCGCCCTCATCTCCCACAGCAGTGGAAAGTCCTTCTTTTTCACAGATTTTTTTCAGATTATGGTAAACTTCTGCACACATCCGAAGCCCTTCCCGGAAGCTTTTGGCTCCCACAGGCATAATCATGAATTCCTGGAAATCCACCGTATTGTCTGCATGGCGGCCTCCGTTTAAAATATTCATCATCGGCACCGGCATCTGTTTTGCATTTGTGCCGCCCAAATACTGGTACAAGGGCAGTTCCATGGCCTTTGCCGCTGCTCTTGCCGCTGCCAGGGACACGCTGAGCATTGCGTTGGCGCCCAGATTGATTTTGTCGTCTGTGCCGTCCTCTGCAATCAGAATCCGGTCTATTTCCACCTGATTCAGCGCATTTTTTCCAATTAATGCTTTGGCAATTTTATCATTGACATGCTTGACTGCATTCTGGACGCCCAGCCCGAAATACCTTGGCTCTCCATCTCTCAATTCAACGGCTTCAAACTGCCCGGTGGAAGCCCCGGAAGGCACTGCCGCCCGTCCGGTGGTCTTTTTCCCGTTACTGGAAGCCTCCACCGTCACATCTGCTTCCACGGTTGGATTTCCCCGGGAATCTAAAATTTCCCTTGCATGGATATTGGTAATATTCAAAGAAAAACTCATGTCTGCTCTCCTTTCCTTGGGAACTGCGCGAAAACACTTTCACCTGCCTGGAAGAAACAGCCTTTCCATGGCAGAACTATTTTGGCCCAATTCATCTGTACTGCAAAGTTTTCCTGTATACAGTATTTGCAGGAATTTTGTAATTATACGGAAATGGGTGCAGAACTGGCGGATTTATTGCGGGGCGTTCACGGGCTTAACCATACATCAGCCTTGCTGTCCTCACACTTTCTTTTAATAACTCCAACATGCTCTTTTCCATGTTAATGATCTTTATGCGCGTACTGCTCATATCAAACTTATTTGCATCATATAACCGCCCGATTGCATTGTTTAAAAACGCTGTATTCACTAAATCAACGTCTTTAAAATCTAAACATATCTCTTTTGATTCACCTTCATACGCTTTCGCCTTAATTTCATGAAACAGTAAATCTCCCTTTTTATCATCATCCGCAAGGGGACTTTGAATAATCGTTTTTACATTAATTTTACACATACATTTTTCCTCTAATCAATTAAAATCTGATGCAGCACTTCATACAAATGATATAAATGTATTTTCCCTACATCTGACTTGGCATATTCTATTCCATGATACTGTATGTTATCATATGCCCGCGCATACACTGACACTATTTTATCTGCAATCGTTACTTTTTCCTGTTCCTTATTGCTTTTATTTATTTCTTCTTTTATTCTTTCCAAATCTTCCAATGACACTTCATCAATCATATCTATTGTAACGGGAACACTTATATTAATTCGATGAAAAAGTTCCTGATCGTATACATGTTGGCGATTTATCTTGGTAAATAATGCTATATTCTCGGTATAACCCAATTTATAACTGAATTCAAACCCTTTATGTTCACGCTCCTCCATATCTACATCTTTAAACCGTTTTGTAGACTGATACAATATTCCGTCATATCCCTTGTTTTTCAAAACTTGCGCCAATAATTGGGGAATAACGTATTCTTCACAAAAGCTGTAACTTGCCGATGCCTGTCTCCTTACAAAACTGCAAACGGAAGACAGTAACAACTTATAAAAATTCCGTACGTCAAAATTTTCACTAATGCCTAACAGCCACTCAATATCCATAACGATTAAATCATCTAATACAGAATTCCGCAGATCAAAAACCTTTATACCATCCGGCAGTTGAATTGTTGATACTTTAAAATTCTCAAGTTCTTTCACCCCCAGTTCTTCTACCAAATCCACGACAGATTTTCCCATGTATACAATTGGCTGTCCCGTTAAGCTATATCTTTGATTCCCAATTAAATGCCGCTTATTAAATGGTATATGAAACATATCCCATCTTGTCAGATATTCTTCGCTCACACGCCCTTTGAAAAAAATATCTGAACTGCTTATTTCAGCTTTAAATGAATTAATCTTATATCTTTCCAAAAGATTATCTAACTTGTCAAAAGCGTCTTTCACTCCGGAATCTATCCATAATAAATATATATTTTTTATTTCATTAAAAAATTCTTCAATCTGCGCTTTGGGCTGTGCATATATTTCATTCTTTATAATTTTACATGCCTGAGAATAGGCACATTCCTTATTTCCGCAATCTTTTTTCAAATACTGCAGCTGAACCAGAAATAATTTCTTATATTGCTCAATCGTATCTTCATATTTCTCACTTCTCCTTTGCGCAAGCAGTCTCAGTTCCCTCTGATGCGCATTGTCCAAAAACTGAATGACACACTCCATTTAGACCTCCAACAGACATCGTAAACATATTTCTTCCAAAACTTTCTTCTCATCCGTCAAATTCCCTTTATGATCCGGAATATATAAAGTTATGGTAGTTCCCTCAAAACGCTGTGATAAATTTTTTCGTTTACTTACTCTGATTAAATTTTCATTTTCTTCATTATAGCACATTTTGTCGCACTCTACATAAGAATTTCCAGATAAAACAGAAAATTTCCCATTCATATCGCTGATATATTTTCTTAAAATATACAACCCTATACCGCCGCTGTCCTGCCGGGTTGTATTATTTTTCTTCAACGCCCACACAATTGCTTCAAAATCATTTTCAAATTCCATTTTATTTGCCTGTTTGATATGATTTGCAAATGTAATATCATAATTCACTATAGAAAATAATATCTGATGGTTTTTATAATCATGGTATCCGGCAAAATATCCGTCTAAATAAATCGTATGCATTTTCAGGTTTGCCATCAATTCGCTAAGTATTGTTCTGATTTTATTATATTCATTCAATTCCAATTCTTTTAAATCTCTTAAAAGCAGCTGTTCTTCTTCTGCCAGATTTCTGTTTCCGATTTTTCGGGGCAAAAGAGCCGGGCTTTTATCCAGTGAATAAAACTCAAAAATTTTTCTTAATACAATGCTCTGGTCTTCGCACAAATAACGTTCCTGCCCTATCTTCAATTCAAAAATAATCTGATTTGAATATATTTTCTCAATAGCATATCCTAAAAAAGCAATTAAATTTGTCTCAAAAATATTTGTCAGCTGAAAATCAAACGTAATCTCTTCATATTTACGATTGTTTATTTCATAATAAATACTGTTAATAAAATTAAATCCATTTGTATTCGCTAACATCCGAACCGGAAAATTAACCGTATACGTTTTTTCGTTCTTCATTTCATCCATGATACTCCCAAATCTGTTCTAATTTTCCTATAACAAAATTTATCTTTCTCAAATATTATAAACAAAGGGAAATTACTTTCTTCAAAGCATTTCCCTTTGTTTACAAACTTTTATTCCATCTCAAAAATCCTTAAAACCCGCGGCAATTACACATTAATCTCAGCCGTCATGCCCAGCATTTCTTTCCGTTCTTCCAACACCGGCTGCACCGCCCGGACCAGGAATTTCTCCACCTGAAGGGGCGCGCGTCCCACGTACTTCGAAGGCTCCATGGAACCTTCCAGTTCCTCCAATGTCAGATGAAAGGCCGGATCTGCCGCAATCAGTTCCAGAAGATTGTTTTCTTTCCCTTCTTCCTTTACATGTCTGCCTGCTTCCATGGAAAGCTGACGGATTTTTTCATGCATTTCCTGACGGTTGCCGCCGTTTTTCACTGCATCCATCATTATATTTTCCGTTGCCATAAAGGGCAGTTCGGCCATCATGTGCTTACGGATTACTTTCTCATACACCACAAGTCCGTCCACTACGTTCAGGCATAAATCCAGAATGCCGTCAACAGCCAGAAATCCCTCCGGCACTGACAGACGTTTATTGGCGGAATCATCCAAAGTCCGTTCAAACCACTGGGTGGCGGAGGTAATGGCCGGATTCAAAGCGTCCACCATCACATAACGGGCCAGAGATGCAATCCGCTCACTGCGCATGGGGTTTCTCTTATAAGCCATGGCAGAGGAGCCAATCTGATTTTTCTCAAAGGGCTCTTCCACCTCTTTTAAATGCTGCAAAAGCCGGATGTCATTGGACATTTTATGGGCGCTGGCTGCAATTCCTGCCAGAACGTTCAGCACTCTTGTGTCCACTTTTCTGGAATAAGTCTGCCCTGATACCGCATAGCATTCTTTGAATCCCATTTTTTTTGCGATCATGGGATCAATTTTATCAATGGTCTCCTGATCTCCTGCAAACAGCTCCTGAAAACTTGCCTGGGTGCCTGTGGTTCCTTTGGAGCCCAACAGCTTCAGGCTGCCCATCACATACTCCAAATCCTCCAGATCCATCAGAAATTCCTGCAGCCATAAGGTGGCGCGCTTTCCTACCGTAGTTGGCTGCGCCGGCTGAAAATGGGTAAATGCAAGGGTAGGCAGCTCTTTGTAAGCATCTGCAAATTTGGCCAGTTCAGCAATGACGTTTACCAGTTTTTTCTGAACCAGTTTCAACGCTTCGTCCATTACAATGATATCGGTATTATCCCCCACATAACAGGAGGTTGCGCCTAAATGGATAATTCCGGCTGCTTTGGGGCACTGCTGACCGTAAGCATACACATGGCTCATCACATCGTGCCTTACCAGTTTTTCCCGCTCCCTTGCCACCTCATAATTGATATCCTCAGCATGGGCTTTCAGTTCCTCGATCTGTTCTTCGGTAATGACAGGCTTGCCATTCTCGCTTAATCCCAGCTCCATCTCTGTTTCCGCAAGGGCAATCCACAATTTTCTCCAGGTGCAAAATTTCATATCCGGGGAAAAAATGTACTGCATTTCCTTACTTGCATACCGCTCTGACAATGGGCTGTTGTATCTGTCTGTTGCCATTGTTTTTCTCCTTCCTTATCGTTTACTCTGAAAAATATAAAATGGCCCTGATTTCCTGCGCTTACCGTATAGGCGAAAACGCAGGATTCCATTCTTTCTCTTGTAACAGTTCGGGCAAACTGCCCTGTTACTTTTTCCTGGAGTTTTTACCGCTCAAAATCTCCCCGGATATCTCCTGCAGGCGGTTCCATGGGATAATTCCCGGTAAAGCACCCCTTGCAGATGGGCAGCCCCTCGGACATTTCGGCAAGCCGCTCAATCTTCAGATAGCCCAGGGTATCGGCACCGATAACCTGACGGATTTCTTCCAAAGAACGGCCGCAGGCAATCAGCTGCCCCCGCTCCGGAATATCCGTCCCAAAATAGCAGGGCCATAAAAAAGGCGGGGAAGAAATACGCACGTGCACTTCCTTTGCCCCGGATTCCCGAAGCATCCGCACAATCCGGCCGGATGTGGTTCCCCGCACAATGGAATCGTCAATCATAATCACCCGTTTTCCCCTGACCGCCTCTGACAGTACGTTCAGCTTTACCCGCACGCTGGATTCCCGGCTGCTCTGCCCTGGCTTGATAAAGGTACGGCCGACGTAACCGTTTTTCACAAATGCATGGCCGTAGGGAATGCCGGATTCCATGGCATATCCCAAAGCCGCCCCATTGCCGGATTCCGGCACGCCCACCACAAGATCCGCCTCCACCGGAGAATCCATTGCAAGAAACTGTCCCGCCCGGATTCTGGAGGCATAAACGCTAACCCCGTCAATCCGGCTGTCGGGCCTTGCAAAATAAATATATTCAAAAATACATCTTGCCTCCTGCTCTCTTGGCAGGCAAAGGCTGGTATCGGACTTGATTCCCTCAGGCGTAATTGTTACCACTTCTCCCGGAAGGACGTCCCGCAGAAATTTTGCTCCGATGGTTTCCAGGGCGCAGGTTTCAGAGGCAAGGATATAGGCATTCTCCCGTTTTCCTATGCAAAGAGGCTTAAATCCAAAGGGATCTCTGGCTCCGATTAATTTCCTGGGGCTCATCACCACCAGGGAAAAAGCTCCTTTCAGCTTCTTTGCCGCCCGGCATACCGCATCCTCCACCGTATGGGTATTCAGCCGCTCCCTGGCAATATGGTAAGCAATCACTTCAGAATCAATGGTGGTCTGAAAAATTGCCCCGGTATATGCCAGTTCCTTACGCAGTTCACCGGCATTGATTAAATTCCCGTTATGAGCAAGGCCCAACGTCCCCTTAACGTAGTTCAGCACCAAAGGCTGGGCATTTTCCCGGGTGGAAGCGCCTGCCGTGGAATAGCGTACATGGCCGACGCCGATGTCTCCTTTCAGATCCTTGAAGGATTCCTGGGTAAACACTTCGTTGACCAGTCCCATGCCCTTCTGGGAAATCACTTTGCCTTTGGGCCCTTTGGTATCGCTGACGGCAATTCCGCAGCTTTCCTGCCCCCTGTGCTGCAGCGCAAACAGCCCGTAATAGATGGTGGACGCCACATCATTTCCGTCAAAATCATAGATGCCGAAAACACCGCATTCTTCCTGCAGTTTATCGGAATCCGTATATAATTCCCTTTTACTGTCCATAATTGTTCTCCAGTCAATCTTACGCAAACTTCTCCCCGGTCAGAAGCTCATATGCTTCTTTGTATTTATCCACCGTTTTGGTTACCACCTCTTCCGGCAGCAGATAATCACTGTCCGGATTCTGTTTCAGCCAGTCTCTGACAAATTGTTTGTCAAAAGAAGGCTGTGATTTTCCAGGCTCATACCCATTCAGGGGCCAAAATCTGGAGCTGTCCGGCGTCAGCATTTCATCCCCCAGAACCACGTTTCCATTTTCATCCAAACCGAATTCAAATTTGGTGTCTGCAATGATAATTCCTTTGCTTAATGCATACTCCGCACATTTCTTATATAAATTGATGGTACATTCCTGAATCTGCTTCGCATAATCTGCGCCTTTGCCCGGATGAAGCTTTTCCAGTATCTCCACACTGTCCTCAAATGTAATATGCTCGTCATGAAGCCCCAGGTCTGCCTTGGTGGTAGGCGTGTAAATGGGCTCCGGCAGCTTGTCCGATTCCTTCAGTCCCTCCGGCAGCTTGATTCCGCAGACTGTCCCGTTCTTCTGATAGCTTTCCCAGCCGCTTCCGGTAATATAACCCCGGACAATGCACTCCACCGGAAGCATATTCAGCTTCCTGCACTTCATGCTGTTTCCGTCAAAATTCTCACTGCGGAAAAATTCCGGCATATCTTTGACATCCACAGAAAGCATATGATTGGGCACAATATCTTTGGTAAAGTCGAACCAAAATTTAGACATCTGTGTTAATATTGCGCCTTTCTGGGTGATTTTGTTCTTTAAAATCACATCAAAGGCCGAGATTCTGTCTGTGGCCACAATAATAAGGTTGTCCCCATTGTCATAAACTTCACGTACTTTTCCTTCTTTTACTGGTTTAAATTCCTGAATACTCATTGTCTCCTCCATTCTGCGTTCCGGTATCTGCTAATATATCGGGTTTATTATAATACAGGGGGTTTTGATTCGTCAATATAAAAAGCATCAGCGAATCTACATCGTCCATCATGCGCTGAAAAGGGTAAGTCCCCAAAGGAGATACATCAAGTACAATACAGTCCCCGCCCTCGCAGTTGCAGCACTCCCGGCGGATAAGGCTGTTCGCCTTTTTGTCCTGAAGTGGCTCGTTGCGGCGCTTCCCATGCCGGGATATTCCTTTTCGGACGGTCATTCTGTTTTCAAAGTGCTGTTCACCGATGAACTATTCAGACTTTCTGGTGGACAGGGTAAAAAGCGAACTCCAAAAGGTAATTGACCTGTTGGAAACCGGCGAAACCGACACCGAGGTTATCCAAGAAAAGCTGGACGAGGTGGTCTGTGCCATTAACGATTTGCAAGAGAAATTTGACAAGAATGACAGCGAAATTGAAACGGTGGCTCGCGACTGTATAGGAGAAACTGTGGGTTATGTGCTGGAATGGTTCAGTATTCCTATTGATGTAGAGGAAGCCATTCGAAAGCGGGATTGGTAACTATCGGATTTTCTGTTTATCAAGCAGACAAGGAGGAAGAGCGTGGAACTATCCATACAAGAACGATTGAAAAACCTGCGTGGGGAGCGTAGGCTGACACTGGAACAGCTTGCGGAGCAGACACACCTCTCCAAGTCTGCGTTGGGAAGCTATGAAGCGGCGGACTTCAAGGACATCAGCAAATAGCGTTACATAAATATATCCTCCGGATATTTTACTTCAAAAGGAATACCTTTTTGTAAAATCACTTGCCTAAGGAACATATTCACCGCATCAACTATACATCGTCAATCAGATATCACATAATCACTTTCCGATACAGCTCAAACTTTCCTCTCCTGCCAAAGCATTCAAACCCCAAGCCCTTTGCAAATGCAGCGGACTTCTGATTTTCCACATGGATCTGCGCCGACACAAAACGGCAATGCCACTCCTCGGAAGCAAACCTTATCATGCCTTCCACCGCTTCCCCGGCGTATCCCTTCCCCTGAAATTCCGGGGACAAGATATAACTCACTTCAGCGGTGTGTTCAGACTCCTGTCTTTTGATTCCGAATACTCCGATGGTTTCTCCGCTGTCTTTTAGGGCTGCCGCCCAGTTCATACAGTTGTCATCGGAAAGATACCGGGTTCGGAACCAGTTCAGATGCTCCTCTTCTGTCAGGGGATGGGGCGACAGGAAATATTGATACACTTCCGGGTCTGAACGGAATGTTACAATGAGGGCGGTGTCTTTTTCTGTGATTTCACGTAAGAACAGCCGCTCTGTGGACAAATTGGATACTTTGGCGCTCATCCTTCCGTCCCCCTGACCGCTTTCTTCACCACATCAATCACATACTCCTGCTCTTCCTCCTTCAATGCCGGAAATATAGGCAGGCTGACCATTCTCTGATAAAGCTGTTCTGCATTGGGGCAGAATACATCTGCGTATCCATGGTTCCGGTAATAAGGATGATGATACACCGGAATATAATGTACATTGATGTTCAGCCCCGCTTTCCTCAATGCGTCATAAACTTCCTTCCGGTCACGCTTTGCAGCCTGAATCACATACAGATGCCAGCCGCTTTCCGCTTCCGGTATCACCGAGGGAAGAATCATGTCCGGCTCTGCGGCAAACGCCCGGCTGTAAGTGTCTGCAATTTCTCTCCTTTTTGCAATAAATCGATCCAGCTTCTTTAACTGGCTGCTGCCCAATGCCGCCTGAATATCCGTCATCCGGTAATTGTAGCCCAATTCCAACTGTTCGTAATACCATCCGCCTTCATTTTTTTCCATCAGATCTTCTTCTCTTGTAATCCCATGGCTGCGCAAAAGCTTCAGACGGCGGTACAGCCTTTCATCATTCGTAACCACCATTCCGCCTTCTCCTGTGGTAATGGGCTTCACCGGATGGAAGCTGAAAGTCGTCATCTGAGACAGTCCGCCGATTTTCTTTCCTTTGTATGCCGCTCCCAGGGCATGGGCTCCGTCCTCAATCACTGTCAGCCCATATTCTTCCGCTAACTGATGGATCTCATCCATTCTGCAGGGCTGGCCTGTAAAGTGCACCGGTATCACCGCCTTGGTGCGGGAAGTGATCTTACGCCGCAGATCCTTTGGATCAATATTGTATGTAATGGGATCGATATCCGCAAACACCGGCCTGCCGCCGCAGTACAGTACGCAATTCGCAGAAGCCGCAAAAGTCATTGCTGTGGTGATTACTTCATCTCCCGGCTGTATCCCTGCCGCAAGACAGGCAAGATGAAGCGCCGCCGTCCCGTTGGAAACTGCCACCGCATAGTTTGCCCCTGTGTATTCTGCCACTTCCTGTTCAAACTTATCCGCTTTCGGCCCGGTGGTGATAAAATCGGATCTCATCACTTCCGCTACCGCCTGTATATCCTCATCGTCCAACCATTGACGTCCATATGGTATCATAATCTTTTCCTCTTCTTTATCACTTATTTATTAATGTCCAGTTCAGCGGTGTTCCTTTTTTCAAATCTTCCCTTGCCGTCTTTCCAAGAATATCTTCATAATATTTCGTATGCAGTCCTGTCCCCGGCCGGATGGAACGTACATTTTCCGCTGTCAATGTTTCTCCCTGCCGGATATCCTTCACAGCAAAAAGAGATCGGGACATACGCCTGCTCTCCTTCTGTTTCTGGTTTAAATCGTAAGTTATGGTTCCCAGGGCTTTCTCTATTCTGCGGATTTGACAGACCATTTCTGCAAATTCCTCCTGTTCCATGGAAAAAGCAGCATCTACGCCGCCGTCTGCCCGCTTCAGGGTCAGATGTTTTTCAATGACTTTTGCCCCCAATGCAGCTGCCGCAACGGCTGTTTCCACTCCTAATGTGTGATCCGACAAACCAGTCAGACAGCCAAACGTCTGCCCCATATGGGGGATTACCCTCAAATTCATTTCTTCTGCGGGAGCAGGATAGGCCGAGACGCATTTCAGAAGAATTACATTTTCATTTCCCGCTTCTTTGCAGGTATGAACCGCCAGTTCGATATCTGAAAGCCTGGCAATTCCCGTTGAAAGAATCACTGGTTTTCCTGTCTGCGCCGCTTTTTTGATCAGCGGAATGTCATTGATTTCATAAGACGCGATTTTGTAGGCAGGCACATGGAGCCGCTCCAGAAAATCCACGGCTGAAGCGTCAAAAGGAGAAGAAAAACAATCCAGCCCCCTGTCATTGGCATACCGGATAAGCCCCTCCTGCCATTCCCAGGGAGTATAGGCTTTCTGATAGAGCTGATACAGATTCATGCCTTCCCACAGGCCATGGGCCTGAAACTCCTGCGCATTACAGTCGATGGTTATGGTATCCGCCGTATAAGTCTGAATCTTTACCGCATCCGCTCCGGCATCTGCAGCCGCGTCAATAATGGCGCATGCGCGTCCGTAATCCATGTTATGGTTGGCGGACAGCTCCGCCACTATATAAACACTGCTCTGTTTTGAAATGATATGGTTTCCCAACTGTATTTCTTTGTTCAATCCCGGCTCCCTCCAATTACTTTTCCTTCTGCTTTTTCTGCATCATTTCATATTTCAGTTCTGCCAGCCTCCAGTCTGATTCATGGTCAATATCCTGCATTTCCATCTCATCCACAAAAATCGGAACAATGCCTTCCGTAATCTGTCCCTTCTGCTCCAGAAACTGGTTTACTTCATAGATATAAAACTGCCCGCAATCGTGATACAGAGGTTCCAAATCCTGAGAACGCATCCTGTAATTTTCCTTCCATTTCATTTTCAGCCGGCCGTCTTTTACAATGTAGGCCCGCTGGGGCGGATAGGAAAATGCAACTACCGGAAGAACTGCCGCCGCCCCTGTTTCTTCCATGACACGAAACGCTTCTGTCAGCTTCCTGGCGGTTACAAAAGGAGCTGTGGGATAAATGCAGGCCATATAATCGAATGTTCTGCCCTGTTTCCTGTAATTTTCAAGAACTTCCTGCAATACTTCTGCTGTGGTGGCATAATCCCCCGATGCGTCCCTGCTTCTCATAAAGGGTACAGACGCCCCGCACTGCCTTGCGGTCCCGGCAATTTTCTTACTGTCTGTAGACACCATGACTTCTTCAAAAAGTCCTGTCTTAAGGGCCGCTTCCACGGAATAAGCCAGTATGGGCTTTCCGCAGAACTCCCTGATATTTTTCTGCGGAATCCGTTTGCTTCCTCCCCGGGCCGGGATAATTCCTAATATCCGTTTCTCCATTTTTTACGCGCCTCTATTGCTTTTTCTCCATTAAAAACCATGTGATATCATCCATAGGGAAATTGGAATCCAGATGATAACGGAATCCATAAGACAGCAGTTTTACATCCTGATATTTTTTCAGAAATTCTCCCGCAAAATCCCTCTTAAACAGCCGTTCCTTGTGTCCTCTGTATTCTATAGCCGCAGGCGTTGGATTGTAATACTCGCACAGAAGGATATAACGTCTGGAGGACTGGTACAATTTCTCATAAACATGCTCCAGTTCATTGGGATTTATATGAATCAATACCCCTTTGATCAGGACAAAATCATACTGCGCCGCAGGCTCAAATTCCAAAATAGAAGTTTCATGCACTTTTACCGGAACTTCAAAAAAAGAATCCTTCCGCAGGAGTTCTGCCGCTTTATGGTTGATTTCCACCGCCTCCAGAGACGCTTTGGGCAGCAGCGTATGAATCGCCCTCAAATTCAAACCGATATTCGACCCAAATTCCGCCACTGTTTCCACATGCTCTGTCAATTTCAGCGCTTCGGCAAATAAAGCCGTATTTGCAGCCACAATCTGATGGTTCTGGTTTCTCTCTATGTATGCGTCTCCAAACTGGCCGCTCCAAAATTCTTCCTGTTCTGTCCTGTATGCCATATTCTGATCCTCTCTTTTCTAAAAATGATGATGGGCTGACAACTGCGCCTGTTCCAAAAACCGCCTGTTTTTACTCTGCATCAAACATTCCCAGCCGTTTTCTCAGTTCCTCTGTCCCAAGCCAATCCGGATTCGTTCCGGAGCTGTATTCAAACCCTTCCGGAACCTTCCTGCCGCCCGGAATCACTTTTTCCTTTCCCCACCAGCTGTAATGAGGATAAATAATAAAATGTTTTTCATATTCATAGGTCATAGGAGAATCTTCTTCTGTCACCATAATTTCATGAAGCTTCTCTCCTTCCCGGATGCCCACCTGGGGCATTTCGCATCCGGGCAAAATGGCCTGGGCCAAATCTGTAATTTTGAAGGAAGGAATTTTTGAGATAAATGTTTCTCCGCCCTTCGCCTCCTGCAATGCCTTAATTACCAGTTCCACGCCCTGTTCCAGACTGATCCAGAACCTGGTCATGCGGTAATCGGTAATGGGAAGCTCTCTGCCGCCGTTTTTTACGATTTCTTTAAAAAATGGAATGACAGACCCCCGGCTTCCCGCCACATTTCCGTACCGCACCACAGAAAAGCTAATATCCTTGGAACCGGCATAGGAATTGGCTGAAACAAACAGTTTGTCAGATACCAGTTTGGTTCCCCCATACAGATTCACCGGATTTGCCGCCTTGTCCGTGGAAAGGGCCACCACCTTCTTCACACCGCAGTCCAAAGCTGCTTCAATCACATTGATTGCGCCGTTGATATTCGTCTTAATGGCTTCGATGGGATTGTATTCACAGGCCGGAACCTGTTTTAAGGCTGCTGCATGGATTACGTAATCCACCCCGTCAAAAGCCCGGCACATCCGCTCTCTGTCCCTGACATCGCCGATAAAAAACCTCAGTTCTTTCTCATATTCCCTGTAATTATTTTTCATCACAAACTGCTTGTATTCATCTCTGGAATAAATGATGATTTTTCTTGGATTGTAATGCTCCAGCACATAGTTCGTAAAAGCATTTCCGAATGAGCCTGTGCCTCCGGTAATCAGTATCGTTTTGTTGTTCAGCATAGGTTTCCTCCTTGTATGTGCAGCTTATCCGCACGTTCCAACATCTTATGAGACAAGTCCTGCATCAATTTTGTGCAATCTTCCAGAACTTCGCTATAGGTAATCCCATGTTCTGCTGTCTGCAGAATTTCGTTATCTGTTTCTGTATCTTCTTTCCCATAAAAAAATTCTGTCTGCAGAATAAACTCTGCCGTTCCCAAAGTGGATTCAACCAGTTGATATCCGGAATACTTATAACATTGCTCTGTAAGGTCTTTTATCTTTTTTATCTTTTTCTTATAATACTGGTAATTTCCTTTTCCAGATTTTTCTGCTTTCTCTATTTTTTTATATTCCAGTTTCAACTGCTTTGCCAGTTTTTCAAGCTCTTCAAACTGTTTTGGAATTTCCTGCAGATAATCATATGCTTTCTTTTTCTCTTCCTGAGTGAATGCAGACTCCATGGTATCCACCAGTCCTGCAAAATCAATTTCTTCTCCGATACATTCATCCAATGCCTCTTTTAAAGCCATAAGTTCTGTACCTTCAATAAACGCGCCTCCCTCAGTGGCATTTATAACCCGAAAATTCCCATGCTTCCTTGCCCCTTCGATATAATTGGCAAACCATTCCAGATATATTTTCAGATTGGTCAAAGTAGGTACAGTATCCTGATAATTTCCTTTCACACGAATCATATGTTCTGTATGTTCCACTGGCATTTTCTCCTGAAACGTTCCGTCTGCATGAGATTTATTGTCTGTATAGGCCAAATCCTGCCCGACAAGAATAACTGTCTCAAATCCCATTTTGTACAGCAGCGAAAAACCGCTGCAGGCAACGGAGCCTCCGACTGCCACTCCCGGCAGTATCTTATCATTCTGGAAGTAAAGATCTAACGGCAGCTGATATCCGTCAAAAAAGAAAATTCTCTTTCCCTTTTGGCGATCCAGCAATTCATACCTTGCCACAGAATTGGAAACTACAGGCAGCGTCTGGGCCCCATCCAATAAATCCAAAGGTTTTCTGCCATCCAGTGTAATAAACACATCCGGTAATATCCCCCGTTTCAGCAGAGGCTTTACCGCCGTATCCACCGCTATTATAAACAGGTGATTCTTGGCCCGTTTCAATTCCTCTATATTTTTATCCAGAGAAGGACCTGCAGACACCAGGACTGCTGCGCCTTTATACGGAATTACTTTTGAAAGCTGCTTCGTATTATACCCCTCTGCAATATAAGGCAGATTATACAAAACATTCTGAGCCGCACGTTCCTGAAGAAGCCTTCTTGTATAGAAATTGACAAAAAATTCATCTGCATGTTTTGTCAGCTGCTTCACTTTCTCTCTTAATTTATCCGGAAAAGCCGCTTTATAATTCGGATGAACTTCCTCAATAAAAAATTCCAGTGTTTCCAACGTCAAAACGCCCTGTACCACCGGAACAAATTCTATGTCATTCAACCCCTCTATTATAAATGCTATCGGCCGGTTTTTAATTTCTTCTGACAAATCAATTTCTTTCAAAACGGTTAAAAAGACAGCCATAGAGGGTTCGTACACTACAACGTTTGCTTCCTTTGGCGAATGATGTATGACTGACTTCAAATATGCTCCGCTGCCAATACCGAACAAAAATACCGGAGCGTATTTGTGAATATCTCCCAACCGTTCCTGCCACATTTCCACAGGTTCTGCCGCATTGCGCTTACCGCCAAGATACAGCCGTCTTTCCCCTGTCTCAATACGGAATATCTTCTCTCCGTCCCAGGATTGTTCTACCCGCACTTTTGTATCATCCATATCATATTTTTCATTCCGAATCATATCTGCAAAATCTGGATACCACTTCTCCATTGCTTTCAGATTTTTTTCAAAAATAATCTCTTTCATGCCGTTGCCTCATCATTTTCCCTATAAATATCCACAATTTCCCGCAATCCATAATCCAGTGTATCCAACATTAAAATCGTATCATTCTGGGTAACCGCTTCCACAAAATCCTCAAGTACCTGCACCACAAAACAGTACAATTCCCGATACGCTTCTTCTTCCATACCAAAAATATTTCCCTGAAGAAAAAAACTGCAGTATTCCTGAATCTGATCGGCTGCCTTCTTTGCTTTCTCAATCACATTTTCATCTTTGTAAATATGATATCCGCCGCAGATGGTATCAATTACCTTCCAAAGTGTCTTTGCTTTTTCTTCCATACAAAAATCTCCTGTCACATACAAAGCAGAGGGCAAGGCTGACCGCCTGCGCCCCCTGCTTTTTTTATAACTTCGGTAAATATTACTGCAGTAATGACAATACGCCCTGTGTGGACTGATTTGCCTGTGCCAGCATAGACTGTCCTGCCTGTGCCAGAATATTGTTCTTGCTGTACTCAACCATTTCAGAAGCCATATCTGTATCACGGATACGGGATTCTGCAGACTGAGTATTCTCGGATACATTGTCAAGGTTTGCAACTGTATGCTCTAACCTGTTCTGAATTGCACCCAATGCAGAACGCTGTGTGGAAATTCTGTTGATTGCTTCCTGGATAGCTGTGATAGAATCATTTGCTACTGCATAATTATCTACAGACACCTGCTGTCCGGATACTGTATAGGAACTGAGCGCTTTTGCTGCAGATGTTGCGGTAACTGCCACGTATTTTCCAAAATCTGCCCTTAACTCAGCAGACATCTGGCTGATTGCATGGGTAATATCTGCTTTGATTACGCTGGCTGATGTGCCGTAACGTTTTCCGTCAATCAATCCTACAAAATATGCGCTTCCGGTTGTTTTATCAAACTGCTTTGTATACAAGCTCTTGGAATTATATTTTGTACTGATTTTCTTTCCAAATGATTTGATAGCTGCTGTAAGAGCTGCTGATTTTGTTGCGTATGCACTCTTATAGCTGGTTGACATTCCTTCATATTTGATAACAGTAGGTTTATTTCCTTTTTGGCTATCAAAGCTGATTGTTTTGGTAATGGATTTTAAGCCCAAAGTCTTTGCATCCATATTTCCGATGCTAATCTGAATCTTCTGATCCGCATTAGCGCCAACCTGAAGATTTTTACTCTGGAAACTTCCATCCAACAGATTCTGCTTATTGAACTGGGTAGTAGTGGAAATTCTGTCTAATTCCTGTGTCAGCTGATCCAACTCCTGATTGATCGCATCACGGTCAATTCCTTCATTGGTATCATTTGCGCCCTGTACTGCCAGTTCATTCATTCTCTGAAGAATTGAATGCGCTTCATTTAACGCGCCTTCTGCTGTCTGAATCAAAGAAATTCCGTCCTGAGCATTGGAAGAAGCTTTGTTCAAACCACGGATCTGGCTTCTCATTTTTTCAGAAATCTTAAGTCCTGCAGCATCATCGCCTGCACGGTTGATTCTGTAACCGGAAGATAACTTTTCAGATGATTTTGCCTGTGAACCTGTCGTTACGCCTAACTGTCTGTTTGCATTTACTGCTGTAAGATTGTGCTGTACTACCATTGCCATAATATTTTTCCTCCTTGTTGTTTATGGTCTTGTATGCCCGGACATCATATGATTCCGGGTATCCGCTACCCCCTGCCCTGCAAAGGGTAAATGCCGCAAATCCGTTTGCGTGCATTTTGGCTTCCCGCTCTCTGAACGAGGGGCCGTATATAATAAGCAGGAGCCCTAGGTTACCCCCGCATTATTACCGTTATTATTTCTGTTTCCCGGCTTTTTGCCGCTATTGCTATTGCTTCTGCTTCCTGGCTTTCCGCCGTTCTTCCATAAGAATTGCCCTGATTTTCTCTTTGGCTTCCGGGGACAACTCCTTATCCTTGTGATGCTTCACTTCATTTCCCGGCTCTGCCGCCATTCCGTATTTCTCTAACGCGGTGCTCCTTACAATGTTCATGGACTTTGGCGCATCCACCAGAATGTGCAGATTATTGGAACTTCCTCCGGTAAACACCACTTTGACGTCGTCTCCAACCAGTAAGTACTCGCCTGCCTTTACTGTTAATTTCAGCATGGGAACCTCCTTGTTTTTTGTTCCTGCCGCACGATGGATAACTTCTATTTGAAACAGCGGCAGAACACTCACTTCCTGATGATTTTTTGGATGCAACAGTTTCTATCAAACTGTTGCATGGCCCCAAAACCCCTGAGAAACAGCGGGATTTTGAACTATGTCAGGGAAAATTTTTTGAAAATTATTAAAAAGAGAGGTTAAGTATGATTGAAAAGAGCCGATATTATCTGTGTAAAATAAAAATGCAACAAATTGATAGAATTTGTTGCATTTTTCTATACTTTTTTTCCATAAAATGGTTCAAAAAGCTGCTAAATTGACGGCAATTTTTCAACGACTGAATAAAAAGAGCAATTTTGCTTTTTTAGTTTACAGACATTCTATTTTTCCAAATCCTCAAAAAAATACTTGTCATCTCTGATTCTCCATGGTAGACTAGTACTAAAATACCAGTATCATACAAAAATACCATACGTCAATTTGAATGATACGGTTTCATATTCTACAAAGGAGGTTAAAACAACCATGCTGGAAAAACGCAGAAGCCAACGAATTCCCATTGATGTTCATCTTCACATCTGTGATTTGTACAGACAGGATGTTTCAGGCATCCATCATTTGGAAGTCCCACTTGTGCTGACTCATATTTCTGAGCATGGCGTCGGATTCATTTCAGAGAGTATCCTTCCGCCGCAATGCCAATTCCATGCCTGCATTACGCTGGGAACAATGCCAGGATTTTTGGTTACATTGAATATTATCAACTGTTCAGCTGCGGACCACAGCCATTATGCATATGACTGTGAATTTATTGAATTGGAAGATTCTTTCCGTGCTTTAATCCGGGAGCGTTTCAAGGACAGCGAGAACCCGGAGAAAACGGAACACGCAGAGTTTTTTACTTTTTTTGGAAGGGATAAACCTGCAAGTCTGAATATATCCCTATAACCCAGACCCTTTTTTAGCAGACTCCGTTCACAAAATCTGTCTTGCATAACTGCCGGAAAAGAAAATCCCCGCATATATACTGTGCTGTTAAAAATCACAATATATATGCGGGGATTTATTTATCTCCAACTAAATTTCTGTAAAACTTCTGTATCTCAGCCTATCTTATAGATTGCCGGAAACCTTTTTACCGTTTTACCAGCAGGGATTTTCCCGTCATCTCCTCTGGCTGCTCCATGCCCATAATCTCAATTAAGGTAGGCGCAATATCTGCCAGGCAGCCGCCTTCGCGCAGCGTATAGCTGTCGTCATAATTAATCAGGATAAAGGGCACCGGGTTAATGGTATGCGCTGTAAAGCTTTCTCCTGTGTTGTAATCAATTAACTGTTCTGCATTTCCGTGATCGGCGCACAGGAACATTACGCCGTCCACTTCTTTCAGGGCCTCCACAGCCCGGCCCACACAGGCGTCCACTGCTTCCACTGCCTGGATGGCTGCCGCTTCCACGCCGGTATGGCCTACCATATCCGGATTTGCAAAGTTAATGATAATTACATCATACTGATCGGATTTGATGGCTTCCACCAGTTTATCGCATACTTCGTAGGCACTCATTTCCGGCTTCAGGTCATACGTCGCCACTTTGGGAGAATTGACAAGAATTCTCTTTTCCCCTTCATTGGGTTCTTCCACGCCGCCGTTAAAGAAGAAGGTAACATGGGCATACTTCTCGGTTTCCGCAATTCTTGCCTGGGTCTTGCCATGGTCTGCCAGGAATTGTCCGAATGTATTGGTCAGTTCCACTTTATGGAATGCCACTGTCTTATTGGGAATGGTCACATCATACTCTGTAAAGCAGATGTAAGTCACCTGTTTCCTGGGGCCTCTGTCAAAGCCGTCAAACTCATCCATACAGAAGGTTCTGGAAATTTCCCTTGCGCGGTCCGGCCGGAAATTGAAGAAAATAATGGTGTCTTTATCTTCTATGGCTGCAACCGGTTTGCCGTCTTTTTCCACTACTGTGGGAACCACAAATTCATCGGTTACATCTTCTGCGTAAGATGCAGCCACCGCTTCCACCGCATTGGCTGCCCGCTTTCCTTCACCGTAAGCAAGGGCTTTGTAAGCAGTTTCCACTCTGTCCCAACGGTTGTCACGGTCCATCACATAATAACGTCCCATCACTGTCGCAATCTGTCCAACACCGATTTCCTGCATTTTGCTTTCTAACGCTTCCATAAATCCTTTACCGGAGGTTGGAGAAGTATCGCGGCCATCCAGGAAGCAATGCACATATACCTTTTCAATTCCTTCCCGTTTTGCCAACTCCAACAGCCCGTATAAATGGGTAATATGACTGTGTACGCCGCCGTCAGACAACAGTCCGTATAAATGCAGGGAAGAATGATTCTCTTTCACATTCTGAATTCCCTTCAGCAGCGCTTCATTTTTAAAGAAATCTCCATCTTCAATTTCCTTGCTGATTCTGGTTAATTCCTGATATACAATCCTTCCTGCACCCATGTTCAAATGGCCTACTTCGGAATTGCCCATCTGTCCGTCCGGCAATCCTACCGAAAGACCGCTGGCATAGCCTCTGACGAAAGGATAATCTTTCATCAGGCCGTCAATGTTGGGGGTATTAGCCTCGTAAACTGCATTTGCTTCATGTTTTTCATTCAATCCAAATCCATCTAAAATCATTAATACTGCAGGTTTTTTACTCATAAGATTTTCCATCTCCCTTTCTCTCTTTAAAATGATATTTCATTCTCAAGGCT
Organism: Lachnospiraceae bacterium; assembly: GCA_910575555.1. Classification (GTDB taxonomy): domain Bacteria; phylum Bacillota; class Clostridia; order Lachnospirales; family Lachnospiraceae; genus Petralouisia. The sequence continues at coordinate 169,609 of CAJTFX010000002.1, read as the reverse complement.
CCTCCCGGCTTCTTGAGTTTGGCTATTCCTGGTTTTGAGCCGGGGACTTTTCAAGGCAAGGCCTTCAGGGCTCCTCCCGGCTCTCCCTGTTTTGCTTTTTCTTGGTTTTGCGCCGGGTCCCTCCTCAAGGCAAATTATATCACAACCGAAAAGAAAAATACAATTAATTTCATGAATTCTCCAGCCGTTCCCTGCTGAAATGGCAAAATGCGGCTTCCGGCAATGAATATTCACTGCCAGAAGCCGCACAGGGTTTTATAGCTTATCTGCTATTTCGCCATTTCAGCCTTCAAAGCCTCTGTCAAAGCCGGAACAACTTTATGTAAGTCGCCAACTACGCCGTAATCAGCTACATCAAAGATTGGAGCATCTTCATCTTTGTTAATTGCGATGATGATATCTGCTTCTTCCATACCTGCTACGTGCTGAATTGCTCCGGAAATACCGATTGCAAAATATACATTGGGGCGGACTGTTTTACCAGTCTGTCCTACCTGTAAATCTACCGGCTTCCATCCGTTTTCTACAACTGCACGGGAGCAGCTTACGGTTCCGCCGATAACATCTGCCAAATCCTGCAGCAGCTTGAAGTTCTCTGCGCTTCCAACGCCGCGTCCGCCGGAAACCAGAATCTTTGCTTCCATGATATCTTCGGTTTCTTTTACAGCTTTTACCACATTCAGGATTTCCACATATTTGTCATTGGGAGCAAATCCTGGATTGTATTCCACTACGTTTGCTTTTGCACCCTTAATCGGATCGATTTTCTGCATAACGCCGGGACGTACGGTTGCCATCTGAGGACGGTTGTCCGGACATGCAATAGTTGCGATTGTGTTGCCGCCAAATGCAGGACGGGTCATAAGCAGCTGATTGTGTTTCTGCTCATTTTCTTTACCCGGCACCGGATTCAGCGGGAAGTCGCCGATTTCAAGTACGGTACAGTCTGCAGTAAGACCGGTTTTCACTCTTGCAGATACACGGGGCCCAAGGTCACGTCCGATTGCAGTAGCGCCTACTAACATAATTTCCGGTTTATACTCATTGATCACAGAGGAAAGAGCATGTGTATAAGGCTCTGTTCTGTATTCTTTCAATTCCGGATCATCTACAACGATTACTTTGTCAGCGCCGTACTCTGCCAGCTGATCTGCCAAATCCTTCACTCCGGAACCAATCAATACTGCTGTTACATCTGTGCTTAAATCTTTTGCCAAGTCTTTCGCTTTGCCCAGTAATTCAAAAGCAATTCCGCTTAATACATTGTCTACCTGCTGTGCAAAGACATATACTCCTTTATATGCTTCTAAACCCATTATTTTCACCACTTTCCTTATTTTTACGGATATTCGCAATCCATCTGATTCGCTCTTTCGTGAGCTTTTGAACTTTTCTTTAGATTACGTGTTTCTCTTTCAATTTACCTGTAATATAGGCAACTGCATCTTCGGGTGTATCGGGAACCACTTTTTCTCCGGCGCCTTTTTTCACTTTGTCAGATGCCTTTGCAATCTTTGTGGGTGATCCTTTTAATCCAAGGTCAGAATCATCTACATCTTTCAAATCTGCCCGGCCCCATACAGTCACTTCTTTGTCATAAGCATCAAAGATTCCGCCCGGCGTCATATAACGCGGCTCGTTTAACTCGGAAAGAGCGGTAACTAAACATGGCATTTTTGCCTTTAATTCATGATATCTGTCTTCATACTGACGCTGAACCACTACATAGTCCCCGTCAATTTTGATTTCCTGTGCATAGGAAATCACCGGAATATCCAGATGTTCAGAAATCTGAGGCCCAACCTGTGCGGTATCGCCGTCGATTGCCTGACGTCCGGTGATAATTAAATCATATTCCAGATTCCGGATTGCTCCTGCGATTGTGGTAGAGGTAGCCCATGTATCTGCGCCTCCCAACACTCTGTCTGTAACAAGGATACCTTTGTCTGCACCCATTGCCATAGCTTCACGGAGAACTTCGTCTGCTTTGGGAAGTCCCATGGTAAGTACAGTTACTTCTGCGCCATACTGTTCTTTTAATCTAAGGGCTGCTTCTAACCCGGCTTTGTCATCCGGATTCATAATGGTGAGCATTGCGCCTCTGTCCAGAGTACCGTCTGGATTGAATTTTACTCCGCCTTTGGTATCTGGCACCTGTTTTATACATACAACGATTTTCACGGTAATTCACTCCTTATGTTTTATTTTTGCGGCAAAGTTCCCGGCTTCCTTCACAGGGACGGCCGTCTTGCCTGCCACGGCATATTGAGATTTATAATCTTTGGCTTTCATCCGATGGACGGCCATTTCTTTTGTCACTCAACACAGCTGAATGATACTTTATTTCAGCAATGCGCCGGAAATAACCATACGCTGAACCTCAGAAGTTCCTTCATAAATCTCTGTGATCTTAGCGTCACGCATCATACGCTCTACATCATATTCTCTGATATATCCGTATCCGCCGAAGAGCTGAACGCATCTTGTGGTTACGTCCATAGCAACCTCTGCTGCAAATAATTTTGCCTTTGCCGCTTCTACAGAGTAAACCTTCTGAGTTGCTTTTGCCATAGCTGCTTTGTAAACCAGAAGCTGCGCTGCTTCAATCTTAGCTGCCATATCTGCCAGCTGGAACTGGGTATTCTGCTGTGCAGCGATAGAGCGTCCGAACTGTTTTCTTTCTTTGGTGTAAGCAACGGTTGCTTCCAGTGCGCCCTCTGCAATACCAAGAGCCTGAGCTGCGATACCGATACGTCCGCCGTCCAATGTATGCATTGCAATTGGGAATCCTTTGCCTTCCGGCCCCAGCAGATTCTCTTTGGGGATTCTGCAGTCTTCAAAAATCAATTCATATGTAGCAGATCCGCGGATACCCATTTTCTTTTCCTTGGTTCCGAAGGAGAAGCCCGGAGTTCCTTTTTCTACGATAAAGGTGGAGAAGTTCTTTTTCTTTCTTCCTCTCCTGTCCTCCACTACGCTTGTGATAGCGATTACGATATAGATATCAGCCTCTTTGCCGTTGGTGATAAAGCATTTGGAGCCGTTTAATACCCATTCGTCGCCGTCTAATACCGCTTTGGTCTGGCATCCCTGTGCGTCGGTGCCTGCACCCGGCTCTGTCAGGGCAAATGCGCCTAACTTCTCACCTTTTGCAAGAGGCGCAAGATATTTCTGCTTCTGCTCTTCGTTGCCGTATGTCATAATAGGATCGCAGCAAAGGGAGGTATGAGCAGATACGATAACGCCTGTAGTGCCGCAAACCTTGGATAATTCCTCTACGCACATAATGTAGGTAAGAGGATCGCATCCCTGTCCGCCGTATTCCTTGGGAATTGGAATACCCATGAATCCTATTTTCTGCATTTTTTCTACGGTTCCTCTTGGGAATTTTTCTGTCTCGTCAACTTCCTGAGCAAGAGGCTTTACTTCATTTTCAGCAAACTCTCTGAACAGAGTTCTCGCCATTTCATGTTTTTTATCTAAAGAAAAATCCATGATACTTTTCCTCCAAACTTTCTTTTATTTTATGGAATGGGACTGCCGCATTCAGACGAATCCAATGCGGCAGCTCCTCACATTCAATACAGTGCAGGCCAAAGCCTGCTGAGGCTGTGCCTTTGTCAATATGTATTATTTGCTGTAATCATAGAAACCGATACCGGTTTTCTGTCCCAGCTTACCTGCACGAACCATTTTCTTTAACAATGGATGCGGACGGTATTTGGGATCTCCTGTCTCATCATACAAAACGTTCATAATTGCAAGGCAGATATCAAGTCCAACCAAATCTCCTAAAGCCAGAGGTCCCATCGGATGATTTGCACCCAGCTTCATAGCAGTGTCAATGCCTTCTACAGAAGCAACGCCGTCTGCATAGATGCCAACTGCTTCATTGATCATAGGAATTAAGATTCTGTTTACTACAAATCCTGCAGCTTCATTTACTTCAACCGGAGTTTTGCCGATTTCTTCGGAGATTTTAACGATTTTGTCTTTCATTTCGTCCAGTGTGTTCTCACCTTTGATAACCTCAATCAGCTTCATAACAGGAGCCGGGTTAAAGAAATGCATACCGATGACCGGTCTGTCAAGTCCTGCGCCAATCTCTGTGATGGAAAGAGAAGAAGTGTTGGTTGCAAACATGCAGTCTTTCTTTACGATCTCCTGCAGTTCTTTGAATGTCTGCTTTTTAATATCCATTACTTCCAATGCTGCTTCTACGATTAAATCGCAGTCACCGCAGATTTCCTTCGTTCCTGTAGTGATTTTTGCAAGGATTGCATCTGCTTTTGCCTGATCCATTTTGCCCTTTGCAACTCTCTTCTCGAATCCTTTTGCAATTTTGTTCTTGCCATTTGCAGCAAATTCGTCATTAATATCGCAAAGGCATACTTCATATCCTTCTGTCTGTGCAAATGCCTGTGCAATTCCGGAACCCATGGTTCCTGCTCCAATAACGCCAACTTTCATGATAGTCCTCCTTAAATTATTCTACAGGATACCGGAGCAGAACTCCGGTATCCATATTAGCTTTCTCATTTTCTGGTATCAGCAAAAGTATACCGATTCCATAATCTATGAACATTTCTGCCCTCAGGCAGAACCGAAACAGCAGGATTTAGTCTCTTTCCACGATGGTGGAGCATCCCATACCGCCGCCGATGCACAGAGTTGCAAGGCCTTTCTTCGCACCGCTTCTCTGCATCTCATGTAATAATGTAACAAGGATACGGCATCCGCTGGCTCCTACCGGATGTCCAAGTGCAATTGCGCCGCCGTTTACATTTACTTTGCTCATATCAAAGTTCAGGTCATGAGCCACTGCAAGAGACTGAGCTGCAAATGCTTCGTTTGCCTCTACCAGATCCATATCGTCAATGGTTAAGCCTGTCTTTTCGAATACTTTCTTAGTGGAAGCAACCGGACCTACACCCATGATGGAAGGATCTACGCCGCCAAGAGCGCCTGCTACAAAAGCTGCCATTGGCTTCACGCCAAGTTCTTTGGCTTTCTCTTCGCTCATAACAACTACTGCCGCTGCGCCGTCATTGATGCCGGAAGCGTTTGCTGCAGTCACGATTCCATCCGGTTTGAATGCCGGGCGTAATTTGGAGATGCTTTCTTTAGTTGTTCCCGGACGGGGACCTTCGTCTGTATCTACGATCACTGTTTTCTTTTTCTGTTTTACTTCTACAGGAACGATTTCATCTTTGAACTTGCCGTCATTGATTGCCTTCTCGCATTTCTGCTGTGAAGATGCTGCAAACTCGTCTAACTGCTCTCTGGTCAGTCCCCACTGCTCTGCTACGTTTTCAGCGGTAATTCCCATATGATACTGATTGAATGCATCCCACAATGCATCATTTACCATGGTGTCTACCAAAGCAGCATTGTTCATTCTGTATCCGTAACGTCCCTGCATAGCTGCATAAGGAGCCATTGACATATTTTCCATACCGCCTGCTACGACGATATCAGCATCGCCTGCCTGGATCATCTGAGCAGCCATATTTACACAGTTCAAACCGGAACCGCAGACTACGTTAACGGTAACTGCCGGTGTCTCGATTGGCAAACCTGCATTGATGGATGCCTGACGGGCTACGTTCTGTCCCAAACCTGCCTGAATAACGCATCCCATGTATACATGGTCAACTTTATCTGCCGGAACGCCTGCCCTGCTTAATGCTTCTTTGATAACGATAGATCCCAATACCGGTGCCGGGGTTGTGCTTAAAGCCCCTCCCATAGTTCCGATTGCGGTACGGCATGCGCCTGCCAAAACAACTTTCTTTGCCATTTTCTTCGTCTCCTTTTTAAATATAGTGTATCGCGAAAATATTTTGACAAAATCACCAAAATCCATGTTATTTTTTTAACAATCTTTTGCCAAAAAAAGGAAAACAGGCTGTTGGCATTTTTCATGATGCCAGACCCGCAAAGTACTTTTGCTGATTCCCGTTTTTCCCGTATTTTCTTCTCTCGATAAGTGTATCCTAGCACATTTCCGTGTAAATTGCAAGAATTATCTTGCCTGCCCTATCCCGCTGCCTTTTTGTCTATCTTTGTTATATTCTTGTCATTCTTTTCGGCCTTTTTCCCGAAAAAAAGAGGCAGTCTTTGTATATATTGCACAAAAACCGCCTTTCCTTATTCTGCCATGTCTTTTCTATGTATTAATAAAATACATGATTGCCAATGACGGCGCCTGGAATGGAACCGTCATTCCGCCTGAAATACAGACAGCCGATGGTAATATTTCCGCCGAGCACCTCGCCTGCCGCCTGGGTACAGCTCTGGTTGGCTCCTTTTGCCAGTACGGAGGCAAACCGCCCGCTTGCCACCGGAGAAAACTGTCCGCTCTGATAGATGACTCCCGCCACTGAATTGGGAAAATGGGAGCTGCTCACACGGTTCATCACAACGCTTCCCACTGCCAGTTTTCCTTCATAGCTTTCTCCACCGGCCTCGCACTGAATCAGAGCAGCCAGAAGCGCAATGTCGGAAGCGTCGCTGCTTGGGGCGATCTTCCCGCCTCCTGCCGAATCTTTCTGCTTCTGTTTCATTTCCGCTTCCTGCCGTTTGATCTCTTCCAGTCTCTTTGCGTCTTCGGCTGCTTTCTGGGCCTCCAGTTCTGCTTCATAAGCTTTCTGCCGCTCAATCTCCGCTTCATAAGCCTCCACGTCAGCCTGGGCGTCTGCAAGCTGTTTTCTGGCAGCGCTCAGCTTCTCGGAAGTGCTGTCCACCAATACGGCCAGTTCCTGTTTCTTTTCTTCCTGCTGCGCCTGCAGATCTGCAAGCTGCTGTTCCTGCCCTTCAAGCTCCTGTTCTTTTCCTGCAATTTCCTCTTTCGTAGCCCGGTATTCTCCAAGCATTTTCCGATCGTAATTGTGAATATTTACAATATATTCCCCTTTGTTCAGAAAATCTGCAAAATTCTCTGCGCTCAGCAGCACTTCTATCATTCCCTCCATGTCCATTTCATACATGAACCGGATTCTCTTTTTCATGGCCTCATACTGCTCCTGCTCTTTCAGCCTGGCCGCTTCCAGGGCAGCTCTGGTCTCCTCCAGACTGATTCTGGTACTGTTTAGCTGCTCTTCTGTTTCATTTAACCTGGCGGCGGCCGCTTCCAGACTGCTGTTGAACGCTTTCAAATCTCCTTCCAGCCCTCCCGCTTTGTCAGAAAGGCTGTCCGCCTGGCTTTTTGCTTCCTTTTTCTGCTGCTCTAAATCTTTGATTCCTTCCTGGACTTTATCTATTTTCCCCTGGGTTGCAAAAACTGCCAGATTGGAGAAACAGCACAAAAGGAAAACCAACGCCAGAATTCTTCCTGCTTTTTTCATGGCATCCTCCAGTATCTCAATTTTCACTCCTTTGTAAACTGCTGATAAAATTTTATCACACTGTTGTCTGTAAAGCAATGCAGAAATTATCCCCTGACAGTCTTTGCCAATCGCTGATTTTATCCGATATAAAATACAATTACAGTTCGTAACAGGATTCGGAGGTGTTTTCGTGCAATACGTAAAAATCAACCATTTAAAGCCCGGCATGCGTCTCGCCCGGCCTATTTACAATAAAAAGGGAGTTATGCTTTTTGAACGGGAGACCCGTCTGACCCGCCAGGGAATTGCTAATATCGAAAATTTCGGTCTCTGGGGCGTTTACATTTTAGAGCCGGCAGAACCGGCGCCGCCTTTAAGCGAAGAGGACATTGAACTGGAGCGTTTTCTCACTGTTTCCACGTTCCGTCTGAAAGACGATCTTGCCCTGCTTACCAACAACATGGCCCCTCAGAACCTGACAAGTCTGGCACAGACCATCCTGAGGGATTTTGGTTCCCTGGAGCATAAGATTAATTTTGCCAAAAATCTGCGCAGCAACGGCGATTATGTTTACAAACACAGCCTGAACACGGCGATTCTGTCTGCCATGATGGTGCACAGGCTTCACTACTCTTACGGAGAACAGCTTGCCGTCGTATGCGCCGCCCTTCTTCACGATATCGGCCTTTTACTGGTTCCCGATGAGATTCAGGAAAAAGGCGACGCCCTGCTGTCTCCGGATGAACGGCGTCTGGTCAGGGGCTATCTGGAAAAGGGCTATCAGCTTCTTCACCCGGATTACAACGATTATAAGCTGCCGGAGCTTACGCTTCAGCTTGTGGGGCAGATGACAAGGCTAGAGCACAATGTCAAAATTCCCCTGCAAAAGAATATCCGCTGGCGAAACGGCACCCATGTGCTTCATGTGGCAAGCATGTTTGATGAACTGACTTCCATGAATCTGGACAAAGAGCCGGTTTCTGAAATCCGGGCGGTGCGTTTTCTCCGGGAGCATCCGGACTACTATCCCGCCCCCTTTGTGGCTGCCCTTACCCAATGTGTCCATATCCTTCCGGGGGGATGCTGCGTGGACTTCTCCAACGGGCAGAAAGGTATTATCATTGAAGAAAATGACAAGAATTATGCGCAGCCTGTAGTAATTCTCTTTTCGGATAACCGGCGCATTGACTTTACCGACGCCAGGTTCCAGAAAACCATGCACATTTCAGATGTGATGAAAACCATGGATCTCCGGCTGAAGGTGGATCAGGAAACTTTGAAAAAATATGCCAGCGATCCTAAGACAAAGGAGACGGCAAAGCGGTATCAGGAGAAGCGGAGCAAGATTCTGGCCGCAGGAAGGGTTTTGTGATTTTTAAAAGGGGCCGCCGCATTAAGAAGTAAACATACAAATATTGTATCTTGTATATTTATTTCTTAATGCCACAGCCCCATCAATTACTTCTTGAGATGATTATATTTTTCTTATTTTCAATACATTATTCCAAATGCTTTTCAGCTCTTCATTTATATTTTACTATTAAAAAATTCTTGCGTAACTTGCAATTGTTTATTTAATATTTCCCTCCACATATGAGGACGAATTTCTCCTGAACCTTTTGAAACCTTAGTCAATTTGATATTACCATCATCATTCATTTTCCGATAGAAATAATGATCTGTATCTTTATATAGCTCCCATCCATCCCTATCACAAAATCTCTTTAGTTCTTTCCATCTTGGCACTGTATCATATCTCCTATCTGTTCTGGATTGTCAATAATCAATGCTTTAAAAATGTAAGGGATATGTTTCTTTCTGTTTGGACTATGTGAATACATTTCATACTCATTATAATAATCCAGAGCATATTCAAATATAGCTTTCCCCATATTCAGACGGACTTCCTGTTCATCTTTTCCGTTTTCTATAAGATCAATTTCATTAAGAGACAGTGTAACAGAACCATCATCTTCTATATATTTTAATGCTGTAAACTGATAAATCTGCAAAATATCAGACATTGTTTCCAAATTAGAAAACCACATTTTATCTCGTGTGCGCTTGATAAATTTAGGTTTTTCATGAATAACACTATCGCAAACCGCACTCCATTTTTTTCTGACAGCTGTAGCCTGTTCCATCAACATATCTATCATCTCCTTTGCACCTCCATCATATAATAAAGCGTACACAATGTCAACACTGTACGCTTTATTATATGACGTTTATATCATTTTTATAAAACCTGGCAAAAACGGAATTTTACCAAACTTAAACAATCAAATCAATCTGTTTACACACCAGGCGTTCTCTGCCAGCTCAGCGCAGGCGTCTGCAGGATACCGCAAACATCAGCTGCGGTATCCGTCCGGATTTGTGCTCTGCCATCTCCAGGAGTCCTCGCACATCCTGTCAATGCCGAATTCAGCTTCCCAGCCCAGCTCCTTCTTTGCCTTGGAGGCGTCGGAATAGCAGGTGGCGATATCACCGGCTCTTCTGGGTTTGATTTCGTAGGGAATGGGTTTTCCGCAGGCTTTTTCATATGCCTTTACCACATCCAGTACGCTGTAACCGTTTCCGGTTCCCAGATTGTAGATATTCACCCCGGACTTATCCTCAATCTTCTTCAATGCCTTCACATGGCCTTTGGCCAGGTCAACCACATGGATATAATCCCGCACGCCTGTGCCGTCCGGCGTATTGTAATCGTCGCCGAATACGCCAAGGCATTTTAACTTGCCCACTGCCACCTGTGCAATGTAGGGCACCAGATTGTTGGGAATTCCCTTGGGGTCCTCTCCGATAATTCCGCTTTCATGGGCGCCAATGGGATTAAAGTAGCGAAGCAGCACCACATTCCACTCCGGGTCCGCCACATGGAAATCCGTCAGAATCTGCTCTAACATTCCCTTGGTCTGTCCGTAAGGATTGGTAATCTGACCCTTCGGGCATTCCTCTGTAATGGGAATGACGGCCGGATCGCCGTAAACTGTTGCAGAAGAGGAGAAAATAATATTTTTCACTCCATGTTTCCGCATCACATCGCACAAAATCAATGTTCCGGTAATATTATTATGATAATATTCCAGAGGCTTCTGTACAGATTCCCCTACGGCTTTCAATCCTGCAAAATGAATAACGCTGTCAATTTTTTCTTTTTCAAACACCTGGCTCAAAGCCGGCGCATCCAGGATATCCACCTGGTAGAAAGGCACTTTGGCTCCGGTAATTTTCTCCACTCTCCGGACTGCTTCTTCACTGGAATTAACCAGATTGTCCACAACTACCACTTCATAGCCTGCATGAATCAGCTCAATGCAGGTATGGCTTCCGATATAGCCTGCTCCGCCTGTTACTAAAATTGCCATAATGATTCCCTCCTGTCCATAGTCTGCACACAATTGTGCAAAAATTGCATGTAATTTTCAGAAAACTGGTTTGACCTTAGAGCGAACGTTTTATATTTGGATACGGACAAAAACTGCCGGACTGTGTATCGAACTACGATTGTTCGCTGTAATGCCAGCCGCCAGGGATTTTCCCTCCCCATGACCTATGAGAAAGTATATCACAATTCCATAATTTAGTAAATACTAAATTTATTTTACTATTATTTTAGTAAAATCGTAATTGGACTTTTCCATGGCCGCACAGGGCGGCAAATCTGAAACACTGTCCCACATCCGCTTCAAATTCCGCTGAGTTCCCTGACAATTTCTTCTAACTGCTCCCATTTTTCTTCCATATCCGCCACCAGCTTCATCTGGGTGCGGCACCGATCCAGATTGTGTCCTTCCCGGTGGATTTTGAAATAAACGTCTCCTTTCAGGTAATCTGTCAGAAAACGGATGCCGTTTTCGTAGGTCATCACTTTTGCCCCCATGGGAAGCATGGCAATTTCCAGATCGGTGAGATTCCCCCTGCAGCCCTCTAAAAATCCCTGGGTATAAATCCGAAACAGCTCTAAGTCGCAGCTCACCTTAGACAAATCCTGCTCATCCTCTTCCCCGGTGCTGGCGCCGAACCGGATGGCATCTCCGAAATCATGGGCCGTCAGCCCCGGCATTACCGTATCCAAATCTATAACGCAGATACCCTTTCTGGTTTCTTCGTCTATCATAATATTATTCAGCTTGGTATCATTGTGGGTAACACGAAGGGGCAGCTTTCCCGCTTTCAGCATATCGCCCAGTACGCAGGCAACCTCTTTCCTGGAACGGAAGAATTCGATTTCTTTCTCTGCATTCTTCGCCCTGCCGCACACATCCTCTTCCACCGCTTTCAAAAATACTTCATACCTGGCTTTTGTATCATGGAATCCTGGAATTGTCTCGTGAAGGGTTTCTGCCGGATAGTCAGCCAGAAGCTGCTGAAAGTTTCCAAAAGCCAGCGCGCTCTCATAGAAATCCTCGTCTCTCTCCACCCGATCATAGCTTAAGGCGCCCTCAATCAGATAATACATCCGCCAGCATTCGCCCTGGGTATCCTGATAAAAAGATTTTCCTTCCCTGGTGGGAATCACTGTCAGAGTTTCCCGCATAACGTCTCCGCCGTTTGCCGCAATTTTCTTTTTTAAAAACTCTGTCACTCCCACAATATTTTCCATAACCTCCCCGGGACTGGAAAAAATAGTCCGGTTCATCCGCTGCAGCACGCACCTTTTTTCCCCTTCCACCAGAAAAGTATCATTGATATGGCCGCTGCCAAAGGGCCTTGGTTCCCCTGTCACTCCTTCCAGTTCAAAATGACTGACTGCTTCTCTTGCCTGTTCCTGCATTACCTTCTCCTCCATTTTCTGTTAAAATTCCTCCGGATATAACCCCTTTTTCTTCAATTCCGCAATGGCATTGACCACCATTTCCTTATCCTCTTTGTAAGTAACGCCAAACCACTGATCTCTGGAGCTGAGCACCTGTACGCTTGCCTTTCCTTCCCGCAGCAGGCTTCCCACTGCCATAGGCAGATAATACTCTGCTTTCAGCGGATTACCTGGCAGTTCCTCTTCAAGAAACTTCTCAAATCCCAGTTCCAGTTCCTTTAAAATACTTTCGGAAAATCCCCAGATATTCATGGAAACTGTGCTGTCCATGGAAATCTCCGTCCAGGTTTTGCCGTCGTCCTCTGTATACACTGCCTGGCTGCCCCGCTTTTCAATATGGGTGCGTTCGCAGATTTCTGTCAGATATCCCTCCGCGTCTGTCCCGCAGACTCCTCTTGCCACATGGCCATTCTCTGTCAAAGTATTTTTCAAATCATATCCCACCATGGCATAACGGTATGTTTCGTCATCCTGATGGCTGGTGAGATAATCGTAAATTGTCTTATACGCATGTTTTCCGTAATAATCGTCTGCATTAATTACCGCAAAGGGGCCGTCCAACACATCCTTGCAGCACAAAATTGCATGGCCTGTGCCAAAGGGCTTCTCCCGACCTTCCGGAACCTGATATCCTGCCGGAAGTTTTTCCAATTCCTGAAATACATATTCCACCTGCATTTTCCGGGAAACACGGTTGCCGATACACTCTTTAAACACTTCTTCGTTGGCTTTCTTTATAATAAAGACCACTTTTTCAAAGCCGGCCTCCACCGCATCGTAAATCGAAAAATCCATAATAATATGACCCTGCTCATCCACCGGATCAATCTGCTTCAATCCGCCGTATCGGCTTCCCATGCCTGCCGCCATAATTACCAATGTTGGTTTCTTCATAATTAAACCCTCCTGATTCTTTGAATTTCTTCTGGTAGTTACCATAATAATACAAAAAAATTTTTCTGTATTTGCACAATATTTTTACTTTTTTGCACGATATTATGTTAAAATAAACAATAGGATTCACCCCCTTTTATAAAATAAAACACCCTCTGAATTTGCAGAAACCATCCGCCGAAACATTGTTTTCAGGCATATTCGGCAGCCGGAAAGGAGGTTCGTATGGACTTTTACAAATATCCGCTGACAAAATTATTCCACATCCCGCAAATCGTCACCATCCATTATTTTGAGTACAGCAGGGATTTCAGATTCGACGGGGAATCCCATGATTTCTGGGAATTTCTCTGTGTGGACAAGGGAGAAGTGACGGTTACGGCAGACCAGGCAACCCACAGGCTGAAAAAAGGCAGCATTATCTTTCACAAACCGGGACAGTTTCATTCCGTGGCCACCGACGGCGTAATTGCCCCCAATCTTGTTGTGGTTTCTTTTGTGTGCCATTCCCCTGCCATCTCTTTTTTTGAAGATAAAATCCTTCCTCTGGGGGAAACGGAGCGTCATCTCCTGGCGGCCGTCCTGGCAGAAGCCGGCGACGCGTTTCTGACTCCCTTAGACAATCCCTACACCCGGCAGCTTTCCTGCAATCCGGACCGGCGCCCCGGTTCTGAACAGATGATACAGCTCTCTTTAGAGCATTTTCTTATTTCCCTGTACCGGAAAAGCTGTCAGCCCCCGGCAGACACCCGTCTGGACAAGTCTGTAAAATTAAAACGGGACGATGAAACCTTCCGGCATATTCTGACTTATATGGAAAACCGGCTAACCGAGACTCTTACCCTGGAACAAATCTGCCATGATAACTTAATCGGCGTCTCACAGCTTCAAAACCTGTTCCGCAGTAAATGCGGCGGCGGCATTATCGAATATTTTACCCGGATGAAAATCACCCGGGCGAAAGAACTGATTCGGGAAAAAAACATGAATTTTACTCAGATTGCTGACTTTCTGGGGTATAATTCCATTCACTATTTTTCCCGGCAATTTAAAAAAATAACCGGAATGACGCCTTCGGAATATGCCCTTTCCATTCAGGCTTTTTCCAAATAACGTCATTCCGGCTTTTGCTTTGCAAAAATTTGTCTGACCATCAGGTCAACTAAACTCTGGAGAGATATTCTCCGGTTCTGGTGTCGATCTTAATCACGTCCTCCTGCTCTACAAACAGCGGAACGTATACGGTTGCGCCGGTTTCCACCACTGCAGGCTTAGTTGCGCCGGTTGCGGTATCGCCTTTAAAGCCCGGCTCTGTCTCGGTAATTTTTAATTCGACGAACAGAGGCGGCTCCACTGCAAACACGCTGCCGTTGTGAGAACACATTTTCACCATTTCATTCTCTTTGACAAATTTCAATGCGTCTCCGATGGCTGCAGAATCCAGGGCAATCTGCTCATAAGACTCAACATCCATAAAGTGGAACAGATCTCCGTCAGAATATAAGTACTGCATGTCCGCTCTGTCGATACGGGCCTGGGGGCACTTCTCTGTGGGGCGGAATGTTTTCTCCACCACGCCGCCGCTCTTGATATTCTTTAACTTTGTTCTGACAAAGGCTGCGCCTTTCCCCGGTTTTACATGCTGAAATTCAATAATCTGATAAATATTATTCTCTAATTCAATCGTAATACCATTTCTAAAATCTCCTGCTGAAATCATTGGATTTTCCTCCTTAAACTACATTTGGACGCAATCCGCCCATACGCTTTCTACATTCTATACTATAATGGCAAATTTTTCAACCTTTTTTTACTGTTCTTCTATTTTAGAAATCATCTGAACTCTCGCCTGATGCCGTCCCTCCATAGGTTCTGCTTCCAGATAAGCCTTCACAATGTCCTTTGCCTTCTCAACCCCTACAATTCTGGCGCCGAACGCTATGATATTCGCATGGTTATGCTCCCTGATTAAATGAGCGGTGGTGGTGTCGGAGCACACGCCGCAGCGAATCCCCTTAACCTTGTTGGCCGCCAGGGAAATTCCCACTCCTGTTCCGCAAATCAGAATTCCGCAGTCCGCCTCCCCTGCCGCCACAGCTCTTCCCACTTTCTCGCCGTAAATGGGATAATCGCAGCTTTCCGTGCTGTCTGTTCCGAAATTGACCGTCTCATGTCCCAGTCCTTCCACAAAGGCTGTTATTTCTTTTTTCATATCCACAGCGGAATGGTCGTTTCCAATTGCAATCTTCATTTCGCTTCTCCTTTCATGCCTGCCCGGTGTTTTCTATGATAAAAAAACAGTACAATTCTTTCCAGATACCGTTTTAATACAATCTGAATTTCTTCTTTTGGATGGATGGGTTTTGTTAAAACGGTGCGGATGCCTGCCCGGTTGGCTCCGTATACATCTGTAAAAATCTGATCTCCCACAAACAATGTATTGCTCTTATCCGTCCCCATCAGCTCCATGGCCCGTTCATAGCCGGAAACCTTCGGCTTTCCCGCCTTGAAAATATACTGCACCTGTACCTGATCGTTAAACATCTTCACCCGGGGCTCCTTATTGTTTGACAGCAGACAGCACTGATACCCCAGCTTCTTTAACCGGGCAAACAGCTTCTTTGCCGCCTCGTCTGCCGGAGCGCCGTGGGGCACCAGAGTATTGTCCACATCAAAAATAATTCCCCGATATCCTTCCCGAAACAAACGCTCATATTCTATCTGATATGCGGAATCCAAATATTCATTGGGATAAAATTTTGCTAACATACTGTGTATTCTCCTGTGACATAAGCTTTCCTTTTGTTCCGCTTACTGGTCCAAAATCTTCTTCAATTCATCCATAAAGGTATTGACGTCCTTAAATTCACGGTATACGGACGCAAATCTGACATATGCCACCGGATCAAGCTCCTGCAGCCGGTTCATTACGATTTCCCCTATCTCGGAACTGGAAACTTCCTTTTCCTCTCTGTTGAAAATGTCCACCTCCAGCGTGTCCACCAGCTGGCTGATTCTGTCTGCGGATACCGGACGCTTATGGCAGGCCCGGAGAATGCCCGCTTCTATTTTCGCCCGATCGTATTGTTCCCGGTTGTTATCCTTCTTTATCACAATTAAAGGAATCGTCTCCACTTTCTCATAGGTGGTAAAACGCTTCCCGCAATCATCGCAGAGCCGTCTCCTGCGGATCGAATAATTGTCGTCCGCGGGCCTGGAATCTATCACCCGTGTATTGTCACTGCTGCAATATGGACATTTCATGATATCCCTCCCCGATTTTATCTGCTGCAACTCCAAGCGCATTTGAAAACGCTCTGATTTCTTTCAGTATATCTTGCTTTTTTTTTATTGTCAACCACATTTTATGCCCGCTGAAGCTCCCGGGCCCGGATCAGAACAGACAGGAGCAGGCCAAAAACGGCAAAACCCAGAGCCACCAGAAAGGCGCCTCTGTAACCGCCTGTCTGCTGAAACACCCTGCTTACAATCATCGGCCCCAGCAGTCCGGCTAAGTTAAAGCCGATAAACATAATCCCATAATTGACGCTGGAGTATTTCGCACCGAACCGCTCCGCCGTAAAACTCGGATACACTCCCATAAAAGCTCCGAAACAGACGCCCGCCAGACAAATCCCCACATAAAATAACACGGCAGAGCCGTTTCCGCTCAGATAGAGAATTCCCATGGCCAGAATCGCTGCCCCAAACACTGCCCGCAATGTCTGGATACAGCCCAACCGATCCGAAATCATTCCTGCCAGAATCCGTCCAAATGTATTGAACAGAGCCAGTACAGAAACTACAATTGCAGCGGCAGCCGGCGTCATCCCAATCATATCCTGGGCAATGTTGGAGGCCTGTGAAATAGCCATCATCCCCAGAACAGCCCCGAAAAACAGCATCACAATCATAAGATAAAAAACAGGCATTTTCATCATTTCCTTCCAGTTTTTATTCTCCTCTGACTCTGCTTTTTTGCTTTCTGTCTGGGCGGCCGGAGGCGTCCATCCCTCCGGCGCAAACCCGTCGGGACATTTCAGGATCATCTGGAAAAAAATGCCTACCGTAACGATAATGACAATGCCCATTAAGACAAACGCTCTGCTTACGCCCACTCTGTCAATCAGGGCGTTTGCCACAGGAGGCACTAAAACGGAAGATATTCCATAGGACGCTGTTGCAATTCCGCCCACAAGCCCCGCTTTATCCGGAAAAAATTTCACGGAATTGCTGATGGTACAGCCGTATGCAAGCCCCATGGCAAGGCCGCTGAACAGGCCGTATCCTGTTACAAGCATGGGAATATCCGATGCAAAGCCGCAGATCACAAAGCCAGCGCCAAATAAAATTCCGCCGGCAAATATCACCCATCTGGGCCCGATTTTCTGATTCAGAAACCCGCCGCCTATCATGGTGATAAATCCCAGGCCGTTTCCCACGGAAAACACCACGGACAAATCCGCGGCTGTTAATTCTTTTCCCAGGATTTCAGAAAGATGCGCCGCCATGGGAGCAGCAAATACGCTCCAGGCATACAGCGCGCCGATACATAAATTAATCAGGCAGCTTGCCAGAAGCACCAGCCAGCGCCTTTTTGTCAAATTGATTTTACTGTTCTGTGTTCCCATCTGTTCTCTCCTTATCTAAAACATTCATTGTTTGAGCCGTCCTTTTTTCCTCTTCTGACAGAATCAGAGCCACTGGCTCCTCCCCCAGAGAATCCAGGTAAATCCATCCTTTGGCATAGGGCGGCTGAGGATACTGGTAAAACTGAAATTTCTTCCCCGCACTGTTTTCTATACATTTCATCATCCGTTTTGTCAGGGATTTTTCAAACAGCGTCTCGTGATGGGAGGTTAAATACCAGTCAAACTCCAGATTCTGAATCTGCTTTAAGGTTTCGTACTGAATTTTTGCTGATAAATGATTCTGAAAGTTCAGGCACATCACCGGGGTTAAGGCGTCTCCTGACAAAAGCAGCTTCAAAGACGGAATCCATATCCCAACAGAACCTGCCGTATGTCCCTTTAAGGGAATAATCCTGCAGGCCATCTGACCCAGGTCAAAGCTGTCAAATTCCAGGGGACGAATGCATTTCCATTCCCTGGGAGACGCCAGAAAAGGCCAGAGGCTGTCCCTGGTCAGTTCCCTGAGCCAACGGTTCAAAGTCTCCGTATCGTAACTTTCCAGAATGGAAAAATCCTGTTTCGGAAGATATACGCGCTCGAACTGGCAGTTTCCTCCGATATGATCAAAATGCCCATGGCTGTTCAGCACCAGAAGGGGAAGTTCTGTAATGCTCTCAAGGGTTTCTCTCAAATTGTCAATTCCGGAACCGGTGTCAAACAAAAGAGCCTTCTCTTTTCCCACCACCAGATTTGCACAGCAGCCTGCCCGGTCCTTTAACACATATACATTCTCTAATACTTTTGTTATCGCAATCATAAGCTCCAGCGAAAGGACTGCCCCATTCAGGACGGTCCATACAGACGGGATGTTTTGCAAACACCGTTTTTGTTCTGTATCAGACTCCATTCATGGGGCAGTCCTATTTCTTACCTCTCTGTTTTTTTAATTAAAAATTTCTGAAAAGCGTCCACTCCCACGCCCACATAAAACACGCCGACTGCCATGGCAGCTCCGATTTGTATGGGGAGCATCCCAAATTCTGACATTTTCAGCGGCCCCAAAATGGTAAGCCCGATGGCCCACCCGCAGAGCCAGGCAGGAGTATAAAATATATTCGGAAAGGTTTCTCCCAGCAGAACTGCAAGGCCGCCCATCAGAAACAGGGTCAGATACAATTCCAGATTGGGGTTTAACGGCAGCGTCTCCATCACACAGACGGCAAGCGCCGCCCACACATCGCCGGCAAGAAAACCTGCGGTAATCTTAAGGGCGTCCTTTCTTTTATTTCCGTTTGCCACATAAAGACCGGCGCATATCAAAGCCACTGCCCCCACATCCAC
Source organism: Lachnospiraceae bacterium (assembly GCA_910575555.1). Taxonomy (GTDB): domain Bacteria; phylum Bacillota; class Clostridia; order Lachnospirales; family Lachnospiraceae; genus Petralouisia. Next base: position 150,593 of record CAJTFX010000002.1, on the reverse strand, counting down.
GCCCAGATAAGGCGCCGCCACCGCCCAGATGGGCGGCAGGGCCGCAATGCCAAGCGCCAGAGTCAGCATATTTATTTTCTGTTGTTTTTTCTCCATACGCCCTGTATTCCTTTCACTGATGCAGTGATTCTGAAATTAAGGAACTGGCTGCCATTCAAAACCGCTCCATACGGGTTTTCCGGTGTATTCTTTTAACGTTTCTTCTCCCTTTAACACACGGATTGCCCCGGCTGCCATTGCTTCCATTTCAAATTCTCCCGGGTAGGCTGTCACCGGCGCCAGGAAAGAACAGCTTTCAGTAATCTGCCGCACCAAATCATCACTGTGCACCATGCCGCCGCCAAGAAGTATTCCGTCCACTTTTCCATGGAGAACCGCCGCCATGGCGCCGATGCATTTTACAATCTGGTAAATCATGGCGTTCCACAGCATTTCTGCGTAGGGATCACCGTTTTTCGCCCGGTTGGTCAGCTCCACCGCATCGGATATCCCCGCATGGCTGACAAAACCGCCGGTTCTGGTGCACAGTTTCTTCACTTCTGCCGCGCTCAGCTGATTTTTCTCCATATATTCCAAAAGATCCGCCACGGAAATGCTGCCGCATCTGGTGGGAGCCATCGGGCCTTCGCCCCCTACGATGTCATAGCCGTCCACCATCCGTCCCTGACGGTGGGCTGAGATGGAAATTCCTCCTCCAATGTGGCATACCACGTAATTGCAGCTTTCGTAATCCCTGTTCAGCACATTTTTGCTGTGCCGGATGGCTGTTTCCTTCAAATTCAGCGCATGTAAATGAATGATCCGGTTTACGCCCTGAATACCGGTCATCCTTGCCAGATCCTGCAGTTCATCCACATCCGGCGGATTCACCACCATGGCCTGTTTTTTGTACTGCACGGCAAATTCATTGGCAAGCTGAGAGCCCAGCGCAGCCGGATGAATTACGCCGTTGGCGCATGTCCTGGCATGCTCCAACATCAGTTCCGATACTCTGTAAGTTCCACCTTCCATGGCAAGAAGGCCGCCGCCTCTTCCCACAAACACATCCACATCTTCCAGGGAAATCCCTGCTTCTTTCAGAAGCTTCAGTATCATATCCCTTCGGTATGGAAGCTGATCGGGAATTGTCTGATACTTTGCAAGTTCTCCGGCGTCATGGGAAACATTTTTTGTATAAATGCATGTTTCCTCCTCAAATAAAGCAATTTTCGTAGAAGTAGAGCCGGGGTTAATTGCCAAAACCTTGTACTGTTCCATTTCTTTTCATCCTCCTGCCGCCCGTACAGCGCTGATTACAATATTGCCTTTGATTTCAGAAACGGGAGCCCCTCTGGAGCAGTCGCACACCACCTTGTTGAAGCCCTGAAGCATAGGGCCGTACGCGTCGGCATGTCCAAACTGCTGAATCAGCTTCACGCCCACATTGCCCACGTTCAAATCCGGCCAGATCACAATATTGGCTCTGCCTGCCACCTTGCTTTCCCGTTTTACTTTTTTCTCAGCAACCGCCGGCGAAATTGCGGCGTCAAACTGGAATTCGCCGTCGATGGCCAAATCCGGCCGCTGCCCGTTTGCAATCTCCAATGCCTGAACTACTTTATCAATCAGTTCTCCCTGGCCGCTTCCCAGGGTGGAATAGCTGACCATGGCGCACCGGGGCTCCCAGTCCAGCAAAGCTTTCACGGTATCGCAGGCGGAAATCGCAATATCTGCCAGCTGCTTTGCATCGGGATTGGTGCACACGGCGCTGTCTCCCACTGCAAGAAGGGTTCCTTCGCTTCCCGCAAAGCCCGGGATATCGCACAGGCCAATACTGGAAACTGTGCTGATTCCCTCTTTTAACCCTATAATCATCTGCCCTGCCAAAAGCACGTCCCCGGTGGTATTGTCTATGCCTGCAAAGGTTACGTCCGCTTCCTCCACGGCCTGCATGACCATGGCATAATACAAGGGATTCTGCATCCTCCGGTTTAAAGCCTTTTCCTTCAAAATCGTCTGGGGAAGGGCCACATACTGCTCGATCAGCTTTTTCTTGTATGCTTCCTCATTGATATCCACAATCTCAAACACATGTTCCTCGTAGCCTCTTTCCCGGACTGCCGCTCGGAGCTCGCTGCCAATTCCCACAAGAACAGGGATAATATAACCTTCTTTTCCTGTCTCATAGGCAGCCTGCATCATCTTTTCATTCATGGCTTCCGGGAACGCCACCTTTTGGGGATTTTCTTTGGCTTTTCGGTAAATTTCATCCAATACTCCCATTTTCCGTAGTTCTCCTTTCCTCTGGCCTGCCAGATTTTCATTTGGGGCGCCCTTTTTATCCCTTACATCTCTTCTTCAATCAGATTTACCAAATCGCCGATGGTGGCGCATCCGCTTGCGTCTGCTAACATCAGCTCCACATCCAGTTCATTTTCAATCTCTGCCACAAGAGCCACCATCTGTACGGACGCACCGCCCAGATCCTCTTTAAATAACGTTTCCATGGAAAGGTTCGCCGCCTCCTGTTTATAAGATGCTGCCACCATATTGAGTACCTGTGTTTCCAATTCTTTTCTGTCCATTTTCCTCTCTCTCTTTCTTATAAGATTTATTTATAAGCTGTTTCAGATTCACAGAACAACGGTGTAAGTACAATATAGCAAACCGCTGCCTGCAAAACACTCTTATATTTTCCGCTTTTTACCGGAAAATCTCTGTTGTCATTATGATTCTTCGTCAAGCTCGAACACCACTGTCTTAAAACCGCCTTCCCGTTCAAACACAGCGGCATGGCAGTTCAGTGGAAGTTTTTGAGACAGCTCCGTCCTGTTTTTCTTGCTGATGCCACGGACAACGGCGTTCAGCCTTGTTCCTTCTTCCAGTTCCACTTCGCCGTAGGCGTATTTGCCTAACTTTTTATATTCCGGCTTGGAAGAAAGGGCAGCCGGAAGAACGATGGAATGAAGCTTTGCTTTTCCGCTGATCTCATACCATTCCGTTTCATAATTGCCGCAGGCATTGCAGGCATATACCGGAGGAAATTCCACATTGCTGCATTGGGGGCATTTCCGGCCCATAAATTTCCCCTCTTCCAATCCCTCATAAAATTTCTGGACTACTTTTTCTAATTGAATGCTCATGAAAGCGCCTCCTATCCTTCTAATGTACGAATTACAATTGCAGCAACATTCTGTGCTCCGCCGTATCCTCTAAGCATTGCTGTTTTGGGCATCTGTTTCACCTGGCGCTCTTTGCACTCGCCCCACATCTGCTTGCATGCTTCGTATACATCTGCAAGACCGGAAGCCGCGTGGGCGTGCCCAAAGGAGGTCCGGCCGCCGTTGGTGTTGATGGGCTTGTCCCCATCCCAGGCAGTGCGCCCGTCACAGATATATTTCCATCCTTCTCCGTAAGGAAGGTAACCGGCAATTTCCGCAGATACCAGATGGGATGTAATAATAAAATCATTGGCATAAAATAAATCCAGATCTTCTCCTGACAATCCGGTCAGTTCATAGACCTGCCGCACCGCTTCTTCTGTGGCCCGCACTTCGAAATGGGGCGTGGTAGCCTCGCAGGCTGCGCTTCCGATGCCCAGCACTTCGATGGGTTTATGTTTCAGATTCTTTGCAATCTCAGGAATTTTTTCCGTTGCGCACACAATGGCTGCGGCAGCTCCGTCGCATTTCAGCTCAATGCCGCCGGCCCTGAGGAAATCTCCCATTCTGGGATTGTAGGGAGAATTCATGTATTCTTCCAGCGTCATGCCCGCTTCCCCGGCAAGAGCTTCATAAGTCTTTCTCTCAATGGCCAAAGGATTGACGGAAGCATTTCTCCGGTTGTTGATGCACATCCAGTTCAGGGTCTGGTTCATCTGCTCTGACGTAATGCCTCTGGTCCTGACATACCACTCCGCCGCATCGTCATAGATCAATTCCTGGCCCGCCATCAAGCTTCTGGTATAGGCGCGGTCATACAGCCATGAGGTGGTCTTTAAGAACTTATCCATGGTCATCTTATCTCTTTTATAGGGATGTTTCGGAGACTCCACATTGTCGGCAGGTGAAGGCGTGCTGTCGCCGAATTCCACTGCTCCGGTAAGGACGCAGTTATATTTTCCAGAAGCCACGGCGTTCACTGCCTGTTCAATGGCAAGATATCCGGTGCAGCACGCTTCGGAATGATGGATGGAACCCTTTCCTTTCATTCCGAACCAGTTGGCAATCTGCACATTCGGCGTCAGATAGTTAGAACCGTTCAGGGGACTTGCTTCCCCGTGAAAATAAAAATCCACATCTCTGGGATTCACGCCGGCGTCTTCCATTGCTTTCAGCGCCGCATAGCCAAACATTTCACCCTCAGTCAGCCCGTCCGTCTCCGGATGATCTACCGTGTACATAAACGGAGTGCAGCCCACGCCGATAATCGACACGCTTCTTCCATACTTTCCCAAAGTACCCATAATTTTCTCTTCCTTTCCTCTCGTTTGATATCATTCAGTATAGTGAATTTTCCGTTTTGATTCATCGTGCCCGCATCCAATCTTTTCCTTTGACGGTTTCATTTTTCGTGTGCACGCACAAAGCTTTTTGAGATATAATAAAAGAACAACACGAAAGCGAAAGGAACATTTTATAATGGAATATATACAGCTGTTCAGCAAATTAGAAGAACAGGGATACCGGGCCGACATTTACGGAAACCGCCGGCTGAATCCTGATTTGATTCATGCGCGTATCCTGACAGGCCAAAACCAGATTTATTCGCCGTCCACTTTATATCTGGCTCCCGCCCATCTGCTTCCCGAGCCTGAACTGGAAATCCCCATCATCCTGTTTTGTCTGGAGCAGTCCGCAGATTTTTGCCGGTATGAAGAGAGCGCCTTCCAGATTGCAGTGTTTGATTCTGAAATTTCCCAGGGAGATTTCCTGAACTTTATCTTAGAATGCCTGACTGAAATCCAGCAGATTACCGCCGGCATGCATCTTCTGGTAAACGCGCTGTTTTCCGGCAACGGGCTTCAATATCTGATTGACACAGCCACCGATATCTTCGGAAACCCCATATATGTTGTTGATTTGCAGTACAAATACCTGGCCATGTCTGACGGTATTGTGCCTGACAATATTTTCTTTCAGGAGGAAAGCGCCACCGGATATATCAGCGAAACAGGCATCCAGTATATTTCCAGAAATAATCTGGATGAAAAAGTGCAGCAGGCAAACCATGCCTATTATCATTTCAACCAATTGGTGGAGAAGGGAACGCTGATTGACGCAGTGGAAATCCAGGGCGTCTGTGTCGGACATGCGATGATGCTGGAATCGGAACACGCTTTTTATGATTTTGACAAAGAATTTTTTCACCGGTTCAGCAAGCTGATTTCCATGGAGCTGCAGAAAGACTCCTCATTCCGGCAGAACAAAGGCGTGATGTATTCTTATTTTTTGATTGATTTAATCAAACACCCGAAAAAAAATACCAACCACATCCGGGAACGCTTAAAAGCCATGGGATACAGTCTGAAGGACTCTTTTTATATTATTGCAATTCCCACTGTGGGATACAGTACCTCCGATTTAAAAATGGAGGTCATTCTGGAGCGGATGAGGCTTATCTTATCCGGGAGTATTTATGTAATATACGAAAATACCATTGTGTTTCTCATCAGCCGCAACTTAAACCAGCGTCTCAGCGATTATGAAATGAACCAGTTAGAAAGCTATTTGGCCGCCAATCAGCTGAAAGCAGGCATCAGTAATTTTTATCAAAATCTGGAAGACACCGCCTGTTTTTACCAGCAGGCAGTGTCCGCCGTGCTTTTGGGGATCAAGCTGTCTCCTGCTTCCTCATTTTATTATTTCAGCGATTACTATCTATACAAAATGCTGGAAACTCTGGAAAAAGAAGAGCCCCGAATCCAGTTTTTAATTCAGCCGGGCCTGATGAAGCTGTATCTTTATGACCAGGAGCACGGCACAGATTTTATGGACACTATCATCGAATTTCTAAAGCGCCCCGGCCAGCCCGGCAGCATTGCAGACACACTGCATATCCACAAAAATACGCTGCTGTACCGCATGGGCAAAATCAGGCAGATTACAGGCTGCAGTTTTACGGAAGGAGAAGAATATATGAATTACAACCTGTCTGTTAAGATTATGAAATATCTGCATCTGATCGATTAATGTCCAAACCCCGAACCTTTCCGGACGCAGCCGGAAGGGAAGAATCCTACCGCCGTTTGCAGGGAATGGGACGCTTCGGGCATCTGGGCTTAACCGTCCCTGCCCGGACAACGGCGTCCTCCCCGCAGGCTTCCAGGCAGGCTCCGCACTGAATGCATTCCTTCTGTTCAATCACATGCACAAACTTTGCTTTTCCCAAAATGGCTTCTTCCTCGCAGGCCTCCAGGCAGTCTCCGCAGCCGATGCACTGTTCTGCCAGAATATGATATGTCATAAATTTTCTGCAGACGCCGGCCCGGCAGCCTTTTTTCCCAATGTGGTCTTCAAAATCCGCCCGGTAAGCGTCAATTGCCGCAAGAACGGCTGCGCCCAGTTCTTCTCCTGTCTCACAAAGAGACTGGCTTTTCATCATTTGGCAGAGCTCCTGCAGCTGCGCCATATCTGTGCTCTTTCCTTTTTTCTCTGTGATGTCTTCCAGAATCATTTGAAGCTGCGTGACACCCTCATATCCAAACACGCATTTTCCGCACCTGACACATTCATTTTCGGACACCATTTTGCACAGAATATCCACAATGCACTGGGTGTCTTTTAAATTATTTACCTGATCCAGCATACTCATACAGGCACCTCCTAATACTCGTTCCATAATTTCGGCCTGCAGAGCGTAAGCCGCAAATCACACTGCAGACACCTGCCGGCCTCCTGCCGGGCCTGTTCACAGGTCATGGGCTGTTCCACCAGGGTAAAATCTCCTGCCCTTGCAGCCGGGTCCGCCACTTCCGGTTCCACCCGTTTTCGGCCCGCAAATCCCGGTATCTGTCCCAGGTAAGGAGAAATCTCTTCTTCCTCTAAAAGTTTCTCGCTGATATCTCCGTCGCCGCCCAGATACAAGTCCATCTGCTCTGCAGCTTTGCGTCCTGCAGCAATTGCTTCAATCACAGATTTTGTTCCCGTCACAACATCTCCGGCTGCAAAAATGCCTTCCACGCTTGTATGCAGCTGCTCATCTGTCTGGATGTAGGGCCCATGGGTCAGGGCAAGCTCCATTTTCTCAGTGCCCTCCGGCTTCTGTCCTACCGCAAAAATCACCTGATCCACGGCAATAACCTGGCTGCTTCCTTCCAATTTCCACCCCTTCTGCTTTGTCCGTTCCGAGAATCCGCAGGAACGAATGGGCTGCATGGAGAATTACGCCCTCCTGACGCCCTTCCTCGATTTCTTCCGGTGTGGCAGTCATCTGGGCTTCGCTTTCCAGACATGCCATGTGAACCTCTTTTGCGCCCAGGCGAATTGCTGTTCTGGCACAGTCGTAGGCCACATTTCCGCCGCCTAACACCATCACTTTCTCTCCCACCGGAAGGGGCGTCTTTTGTCTAGCCTGCTTCAGAAAATCTGCATTGACATATACTCCGGACAAATCATTGCCTTCTATGGGAAGTTTCGTTCCCTGGTGGGTTCCAATGGAAACCAGGACAGCGTCGTATCCCTGGCCCAGAAGTTCCCTGGGACTTTCCACAGAAACTCCTGTTTTCAGTTCAAAGCCCGCTTCCAGCATGGTATTAATTTCCCCGTCCAGCAGTTCATCCGGCAGACGATAGGCCGGAATGCCATAGCGGCACTGACCCCCTGCCTTTTCATTTTTCTCAAACACCGTCACTGCATGGCCCTTTTTGGCCAGATAACAGGCTGCTGTCAGTCCTGCCGGCCCTGCCCCGATCACGGCTGCTTTCTTTCCTGTGGCCGAATCCTTCCGGACGCGCTGCTTCCATGCGCCGCTGTCATTTACGGCGGCAGAGCGTTTCAGCTTGCAGATTGATATGGGCGCGTTCAGTTCTCCCCGCTTGCATTCTCCCTCGCAGGCATGGGTGCAGACGCTTCCCAGAGTCTCAGGAAACGGAACTTTCTCCCGCACCACTGCCGCCGCCTTGTCAAAGGCTCCGTCTTTGATATAACGGATATATCTGGGAATGTCTATATGCGCCGGGCATGCGCTTCTGCAGGGCACTATGTTTTCTGCGTAAGAACGCTCTTCCTTCATAATTTTCACCTGATCCATAATGGAACCGGTGGGGCAGACTTCAATACATGCGCCGCAGAACCGGCACCCTGCTTCCTCCAACGATTTTCCCTCCGGTACGCCCGCCCGTACGCCCGCCGGCGTCTGAACATAATCCAGTACCTTCACCCCTCTTAACTCCTGGCAGACGCGGACGCATCTTCCGCACCGCACACATCTGGTAAACAGATGGGAAACCAGGGGATTGCTGTCGTCATTTGCCACGCTTCTGGATTTCTTTCTCCAGCCTTCCGGGCTGACGCCGAGATACTGGTACATGGACTGCAGCTCGCATTTTCCATATTTTGGGCATCCGGTGCAATCGGCCGGATGGGTGGCCAGAATCAGCTCCATGGCCATTTTCCTGACTTTGGACGACTCCGGCCCGTTTACTGTAATCTCCATGCCCTCTCTGACTTCTGTTTTACAGGCAGGCACGGCATTTTCCACTCCTGCAATTTCCACGGAGCACAGCCGGCATCCGCCTTTTGCCTCCAAATCCGGATGGCTGCAGAGATGGGGGATGAAAACTCCCCCTTCTAATGCAGCCTCCAGGATGTTCTGCCCTTCTTTCGCTTCTATTACTTTTCCGTCAATTGTAATGTTCATTTCGGCTACCATTCCTTAATCTTCCAAATTGCTGCTTTGGACTTAGAATTAAATTAAAATCATAACTTCGGATTCCGGATTTAATATTCAAAATCATCCAGTTCTGCCGCAGCCTGTTCTCCTGCAATACGTCCGCTGTTTAAACAGAATCCCATAGTATTTCCGGACAGGATAAAGGGATAACTGTCCCCAAAAATATTACATGCGTCTGTTCCCACACAGTACAGGCCCGGAATCACTTTGGCGTCCTGGGTAAGAACCTGAGTCTTATGGTTGATCTTCACGCCGCCTAAGGAACCGTAAGCCCCTACGTTCTGCCTGCAGCAATAGAAAGGCGCTTTAGCAATGGGCTGCATGTAACGTCTGTCTTTTTCAAAAATCTCATCAAATCCGGCGTCGCACATCTCATTGTATTCTTCAATCTGGGCAGTCAGCCCTTCCACATCAATTCCGGCTTTTTCGGCCAGCTCCTCAATGGTATCTGCCTGCGCAATAGGCTCGTAGCCTTCTGCCAGATCTTTTTCCCACTGTTCATCAAAATGATCATACAGATCATGGGGATGTACATGAGAAACAATATCCGGCCCTTTTTTCTTATATTTTTTCAAAAGTTTACTGTCAAATATGGAAAACGCAATGCTTCCCGGCTGGGCTGTAATGGCATTTCCGGTAAACGTTGTATTTCCAATCTGATCCTCCGGCATAAACCGATCTCCATTCCGGTTCACCCACAGACAGGGCTGACGAAATGCACCGTCTAAAATAAAATGGTTCATATTATCCGGAAGCTGGTACATCAGTTCCATACTGCAGGGCTCTTTGCCTGCTCCTGCTTCCCATGCCATTTTCAGGCCGTCCCCTTTCATTCCAGGGATTGCAAAGTTAAAAATCGTCTTTCCAAATTCATAGCCTGTCTCTTCCTGGATCATCTTTGGATTGTCCCCGAAGCCTCCAGTTGCAATAATCACAGAATTGGCTCTTGCTTCAATCTCTTCCCCGTCTTTTGTCTTTGCCAGAACTCCTACTGCCTTTCCATCCTCCATAAGAATCTTGGAAACCGGCGTCTCAAACAGGAATTCCACGCCCAGCTCTGCGGCATGCTCCGTCATCTTTTTCGTCATGGAAGTGGCCGCGCGGGGACCGGGAACTCCGCCGCCTTCCGGTTTGCACACATGCCAGGTAAATTCTCCGTCGGAATAGGCCCTGGTATCCTCCGGCGCGCTGAAGGCACGCTGCACTCCTACAAATTCCACACCCATATCCATCAGCCAGTCAATGGTATCTCCCGACTTAAAATAATAATCTCTTACCATACGGGCGTCCACACGGTAATGGGTAAAATACATATGTTTGCGGAAGGCTTCTCCCGGAGTCAGAGAAATCATATGCTCCCTCTGTATTCTGGAACCTACGCCCAAAGGCCCCATTCCCATATTTGCCGCCCCGCCTGTGGTGCTGGACTTTTCAAAAACCAAAACCTGCGCTCCGTTTTCTGCTGCCGCAATGCTTGCTGCAAGGCCGGATAAGCCTGCTGCCACTACAATCACATCTGCCTTCATTTCTTTCATTGCGATACCTCCTGTTTTTTCTGGTAATTAAATGGTCTGAAACTGTTTTTCTTTGTATTTTGCCAGTTTTTCCTGTACAATTCTGCGGTTTTCCGGATTGGAATAGAAGCCGCCCTGGGTATGGGCAATCTCTTCCAGGTGCTTTGCCCGTCCTTCTACGGTAGTCCTGTCTTTTAGAAGGCCGTCTTTTTGAATGACAAATTTCCATTTTCCGTCCTCTGTCTGCTCCAAAGTTCCCCCTGCGCCGCAAACCTGGCACTCAATGGGATAGTAAAGCCCGTCCCATTGCTGTTCTCCCAACACCAGGGCATTGGAATGGCAGTTGGGGCACCAGCCCATATCTTCTTCTCCTAACCATTTCCGTTCTTTTACCGGGGTATTGACCGCCGTCATAATATGTTCCCCAAGCTGCCTTGCACGGGCAATCAGAGAATCATCCAACAGACATTGGGCCTGTCCCGGAACTCTGGTTGCCAGTATCATGTCAACCACCTTCAGGTCTGTGGTAAACATGGTTGCCTGCAGTCCCTCCAATGCCATAGACTGCCAGGAACGGGTGGAGCCGCCCACTGCAATCAGCCCCGCAACCCTGTCTTTATGTTCAATGGCGCCGATTGTTTCTAAAAATGCCGTCTCATAGCTTAAACTTCTGTGGGCAAAGGTGAGATACGCGCTTGCCGGCATCAAATCGTAAGTGGGCACAGAAAAAATAACTGCATCCTGCGCTAACATCACATCCATAATTTTTTTCTTATCGTCCTTTTCATCCAGTACGCAGCCTGTATTTTTTCCCTGTGACATCCCCATGGTGCAGGAGGTGCAGCCGGTACAGTCCAGGATATTGTAATCCTTTAAATTGATCATGGTTACCTCGGCGCCTGCCTCTTCACAGTACATCAGCGCCTCTTTCAGCAGTATTTCATTGTTGCTGTTCTTTCTGCCTGCCGCAATTCCCATTACTTTCACTGACATGTTGATTCTCCTTTTCCTGGCCTAGATCGTGTTTGAAACATGCTTTACTCTTTCTGTCTGTAATTATATTAAATTGTCTTTTTTTTAACATCGTGTTCCATCCTCAAATTTTATGAAAATCCTTTTTGCATTTTGTGTCGGTGCACAACACCTGCAAACACTGCAAAAAAACACGCTCCAGGCCGAAAAAGAAAAAAGGCTGCCGGAACATAAACGGATTCTCACAATATACGCCGTGATTTTTGAGCCAATCACAGCTATATGCCGCAGAATTTCATTTTCCGACAAACCTTTTTCTTTGAGTTCAGAGGTTATTTGTGGGGCTTCGGCTCCGGAATTTCCACCAGAATAATATCCGGCCCGATTTTTACCACCTGATTCCAGGGAATTACAAGCTCGCTTTCCCTGCCGAACAGTCCCCAGAATCTTCCGCATCCCGGAATAATCAGCGCCAGGATGCAGCCGTTGCAGGGATCGATGTCCAAATCCACCACAAATCCCAGGCATTTACAGTTGCAGACATTGATAACCTCTTTTTCTTTTAAATCACATAAACGCATAATATCCCCCTGCTGTATAGTATGCCGCAGGGGGATATTGGTGCTGGTTGTTATAAAAATTTTATATGAAATTTAGGATAGGCTTATAATACGTTCTTGGTAGCGATAATATCTACCCCTGTGCCTGCCACGTCAGAGACAATCACATCTCCGATATGTACCGGCGCCTGAACTTTTACTCCTTTTAAATCTTTCATAATATCAAAGATCTTCCCTTTGGGAATATCTTCTTTGGTCTTTACAGACACAGCCGCAAGGCTTCCGCCTTCCACAATGACAGAGCTTGTCACGATTCTGGTGGGATTGGTTACTTCTTTTCTGGCATATACATCCCCGCGCTTACAGGTATTTCCGCTAACGCTTACTACCTCATCATTGTTCATTTCTACTTTCAGCGGACATCCCATGGGGCATCCGATACAAATTAATTCTCTTGTTTCCATAGATTTATGCCTCCTCAATTTTTACAGTAATCTGGGACAGATTTGAAAATGCGGCCAGTTCTTCTTTCTTCAATACTACTTCTTCCATCTCTCCAGGCGCTACCACCGGACGTTTTTTGTGGATAATCCGTTCTTCATTCAAATATACGGATACATAGCAGTTCTTATATACGTCGCCTACACGGAACCGAACGGTATGTTTTTCATCCATTCTGTCCGGATTGATGCTCTTAGGCACAGTGTAACGAGCGCCTTCTACTGCAACAATCGGAATATCCTTTGCACTGGATTCCTGATGCTTTGCGCCGTTTAATACGTACTCTGCCGCATGTTTTCCGGCAGCGGAAGCCTCCTCGGAAACAAAGTCCACCAAATCGTGTACATGGAGCACGTTGCCGCAGGCAAATACGCCTTCCACATTGGTTTCCAGGCATTCATTTACCAACGGGCCTGAAGTTACAGGACTCATTTCAACGCCCAGGCTTCTGGACAATTCGTTTTCAGGAATCAAACCGCAGGACAGAAGCAGTGTATCGCAGGTATAACGTTCCTCTGTGCCTGGTACCGGCCTTCTGTCCGGCCCTACCTCTGCAATGGTGATTGCCTCTACTCTTTCTTTTCCTTCAATATCCACTACGGTATGGCTTAATTTCAGAGGAATTCCATAGTCGTCCAGACATTGTACAATATTTCTCTTTAAGCCGCCGGAATAAGGCATTAACTCCGCTACCACTTTTACCTTTGCGCCTTCTAACGTCATTCTTCTTGCCATAATCAGTCCGATATCTCCGGAACCAAGAATTACAACTTCACGGCCGGGCATATAGCCCTCCATGTTAACCAGACGCTGTGCCGTACCTGCAGAGTAGATACCTGCGGGACGGTATCCGGGAATGTTCAGCGCGCCTCTGGAACGCTCTCTGCATCCCATTGCAAGGACAATGGCTTTTGCCTGAATCTCAAACATGCCCTCTTCCCGGTTCATTGCGGTTACCACTTTATTGTCTGCAATGTCCATAACCATGGTATTCAGCTTATATTCGATTTTCTCTTCTTCTAACTGTTCGATGAATCTTCCGGCATATTCCGGACCGGTCAGCTCTTCTTTGAAGGTGTGAAGCCCGAATCCATTGTGAATGCACTGATTCAGGATACCGCCCAGTTCCTTGTCTCTTTCCAACACCAAGATAGATTCTACTCCGCTTCTTTTTGCTGATACGGCTGCTGCAAGTCCTGCAGGGCCGCCGCCTACTATTACAATATCATAATTTAACATGTTCTTTCCCTCCTGAATTGGCACTACCCGTCAATTTATATTCTATCCTTGTTGATTCCTACAATAATCTTGGAGTTTCCGCCTGCTTTGGTGATTTCTGCCGGATCTACTCCGTGTTCCCTTGCAAGGATTTCAATGGTTCTCGGAGAACAGAAACCTGACTGGCAGCGTCCCATTCCCGCTCTGGTGCGGCGTTTCACGCCGTCTAAGGATTTGGCGCCCAGAGGCCGTTTGATTGCGTCAATAATCTCGCCTTCGGTAATCATCTCGCATCTGCAGATAATATTTCCGTAAGCCGGATTCTCTTTGATCAAAGCTGCGCGCTCTTCGTTGCTTAAGGTCTTGGGATCTAAAATGCCTTTTCTGGAACCGTTGAAATCGGGGTTCGCTTCTGCACCGGTCAGTTCTTTGACAATTTCCGCCACCATTTTGCCGATTGCCGGCGCACTGGTTAATCCGGGAGATTCAATGCCTGCGCAGTCGATAAAGCCTTTTGCTTCTTCCAGCTCGCCGATGTAGAATTCATGGCCGTCTTCATGGGCGCGCAGACCTGCAAAAGAGGTGATTACCTGACGGATGGGAAGCCCTTTCACTGTAGTTCCTGCTTTATTAATTAACTCGTCAATACCTTCCTGTGTGGTATTGGTGCCTTCTTTATTTTCAATATCAATTGCGGTAGGCCCTACCAGTGTATTTCCATGAACGGTAGGAGTTACCAGAACGCCTTTTCCGAACTTGCTTGGAAGCTGGAAAATCGTATGTGTTACAAATCCTTCTGTTGAACGGTCTAACAGACAATAGTCTCCTCTTCTCGGTGTGATATGAAGCTTCTTGTCGCTTACCATATTATGGAACTTATCTGCATGAACGCCTGCTGCATTTACCACATATCTGGTCTCAATTTCACCCTGATTTGTTTTGACAACCCAACTGCCGTCTTTTTTCTCCAACCCTGTAACTTCTGTATCAAACTTAAACTCTACGCCGTTGGTTGCCGCATTTTCAGCAAAAGCGATATTCATGCCGAAGGGACATACAATTCCTCCTGTGGGCGCGTACAGAGCTGCCACTGCTTCATCAGAGATATTAGGCTCTAATTTTACCAACTCGTCCCTGTCAATAATACGCAGATCTTTCACTCCGTTCTTAATGCCTCTGTCGTACAGTTCCTGTAAATTAGGCTTTTCTTCTTCGTGCAGGCATACCACCAGAGAACCGTTATTTTTGTAATGGAAATCCAGTTCTTTGGAAAGCTCTTCCATCATCTGATTGCCTTCCACGTTCAGCTTCGCCATCAGAGAACCGGCCTCTGCATCAAATCCCGCATGGACAATTGCGCTGTTTGCCTTGGAGGTTCCGCAGCATACGTCTTCTTCCTTCTCCACTACGCAGACATTCAGTTTATACCTGGAAAGCTCTCTTGCGGAAGCGCTTCCTGATACGCCTGCACCAATAATTACTACATCATACATATTGTTCACCTATCCTTTTCTTTTTTCTGTTATACAAAAGGCAACAATCACACTCCCCTGTCCGGGGAATGTAATCATTGCCTCTCTGCTATCTCCGCAATGTCATATTTATCATCACACAGTGTAAGAAATTACCATGGAATGACTGAGTACAGACCAACTGCCAATAAAGCGCCAATCACTGGTCCAACTAATGTAACAATTCCATATCCCCAGTTAGAATCTCCTTTTCCGCTGATTGGAAGAATGGTATGCGCCAGACGGGGTCCAAGGTCACGGGCCGGGTTCATAGCATATCCGGTTAATCCGCCGAAGGACATACCGCAGGATACGATAATTCCGAATACTAACAGGTTGCCTACGCCTGCAGGAGCTTCTGCCGGAAGGCCCTTGATTGCAAATACCAGAACAAATGTTGCAACTGCTTCTGCAAGGATGTTCATTGGAAGGTTTGGAATAGACGGCCCACAGGAGAATACGCCAAGTTTGGTTCCCGGGTCATCGGTTGCTTCAAAATGCTCTCTGAATGCAAGCCATACGATAATCGCGCCTACAAATGCGCCTGCAAACTGTGCTGCAATATAACCAGGCACCTGGCTCCACGGGAAACTTCCGTCTGCTGCCAACGCCAGTGTCAAAGCCGGATTAAAGCTTGCGCCGGATGCAGCGCCAAAAATAAATGCCGGTATCATAACTGCAAGACCCCAGGCAATGGTAATCTGGATAGAGCCTGCGCCCTTCATTCCTGATTTGTTCAAAGTTACGTTAGCAACTACGCCATCACCTAACATGATCAACATCATAGTTCCTACAAATTCTGCTATATATGGTAACATTTCGCGTTCCCCTTTCTGCCTTCAATCTACTTTTGTCTACTAGTCCTCTTTTGCCCAGCCATAGGAGTATTTTACAGCCTTATTCCATCCTGTAACTTTCTCCGCTCTTTCCTCTTCTGAAATCTGAGGCTTGAAGGTCTGGTCAATTGCCCAGTTCTTGATAACGTCCTCTTTGCTTGCCCAGTATCCAACTGCAAGACCTGCCAGATAAGCAGCGCCCATAGCGGTTGTCTCTACGCAGCTCGGACGGTTTACCGGAGCATTGATAATATCTGCCTGCGTCTGCATCAGGAAGTCGTTGGCGCTTGCGCCTCCGTCTACCTTCAGAGAGCTTAATTCAATGCCGGAATCTGCTTTGATTGCCTGCAGAACGTCATTTACCTGGAATGCCAGAGACTCTAAGGTTGCACGGATGATGTGATATTTGTTCACGCCGCGGGTAATTCCTACGATGGTTCCTCTTGCATACTGATCCCAGTGAGGAGCGCCCAGTCCTGTAAAGGCAGGAACTACATAACATCCGTTGGTGTCTTTTACTTTCTTAGCCATGTACTCGGAATCCGGAGCGCTGTCGATGATTCTCATCTCATCACGCAGCCACTGGATTGCAGCGCCGGCTACGAAGATTGATCCTTCTAATGCATAATTAACTTTCCCGTCGATTCCCCATGCGATTGTGGTTACCAGACCATTATTGGAAAATACCGGTTTCTCGCCGGTGTTCATCAATAAGAAGCATCCGGTTCCATATGTATTCTTTGCTTCGCCTGCGGTGAAACATGTCTGACCGAACAATGCTGCCTGCTGATCGCCTGCTGCTCCGCTGACCGGAATCGGGCCGCCGAAGAAGGAAGGATCTGCGGTTCCGTATACGCAGCTTGAGGGTTTTGCTTCCGGAAGCATGCTAGCCGGAATGTTCAGTTCTTTCAGGATATCCTCATCCCATTTCAGATCGTTGATGTTGAACAGCATGGTACGTGCAGCGTTGGAATAATCTGTGACATGAGCCGCGCCCTTGGTAAGTTTCCAGATTAACCATGTCTCAACGGTACCAAAGAGAAGTTCTCCTCTTTCCGCACGTTCTCTAACGCCTTCTACATTGTCAAGAATCCATTTCAGCTTTGTTCCTGAGAAATATGCGTCAATTACCAGACCGGTTTTATCACGGAATGAATCTGCCAGGCCCTTCTCCTTCAGGCTGTCGCAATATTCAGATGTTCTGCGGCACTGCCACACAATTGCATGATAAACCGGTTCGCCTGTATTCTTATCCCACACAATCGTGGTTTCACGCTGATTGGTAATGCCGATTGCAGCAATGTCATCTGCGGAAGCCCCGATCTTCTGCATTGCTTCTACTGCAACTCCCAACTGTGTAGACCAGATCTCGTTGGCATCATGTTCTACCCAGCCTGGCTTTGGAAAATATTGTGTAAACTCTTTCTGAGCTACACTGCACATTTCACCCTTTTCGTTAAAAAGAATACATCTGTTGCTTGTTGTGCCGGCGTCAAGCGCCATAACATATTTTGCCATTTGTAAAATCCTCCTCCGTTTCAACTTGATAAAACTATTATATCTTTTTTCCTGGTTTTTGTCATTAGACACATATACTTATTTGTACAATTTATTCATTTTTTACTGTGCGTTCCCCATTTTCACAGTACATCTGCCGAAAACTCAGGCTGTCAACGTGGACTTTGTTGTAGGAAGCACCAAAATGCTTCCAAAAGGATGCTGCAGCATCGCCCGTATATTTTCCACAGCCGCCAGTACTTCTTCCTCCTGGGGGCCCTTCTTCATTGCCACACAGTCAAGCATGAAGTGACAGACAGATTTGACGATGAAGCTTTCTGCCAGGCAGTTCCCCTGCTTCTCCGACCAGAACCGCTTTCTGAGCTGTTCATCCACCACCGGAATCAATTCCTCCATCAGCCGTTCTCTTCGGATGTTCTCCAAAACTTTCCGGTAGAAGAATCGGTTTTCTTTGATAATTCTTATCACCTTGCTGACCCAGTCTTCAAAGGTTTCATTCTCATCATATGCAACCTGTTTTACAAAATCTTCATTGTAAAGCCACTCAATCACACCGTAAATATCCTGAAAATGATAATAAAAGCTCTGCCGTTTCATATTCTTGCAGTCCATAATATCCTGTACGGTGATTTTGCGCAGCGGCTTTGCATGAAGCATTTCCTGCAGCCCGTCTGCAATCTTTCTCTTTGTATTGCCCATCTCTCTTCCTCCTTTTCGCCCTGTTTTTTGGGCATAGAGGGGTGCCTTTCGGCGCTTCCTCCTTACATATACCATATGTCCTGGTTGGTGGTTGAAACTGAAATTGCTCCGGCATTCAATGCGTCAATGACGTCTTCCTTATCTGTAATCAGGCCGCCGGCGATTACAGGCTGAACGCTCAGCTTATTAATCTTCTGTATAATCTTCGGCATAACCCCCGGCAGTATTTCAATAAAATCCGCCCGAATCTGCTTCCTTTGCTTCTCTATGCTCTGATAAGCTCTGGAATCCAGGACAAATATCCGAAACACCGTATAAAAGGACAGCTCTTTCGCCCGATTAATCATATTCAGCCTTGTTGAAATAATTCCATCTGCCCTGGTATTTTTTCTGATATAGTCCACTGCAACCTCATGGGCGCTTAAGCCTTCCACCAAATCAATATGTACCAGGGCCATCTTACCGGCTTCCTTTACCCGTTCCACGATCCCGCTGATACTGCACAGATTTCCAAACAATACAAATACGATTTTTACATCAGATTCCAAGCACCGCTCAATTCCCTCAACATTTTTAACCGCCGCAATTACCGGGCAATCCGCCATTGCATCATAAAATTTCTGTTCCATAAGCCTCCATACCAGTTCCGTTCACTTCTCTCTACTCTTTCACCTCCTAAATAAACAAGAAAAAAGAGCAAAGCTAATAAACAACATTTCTGCTGTGCTAACCTTACTCTCCGTTCTCCAGGCACCTTGTTAACTTCTGTCTTGTGTTTTTATACTAGCACTTTCAACAGAAAAATTCAAGCCGTCTTTCAAAAAAAATAAAATTATGTCCAAAACGTTCAAATTCTGCCATTTCAATTTGGTTGAATTGTATAGTACTTCATACATCTTAACACGAATGTCAAAAACCGCGCCGTTTTTTTGACACTTCTCATTTTTTGCCCTTGCAACCGCCTGCGTGAGAAGCTATAATACAGACACAGTCAAGCGTGACGGCTGATTCCCGTCACGAATCACTTAATTTTGCCCACTCTCTTTTAGACCAGGGTTTTGCTCCGGCAGAACCTCTGGTCTTTTCCATTTGTCCCGGCGCTCAAATAGAAAGCAGTTGAAAATCTTCTCTTCCTGCGATATACTCTACTGTGTTGCAAAGGTTTGGAACAGAATGAAAGTAAGAGAGGAGCTCCTATGCGTATCTGGTTTAAAATATGGAAAAACAATCATCTTCAAAAGGACACTGTAATCACCAATGACAGTGAGGACACACGCACCCACAAAATTTTCGACGCGCTGGAGCAGGCATGTTATGCCTTCGATCTGAGCAAGCCAATCTGGTTAGACGCTACGATTGCGGAATTCAAGCGTCACGGCAAAGCCCGGTTCTATCAGGACAACTTTGTGGAAACCATTGATTTCGACTTTCTGGAAATTCATATCATAGAAGAATAAATCCTGAAACGGTCTGTTTATCTGTCTCTCTGACGTCTTACTTCATACATCAATACAGCCGCAGCCACCGCTGCATTTAAAGACTCCACCTGTCCGTCCATGGGGATTCGGATCAGCGTATCCGCCATCCCCGCCGTTTCCCGGCTCAGCCCGTTTCCCTCATTTCCAATCAGAAATCCCGCCGGCTTCCTGTAATCCGGCTGATGGTAGGCCATATCTCCCTCCAGATGGGCCGCATAGATGGAAATCCCCTGCTCCTTCAAAGAAAGAATTGCCCCCGGCAGATCCGGTGCAATGTAAAAGGGCATCCGGTACAGGGAGCCCATGGTGGCCCGGATGGTCTTGGGATGAAAAATATCCACCGTGTTTTTGTCCATAATAATGCCTGTCGCTCCGGCCCCTTCTCCCGTCCGTATCATGGTTCCCAGATTGCCCGGGTCCTGAATGCCTTCCAGAATCAGCAGATGGGGATTGCCCCGGTTCTCCCGCCCTTCCCTGCAGGCCCGGGCAGGCTTCCATAAATCCTCCAGGCGGTATTCCGGCATTTTGACCAGGCAGAGAATCCCCTGGGGTGTTTTGGTATCGCAGACGGTCCGAAACAGGCTGTCTGGGATCACTTCAAAGGAATACCCCTGAATCTTCTCCCGCCGGCTTTCCTCCTGCAGAAAAGATTCAGAAACATACATGGCCTCCACCTGCTCTTTGGGGGCCTCCATGCACATTTTTATTCCTTCAGCCACAAAAACCCGCTGCTCATAGCGGGTTTTTGCCTTTTTATTCAACTGTAAGATTCGCTTAATCTGCGGATTGGCAGAGCTAGTAATCATATCCTTTTCCTTCCGAAATTATACGCTTAAGTTTCTGCATACCTGGAACTGATACTCCGGAAGCAGCTTCTCCATAGCCAGAGCTTCGTCAATATCAAAGTCTACAAAATCTCCGTGACGGTATCCCACCACCCGGTTGGACTTGCCTTCGCACAGTAAATCCACAGCGTAAGCGCCCATGGTGGAGGCATAAACACGGTCTTTACAGGTCGGGCTTCCGCCTCTTTGCATGTGGCCTAAAATCGTCGCCCTTGTCTCAAGGCCGGTAGCCGCTTCGATACGCTTGGCCATACTTGCGGAATGTCCGATTCCCTCCGCATTGATAATAATGTGGTGCTTCTTGCCCCGCTTGCGGTTTGCAATAATATTATTTACTAATTTCTGCTCGTCATAGTCGTATTTCTCCGGCAGCAGAATGTCCTCTGCGCCGTTGGCAATTCCGCACCACAGCGCGATATAGCCTGCGCCCCGGCCCATAACCTCGATAATGGAGCATCTTTCATGGGAGGTGGATGTGTCTCTTACCTTGTCAATGGCGTCCATGGCCGTGTTCACTGCCGTATCAAATCCAATGGTATATTCGGTGCATGCAATATCCAAATCAATGGTTCCCGGAATTGCAACGGTGTTGATTCCCAGAGCCGCCAATTTCTGCGCCCCTTTAAAAGAACCGTCGCCGCCGATTACAATCACTCCGTCGATGCCGTGTTTTCTGCAGACTTCCGCTCCCAGCGCCTGTCCCTCCGGCGTACGGAACTCGCTGCATCTTGCGGTCTGCAGAATCGTGCCGCCCCTCTGAATCGTATCTGAAACGCCTTTTGCTTCCATGTCAACGATTTCCTCCTGAAGCAATCCGGCATATCCTCTCTTAATTCCCTTTACTTTCTTGCCCCGCGCAAGGCCCTGACGAACCACCGCACGGATTGCAGCATTCATACCCGGCGCATCTCCGCCGCTGGTAAGCACTCCGATTGTCTGAACTTCTTTTGCCATAACCGTCCCTCCTGTTTTCCTATCCTGAATTGTCTCTTACATTCTAATCTCTTTTGGAAAGATTTTCAATGCTCTTTTCTACAACTTTTACATTTTTTTCCCCGAAAATGTTAGTCAATGTGTTTACTTTTTCAGAGGAGACGTCAACGCTGCAGTTTACCGGCAGGCGTTTCATCATTTTTTCACCGGAAATATAGATGATAACCCTGTTTTTTCCAAATCCGTCCCGCAGCAAATCCAATACCTGTTCCTCCCGCTGCTCATACTCTTTTCGGGTGGCAAACTGCAGCCACAATTCCTTGGGGGTATCGTCAAAGGAATAGATTTTCTCGCAGATCAGCTTTCCGTTTTTCTCCTCCTCTGTGACCGCACGGCCTTTGATAAACACTTTTTCATCCACATTCAGAATGCTGCTGCATTTCTCATATATTTTGGGAAAAATAATCACTTCCAGATTGCCCACCAGATCCTCTAAGGTGAGAAACGCCATCGTCTGGTTATTTCTGGTATATTTGATGGTTTTATCCACAATCATGCCGCCTACCACGGCCAGTTCCCCGTCCTTTACCCTGGTCTGCCCGGTTTCCTCCTCCAGAATAAAGTCTGTGGTCACTCTGGTAATGTTTTTTTTCATTTTATCCGCATATTCTTCCAGGGGATGGCCGCTGATATAAATGCCCAAAACTTCCTTTTCAAATCCCAGATATACTTCTCTGGAATATTCTCCCACATCCGGAAGCTTCACCTCAAAATCCGCTTTCGTCTCCTCGTCCGCCAGATCAAACAGCGTCATCTGGCCTGCCATGGTATTTTTCTTATTCTGGACAATTTCGTCCATAATCCCCACATACACCATCATACACTGTTTTCTGGTGGGGCCCAGATCATCCAGCGCGCCGGCTTTGATCAGATTCTCCACCACCCGCCTGTTGATTTCCTTGTCTGCCATCCGGGTGAGAAAATCATTGAGGCTTGTGAATTTCCCTCTCTCTCTGCGTTCTTCGCAGAGATTCTGGATAAATGCATGATTTACGCTTTTAATGGCGGACAGACCGTAACGGATTGCGCCGTCTGACACGGAAAAATTGCTCTCCCCATCATTGGCGCTGGGGGGAAGCACCTTAATTCCCATCTGCCGGCAGGTGAAAATATATTCTGATATTTTCCCGATATGCCCCATTACGGAAGTCATCAAAGCCGCCATATATTCCAGGGGATAATAATATTTCAGGTACGCAGTCTGGTAAGCCACTACCGCATAGGCCGCCGCATGGGATTTGTTAAAGGCATATTTTGCAAAATCAATCATATCGTCGTAAATCTTATTGGCAATCCGCTCCTCAATCCCGTTGCTGATACAGCCCGGAACTCCTTCTTCCTGATTGCCGTACACAAAATTCTTCCGCTCCTTTTCCATCACAGAGCCTTTTTTCTTGGACATGGCCCGGCGCACCAAATCACTGCGCCCCAGGGTATAGCCTGCCAGCTCCCGCACAATCTGCATCACCTGCTCCTGATAGACAATGCAGCCGTAGGTGGGCGCCAGAATCGGCTCTAACTGAGGACAGTCATAAGTGACGGAATCCGGATTGTTTTTCCCCCGGATGTAGGCGGGGATAAAGTCCATCGGCCCCGGCCGGTACAGGGAAATTCCTGCGATAATATCCTCCAGGCTCCGGGGCTTTAATTCCTTCATGAAGTTTTTCATCCCGCCGCTTTCCAACTGGAACACGCCTTCCGTCCTCCCGGTTCCGATGGAATCCAGCACGGCTTTATCGTCAAAATCAATCCGGTCAATATCAAGCTGAACCCCCCGGCCTTCCTGAATCAGATTGACGGCATTCTGAAGCACCGTCAGGTTCCGAAGCCCCAGAAAATCCATTTTCAAAAGCCCCAGTTCTTCTAAAGTAGTCATGGTAAACTGGGTTGTGACGGCGCCGTCGCTTCCTCTGGAAAGGGGAACAAATTCATCCACTGACTTGGAGCTGATCACCACGCCCGCCGCGTGCATGGAGGTATGTCTGGGCAGGCCCTCCAAACGCTTTGACATGTCGATTAATCGGGTGACGCTTTCATCGTTTTCATACAGCTCCCGCAGCTCCCGGTTCATTCCCATGGCCTTATCTATGGTAATTCCCAGTTCCGTGGGTATCTGCTTGGCGATGCCGTCCACAAAGGCATAGGGCATGTCCATTACCCTGCCCACATCCCGGATGACGCCCCTTGCCGCCATGGTACCGAAGGTGACAATCTGCACCACCCGGTCCCTGCCGTATTTCTCACTGACATAATCAATGACTTCCTGCCTGCGATCCACACAGAAATCAATATCAATATCCGGCATGGTAACACGTTCCGGATTCAGAAACCGTTCAAAAATCAGGCTGTAACGGACGGGATCGATATTGGTGATTGCCAGCGTATAGGACACCAGAGAACCGGCTGCGCTGCCCCGCCCCGGCCCCACTGCAATTCCATTCTCTCTGGCAAACCGGATAAAATCCCACACAATCAGAAAATAATCCACATATCCCATCTGCTGAATAATATCAAGCTCGTATTGAAGCTGTTTCTCCAAATCCGCCAGAGGGAGCTTCCCCTTGCCCGGAATAAAAACCTGCTTCTCTCGGGCAAAACCATCCTGTTCTGCCGGATATCTGCGAACCAGTCCTTCCCGGCAGAGCTTCTGCAGATATTCCCAGGACGTGTACCCTTTCGGTACGTCAAACTTCGGCAGCTTGGTGACGCCGAATTCAATTTCCACCCGGCACCGGTCCGCAATTTTCTGGGTATTCTCCAAAGCCTCCAGGGCGTAGGGAAACAGCTCCCGCATCTGCGCTTCAGATTTGACAAAATACTGGCCTCCCTCATAGCGCATCCGGTTCTCATCTGAGAGCTTTTTGCCGGTCTGCAGGCACAGAAGGATATCGTGGGAATCCACGTCAGTTTCATACGTGTAATGGATATCGTTGGTGGCCACCAGGGGAATGCCGGTATCCTGGCTCAGACGCATCAGCTGCTGATTCACATTCCGCTGCTCCGCCAGGCCGTGATCCTGCAGCTCCAGAAAATAATTGCCGTGTCCGAAGATCTTATCGTGCCAGAGGGCGGCTTCTTTTGCTTCCTCATAGAATCCTCTGGAAAGAAGCTTCTGCACTTCCCCGGCCAGACATGCGCTTAAAACAATCAGCCCCTCATGGTAAGTCTCCAGCACTTCCCGATCCACCCTGGGTCTGTAATAATATCCTTCCGTAAATCCTCTTGATACAATTTTCATCAGATTGGCATATCCCTGGTTGTTTTCCGCCAGCAGCACCAGATGGAAATACCGATCCTCCCCTTCCACCTTCTCCCGGTCAAACCGGGAGCCCGGGGCAACATAGACCTCGCAGCCCAGAATCGGATTAATCCCGGCTTCCCGGGCCGCCCGGTAGAAATCAATCACTCCGTACATGACGCCGTGATCGGTGATGGCCGCCGCAGTCATGCCCAGTTCCTTCACCCGGGCCACGTATTCGTTGATTTTATTGGAACCGTCCAAAAGACTGTATTCCGTATGAACATGAAGATGTGCAAATGACATAATAGCTGTTCCTTCGTCTTATATGTATTCCGGATTGATAAAAGGAATCACAAGCTCCGCCGGTTTTCCCTTTGCATCCAGTCCCCAGTATCCGCTGTAAATTCCGTCTCCAAACCCGCTTGCAAACATGGGCAGCTTATACCTGGTATCCGGAATCTGCCAGAGGATAAAATCGCCGCCTTCTCTTTGGACTTCCGGAAATTTCTGACTGCTCTCTTTGAAAAATGCCGCAAAATAATCTGTGTATTTATTTTTGCCCGGATTTTTTTCCTGCCAGTTCTGAATAAACTCTTTGTATTTCTGGGCTACCTTTGAATCGGTAAAACACGCCATTCCCGTGTCTACGCCGAAAAATCCCCACACGCCGGATTTCCCCAGATCTTCGATTTTGCTTCCTTTGGGCATTGCAATCTCATGGCGGACCGCCTCTTTGCCGCTGACTGTCAGCCTGGCCGCCACAATCCGCATTCCCGCAAGCTTTGAGGGACAGACTGCAAGCTCCACCGGATAGCTGCCTTTGGGAATCTGTTTTTCCAGGGTAATGGTATATTCGCTTCCCAGATAAGCCAGAGGATCTGCCAGCACCACTTCCCCGCTGGGGAAATCCGCTTTGCCGATCACAACTGTCTTTAACTTGCCGCTCTTTTGAAACAGGCCCCGGAATAATTCTTTCGGGTAAGTCTCCTGATTTAAAAATTTCAGATTCCTGTCAAAAGCTTCCTGCAGCGGGTTTTTGGCCCGTTCCCGAATCTCTTCTCCGGTCTGGGTATTGATAAAATATGCGCCGGTTCCATCTGAGCAAAACTCCAAATCAGTGCCTGCCGGAAGATAAAAAACATTCACCACCGCCGGCTCAATATTTGCCAGTACATTAAAATCCACCACCGCCATATTGTCCGGGTTGTCCACATATTCCTGAGTATCCTTGTCGCCGAAGGCAATCCAGCCGTTTCCATGGCCCGCCTCCTGCCGGAAAAACCACCTGAGCCTGGATGTCCCCTCCAGAATTGATTTGCTGACAACTGTGCCGCCTGCCCCTTTAATATATTCTTTCATATCTGATTTCCTTCCTGTTCTCCATAATAAAGTATGTCTTTGCATATATCTTACCCTTATTTGCCAAAAAGTGCAATAAAAACTGTTACGGGATTGGGGTCCCATAACAGTTTTTATGCTTCTCATTCTGTCTGCTGTTTTTCACTATATTTTATTCCGGTACTCGTTGGCGGTTACGCCCTCCTGCTTCTTAAATACCCTGGAAAAATGCGCCAAATCTAAAAATCCCACCTGTTCTGAAATTTCTCCGATGCGCAGGGAAGGGTCCCGCAGCAGTTCTTTGGCATGTTCAATCCGCACATGATTTAAAATATCGGAAAAGCTCTGCCCTGCATGGCGGTTTAACAGTTTGCTCAGATGCCACTGGCTGACATAGGTTTTCTCCGCCACTTCCCCAAGAGTCAGCTTTCTGGTATAGTTTTCTTCGATATAAGCCAGTGCGTTTTTCACAATAAAGCTGCCGGAATCGCCGCTCTGGGACAATTCCTCCGATTCCCCCTCTGTTTTTTCCCGGGCCGGCTCCTGCTCTTCTCCCCTGATTCCCTTCTTTTTCAGATTCCCGCACATTGTCTCAATGGCTTCTTCCAGTTCTCCCATATCGGAAGGCTTCAGCAAAAACCGGGTCACCCCCAGACGGATGGCCTCTTTGGCATATTCAAAATCACGGTATCCGGTCAGAACGCAGACCTCCAAATCCGGGAATTGGGAATGAATTGCGGCAATCATGGCCAGTCCGTCCATTTCCGGCATACAGATATCCATAAACACAATATCCGGCCGGTATGTTTCAATGATCTTTCTGCCTTCTAACCCGTTATGGGCCGCTGCCACAACCTTGCAGTTCCACTTTTCCCATGGGATACTGCGGGATAATCCCTCCACAATAATCGGCTCATCATCTACAAGCATCACCCTGTACATAATACCAACCTCCTTATCTCATACCGGAAATCTTATCCTTTCACAGCGCCCGCTGTCAATCCCTTAATAATATTTTTCTGAAGTACGATATAGACAAGCATCACCGGAACCACAATAATTGTCACGGATGCCGCCATCAGCCCGAAATCTGTTCCATACTGGGAACTGATTTGCTCCAGCAGCGTGGAAATGGGATATTTCATGGGATCTCGGATCATGATTTTCTGTACAAACAAATCATTATAAGACCACAGGAAACTGAAAATGGCCACTGTTGCAAGGGAAGGCCGGCAGAGGGGAACCACAATCCTGAAAAACACCTGGAACACACTGGCTCCTTCCATGTATGCCGCCTCTTCCATTTCTATGGGAATGCTCTGCATAAATCCTGTCATGACAATCGTTGCAAAACTTAAATTTCCTGCAATCTGGGGCAGAATTACCGCCAGATTCTTACTTAGCAGATTCCACTCCACCATCATCCGAAATACCGGAATAATGGTTGCAAATACCGGAAACATCAGACTTGCCACAATCAGGCTCCGCACCAGCTGCTTTCCTCTGAACTGGTATCTGGTCAGCCCGAAGGACAGAAGGGAGGCAAAGACCATCACCCCCACTGTCACAACGCCGGAAATGGTAAAGCTGTATCCGTAAGCCTTCAGCACATTCAGCTTACTGAAGGCGTTTTCGTAATTCATCATGGTGGCCTGACTGGGCAGGGCAAAGGAAGAACGAAGCACCTCCGCCGAGGGCTTAAAGGAGTTCAGCACCACCCAGACAAAGGGAAATATGGTTAAAACCGCCCACAAAATCAATACGATATAAATAACGGCGGTTCCGGGCTTTACTTTTCTTTTTTTACCCACAGTCATCTATGCCGCCCCCTTTCCTGCCGTTTTCAGGGCTTTCTTCTGCATCCGTTTTGCCTTCCGTTCCTTCCGTTCCTCCGGATCATCCGTCAGATATCCAATGCCCCGGGATACCGCAATCCCCAGAACCACAATCAGCACTGCAAGGGTGGAGCCATAATCGTAATCATTCAGCCCGAAGCTCTGCTGATACATGTAGGTGCCCAAAAAGTGGGTTACGCCCTGGGGCGCGCCGTTGGGCACCATAACCCACGGCAGGTCAAATACTTTAAGGGCACCGGTTACCGCCAATGTCACCGAGGTGAAAAATACCGGTTTCATCATGGGAAGGGTGATGTAAAACACCTGCATGAAACGGCTACATCCGTCAATGGAGGCTGCTTCGTATACGTCATCGGGAATGTCGCTGAGCCCGGTGAGCAGAATTACAAAGTAAAATCCGATGTAACTCCAAAGGGTGGGAATGCACACCATGAGAAAGGCCAGCTCCGGCGACAGCCAGTTCACTGGAGCCGCGCCGAAAAATTCCAGAATCTGGTTCAGCATCCCGCCGTTGTAATTGTAAAACAGCTTAAACATCAAACCAATTGCCGTGGCGGAAATCACCACCGGGAAAAAGTACACGGTACGGAACAGCTGCTGCAGTCTCTTAATCTGGGATACTAAAACTGCCAGTACAAAGGCGATGCCCACCTCGAAAATCACAGTCAATACCATCATTTTGACGGAATTAATCAGAGCTGTCCTTACATCCGGGTCCGTAAACATTCTCTTATAATTTTCCCAGCCGATAAATTTCCAGTCTGTTCCCGGCATTTTTACAACAGCCGTCATATTGTAAAAGCTGTTCTTAATGTTTTCCAGAAACGGAACGTAGAGAAACACCATCATAAACAGCAGACCGGGAACTAAAAAGATCAGCAGGGGCCATTCTTTCTTATATAGCATCGCTCTCCCACCTTCCCGTTTCTATTGCAGCTGTTTTACAATATCAAGGGTTTCGTTAATTGCGTCTTCAGCGGTCATGGCGCCGGTGGATACTTTCACAATTTCAGATACCAGCGTCTTATATGCATCGCTGATTCTTGAATCTGTAGGCGTTACAATCACTTTTCCATTTCCTGTGTATTCTCCGATGGAATCCACCAGGGGAGACGCGTTTTCCACAGGCGTTGTCTCTGTTGCTGTCTGGGATACCGCGCCGGTAGCTTCCCAGTATTTCTGAACGCTTTCCTGACTGGTGTGAGCCATGACAAATTTCACAGCCGCATCTCTTTTGGCCGGATCATCCCATGCTTTCTTGGTGATATAGAATCCGGAAGAAATGCCTCCCACTTTCGAACCTGCTTCCGCTTTCTGATCCGGAACGCCGGGGAATGCCACAACAACGGTGTTTTCCGTATCTTCGATATTTCCGGTATACCAGGAGCCTTCCAGCTGCATTGCCGCCTGTTTGTCACGGAACAGCTGTCCCACATAAGCGTCGTCCACTGTATCGGTATCTTCCGGGAACGCGCCCATATCTCTTAAGGTTTTGAACATTTCAAGTCCCTTAACCCAGCCTTCCGGCGCTGTCTCCGGAACGGATGTGTATTCTTCCGGCCCTGCTGCATAGAGCATCAGATACTCAATCCAGTAATGGGGCACGTTGTTCAAAGAACAGGCAATGGGAATCACCCCGTTTTCTTTAAATACTGTGATGGCTTTTTCCATGGACGCCCAGTCGGTGGGAAGCTCCAGGCTGTACTTGTCAAATAAATCCTTGTTGCAGTAAAGCCCTTCCCAGTATCCGGTGGTGGGAACTGCCCTTGCCACGCCGTCTGTATTGGTGGACGCCTCAATTGCAGTATCCAGGGTATCTTTGGCATAGTCGGGATATTCTGCCCGAATTTCTTCCAGGGAAACCAGCTTGCCTGTGGCGACAATCGTGTCTGCCGTTGCATCGGTAAAAAACTGAATGACATCCGGTTCATTTCCCACGGAAAAGTCTGCGTTTACCGCTGCTTTCCACTCTTCATCGGAAGTCTGGGAATTGTCCTCAATGGTGATATTTCCGTTCTCTTTCATAAAATCTGCATTGATGGATTCATAAGCTTCTTTGTTGGGGTCTGTCCCGCCGAACATGGACACAGTCTTTAAAGTAACAGGTTCCTCCGCCTCCTGTCCTGCGTCTTTTGACGTTTCTTTGGAATCTGCATTTTTGCTTCCGCAGCCTGCCAGAAGTGATGCCGCCATTGCCCCCGTCAACAATACTGCCAATAGTTTTTTCTTCATAGTAAATCCTCCTTTTGTTAACCTCACTATGTAGTTCCTTAGCTATATCCATATTATAGGGGCAAACCATACAAAAAGCATTAGACCGGTTTGACATTATTTGTTTAATCTTGCTATGTTTTTCAATTCCTCTTCCACCCGGTTCCGTTCTTTTGCCGATTTTTCCTCCCGCCTTTTCTTATAGGGAATTGTAATCCTGGACACTGTCTCAAAGTCCGCCTCCTGCCCGATGGTAAGCCCATACTCTTCTCCGTACATCAGCCGGATTCTCCGGTTCACATTCTGAATTCCAATGGAAGTATGGCGGCCGGGCTCTTTGGGAATCTGAGCCTCTGTTCCTTCCAGAATGGCTTCTATTTTCTTCTTTGCTTCCTCTGTCATCTCTTTTCCCGTATTCCGCACCTCCAGATACACATGCTCCCTGTCATGGTACACGTTCAGTCGGATCAGCCCGTTTGCCATCACCTCCACGCCGTGGACAACGGCATTTTCCACAAGGGGCTGCAAAATCAGGGGCGGCACCATCAGATAGCGCAGTTCTTCGTCAATCTCCTGCTCGATCCTCAGCCGCTGGCCGAACCGCATGGACATAATATAGAAATAGGCATTGACGCACCGCAGCTCTTCCGTGAGATGAATTTCCTTTACCTGGGCCCGGTTCATCCGGTAATCCAGAACGGTTCCCAGCGCCTCAATCATTTTGGGAATTACCGTATCTCCCGACATCCGGGCCTGCCAGTTCATCATTTCCAGGGTATTGTTGAGGAAATGGGGGTTAATCTGCGCCTGCAATGCCTGGATCTGAGCGTCTTTGCGGGCCAGCTTCTCATCATATGCATATTCAAAGAGACAGCGGACCTGCCCGGACATACTGTCAAATCTCTCTTTCATATACTGAAACTCTGCATTGGGCATTTCTCCCTCCACCATGGCCCCCATTTCTCCGGCCTCCACCCGCTTGGAAGCCTGCATAATCTGCCCGATGGGCACCTGAATGTGACGCCTGAGAAAATCAACGCCATAATATACCAGGGGCACAAAGAGAATCATCAGTAAAAAGGCAATCGTATAGAATTCATACAGACTGGAATACAGTTCTGCCCGCTCTGCCAAAAGCACCGCTCCCATATGGTATGTATCATACTGTTTCTGGTAAAGGCAGCCGGTGTAATTCCTGTCTCTGATCCAGTCCATCCGCTCTCTTTTTCCGCTGTCATACTGCTTCAAAAGCCGGGCCGCCATTTCTTCTTTTTCCTGTTCTTTGGGAATTCCCAGCTCCAGTATGTCGCTGCCGCTGCCGATACAGATAAACATGTTTTCCCTGACGTCCCGGGACACATCCTGAAATACTTTATATTTGTTCAATTCCACCACAAGCGTTCCAAACCGCACATAATCCACAGTGGTATACAGATTCCGGATAATAAACATCCGGCCCTCTGTCACCCGTACATAGGAATAAGAAGAATCCATGGCGATAATATCTTCCAGGCCCGGCTGAATCTCCTCCAGATAGCTGTTGTAGGAAATTCCGGTTCTGGAGGAAAAACAGTCCGGGCTCCCGGAACCGTAACAGTAATAGGCATACATATTAAACCGTTCGTCCTGATAAAATTTTCCTTTCAGGCTGGTATTGACCTCCTGCAGATATTCGTTTCTGGTATTGCTTCCGTTTTCATAGCTTTTCCAGGCATTTTCCCAGGTTTTTTCATAGGAAGGACGCTGACAGAGGCTAACGGCGTCGCCAATCCGAATGGAGGCAAAGGAAACTATATTCTGCAGTTCCTCTTCCATCAGCCGTTCGGCTTTTCCTACAATTCCCTGGTGGTAGGACACTGTGGTAAATGCAAAAAATACTGTAACCGGCACGGCCCAGCACAGTATCATAAAGAGGAGGATTTT
Source organism: Lachnospiraceae bacterium (assembly GCA_910575555.1). Lineage (GTDB taxonomy): Bacteria > Bacillota > Clostridia > Lachnospirales > Lachnospiraceae > Petralouisia. The sequence goes on along the minus strand of CAJTFX010000002.1, from coordinate 118,508 downwards.
CTTTTTCAGGGATTTTGGGGGGATTTTTTTCTTCATGGGAGGGCTCCTGTCTTTTCGGGGGGGGTAGGGTGTAAATGTTTTATTTTTTTTGAATACGGACGGAAAAGCGGGGCCGGGGGCTTTGTCTCACGCAAACCGGGCAGCGTTTCGGCGAACTAACCGATAACGGAGACTAAGGAAGTCAGGAGCGCCTTCCTTCCCAAGTCTCCGTAAGCGGTGGATTCCGCCTGCACTAAGGGCGCCCGGGAACCGTTTGCTTAGAGACAAAGCCCCCGGCCCCGCTTTTCCTGTGTATCGCAACAAAAACAAATTATTTGCTGCGGGTGTCTGTTTCGAAGACGACAGGCGCAGCGATTTTGCTTTTCCTGTGTATCGCAACAAAAACAAATTATTTGCTGCGGGCGTCTGTTTCGAAGGCGACGGGCGCAGCGATTTTGATTTTCCTGCGGGGCGTCTGTTTCGAAGACGACGGCGCAGCGTTATTCCGGTGTGTGGTATCGCCTATGGTTTTAGTACTACAGCGAACAATCTATATTTCGATACACAGGAACTGCCGGATTGCCCTTTGGCAAAACAAACGGTTCCCGGGCGTATTGTGTGGAGGCGAAATCCACTGCTTACGGAGGCTTAGGAGTGACGGCTTTCCGGAACTCCTTAGACGCAGTTAGCAGTTAGTTCGCCGAAACACTGCCCGGTTTGTGTGCCAAAGGGCAATCCGGCAGTTCCGTCCGTATCCAACTATCAGACCTTCGCTGTAATACTAAAGCGTATTTGAAAAATCCTCCAAAGACAGAAATTGTTCGTAAATGCTGCAGATTTCTGCGGCGTCTTTTTGTCTGGGCATTTCACAGAAAATACGCAGAAGGGGTTCTGTGCCGGAGAAGCGGGCAATGACCCAGCCGCCGTTTTTGAAGTACACTTTGCTGCCGTCCAGGTAGGAAATACGGTCGATTTCTTCGGTAAGTTCGGGAAGCAGTTTATCTTCCATCAGAATCTTGTACATCTCTGCTTTCTTTTCTTTTGTGAACTTATAATCCCGTTCTTCCATATGGATTTCTCCGCATTCTCTGCGGATATCTTCCATAATGCCGGAAAGCTTCTTGCCGGTTACGGCAATCATTTCCACCAGAAGGGCCGCTGCGTAGATGCCGTCTTTTCCGTTGATATGTCCGCGTACTGTAAGGCCGCCGGAGGACTCTCCGCCGATAATGGCCCCTGTCTCGTTCATCTTGGCTGAGATGTGCTTAAAGCCTACCGGAACTTCGTAGCAGCTTTCTCCAAACTGGGCCGCCACTTTATCCAGCATATGGGTAGTGGCAATATTTCTTACCACCGGCCCGCTCCAACCCTTGAATTTTACCAGATAATAGTAGAGCAGCACCAGAATATCATTGGGATGAAGGAAATTGCCCTGATCGTCAATGACGCCGATCCGGTCTGCATCTCCGTCGGTGGCAATTCCGATATCAAACCGTTTCTCCACCACATAATTCTGCAGAGAATGCAGCGTAGCCGCCGAAGGAGCCGGCAGTTTCCCGCCGAACAGCGTATCATGCCTGTCATGGATGGTGGCCACCTCACAGCGGGCCGTCATCAAAATCATTTTCAGGGAAGTCTCGCTGACGCCGTACATGGGATCTAAGGCCACCTTTAAGCCTGCTTCCCGGATTGCCTGCATATCCACTGACGCAATGATATTGTCCAGATATTCATTCAGCGGATAAATCTCTTCAATCCAACCCTCTTTTTTGCCGGCGTCATATTCCACTTCGTTCACTTCTCCCGGGCCGATATCCCCGATATAATCTTCCAGGTCTTTGGTCTGAACCTCGTCTGCGTCTCTGCCGCCTGCGGTAAACACTTTAATTCCGTTGTAAATGGCCGGATTATGGCTTGCTGTAATCATCATTCCGTAGGGAAATTCATGCTTCATCACATAGAACATCACCAGCGGCGTAGGCGAAGATTTGTTAATCAGGTATACTTTGATATGGGCCGCTGCAAATACCATTGCCGCCCACTGCATGGCTTCCTTGGACAGAAATCTTCTGTCGTACCCCATGACAATGCCCCGGTCTGTGACCCCTTCGTTCTGCATTTTATTGACCATTCCCTGCGCCAGCAACTGTATGTTTTCTTTCGTAAATTCATCTCCGATTACGGCTCTCCAACCGCCAGTTCCAAATTTTACCATAATGTACCCTCTTTTCTGAAATGCCGAACGTCTCCTGTTTTCACAGATTCCAACTGCCCGGACATTTCCTGTTTTGCTTACTGTTTCCCCATAGTTACTTCTACTGTATGTACGGTTCCCGGCTCTAAAACAGGGATGTGGTCTGTAACTTTGCCGTCTAAGCGAAGCTCTCTGACTCCTTTCTCTATGCTTTCGGGATTCTTCACGCAGATTCGGTACTCTGCCCCTCTCCATCTGCGCACAAGGGAAAATTCCTTCCAGCTGGCAGGAATGCAGGGATCGATCACCAGCTCTCTGAATCCGGGCCGGACTCCCAGCATATAATGGGCAGCCGCATAATAAGCCCAGCCGCCGCTGCCGGTCATAAAGGGATGGCGGGCCCGGCCCAGGGCCGTATGATCTTTTCCCATAATAAACTGGCAGTAGGAATACGGCTCCGATTCCCGGATCTCAATCTTGTCATTCTGGAGGCAGGGACAGATGGAATTGTAATATTTCATGGCTCTGCTGCCCCGGCCCAGTATACATTCCGCCGCCCAGGCCCAGGGATTGGGATGGGAGAAAATCGAACCGTTCTCCTTAACTCCCGGATACACCCTGGTGACAAACCCGATCTCGTCGTCCGGCACCGTATAGGAGGGCGCGTTCAGCATAATTCCGTAGGGCGTAAACAGATGCCGGTTCACGCTGTCCATGGCCTGGCGGCCCTTCTCCTCCTCTGCCGCCTGGGACAATACCGCCCAGGCGTTGGATTCCAGATGAATCCGGCCTTCCTGATCCTGAAACGTGCCAATTTTCCTTCCGTCTTTGGTAATCCCGCGGATAAACCACTCCCGATCCCACAGCTTATCGTTGCAGGTGTTACGTACCTTTTTCTGCATCCCGGCATATTGTTCCACGTCTGCGCTGCGTCCCAGATATCCGGCAAGATCGATGAAATGGCCCAGGGCCCAGTGATGCAGAAAAGACACCATGGCGCTTTCGCCGCCGCCCAGATTCAAACAGTCGTTCCAGTCCGCCCGAAGCCCTTTGCAGATTCCGCTGCTTCCCACCTGCTCTGCGGAAAAATTCAGAATACGCTTCATATGCTCATACACGGTTCCTTCCCCGCCGTCTGCATAAGTAACCACTTCGTCCGCCAGGTCCGCTTCCCCGGTTTCCCTGATATACTCCACAATGGCCGGAATCAGCCACAAAGCATCGTCTGAACAGGCGTCCTCGATTCCATGCACCCGGTCTGCCTCATGGCCTGGAATTACCGTGGGCGATTTGAAAGGTTTTTTCTTTTTCTTCTGCTCCGGGTCAAACCATTCCGGCTGAAACAGGTGCAGGCCGTATCCCTGACTGGTAAGGCCCCGCAGCAGCTCCACGATCCGCTGTCTGCACTTTTCCGGATTGGAATGGGGAATGGTCATGGCGTCCTGAGCGGTATCCCGGTAGCCAAGGCCGGTTCTTCCTCCCACCTCCACAAAGGATGCAAACCGGGAAAACATGATATTCACCTCTGCCTGATAGAGATTCCAAATGTTGATCATGGTATTCATTCCCTCGTTGGGGGTCTGTATCTGAAGCCGCCCGAATTTCTCTTCCCAATATGCCCCAAGCTGCTTATAGCTCTGCTCCACGCTGCTGACATCCCTGTATTTTTCCCGGATTTTCCTTCCCTCGGTCCGATTTCCCTCTCCAAGCATAAAAATCAGCCGCGCTTCTTCTCCCGGCGCCAGAACCAGGTCTTTCTGAAGGCTTCCGCAATGGTTATTTCCCAGTTCCCGGGAACTGCCGCACCGCCCCCTTTCCACTGCAATGGGATTGTCCTCAGTCCGATAAGCCCCTAAAAACTTATCCCTGAGGCAATCGTATCCGTCCGGCTGAAAGCTGCCGGTGAAATACTGGTATCCGAACTCTTCGTAAAACAAATCGTGCTCAATGATACCGTCCTCATAGGAGGAGCCGGCGCAGTACAGGCTCATCTGAAAGTTCTGATTGTCAATCATCACATGATGAAAGGAAAATTCCAGATAAGAAAAAACGGAAATCCGCCGCTGCCGATCTGTGGTGTTTTTCAGCTTCACATCCCACAGCTCCACCGGATCTTCCATGGCAACCGACAGCTTCTGGCTGGCCTCGATCCCTTTGTAACTGCACTCATAGACGGAATAGCTCATTCCATGGCGACATCTGTATTCTGCCAGCTCCAGCGGTTTTCCCACCGGCTGCCAGGAAATACTCCAGTAGTCCCCGTCCTCTGCGTCCCGCAGATACACATAATGCCCCGGCCGGTCTGCGGGCACCGCATTGCCCCGAAAGCGGGTGATCCGGTGATACTCCGGCGACTGGTAAAACAGATAGCCGCCTGCCGTGTGGTTCACCACGGCGCACAAATCCCCAACCCCCAGATAATTGGTCCAGGAAGCCGGCAAATCCACCCTGTCAATTACATACTCTCTCTTTTCATTGTCAAAATGTCCGTATTGCATTTTCTTACCTTCCCCTTTTCCTGAATGATACAGTTATTATAAATCACCGGGAAAAAAAGAGGTATTGTCAGGTATGGCATAATTTGTATTTTATTGCGGGGTGTTTGACTTTTCCCATCTATACTCCTATAATATTTATAATATCAAAATTTCTGCGGAAAAGAAAGGATTTCATATCATGAAACTATTAAAAACCATTGCCCGGATTCTGGTCTGCCTGCTGCCCTTTTTTCTGGCCCTGCTTCTTCAGTTCCTCATATCCTTCGGCGGAATTTTTGCCGGAATCATGCTGTCTGCCTTAAAAGATCCGGGACTTTTAAAAGGAGAAGAACTCTATTCCACCATATACACTCTGGCCTCTGACAGCCAGTTCTTAGCAGGCATCTCGGCTCTTTACGCTGTGCTTGCCGCCCTGCTTCTGGGATTCTGGTACTGGAAGCGGTTTGTCCCCAAGAAACGTCCCCGGAGGCCGGTTTCTTCCATTATCAACCCCTCCATGTTTTTCGGACTGGTATTTCTGATGCTTGGCATGCAGTACATAACCACTTACATCGTTATGATCACAGCCGCCGTCAATCCCTCCTGGTATGACATTTATGAAGAATTGTTAAAAAGCATCGGTTTTGGGGATGTGACGCTGCTCCTGGCATTGTACTCTGTCCTGATTGCCCCCGTCAGCGAAGAATTGATTTTCAGGGGCGTCACTTTGAAATATGCCGTGAAATCCATGCCCCTTGCGGCCGCAAATATTTTCCAGGCAGCTCTTTTCGGCATTTTCCACGGCAATGTGGTGCAGGGCGTATATGCCTTTGTGGTGGGATTGTTCTGCGGCTATGTGTGCCTGAAGGGCGGCAGCATTTACCTGTCCATCCTGTTCCATATGATGTTTAATCTCTGGGGCACATTCGCGCCTTCTTTTCTGTCCTATACCGGGGATTCTGTTTTGATTCATACGCTGATCTTTGCCGGGGCAGCCTGCTCTGCGGCTTTCGGAATCTTTTTGTATCAGCGGGGCGCTGCGGGCCGGAAGAAAAAGAGGGTTTCCTAAAGTGAACCATCTGTATTTCGATACACAGGAGCTGCCGAATCCAAATATAAAACATCCGATACTTTTGATGCATTATATTCAGTTATAGCAGAACAAGGGCAGAACACTCTACATGCTCCTGCCCTTGTTTCATTTACAACTCCTGCCCTATCAGTACCCGTTTCCCCTGAAAAGCAAATCCGTATCTGCGGATGCGGCTTTCCGGGGTTCCTTTCTGCACCAGAACTGCAGAATAATTCTTTTCCTTAATCTGCTGTAAGGCAGAAGCTACGGTATCTTCCAGGTCTTTTTCATCATATTCGTCCAGTACCTTAAATTCCAGAATAACGGCATCATCCTCTGCCGGTTTTTTCGGCTCCAATATAACATCGTACCGTCCAAAACCGCTTTCACGGTTAGAAGTAATGAAATACCGCCCACTTAATTCCACCGCCAGTCCCAGTACAAAACCGTGGTAAAAGCGTTCCGGCTGACTGAATGATCCGTTCCTGCCTGTATCAAAATAACTGAAGGTCTGCAGCGCAACACGGTTCATATAAGTATTCATTGCCCGTACATTTCCTTGCAGCAGCCCTTTGATAAAATCATTGTAATCATGTTCCGCTCTGGCAAACCATCCGCGGATCATGCTGCGGAACATCCGGCGCACCTCCAGATTGGTAAGAGCCAGCTCATACACAGGTTCCCAGTCGGCATTTTCTTCTCCCAAACCATCGGGAATCTCATCCTCAAAATGCAGTACTTTCAAATAACCGCTGGCCAGAAGCAGGCTCCAGATAGCTTCCTCACTGCTGTCCAACTGACTGAATACCATCTGCTCATCGATGGACGTACGCAATGTCCCGCCCCGGATCAGTTCCTCAAATGTTTCTTTCATGCGGGGGCTGCTTTCACGAAGCAGCCTGCTCACCAGGCTGTTGGAACTGGTATTCGCCCAGTAGGCGCTGAACTTTCCTGTGTCCAGGAAATTCAGTATGGACCAGGGATTGTAAATATCACGCTGGCTTCCAAAAATAAAACCGTCGTACCAGAGCTTTATCTGCTCTTTTTTATCCCCCATATTTCGCTGATCCAGGGCAAGAAATACCTCTTTTTCTGTGAATCCGAAGCAAGACGCATATTCCTCAGAAGTGGCAGTGACTACTTTCAGGTTGTTAAGGTCAGAAAACACCGATTCCTTACTTACTCTGGTAATCCCGGTTAATAACGCGCGCTCCAGCCATGGATTCGTCTTAAATGCAGAATTAAACAGCGTGCGGATAAATGAAACCATCTCATTCCAGTATCCGTTGATATATGCTTCCTGCATAGGAGTATCGTACTCATCTAAGAGAATAATCACTTTTTTTCCATACAGGCGGTATAAAAAATCAGAGAGCATCCGCAGCGCCGCCGAGGCAGCGCTGTCCGACATTCCCGCAGTAACTTCCTGATAAAATGCGCGCTCCTTGTCGTTCAGCAAATTCTTTTCCAGTAAAAATTCGTATTTATTATACTGCTCTTCTATCATCCTGCAAAGGCTTTTTCTGGCTTCTGAAAAACAGGTTTCTTTTACTGCAGCAAAAGAAAGGCTGATCACCGGGTAGGTTCCCTGCAGATTCCGGTATGCTTCTGCCTCCCAAATAGAAAGCCCTTCAAAAAGGCCGCCTTTTTGAGCATATTCCAGGGAAAAGAACTGCTCTGTCATGCTCATATTCAATGTTTTTCCAAAACGCCGGGGCCGGGCAATCAGCGTCACTTCATCCTTGCTGTCCCACCATTCCCGGATAAAATCCGTTTTATCCACATAAAAACAATCATTTTCGATTAATTTTGAAAATGACTGTATGCCGATGGCCACATTCTTTGCCATAAGAGCCTCCTTTCCCTGTTTATGTTATACCACTGTCTGAAAAATATCAATATTTTGTCAGCAATTTCAGCCCACCTTAATCACCCTGGTGGCCACCATATCCCGAAACGCCCCATCATGCTCCACAAAAATCATGGCAGGGTCAAATTCCCGGATCAGCTCCTCGATCTGCATTCTGGAATAAATGTCCACAAAATTCAGCGGCTCATCCCACACATACAGATGGGCCTGTTCACAGAGGCTTCTGGCAAGCAGTACTTTTTTCTTCTGGCCGCCGGAAAAATCTGCCATGTCCTTATCAAACTGCACCCGTTCAAAATCCATTTTCCGCAAAACCGCCTTAAACAGACGTTCCTCAATGCCGGCTTTCTCTGCAAAATCCGACAGGCTCCCCTTCAGATAAGAGGTGTCCTGGGGCACATAAGAAATCACAAGGCCGGAGCCCACGGTTACTGTCCCGGTATGGCCGATTCTGTCCCGGGCCCATGGCCCATCCTGCAGGCTGCCGCCAAAGCTTTCCTCCATCAATAATTTCAGCAGGCTGCTCTTGCCGCTGCCGTTTCCTCCCTCTAAGGCAATCCTCTCACCCTTTCGCACCTCAAAGGACAGGGGGCTGCAGATTTCCTTTTCTCCATAGCACACCGAAACCTCCGAAAAAGACGCCAGCCGGTCTGTGTGATAGGCCATTGGCGAAAGCTTTAAGCGCTCCGCCGTCTCCATGTTTTTCAAAAGACCGGATTTCTCCTTTATAGCCTGATGCTGCCGGGCTTCGATGACTTTGGACCGCTTCATCATCTTCGCTGATTTATGGCCGATAAATCCCCGATCGGGCCTTAATCCGGAATTTCTGGTTCCCTTTTTGGTTTTTTCCACCTGCTCAGACCATCCGCCGGTGCGTTTTGCGGCGTTTTCCAGACGGCGGATATCTTTTTTCAGACGCTCCTGTTTCTGCAGTTCAAACTCCTGCTGACGGCTGAAATTCTCCATCCAGGAGGAAAAATTTCCGCTCTGCACTTCAATATCCGCCCGGTTCAGGGAAAGAATATGGTCTACACAGCCGTCCAGGAAACGTCTGTCATGGGAAACCAGGATAAATCCCTTTTTCTTTTTCAGATACGCCGCCGCCAACTGCCTGCCCTCTGCGTCCAGATGATTGGTAGGTTCGTCAATCAGCAAAAAATTTTCCTCCCTTAGAAAACATGCGGCCAGCTGGGCTTTGGTCTGTTCCCCTTTAGATAAGGTTTGATAGGGCCTCCACAGAATCTCCTCCGGTACGGAAAGGCAGGATAATTCCCGCACCAATTCCCATTCCTGTGCCTGGGGGCAGATTTCCTGCAGAATTTCCCCGGTCCAACGGCTTTCGTCTTTCACCTCCCTGGGAAAATAATCGAACTGCACCGAGCTTGTGATGGTTCCGCTGTATTCGTATTTTCTCTGTAATAAATTTAAAAATGTTGTTTTTCCTCTTCCGTTTCTTCCCACAAAGCCCAGCTTCCAGTCTGTGTCAATCTGGAAGCTGACATCCTCAAAGATATTATCATAGCTTGCTGGGTAGGAAAACGTTAAGTTTTCCACTTGAATCAATGACATTTACCATTCTCCTTTCTCAGCCCGGCATCTCCTGCCCAGGACTTTTTGAACCATATTTTTACGATAAAAAGCCGCAGGAAAGTCAATTCCTGCGGCTCTATATACGTAAAGATGGGCTCTGGCGCATCAAGAAGAAACATACAAGACACAATATTTTGCAAATAGAACTTGCACCATATCTTGCAGCTGTATTTCTGAACGCCACAGTCCCAACCCAATATAGAGTTAGAGAGACTTATCACTTTCCTGCAACAGACGCAGCAATTCCACAGCCGTAAGCTGCCAAATTGTAAGCGTATATTCTGTTATTATCTGCAAGAAACGTGAAACATCTCTCCACCCCTTTCGATTCATTTGCCTGTCAGTGTAACATAAAAATATCAGAAAATCAAGCCATTAATAAAATCTCTCAGATTTTCAGCAATTCTGCCAGCTGCCTGACTTCTTCCACTTTAAGCCCTGCATATTCTGCAATCTTATCCAAAGATAACTCTCCGTCCCTCAGCATCCTGAGAGCAGTTTCTTTCTTCGTCTCTTTCTGTCCCGTATTCAAAATCCTTCGTGCCTCCGGATCTCCTAATGCACCTCTCATAACCTCATTTTACCTCCTGGATTATTTACTCTTCCACCATTAATTTTATTATACACAGAATTACAGGCTGCCGGATTTTTCTCTTTCACAGGCAACCTATCATTCCATTACAATGAAATCAAATTTATGCTCCTATTGTAACAAATAATTTCGAGAGTGTAAAGCATAATTTTACTGCTGTCCGTCATATTCCCTTGTGATATCCTTCAGCCACCGGAAGCTCTTATAGTGACGGTACACCACGGGAATTTTCCAGAATTCATCCAGACACAGGACAAAATACACAGCCATAGGCGGCAATTTCAGCACAAAGGCCGCCAGAATTCCAAGAGGCACGCTGACAAACCACATGTCAATAATATCGCAGATCATACCGAATCTGGAATCTCCGCCTGCCCGGAAAATTCCCGCAATCAGCAATGTATTCATGGCCTGCCCAACCACATAGTAAGAGCTGATCAGCAGCATCATATTCAGATAGCCCTCCGCCCGGGCCGACAGGTGGAAAAAATAAAACACCAGCGGACGGATCAGCAACAGAACTAATCCGGTCAGCACCCCGATTGCCAATGTCACATAACAGGATCTGCGGGCGTCCCGCTTTGCCAGCTCCAGTTTGCCCTCGCCGATTTCAATGCCCAAAAGCACTGAAGCGCCTGCCCCCAGGGCAAAACAAAGGATGGTGCAGAGGCTGCGTACCGTGGAGGCCACTGAGCTTGCCGCCACCACATCTGCATTCAGCCGCCCCATAATGGCTGAATACATGGAAAATGCCACAGTCCAGGCACAGTCATTAATTAAGGCAGGAACCGCATATTTTACAAAATCCTGAAACAGCAGCCGGTGGCTTCCAAACATTACTTTCAGATCGATCCGGAATACTTTTCCCCTGAGGGCGTCTGCAAAGCACAAAAGCAGCTCCACGATCCGGGCCGTCACCGTTCCTATGGCAACTCCCAGAACGCCCAGCTTCGGCGCGCCGCCAATTCCGAAAATAAAGACAGCGTTCAACACAATATTCAGCAGAAGAGCCGCCGTGCTGATCAGTGTGCTCAGATGGGCCCGTTCCATACTCCTTAAAACACAGAGATACACCTGAGAAAAACTCATGCACACATAAGATATGCCGATCACCTGCAGGTAACCGGCGCCAATGGAAATCAACTCCCCGTCGTTGGTATAAATCCGCATCAGCATTTTGGGCGCCGCCACTGCCCCTGTCGCCAGTACCACGGTAATTACAGCCGCAATCTTCGTGGCAATTCCCATCACTGCCTGAATCGAATTGGTGTCTTTTTTCCCCCAGTACTGAGAAGCCAGCATGGTAACTCCGGAGGAAATGCCGAAAAACACTCCGGACAGCAAAAACTGGAACTGATTGGCCAGAGACACTGCCGACAACTCCGTCTGTCCCACATACCCCAACATAAATACATCCGCTGAATTCACCGCATTGGTGATAAAATTCTGAATGGTAATCGGTATCACCAAAGACGCCAGAGCCCGGTAAAATCTTCTGCTTTCTGTTTTCATTTTTCTCAATCCTTTTTAAACATTGAACCTAAACAGAATCACATCTCCGTCTTTTACCACGTATTCCTTCCCTTCCAGTCCTACCAGACCTTTCTCTTTGGCGGCAGAAAGAGAGCCGCAGTCCAGAAGATCCTGATAATTCACAACCTCGGCCCGGATAAATCCCCGTTCAAAATCTGAATGGATCTTTCCTGCCGCCTGAGGCGCTTTCGTGCCTTTTTTGATGGTCCATGCCCTGGTTTCGTCCTCTCCGGAGGTCAGATAGCTGATCAGCCCCAGCAGGCTGTAGCTTGCTTTAATTAATTTTTCCAAACCGGATTCTTTTAAGCCCAGTTCCTCCAGAAACATTGCCTTTTCTTCCTCGTCCAGTTCGGCAATCTCCTGTTCAATCTGAGCGCAGATCACAAAAACCTCACAGCTCTCTTTCTCTGCATTGGCCCGTACCTCCTGTACAAAGGAGTTTCCTGCTCCCTCCTCAGCCAGCTCCTCCTCTTTTACATTGGCCGCATAAATTACAGGCTTTGCCGTCAGCAGATTATAGCCTGAGAACCAAAGCTCCTCATCCTCGTCCTGCAGTTCAAAGGTTTTGGCCAGCTTTCCGTCCTCCAGATGGGCTTTCACCCGCTCCAGAAGCTTCAATTCTCTGGCAAGGGTCTTGTCCATTCTGGCGCCTTTGCTGGTTTTGGCAATCCGCCGTTCCAAAATCTCAATATCAGAAAAGATCAATTCCAGATTAATGGTTTCAATGTCCCGCACCGGATTGATGCTTCCGTCCACATGAACAATATTGCTGTCCTCAAAACAGCGCACCACATGGACAATCGCGTCCACTTCACGGATATTGGACAGAAACTGGTTGCCCAGCCCCTCTCCTTTGCTGGCCCCCTTGACCAGTCCGGCTATATCCACAAATTCAATAACCGCCGGCGTCACCTTCTTAGACTGGTACAAATCTCCCAGTTTCTTCAGCCGTTCATCCGGCACGGTCACGATTCCCACATTGGGATCTATGGTGCAGAAGGGGTAATTGGCTGATTCTGCCCCTGCTTTTGTCAGTGAATTAAACAATGTGCTTTTTCCTACATTGGGTAAACCTACGATTCCTAGCTTCATAGTTCTGTATTCCTCCTTGAAAATGCCGCAAAACAGGCCATTTTCGTAATATAATCAATTTAGTAACTGTTCAGTCTCTGGATTCCACCACCACAAGCGTCCCTTCCTGAAAGGCAATTTCAGCCTGCCCCGCTGCAATCTCATTGCTGACTCCAAGGGAATGACAGCATTTCAGGGTAAAATCCTCCACCTGGTACTTAAAGCCCTTCAGGGTAAGTCCCGTCACCTGGGGCGTAAAAGGAAGCAGCGACACATAGTTCCCATACTGCTCCTCTTTTCGGAGCGCAAGGCCCTGATTTACCATGCGGATTCGGTTGTTGGCGTCTACCATAAGCGCTTCCACTCCGTGTTCCATAGCCATGCCGAGAAGATGGATATTTCCCAATACATGATCCATTCTGGAACCGGTAGCTCCGAGAATATGTATCTTTTTGCAGCCCTGTTCCATAGCAGTGCGGACTGCAAGCTCTGTATCCGTTTCATCTTTTTCCGGCTGAAACTGCAAAATCTTCGGCCTGTCCTTCTCCATTTCCGTAAACTTCTGCAGAATCTCTGGATTCACGGAGTCAAAATCTCCCACAATAAAGTGCGGCGTCATATCCTTCCGGTAGAAAAATCCCATTCCCGCGTCTACGGCAATCGTAATGTCAAAATGATGCTCCTTTATGTAGGAAGCCGCAAATATATCCTCCAGATCTCCGCCAGTTATAATCAATGCCTCCATATTTTCCCTCCGTTCGAAAAGCCGCAAAAATTATGCTCATTTTCCAAAATTATTTCATCAATTCCCGGAATTTTTTTACATTTTCAGAAATGTCTCCCTGAAAAACGGCGCTGCCTGACACAATCACATTGGCTCCGGCCTGTACAATCTCTTCCACATTGGACAGCGAAACGCCTCCGTCCACTTCAATGTCCGTATTCAGCCCGCTTTCTTTTATGATATGTTTTAGCCTGCGTATTTTCTCAAGAGAATAGGGAATGAATTTCTGGCCGCCGAATCCCGGATTCACCGACATAAGCAGCACCATATCCAGCTTGGGCAGAATATAGTCCAGTACATTCAGACTGGTTGCCGGGTTTAAAGCCACCGCCGGGCGGACTCCCTGTTCCCGGATGGATTCCACGGTCCGATCCAGATGTGCGCACGCTTCTGCGTGAACCGTAATAATGTCTGCCCCGCAGTCTGCAAATTCCCGGATATAGCGTCCCGGCTCTTCCACCATTAAATGTACGTCAAATACTTTTTCGGTACAGGGGCGGATGGACCGTATCAGCGGCATGCCGAATGAAATACTGGGCACAAAAGCCCCGTCCATCACATCAATATGCACATATTCTGCTCCTGCTTCATCAATTGCGCGAACCTGTTCTCCTAACTTTGAAAAATCTGCCGACAATATGGACGGTGATAAATAATTCATGGCTTTCTCCTCCTGGTATTTCTTAATTCTTCATATAACATTACATAATTTTCATACCGGACAGGGCTGATGGCTCCCTCTTCCAATGCCTGCTTCACGCTGCAGCCCGGTTCATGAATATGGCTGCATCCCTGAAACCGGCAATAAGGCTCATACTTTCCAAATTCCCGGAAATACGACTGCAATGCCTGCTGCTCTATCCCGGTGAGATAGATGGAGCTGAATCCGGGCGTGTCCATAATATAAGTCTGCTCCTGAATGCGGATTAACTGGGAATGGCGGGTGGTATGCTTTCCCCGTTCAATTTTCTCACTGATATCCCCGGTTTCCATCTGCACTTTAGGCTGCAGCAAATTGATAATCGAGGACTTTCCCACGCCGGAAGGACCTGCCACCGTGGTGGTTTTTTCCTTCAATACCTGCAAAAGCTCCTGGATTCCCTGTTCTTTTTTGGCGCTGACAAAGAGAACCTCATAGCCGCAGCCCTGATAGAGCTTCTCAAGTCTCAGAAGCTCTTCTTCTTTTACAAGCTCCTGTTTGTTAAAGCAAATCACGGTCTTTACCTGCTGCTGTTCCATCATAACCAGAAACCGATCCAACAGGTTGAAATTCGGCTTTGGCCTGTCTGCCGCAAAAATCACAAGAGCCTGATCCACATTTGCCACTGCAGGGCGGATCAGCTCATTGCTTCGTTTCAGGATTCTGACAATATTACCTGTTTTTTCCCCCAGGCTGATGGGCTCCATCTCCACATTGTCTCCCACCAGAGGTTTTATTTTTTCTTTTCTGAAAATTCCTTTTGCCTTACATTCAAAGATTCCGGCTTCTGCTGTGTACACATAGTAGAAGCCGGCAATCCCTTTGACTATCTTTCCCTGCATCTTATATTTCCTGTATTAATTCTGCGTAAATCCAACGCCGTCAATGGTAGTCTGATCGGTTTCTGTAATCTCTGCGTCATCCTCGTCCCGATAAGTCCATTCCCAGTCAATGACAAAATATCCCTGGCTGCAGTTTTCAATATTAGACGCATTGACTGTAAAGGGGAAGGAGGTTGCAGTCCAGGAATTGATGGCGTCATTTCCTTCTGATTTATAGAGGGTGATTTTCGCTTCCACCCGGATCGCGTCCTCCGGAATGCTTCTGGGAAGATCAATGTTATAATTATTCAGAGAATAATACTGGGTGGTGATCTTTCTGCCCAGGCTGATGGTCAGCGTCACCTGGGTTCCCTGCTCCACCATTTTATCCGGGGCAATGCTCTGCCCCATCACATTCCCTTCCGGTATTTCATCGCTATAATCTGAAGAAGTGCTTGCCACCGTAAGCCCCAGATTTTTAATTTCCTCCCGGGCCTCGGCCTCCGGCTTATTCCATACGTCCGGCATTCTCACCGTTTCTCTTCCCTTGCTCAGCATCACTGTGACGGTGTCTCCCTTTTTCGCCTTCTCTCCTGCCTCCGGGCTCTGGGAAATCACCTGATCGTTGGGGATGGAATCGCTGGACTCGTAATCAAATACCGGCACCAGACCGGCGTTGCGCAAAGTAGTTTCCGCATCGCCTTTTGCCTTTCCTTTTACGTCCGGCACATCAAATTCTCCCGGGCCGCTGCTGATGACAACCAGAATCGTGGTGTTTTTCTCCACCATGGTTCCTTTTTCCTCACTCTGGGACACAATCTGGCCTTCCGGATATTCCTCAGAGGACTCTTCCCCATTGGGCTGAATTCCAAGGTGCATCTGATTCAGCACATCTTTTGCCTCGTCAAAGGTGTAGCCTCTTAAGTCAATCATTTCTATTTTCTCAGATTCTTCTTTGTTCTCTTCATCTTCTTTCTCTGCTTCTGTCTTTGTGTCCGGCTCTTTCTTATCCGCTTTGTCTCCCCCTCCGAATTTAAACAATCCAAGAAAGCTGCCGCCAATGTAAATAATAATGGCAACAATCACCACCGCCGCCACAATTCCCATAATCGTAACGGCCTTTTCCATTTTCGGATTCAGAAAACCTTCGTCGTCCTCATCGTCCTCCTCATCCTCGTCCTCATCATTCAATTCTTCCTGATAATAAATATTTCTGGTCTGCTGCTTGATGCTTTCCACTTCCTCCGACTTCATAACCCGGGTCTTATCCTGCTGTCCGAGGGGAACCATCACCACAAAATCCTCGTCCGGGCTGATTAAGGCTTTCTTCAGATCAATCAGCAGATCACTGATGCTGTCGTACCGTCTGTCCGGGCTTTTCTGGGTGCATTTTAAGATAATCTTTTCCATGCTGACAGGAAGATTCGGGGCATAGGCGCTGGGCGCCACCATCTCCTCCTGCAAATGCTGAATCGCCACTGCCACTGTGGATTCCCCGTCAAAGGGCACCCGGCCTGTGACCATTTCATACATTACTATTCCAAGGGAGTAAATGTCGCTTTTGCCGTCCACAAATCCATTTCTGGCCTGCTCCGGAGAAGCGTAATGCACGGAACCCATCACATCAGAACTGATGGTATTGTTGGTGGCCGCCTTGGCAATTCCAAAATCCGTCACCTTCACCTTTCCTTCCGTAGAAATAATAATATTCTGAGGCTTGATGTCACGGTGAATAATATGCTTGTTATGCGCCGCCTCAATTCCCCTGCCTACCTGAATGGCAATGCTGACTGCCTCCTTAAAAGAAAGCTGCCCTTTCTTCTCGATGTAAGTTTTCAGGGTAATCCCCTCAACATACTCCATCACAATATAATGAACGGAATTCTCGCTTCCCACATCATAAATATTTACAATATTCGGATGCTCCAGACCTGCCGCAGACTGGGCCTCCGTACGGAATTTCGTCACAAAGTTCACATCATCCGAAAATTCCTGCTTCAGAACCTTAATTCCCACAAAACGTCCCAGGGTATGATCTTTTGCCTTATACACATCGGACATTCCGCCGCTTCCTGCTTTTCCTACTATTTCATATCTGTCTGCAAGATAGACTCCTTCTTTTAACATATTTTCACCTCACCTGAAAATGGTTCTGTCAAAATCACTGTAATATTATCATTTCCGCCATAGTCGTTCGCTGCCTCTATCAGCTCCCGGACGGCATCCTCTGTATTCTGTTTTTCATTTATAATCTCAAAAATTTCCTCATCTTCCAGCATATCTGTCAAGCCGTCGGAGCACATCAGAATCTGGTCGCCTTCTTTCAGTTCCACTTCAAAAAAGTCCACCTCTATTCCGTATCCGCCGCCTACGGCTCTGGTTATAATATTCCGATCCGGGTGCAGCCTTGCCGCTTCCGGGGAAATCTCCCCCCGGCGCACCATCTCCTGCACGTAGGAATGATCTTTGGTAATCTGGGTCAATGATTCCATGCAGACCAGATACAGCCGGCTGTCGCCCACATTGGCCACGCACAATTCCCGATCCTGTACGGTGGCCACCACCACGGTGGTTCCCATCCCTTCTAAATCAATATCCGTCCGGGCCTTTTCCATCACTGCCTGATTTGCCCGGCCGATCGCCTGACGGATGATGGCAGCAGGCGATGTGTCACTGCTGTTTCTCACAGAATCCACAATCATCTCCACTGTATACCTGGAGGCATAGTCTCCGGCGTTGTGGCCCCCCATCCCGTCTGCTAAAATAAACAGATTCGGCAGATTTCCAACCGGAGTCTCTGAGGTATACTTATAGTCCTGATTCATATCCCGTCTTCTCCCTGTATCCGTTTTGGAAAAAGTCTTCATGCCTTATCCTGCCTTTCTGAAAATTTCTTTCTTAATTGTCCACAGGCTCCGTCAATATCTCTGCCCATTTCCCTTCTTATAGTAACATTTATTCCATATTTTTCAAGTTTATTTTTGAAATTCAAAATTGCTTTTGGGTCCGGCTGCAGATAATCCCGCTCTTTAATAGGGTTCACCGGAATCAGATTTACATGGCAGTTCATCCCCCGAAGCAGCTCCCCAAGCTGCGCTGCATCCCCGTCCCGGTCGTTAACGCCCCGTACCAGACTGTATTCAAAGGTAATCCGCCGCCCTGTCTTAGCAAAGTAATCCCTGCAGGCCTCCACCACCTGATGAATCTCGTATTTCTTTGCCACCGGCATCAATTCCATACGCTTTTTTTGGGAAGCGGCATGCAGAGACAGCGCCAGGGTAATCTGCAGTTTTTCCTCCGCCAGCCGGTACATGGCCGGCACAATGCCGCAGGTGGAAACCGTAAGGTTTCTCTGGCTGATATTGCTTCCGTTTTCATCAGATATCAGTTGGATAAATTTCAGAAGATTCTCATAATTGTCCAGAGGCTCTCCCGTTCCCATGACCACCACATGGGATACCCGCTCTCCGGTATCCTTCTGAATCCGGTATACCTGATCCAGCATCTCCGCCGGCGTCAGATTCCTCACCAGTCCGTCTAAAGTTGAAGCGCAAAACTTACAGCCCATCCGGCACCCGGCCTGGGAAGAAATGCACACGCTGTTTCCATGCCGGTAATGCATCCAGACGCTTTCCACCATGTTGCCGTCCGGCAGGGCAAAGAGATATTTTCTGGTTCCGTCTGCGTTCGAACACTGCACTTCCTCCTGCCGCAGCACGGTCAGTTTACAAGTATTTATTAATTTTTCCTTTAACTTCTTAGAAATATCCGTCATTTCCTCAAATGTTTCTGCATGCTTCACATGCAGCCAGGGATAGATCTGCTTCGCCCGAAAAGGTTTTTCTCCCAGGGACACCAGAAAATCCTCCAGCTCTTTCTGATTCCATGACTTTATATCTGCTTTTTCCATATCTTCCTCTATCAATTTCTCACAAATTTTGCCAGGAAGAATCCATCGCAGATTCCCTTCCGTGGTAAGATTTGCTGCTGCTTTTCCAGAGAAAATTCCGGATGCTCCTGCAGGAACCAGGCGGTATTTTCCTGATTTTCACCGGGATTGATGGTGCATGTACTGTAAATCAGAATCCCGTCCTGTTTCACATACTGACATACCGTATCCAGAATTTCCCGCTGAAGGGCTGCCAGAGTCCGGCAGGCTTCTCTGGTGACCTTGTATTTAATGTCGGCTTTTTTCCCGAGAACCCCCAGTCCGGAACAGGGCAGATCGGCAATGACAAGATCGGCCTGTCCCACCAATTTCTGATCCAGAATCCGGGCGTCCGCCTGCACAGCGCGGATGTTGGGAAGCTGACACCGATCAATATTCTCCTGTATCAGAGAAACTTTGCGGACGCTTAAGTCCCTTGCCTCCACCATTCCGGTTCCGTGCATCAGCTCCGCCGCATGCATGCTCTTTCCTCCGGGAGCTGCACAGACATCCACCACAAAGCTGTGTTCTTTTGGCGCAGCCCACAGGCCCACCTGCATGGAGCTGATATCCTGCACATGGAATTTCCCCTCACGAAAAGCCGGAATTTTCTCCAGAAAATCATAATGTTTCATCATTAAAACGTTTTCCAGCTCAGACTCTTCCACCTGAATCTGAGCTTCTTCCAGTTCTTTTTTCAATTCTTCTTTGGTTGTCTTTAAGGGATTCACCCGGATGGCAGCGGGCATCTCTGTCAGAAACGCTTCCAGAAATCCTTCGATTTGTTCCAGTGAATAGGATTGCTGCCATAATTCCAGAATCCACACCGGCATGGAACCGGCAATGGAAAGATATTGAAGCGGCTCTTTCTCCCGATCCGGCATGGCAAGCTCGGACAGGTTCCGGCTGACATTTCGCAATACGCCGTTGACAAAGCCCTTCAGGTTCTTGAATCCCCGTTTCTGCGCCAGCTTCACCGCCTCGTTGCAGGCGGCGGAAGCCGGAACGGCGTCCATATATTTCAGCTCATAAACGCCGCTTCTTAAAATACAGCGGATCACCGGCTTCATTTTATTTACTTTTACACTGGAGCACTGATTCAGCGCATAATCAATCCATATCATATGCTCCAGCGTGCCTTCGCAGACCCGCTTGATAAAGCTTCTCTCCTGCCTGGAGAGATACCGGTATTTATCCAGCGTGTTCCGGATTGCAATGTGGCTGTACATGCCGTCGCGGGTTACCGCCAGTAACACATCCAGTATCAGCTCCCTGCTGTTTATGGTATTGCTGCCCATAGTTTCTCCTGAATTCTGCTCATTATCATCTTTTACTAAAAGTTTCTGCTTCTGCTGCCCGGCAAATCACCAGGCAGAACCCGCAGCCTGTCAGTCGTCTCTTCCGCCGGAGAGAATCAGAAGTCTTACCAGCTGCAGAATGGCTGAGGCAGCGCCTGCCACATAAGTTAAAGCTGCCGCGCCCAGTACTTTCCTGGTTCCCCGGAGTTCTTCTTCACCTAAAATTCCGGTTTCTCCCAGAATCCGCACTGCCCGGCTGGAAGCGTTAAATTCCACCGGAAGGGTAACAAGCTGAAACAATACCGTCAGGGAAAAACACAGAATTCCAAGATTGATCAACAGGCTTCCAGTGCTGCTTGTAATGAAAAATCCAATGACAATCAGCGGCCATGCAATAAAAGAGCCGAAATTTGCCACCGGTACAATGGCAGCCCGGATGCTTAAAGGCGCATAGGACTGCTGATGCTGAATTGCATGGCCGCACTCATGAGCCGCCACGCCCACTGCCGCCACAGAAGGGGAGCCGTATACGCTGTCTGAAAGCCTCAGGGTTTTATTCCTCGGATCGTAATGATCCGTCAGTTCCCCGGAAACATGCTGAACCGTCACATCGTAGATTCCCGCTGCATGCAAAATACGTTCTGCAGCCTGGGCGCCTGTCATTCCCGACATACTGCGGACTTTGTTGAATTTATTAAATGTAAGTTTAACTCTTGCTGATGCAATCAGGCAGATCACTGCCCCGATAATCACCAGAATATACGTTGGATCAAAATAATAAAACGGCATACAAACACTCCTTTTCTTCTCTCTGCACAATTACTGTTTCCTAAAGGTTTCATTCAAGGCTTTTCCCCAGATGCTTTCCTGCCTTCACAGAAAATCCCCGCAAAAATGCGTCGGCGCCAAGCCGCTTCTTGCCTTCTAACTGCAGCTCTCTCAGAATCAGAAGCCCCCGGCCGGTCTGCACCTCAATGGCGTCTCTGGTAACCCTGACAACGGTTCCAGGCTTTTGAAACCCCTCCAGATCGCCGTCTTTCACCTCTGCCTTCCAGATTTTCAGGGTTTTCCCATCCAGATACGTATAGGCGCTGGGCCAGGGATTCAGCCCGCGGATCAAACATTCCAGTTCCCGGGCAGGCTTCTTCCAGTCAATTTCCCCCAACTGCTTCTTTATCATGGAAGTATGGGTTGCCTCCTCATGGTTCTGGGGGATATACTCTGCAGTTCCTTTTTCAATTTCCTGCAGGGTTCTGACACAAAGCTCAGCCCCTTTTTGAGCCAGCCGGTCAAAGAGGCTTCCTCCTGTCTCATCCTCCCGAAGCTTTACTTCCTCTTTCAGAATCATATCTCCGGTATCTATGCCTTCATCCATCCGCATCGTGGTTACGCCCGTTATCTTTTCTCCCTGGATGACTGCCCACTGGATAGGCGCAGCGCCCCGGTATTTGGGCAGCAGAGAGGCATGGACGTTCACGCATCCAAACCGGGGCATATCCAGAATTTCTTTTGACAGAATCTGGCCGAAAGCCACCACCACCATGATATCTGCTTCCTGCTTCCTTAAATATTCCACACATTCCGGTTCCCGTACCCGCCTGGGCTGATAAACCTCCAGCCCATGGGCCAGAGCCGCCTCTTTTACCGGTGAAAACTGCAGATTTTTCCCCCGGCCTTTGGGTTTATCCGGCTGGGTCACCACCAGGACAATCTCATGTCCTGCCTGAATCAGCGCCTCTAAGGTTCCCACGGAAAAATCCGGCGTTCCCATAAAAATAATTTTCATTCCCTTATTCTTCCTCCTCATCCTCATATACGGCGTCATGCAGCGGGCCTTCGATTTTCTCCACATACATATGGCCGTCCAAATGATCGATTTCATGGCAGAAAGCCCGGGCTAAAAGCTCTTCCCCTTCCATCTCAAACCGTTCCATATTCTCATCCCAGGCTTCGATTTTTACATAGTAGGGTCTGGTGACCACGCCTGCCTTTCCCGGCAGGCTTAAACACCCTTCGTCTCCCGTCTGCTCGCCCCGGCTTTCAATCACCCGGGGATTGATCAGGACAATGGGGCCGTCCCCCACGTCAATGACTGTCACACGCTTTAAGATTCCCACCTGGGGCGCAGCAAGGCCCACACCGTTCCCATCGTACATAGTATCCAGCATATCTTCAATCAATTCTTTAATTTTGGGAGTTACCTCTTTTACCTCCCTGCACTTTTTCTTTAAAATGTCATCACCCAACTGGCGAATATTCCGCAGCGCCATAATTTTCTTCCTCCTTCAGTCAAACCAATAAAAATTTATTTTAAAAACCATTCATGGGATTAAAATCAAACTGTATGATCACACTGGCAAATTCCCGATGGCTGTTTATAAACTCTTCCAGTACATCCTTTATGTTTACCAATTCCCCGTAATCTTCATGCTTAAAATAAATCACCTTTTTATAAATGTCTTTTACCCTGGCCACAGCGGCATTTGCCGGCCCAACCACAGTCAGCCCCTCCAGTTTTCCCTTTTCTTTGGCCTGACGCACCTTTTTTGCCAGAAGCTCTGCGCTCAGCATGGCCGTCATCTCGTCTTTCGACGCCACAAGCATTGCCATCATATGGCCGCAGGGCGGATAATCCATCAGCGTCCGGCAGGCAATCTCCGTCTCATAAAAACTGGTATAATCCTGCTTTCCGGCCAGTTCGATACAGTAATGGTCCGGATGATACGTCTGTATCACCACTTCTCCGGGCAGCCGTCCCCGACCGGCCCGGCCGGCCGCCTGGGTCAGAAGCTGGAACGTCCGTTCCGCTCCATGAAAATCACTGACAAACAATGACAAATCCGCCGCCAGCACCCCCACCAGCGTAACATTTGGAAAATCATGTCCCTTGACAATCATCTGGGTGCCGATCAATATGTCCGCCTCCTGATTGGCAAAGGATGAAAGAATTTTCTCATATCCTGATTTATTTCTTGTAGTGTCAAAGTCCATCCGAAGCACCCTGGCTTCGGGAAATTTTTTCTTTACGATCTCTTCTATTTTCTGAGTGCCGGCCTTAAATCCGCTGATATATCTGGAACCGCATTCCGGACAGACCTGAGGAACCGGTTCTTCATAACCGCAGTAATGGCACACCATTCTGCCGTTGTTATGCTGACTTAGGGAAACATCACAGTGGGGACATTTCAGCACATGCCCGCAGGCGCGGCAGGAAACGAACCCGGCCATGCCCCGGCGGTTGATAAACAGCATAATCTGCTGATGGTTCTTTAACCGCTCCGCCATCAGCTCCTGGAGACGGCCGCTTAAAATAGAACGGTTCCCCTGTTTTAATTCTTCCCGCAAATCCACAATCTCACACGCAGGAAGAGGTTTTTCCTCAACTCTTTCCGTCATTTCCAGAAGGCGGTACTCTCCCTTTCCGGCCTGGTAATAGCTGTCTAAAGAGGGCGTGGCTGAACCCAGCACCACGCTTGCGCCTGCCATTTTTGCCCGCTGAATGGCAGTTTCCCTGGCATGATACCTGGGAAGGGTTTCACTTTTATAGCTGCCCTCATGCTCCTCGTCGATAATTATAATTCCAAGATTTGAAAATGGTGTGAACAATGCGGAACGGGGGCCGATCATTACATCCAGTTCTTTGTTTTTCGCCCGCTCAAACTGATCGTACCGCTCGCCTGCCGACATTTTGGAATTCAAAACAGATACCCGCTCGCCAAAACGCTGGTAAAAACGCACCACGGTCTGATAAGTCAGGGCAATCTCAGGAATCAGCACAATGGCCTGTCTGCCTGCTTTCACCACCCGTTCAATCAGTTCTATGTAAACGGCTGTCTTACCGCTTCCCGTCACTCCGTGAAGCAGCCAGGTATGGTGGTTTTCCCCGGCAAATTCCTGCCAGATCTCTTCCACAATTTCCTGCTGTCTTGCATTCAGCGCAATCCGCTTTTTTTCCTTTGGGAACTCTTCGCCAAAGGGACTCCGGTACAGCCGCCGTTCTTCTACGCTCAGAATCTCCATCTCTTTCATGGCTTTCACCACAGAAGCGGTGATGTTCAGCTTGCCTGTCACCATCTCATAGGGCAGCGGGCTTTGCTCCATCAGCGCTTCTAACAGCCGCGCCCTGGCCTTATGGTTCTTCTTTTCAAAAAGGGCAAGCTGCTCTTCTGCCTTTTGCTTCTCTAATTCCAGTTTTACAAAACGCTGTTTCTTCTCTTTTGTTTTCTGTTTGATGGGAAGCACGGTTTTCAAAGCATGATTCATGGTTCCGCCGTAATTTTTCCGCATCCACCCTGCAAGGGCAATCAACTGGGATTCAATGGGAATGCTGTCCTCTACCACAGCCTGAATCTCTTTTAATTTGTCCACATCATATTCCGGCGCGTCAGTCAGTTCCACCACATATCCCGTGGTTCTGCGCTGTCCGTTCCCAAAGGGAATTTCCACCTGCATTCCCACCGCAAGGCTTTCCTGAAGCTGCGCCGGCACCTTGTACTGGAACGTCTTATCCAGTTTTTCATGTGAAATATCAATAATTATATTGGCATATTCCGCCATCGCTGCATCACCTGTTTTCTTTTTCCTGCGCCAGTTCCTCTAACACTTCCTGAATCAGCACACGTTCATCCATCGGGTACTTTTGGCCTTTGATTTCCTGATAATCCTCATGGCCTTTTCCCGCAAGTACAATAACGTCTCCCGGCTCGCCCTTTGCTATGGCATACCGAATGGCCTCCCTGCGGTCGCAAATTTCCACATATGTTCCATTAGTTTTATTAATTCCTGTTTTAATATCATCTATAATATCCTGCGGTTCCTCAAATCTGGGGTTGTCGGAAGTTATAATTGTCAAATCCGCCAATCTGCCCGATACTTCTCCCATCTCATAGCGGCGCAGCCTGGAGCGGTTTCCGCCGCAGCCGAACAGACACACCAGACGTTTCGGCTGATATTCTCTTAAGGTTCCAAGCAGACTCTCCAGACTCATGGCATTGTGGGCATAATCAATCATCAGCGTAAATTCATCGGATACCGGGATCATCTCAATTCTTCCTTTCACCCGGGCTGCCTGCAGGGCATGCTTCATATTCTCCTCTGTCACCTTAAAATGGCGGCAGATGGCAATGGCCGTCAGGGAATTATAAACACTGAACCGCCCCGGCACATCAATTTCCACTTCCATATCCACAAGGCCCTTTGCCTGATAAGCCACGCCCAGATACCCTGGCCGCTTCACCAGGCGTACATCCTCTGCCCTGAGATCCGCCTCCGGCGAAAATCCAAAAGTTTCCAGCTCACAGGTATGGCCCTCTGTCACCTGCTTCCAGTGGGCATCGTCCCGATTGACAATTCCTGTTCTGCACTGGCGAAACAGCATTCCCTTACATGCCAGGTATTCTTCAAAGGAGGCATGTTCATTGGGGCCGATGTGATCCGGCTCAATGTTGGTAAAAATTCCCATGTCAAACAGAATTCCTGCTGTCCGGTGCATCATCAGTCCCTGGGAGGACACCTCCATCACCACACACTGGCAGCCCTGTTCCACCATCTGATGAAAATACTCCTGCACGATATAAGACTCCGGCGTGGTATTCTTTGCCGGAATTGCCTGCTCCCCAATCACCGCTTCAATGGTGCCGATTAATCCCACCCGGTAGCCTGCCTGCTCCAGAATGGATTTTGCCATATAAGTAGTGGTGGTTTTCCCTTTGGTTCCGGTAATGCCGATGACTTTCAGTTTCTCTGCCGGATAATGAAACCAGGCCGCTGACACCAGCGCAAGCCCGTATCTGGTATCCTCCACTTTTATCACCGCAGCAGATTCCGCCGCTTCCACCGCTTCCTGTACCAGAAGGGCCGCCGCCCCTTTCTCTGCCGCTTCCTTTGCATAAGCATGGCCGTCGCTTACCGCACCTTTGATGCATACAAACAGGCAGCCTTTTGTCACCTTTCGGGAATCGTATACCACCTCTGTGATTTCCAGATCAGACGTTCCCTGCACCAGGGTATATTCCAGACGTTCCAGTAATCTATCTAATTTTTCCATATAAAACCTCTTTTCCAGAGTGTGTTGAAACATGCTTTCTGCCAAAAATACGGCGCAATTCCCAAACACGCTCTAAAAGCATACTCGCTTTATTATATGATATATTCAGGGATTTGGCAAGTTGTGCGCCGCAAACTATTACTCCGACGGTTAAATATCGCAGTAAATGGAGGTTTGGGCAAGTAAGATACTGTAATATTTAACCGCCGGAGTAATATATACG
Source organism: Lachnospiraceae bacterium (assembly GCA_910575555.1). GTDB lineage: Bacteria > Bacillota > Clostridia > Lachnospirales > Lachnospiraceae > Petralouisia. Next base: position 92,330 of record CAJTFX010000002.1, on the reverse strand, counting down.
CAAAAACCCCCGGAAACAGCTCTATTCCCGAAGGTTCTTATTCCGAAGCATACCCCAGGCAGGCTCCGGACACGTTCTGATTACTAATTCACACTTTCTACATCTGCAAAAGACAGCTTCGTCTCTGTTGCATGGAAAAATTCTTCCTTGGCCAGTCCGAAGCAGTCCAGAATCTGCGGGGAAAAAGTCCCGCACTCGCCGTCAGCAATCATCCGCGCCGCTTCTGTCACTGCATAAGGCGCCTTATAGACACGCTTGCTGACCAAAGCGTCGTAGACATCCGCAACAGACACCACCTGGGCCCAGATGGGAATCTCATCTCCCAAAAGCTTGTCAGGATATCCCTTTCCGTCGTACCGTTCATGGTGATAACGGCAAATCTCATAGCAATAGCGGTAGAAATCATTTTCCTCCTGCTTAAAATTCTCCAGCAGCTCACATCCGTAAATCGTGTGCTTTTTGATTTCCTCGAATTCATCATTGGTCAGCCTGCCGGGCTTTAACAAAATGCTGTCAGGAATGGCAATCTTGCCCAGATCATGCAGGGCGGAAGCATTGACGATCAATTCCACATCTTCATCTGTCAGGCCATATTCCGGATAATGCTGCACCAGATACTTCAAAAGTACGCCGGTATAGTATTTCACACGCTGGATATGCTCTCCGGACTCCAGGCTTCTGAATTCCACCACGGAGCTTAAAGCATTAATCAGAAACTCATTGTTTCTCTTAAGCTTCTCCCTGCTCTCCCTCAGCTGTCTGGTCCGTTTCTCTAATTTCTTTTCAATATCTATTCTGTGGGAGAACAATTCAATAATATTCATTGCGCGCCGCATTACCACCTTGGGAGTAAAAGGCTTATATACAATATCGGAAGCGCCGTATTCATATGCTTTCAGCTCTGTGTCCACAGAAGCGTCTCCGGTAATAATAATTACCGGTATGTATTCCATATATTCCTTCTCAACCATATATTCCAGCACATCCAGTCCGGATTTGCCGGGCATGATAACATCCAGAAACATCAACGCAAGCTGCTCATTCTTTTCCTCGATGATCTGAATGGCCATATCACCATCTTCGGCTTCCAAAATCTCGAACTGCTCTTCAAAGATAAACTTCAGCATCTCGCGATTTATGTCAACGTCGTCAACGATTAATAAAGTATTCCTTTCCATGACTTCTCCTTTGCAGAATTTCTTTAAAAAGTTATAAATCTGTACTTTTTGTACAGTGTCTCAGGGCATATTATACTATATCGTCCTGCTGAAATCAACTTGATTTCTAAATACACAGAAGAATTTTTATCCCTGTCAGCAAAACGGCGGACAAAACGGCGGTGGCATACATCAGCTGTCCGCTTCTTTCGATATCTTTGAGTTCTGCCGGACGGATCGGGTCTCCGATAAAAGGCTTTTCATGCTTCACTCCGAAATACCAGGCGTCCCCTGCAAGCTGTATCTGCAAAGCTCCGGCCATTACCGCTTCCGTCTGGGCGGAATTGGGACTTGCATGACAGTAACGATCCCTCTTATAAATTCTCCATGCTCCTCTGGCATCCAGGCCGCAGAGCAGGCTGCCGCATATCATCAAACATGCGCTGAGCCTGGCCGGAATAAAATTCACAATATCATCCAGGCGGGCCGCCGCCGTTCCGAAATACCGGTAGGTTTCATTTTTGTACCCTACCATGGAATCCATGGTATTAATGGCTTTGTAAAAAAAGCCTCCTGCCCCGCCCAACAGCGCCATAAAGCACATAGGCGCAACAATTCCGTCTGAAGTATTCTCCGCCACCGTTTCCACTGCCGCCTTTACAACTCCTGTCTCGTCAAGCTGCGCGGTATCCCTTCCCACAATCATGGAAACTGCTTTCCTTCCGGCCTCCAGCCCTTCCGTTTCCAGGGCTTCTGCCACTTTCATGCTCTCTTTTTTCAAAGATTTTGCCGCCAGAAGCATTCCGCACATTAAGCTTTCCAGTAAAATTCCGAGCAGGGGATGGATACGGTAACACACAAACAAAACTGCCGCCGGAACCACCGCAGAGCATCCTGCCACCGAAACCGCCAAAAGCGTTCCCGCCACCCTCTCTCCGGTCTTAGTCTCTGGAAAAAGCCTCCGAAGAACCTTCTCCATTCTGGAAATCAAACGGCCGATTGCTATCACCGGATGATACCATCTTTGGGGGTCTCCAACGGCAAAATCCCAAAGAACGCCCAAAATCAGCGCAATTCCAGAGTAAAATATCCTATGTTCCATCATTAGCAGCAGTCTCCTTCCAAATATTGTGCCCGTCGCTGTACTGTTCGAATCTGCTTTCAATCTGCACCAGATTTTCCGCATATTCTTTTAATTCCGCTGCCAGTTTCTCTCTGTCATCCCGTTCCATTTTGTAGAGAATGCGGTGCTCCATACTGGCCCAGAAATCCATAGACATGGTACGGAACTGAACCTCCACCGGAAAATATTCCATTCCGTCCAGACAGTACACAGGAATTCCCACAATAATATGGTAACTTCGGTAGCCGTTGGCCTTGGGCCTGGTAATATAATCGCATTCCCGGATTACAATTAAATCTGCCTGCCGTTTCAGCGCATCTGCCAGGTTATAAATATCCCCCACAAAATAACAGATGACCCTCACTCCGGCAATATCCTGCAAATAATCCTTTGCATTCATCACAGTAGGTTCTTTCCCTTTCCCTGCCAGTTTTTCTTCCATGCTTTCCTTTTCCTTAATTCTGTGCTGAATATTATGGACAGGCTGGCCGAAAGACTCACTGTACAGGTTATGTTTCAATACGTTCAGCCGGGCAAGCAATACCTCACTGGCATCTGCATAAGGCTGGATGAACGCATAATATTCCTCGTTCGTCATAGTTTTTCCTGTTCCTCCTTATGGTAGATTATACCAGACTTCGGGTAGAAAAAAATAAAATTTTGTAATAAAAAATCTTAAAAATGTGTAAATTCCGATAAAGCAGATTTTATAATTGTAAATCTGCCAAAGCTGCCGGGCTGCCCTTCCCCACACAAACCAGGCAGCGTTATTATGTACAGATTCAGCTGAAACCGCCGGATTGCAGCTTACAAACCTGACGTTCTTCGGATTCCCAGATTATCAACGGCGATTTTCCCTTCCTTCCCGGGAAAGCACAGGCGGATCTGGCAGATTTCTTCAGAATCCACGCCCTGAAAATCTGCCAGAGGCACAGATACCGTCTGAAACTGATGCTTATATTCCACGGTATTCCACAAATACTGCAGTTTATTCAGCCGCACCAGAAAGGGCGGATATACCGGCGCATAATCCCTGCCGGACAAACATGCTTCCGCCCCGGTTCTGTCCTTCACCCGGATCTCCACCTCCAAAAGCTCCGCCTCCTTTTCCGAAAAATCTTCCCGCAAATCCATCAAATCAAACTGCAGCGTATTCCCGTCTTGTACAGGTTCCCTCAGAGAAATACAAAGCTCCGCCGGGTTCTCTTCTTTGGCGCTCCATTTCAGCACCGCCGCATAATTCCCCCTGGATACTTCGTTGGAAAAACACATCTGCTCTTCCCGCCAGCTGTCCACATGCTCCGCTTTTATTCTGACTCCCTCTGCTGTTCCTGTGTCAATCCTGGCATCCTCCTCAAAATCACACAGCATTGCCAAATCCGAAGTTTCGTAAGACTGGACATATAAGGTTTCCGGCAAAAGCTCCCTGTACCGGCTCCAGTTGGTGAGCAGCTCCCGGGAAATCCCCGGTTCCGCTGATTCAGAAATTTCTGAATCGTTTCCTTCCTCCTGTCTTAACGTCTGATCCAGAAAAGATTTGATCCATATTTTTGCAATCTGCTGCTGTTTATGCTGATCCAGAAAATTTCCCACATTCAGCATACGGTTCAGCGGCTCCATCATATCGTAAGCGCCCCAGAGGGAGTTAAACTGCCCGTGATTCGCCCCGGCCAGATACAAAGAGGTCTTGATACAGTCTTTTGCGCCGGTAAACGTAATATTTTCATATTGCTCCATCCCCATAAAAGTACTGACATCCTGATCATTGGCGCCGTGAAGCAGCAGGTAATTCACATCCTTTAATTCCACATCCCTGCCGGAAGGATGATACTGGCCGCAGGTGGGCGCAATGGCAATCAAAGACTGAATGGAAAAATGATACTGAAATCTCCGGTTTCCGTTATCCGGGTAATAATTCAATTCATTAAACAGATATGCCAGTGCAACGGCCTCGCCTCCTCTGGAATGTCCGGCCAATGCCAGCCTGCCAGCATCTATCTTATGATACAATGGGCCGCCTTCCTGCTGATTATAGATTTCCACCTGTCTGATATTCTCCAACAGAAGCACGGCCCTGCCGTCATTTTCTCCGGAAAGGGAATTACAGGCATTTTCATCCACTGACACCACCGTATAGCCATGGGAAGCCAGATATTTTCCCAGATACTCATAGCCCAGATAAGACTCTGTCAGCCAACTGTGATTTCCATGAACCAGAAACAGCGTGGGGCAATAAGAAATTTCCTCAGGATACCAGACCATTCCGGACAACGGAACTTCCGTCAGCGGATAGCCCTGGTACTTTTCCTTAAAAAATCCTCCGATTCCCTTATTCTTCGCAAACCTGCTGATATTTGCAGTTTCAGATTCCAGTTCTTCTGTGCCCTCTGTCCCATAGGTCAGAGTCTGAACATGGTAAGGCCCTTCTTCCATTTCCTGTCTGAATTCCTGCCGCTCCTGCTCTGTCAGCGGTTCATTCTTTCCTCCCGCCTCCTGACTAAAGTCCAGATATCTTTCAATATAGGAATCTGAAAACCCTTTTCCAACCAGAAGGAGACAGAATGCTCCTGTGAAAATCCCGGAAACTGTCAGAGAAACTATAATACTTCTGCTTCTGACTTTATGATGCAGCAACGCCCAGAGACTTTTCAGCATCAATGTAAGAATCAGGCTCACCGCCAGAGAACTCACCGCAGCTTTTGCAAACCCTGCCGTATACGCGCCCGCTGTCATGGTCATCAGACAGACCATCCAAATCAGCAGCCAGCACAGCCGTTCCCGGATATTTCCCCGAAACAGCCAGGGCAGAATTTTACCGGATATCCACAAAACAAACATGGTAAGAGGAACTGCCGCCAAAAAAACCAGCAGCGTGCCTGCCCATCTGGGATACATAAAACCGCCTGCCATCAGCCCCAGGCTGAAGCTGAACAACAGAACCGCGCACCCGTACAGCAGCCCGGAAGTGTCGTTCCAGTTTCGTTTCCGATATTCATGAAACCGGCGGATGACAGAGGAAACCTTTAGTTTCATTCCTGCCCCAAACTTTTTAATATTCTGCATATGCGTCTGCCTTTCACTTCAGCCTTCTTGCAATCCCGCAATGCAAAAGATATGCCTCTTGGGCCTCTTGGGCCAGCCAACATCCGATACGCCCCACTGTCTCACGGTATTTCCGGTCGAAGGGGTCCAGAGGCACAATCCCGCACCCCATTTGATTGCATATAATAATCACATGTGGATTTGCTCTCAGCAATTCTTCTGTCATTCTATAGGGATCTTTTTCTTCCTTCAGCAGACTGTGAATCCACAGATGAAACTGATGGATAATATCCGCCTTCTGCAGCTGCTCCGGAACATTCTGCGAGCCTTCGATAATCAAAGGTTCTTTCCCATTTCTTTTTTCTGAAAATAATGCCTTCGCCGCTTCTAATTTTCCCTGGAAGGCTCCGCCTGTTATCAATATCATTGTCTTTCTTCCTCTACCATATTTTTCCTGCTGCAACCACAGCAATCACAATTGCCAGCTCGCAGATCTGCAGAAACCAACCTGCCAGATCTCCGGTAATTCCGCCGAAGGTTTTCACCGACATTTTGTAATACCAATAGAAAACTGCCAGAGCCGCCCCCAGGGACATGGCCCCGAAGGGGAGATCTGTCCACAGCATCACCGCCGCAGCCACAATGGTTTCTGCCAGAAGAATGCGTCCCGCCCATTTTTTCTGGGCATGCTCTGCAAACATGGCTGCGAGCCCGCTGTTCTTTGCACAGGGAAATGCCGTCACTGCGTATCCGCTGAGACATCTGCTTAAGAAAAAACCATAAGAAACCATCCGGATTCCCTCTGCTTCAAGCTCAGAAGCAAATCCAAACCACAGCAGAAAATAAACGCATCCGGCAAGTACTGCAAATGCCCCTGCATGGGAATCCTTTAAAATCTCAAGGCGGCGTTCCTTCGTCTGCCAGGAGCTCAAAGCATCCGCCGTGTCCAATAACCCGTCCAGATGAATTCCCCCGGTAACAGCCACAGGAATTACCGTCAGTATGGCTGCATACAAAATCTGTCCCACAGGGATACGGACTGCCCAGGTGCCCCACAGGGAAAAAAGCAGGCCGATAACCCCGCCGATCCAGGGAAAAAAGCACATGACATATTTCATGTTTTCTTTCTCCCACTCGACTTTCGGCATGGGAATCTTGGAATACATGGCAAACGCAATGATAAAGCTGTTGATATATTTCATAATCTCCTCCGCTTCATGGGCATTCCGGAATACATGGCTGAAACATTGGTAATGCTGTTCCTGTTTTCACAGCTTCCTCCATTCCACCGGAATTCCGCAAATCACTTCCATCAGACTGTCTGCAAGTTTTCCAAGAAAACGGTGCAGCCCTGCCATCTGCCGCAGATACTCCATTGTCATCTCATCATATTCCGTCCCATCTTCAAATACATTGTTTCCCACAATCACCAGATGGCGGCAATTTTCTGCCAAATAAAGAATTCCTGTTTCTATTGCCTGTGCAGCCTCTTCTTTTCTTCCATTTTCAGAAAACATCTCGTTTGCAGTCAGATTCGACAGACATTCCAATAATATAATTTCATTTTTCTCCACAGGAAGCTGCTCCAGATGGGTGTAGCACTCTCTGGTCTCAAATCCTTTTCCGGCCCGCATCTTCCTGTGGCGGCCGATTCTCTGCCAGCTTTCTTCATCCAAAGGCTGCATGGTGGCCACATAGACCAGTTTTTCCTGCTCCTTTAATCCCAGGGCCAGATTTTCCGCGTACTCTGATTTTCCGCTGCCGCTTCCCCCAATGACAAAACAAATCATACCTGTTCTTCTCCTTCAGCTTCTATTCCAAAGGCACGTAATCTTCAATCTCTATCTGTGAAAACGTGCTCATTTTCTCGTAAATATGTAAGCTCATGTCCAACAGAGGGAAAAATGCCACTGCGCCTGTTCCTTCTCCCAGGCACATATCGCACATCAGACTCGGCTCCTTGCCTATGGCTTCTAAAACCATAGCCCCTGCCGGCTCTTTGGACACATGGGAAGCAATGATATAATCTCCGGCCTGCGGGCACAGTTTTACCGCCAGCAACGCAGCCACCCCGGAAATAAAGCCGTCTACCACCACCGGCATACGGCAGGCGGCGCCGCCCAGATAAATTCCGGCAAGACCTGCCAAATCAAATCCTCCTACTTTTGCAAGCACATCCACAGGATCGTTCCGATTCGGCTGATGCTTTTTCACAGCATTTTTAATCACCTGAATCTTGCGCTCCAGGCCCTCCGTTGTGAGCCCTGCGCCTTTTCCCGTCACCTCTTCCACCGGCTTTTCCATTAAAACGCTTGCCACTGCGCTGCTAGTTGTGGTATTGCCAATTCCCATCTCTCCGGTGGCAATCATGTGATATCCCTTTTCTTTCAATTCACAGGCAAGCCCAATCCCGACTTCAATTGCGCGCACCGCTTCCTCTCTTGTCATAGCCGGTTTCACCGCCATGTTTTTCGTGCCATAGGCAATTTTTCTTTTTTCCACTCTGGGCGTATCCACCGCCATTCCGATATCAATGGGAAAAATATCTGTTCCTGTATCTTTGCACATAATTGCCGCACAGGATTTCACGTCCAGAAAATTCTCCGCCACAATGGCCGTTACCTCCTGCCCGGTCTGAGTCACTCCTTCTGCCACCACTCCGTTGTCTGCGCACATAATCACCAATGCTTTTTTCCCCAGCTGAATCCGCTCCGTTCCCTGGATTCCTGCAATCTGAATCAGGCTGCTTTCTAATTTGCCAAGGCTCTTCAAAGGTTTTGCGATGGAATCCCACCGCTTTTCACAGATACGGCCTGCTCTCTCGTCCAATGGCTGAATTTTTTTTAAACATTCTTCTAACTTCATCTGCTTCTGATATCCTTTCTGACTGTTTCTGATTTCGGAACTTCCGCCTCATATCTGCCCCGCCTGCCGGTTCTGGAACGCTCTGCATCGTTCTAAAAATCTCTGCGCAAACTTCGGATTAGAATAATAATACAGATGGGGAAAACCTGCCGCATAATGTGCGCCGCCCCGGATACAATCCCATTCCCGGCTCCCAAAGGGCTTCGTTCCATGGTAAGAGCAGCCGTTATCGGTACAGTCATAATAGTGAAATTCGTGGGCCCGAATTGTCTCTCCCGGCAAAAGTAACTGCCCTTCTTCCCTGGGAGTCAGGGTGATATAGCCAAACCGCCCCAGTTTTCCGGTGTTGCGGACTTTGCCCGGACAGACGCCCGCCATAGGCCAGGCTTTGCCCTCCATATCCTCCATGGATTCCTGCAGATACATAAAACCGCCGCACTCCGCCAGATAAGGCATTCCTTCTTTCAGACGGGAAGAAATCTGACGGCGCATGGCATCATTGCCGCTTAATTCCCGTGCAAATAATTCCGGGTATCCTCCGTAAAATATCATGCCTTTGATTCCAGGAGGAAGCTGCCTGTCATGCAGCGGAGAAAAAAATACCAGTTCCGCTCCCATCTGCTCCAGCAATTCCAGGTTTTCCTCATAACAGAAACAAAATGCCTCGTCCCTTGCAATTCCGATTCTGACTTTGGGAAACCCTGTCCGGACTGGCTCTTCTGACACAGGCAGGGACTTCGCTTTCCCGGCGCATTCCAAAATTCCATCTATATCCAGTGTTTCTTCCAGTAACCCGGCTAATTTCTCCAGCTTTTCCTGCAGTCCTTCGATCTCTTCGGGCATCACAAGTCCCAAATGACGGCTCTCCAACGCCAGTTCCGGCGATTTAGGCACATACCCCAGCACTTTTACCGGCAGCAGTTCTTCTATTTTCTCCTTCAGGACGCCATAAGAGGACGGCGAGATCTGATTTAAAATCACCCCCGCAATTCCGCTGTCTTTTTGAAACTCCAGAAATCCCTGTATCAGAGGAAGAAGCGACAGACTCATTCCTCTGGCATTTACCACCAGAAGCACCGGAGTGTCTGTCACCTTCGCCAATTCATAAGAAGAAGCAACTGTGGTCACGCCGCCGGCTCCGTCATAGAACCCCATCACTCCTTCCAGCAAGGAAATATCCGCCTGAGCCGCCCCCTTTGCAAACAACGCTCTGGTTGTTTCCCCGCCGGTAAAAAACAGATCCAGATTCCGTGACGGTATACCCAATACTTTCCGGTGAAACATGGGATCGATATAATCCGGGCCGCATTTAAATGAAACCGGGCGCAGGCCCCGGTTTGCAAAAACCTTCAGCAATCCGCAGGTCACCAGCGTCTTTCCGCTTCCGCTGGAAGGAGCTGCTATCATAATTCTGGGAAATTCTGCCTGCCCCAATGATTCATCGTTCTTTTTCATTTACCGATTCTCCAACAGCGTTTCCGCCAGTTCACCATATCCATAAAGTTTCATTACTCTCTGAATTCCCTCTTCCACCTCTTCTCTGGAATAATCGTGTTCTTCCAGGAAATCATTGCTTTTGGAATTCAATAAATCATAAAATGCCAGGGCCACTTTCAGGTTTACCATGGTTTCTTCTTTGTCCCAGTCATTTTCTTCCAGATTTTGATAGAGCATATTCTCTGCTTCGTTGATTTTCCCCACATCCGCCAGGTGGCATAACCGCTGATAAAAATCCTGGGAGACTCCGTCCAGAAAAATCAGTTCCTCCTCTGTTTCCTGGTCTTTATGAAAAATCAGCATAACAATGGTCCGCACCATCTCATGAATGATCCGCATCATATAATCATTTTCTACCATACCCTTCCTCCTTTTGAAACATCATGAAAAATACAATCAGCAGCAAGCCGCTGGATATCCAGATTGCCTTCTGCGCCAGAACCATCGTCAGAACCCCGCCCAATGCTGCCCCTGAAATAAAAATTCCGATAAATCCATAGTATAGCAGGCTTTTTCTTCCTGTCTCCGGATTTTTAGTTAAGCGATAGCTGCACCACAATTCCGTTGCAGTCCTGAGATTGCCGATGCACATGGTAGTGGCATATGCGCTCCCTTTTAATTTGCGGAAACTCTGCACCTGCATGGCGCATACAAACGAAACCAGCATATTTGCCAAAAGATTCACCTGCCGGGGCATAAAACCTACGGCAAACAGGGTCACTGCCTCCAGAAGAAGCACAATCTGTCTCCAGTGGATCTTTTCAGACCGCCCGTAAAGGCTTCGGATCTTCTCTGCCGCATAAATCCCCAGGGCAAATGCCAGCACCGGAAGCAGATAACGTATCCCCAGATACCAGTTCCCCATAGCAAAATTCTGTCCCATCAGCACCATATTTCCTGTCTGGGCATTGGCAAATACCTCGTCCCTGCAGTTGTATGTATAGGCGTCCTGAAACCCGCCGGAAATACACAGCAATCCAATTACAACTGCTGATTCCGACATCTGTCCTCTGCGTTCCATTTTCCCACTCTTTCTGAAATCTGTCTCTGTGTCAATGTTTCATACCCGATCATCTGCCGCTGACCGGTCTGCAGTAATTCTTTGGAAACGGTTCAAAAATCACTTCTGCTTTTTCTTATCCGCCTTACTCTGAAATTTCGTTTCTTCTATCATAAAGCGATCATGGACTGCCGCACCGATTTTCCCTGTCTCGTCAAAAGCCGTAATGGAAAAGGTCAGTTTCCGTCCATCTATCTTAATCAAAACCGTTTCACACCATACCTTCATTCCCACCGGCGTAGGCGCAAGATGCTCCAGATTCAGCTGAATCCCTACGGTTCCCATGCCCGGTTCTAAACTCTCGGCCACGCTTTTCCATGCTGTTTCCTCCATCAGCGCCGCCATGCGGGGCGTTGCAAGCACATTCAATGTTCCGCTTTTGTGCGCCTTGGCCGTATCTGCTTCCGTTACTGTAAATTCCTGATATCCTTTGATTCCTGTTTCCAGCATCTTTTTCTCCTTCTTTCTTCTGTTTTGCCGCATGTTAAATCATGTCTGACCTTTTCAAGTTTACCACAAAAAATGTATTTTTACTACTGTTACATTGCCGGTTCTTTTCTGACGACAAACGTATATTCTTTATCTGCGGACAGAATTACCGGACATATTTTCCCATGATGTATCTCACCTCTGGAAGATAAGAACTTCCAAAGAGGTTCTGTCATGGCAACATCTGACTCCCCATGTCCCACATGAGCCGCGGGATCAATTATCCCCAGAATTTGCTCCATATAAAACATTGAGCGCGGCATCTGCTGTGGGAAACTGGCGGGTTTTAAATTTTATATTGAATGGTATCATTTTATCAACCCCTGTTATGATATTGATAGCTATAAAATTAAATATATGTATTAAAATTTGCCGGAAAACTGGCGGAACTGCCAGAACAGAACGGGCATATCTTTACTGTTGGTATCAGCTATGTCCGTAAAGCAAAGGTGACTTTCTATTGGATTTAAAGTATTCTCATTTATAGAAAACCATCTATACTGGTAAGAAAAGCATGTCCCTATTATTCCAAGAACTAAAAGTCCATTAACAACTATCCACAAATATTTTTTTCTGGGAATTTTCCCATTAATATCACGTATAAAATCAATCAGTAAACAAAGCAAATTAAAAAATAACAGACCAATAATCAATGCAATCAACGTAATTCTGTACACAGAAGCCTTATCTATGTTTTCTAATACTGAGCTGGAAAATGTCATTCCGCCAGTAAATGCCAAAACAATCGCAGCAAAAATTCCCAAAATAGTAATATATTCTTTCTGCATGTCTCTTTGTTTCTCCTGAACCTGATCTGACAAATCCTTCATATCTTCAATTGTTTTATCTGTCAAACTTTTTAAAAACTCTTCTGATTCTTTAACTTTATCTTCCAGTTCCGTTATAAGCAGTTTATTCTTGGCTAACTCCGCCATGGTGTCATTCGTCATTGTCTTTGTATAATTAATTCTTGCTATGTCCAAATTTGTATGGTCATAAAATTTTACAATTTCTTTACGAATATCTATGATATTTCCCTTTTCATCTTTATTTTTAGGCACATACCCATCTTTGATCGCCTGCATATTCTGCGCTAACACATCTAAACTTCCAATGTCAGAATCGCCGTCAATCAACGTCAAAGCCGGAAAAATATCAGAATAAAAATGGCGGAAATTTTCCTCATCACAATTATAATATACTGTTTCAAGCCTTTTATAAAAAGAGATTCTTTCCCTGGATTCCTTTAAGATATCCTGTGACTTCGACAGCTCTAGTAAAATACCATGCAAAGCATCTCTTTTTTCCTGTTCATCCAATATCCTCATGTACTTACCCTTTACTTCTTATCAGTTCCTGTGGAATTACCTGAAAATCACCTGCCCCATTCCTGTATATTAAATCCCATGCTTTGCCTCTGCTGTGTGTATCACTTACCAGATCCCATGGATTTAACTGCCTCTTTTTCTCAACGGTTGAATCAATAATTCTCATATAGTCCAGAGTTAATCTCACATCATACTGCATCCTGATTGGCATTGCTCCAAACCCACAATATTGTCTGTACACCTCCCGGACCACCGGCCCAAACTGCCACGCCTCGATTTCCTCCGGAAAAGCTTTGGTTCCCTGCTGCAGAAATTCTCTTTGCACATAATAAAGTATCTTTTGCAACTGCAGATTCGAAACAGGACATTTGTCCTTTGTACATTTATTAATAATATATTTCGCTATTTCCAATGCTGAATACATAATATTTCCCCTTCCCTGTAAGTATACTGATATTATGTCATAGAACGCACGTTCTGTCAACTGTTTTTACAGAAAGAAAACCAAACTCCTGCAAAACATTCATTTTCTCTCGCCCCTCTGATAAATTCCCCTCACTGATTGCCAAATACACAAAATTGTAATAAGCTGAATGACAAAAGAATCTCCCAGGAGATCCTACAATATTTCCCTGACAGGATGCAGGAGTACAAAAGAAACAGGAGGTTACCAAATGAGCGTCACACAGCCTATTCGGGACATAACTGAAATTGAAAAGTTAAAAAACTACTATTTTCTGGAAAAACCAAATCTGAGAAATTACACATTGATTTGCCTTGGAATTAATTCTGCCCTCAGAATCAGCGATTTGCTGGAATTAAACTGGCAGAATGTTTATGACTTCAGGAAAAAACATTTTTTAAAGCACATTATGATTCAGGAACGCAAAACGGGAAAAAAGACGCAAATTGCACTGAATCAGAATGCGCTGAAAGCGCTGCAGATATACAAAAACAGCCTTCAGCAGATAAATCCTGCGGATTTTCTGTTTCCCGGCCGAAACCACGCCAACCACCTCAGCCGTTCTCAGGCATTCCGGGTTATTAAAACCGCCGGGCAGGAATTAAATTTTGAATCAGACATCAGCTGCCATTCCCTGCGGAAAACTTTCGGGTATCACGCATGGAAATCGGGCGCGCAGCCTGCTGTTCTGATGAATATCTACAACCATTCCTCATTTCAGACTACAAAACGGTATCTTGGGATTGAACAGGATGATAAGGATCAGATCTTTTTAGATGTGAATCTGTAGCGTTTTATTTGTTTTCGCTGATTAAACAGCCATACCAGAGCGAAATTTCCATTGCGGCAGCATCTGCAATGGCTGTATTTCGCCCTGTGAAGTCTGTTAAAATAAATCAGAATGTGTTCCGGTACGAAACAATAACAAATGCTTTACATTATTCTCCTACAATCCCACCGGCCGGACCCGATACTGCTTCATCCACTCATCGACCTGCAGCAGATAAGCCAACATCTGCGGGCCCGCCATCAGCTGTCCGTACCAGGGTTTTCCGTAATCGGAAGAACGGCTCAAAAACTGCTCCGTCTTTCTGCGGTCAATAAACTGCAGGACGGGAGAGTCTCCCTCCAGAATCCGTTCTCTTACCATCCCCTTCAGAAGCTCCTCATAACGGGGATCATAGGTTTTGGGATACGGAGATTTCCTCCGAAACAGTATTTCCTCCGGCAGCAGATTCCTTCCGGATTCCCGCAGCAGATGTTTCACCACGCCGTCTCTTGCCTTCATTTCCCAGGGCACGTTCCATACATACTGGACAATCCGGGTATCTGCAAAGGGCACCCGGGCTTCCAGGCCGCTGTACATACTGGCTCTGTCCATACGGTTTAATAAGGTCTGCATAAACCACTTCAGATTCAGGTAGGCAATCTCCCGCCTTCTTGCTTCCTCTGGGCTGTCCTGCGCACACCGGGGCGTCTCTGCAACGGAGCGGCAATATCTTTCCTTTACATATTCATCCATCCCGAGGGCTTCTGTCAATTCATCTGACAAAAGCTCTTTTCTGGGAGATAAATCCATGGTCCAGGGAAACATTTCCGTTTTCATGCACGCTTCCTTGTGAAACCAGGGATACCCGCCGAAAATTTCATCGGCGCATTCTCCTGTCAGCGTCACTTTATATTTTTTGCTGACCTGGGAACAGAAATACAGCATGGAAGAGTCCACGTCTGCCATGGCCGGCAAATCATGGGCTTTCACTGAATCCCAGAGCATATCAATCTGGCTGCGGTTGTCGCATTCCAGAAATGTATGCTCTGAGCCGATATATTCCACCATTTGCTCCACATAGGGTCTGTCCTGGGAAGGCTGAAATGCATTTGCCTTAAAATTCTTCTGATTATCCACGAAATCAAAGGAAAAGGTTGCCAATGTCCTGCCCTGCTTTTTCAATTCTGCGGCGCAGACTGCCGATACCAGGCTGCTGTCCACTCCGCCGGACAAAAATGTGCAGACAGGCACGTCTGACACCATCTGGCGTTTGATGGCATCCTGTACCAGAAAGGACACTGTTTCCACTGTTTTCTCATAGCTGTCCGGATGAGGATAGCTGCTTAATTTCCAGTAACAGCGCCGCTGCAGATCCTTTCCTCTGCCGCAAACCAGATATTCTCCGGGAAGCGCTTCCCGAATGCCCTTTAACACCCCCTGGCCCGGAGTTCTGGCCGGACCGATTCCAAAAATTTCGTTCAGCCCCTGCCGGTCAATTTCCGCCTCCACGGCAGGATGCGCCAAAATCGCCTTAAGCTCAGAAGCAAAAATCAGTTCCCCCTCCCGCTCCGTATAAAACAGCGGCTTTACTCCCATGGGGTCCCGGAACAGATGAAGCGTTTCTTCCCTGGAATCAAACACTGCAAATGCAAAAATGCCGTTGAGGCGCTTGACAAATTCAGGCCCGAATTCCATAAATCCCAACAAAATCACTTCCGTGTCGCAGGAAGTGGCAAATGTCCATCCCCGTTCTTTTAACAGACTCCTCAATTCACTTCCATTATACAGTTCTCCGTTATAAACAATCATGCAGGTCCTTCCTCCTGCTGTCCGCACCATGGGCTGATGTCCGCCGGCAATGTCAATAATGGAAAGACGGCTGTGAGACAACCCGCAATGCTTCGTCAGGCAAGTACCTGCATCATCCGGTCCTCTGCGCCACAGCTCCCGGTGCATGGCATTCAACAGGGAACGGTAGTGCATTTCATTCTCTTCATAATCTTTTTCTCTATGATAAAATCCAGCAATTCCACACATACAATTTCACTCCTGATTTCTGCATATAGTTCATTATATCGCAGAAACTTTGAAAATATGTCTGTGAGAATTCAGGCTAAAGCTTCATCTGATTCCTGTCTCCGTGCAGAATCAGGTCTTTATCTGAATTGCTGATTCCCACAAGGCTGCCCGTTTTATCATACTGGGTCAGCAGCTCTGTATTTTTCGCCAGCTGCTTTTCTCCGTGATTGGAAATAAAATCTGCGATTTCCTGCTGATTGCCCCGCTGGAATATCCGGCGGATTTCCGCCTGGGTATAGATGGATTCTGCTATTTTATCCTCTAAAATCTCAGGAAACTCTTCCTGCTCCACCTGTTCCGGCTCCAGTACCTCCGGCTTGTCGTTCCAAACCCTGTCCCAGACAGTTTTCAGAAATTCCACTGCAATCTGAGCGTATTTCTTTACTTCCTCCACCAGAGAGCCCCGCTGTTTTTCACGAACGGATTTCTGATAGCCCCGGTCGGAAATTTCCAGTTTTACCCCGGAGGCTTTGCCGGCGCTAACGCCTGCCGATTCCTGTTCTAACCCGGTTTCCTTTGGTTTCTCTGTCTTTTTCTGCTCATTTTGCTCATAAATGACGCCCTCTTTTCCCAGATTCAGATTAAATCCGGAAGCTTCGGTGCTTTCTCGTTTCTGTTGGTTTACTTTGGCATAATCATAATACTTCTGGCTGTTAATTTTATCTATCATTGAAAACCTCCATGATCTGCCTACTGATTCTGCAGCGTAATAATATATACCGGATTCTGCCCCATCATAAGATGATGGCTTTTAAGCTGTCTGGCCCTGGCCACCGTTACCTGTACAATTTCCTGGTGCGTTATCTCATATTTTTTCAGCAGCTCCACTATTTCATGCAGCGTTTCTAAGGAAATCACATTCAGAACAATCCGCACGCCGGGGGATTTCTGCCACAGAAGCTTCAGAATCCGCTCTAAGTTCCCGCTGCTTCCTCCGATGAACGCGTGACTGGGGGCTTCCAGCCCTTCTAGAATCTCCGGCGCTTCGCCTGCAATAACGTCAATATTCCATGCCTGGTGATAATGCTTATTTTTCTCAATTAATGCCAGCGCTTCCGGATTTTTCTCAACGGCATACACCTTTCCTTCCACTGCAACTGCAGCGCATTCCGCCGCAATACTGCCGGTTCCCGCGCCGATATCATATATCACGGAATCACGGCGCAAAGCCAGTTTGGAAACGGAAATACTCCGTACCTCCTCTTTGGTCATGGGCACTTTGCCCCGGACAAACAGTTCATCGGAAATTCCGTGGGATACAGGCGTCTCTTTCGCCTTTTTGCAAATCAGCAATACGGCCATTACGCCTTCTTTTTCATAGTTCAGAAATTGTTCCGGCATTCCTTTTGCAATTTCTTCATCCGGATAGCTGAGCTGACAGCCCACATACATTTCCACATCCCCAAGACCATAGCGGAGCAGTTCGCTGCTGAGCCTGCGCACTCCTTTGTCGCCGTCGGTCAGGGTAAATACTTTCTCATGGGTGCGAAGCGCTCCGATGATATTCTGACGCCTGCCGTGTACGCTCATCAGCGTAATATCCTCCCAGGGAATCTGCAGCCTGGCGGCAAAATACTGTACCGAAGAGATTCCGCACAGCTGGCGGATCTGATACCGGCGTTTTCTGCCGTCCTCTGTGTTCTGCGCCTCTCCTTCTCCCTGCCTGGAACCTGCGGTCAGAACAAAGCTGCTTTCCCGGCGTTCTTCTCCGATTCCGGCTTCCGCAAAAGCCTGCAGCAGCTTTTTGGCTCCGCTGTAGAATCCCACGTCTCCGGACAGCAATACTGCAATTTTATGATACTGAGGATGTTCCAGGATGTATCTGGCAATATCCGTTCCAATGTAGAGATTTTCCATGGGTTTTCCAAGATTTCGGACCGTATGAAGCATCCGCTCCGCCCCCAGAATCAAATCGGCTTCCCGGCATGTTTGCTTCACTTCACCGGTCATATTGGCCATGCTTCCCATTCCGATTCCGGCAATGGTAATCTGATATTCATTTATATCGGCTTTTTCTCCCTCCGGCTCCACACCGATTCTCTGTAAAATTTCTTCCAGAGAATATCCCTGCTCTTTTGGCCGGCGGATCACTACCGTTTTAACCCCCAGCTGTCTGGCTGCCGCCAGTTTTTCCGGATATCCGCCTGCAGCCGCCGTTTCTTTGGTCACCAGGACAGACGCGTTGATTTCCTCCATCATGGCTGCATTGATTTTTTCGCCAAACGGGCCCTGCATGCAAATAATCTGCCGTCCCTGCAGACCAAGGCTGCGGCAGTTCTCCACTTCCTGCCCCAGGGGCAGAATCCGCACATAAATCCGGCTGATATCCTGAATTTTTTCCACATATTCCGGCAGAGATTTGCTTCCGGTGGTCAGAAAAATATTTCCGCTGAGCTGGTTCAGATAATCGGCGGCTTCTTCCACAGAATCCACAAACTGTACATTCTGATTCCAGGCCGCCTCATCCGCCTGATCCCGCAGCAGCCGCAAAACTTCTTTTCCCCGGCCCCCGCATGCCGCTTTAATATTTTTCGTGACTTCTTCTGCGAAAGGATGCGTGGCGTCCACGATGGCCCGCCAGTTTTTTTCTCCTGCCAGGCGTTCCATTTCCTGAACATCCATCCGACCGGTGCGAAGGGTCAGAAGCGGGTGCTCCTGCCGCTCCATAATCTCCTGTCCGTACTCTGTGGCTACGCAGACGGTAACGGCAATTCCGTTTTTAAGCAGAAGTTCCGCCAGCTTCCTTCCTTCGCTTGTTCCTGAAAATATCAGTATTTCTTTTTCCTTCATCGCTTTTCCTTATTTTTTATCAATCACATATCCTCTGGGCGTCACCATAGTTCCATTTACTGTTTTCGTTGCGGAATTCCCTATAAATACCGTGGAAAACATATCTGTCTGCACCTTCTGCAGTTCCTCTAAGGTATACAGCGTTTTACATTCTCCTTCACGCCCGATATTGGACACTACCCCGCAGATGGTATCCCCGCTTCTGAATTTTCGGAGAATTTCACACGCTTTCTGCAGGTAATCCGCCCGCTTTTTACTGGATGGATTGTAAATGCAAATGGAAAAATCTGCGCTGGCCGCCGCTTCCAGCCGTTTGGCAATCAGCTCCCAGGGCGTCATCAAATCGCTGAGGCTGATTACTGCAAAATCATGCATCAGCGGCGCGCCCAACAACGCCCCGCCGCTTAACGCCGCCGTAACCCCCGGAACTATCTCCACTGAAACCTGCGGATATTCTGCGCCAATTTCCAGTATCACGCCGCTCATGCCGTAGACCCCGGCGTCTCCGCTGCAAATCATTCCGGTATCTTTGCCTCCGGCTGCCTGTTCAAAAGCCAGGCGGCAGCGCTCCACCTCTTTGCGCATGGGAGTGGTGAGAAATTCCTTATCGGGAAAATGCTCCTTCACCAAATCCACATACACCGTATATCCCACAATTACCTGACACTGTTTTAGGGTACGGATTGCCCGCAGCGTCATTTCTTCATAACTTCCCGGCCCAATGCCCACTACATATAATTTATTCAAATTCAACACTCCATTCTTTCTCTGCCAATGCGATTGTCATTCCGCACTCTGCTGTTTTTTTCAAGATCAGCCGTCCTGCATTTTCTTCTGATTCCGGCCGGGAAGAAACGTCCGATAAGTTCTCTGCCGCTAAAACTGCCGCCCGTTCGCATACATTTCCAATGCCTGTCATCTCTTTTACAAAGCCTGACTCTGTATAGTCTCCCGGCGCCTCAGCCAGCTCCTCCCTGGAAAAAGTAACGAAAGGAATCTGATATTTTCCGGCAAATTCCAGAATGCCTGGTTCTTCTTTTTTGAGATCCAAAGAGGCCAGACAGCAGACGCTTTCCATTGCAAGCCGATGGTTCTGCAGCGTTTTATGTACAAACCCTTCGATTTCTTCCATGGTTTTTCCTTTTCTGCAGCCTATGCCCACAACCAGGGCTTTCGGATGCAGATACAGGGTATTCGTTCTGTCCGGATAGCGGTGTATTCCCACATAAATCCGGCTTTTTTCCGGCCCAGCTGGTTCACCCGGCACATTTTCTGCTTCTTTTTCTTCCGATTCGCTTTGAATGAGTTCTGCCGGCAGACTGCCGCCCGCCTTTTTTTCACAGAAAAACTCAATCGTCTCTCCGGCCAGAATTTCTGCGGAAATCTGCTTCGCCATCCTGCGATCGGTAAGCGTCAGATTCCGTTCAGAGGCAAACACATCCACTGCAAACTTTCCGTTCAAATCCGTGGCTGTGGTAATAACTGAAATTGCAGAAAGTTCTTCCGCTAAAACTGCGGCCCACCGGTTTCCGCCGCCCACATGCCCGGACAAAACCGGAATCACATATCTGCCCTGTTCATCCAGCGCCAGAACTGCCGGATCGGTAAATTTATCCTTCAGAAACGGGGCGATGGAACGGACTGCAATGCCCACCGCTCCCACGAAAATCAAAAGCTGTTTCTGTTCGAATCCCTCCCGGCACCATTCCTTTAAGGACTGACCGGGCCTGCGCCCCATTTGAATCTGTACCTGCTGCTGCATTCTTTCGGATAACGCAGATTTAACCTGATACGCAAGTTTTTCCCCCTGGGCCGTAAACCAGACAATGGCGGCCTGGGTTTGCCCGAACACTTCCTTTGTCTGCATCTTTTGTTCCTCTTTTCAACGGCTGCCCGAGGGCTTCCTGAATTCTGTCTCAAAATCAGGATGATACAGATCACTTCTCCGATAATGGCTGTGGGTCACTGCATCCCCCACAATCACCAGAGCGGTTTTGGAAATTCCCTGGGTTCTGCCCGTTTCTGCCAGAGTGCCTACCGTACAGACGCAGGTTTTCTCATCCGGCCAGGTTGCTTTATAGACAAGGGCCGCCGGCGTGTCCGCCTGATATCCGCCGGCTGTCAGCCGTTCTGCCAGTTCTTCCAACATTCCCGCGCTTAAAAAAATTACCATTGTGGCCTGATGGGCCGCAAATTCTGCAATTTCTTCTTTTTCCGGCACGGGCGTTCTTCCTGCCATTCTGGTGATAATCACGCTCTGGGAAACATCCGGCAGCGTATATTCCAGATTTAAAGCTGCGGCGGCTCCGCAAAAAGAGCTGACCCCCGGACAGCTTTCATAGGGAATGCCCGCCTGATCCAGACAGTCCATCTGCTCCCGTACCGCTCCATAGATGCTGGGATCTCCGGTATGCAGCCGCACAGTCATTTTTCCCTGCTGGTCTGCCTCCTTCATCACCTGAATTACTTCTTCCAACGTCATTTTTGCGCTGTTAAATACCTCGCAGTCCGGCTTTTTTTCTTCCAACAGCATGGGATTCACCAGTGAACCTGCGTAAATAATCACGTCTGCCTGCTGCAGCAAGCGCTGCCCCCGGACGGTAATCAAATCCACTGCCCCGCTTCCTGCTCCTACAAAATAAATCATTGTTCCTGCTCCTTTACAATTAACAGAGAGTAATATCCTGTCTGCTCCGGGAGTTCCCCGGCAGTCCGGTAAATACGCTCTTCTTCCATTCCGCACCGTTCTATCATCGCCACCTGGCTGTCAGGATATTCGGATAATTTTTCTTTGATGGATTTCAGCTTCCTGCCCGGCTTCATCAAAACCCTTGTGCCCGGCAGCTCCATTCCCGCTTCCACCCCGTAAGTGGAGGGCAGGATGTGAAGCATCTGCGACTGCTCCACAAGCCCCTGGTTCAGCTTTGCGGAAACTGCGCAGAATGAGGGAATTCCATTGATAATCTCCGTCTCATAGCCTGCCTCTTTTGCCAGTTTATGCATATAAATATATGTGGAATAGATACAGGGATCTCCCAGTGTCAGAAAACCGACCTGTTTTCCCTGCTCCAAAGCCTCCTGAAGCCGGCCAAAGGCCTCTCTGTGGCTGAGAGACAATTTTTCTTTGTCTTTTGTCATGGGCATTTCCAGCTCCAGACATTCTTTGTCTGCAATCTCCGGCGCCGCCTGAATTACAATTTTATAAGCGGCTGTTTCCTCTTTCTGCGTTCCCGGCACTGCCAGCGCGTCACAAGCCCTGATGCATTTCAGAGCTTTTACAGTCAAAAGCTCCGGATCGCCCGGGCCAACCCCGATCCCATATAATTTTCCTGCCATAAATCTCCTGTTTCTCCTTTTCTTTCTGTCTGAATGTATCTTTGATTCAAAACCTTATTTCTCCTGACTGCGTAAACAGCCGGTTACATAAGAATTTGTCTTAAAATCTCCTCTGCATTTCCTGTCCGTCCCAGTTCTCCGCTGCCGTGGTTCCTTTTCCCGTATTCACTGGAAAATACAATGGCTCCGCAATGGGTTTTCCCATAGCTTCTCCGGTTCAGATGGTATTCTATTCGCTTCATCACCTGTTCCATGGTCTGTTCCAGGTATCCTGACTGTTCCAATAACTCCACCCCATCCTCTGTGGTAAGCGCCTGCATCAGCTCCTTTAACAACGGCTGTTCTGCTCCCGCCGCCGCCGCATTTGCCGTTAAAATCTCCATTCTGGCATCTGCATTCCGGGAATGGGTCTGGAAAATTCCGCCTGCCACTTTGATAAATTTACCGATATGGGAGACAAACAAAATATGTTCCACTCCCAGTTCCACTGCCATGTCGATGGTTTCCCCTATAAAATTGCTGCATTTAACCGCTTCTTCCAGGGAAATCGGCACATTCTGCTTTAAAAATTCCTGTCCGTAATTGCCCGGCGTCACCACCAGGTTCTTTCTGCCGCTTTGCACCTGCTGATTTAATTCCAAACGGATGCTGGACACAAGGGCCGCCTCGCTCATGGGCTCCACAATTCCCGTAGTGCCCAGTATGGAAATTCCTCCCTCAATACCAAGTCTGGGATTGAAGGTTTGCCGGGCTAATTCTTTTCCCTCCGGCACAGACAATTCCACCTTCAGCCCCGCTTCATACTTATGCTGTTCACAAAGCTTTTGCAGCTCCTTTGCTATCATCTGCCGGGGAACGGAATTGATGGCATAAGTTCCCGGCGGCTGTTCCAAACCGGGTTTTGTGACAATCCCGATGCCTGGGCCGCCGGTGATATGGACGCCTTTTTCTTTCTGTCTGGATACCCTGGCATAAATCCAGGCTCCATTGGTTATGTCCGGATCGTCTCCGGCATCTTTTTCAATGGCGCAGGATACAACGTCTGCCTCCTGTTGGATATCCCGTATTTCCAAATGCAGATGAATGCCTTTGGGCGTGACAAGACTCACATAATTTGTCTTTTCGCCTGTCAGAAGCATACTGGCGGCGGCCTTTGCTGCGGCTGCCGCACAGCTTCCGGTGGTGTAGCCGAAGCGCAGTTTCTTGTTGTCTACGGTTTTGCTGTAATTTTTTATATCTGTCAATGATATTGTTCCTCCAAAAGACTATCGGGGATCATCAGGACTCCTCCCTGCAGGGCTGGGTCCCTCCGGGAAATCATCAGGACTCCTCCCTGCAGGGCTGGGTCCCTCCGGGAAATCATCAGGACTCCTTCCTGCAGGGCTGGGTCCCTCCGGGAAATCATCAGGACTCCTCCCTGCAAGGCTGGGTCCCTCCGGGAAATCATCAGGACTCCTCCCTGTAGGGTTGGGTCCCTCCGGGAAATCATCAGGACTCCTCCCAGCCAAGCTGGGTCCCTCCTCATGATAAAGATTATACCACTTTATTGGATTTACACAAGTTATTCTTGCAATTATACGTGTGATATGCTAGAATAGCGTATCAGTAATGGCATCTTATGTGCTGCGGCAGATTAATCTGCGTAAGCATGGGATACATTTCGATACAGACAACTACATAAGACAGTTCGTGACCATCCTGTCTCTAAATAAAACTAGGGAATTAACGGAACGGAATCATTCTTTATATAATGCAAGGAATGCCGTTCTTTTCTTTGGGCACGTTCTGCGTGCCCATTTTTTATCTTACAGGAAAGAATCCGTTACTGTGAAGCATCAGAATGAGGGACTTACTGATAAGATAAAAATCCTTCGGGCAAAAAATTCAACGAAAGGACTTAACTATGAAAGATTTTAACCCTAACCGCTATGCGGTGATTGAAGAAAAAAACCCCCGGGAAATTGTGATGCTGCGGGGGCTGGGCTGCACCTGGAGGCGGTGCCGGTTCTGTGATTATCATTTGGATTCTGCCGGAGATCAGACGGCAAACTTTGCTTTAAACCAGAGACAGCTGGAAAAGGTTACCGGCATTCACGGCAGACTGGAAGTCATCAACTCCGGCAGTTTTGTGGATCTGGATGAACAGACTGTGGCCCTGATCCAGCAGACCTGTCTTAAGAAAAACATCCGGCAGGCGCATTTTGAATGCCACTGGCGCCACAGAGACGAAATCGCTGATTTTCGGAAACGCTTTGCCGAGCATGGCATAGAATTAAAGATAAAAACGGGTGTGGAAACCTTTAACTCCCTGTTTCGGGAAAGCTATCTGGATAAGGGAATCACAGCGGATTCCCCGGAAGAAATTGCAAAATATTTTGACGAGGTATGTCTTTTGCAGGGCATTCCGGGACAAACCGCCGAAAGCATGGATTCTGACATCCAAACCGGCCTGAAGCATTTTGAACGGGTCTGCGTCAACATTATGCAGGAAAACGACAGACCCGTCAAACCAGATCCAAAGGTAATCCAGATTTTTTCGAAGGAACTTTATCCGAAATATATCCATAACTGCCGGGTGGATATTTTAATGGAAAATACTGCTTTCGGAGTAGGAGGTGTAGTTACCCATGCAAAATGAAATACTTTTGATACTATCCCTGTTTCTTATCTTTTCCACGGTTCTTCTCCTGTTTCGTCTCTTTCAGGAGCATGGACTTTACCTGTGGACTGTGGCTGCCACAATTACTGCCAATATTGAAGTTCTGATTGTGGTGGACGCCTTCGGAATGGAAATGACCCTGGGCAATATCCTGTTTGCCTCCACGTTCCTGGTTACTGATATATTGAGTGAACTTTACGGAAAAAAATCTGCCCAAAGGGCCGTTACTCTCGGCATTGCGACATCGGTTATTTTCATAGCCATCAGCCAGTCCTGGATGCTGTATGTGCCCAATGAAAACGATTTTGCCTCCCCGGCCATCCGCACAGTATTTTCCAATACCCCAAGGCTTATGGCGGTGGGCATTATCGTCTATGTGATTGTTCAGCTTTTTGATGTATGGGCTTACCATAAATGGTGGGCGTTTACCGAGAAAAAATTCGGCGACCGGAAAAAATTCCTGTGGCTGAGAAACAACGGCTCCACCATGATCTCCCAGCTTTTGAACACGGTTTTATTTACCTGGGGCGCATTCCTGGGCACTCACGATACTCCCACGCTGATATCCATTGCCGTTTCCAGTTATGTGATTTTTCTGATCACCAGTCTGGCGGACACGCCTTTTGTGTATCTTGCGCGCTATCTGCACGGCAGAATGGAAAACTTACAGAAACCCTAATTCCATCCATCGGGTATTGGTCTGCTTTAGACTTCCCCTTTATCCCAATTCCAGCATACGCTCCAGGGGCCTGTTGGCGCGAAGCCGCATTTCCTCTTCCATTTCTACGGTATTTGTCATGTGTTCCAGGGCGTATGCTATTTTTTCCAGTGTAATAAGCTTCATATCGGGGCAGCACTGGGACTCCCCTGCGGAATAAAATCGTTTGCCGGGATTCTTCGCTTTCAGCTCGTAAAGCACGCCCAGTTCTGTGCAGATGATAAATTCTTCTGCGCTGCTCTTTGCGGCATATTCAATAATTCCGGAGGTGCTTCCCACATAATCTGCCATGGCAGTGATCTCCCCGGTGCATTCCGGATGCACCAGAATCTCTGCCCCTGGATGGGCTTCTTTGGTCTTTGCGACGCTCCTTTGCGTAATGCTTTTATGTACATGACAGAATCCGTCGTTAAAAATAAAATGCTTCTCCGGCGCCTGGGCAGCCACATACCGTCCCAGATGTTCATCCGGGATAAAGAAAATATGCTGATTCGGCAGTGCTTTTACAATCTTAAGGGCATTGGATGAGGTGACGCACACATCGGAATAGGTTTTCAGCTCTGCGGTGGAATTGATATAGCAAACCACAGCCACGTCTTTATATTCCTTCCGCACCTGGTTGATTTTCTCTATATCCGCCATATGGGCCATGGGACAATCCGCTGTCTTATCCGGCATAATCACCGTTTTTTCCGGATTGAGGATCTTGGCGCTTTCTCCCATAAACGACACGCCGCAAAATACAATGGTCTTTGCCTCCACGGAAGTTGCAATTTTACTGAGATAAAAGGAGTCTCCCACATAGTCTGCAATTGCCTGTACTTCATCATTGACATAATAGTGAGCCAAAATTACTGCATCTCGTTCCTGTTTCAGTTGATTGATTTTATCTAAAGTTGACATATCTTCTCCTGCTTTCTTTCCTGTGTTCTCCTGTCCCGGACAGAAGATTGTCTCAGGTATTCTTTTCTGCTTACTATCTCACAATATCGCCGTTCTGTCAATCCGCCAATTCACAAAACCTGTCTTTCAGGGAGCATTTCAGAGGTATACCCAATTGATTCAGCGTATGTTCCAGGGCTTCCATGGTTTCTGCCATATCTGCAGTATTGGCGTTGCTTCCCATATGTCCAATGCGGATCACCTGCCCTGCAAGGCTGTCAAAGGAACCTGCCAGCATAATATTGTATTCTTTTTTCATGATTTCCAGAATCCTTGATGCGGTTGTTCCCTCCGGCACATCAAATACTGTTACCGTATTGGAAAATCCCTGTTCCAGATGAAGTTTTAATCCTGCTTCTTTTAATGCCTGTCTGCAGGCGTTTCCAATCTTTGCATGGCGATCCAGCATATTTTTATCATGTTCAATATTGTCAATTGCCTGCCGCAGCCCGTAAATATCGCTGATTGGCATGGTATAGGGAAACCATTTCGCTTCATAATACCCTTCAAAAACTTTCAGATTGGCATAAAAAGACGCAATCTTTGTCGTTCTCTCTGCCATAGCCTTCTTCGCTTTTTCACTGACAGTTACAAAAGTCAGTCCCGGAGGCGCGGAAACGGCTTTCTGGGAACCGCCGCAGACCACATCAATACCGGCCCGGTCCACATCCAGTTCTTCTCCAAACATGGAGGAAACTGCGTCCACCACCGTAAGAATCCCATAACGTTTCAACACAGGACATAGCCTGTGGACGTCATTCAGCATACCGCTGGGCGTATCGCAATGCACCAGCGTGGCATATTTATAATCGTGACTGTCCTTTAAAAATTCTTCCAGTGCATGAGGGTCAATGGGATTTTTATCATCCACTGTGTACAATTCTGGTTTTCCGCCGTACATGGATACAAAATCTGCAAATCCCTTCCCAAAGATTCCGTTATCCAGTACCAGCACCCGGTCGCCCGGCTCTGTCAGGGAAGCGCAGGCGGCTTCCAGCCCCAGTATCCCTTCTCCGCCCAGAATCAGCGTTTCATTTTCTGTATGGAGCAGCCGGCTGATCTGTTGGCAGGTTTCTTTGTAAAACTCTGCAAAATTTTCATCCAAATCCGGATTTGTGCATTCTCTGGCTCTTGCCAGACGGATATTTTCTCTGACCTGGGTTGGCCCGGGCGTCATTATCTTATACATAAGCTACCTTCTTTCTATTGTTTATGTTTTCGAGTATAACTCTCTGCCTGGCATTTTCATATACCCAGTTTTTTCATTTTTCTTAATACCAGAAAATGTCAGAATTACTGCTTTCTGTTTCCAGACTGTGCAGTAATTCTGACATTTTTATTTTTTATTTCTTTACAGTCACGGTGATGGTTACTTTCTTTTTGCCCGATTTCACAGTAATCTTTGCTTTTCCTGGTGAAGTGAACAAACCGCACAGGGAGATTTTTTCTCTTAAAACAGACAGCAAAACAGCCTGCGAAACCGCAGGCTGCAAGCTATTACTATTCTTTTACAAACACATCTTTTCCTAATCCGCACAGGGGACATACCCAGTCCTCCGGCAAATCTTCAAATGCTGTTCCGGGAGCAATTCCGTTATCCGGATCACCGGCTTCCGGATCATATACATATCCGCAGGGTTCGCAAACATACTTATCCATCATTCCACCTCCTTCTCAAAATGATATTCACCTCTATATATTACCATATAATATGAAAAATATACACTGTCAATTGGAAGGTTTTTCTAAAAAACTACGGTAAAACATGGGATTTCTCCTGTGTAAAATTCTGCGATATCTAACTGCCGGGATAATATATGGAAAGTCATCCGCATTTTTCAGCAAGAATCTCCGTCAGTGCACTGCCGCTGCTGGTATGGCACCGGACAATGTCCGCCTGGACTCTCTGGGCCTCGGCCACGGCGCAGCGGACCATTTTATGAGACACCGTATTGGTAAAAAGCACTACCAGATCCGGGCTTCCGATTTTTTCTTTCAGATTACAGGACATCTGCGTAAACACTTTAGCTTTGCACTGATACTCCTTACATATCTTTTTATACTGGCAGGCCATACGATCGTGGCCGCCGATAATTACAACGCTCATTTTATCTTCTCCTATTCTGATTCTAAAGGCTGGCCCCACAAACAATTCCTATTTTATCTTGCCCCTGCCAGCCTTTTTGCTTTCAGGCTGCCGGCCTCCCGGGAAGGGCAAAACAGCAGATAAATAAATCCGGTAAGCAGAAGCAATGCCGCCGCTGTTCCAATTCCGAAGGTTCCCAAAGTAACCCATGTTCCAATCTGGTAAATGCAAAGCGCCGCAGCATATGCCAGAACACACTGGTATCCAATGGCAAACCAAAACCACCGGTGATTGTTCATTTCCCGCCTGATGGCTCCCATTGCGGCAAAACAGGGCGCGCACAGCAGATTAAATACCAGAAAAGAGTACGCTGCAACCGCCGTCATGGAAGAAGCCAGCAGCCCCCAAATCTCTGCTCCGTCCTCTGCCACCTCAGCGTATCCAAAAATAACGCCGAACGTCCCTATCACATTTTCTTTGGCAACTAATCCTGTAATTGCCGCAACTGCTGATTTCCAGTCGCCCCAACCAAGAGGAATAAACAGCCACGCAAACGTATTTCCAATGGCCGCCAGAATACTGTTGTCCAGCTCCATCTGATCCAGCATCCGGAATTGTCCGTCCACCCAGCCGAAATATGTGGTGAACCACACAAAAATCGTAGACAGCAGGATAACCGTTCCTGCCTTCTTAATGAAAGACCAGCCCCGTTCCCACATACTTCTCAGCACATTTTGGGCAGTGGGCATATGGTACGCCGGCAGCTCCATCACAAAAGGCGCCGGTTCTCCCGCAAACATTCTTGTTTTCTTTAAAATAATTCCGGAACAAATCACTGCTGCAATTCCCACAAAAAAGGCGCTGAAGGATACCCACCAGGCATTTTTGAAAAACGCCCCTGCAATCAATGCGATAATGGGCAGCTTCGCCCCGCAGGGAATGAAGGTGGTAGTCATAATCGTCATTTTCCGGTCTCTGTCATTTTCAATGGTGCGGCTTGCCATAATCCCCGGCACGCCACAGCCCGTTCCAATCAGCATCGGGATAAAAGATTTTCCTGAAAGGCCGAACTTGCGGAACATACGGTCCATGATAAACGCCACTCTTGCCATGTAGCCGCAAGCTTCCAGAAACGCCAGAAACAAAAACAGCACCAGCATCTGCGGCACAAATCCCAGCACTGCGCCGACTCCGGCCACAATGCCGTCTACAATCAGCCCCTGCAGCCAGGATGCACAACCAACGGCTTCCAATCCCCTTGAAAACAATTCCGGAATTGCAGGCACATGAATGCTTTCCATGCCAAACAAATTCCATCCTTCGCCAAATATCCCGTCATTGACCCATCCAGTGGCCCAGTCTCCTACTGTTGTCACCGAGACATAATACACAAAAGCCATCACCGCCGCAAAAATCGGTAACGCCAGAATTCGGTTGGTTACAATCCGGTCAATTTTGTCTGAAACTGTTACGTTCCCTTTTCGCCCTCTGGCACAGCAGTCTTTGATCACCGAAGAAATATAAAGATATCTTTCATTGGCAATAATACTTTCCGCATCATCGTCCATTTCTTTTTCAAGAGCTTCTGCTTCAGCTGTTACATCCGGCGCATGTTTCATCTGCGCAGCAATTTTCTCGTCCCCCTCTAACAGCTTTAAGGCAAAAAATCTTCTCTGCTCCTCAGGAACTTCTTTTTCAAGTTTCTTTTCAATGGCGGTTAATGTTTCTTCTGTCTTTTTTGAAAACTGATGCACGGCTTTTACGAGCTCTTTTTTCCGGGCAAGTTCCACTGCCTGTTCGGCCGCTTCCTGCACGCCTTCCCCTTTCAGGGCCGAAATCTCTGTCACCGGACAGCCCAGCTTTTGGCCAAGTTCCCGGGTGTGTATTTTGATTCCGTTTTTAGCCGCTACATCCATCATATTAACTGCCATAACAACCGGAATTCCCAGCTCCATCAACTGGGTGGAAAGGTACAGGTTCCTCTCCAGATTGGTTCCGTCCACAATATTCAAAATTACATCCGGGCGTTCTTCCAGCAGGTAATTTCTGGCAACCACCTCTTCCAGTGTATAAGGAGACAGAGAGTAAATTCCCGGCAAATCCGTGATAATCACATCTTTGCGCCCTTTTAACCTTCCTTCCTTTTTTTCGACTGTAACTCCGGGCCAGTTTCCCACAAACTGATTGGAACCCGTCAGCCCATTGAACAATGTTGTTTTTCCGCAGTTTGGATTTCCTGCTAACGCAATTTTTACTGACATTTCACAACTCCTATCCGCCTTTCGGCAAGTTTCTCATTTCTTACTATAATTAGTTCTAACTAACTTACAGGTAAAAAAATCAGATTACTTCAATCATTTCCGCATCTGCTTTCCGCAGAGACAGTTCATACCCCCGCACGGTTACTTCCATCGGATCGCCAAGGGGCGCCACTTTCCTTACAAATACATCTATGCCCTTCGTAATCCCCATGTCCATGATCCGGCGCTTCACCGGCCCTTCGCCGTGCAGCTTTGCCACCTTTACCGTTTCCCCGCAGGCAATCTGCTTTAATGTTTTCATTCCGTTTCCTCCCTTAAATCATAATTTTACTGGCCATATCCCTGTTTATGGCAACCCGTGACTCTTTCACATTCACAATCATGCTGCCACTGATTTCAGACACCACAGTGACCTGCCCTCCGGTTACAAATCCCAGATTTTCCAGAAATCTCCTGGTCTCTCCTGTCCCGCCAACTTTTTTAATAATATTGGTTTCTCCTGTTCCTGCCATGGTCAACGGCATCCCAATCACCCTTTCTTACTTATATTATTGATAATGGTTCTCATTTATTTTCATTAGTTAGTATATACTAACTTAAGTCCGCTGTCAATAACTATTTGGAAATTTTTTTCAAAGGACTGCTGCATGGCAGAAACAAAAAGTATTTGCCATTTCCCCTTCTTTTCCGTATACTAAAGTAAGAAGAAAGGAATAGGTGGTCACTGTGAAAACCAATGAATCTGCAGAAAATTATTTGGAAACTATTTTGATTCTGAGCCGGAAGCTGCCTGTCGTCCGCTCCGTTGACGTTTCTGAAGAACTGGGTTTTAAGAAATCCAGTGTCAGCGTAGCCATGAAAAACCTGCGGGAGAACGGGCATATCACTGTTTCAAAAGCAGGATATATTACCTTGACGGAATCAGGACGTGAAATTGCAGAAATGATTTATGAACGCCATAATGTTCTTTCCGGCTGGCTGAAACGTTTGGGCGTAGATGAAAAAATTGCGGCTAAAGACGCCTGCCGCATGGAGCATGTGATCAGCCGGGAAAGTTTCGCGGCCATAAAAAAAGCTGTGGAGCAGGATGCTGCATTATAACTGCGCATCCTGCTCCAATTTATTTTTTCGTTTTCACAGATTTTGCTTTGGACCATTTGGAATATATCCGAACCGTTCTGCCATCCACCTTTGCCGTCTGATACGTACGGATTCTGACGTAATATTTTTTGCCCGGCTTTTGCTTTGAGATTGTTTTCGAAGTGGTTTTTTTGTTCTTTACCGTGATTGTCCTGGTGGTTTTTTTCGTAAAGCGGCTGCTTGTGGAATACTGTATCTCATATCCTGCTGTCTGGACGGCCTGTTTTCTCCATCTGACCGTAAAACCTTTGGATTTCGCTTTCAATTTCGTCAAGCTGGTCTGCTCCGGCTCAATCAAAAAATTTTTTTCCAGGCTGCCGCTGTAATTGCCTCTGAAACGGACAATTACTTTTCCCTGTCCCACCTTAACATTATTCTGATAAGAAACCTGATACTGGCTTCTGTCCACAGTCCTGCCTGCCCGGTCAATAACCTTCAGCCCAGGCTCCCGGCTTCTTCCGCTATACACCATCCGCTCTGCTGAAAGCTTTACATCCTGAATCCGGTAAATGCTTTGCTGTTCTGAGATTTTGCCGCAGCTGCACTTTTTCATTCTGGCGCCGTCTTTCTCCAGAGTGGCTTTTTCAAATACTGGAACATATCTGTGAACGTGTACCGGAGGGGTACTCTCCGGCTTCTCTTCTTCCGGCAGAGTCACTGGCGGCGTTACCGATGGAGGTTCTTCCTCCGGGGTTACCGGAGGTTTCTCCCCTTCCGGGGGCGTTACCGGCGGGGTGATTTCCGGCTTTTCCTCTTCCGGCGGCGTTACCGGCGGGGTGATTTCCGGCTTTTCCTCCTCTGGCGGCGTTACCGGCGGGGTGATTTCCGGTTTCTCTTCCTCTGGCGGCGTTACTGGCGGAGTGATTTCCGGTTTCTCCTCCGGCGGCGTTACCGGCGGTTTCTCTTCCTCCGAAGGCTCCTCATAATCCTCTTCCCAACAGGGAATCCAGGCTCCCTCCCGGTAATTCAAACGATATCCGTTTTCGAGAGATTTTTCTGTGAGAACAAAATTCCCCCGCACTGCTTTGGCAGGATCTGCTTTTATATATTGTCTGCCCACATACATCACACCCGGAAACAAACGGTAATCTGTCTGAAACTTTGTGACTCCGGAAACTGTTCCCTGAATCTCCAGAGTTCCGGTTTTATTCAGAATCAGAAACCCCTGATCCTCTGACGGAGCGCTGACGCCTGTAAAATTACCGGCAATTACCGCATTTGACGCTTTGGTTACATCCAGGCCGCCGCCGTTTTTTAAGACAACATTCTGCAAAGCTCCTGTCACTGTACCCAGACAGCCGCCGTTATCGATCACCAGGTTTCCTACCCGTTCCACGGATACATCTTTCAGAATCCCCTGACTCAAAGTCAGCGTCGTATTCTCATTTCCAAGGTATGTCTTTGCTTTTGCTATTGTGTCAGACTGGGCGCCGGTAATCTCAATCTCCGCCCGGCTGTTCTCACTGACATCAATGCTGTCACGGACAATCACTTTCTCATCCAGCTTCATCTGTGCGCTTCCCTGATAGGGAGATTTCCTGTCAGTTCCTTCCCCATGTCCCATATATATTCCCTGAAACATGGTTTTTTCATTGGAATTTACTACGGTCAGGGAAGCATTTTTCCCATTTACCGTTCCGGTATATCCTCCCGCATATACAGTCGGCAGCAATTCCGCTTCTGTTCCTCCCAGATCCCCGAAAGAATTGTCGCCGCCGGCCAGATATGTTTTTACATTATCTATGGTCAGACTGTGGCCTGCCAGGAAAATTTCCCGATGAGGAACGCTTCCCAGCGCGTTGGACGACTCAAAAACCATTTCTATATTCCGGAACACAACGCTGTCTCCCTCCAACTGGACAGGAGCCCGGCAATTCAGCATCCCCCTGCTGGTTCCCTCTATGACAGTTCCGCCGGGGATCTTTACAGGAATCATGCGTTTATCTGTATCTGCCTGATTTCCAATAGTAATCAAGTCATCCACTATAATCGGGCTCTTTCTCTGGGCCAAAGCCGCCATAAATGCTTCAGGCGTTGTCACTGTAACGCCTGTCTGCGCGCTTTGAACCGGTATAGGAGTCCGAAGCCCCAGTGTCAGGACTGCCGCTGCCAGCAGCATGCACAATTTTCTTCTGATCCCTTCTCCCATTCTGTTCTCCTTTTTCCCTGATATCCTGACCTTCCATGACTCCGGCGGTTAAATATCGCAGCAGATGAAGGTTTGGCAAGTAAGTTGCTGTGATATTTAACCGCCGGAGTCATAACTTTGCATAAGGGCAAAACTGCCGGATTGCCCCTTCACTTACAGACTATTTTTTTCAATGTATCATAGCCAATTATATTTTTCAAGCATATAATCTGAGAATTTCCAAAGTTCACAGAAAGTTCATTTTATTCCTCCGTTCTTTAACAGGCATTCCCAATATCCGGAAACCGCCGCATCGTCCCAATAGCGAGGCATACAAAAAACCTGATGAAAGTACTCTATGAAATCTCCAGTACAACAGCAAACAATCTATATTTCGATGCACAGGAATTGCCGGATTGCCCTTTGGCTAAGCAAACAGTTCATGGACGCTTTTAGTTCGCCGAAACGCCGCCCAGTTTGCGTGGCAAAGGGCAGTCCGGTAGTTCCGTCCGTATCCAAATATAAAACGTTCATTGTAGTACTGAAGTATGTTTGAAACATGCTTTCTGGCAGATGTGTTTTGAATTTGAGAATTTCCTATTTGTGAAATATCAATAAATGAAACCCGTCCTTCCCTGCAGCCTGAACGGGTTTCTCCTTTATCTGTCATATCTTTTCAAATTTATATGGTTACACAAGCTGTTTCCCGTACTGCTCTAAATAAGCGGCTGCCGCTTCTGGGGACAATCCAACCCGTTCCTGCAGCCTGTGCAAAATAGCTGCATTGTCCAAACCGAACTCCTGCCCCATTTCGATAATTTCTTCTGCTTTTCCCGATTCCCGTCCTTTACGAATCAACTTTTCTGATTCTGTCTCAATTACCGTTCCGCCCATAATATTCACCAGCCTTTCTTCGCTCTCATTTCCATTTGCAATGTGGGTGATGATGGTATTCACAAAACCCATTAAATCTACGATCTCATCATCCGCCAGTTCCCCTTTTTTATACAGTAAAACCATTTCATTTTTAAAATACTCCAAATCTTCTGCCGCATGCTCTATACCGGCTCCTGAAACAATATTCTTTTCATATCTGGCAATATAAAAAGGAATATATGGAAACAATCTTTTTTCAACAATGTATTCCTTTGTAAACTCCTCAAGAATCACATTTGCAGATTCATAATTCACGTTCTGCCCATCTGGAAATGTAAAAGTTATACTCGTTGTTTTAGGTGTTTTTCCGTCCTTTTGATGTAAATAACCGAAAATTCCGGCATTGGAATAACTGCATGGCCAATATCCCATGCTGCAAACTGTCTGGCAACAATGAAGGCATATTCCGCAATTCTGATTGCCATGGAACCGTCATCATAACTCTGACATTCCAGAAGGTAAATTTCATTTTCAATTTTAATTACAAAGTCTGAAATCTGCTCCTCAATCTCTTTGCTTCCATCTGCAGTCTCGCTTTCGGTTAAATATCCCTCTGAAGGCAAAGTTTCTACTTTTGCATCCATGGAAAAATTTTTTCCAAACGCATCATTGATCACTGAGATAAATAATCGTTTGTGCTTGCTATACGTTGATATTTTCTATAGAAACTCTGCCGGAAACCTATGATATTCCGATATACACGTTTGCCGCAGGAACATCAATTTTGGAGAAACCAATGAAAATCTTAATTATCAAAGACGATGCCAGTTTAACGAAACTTCTCACCTACGGCCTGGAAGCATCTGCGCGTATCAGAAGCGTGGCCTGCCAGACTTTTGAGCGGGGAAGTTCTCCCTTGCTGGAATTCGGAGACATCCGGTTTTCGGAAAAAGACTCCAGGCTGATTCACTGGGACAACACCATTTCCTGTCATCTGAAAACCGCTGAATCCGTCAGCCTGGAGTAGTATCAAAGAACTACCGGGGAACCAAAAGATCTGCTCTATCTGGAAATCAGTCAGGCTCCCTCCGCCCTTTCTTCCATCACGCTGTCAGAGCAGGAACGAGCTCTGATCCAAAATTATCAAAAAAATAAAAAACAAGCCATTTTAGCCAAAAGCAGACAGAATACCCTGATCCTTTCCAGGGAGGGGGACTGCCGCTGTCTCTGTGCTCCCCAGCGTATCCGACAGCTTATTATTATCCTTCTGGACAATGCCCTGTCTTATACGCCGGCAGGGCAGACCGTCTCTCTGCCCCTTTTCGGCCCATAAATCGACTGGGAACTGCTTCTGCCGCTTAAACAATCAGCTGATCCAATGCCTGGAACAATGCCTCCACATCAATGGGTTTTGCCAGATGCCCGTTCATCCCTGCCTTCAGGGCTTCCTTTTTGTCCTCTTCAAAGGCATTGGCTGTCATGGCCAGAATTGGAATCTTTGCCAGCTCCTGATTCTCAAGCTGACGGATCTCCCTGGTTGCTTCGTATCCGTTCATTACAGGCATCCGGACGTCCATCAGAACCACCTGATAATAGCCTGGTTCGGAGCATTTCAGCATATCTACCGCAACCTGCCCGTTTCCGGCAATATCTATGGTAAATCCTGCATCCCCTAAAATTACCTGGGCAATTTCCTGATTCAGTTCATTGTCCTCTGCCAGCAAAATACGTCCGGTATAATGTTTGTCTGCTCCGCCGGTTCCCTGCTGTCCGCCGGTTTCTTCCGTATCTACAATGGAATGCAGGCAGCTCCGCAGTTCAGACAGAAACAGCGGCTTACTGCAAAATGCCGTAATTCCGGCTTCTTTGGCTTCATCTTCAATCTCCAGCCAGTCGTAGGCGGTCAGAAGAATAATGGGCACCTGTTCCCCCATCTCCTTGCGGATTCTCCGGGTAACCTCGATTCCGTTCATATCCGGCAGCATCCAGTCAATCACATACACCGTATAAATATCATCCCGCATCACTGCCTGATGGGTACGCAGCAGCGCTTCTTTTCCTGACAGCGTCCATTCTGCCCGCATCCCGAACTGGCTCAGCATATAAGTTACGCTGTCGCAGGTGTTAAAATCATCATCTACCACAAGGGCTCTGCAGTCTTTCAGCTCCGGAATATCCTGAGTTTCTTTTTCCCCTTCATGGAGACGGAAGGTAAAGCCAAGAAGCACTTCCGTACCGACGCCCTGCTGACTTTTCACCTCAATGGCGCCGCCCATCATATCCACGATATTTTTGGTGATGGCCATTCCCAGGCCGGTGCCCTGAATCCCGCTGGTGGTACTGCACTGCTCCCGCTCAAAAGGTTCGAAAATATGGGATACAAATTCCTCGCTCATGCCGATTCCCGTATCCTTGATATTGAATTCATAATTGGCATATCCGTCAGGAGCCCCGGGCTTCTCTGTCACCCGCATACTGACAATACCGCCTGAGCCTGTGTATTTTACCGCGTTGCTCAAAAGATTCAAAAGCACCTGGTTTAACCGCAGCTTATCGCAGTAAATTTCTTCGTCCAGAACATCCACCGCGTCAATGTACAGCTCCAGTTGTTTTGCATGGATATCGGCCAGAAGTATATTCCGAAGCCCATGGAGAATATCCGGCAGGCGGCAGGGATTTTCATCCAGATGCATCTTGCCGCTTTCAATCCGGCTCATGTCCAGTACGTCATTTATAAGGCTCAGCAGATGATTTCCGGAGGTCTTAATCTTTTTCAGATATTCCTCCACCTGTTCCCTGTCCCCTAAATGGGAAAGGGCAAGGGCTGTGAATCCCACAATGGCGTTCATGGGCGTGCGGATATCATGGGACATATTGGAAAGAAAAATGCTCTTCGCCTTATTCGCCCGGTTTGCCTGCATCAAAGCATTCTCCAACAGGCTCTTTTTCTCCATCTCTCTGCGGGTTTCTTCATCCACACTGCGGAATCCCAGCACTACTCCCCGCTGACTGCTCCAATCTCCGATACGGACCACTTTCAGTTGGAAATACTTTATTACGCCGTCCCGGAACACACGGTAATTCCTGTGGCTTACCGTTCGGTCCGCCATCTCTTTTTTCAGATTCTCTCTTGCGGCAAACTCTTTTAATGCCTTTTTGTCCTCTTCATATACAGATTCCTGTATATAGCGTTCCATGCTTTCCTGGAATGATATTGTTTCATCCGTTCCGGGAACAAACGCGCTGCCTTTTTCTCCGTTATTGCGCAGAGGAACTGCCGTCTCTGTATCCAGATCCAGAAAGCAGACGATGCTGTAATCTATCCCCAATGCCTGAATCAATTCTGTATGGCGTCTTTCATTTTCCTTCTCTTCCAGCTTCTGCGCCGTACAGTCTAACAGGAACCTCTGGTAAAACTTCTCACCGTTTTCTTCTAACAGCTTGACATTTCCCATCACATGCCGTATTTCACCATCGTTATGCTTCGCCCGGTACTCTGTGCTGACGCTGTCTCCCACTTTTTCCAGAGAGCTGATGCAATTGCGCAGCTTCAGTTTGTCTTCTTCCACAACAGAGCCGGCAACCATGGCAAATCCATCGGCCAGAAGCTCTTCTTCCGACTGATATCCCAGAATCTCAAGGGCCGCCCGATTGATGCTGAACAGCTGTGTTCCGTCTAAGGAATGACGGATCACGCCGCAGTCAATGGTGGTGAAAATCTTCTCAAGTGTCTCATTCTTCCGGATAATTTCCCGCTCATAAGCCCGCTCCTGGGTAATGTCAATGGCTACGCCCACTGTTCCTACCACGCTGCCGTCCACATTATAGAGCGGAGATTTATAGGTGGTAAGAATCCGGGCGCCTGCCCCCGTCTGAATCAATTCTTCGGAAACGCAGGTCTGTTCTTTGCGCATAACCTCCTCTTCTGATTCAATGCAGGCCGGATCGTCATGTTCTACATCCCAGATATAAGCATGGCCGCGTCCCTCCACCTGCTGCCTGCTTTTATTCACTGCTTTGCAAAAACTGTCATTCACCTTCTTATGAATTCCGTTTTTGTCCTTAAACCAGATGAGATTGGGCACACCGTTGATCACAGCTTCAAAAAAATGACTGGTCTGCCAGAAATCCTTATCCCTTTTATACTCCTGCTGCCATCTGAGAAAACGGAATGCGGTTTCTTCTTCTGACATTGGGCAAATCCAGATATCTTTTATCTCTGCCAGATCCCCTTTCAGACACTCCACCTGTTCCTTATCCGCCAGCAAAATGATCTGGGCTTCGGCGCGTTTTGCCGAAATCAGTCCCCGGACACTGGCCGCGTCCAATGTCCGGAAATCTGCCAGAATCACATCTGCCTGTTCTGCCAGTGATTCCTCCGGATTCTCACTTTCCGAATATTCATGTGAAAAATGCTCCAGCGGCGGCATCTCTTTAATTTTATCAAATACGCTGCACTTTCGGCCCAATAAATAAAACTGTACATGACACTGATACATACTGTTTCTCCTTGTTATCCTTATTTATGCATGAGCAATATCTGTATTCTCTGAAATTTCTCTGTTGATGGTGCACAAATCTTCCACTGACAATCCATGAATATCCTCGTGTCCGGTAATCCGCGCAAAAGTCCTCAGTTCTTCTGCAGAGCATTTCAGGTAATTGGCCACTCTTTGGGCAGCGGCATCTTCCTGAAACCGCTTTCTCAGCTCTGGGTCCTGTGTTGCCATTCCCGCCGGGCACATTCCTGTTCCGCAAATGCGGTACTGCTGACATGCTGCCGCCACCATTGCCGCAGAAGCCACTGCCACTGCGTCCGCTCCCATGGCAATCGCTTTCGCAAAATCAGAAGAAACTCTGAGACCTCCGGTAATTACCAAATCAATCTCTGAATGGATGGAATCCAAATATTTCCTTGCCCGGGAAAGGGCAAACACCGTAGGCACGCTTGTGGAATCCCGGATGATAGCCGGAGACGCTCCTGTAGCCCCGCCCCTTCCGTCAATGGTGATAAAATCAGGTTCCGCAAACACGCAGTATTCCAAATCTTTTTCAATCCGCCCTGCGGCAATTTTAATTCCGATGGGCCTTCCTTCGCTGCGGGCGCGGAGTTCTGCCACCAGTTTTTTCAAATCTTCCTTTGTATCAATCCCCGGAAACTTAGAGGGACTGATGACATCCTCCCCCAAAGGCTTATTGCGGATTTGGGCGATTTCCGGGGTCACCTTGCTTCCGGGCAGATGCCCTCCCATGCCGGGCTTGGTGCCCTGCCCGATTTTGATTTCAATGGCGTCAGATGACTTTAAATTCTCATCTGTGACGCTGTACTGGTTGGGCACATATTCAAATATGTATTTATAGGCGGCCGCTTTTTCCTCCGGGAGAATTCCGCCTTCTCCGCTGCACATTGCGGTCTTTGCCATTGCGCTTCCTTTTGAGAGAGCGATTTTGCTTTCCCTGGAAAGAGCGCCGAAGGACATATGGGAAATATAAACCGGCAGTTCCAGTACCATGGGCTTTTTGGCATGTTTTCCAATCACAGTCTTAAGGGATATCTCCGCATGTTCTTCCAATGGGGGCGGATTTAACTGGGCGCCCAACACCAGAATATCATCCCAGTCCGGCATTTTCCTCAAGGTTCCCATAGCTTCAATCGCCGACTTCCCGGTTACCGCCATCTCATGGATCTCTTTCATATATCGGTAACTGCTGTCTGTCTTTCTTGTATCCCTGGGATAACTCAAATCTGTT
This sequence comes from Lachnospiraceae bacterium, assembly GCA_910575555.1. Taxonomy (GTDB): domain Bacteria; phylum Bacillota; class Clostridia; order Lachnospirales; family Lachnospiraceae; genus Petralouisia. The sequence continues at coordinate 51,771 of CAJTFX010000002.1, read as the reverse complement.
TCTTCCGCAGGCTCCTCTGGCTCCGGCTCCTTCAAAGACATCCGCTCAAATTTTTCCGCCGGCTGTTTGCAGAGCGGGCACTCTTTCAGCTCTGCAAAAGCTCTGCCCTGTTCCTTCTCATCAAAAATGTAACCGCATACGCTGCATTTGTATACCATTTTTCTTCCTCCTTGCGATTCTTTTTCTGTTTTCCTGACACAGATAAAAATACTTCAAACCGTAACGCAATCCTATAAAAAATTGTATTTTATTTCCCTGCTTTTGTCAATTGAAAATACGATATCCGGGTATTTTGATTTAAACGCAATATTTACTTGAAAGCATGGAAAAAAGATGATATGATCAAAGAAAACTATATAATAAGGTAGCAAAGGAAACAGATGTATCATGCAAAGAACAACCATTAAAGATATCGCTGCTGCTGCAGGCGTCTCACACACTACCGTTTCATATGTACTGAACAAGAATCCAAATCAGAAAATTTCAGACAAAACCCGCAGAAAAGTAATTGAAACAGCAAGAAATCTGAATTATATCCCCAATGAGAACGCCCGTTCCCTGCGCAGCGACAGCACCCATTGTATCACCGTAGCTCTTGAGAAATCCATTACCCACACCAGGTTCAGCGGCATCCTCCAGGGAATCCGCGAGGAACTGGGCGCAGAGGGATACGGCCTTCTGCTGACCGGATTTCAGACCAGAGACAATATGAAAAACCCCTATTATCTTGACAGCGTACTGCAGCGGCGGGCAGACGGCATTATCTATATTTCCTCTGACGGCCTCTCTCCGGCCTGCAGCAAGAATATTGAAACCTACGGCCTGCCCTTTGTGGCATGTGACTGCTGCCCGGAGGAAGAAAGCCTGGCCAGCGTCAGCTTTGACTATGAAAAGGGCGCCTTTGAGGTGGCCTGCCGCCTGTTCGGGGAAGGAGCCAAAAGAATTCTGTACTGGCAGCCGGACGCGCCCACTTTCCAGGAAACCTACCGCATTGCCGGTCTGGAAAAAGCAAAGAAGCTGTACCCGGGAACCGCTATTGAAATCTGTAAAATGCCATGTATTCCGGACAACGCTTCCCCCCACGACCGCTACCCGCTGATTGATGACGTATGCAGACAGTCTCTGGTTCAGAATGTAATGCCCCATCTGGCCTCTTACGAAGAAGGAGACGCCGTGGTATGCAGCTGGGGCGTTATGGTCAAGCATCTCTGCATGGCCCTGTACCAGAGGAATGACAAACAGTTCAGGATCGCCCTTCTCTCAGACGCAGACATTCCTGTTATCCCCAATATCCGGGTGCTTACCAGCCGCCCGGGATTTATCCGGGGCGGAAGAGAAAGCGCCAAGCTGCTGCTGTCACAGCTCAGGGGAGAAGAGGTGAGCCTTCGGGTGGTACTGGCTCCGGACCCGCCTACTTATGTGGAATCATAAGCAGGCTTTCCTGCCTCCATTTTGAATCCAATGGAATCACGAATCAGAGACTGCCGGAAAATCGTAAATTTTCCGGCAGTCTCTTTAAAATAACAGCCTGATTTTCTTTTTTATTCTCCCTTACGCACTGACACGTAGAATTCTCCGCTTTCCTTCAGGCAGTGAACTGCCTCCTCCATCATACGTCCATAATGCATAAATGCGTGAAGCGCGCCAGGCACAACTTCCAGTTTTGCACGCACCCCATGGTTCTTTACGATTGCGTAAAGAGTCTGAGAATCCCCCAACAGCGGGTCTAAATCGCCGCAGCAGAGATACACCGCCGGAACTCCATGGGTCAGATCATTGTTCAGGGTGGAGAAATAGGGATTTTCCATATCTGCCATCCCTTCTTCCAGATAATTGCTGACATAATTCAGCATATCCGTCCTGCTCATACCGTCTAAAGCCGTTCCGTTCAGTCTCCAGGAACATCCGTCAAACAAGCCGTAGCTTCCATAATAGAGTAACAGAGCGCTGATATAATCATTGCCGCCGAAGGCATCCCGCAGATACAGATTGGCCCCCAGCGCAAGGTTGGCGCCGCCGGAATCGCCGGCAATGGCCATTTTGTCCGGAGAAATGTCATACTGCTCTGCATTCTCATGGAAATGGCGGATCACTGCCGCTGCTTCATACAACGGTATGGGGAATTTTGCTTCCGGCGCCAGGTGATAGTCCACGCCAATCACCACACAGTCTCCGGATTCCATGATACTGCGCATCATCCGGTCATGGGTGTCGTTACTGCCCACCGTAAAGCCGCCTCCGTGAATAAACACCAGGGCATTTCTGTCCGGTTTTTCGTCCGGATAATATATCCGTACCGGAACCGGCCCGATGGGGCCTTCCACCTCTGTATTGACAACTTTGAAAGGCTCGGGCCCGCCCTCGTTCCAGAATTTACGTTCCTCAATATATTTTTCCCGAAGTTCCGTCCAGCTGCAGTTGGTGTCAAAAGCATCTTTGGAATGCTCCGCCTGATAGTCAATGACACGCTTCATTCCTTCTGAAAGCAGGGGATAAGGGTCCGGCTTATTGATTTCCATGTTCACTGAAAATTCCGGCATCTTAAATTCATACATATTATCCCTCCTTCAAAGTTTCCTGATACTCCGGCGTCTTTCTGTATTTCAGTACCAGACGGTCACTGATCACTGCGCACACCAGCCCGAGAGCCATGGCAGCCATACAGGTGATAAACACAAAGCGGTAGCCGCCCACAGGATCTGCTTCAATCTGCGCGCCGCAGACAGAAGTGTAGAAGGTATCCGGCAAAAAGCCAATCAGGGAAGCAATACCAATAACGCTGCCCACCTGGTTCTTGGAAGTGCCGATTTCATCAATTACCGCATAGTAAAGAGCGCGGAATACCGGATAACACAAGGTAGAGAAAATCATAATAATCATAATCGGATACATCATTGCCGCAGAACCCGGAACCAGAATCAGAGCCAGATAACTTACGATAGAACCGATTCCCGCATAAATCATAAACTTACTGGAACGTCCCATTTTCTTTGCCGCAATGGCAGAAACGCCGGCGCCGATTAAGGTGCAGACCGTCCGGTTATAATTGGCAAAAATAACAGTCAGGTTCTGATCCATGCCGCAGACATTTGCCAGATAGGGCGCCAGATAGGAAATTCCCGCCTGTGCCACGCAAGCGCCGCAGATCATGCCTGCCAGAAGATATGTAATCGGCAGTTTGAAGGCAAACAGCATAGCCTTGATACTGTCCAAAAGCCCGTCATTGGTAGACCCGTCGCTGCTGGTTTTCGGCATCAGGAAAATCATGGCAACTCCAACCAGAATCATAACGATACTGCAGGAAGCCACCACATAGCTCATAGCTTTTGCGCTGTCTGCGGAAAATTTCGTGAAAATACCCACAAAGAAAGAAGTCAGAACGATTCCGACAATTCCCCGTCCCGCTTCCAGAGTTCCGAACATGCTTCCCTGTTCGTCAGAACCTGCAATCAGATTGATACATTTAATAGATGCAGACCAGTAGGTAAGCACGGTTGTAAACGCCCATGCCACATGAATCACCATCAGTATGGTATAGCTTGGCCAGGTCGCTTCCCACAGTCCCAAAGCGCCTGTGCCTATCATGGAGATAATCAAAAGTTTTTTCGCGTCGAATTTATCCGCAATCCACCCGCCCGGCAGATATAAAATCACGTTTGCGATTCCGTATATATTCAGCAGTTTTCCGTAAGCCGCATCCTGTCCTACCAGATGCATTGCTTCCTGCAAAGGCGTATAGTAAGTGTACATCAGATACGGCAGTACATAGATGGTGTTCAAAGACAGCATCATCAGAATAAGCGTAATAATTTTCGCACTGTTTTTTGTCTTAGCCATAGTATTCCTCCTCGTTTCATCACGTCAGCGTTCCAAAGCACCCATTTCCGGGTTTTGGAACCGCCCCAATTCAAGTTATTTTTCTTCCGCTGAAATGCCCTCCGATCAGCTCGTTCGCCGGAACCACCACCACAAAAGCGCTGGGATCTAATTCCTTCAAAAGTGTTTTTACCTGAAACACCTCCCGGGGACGCACAGCCACCATTAAAACATTTCTTTCTTCACCGGTATACATGCCATTGCTGTCCCAGCGGGTCACTGCCCTTCCCAGCTTTTCCATCAGGGGATTGGCAATTTCCTTCGCATCCTTCCCGCTGACCACAAGGCAGATGCTTCCTCTTCCAATTCCCAGAAGCACCCGGTCAGCCACCGTGGAGCAGACAAAAATTGTCACAATGGCATACAGCCCCACTTCCACATTTCCAAATACCAGCATCGCCAGAACCACAATGCCCCCGTCGATAAACAGGCTCAGTCTGGCAACGCTCAAAGACGGTATTTTCTCATTCAGCAGGCGGCACAGAAGATCCGTGCCTCCCACCGATACATTACCAACGGTAAGCAGCGTCATGCCGATTCCATAGAGCACTCCGCCGAAAATAGCTGCAACCAGCGGTTCATTGGTCAGCGTGGGCATCATCCGATCCAGAATCTCCACTGTAAATGAATACAAAAACGCCGCAGCAATGGTACCTATGGTGTACCGCCATCCCTTAATCACAACTGCACTGGCAAGGATTGGGATATTCATAACCAAAGTCAGCATACCAACCCCAAGCGGCAGGAAACTGCAGAGCACCACTGCAATTCCCGCAAGACCTCCCGCCGCAATATTATTTCCGGTCAGAAATAATGCCAAAGCCAAAGCATACAGCAGGTTGCCTCCCATCAGGAAGCCCCAGCTTCTCAATGAACCCAACTCTTTCTTCATCACAGTATCCCATTATAGGGCAATGCCCATCCAAACAGCAGGAAACACGTAGTTGCAATTCCAACCCCAATTAATAAATAACCATACAGCCGGTCACGTTTATATTCTGCCGCCGATTTTTCCGATTCCGGCAGCACCAGTAATTCTTCCCGGTATGCGGCTTCTTCCGCTCCCACCGGATGAAGCCTGCTTCCAATCACCGCAAAGATCAGGCTGAGATACAGGCCGATAAAAAACGGGTCCAGGAAATTCACAAATACCGACGCAAAAGGCTGTATTCCAAAGCCCGTCAGGCACTTGGTAACCATGAATCCCAAAAATCCGGCAATCATGGCATAACGCGCGCCTGCAGCAGATAATTTTTTGCTCAGAATGCTTCCAACGCCAGGAACTACCCAGCTTGCAGCAATAATGGTGGAAGCGAACCAGGAAATCACCCGGATTCCGCCCAGGCCCATATAGGCCAGAACCAATGCAAGCACTCCAACTACAAGCATTACGATACGGCTGAACCGCAGCTGTGCCGCCTCATCTTTAAATTCTTTCTTAATCACATCGGAGGTCACGGAAAATCCGATGACAGATAAAAAAGTGGATGCGCTGGATAAACCGGCCGCCATAATTCCTGCCAGCATCAGTGTTCCCAATAACTTCGGAAGAATTTCAAAAGAAGCCCAAATCAGAACCCTCTGAGGATCTTCCAACGCTCCGTTTAAGTTCAGCACAGCCACAGACTGCAGGTTTAGATACATCAGAAAAATCACGGTGCAGATAGCCGCAATGACTCCGGAACGGAACGTTACATGTTCACTTTTCGCCATCAGGTTCCGCCCAGCCTGCCAGGGAGACACCGCCACGGTAATAAACCAGATAATCCCCATGGTAACGGCATACATCATTGCCCCGAACACATCCTGCGCCCCGGTTCCCGCAATATTCCCATGAAAATCCAAAAGACCCTCCGGCGCCGCCGGATTATTCATCAGATTTGCAAGAAGTTCTGAAATTCCGCCCTGTGCCCCGAAAATCACAGGCCCTGAAAGAATTGCCGCAAACAGAAATACCAGAAACATAATTGTGTCTGTAAGAACCACACCTTTGGACCCGGAATAAAAAGTAAATGCGGTAAAGCATCCCCAGGCCAGCAGCAAACAGACCTCATAGGAGAACCCGGTCAGTTCCTGCATCAGGATGCCTACGCCTGTAATACACGCCAGAAGATAAGCTGTCAGTGACACAATGGTAATAATGGCAGCTATACGGCGGATTTTGGGATCTTTGTAGCGTGTGCCGAAATATTCCGGCATGGTAGTGCACTCCGATCGTCTCAAATACCGTCCAAATACCAGAGGCCCGAAGACATATCCGCAGGCACAGAGGGCGTTTAAGAATACCAGAGACGTGATGTTTCCGGTATAACACCAGCCCTGATCGCCCATAAACCCATTGACTGACAGCATGGAAGCAAACAGCGTTCCTGATATCAGAAGAGTCGGCGCATTCCGGCCGCTGACATAGTAATCATTCACATCCTTTACCTGACGGCCGGCATACAGCCCCACCACCAGATATACGATAATGCTGACAATTACTCCAATTAAAAATATGTTCACATCCTCACCTCCGCTTTGGGGCATATCTGAACATGGCTCTCAGGCAGGTGAATCCCCATGTTCAGAAATGTCCTAAGGTCTTTGCTGCCGCCTGCTTCAGACATCCGGAGACACTCTGCAGCAGACAGCGGTACATTTCAGGAAGCCACGTCAATTAATATTATTTTTCTTCTCTTCATTCTTAAGAATCAGGTTCATGGCAATTCCTGACACTACCAGAAACCCTCCAATACAAATAGAAAAAATAATCTCACCCATAGCATTCCTCCTTCAGTTATTTATTTAATTCCCATATCTGCAGCAATTACCATTCTCTGCACTTCACTGGTTCCTTCATAAATCTCTGTAATCTTAGCGTCGCGCATCATACGTTCTACCGGATATTCTCTGGTATAGCCATATCCGCCGAACAGCTGAACTGCCTTGCAGGTTACGTCTCTTGCAACTTCAGAAGCGAATAATTTAGCCATTGCAGCTTCTGCAGAATATTTTCCGCCTTCATCCTTCTTAGACGCTGCGCGATATACCAAAAGACGGGCAGCCTCCACCTGGGTTCTCATATCCGCAAGGGTAAACTGGGTATTCTGGAATGCAGAAATGGGACGGCCGAACTGAATACGCTCTTTTACATAAGCAGCGGCAGCGTCTAACGCACCCTGGGCAATTCCAAGAGCCTGAGCGGCAATTCCGATTCTTCCGCCGTCTAAGGTTGCCATTGCAATCTTAAATCCTTTTCCAACTTCTCCCAGCAGATTTTCCTTCGGCACTTTTACGTTGTCAAATACCAGTTCATAGGTAGCGGAGCCGCGGATACCCATTTTGCGTTCTTTGCTTCCGAAGGTAAAGCCTTCCATGCCTTTTTCCAGAATAAACGCGCTGATTCCCTTATTGCCTGCGCTCTTGTCTGTCATTGCAAAAATCACATAAACGTCTGCATAGGAACCGTTGGTAATGAAAATCTTGCTTCCGTTAAGAAGATAATGATCTCCTTTATCCTCAGCTGTGGAAGCCTGCATTGCTGCGTCAGTTCCGGCATTTGGCTCAGTGAGGCCGAATGCGCCCAGCTTCTGTCCAGTTGCCAGATCCGGCAGATATTTCTGCTTCTGATCTTCAGTTCCGAATGCCAGTATCGGCCAGCAGCACAGGGAGGTATGAGCGGAAACGGTAACGCCGGTGCTTGCGCATGCTTTAGAAATCTCTTCCACTGCCAATACATAATCTAAGTTGCCCATTCCTACTCCGCCGTATTCCTCAGGAATCGGAATTCCCATTACGCCGATATCTGCCAGCATGGGAATCAGTTCTTCCGGAAAACGCTCATTCTCGTCCAGTTCTGCTGCAATGGGCGCAATTTCATTTTCTGTAAATTCGCGGATTGTGTCGCGCAGTAATTCCTGTTCATCATTTAATTTAAATTCCATAATATTTTCTTCCTCCTATCTCAGCGGTAACGCCCCTCACTTCTTTCGGCGGCATATCGTCGAAAGGCATGAGAGAAACGCTCCGCGTTTGCCTTTCTCCTATTTATACTTTCTGAGAATCTGTTTGCTTGCAATTACGGTCTGGATTTCTCCTGTACCGCCGGAAATACGTGTGATTCTCAAGTCGCGGTAAATACGGCTTACGCGGCTTCCGCAGAATCCGATTCCTGCCATTACCTGCATTGCGTGGTCAACCACTTCGTTTGCTGCTTCAGAGCAGTACTGTTTTGCAATGGAAGCCTCTTCACGTTTCAGCATATCGTTGTCTTTGTTCCATGCAAAGTGCAGAAGCATATCGCGCATAGAGTAAATACGCATAGCCATTTCCATAATGTGGTTCTGGATTAACTGCAGTTTTCCGATTTCTTTTCCGAATGCAACTCTCTGGTTGGCATAACGGCATGCATCCTCAAATGCGCAGAGCGCCTGGCCGTAAGCGTTGAATGCATCAATCAGACGCTCGTAGTCAAAGCCTTTGGAGGTTGCAAGCAGTCCGTTTCCTTCGGTGCTGAACATATCTTTTTCTTCAATTTCCACATTGTCAAACCAGATGTCGTTTACGTTTTCCATATGAAGTCCCATGGTCTCCATCGGCTCTTTCTTACATTCCGGCACGTTGGTGGGTACAAACCAGAGCGTGAGCTGTTCCGGATTCTCGCTGTTTTTTGCCAGAGTCAGGCAGTAATCGCTTCCCTGTGCGCCGGAAATAAAGTGTTTATGTCCGTTAATGTACACTTTGCCGTTTTTTCTGGTATATGTAGTCAGAATCGTGTTGCTGGACAAATCCGTACCTGCGGTGGGCTCAGAAAATCCCTGGGAATAAGCCGGATGTCCTTCAAAGAACAGCGGCATAAATTTGTCAATCTGCTCTTTGGTTCCGTTCTCCAAAAGAGCGTCTGCTTTTACATGATCCCAGAACAGGTATACCGGAGCGCCGCATCTTCCAAGCGCTTCCATTACTAAAAACATAGTTACAGCCCCTTCTCCGTCTCCGCCTGCTTCTTCCGGCAGGAACATGCTGAAGCAGCCTAATTCCTTCAAAATATCCCAGAATTTCTCCGGATGCTCGTGGTTTTTGTCACAATCCTGGAAATAGCTTTCCAGATTTTCCCGTGTCAATGCCTCCTCAATTGCCTGTACCATCAATTCCTGTTCCTCTGTAATTCTGAAATCCATAAAAATTTCCTCCTTCATAATTTATGATTTTTCTGTTTTCTTTCCTGTCGTCAAAGAGAATTATTTTCCCTGCCAGTTTGGCTGACGTTTCTCTAAAAATGCTCTGGGTCCTTCTGTAGCGTCCTCTGTTTTCTCAATATAATCCCAACACCGGTTGCAGAACCGCTGTGCGTCCTCCTGAGATACCTGAGGCGCAATGTGGAAAATTTCTTTGGTGAGACGCAGAGAAATAGGCGCGTTTTTGGCGATGGTCTGTGCCAGCTCCATAGCTTTTTCCATTACCTGATCTGCGGGAACCACATAATTTACCAGGCCCACTTCATATGCACGCTGTGCGGAAATCAGTTTTCCGGTTAAGCACATTTCAGCTGCAATTTTCTGAGGAATCAGCTTCGGCAGACGGATTAAGCCGCCGCTGGTTGCCAAAAGCCCTACTTTCACCTCGGAAAGACCGAATCTGGCATGATCTGCCGCCACAATCAAATCGCAGGATACTGCAATTTCCAATCCTCCGGCCACTGCAGTGCCGTTTGCCGCGCAGATAATTGGTTTTGCGCTGACACGCTCGGTAATTCCTGCAAACCCATGCTCCATAATGGTCTGGCATCCGCCGTTCTCATCGTATGCGCTTAAATCTTCTCCTGCGCAGAAGCTCTTTTCTCCTGCTCCTGTAATGATAATGCAGCCCACTTCTGAATCTTTTTCCGCGTTGTTCAGCACTTCTTCCATCATAGCGGAAGTTTCCGGGTCAATGGCGTTTCTGCGCTCATTCCGGTTAATTGTCACAATCAACACGCCGTCTTTTAACTCTGTCAGTACTTTCTTGTTTTCCATTTTTAACCTCCTGAATTCTATGGTGCAGTTCCCCTTTCAGGGAAATTTTATAGGTACGCCAGATAGGGATTCGTCTTTCTCTCCCTGTCCAGTTTTGTAAGTCCTTCATGTCCCGGATAGACCAGATAATCTCCGGGAATGGCCGCCAGACGTCTCAGGGACGCTTTCATCTGCTTCATGTTTCCGCCTGCAAAATCCGTCCGCCCGATGCTGCCGCAGAATAGAGTATCTCCGGTAAACAATACGTTTTCTGCCTGAAAGGTCACAGACCCCGGCGTATGTCCCGGCGTATGCAGCGTCCGGAATGTAATACCCGCCAGATTTAATTCCTGCCCTTCCTCTAAGCTTTTCACATTTGCAAAAGCTGTTACCGTTGGAAATACCATTCCCATATCGTGTTCTTCCAGTTCTTTGGGGCAGTCCAGCGGATGGCAGTACACCGAAAGACCGGGCCACCGGTTCTGCAGCCCCGGCACAGCCAGATAATGATCGTAATGCCCATGTGTCAGCAGTACGGCCTTCGGCACAAGATGTTTCTGATCCAGATAGCCAATCAGCTGCTCCGCGTTATCTGCCGGGTCTATGAGAACGCAAGTTCCCGCCTCCCGGCCTGTCACAAGATAGCAATTTGTCTCAAACATCCCTGTTACAAATTGTTTGATCTGCATAACCGCCCTCCTAATTGCCTCCCATCCCGAGCCTGCCGGAATTGGGGTTTTATTCCTGTCTGTTTATGCCAGGCAGCTTAAAACATATGCTCTCCCGCCACTTCATCATCAATCAGCTTTTGAATCTCCGCTTCGGTGTAGCCTACAGACGCCAGAATGTCCCTGGTATCCTGCCCAAGCAAAGGTGAACCTCTGTGAATGGGGCAAACCTCATCGTTAAACCGGATGGGGTTATTGTAAAACCGGATATTTCCGATTTTATCCTGCCATGCAAAGGAGGTAGCTTCTGTCTGATTGGCATGATCAGAAGTATACGCTTCAATAAAGGGAAGCATTTCCGATGCCGGAACGCCTGCCGCCAACAGCTTCTCTTCCGCTTCTTTGCGGAACATGGTGCGGGTAACTCCTTCAATCTGCTCAATCAACGCCTCTTTGTTGGCAATTCGTCCTGCATTATCTGTAAATCTGGAATCCTCCGGCAAGCCCAATACCTGCTGCATGCTCTTAAAGCGTTCGTCCGTATCTGCAATAATGGACACCCAGCCGTCTCTTGCTTCAAAGATGCCGTAAGGCGCTGTAAATCTGTCGTGGTTTCCGAATCTGGACTGGGCTTCCCCATATTTTCCATAGTCCATTAAGGTTTCTGCGCAGGATACCATCACAACGTCCGACATACCCACGTCAATTCTGCATCCTTTACCGGTTCTGCGGGCCTCAATCAATGCCATCAGCACTGCATTAAAGCCGTAAATTCCCGTAAGGGTGTCGCAGTTTGCATTTCCCGCTTTCATGGGCGCGCCTTCCGGCTCCCCGTTGCTGGCTGCAAATCCGCCCCTTGCCGCTGCGATTGCATCATAGCAGGGATATTTCATCAGAGGGCCGCTTGCCCCGAATCCGCTTAAGGACATAAACACAATCTTCGGATTGATTTCTTTTAATTTGTCATATCCAAGGCCCAGACGGTCAATGGAGCCGCTCTTAAAGTTCTCGAGAACCACATCCGCTTCCTTTACCATCCGGTAAATCACGTCTTTTCCTTCCTGAGAGGAAAGATCCAGTTCAATACTCTGTTTATTCTTATTATAGGCACAGTATAAAGTGCTCATCCCGTTTACAAAGGGGTCCCAGGTTCTGGCTTGATCGCCGGCATTGTAACGTTCCACTTTCCATACTTCCGCGCCCAAATCTGCAAACTGCCAGGCAGTATACACGCCTGCCAGGGCAATGGTAAAGTCCAGCACCTTCATGCCTTTAAATACGCCTTTTGATTCCCATTTGGCCATTTTTCTATCTCCTTTCTCTGGCTTCTGCCTCAGATAATGCCTTCTGCCCGCATATGCTCCATTTTTTCTCCGGTAATTCCAAGCTCCTTCAGATAATTTTCCGTATCTGCGCCCAATACAGGAGCCGGTGCAATGGTATCGTCCCCATCTTCAGGACCTCCGATAAATTTTGCCGCCCGGCCAATCTGAAGGGTATCGCCTGCTGCCGGGTCCTGAATGTGGATTAACATCTTCCGGTCTGCCACCTGAGGATCATTTGCCAGCTCCTTAAAGGTATTGCAGGGGCCGCCCGGCACCATTGCTTCACGGCAGATCATATCTGCTTCTTCAATGGTAATGGTTGCAAAATAATCCCGAAGCTGCTGATCCAGATCACCGAAATAATTCTCCATGGATCTTGCCGGGTCATGGGCATAACGGGGATCTTCCGCCCACACGTTATTGCCTGCGCATTTGGCAAAGCTGATCCACTGGGCGTCGCTTCCGATACTCAAGGAGAACCAGCCGTCCCTGCACCGGAACGTATCTGTGGGGTTGGTGGTGGGGAAGCCGTTTCCAATCCGCTTAGGCAGCGTATTCATTCCCAGCAGTCCCTCCACAAAGGTATCATCCAGAGATACCATGGTGTGCCATACGCTGACAGACACCTTCATTCCTTCCCCGGTTTCCTGGGACTTCAGATAAGCCGCTAGCATACCTGCGCTTAAATGCCAGCTGCTGTAGATATAAGCCAGAGGAAAACCAAACCTGGTGGGACGCTCCGGGAACCCTGTCTTTTCCTGCAGTCCGGATCTGGAGTTAATCAGCAAATCGTAATCCGGCATATCCTTCCAGGGGCCTGTTTCTCCGTAAGGAGTCAGAACTCCGTAAATCAGCCTGGGATTTACCGCTTTTAAATCCTCGTATCCCAGTCCCAGCTTCTTCATCTCTTCTTCCGGCTTGTTAACCACAAGCATGTCAAAATGAGGCGCCAGACGTTTCAGCACTTCGCCTCCGGCGCTTTTTGAGATATCAAGGGTCATGCTCTTCTTTCCCCGGTTATAAAATGCCTGGTAGATTCCCTCCTCTTTGTCTTTGGCTCCGCGCCTGCGGATGGAATCGCCGCCGATGGGATTCTCAATTTTAAGAACATCCGCGCCGTAATCTGCAAACATGCTGCCGGTATATGGATTGCCGTCCGTAAGGTCCAGTACTTTCAGTGAACAAAGTGGCTTCATAATTTCTTCTCCCTTCTTTTACTTTTACGTGAAAATTGACAGTCAAAAAAAATATCACTTACGCTGTCCTGTTGTTAGGAAGTATAACACGTTCCTGTTTCCTAAGTCAAATCACAATATCAGACAATTTTTCACTAAAAATTTTGTTAATATTGCACAATCCATATTTTTCTACTACTTATATACCTTTGAAAAATAACGTTTTTTCCATGACAAACAAAAAAAATTTTGGAAATTTCAAAATTCAGCCATTGACAAAACCCAATCCATTGATTATGATAAACACATCAAAAGTACTTTTTCGTGAAAGTTTCCGAAAAATGTATGGAAAAGTTAAATTATCACACAGGAAAGGAAGAACAGGTATATGAAAATCATTGCATGTTGTAAAATCGTTCCAAACGAAGAAGAAATTACAGTTCTGCCAGACCGGACTCTTGCAATGGCAGACGCATCATTGAAAATCAGCCAGTATGACTTAAACGCATTGGAAAGCGGCAAAAAGCTGGCAGCTGAAAGCGGCGGAACCATGACCGCCCTCTCCATCGGTTCCAGCGCTTATCTGGAAAATTCCAAAATCCGCAAAGATATTTTATCCAGAGGGGCAGATGAATTAAGCCTTGTTATGGACGACAGCCATGACTTTTCCGATTCCCTGCAGACAGCAAAAGCCATCGCAGGCGCAGTCAAAGCCATGGATTCCTATGACGTGGTTCTCTGCGGCGCGGGCTCCAGCGACCTGTATCTGCAGGAGGTTGGCATTCAGGCAGGAACTCTCTTAGGCGTTCCCGTTGTCAACAATGTTACCGGCATTAAAATTGCTTCCGACAGCAGCCTGGAGGTGGAGCGTACTTTAGAAGAAGAAGTGGAAGTACTGGAAGTTCCGCTTCCCGCCGTACTTTCCGTTTCCTCTGAAATCAATGTGCCTGCCGTTCCCAGTATGCGTGAAATTATGAAAGCAGGCAAAAAGCCGGTGAATGCGCTTACCATTGACGCTGAAATTACTCCTTCTGCCTGCACAGCAGAACAGCTTGCGCCAGAGCAGCAGGAACGCCGTCAGGAAATTGTGGAAGGCGACAACGAAGAAGCCGTAGACGCACTTGTTTCATTCCTGAGAAAAGAAGGATTTTAAGTAGAGGAGGATATTCATTATGGCAATTCAGTCTGTTTTTATTATAAGTGATAACTATGCTGTCCTGCCTGAATTCTGCACAGGAGCAAAAAATCTGGCAGATTCCGTGACAGCCATTGTATTCGGCGATGAAGCTGCCGCTAAGGAATACGTATCCTGCGGCGCAGACAAAATCATCTACTGTCCGGTTTCAGAAGAAGGCGCGCCGGAAGATTATGCCAAAGCTATTGCAGAACTGGTAAAAGAACAGCCCAAAGCAATGGTTATGGTAAACAACAGCATCCGCGGACGCTGTCTGGCAGGAAAGCTTTCCGTTTATTTAGATACGGCCGTTCTGGGAAGCGTAAACGAATTATCCGTAGAAAATGACGCCCTTTGCTGCCGCAGAGTGGTATACGGCGGAACTGCCCAGCGCAAAGAAAGCTTCACCGGAGATTACGGCGTAATTACCATTTCTTCCGGTATTTTTGAGTCGCCCGCAGAAGCCTCCGGCAGCGCTGAGATTCTTCCGATTCCGGGAGAGCCTGCCGCTTGCATCCGCAGAATTTCCCGCAATGAGAAAAAGGAAGGCACCGTAAATCTGGTTGCTTCCAAGCGGATTGTAGACGTGGGCCGGGGTCTGGCTGCCGAAGAAGATCTTGAAATGTGCAGAAACCTTGCCAAAGCCCTGGACGCTGAGGTTGGATGCTCCCGTCCGGTTGCTGAGAATAATAAATGGATGCCTAAGGCATGCTATTTGGGAATCACCGGCGTACAGGTAAAACCGGAGCTGATTGTTGTATTGGGCGTTTCCGGCCAGGTACAGCACATCGGCGGCATCAACAAATCCAAAGTGATTGTTGCCATCAACAAGGATAAAGCAGCCCCCATCTTCAAAAACGCTGATTTTGGACTGGTAGGCGATATGTACAAAATTGTGCCGGCTTTAATTGAAAAACTTTCTTAAAAGCCAACGGCTGCAAACCATACTTTCAATCATTAATCCAGGAGTACATAAGGAGCATTGTTATGATAGCAGATATGGTAGGAAACCGCACTTTAAAAAGCCAATGGGATGAAACTGTAAGATATTACGGAGAAAATCTTTTCCTGAAATACATTTCCGTACAGGATGAAATCAGCTGTTTTACCTATAAAGAATTTGACCGGAATGTAAAGCAGATCGCCAACCTGCTTATTGACCTGGGAATTCAAAAAGGCGATTTCGTGGCTCTTCACCTGCACAACCGACCGGAATATCTGGCCTGCTGGCTGGCGATTGCCCAAATCGGCGCCGTCTCCATTCCAATTAATGAACATTTCCAGGCTGGGGAATGCAGCTACATCCTGGACAAGTGCAGTATCTCCCATCTGATTGCAGAACCCTGCTCCATTGATATCTACCTGGAGCTTTATGAACAGTTCCGGCTAAAGACTCTGCTGCTTGCAGGCGGAGAATCAAAAGATCCCAGAGTAATATCTCTGGCGTCTGCAAGCAGCCAGCAGCCGGATACTTTAAAGCAGCAGGCACCGGTATGCTCCGAAGATACCGCTGTGATCCTGTTTACTTCCGGCACCACCCGCCATCCCAAAGGGGTAATCTATACCCACTGCAATATTGTTTACGGCGGGCTGCTCCATGCAGAGCAAATCTGCATGCGCACCGGGGACCGCTTTTTTACCTCCATGCCCTGTTACCATATGGACTTTCAAGAAATGGCCGCTTCCCCTGTGATTTGCACCGGAAGTACTTTAATTATGTCAGAACATTACAGCGCAAGGCGGTTCTGGCGTCAGGTTTGCGAGCACAAAGCAGATTTTACAGATACCATGTCCTTAATGAACCGGACCATGCTGATGCAGCCGGTTCAGCCCTGGGAAAAAGACCACTGCCTGAAACAGATTTATTTTTCCATGGGGCTCAGCGACCAGGAAAAAGAAGCTTTTGAAGAGCGTTTCCAGGTCAGGCTCTTAAATTCCTACGGAATGACAGAAACAGTTTCCGCTGTAACCTGCGTGCCTCCCTGGGGCGATCAGCACTGGCCTTCCGTGGGCCGGCCCGCACTCTCCTACGAAATCAAAATTGTGGATGAACAGGGAAATACCCTGCCGCCGGGAACTGAAGGGGAAATCTGCGTCCACGGCGTCCCGGGCCGCACACTGGTAAAGGGCTATTATCAGGATGAAGAAGCCACCAGACGCCTGTTGGACGAAGAAGGCTGGCTTCATTCCGGCGACTGGGGCTATCTGGACGAAGAAGGCTGGCTCTTTTTCCTGGGACGCTGCGGCAATATCATCAAGCGTTCCGGCGAAAACATCAGCTGCACAGAAGTGGAATGCGTTCTCACCTCCCACCGTCTGATTGCCGACGCTGCCGTTATCGGCGTGCCGGACTCTATCCGGGGCCAGGCGGTAAAGGCTTTTATTCAGTTTAAAGAGGGAGAAAGCTTAAGCAAAGAGGACGTTACAAACTACTGCGAACAGCATCTGGCCAAATTTAAAGTACCTACCCAGATTGCATTTGTCACGGAATTTCCCCGGACTGCAACTGGGAAAATCAAAAAAAATCTTCTCAACCAGGAGGAATCAGAATGAACATACTTGTATGCATCAAACAAGTGCCGGATACCACCGAAATCAAAATCGATCCGGTAAAAAACACACTGATCCGCGAAGGCGTTCCTTCCATCGTCAACCCATTTGACGGATATGCGCTGGAAGCCGCTGCGCGCATCAAAGACAAGGACCCTGAGACAAAAATTGTTGTGCTTTCCATGGGACCGGCTCAGGCGAAAAACGCATTAAAAGAATGTCTTGCCATTGCCGCTGACAAAGCATACCTGCTGACCGACCGGGCATTCGGCGGTTCTGACACACTGGCAACCAGTTATATTCTCTCCCAGGCCATCCGCCATGTGGAGACACTGGAAGGCAGCTTTGACCTGATTTTCTGCGGAAAACAGGCCATCGACGGCGATACCGCACAGGTTGGGCCTGAAATTGCAGAGCATCTGGGACTTCCTCAGATTACATACGGACTGGAAGCTTCTGTAGAAGACGGCAAGGTTGTTGTGAAAAAAGAAGTGGAAGAAGGCGTTCAGGTGATCTCCGCTTCCATGCCCTGCCTGGTAACTTACACCAAGCCTTCCTGGGACCCCAGGTATCCCACCCTGAAACGGAAAATGGCTGCCAACCGCGCAGAAATTCCTGACATTACCGCTGCAGACCTGACAGAAATCAATCTGGAACAGGCCGGCTTAAAAGGCTCCCCCACAAAAGTAAAAGCAACTTTCGTTCCGCCAAGAAAAAGCGGCGGCGTAGTGATCCAGGAGGATACGCCCTCGGACAGCGCCATGAAGCTGTTTGCACTGATGAATGACGGCGGCTTAATATAAGGAGGAATCGGATCATGGAAGTCAAAAGCAAAGACCTTTGGGTATTTATTGAAACAAAAGAAGACGGCTCACCGAAAAAAGTCGGCCTTGAGCTTTTAAACCCCGGCAAGGATATGGCAAGGAAACAGGGCGGCTCACTGGTAGCCGTTGTAATCGGCTGCAACGTAGAAGCCTCCGCAGAAGCTGCTTCCCGTTACGGCGCTGACACTGTCATCACAGTGGACGGAGAAGAATTCAAAGAATACTCCACAGACGCCTATACCATTGCCATCACCAAACTGGTGGAAAAATACGGTCCTACCAGTATGTTAATCGGCGCTACCAACAACGGCCGCGACTTAGGCCCCAGAATTGCCTGCCGTCTCCATACCGGATTAACCGCAGACTGCACCGCCCTTGACATTGACGAAGAAACCGGCAACGTGGCATGGACCCGTCCTGCCTTCGGCGGCAACCTGATGGCAACCATTATGTGTCCGGAGCACCGTCCCCAGATGGGCACTGTCCGCCCCGGCGTATTTAAAATGGCAGAGCCTTCCGATCACAAAGCGGAAGTTATCAAGGAAGATATCTCTGTTCCTTCCGAAGATATCCGTACACAGGTGATCGAATTAATCCGGGAACTGGACGCAGAAACCGTGGATTTGGAAGGAGCACAGATTATTGTCTCCGGCGGCCGCGGCGTCAAAGGGCCGGAAGGATTTGAGCCAATCCGCGCACTGGCAGATGCTTTGGGCGGCACAGTAGGCGCTTCCAGAGCCGCTGTGGATTCCGGCTGGATTCCCCACGCACACCAGGTAGGCCAGACCGGCAAAACCGTAGGGCCCAAACTCTATATCGCCTGCGGAATCTCCGGCGCGATTCAGCATTTAGCCGGCATGAGCAGTTCTGACCGCATTATCGCCATCAATAAAGATCCGGACGCTCCTATTTTCGGCGTTGCTGATTACGGCGTTGTGGGCGATTTGTTTGAGGTATTGCCTGTGTTGACAGATGCCATTAAGAAAGCGAAAGCTTAATCATTAGATACAGACAGAACAACCGGATTGCCCTTTGAGACGCTCACTGGGCAATCCGGTATAAAGATCTGAGCAGATGCCGCTCTTATCATCATTTTACACGGAATTTACTGATCTCTTATTTAAAGACAATATGTCACTGCATGATGCATTTCCCCGGCAGCCTCATCTGCCATCGTTGTGGCAGCCGCTGTTTCCTGCATTCCTGCCGACAATTCCTGGCTGTCCTCCAGTTCCATCCCGTTTGTACCTTCTGTTTCCTGGCCCAAAAGAACTATATTGTCCCCCTCATAAATGTAATACACATAGCCGCAGCCGCTACGGCTGTCAGTAAAATCAGTCTTGCACGCACTCTAAGATTTGTAAACATTCTGCATCATCAAGAGTGAATATGCTTTTTCTTAGAAACATCTACTGCATGGCAAAGATTTCTCCCTGCAAATCAGAAAGATCCGCAAAGGGAATCTGACAGCCTTCAATTCCCAGAATTTTGGCTGTTTGATCAATATTTGAGATTTTTCCTGTTATCCTGACATATGTTCCGTTCCGGAAATACTCCGCGGTAACAAAATCGCCTAAGCATATCCGGCGCAGCCTTCTGTCAAGCTCCTCTGCCCAGTCCTCCGGCAGTTCTTTCCTGGGCTCTGTCGGCTGTTCTTTACTTCTTAGGGCCTCCTGAAAGCCTTTCAGCGCATCAAAGGGCATAAACTGTTTGGCGCGGGCTCCGGATGGCATTTTTGGGTATCTTCTATTCACCGCTTTTATGCCCTCCGATCTGACGGTTTCTGGTCATCGCTGTCCCTGCTTCCAGTAAATCCATCCCCCGGACCAGGGCATTTTTCCCATAGCGCCGTTTAATTTCAAGAACTGCCTGCTGCAGCTTTTTTTCCCGATCCAGTTCCGCCGCGTCTGTAAACAGGCGGTACTGCCGGTATTCCTCCTTTGCAATGCCGCTGCAGGTAACGTTCAGCCTGCGGATGGGCTTTCCCTTACGAGCAATGCGTTCATACAGCCGAAGCACACAAGGCATGATATCTGAATAACTGTTGGCCGGATCGGGCATAGACACGCTGCCCGCAGATTGCTTTAATCCTGTTGTATAAGAATAGCCCACTGCAATAGAAACATTTTGAGCGGTAAGACCCTGGTCAGCCAGCTCCAGACAGAGAGCGTCCACCATCTCTTTCAACAGCAGCCTGCACTCTTCAAAGGAATAATCCCTGAGCAGCATCTGCCCGCTGGAAAGAGAATTGCTTTTCGGCCGATACGATTTAATATCCGCCATGGTTGCGCTTTCCCGGCCCCAGGCATGATCAATGAGAAGCTCTGCATCTATGCCAAACATCCCGTATAGCATCTGTTCCTCTGCCCGGGCGATATCTCCCATGGTCAGAATCCCTGCCCGGGCAAGGCGGTTTGCAGTCCCCTCTCCCACTCTCCAGAAATCCGTCAGCGGCCTGTGATCCCACAAGGTCTGCCGATACAGCTCTTCGTCCAGAACACCGATACGATCCTTTGTGTGTTTGGCTGTGAGATCCAAAGCCGTCTTTGCAAGATACAGGTTGGTTCCGATTCCTGCTGCCGCCGGCATCCCTGTTGTTTCCCGGATATCCGCCATAATCTTTACTGCCAGCTCCCTGGCTGTCAGCTGATACAGGCTAAGATACTGGGTAACATCCAGAAACGCTTCGTCAATGGAATAGACGTGGATATCCTCTTTGGCAATGTATTTCAGATACACCCCGTAAACATCTGCCGAATATTCGATGTACCGTTTCATCCGGGGCGGCGCCGTAATGTACGTTATATGAGCCGGAATCTGGTACACCCGGCAGCGGTTTTTGACGCCGAGGGCCTTCATGGAGGGAGAAATCGCCAGGCACAAAGCGCCTTTTCCCCGGTCAGGATCGGCCACTGCCAGATTGGCCGTCATGGGATCAAGCCCCCGTTCCACACATTCCACGGAGGCATAAAAAGATTTCAAATCTATGCACAGATAGCTGTATGTTTCCATCATTTAAGAATTCTCCAATTCTAAAGTTTTGGAATTAGTATCTGTGATTTTGCGGTTTTTAACCGCCGGAGTAATATGATTAAACTACAGGAAAAGCAACACCGTAGCTAAGTCCCGCCTGATTCCACCTGCAAGAATCTTCCTACCTCCATCTGTCAGAAGGCTCAAATTCTTCCTTGCGCTTCTGGAAAAATTCATAAAAATACCGCACGTTGGCAAGCTCGCTCCATCGTCTTTCCTCCAGTTCCCCGGAGTCCAAATCATATATTTTGGCATTTAATGTCCCAAGCAGAAAAGGCGAGTGAGTGGCAATGATAAACTGGCATCTTAAAAATCTTGCCATCTCATTGATCTGCTCTGCCAGGGCCACCTGATTGGCCGGAGAAAGAGAGACCTCCGGCTCGTCCAGCAGATAGAGGGCGTCCGGTTCCATGTAGTCCTCTAACATCTGCAGCGTGGTCTCTCCGTTGGAATACTTCTCCTGGCAGAAAATCATATTTTTCAGGGCCTTTCTCGTCTGCCAGGAATTCTTCAGCTCCTCCTTCTGCTCTTTCGGCATGCCTCTGCGGATATGCTCATAGACATATCCCTCTTCTAAAACCTGCTCCTGCTGAATTTTCTTAATTTCATATAAAATATCTTCGCTTTTGATATATCTGCTTTCCTTAGGAATACGGACAGTCCTTCCCTCCTCATCTTCTCCCGGGGAATACCTGCATTCTTCAATAAACTGTGTGAAGTAGGAGCCGAACATATTGCAGGCAGCATATTCCTGCCCCTGTAATTTCAGCTTATTGGCCATAATGTTGAGCATGGTGGATTTCCCTGACGCATTGCCGCCGTACAGAATTGTGATGGGACGAAACAGCAGCACTCTTTCTGTCATTCCGGCAAAAACGTGATAAGGGTAGAGATTGGGATTTTTCATAATCCGCCGGGAAAATAAAAAACTGCTTAAATAAATCAAATCTTTATCGTTCCTTCCCATTCCAGCAGTAGGTGCAGAGCCTGCACTTTTTCAATCCTGTGGCATCCAGCATATCATCCAGACGGTTAAACTGCAGAGAAGTAAATCCCTGCTCCTTACGCATTTCCTCCACCATCTTCCCATACCGTTCTGATTCCGGATCTGCGTATTCCGCCAGAATTTCCTCAGTCACGTTCCCCTGCTCCAACTTGTCAATGACCCGCCGGGAAAACAAATCCATATCCGAAGTAGAGCGGGAGAAGTTCAGGTATTTGCAGCCATACAGAATCGGCGGGCAGGCAGGCCGGACATGCACTTCTGTGGCTCCGCACTGATAAAGGAATTCCACCGTTTCCCGCAGCTGGGTTCCCCTTACAATTGAGTCGTCAATCAATATCATGCTCTTATCCTGAATTAAATCCTTTACCGCCAAAAGCTTCATTTTGGCAATCAAGTCCCGTTTGCTCTGGATGGTAGGCATAAAGGATCTGGGCCAGGTAGGGGTGTATTTGATAAAGGGCCTTGTAAATGGTATGCCGGATTCATTGGCATATCCGATTGCATGGGGAACGCCGGAATCCGGAACCCCCGCCACAATATCCGGCTTTACATCGTCCCGCTCTGCCATCTTCCTGCCGCAGTGATAACGCATCTGCTCCACATTCATTCCCTCATAAGAGCTGGCCGGATATCCGTAGTATACCCAGAGGAAGGTGCAGATCTTCATCTCATCTCCCGGTTCCGACAAAGTCACGCAGCTCTTATCTGTCACCAGCGCAATTTCCCCGGGCCCCAGTTCCCTGTAATCTGCATAACCCAGATTGTGGTAAGCAAAGTTCTCAAGGGAAATGCAGAATGCATCTTCTTTCCTGCCGATCACCACCGGCGTTCTGCCGTACTTATCCCTCGCCGCGTACAGTCCCGCCTGGTTCATCAGAATCAGGGACAGGGAGCCTTCCACGGAATCCAGCGCATAGCGGATGCCTTCGATTAAATTTTCCTTCTGATTGATCAGCGCCGCCACCAGTTCCGTGGCATTGATTTCCCCGCCGCTCTGTTCCATAAAATGGGAATGGCCGCCGTCAAACAACTGCTGCAGAAGCTGATCGCTGTTATTTATTTTTCCCACTGTGGTAATCGCATAAGTTCCATGATGGGAACGTATCATCAGCGGCTGAGGCTCGTAATCTGAGATGCAGCCGATGCCGTACCATCCCTTCATCTCACTGACATCTTTATCAAATTTTGTCCGAAAAGGAGCATTTTCGATATTGTGAATGGCCCGGTTAAAGCCTTTTTCCCCCAATACCGCCATTCCGCCCCGCCTGGTTCCCAGGTGGGAGTGATAGTCAATGCCGAAAAACAAATCAAATACGCAATCCTGCTGTGATGCTACGCCAAAAAAACCGCCCATTTTTCTCTTTCCTTTCTGTCCTGTGCTCCGCCGTTTCGCTGCGGAATATTTCATGTCAGGCATTATTATACATGGTTTCCGTATCATTGTGCAATCATTTACGGACATATTTTTCGTAAATTTATAAAATTTAAACATCCACTGTACATATTCTTCAATTATGTTTATAATAAGAAAAGCCTACGCTGAAACAGTTCGGCAAAATCCTGACAAGGGAGGTAGCTTTTTCACATGTATCATTTAATCATAGATTATTTTCAAATGAACAGCGGACGTTTCCTGACGATGCTGACAGACCATTTCAGAATCAGCCTGTGCTCGTTACTGGCTGCAGTCCTGATTGGGGTGCCCGCGGGTTTTTGCTGCGTCAGATTTCATGTCCTGCAGAAACCTGTTTCCACAGCATTTGGAATTCTCCGCATTATTCCCAGTCTGGCCATCCTGCTTTTGATGCTGCCGGTTCTGGGCACCGGCGCCGTACCGGCTGCCATTGCGCTGATTTTACTGGCAATCCCGCCGATTCTGGAAAATACCATTGCGGGGCTGCGGGATGTTCCCCCTTTTCTGTTAGAAACCGCCGGCGGAATGGGAATGACCGGGCGTCAGGTCTGGATGAGAGTCCGATTTCCCCTTGCGCTTCCATTGATTCTTACCGGTATGAAAACAGCCGCTGTGGAAATCATCGCCAGCGCAACTCTGGCGGCAAGAATCGGCGCCGGCGGAATGGGAGATTTAATTTTTACAGGAATCGGGCTGTTTCGAACTGATCTTCTGCTGATCGGCGGCATTTCAGTGGCGCTTATGTCATTTTCCGCCGGAATTTTCTTTCACTTATTGGAAAAAATAATATTAAAATACAAAAGATTTTAAAGGAGACTTATTATGAAAACGAAAAAATTTATGGCTTTGCTGCTCACAGCAGTATCCCTGTTCACTTTCTTCCTTTCCGGCTGCGGAACCTCTGACCAGAAAACAGTCCGGGTCGGCTCCAAAGATTTCACAGAAAGCCTGATTGTGGCGGAAATCTATGCACTGGCGCTGGAGGACGAGGGCTACAAGGTGGAGCGGAAACTGAATGTGGCCGGTTCCCTGGTGCACACCGCCATCACCGACGATGAATTTGACCTCTATCCCGAATATACCGGAACCGCCCTGCTCTCTGTCCTGCAGATGGATATGGACAGTGATCCGGATTCCGTATACAACACGGTAAAGGAAGAATACAGCAAGCAATTTGAACTTACCTGGCTTGACTCTACCCAGGTCAACGACAGAAACGGCATTGCCATCCGCAGGGAAGCGGCTCAGCAGTACGGTATTTCCACCATGTCAGAGTTACAGGCCAATGCAGACAAGCTGAAGCTCTGCTCCCAGGGAGAATTTGAACAGCGGGAGGACGGTCTGCCCGGCCTTGCCAAAGTCTACGGCGAATTTAATTTTGCAGCCATCAACCTCTATGACAGCGGACTGAAATATCAGATTTTAGAAAGCGGGGAAGCTGACGTATGCCCGGCCTATTCCACTGACGCCCAGCTTGTAAATGCGGACAAGTTCGCCTATCTGGAAGATGACAAACAGTTCTGGCCGCCTTACTATATGGCGCCTGTAGTCAGAAACGACGCCTTAAACGAGCACCCTGAAATCGCTGAAATCCTCAACAAAGTCAGCGCAAAACTGGACACGGAAACCATGATTTCCCTGAATGCAAAAGTGGATATCGATAAACAGGAATACGATGAAGTGGCAAAGGAATTCTACGACTCCATCCGCGAATAAACACAGTATGAACCGGAGGTGATCAGATGGCGCACGCAATTGAATTTCAAAATGTGACCAAAACGTTCCAGGGCTCTCTTCGCAATGCCGTGGACCATATCAATTTCACCGCGGAAGAGGGGGAATTCATCACCATTCTGGGTTCCTCCGGCTGCGGAAAAACAACATTGTTAAAAATGATTAACCGGCTTTACGAGCCTGACACCGGCAAAATTATTTTATTTGGGGAGGACATCAGCTCCATGAACCCCGTAAAGCTGCGGCGGCGGATCGGCTATGTGATTCAGCAAATCGGCCTGTTTCCCCATATGACCGTAGGCAGCAATATTGCCATGGTGCCAAATCTGCTGAAATGGGAAAAAGAAAAAACAGACGCCCGGGTAGATCAGCTGCTTACCATGGCGGGCCTGGCCCCGGAGGAATACAGAAACCGGTATCCCGCCCAGCTTTCCGGCGGGCAGCAGCAGCGGGTGGGCCTGGCCCGGGCATTGGCGGCCGATCCCAAAATCATGCTGTTAGACGAGCCCTTCGGAGCCATTGATTCCATCACCCGCGCCCGGCTGCAGGAGGAGCTTCTCACCCTGCACCGGGGCATGAAGAAAACCTTCCTCTTTGTCACTCATGATATTGAAGAAGCCTTTAAGCTTGGAACACGGGTGATGATTATGAATGAGGGGCATATCCTGCAGTTTGACACGCCGGAACAGATTATCCTGCACCCGGCAGACGGATTTGTCTCATCCCTGGTGGAATCCGCCAGGGAAAAGGAGCGTTTCTGGGAAAAATTTAAATAAGAGACTGTCGGAACATGGAATTGATACACAATATATAGTTGTAAGTTTTTAGAAGCCGCAGCTATATATTGTGAAAAATTGCTGTTTCCTGACAGCTTCAATTCCGTTCACAGATGAAATACACTTTTTAGGAGAATCCAAATGATAGATTATATGGCAAAACATTATGACGATTTAATCCGGGCCGCGCTGGAGCACCTGCAGATTGTGCTGATTACGCTGCTGCTTTCCCTCGCGCTTGCAGCTTTCTTCACCATACTCTGCGTCTACTCCAAAACTGCCTCCAGAATGATCCCGGGGCTGTTATCCATGATCTACTCCATTCCCAGTCTTGCCATGTTCGCCCTGTTAATCCCTCTGACCGGCCTGGGCAGAACTACCGCCATACTCGTACTGGTAATTTACAACCAGTACCTCCTTCTGCAGAACTTTCTGGCCGGATTAAACGGCATCGACAAAAGTATTTCAGAAGCCGCCATGGGCATGGGCGTGACGCCCATGCAGGCCCTTGTAAAAATCAAGCTGCCTCTTTCCAGAAAGGCATTTATCGCCGGAATCCGCATTGCAATGGTAGCCACCGTAAGCATTGCCACCATTGCCGCCTCCATCAACGCCGGCGGCCTGGGAACCATCCTTTTTGACGGACTGCGCACCATGAATCCGGCCAAAATTATATGGGGCAGCCTGCTGTCTGCGCTGTTGGCCCTGCTTATCGACGGGCTCTTACGGTTTGCAGAGAAACGCCTGGATCATTCCTCTACCAGCTGCTCTTTGCCGTAAGCCACCGTTCCGGCTCCTGCTGCCAGAGCCCGTTGAGCCAGTCAATCCCCTGCTGTATCCCTTCTTCTGAGAATTCCGCTTCCATACGCTGTTTCTGTTCCTCTGGGGTTGCGTCAAACCCATAAGGCCCTTCCCAGGCCGTCACTTCCAATACCTGGAGCTCTGTTTTCTGCCCCTCCTTATCCTCCGGGAGAATTTCCTTTTTCAGAACAGCAAGCCTGAAACGCAGCCCCTCGTAGCTCCCGGTAAATGTCGTTTTTTTCAGATAAGGAATGGACAATACATCTTTGCGTTCAATCATCTCTGTTTCATGTCTTTTAAAATATCAAAGCAGTCAAACGTGGCAAAATAGTCCTCCGGCCTTTCTGCCCGCCGGATCAGCCGGACGCTTCCATCCTCTTTCAGCAGCAGCTCCGCTGATTTTAATTTTCCGTTGTAATTATATCCCATGGAAAAGCCGTGGGCGCCGGTATCGTGAATCACTAACAGATCTCCCATATCTATCTTCGGAAGCATCCGGTCTATGGCAAACTTATCATTATTTTCACAGAGCGAACCGGTAATGTCATATTTATGATCACACACATGATTGTCCTTGCCCATGACGGTTATATGATGGTATGCTCCATACATAGCAGGCCGCATCAGGTTCACGGCACAGGCGTCGCAGCCGATGTATTCTTTGTGGGTGTGCTTTTCGTGGATGGCCTTTGTCACCAGACAGCCGTAAGGCCCCAGCATAAAACGCCCCAGCTCTGTGAAAATGGCCACATCGCCCATTCCCGCCGGAACCAGAACTTCTTCATATACGTTTCTCACGCCCTCTCCGATGGCATAGATATCATTGGGCTCCTGATCTGGACGGTAGGGAATTCCGATTCCGCCGGAAAGGTTGATAAAGCGGATATCCGCCCCTGTTTCTTCTTTTAATTTCACTGCCACCTCAAACAAAGTCTTTGCCAGGGCCGGATAATATTCATTTGTCACAGTATTGCTTGCCAGAAATGCATGGATGCCGAAATACTTTGCGCCTTTTTCCTTCAATACCCGGAATCCTTCAAATAACTGCTCTGTGGTAAAGCCGTATTTTGCGTCTCCCGGGTTATCCATAATGCTGTTGCTGATTTTAAACACGCCTCCCGGATTATAGCGGCAGCTGATGGTTTCCGGAATATGGCCTATAGTTTTTTCCAGAAAATCAATATGGGTAAAATCATCCAGATTGATGATTGCCCCAATTTCATCCGCAAACTGAAATTCAGAAGCCGGCGTTGCATTGGAGGAAAACATAATGTCCTTTCCCTCAAAATGCAGCGCGTCCGCAAGCATCAGCTCTGTCATGGAGGAGCAGTCGCAGCCGCAGCCATATTCTTTTAAAAGATTGATGATAAACGGATTGGGAGTTGCTTTTACCGCAAAATATTCCTTAAATCCCTGATTCCAGGAAAATGCCTCCTTTACAGCCTTTGCGTTGGCCCGTATCCCCCGCTCATCATACAGATGAAAGGGAGTAGGATATTCCTTCACAATCTCTCTTAACTGCTCCTCTGTTACAAATGGTTCTTTTTTCATTTCAATTGTCCCTTTCTGATTCTATTTTCCTGATCTACAATACACCTTCCGCCGCTTATTTGCAATGCAAAATCACCTTTCCTTCTGTCCGGGTAGCGGGCACATTGATCACCCGCTGATTTTCACTGCCCCGCCAGTACAGCTTTGTATTCTTCTGCTCCGCCAGAAATTCTCCATCCACCAGAACGTCTATATATTTCACAATCTCCAGTGCAGAAATTGTCTCCCATACAAATCCGGTGTACATCCAAATGGTTTTTTCCGGAAATTTCTCTTTCACTTCCCGGGCAAGCTTCAGCACATCTGAACGGTTGCCGAAATACAGGGGATCGCCGCCGCTGAATGTGATTCCAGACACATAATCTCTGGCAAGCTCTTCAAAAATTTCCTGTTTGGCCTCTTCATCAAACAGAAGCCCGCCGTTAGGGTCCCAGGTCACAGGATTCTGGCATTCCTTGCAGCAATGAGAGCAGCCGGACACCCATAAGACTACACGAAGTCCGTCACCGTTCAGCATATCGTCTTTTGTAATATTGTGGTATCTCATAATGTCTCCTTACATGCTTCTGCGTTCTTTAATTTCTGCCATTTTCGCATCATTTAGTCTGGTGTCTCCTTTGACTCTGGAATAGGACAGGTAACCGTTCATCCGCTCAATTTTTGTCAGATTATGGCTGCCGCATTCAGGGCACACATCCATCTCCAACTCCTGATGGCCGCAGTCGTCACAGTAAGCCAGGGACAAATTCACCCCTTCATAAAAGCCCATGTCCATGGCGCGCCTTACCAGAGTTTTCACTGCTTCTTTATTATAATCAATGGGATATTTTACATATTGAATCTTCCCGCCGTTACTCAGCTCCCAGAACCGGTATTCCAAATCCTGTTTCTGAATGGGAGTAATATCCTCTGTCACATGGCAGTGGAAACCGTTGCTGACATACTCCCTGTCAGACACATTTTCCACAATGCCATATTTCTTCCGGAACTGTTTCACCTGCAGTCCGCAGAGATTTTCCGCAGGAGTGGCATAAATGGCATACAGATTCCCGTCCGCTTTCTTGTATTCTGTAATTTTCTCATTGATATGTTCCAATACCTCAATGGCAAACTGTCCGTCCTCCACCAGGGATTTTCCATTGTATAACTGCTGCAGCTCGTTAAAGGCCGTAATGCCGAAAGACGCTGTCGCCGTCTTTAACAGCGGTTTAATCTTGTCATGAATCCCCAGATGTCCGCCGTAAAATCCGCCTTCACAGTAGGCAAGGGGATTGGTGCTTGCCCGCATTTCTCCCAGATATGCATAGGTGCGGATATGAAGCTGGCGGATCAGCTCCAGATAATAATCCAGCACTTCATAAAAGTCCCTGCTTTCCTGTCTGGATTTTGCCAGAATCATGGGCAGATGAAGGCTGACCACCCCAATATTAAACCGTCCCACAAATACAGGATGATCCGTCTCATCCGCAGGATTCATGCCTCCTTTCACATACCAGGGAGACAAAAAGGCCCTGCACCCCATAGGACTGATAATTTCGCCGTACTGCTTGTACATACTGGAAATATACCCTTTGCCTGTCAGGCTTAACCAGTCGGGATACATGGTTTTCCTGGAGCACTCAATTCCCGTTTCAAATACGTCCTCCAGTTCCTTTCCCGGGCCGTGGAGATTTTCATCGTAAAGAAACACCAGTTTGGGAAACAGCACCGGTTTTTTGCAGCCTTCTTTTCCCTGTCCTTTTTTTCTCACATTCAGCATGGCAATGGAAGTCATCTTTGCAAATTTCCCTGTGCCTGTTCCGAATGTCATGGTGATAAAGGGATAATCTCCTCTGCTGGAAGATACGGAATTAAATTTATATTCCCAGCCCTGAACCCCCTGTTCCAAGTCCCGGGCAATTGCCTTCATGGTTTCTTCTTCTGCCCGCTCCTGGCTAAGCCCCAGACTGCAGTAATGATTCTTGTATTTTTGGTAGGATTTCTCTGCATAGGGCTCCAGAATTTTCTCCACGCTGGGCACCGTAAATCCGCCGTACTGCTGACTTGCAGCGCTTAACACAATATCCCCGATTACGTCAAAAGCCACATCCAGCGTCTTTGGCTCATTGTACCAGAGATTTCCCATTTCAAATCCGCCCCGCAGCACGTTTTCCACATCAAACAAACAGCAGTTCATAGTGTCCCGCCTTGCAGACATGTCATGGACGTAAATATAGCCGTCCCGGCAGGCCTGGATTTCTTCTGTAGTCATGAAGAATTTCTGATACAATTCTTTATTTAACTGGTTGAAAATCAGGCTTCTTTTGGTGGAAACAAGGG
Organism: Lachnospiraceae bacterium; assembly: GCA_910575555.1. Taxonomy (GTDB): domain Bacteria; phylum Bacillota; class Clostridia; order Lachnospirales; family Lachnospiraceae; genus Petralouisia. The sequence goes on along the minus strand of CAJTFX010000002.1, from coordinate 21,570 downwards.
CGCTGTCCGTATTGGAATTCTCCTTATCCCCTATGTACATAATGGACTGGCTCTTTTTGTACACCTCATCCAGCATCTGCACAAAATCCTGTTTGTAGTTCCGGTAATCCCGGTAGCTTTTGGCCACCACCGGATTCACTTTCTCCAGGGCGCCTTCCACAATGTTGTGCATCTGGGCGATTTTCACTTCTTCAATCCCCATGGATTCTACTTTTTCCTCTACAAACTGGCAGATAAACTTTAACTCTTCTTCCGTAAAGGTGATCAATGCCCGGTAAGCTGACTTATTGACTGCAACTACAACTTTCTGTACGTTAAAGTCCTCTTTCGTCCCATCTTTTTTAACGACTTTAAAGGTTTTTTCCATGCTGTTCCCTCCTGGTTTAATTTTCAAATATATAGATATATCTTGTGAACTTTTCTGAAATTTCTCACTTTTTATACTATATCTTGTGTTTTGGACTATATCTTACCACGACATGATGAGTAAGTCAAGGGGTTCTGTTAAGCGGCAGAAAAGAACACCCCGGCAGAAAAATCTTTCTTCTGTCTGGGATGTTCTTTTTCTTACTGTGCAAAGCATCTGCCGCAGGGCTCATATCCCCGGGCTTTTAAATCCTGTACGCTCAGGCTGCTGTATTCTTTATTCTCTTCCTGCATCTGCTCCACGCTGCTGCAGGTATCCTTATGAAACTTTCCGGTATTGGTATTGATAACATAAGTCTCCGGCCCCTGCCCCAGGTCAGACTCTCCGGGCTGCAGTTCTGCAGCTTCTTCCGGCTCTTCTTCCCGGACAGAGCTGCCCTTTGGCTCTCCTGCCTTCCAGCTCTCACTGGAAGAACAGTTCCAGGTAATTGTCTCTCCATCTGAAACTGCCACGATGGTTCCCTGTTCATCCGTCCGGTACACTTCTGCCCCGATACTGCGGAAGTTGTTCATAGCTCCCGCCCTGGGATGCCCGTAGCTGTTTCCCTCTCCGCAGCTTATCACCACTGCCCTGGGGTTCACTTCTTCCAGAAATTCCATGGTATTTGCCGTATCGCTGCCGTGATGGGCGGCTTTCAGCACATCGGCAGACAAATCAATTCCCTGGGCAAGCATGTCCTGTTCTGCGTCCTCTTCCGCGTCTCCGGTAAACACAAAGCGGTTTTTGCCGAACTGCAGGGAAATTCCCACAGAATAATCATTCCAGTTATCGCCGTAATCTTCCTTCACAGGCGCAATAACTGTAAATTCCGCACTTCCCAGAGAATAGACGGCTCCGGCTTTGGGATATGTAATCTCGGTTCCTTTATCCCGAATGACCCGAAGTACATCCTGATATGTTTTCGTATCCTTCTCTAAATCAGGCATAATAACCTGATCCCAGGAAAACTTATACAGCACCACATCCAGACCGCCTATATGATCCGAATCAGGATGGGTGCCCACGGCATAATCCAGATGCTCCACTCCCTGGTGCTGCAAATAAGACTGCAGCGCCGTTCCCTTATCATTATCTCCGGCGTCAATCAGCATGGCATGATCTCCCTGCTTAATCAGTGTGGCGTCACCCTGTCCCACATCTATGAAATGTACCTCCAGTGTTTCCCCGTTAAGTTCCGTGTTTCCCTGGCCGGAATCTGCCTGTCTGTCTCCAAAATTGCCGCAGCCTGCGGCTCCAAGCCAGACCAGAGACAGTATCAGCAGAATGCCGGGCCATATTCTTCTCTTCCTGTTTCTCATAATTAAATATTCAGATCAACCATAATTCCTTTAATTTCTTCCGGCAGCAAGGTCGCCTCTTCCAATATCTGCTGCGTAGCGCCGATAATCTCCTTTTGCCTGTTCTGAAGATCCTGCATCAGAGCGGCATGTTCCTTGGCAGAGGGAGGCGTGGGACGGCTTTCCCTGGCTCTTCTGCGCTTCTCCAGCTCTTCCTCCAGCTCCTTAACCTTCTTCTCCTGCTCTACCTGAGCCTCTTTCATATCTTCTTCCTGCTCTGCCTGTTCCTCTTTGGCTTCCTCAGCCTGCTCCACCGTCTCTTCCAGTTCCTTGTCCACGGTGTCTTTGGCCTCATTCATCAGCATTCCTATCATTTCATCGCTTGCAGCCTTCATTGTCTCCTCGGCAGCCTTGAAGGCGTCTGTCATTCCGTGATGCTTTAAAGCCTCCTGCTTCATCGCCTTAATGGCGCTGGTAGAATCCGCAACCAAAGACTGGCCCTTCGCCATTTCTTTCCTCCAACAGGATTCCATTTCATTCAGCTCTTTCATATAAGCGTCATAATCTTCGCCGCCGTCCGGATATTCCTCCTTCAGCTGCTCCTTCTGCTCCTGAATTGATTTCAGCTCCTTGGAAGCTGCCAGTGCCTGCTCTTTGCCTTCCTCAATCTGTCCCCGGCATTCCTCCAGCGCTTCATCCACATGTGAATCTGATTCAAACTGCTGTTTTATAAAATCCATAGCGTCCTGCATGGCTTTTTTCTTCTTCTCCGCAATGCTGTCCTGGCACAGATTTAATCCGGAGGCGTCAATGCTCTTTTTTTGATTCTTTTCCTGCTTTTCCTTGTCTGCGCCGTTCTCCAGACGATCCTTTCCATAATTGTTTTTTACAATTGTCTCCTGCTCTGCTGCATTTCCAATTTTCATGTCTCTTCCCCTTTCTGCATTCCTTTGAAATAGTACCTGTTATTTGTATCGGTAATTTTTCCTGTTTCCTTAATTTTTCCGCTAATCTGGGTGCAAAAAGACATTTTACTGTTGTAAAGGACATCCTTCCTGGGCATCCGTACTGCCCGCTGTCCTTCTTTTCTGTTCCTTCTCCCATTCCACCAAATCCGCAAGGGTTACCTGATCCACCACCTGGCTGACGGCGTCAGAAAGCATCTTCCAGAACCGCAGCGTCACGCATTCCCCGCTGCGGCTGCAGGAATTTTCTTCCTCCAGGCAGGCCACAGGAGCAAGGCTCCCCTCAATCTGGCGCAAGATCATTCCTACGGTATACTCCTTCGGCTTCTTTGCCAGCGTATAACCGCCGCCCGGCCCTCTCAGACTTTTTACATATCCGCATTTCTGGAAAACAGAAATAATCTGCTCCAGATACTTCATGGAAATTTCCTGACGGCCGGCCGCATCCTTCAGCCTGACGATCTGATTTTCCTCCAATGCCAAATCCAGCATCAGGCGCAGGGCATACCGGCCCTTCGTAGAAACTTTCATTGCTTCTGCCCTCTATTCCTTCTCTTCTTTTTCCTTCTCTCTGGCGCCTTTCTGGTAATTCATATTGGAAATTACCATTAAAGCAATCTTAAACAGCATGGCATCCTCAAAGGTCCTTATATCCAGGCCCAGGGCTTTCTCAATCCGCTCCAGACGATATACCAGCGTATTTCTGTGCACATATAACTGCCTTGCCGTTTCCGAAATATTCAGATTGTTTTCAAAGAATTTGTTAATGGTGATTGTAGTTTCCTCGTCAAACATCTCCGGTATTTTCTCCCCAAAGACCTCCTGCAGAAACATCTCGCACAAACTGATGGGAATCTGATAAATTAAGCGTCCAATCCCCAGATTTGCATAGGAAATGGTATTGGCTTCCACATAGAAAATGCTGCCCACCTCCAGGGCCATTCTGGCTTCCTGATAAGAACGGGCGATATCCTGCAGCATCTCCACCCGGTTGCCGTAGCCTACCCGCACCTTCACCATTGCCTCTGTCTGAAGATTATCCACAATTACCTCCGCCAGATTTGCAAGGCCCGCTTCTGTTGGAATTTCCCTGACATCCTTTACCAGAATCACAGATTTCTCGTCTACTTCCGTAATGAAATCCACCGTGGAAGAAGCAAACAGGTTCTTCACGGTTTCCATTACCACTCCGTCTTTCTTGCCGGATACCTCTATCACAAATACCACCCGCTGAGCGGCTTCAATATGAAGCTTTTTGGCCTTATTATACATGTCCACCACAAGCATATTTCCCAGAACTACGTTCTGCATAAAGCTGTTCCGATCAAACTGCTCCCGAAAAGCGCTGACCATGCTGCGGATCTGGCATGCGGCCAGCCGCCCTATCATATAGGCTTCTTCTCCGCCTGCCTTGGCAAGCAGGATATATTCCAGTTCATTTTCAATTAAAATCTTAAAAAAATGGGAGCCGGACAACATCTGGCTTTCTGCCATGGAATCCGCAAAAAAACGAATGGCGTCTCCCATCTCTTCTTCCATGGAATACGTGGACGCCAGTAAATTTCCCTTATCGCTGTAAAGCGCCAGATCGATTCTGGAGATCTCTTTGATTTCTTCTAATGTCACCTGTAACCTATGATTTGATAGCATATTTATTCTCCGTAATATGAAAAACGGAAGCAACACATGACTGCGTCGCTTCCGGACTTTTGTGTTATGAAATTATATTACCGAATTAGTGAGTAATTGTCAATTCAGTTTCTTTATCAAATACATGCATTGCATTGATGTCCATAGCCAGCTTGATGGAATCGCCCAGACGAGCCGGTGTACTGGAGGATACCTTTGCAGTCATGCTGGTTCCGTTCACGGTATAGTACAGTAATACTTCAGAACCAAGTAATTCATATCCGGTAACCTTGGTGTTGAAAACGCTGTCCTTATGAGCCTCAAGAGCTGCAGGAGCATCGTCCACATCCTCAGGACGGATACCGATTACAACTGTCTTGCCGTTATAACGGCCGTCAATGAGTTTCTTTGCTTTTGCAGGAGGAAGCACAATGCTGTTCTCTCCCACTTTCAGGGACACCTTATCGCCTTCGATTCTGCACACTGCATCCAGGAAGTTCATCTGAGGTGATCCGATAAATCCTGCTACGAATAAGTTGTTAGGCTCATTGTATAATTTCTGGGGAGAATCTACCTGCATGATAATTCCGTCTTTCAATACAACGATTCTGGTTCCCAGTGTCATAGCCTCTGTCTGGTCATGTGTTACATAGATAATAGTTGCGCCAAGTCTCTGATGCAGAGAAGCGATCTCAGCACGCATCTGTACACGAAGCTTTGCATCCAGGTTGGATAACGGTTCATCCATCAGGAATACCTTCGGTTCACGGACAATTGCACGTCCCATAGCAACACGCTGTCTCTGTCCACCGGATAAAGCCTTGGGCTTACGGTCTAATAATTTCTCCAGGTCAAGGATTCTTGCAGCTTCTTCCACTTTCTGCTTGATTTCTTCCTTAGGAACTTTTCTTAACTTCAAACCAAATGCCATATTGTCAAATACAGTCATATGAGGATACAGAGCGTAGTTCTGGAATACCATCGCAATATCTCTGTCCTTGGGTTCTACATCGTTCACGATTCTTCCGTCGATGGAGAGCTCACCGGAGGAAATCTCTTCCAAACCAGCTACCATACGGAGCGTTGTGGATTTACCGCATCCTGAAGGTCCTACGAAAATAATGAATTCTTTGTCCTCGATTTCAAGGTTAAAATCTTTTACCGCTTCAAATCCGTTGGGATATTTCTTACAAATGTTCTTCAATGATAAACTTGCCATTTTTAATTTCCTCCTGTATTATGCTCTGCCTCAGCAGAATTTCTTTATATCAAGTATACTACCAGACTTCCGGAGGAAATGCCATGCCCCAAGTACACAAAAAGAACTGCCCTTTCTTGTCACTTCTGACAGGAAAGGGCAGGCCCGTAATATTTCTTCGTCATATTAACGAAATAATTTATTTTTTTTATACAACTTGACGAATTGTAATGAAAGCCCTTGGCTTCCATAGCATGGATGGCCATGCGGCCTGTCGCACGGCAGGCTGTGCATCATGAAGGTTTATTATCTTACCCCGGTAGTGCCGAAGCCTCCCCGGTTCTGATTCTCCAAACACTCTACTTCCTCAAACACAACTGCCGGCTGATTCTCCACAATCCGAAACTGACAGATTCTGTCTCCCTTATGTATCACCGTATCCCGGGTGGCATATACCGGCATCCGCCACATATCCTGATCTCCACAGTAACTTCCGTCAATAATGCCCAGACTGTTCGTCTGAAGGATTCCGTAATTCTTAAAGGTGGAGCTTCTGGGCGCCACATGGGCTTCATACCCTGCCGGAAGCTCCATGGCAACTCCCAGAGGAATCAGCCTGAACTCCCCCTGCTTCAGTTCCACCATCTCACTTGCCCGCAGGTCAATCCAGTCTGACTTTCCTTCTATGTATGTAAGCTTTTCCATTTCGGAATCAAAATATTTAATCTTAATGGTTTCCATCAGATTCTGCCTCCCAGCAGGCTGATTGCGGAAGGACTGAACTTCAGATCCTGATACGCGCGGTAGGAATCCGACTGCTCCTCCTGCTGCTGACGCTCCTGTTCCTCCTCTTTCTGCTGCGCTTCCAGAATCTTGGTATACAGGTCAATGAACCTGAGATAATCCTCGTAAGAAAAAAGCTGTTCTAAAATACTCTCGTAATAACTTTCTTCCGCTTCCTCCACCGTAGCCGCTGCAACATTGCCGCCGGCTGACGTTCCCGCATTGCCTGCGCTGCCGCTGACTGTATAAGAGGCATTGGGCGCTGAAACTCCTTCATTCATATACTGGGTCACTTTCACCACATAATTCTGCGTCTCTTTAAAAGGCGGAATTCCGCCGTATTTTGCCACATTGTTGCTGCCTGCATTATAAGCGGCCAGCGCAAGGCTGATATCGCCGTCATACTTCTGAAGCATCTGGCTGATATATTTGGCGCCGCCCATAATATTCTGATAGGGATCATAAGAATCTGTAACGCCTAATTCCCTTGCGGTAGCCGGCATCAGCTGCATAATGCCCTGGGCTCCGGCCTTGGAGGTTGCATCCGGCCGAAAATCAGATTCCGCTTTGGCGATAGCTTTGATCAGATTCTTCGGAACATTATAAGTCTGGGCTGCCTGTTCAAATATTTCATCCAGGGAAGCTGTCGTCTGTAAATAGGAAGAAAAATCTCCTCCCTGCCCTGTTACGGAAGCTGCTGCCTGTGTACCTGCTGCATCCGTACCTTGAATTCTGTTTACTATCATTGGCTGTGACTCCCTTCTGTCTTATAATTTAATCTTGGAAAGCAGATCTCCCAAATTCGTAGAAGCGCTTTCATGGGATATGTATTCTTCCACCTCTTTTGGTTTGTCCACATCCACCATCTCTTCTTCCAAAGCCTTCATGCTGAGGCTTACCTTATTATCATTGGTATTCAAAACCTTCACCTTCACCTGCTGCCCCACGCTCAGTACCTCAGAAGGCTTGCCGATCCGCTTCTGGGAAATCTGTGAAATATGGATGAGTCCGCTGATGCCGTCTCCCAGATCCACAAAAGCCCCGTAAGGCATTAATGATTCCACTACGCCTTCCATCACCGTTCCCGGAACCATCCTTGCTATCCTGCGGTTGTGCTCCTCTAACTGCTGTTCCTTCAAAATGACTTTGGCGGACAGAACCAGCTTCTTCTTGGATTCATCTACAGTGATTACCCTTACCTTCACTTCTCTCCCCAACCATTCTTCGGTGGCCTCCACATAGGAAAGCGCAAGCTGGGAGGCCGGAATAAATCCGCGGATTCCCTCTACATACGCCACAACGCCGCTAGGCACAATGCCCGCTACTTTCACAGACAGCTCTGTGCCTTCCTCCAGGCAGGCATGCAGCTTCTCCCATGCAAGAATATCATTTGCTTCTTTCTTAGACAACTGGATATTCCCTTCTCCGTCATCCATTTTCACCACTGTGGCCTCTATCACATCTCCCGGATGTACTTCTTCCAGAACCTGAAAGTCAGGATCATTGCTCAAATCCTCCACCTTAATAATCCCCTGGGCGTAATATTTTAAATCAAGCGCCACCTCTTCCTCGCTGACTCCAATCACGGTTCCGGAAATAATGTCTCCTTCCTTAATTTTGCGGAAAGACGCCTCCAGTTCTTCTTTGTAATCTTCCATTGACTCTGCCATCTTCAATTCTCCTTCTCTCCATATATCGCTTGTACTGCATAATTATATATATTTTAACAGAAAAAACGGAAAATTACCAGAAAAATATTCTCTTTATTTCCCAGTAAATAAATGGTATAATGGAAATGTTTGAAAATTACAGCGTAATATGCCGAAACATACTAAAACATACGCTCCCCCTATCAGGAGGTATTTATGGATAAGCTTTTCATTATTATGCCTGCATATAATGAGGAAGAAAATATACATAACGTCATTGCCCAATGGCATCCGGTTGCAGAACGCATCAGCCCGGACAGCCGGCTTGTGGTGATTGACGACGGAAGCCGTGACCGCACTCTTACGATTGCGCGGAATCTGAAAAAAACATACCCAAGACTCATTGTTCTCACCAAGGAAAACCAGGGCCACGGCCCGGCAGTTCTGTATGGTTACCGCTACGCCGTCTCAAAAGGCGCAGACTATGTGTTCCAGACTGATTCCGACGGACAGACTCTTCCCTCAGAATTCCCCATATTCTGGAAAAACCGCAGAAAATGCGGACTTCTCATCGGTTCCCGCGTGAAACGTATGGACGGGCTCTCCCGGATATTCGTCACATGGGTTTTACAAATGGTTCTGCTTATTATATTCAGAATCCCCATCAGAGATGCCAACACGCCTTACCGCCTGATGCAGTGCAGCGAGCTGAAAAAGGTTCTGACCAAAGTGCCTGAGAATTTTTTCCTGTCCAATGTATTAATTACTGTAATTTATACAAAACAGAACCGGGGCGTGCATTATTACCCCATTACTTTTCTGGAGCGGCAAAATGGAAGCAATTCTATTAATCTGAAAAAAATACTTCTCATCGGCTCCCGGGCCTTTTTCCAGTTCTGGCGTCTTAGAAACACGTTTTAAGAAGGGAGCTTCCATAATGAAACAATATATAAATATCCCCATTGCCGCCATACTGGCCGGACTGACTTTCTTTTTGCTGCGGCAAGACAGCGGCCCATTCTTTCTCTGGTGGCTGATGGTTCTGATTTTGGGCTGGTCTTTCATGCCCGTCACCAGCCTCTTATTTTCCGGATTTTCGGACAAAGGCTGGATGTTTTCCAAAGTGATTGCCATCGCTGTATCCGGATATGCCACCTGGCTGCTTGTCACGTTAAAAATCCTGAAATTCACCTCCGCCGCCTGCCTTTGGGTCAGCCTAGCATGTATTGCCGCAAACTTAGGGTTCGCAGCCCTGCAGAGGCCCAAAACCGCTCCCATTTCGGCAGAAGGAAAAAAACTGATTTTTATGGAGGAGCTGATTCTGTTTCTGGCATTTTTGCTGTGGACTTATATCGTAGGCTTCCGGCCTCAGGCATTCGGAGAAGAAAAATTCATGGATTTCGGATTTATGGCTGCTATGATGCGCAGTCCCTCCTTACCGGCTGCTGATCTCTGGTACAGCCAGTCCCCCATCAATTACTATTACGGCGGCCAGTATTATGCGGTATTTCTCACCAAACTCACCGGTACCCAAATTGCCGTAACCTACAACCTGATGCGCACCCTGGTTGCCGCTATGGCTTTTGTTCTGCCTTTTTCCCTGATCCGTCAGGCTGCTTCTGACTATTTTCGCAATGCCAAAAACAGGCTGAACTTAAAAATCCGGAGAATTCTGTCCTGCTGCGCTGGGTGGTTGGCAGGAACTGCCGTATCCCTGTCCGGAAACATGCATTATGTAATTTACGCAAAAATACTGCCCCTGTTTGGGGAAACAGACTACTGGTTTCCCAACTCCACCAGATTTATCGGGCATGATCCTGAAACTCTGGATCAGACTATCCATGAGTTCCCGGCTTACTCCTTTATCCAGGGAGATTTACATGCCCATGTGGTCAATATTTATTTTGTGCTGACGGTTCTCGGACTTCTGTACGCATGGCTCAAACAGGAAAATAAAGAAAAAAAGAATGGGCTGCTTCAGCTGCCGCTGCTGATGGGCGGCCTGTTTCTTGGCATTTTCCAGTGGAGCAATGCATGGGATTTTGCCATTTATTGTGTGGTAATCTGCGGCGTCTGCCTGTTCGGCAACCTGAAATGGTCCCAAAGCTGGAAACAGGGCATTCTGATCAGCGCAGGACAGTGGACGGAAACGCTTCTATTAAGTTTCCTGGTTTCTCTGCCTTTTACATTGACCTTTGACAGCGGCATGGCTCAGGGCGTCCGGCTGACCCAGAACCATTCTGCCCTGTATCAGCTCTGCATTCTCTGGGCTTTTCCGGTTCTGGCTGTCCTTATTTACCTGATCGCCCTGGCTCTGGAGCAGGGAACATGCAGGCCCCTCCAATGGCTCTCAGCCACGGATACCGCGGATATTTTCACCGCTGTTTTGTGCCTGTGCGCCATAGGGCTGATTCTGATGCCGGAACTGGTTTATCTGCGGGATATTTATGAAAAAACCGCCGCCCGATCCAACACTATGTTCAAGCTGACTTATCAGGCTTTTATCCTGTTCGGCCTCTGTATGGGATTTATTTTCATCCGCTTCCTGTCAAATCACTCCCGCAGATGGATGCAGGGATTCGGCCTCATTGGAACGCTCTGCCTGCTTCTGACCTCCGGCTACACTCCCACCGCCATCCGTCAGTGGCAGGGCAATATCTTTCACAGAAACGGATACCTGGGACTGGACGCCACAGCTTTTCTGGAAACCAGTTATCCTGAGGACGCCCCCGCCATCCGGTGGCTTCTGGAGCATATCGAGGGCTCCCCGGTGGTGCTGGAGGCAAACGGCAGCAGCTACAGCAGCTATTGCCGGGTATCCGCCATGACCGGCCTGCCCACCGTTTTAGGCTGGTATACCCACGAACATCTCTGGCGGAACGATACCGGCGATTTGAACGAAAAAAGCAGACAAATCGAGGTCATCTACACCTCCCGGGAGGAAAAAGAAGTACGCCGCCTTTTAAGCCAATTTCAGGTATCCTATGTATTCATCGGCCAGATGGAACGTGAAAAATATCCGGCCCTAAATGAACCGCTGCTTCGCAGCCTTGGGGAAATTGTGTATGACAATGAAACCGTAATTATCAGACTGTCGCCGTAGGTTTTTCACCTGGACAGAGGGTGTCAGATTATGTGTGTAAGTCCTCTGGTCTGCCATAATGAATTATAAAAAATGCCACTGTGCGTTGCCTGCCTTTCATATGATACGGTTGCTGTTCTGTTTGATTTGTTCATGCAATTTTGCAAATTAAAAAAGGTGTAAAGCCCTTAATAACTCAATAAAGACTTTACACCTTAGATTGCTTGGTTGCAAATTATTTGATCGTTATTCTTTGATCCTGTCAAGCTCTGTTAGATTGACGCCCAAACTTGACAATGTAACTTTTAACTCAATATACCTTTTATACATTGAATTGTATGTTTCTGGATTAGTTTCTTTAATGGGAACCATCCAATCTTGCAATCTGGAAAATTCTGTAACATAATCCTTTATTATATCTGCTGCACTTGGCATATCATCACCTACTTTCTACCGCCCGTCTATATGGTAACTTCATTATACCAATTAGCTGCTTGCGTGTAAAGCCTATATTAATTATCAAAGAATCATGAAAGATTTCGCAAAAACATCCGTGATCTGCTTCTGTTATTACAGTAAAAATACAAAAAAGAACCTTTTACAATCTAAAATGTAAAAGATTCCTTAAGTTAATGATATCGTAACCTCTCAAGATCTCTGAAAGCTGCTGACGGGAATCGGACCCGTGACCTCCGCACTACCAATGCGACGCTCTACCGACTGAGCCACAGCAGCAATTTTATTTCTCATCAGTTGTTTTCCCAACCGACTTGTCTAATATACTATATTCTTTCCGGCTTGTCAATATTTTTTATAAAATTTTTGCAAATTTTCCTCGAATACGCTGCAGGGCATTGTCGATGGCCTTCGGCTCCTTCTCCAAATTCTCCGCAATCTGCCGGTAATTCATTCCTTCCAGATACAGCTCTAAGACCTGCCGCTCCAGTGCGCTGAGGCTCTGAGCCATTTTTTCATGAATTGTCCTGACATTTTCCCGGTCAATTAAGAGCTGTTCGGGATTGGCGTTCTCAAAGGTTTCCAACAAATCCAGAAACGTATCCGTACCTTCCTCCCCCACACTGGCGCTCAGGGAAATATAGCCGTTCAAGGGCTGATGCTTTTTTCTCTGGGAAGCTTCCACCGCATGATAAATCTGTCTGGTGATACAGAGATCGGCAAAATGAAAAAAAGAGGCGTCCTTCTCCCTCCGATAATCCCGGATCGCCTTAAACAATCCGATCATTCCCTCCTGTATCAAATCATCGGTGTCTCCCCCAATCAAAAACATGGCATTGGCGCGCCTGCGGACCAGATACTTGTATTTTTCCATAATATAATCGGTAATGTCCGGCCGGCCGTTCCGCAATGCTTCGATTAACATTTCATCTGTCTGATTCTGATATTCGCTCTCTCTTTGCACCTGTTCTTCCTCAAAAGATTTATACTCAATTTGCCCTGCAAATTGGTTACAAGGGGAATTGCCCTCATTTTCTATCGCTTCGCGATGGCGGGCAAGCAGGTAATCAATTTGCCCTGCAAATTGGTTACAAGGGGAATTGCCCGCATTTTTTATCGCTTCGCGATGGGCGGGCAAGCAGGTAATCAATTTGCCTTGCAAATTGGTTACAAACGTTGCCGCACTATCTCGTAGGAGAGGATGCCGGCGGCGACGGAGGCATTCAGGGAATCAATTTCTCCGGCCATGGGAATGGCTGCTGTAAAATCACAGTTTTCTTTCACCAGTTTGCTGACCCCTTCTCCCTCGCTTCCGATCACCAGTCCAATGGGCCCTTTCAAATCCAGGTCATACATTCTGGTGCCGTCCATATCGGCGCAGACAAACCACATGCCCTTCTTTTTCAATTCCCGGATTGTATGGGAAAGATTGGAGACTTTTGCCACCGGAGTGTAATTGATGGCTCCGGCAGAGGTTTTCGCCACTGTGGCAGTAAGGCCCGCTGCCCGCCGCTTGGGAATAATGACTCCGTGGGCCCCTGCCAGATTGGCAGTCCGGATAATCGCTCCCAGGTTATGGGGATCTTCGATATTATCCAGAAGCAGCAAAAAAGGCGGCTCCCCTTTTTCTTCTGCCGCAGCAAGCATATCTTCCACCTGGGCATATTCATAAGCTGCCGCAAAAGCAATGACCCCCTGATGCTTCTTTGTCTCTGAAAGCTGATCCAGCCTTTCTTTGGTGACAAAATTCACGATGGTGTCATGTTTTCTGGCTTCTCTGGTAATGGAGCGCACCGGCCCGTCCTGACACCCGTCCAGTATAAAAAGCTTGTCTATAGTTTTACCGGAACGAAACGCCTCAAGCACCGCATTCCTTCCTTCAATCGTTAATTCCTCGTATCTCATCCCTGTCCCTCTTTGCAATCATCTGTTCATTCCCTGCTGCCTTAATTTCTGTGTTTTTGCCCTTTTCTTTCAGCTTTTTAAGCCCTGTCAGAATCAGTTCCATCATCCGATCCATCTGATCCTCCAGATACAGATATCCCATCAGCGCTTCAAATCCTGTGGCCCTCCGGTAATCTGCCACCGTGGCATTTTTGGCCATGGTAAACGACTTTGCATTTCGCCCCCTCCGGTATACCGCAAGCTCTTCCTCCGTTAATTCCGGCTGCAGCAGCCCAATCAGTTCTGACTGGGCATGCGCTTTTACCAGTTTACTGGTCCGCCTGTGCAGATCATTTACATGGGCATTGCCTTTGGCCACCATCATGGAGCGAATCACCAGATCGTAAATTCCGTCTCCGATATATGCCAGCGTCAGCGGGGAATAACTTCTGATATCCGCCTGCTTCATGCCGAATTTTTCCAAAAAATACTGATTTATGCCCTTTTCCATTTTACCCCTTCTCTGGTGTCCTCCAGGACAATTCCCCGTCCCAGAAGCTCCTCCCGGATCTCGTCCGCTCTGGCAAAATTTTTCTCTTTTCTGGCAGCCTGACGCTCTGCAATCAATTTTTCGATCTCTTCGTCCAGAATTTCCTCCTTCTGCTCCAGAATGATGCCCAGAATGTCACAGAGAAGATTCAAACGCTGATACAGCTGTTCCAGTAATTCTCTGGAGGAATCTCCGCTCACGTTGGTATTGATGTATTTTACCAGTTCAAACACTGCGGATATCCCGTCTGCCGTATTAAAATCATCCTCCATGGCCGTCTCAAATTTTGTGACAAATCCCTGACTGCCTTCCCAGATGGTTTTTTCTTCTTCTGTCATCTGCTCTGTTTTGGCATTACCGGACAAATGCTTCAGATTCTTTGCTCCGTTGCGGATTCTGTCCAGTCCGTTCTTTGCCGATTCCATCAGCTCTGCGCTGAAATTCAGAGGGCTTCTGTAATGAGCGCTCAGCATAAAGAACCGCAATACCTGCAAATCATATTTTTCACTGATTTCCCGCACTGTAAAAAAATTCCCCAGAGATTTGGACATTTTCTTGTTGTCAATATTTAAAAAACCATTGTGAATCCAATATCTGGCAAAGATTTTTCCATTGCAGGCTTCACTCTGGGCAATTTCATTTTCATGGTGGGGAAAAATCAGATCCTCGCCTCCTGCATGAATGTCAATTTCTTCCCCGAGATACTTGCGGGACATGACAGAACACTCAATATGCCATCCCGGGCGGCCCTGGCACCAGGGTGATTCCCAGTAAGGCTCCCCCTCTTTTTTGGGCTTCCACAGCACAAAATCCAGAGAATCCTCCTTGTCATCTCCGGTGACTTTAATATCCCTGTGGCCCGCCTGCAGATCATCCAGGTTCTTGTGGGACAGCTTGCCGTATTCTTTGAATTTCCTGGTACGGAAATACACCGTTCCGTCTGCCGAAGGGTAGGCATATCCTTTGTCAATCAGCGCGGAAATCATCTCAAGCATTCCGTCAATTTCCTCCGTGGCCAGAGGATGGGTGGTGGCAGGCTTCACATTCAATCCTGCCATGTCTTTCTTGCATTCCTCAATATACCGTCTGGAAATTTCCTGGGCAGTGACACCCTCTTCCATTGCTTTTTTTATAATTTTATCGTCCACATCTGTAAAATTGGATACAAAATTCACTTCATATCCCCTGTATTCCATATAGCGTCTTACTGTATCAAATACAATCATGGGCCTGGCATTGCCAATATGGATAAAATTATATACGGTAGGCCCGCACACATACATTTTTACCTTGCCCTCTTCTAAAGGAATAAATTCTTCTTTCTGTCTGCTTAATGTATTGTATACTTTCATATGTCCTCCTGCTTTTGCTTATATCTGTGCCTGCGCATCATTCTGCAGTCTCCGCACTTCCTTTTCCAAATCAATGATCCGGTTGCAGAGGGCGGAATTTTCATGCTGCAGCAGGGTAATGTCTTCCATGACCGGGTCTGGCAGATGCACCTGATCCATATCGCTCCGGGGCACTTTGATATTGTCGCGTTTGACAATTCTTCCCGGAACTCCCACTACGGTGCAGTTGGGCGGAACTTCCTTCAGCACCACGCTTCCTGCGCCGATTTTGCTGTTTTCCCCTACCGTAAAAGAACCGATAATCTTGGCTCCTGCGCTGACCATCACATTGTCGCATAAGGTGGGATGGCGTTTTCCGGTTTCTTTTCCGGTGCCGCCTAAAGTCACTCCCTGATAAAGCGTCACGTTATCGCCGATAATGGCTGTTTCCCCGATAATCACACCGCTTCCGTGATCGATAAAAAATCCTTTCCCAATGACAGCTCCAGGATGGATTTCAATTCCTGTTTTTCTGGCTGCTCTCTGCGAAATCCTCCTGGCCCGGAAATAATGCCCCTTTAAATACAGTCTGTGGGCTTTCCGATAACTGAGCATTACGCGGAAACTGGGATACAGCAGCACCTCAAAAGGAGATTTGATGGCCGGGTCCCGCTCCTGTATCACTTCAAACTCTTCCTTCACATGCTTCCAAAATCCCATTCTCTGTCATTTCCTTTCAAACTTCCATTTCTATACCCACTCGCCCAGGTGCACCCGGATATCCCTTACCAGCAGCCGGGCCAGACTGGAAATATCAAGTTCCTGCTTTACCTGCTCCCTGGATATCCTCTGCATCCTGCCGCCGTCTTTTCCTATCTCAATCCGGTAGCATCCGCAATTTGACCCAATCACGGAATCTTTCACTTCTATCTCATAACAGCGTTCTGCCTCGCTTTTCATCAGAGAAACGAAATCTTTCAGACTGGCAATGCGGAACATCATGTCGAACCTGGCAGTATTGATTTTTAAACCCGGCAAAACAATCCGGCAGGTCTCTGTAATGCTGTCCGCTCTGCCGCCCCTGAGTTCTTTCAAAGCATCTCTTCTGTTTGTGCAGATTTCCTCAGCACAGTCGGCTCTGCCGTCCCAAACGCCAGGCCTTAAAAGCAGTTCTTTCACTTCCGCCCGATCCGGCCGCTCCATTCCATATGTCAGCGCCCCTTCCAGAGCTCCTGCCATCCTCCCCAGAAGAATTCCGCCCTGTTCGGTTTCAAGCTCTGCAAACAGCCGTTTATAGTAAGTTTCTTCCCGTCTTATGAATATATGATACTGTTCCTTCAGAATATGATTGGAAAATTCCGCAAGCTCTGGAATATCCTCCGGTCTGGCCTTGGACCATTGCAGCCTGCTGTGTCTCTGATTCCCGCCGGTTTTCTTCCCGGAATTCTCTGGAAAAAACACAAATCCCTGCCCTTGATAATAGGCGGGATCAGCCGGCAGAAGAAAAGCAAAGGGAATCCCCCTGCGCTCTAAATCCTGCAGGGCAAACTCCATAACGCGTCTCATTTTTCCCTGCCTCTGGCAGTCCGGCTCTGTGGCAACTGCCACAATATAAGGAACCTCCTGCCCATGTCCCCAAATCAAGAGGGAATAGGGGTTTAAATGCAGCATTACCTGAATCCTGCCTTCCTCTTCCATCACAAGAATCTGGTTGTCCCTGGTTTTCCATTGATAGTAATAATCCACAAATTCTGCAGAATCTTCCGAAAAAGCACGTTCATACAAATCCCTGGTTCTGTATTTTTCCTTCTGCAATAAATACCGTATCTCTTCCATTTATCATCCTTTGGCGCATCCGCCGCAGCTACTGCAGTTTCTTTATCTCTTCCATTTATCATCCTTTGGCGCATCCGCCGCAGCCACTGCAGTTTCTTTCACTGTCAAAAGCTGTCATACTGGCCTCATACAGTCCGGTCAGGGCACAGACTGCCTGCGCCGCAATTCCCTGCCTGCTTCCGGTAAATCCCAGACCTTCTTCTGTGGTGGCTTTGATGTTAACCTGATTTTCTGACAGATGAAGCGTCCTGGCCACATTTTTCTCCATCTGCGGAATAAATGGCCGTAATTTCGGCTCCTGGGCAACAATCGTAGCGTCAATATTCTCCACCAGATAGCCCTCCTGCTCCAGAAGTCTGCCCACCTGCTCCAACAGCTTCAGACTGGAAATCCCCCGGTAGGCCTCATCCGTATCCGGGAAATGCTTTCCAATATCTCCAAGGGCTGCGGCCCCAAGCAGGGCGTCCATAATGGCATGCACTGCCACATCCGCATCTGAATGACCCATAAGGCCCATGGTATGGGGAATCTCCACACCGCCCAAAATCAATTTTCTGCCCTCTGTTAACCTGTGTACATCATAGCCTGTCCCAACTCTCATGAATATCCCTCTATTTTCCTTCATATGTAATCAGGCTTTCCACTTCATAATCAGAAAGCTTTTCTCTTCCCTTCAGTCCCGCCAGTTCCATGACAAAACAGATTTTTACCACCTGTCCGCCTAACTGCTCAATCAATCCGATGATAGCTTCTATGGTTCCGCCGGTGGCAATCAAATCGTCTATAATCACTACTTTCTGGCCCGGCTGAATGGAATCTTTATGCATCTCAATCACTGCGCTTCCGTATTCCAGATCGTATTCCGCTGAAATTGTCTCACAGGGCAGTTTTCCCTTTTTGCGCACCGGTACAAAACATTTTCTTGCCTCATAAGCCACTGGTACGCCAAAAATAAATCCCCGGGATTCCGGCCCAACCACCACATCGTAATCTACGTCTTTCAGGCTTTCCATCAGTCCGTCAATGGCAAGGTGCAGACCGTCTGCATCCTGCAGAATACTGGTAACATCCCGGAAAATTATTCCAGGCTCCGGAAAATCAGGGATACTTCTCACATAATCTTCTAATTTTTTCATAATCGTTCTCCTCCAATCTGTTTGTTCCACTGCCAAACTCCAATGGCTCCTGCGTATTTTTCACAGCCTTATCGGCCATCCACAGCTTTTCTCACACAATCCAACGCTGCTTCAACGGTATCATCCATATCGTAATATTTATACTGCCCCAGCCGTCCGCCGAAAATCACATTTCCTTCTTTTTCAGCAAGTTCCTGGTATTTTCCGTAAAGCTCCATATTTTTTTCATCGTTTACAGGATAGTATGGCTCATCTCCGGGATTCCATACCCTGGGATATTCTCTGGTAATCACCGTTTTGGGCTGAGTACCGTACTCAAAATGCTTGTGTTCAATGATCCTGGTATAAGGAACCTCATATTCCGTATAATTCACCACTGCATTTCCCTGATAATTCTCTTCCTCCAACAGCTCGGTCTCAAACCGGAGGGAACGGTATTCCAGATTTCCAAAACAATGATTAAAGTATTCATCAATCATTCCTGTATATATAATCGTCTCTGCAAGCTCCTGGTATTTTTCCCGATTCTCCAGGAAATTACACTCCAGTCTGACCTCTGTCCCTTTCAGCAGTTTTTCCACAAGCCCGGTATAACCGCCCATCGGAATTCCCTGATAATTATCGTCAAAATAATTATTATCGTACGTAAACCGTACTGGAAGCCGCTTAATAATAAATGCCGGAAGTTCTGAAGCGCGTTTCCCCCATTGCTTCTCCGTATACCCTTTCACCAGTCGGGTATATACGTCCGGTCCTACCAGATTAATCGCCTGTTCTTCCAAATTCCTGGGATTTTCCACCGAATATTCCCGTTTCTGTTCCTCAATCTTCTCTCTGGCTTCCCGGGGCGTAACCACTCCCCACAGTTTATGAAAGGTGTTCATATTAAAAGGCATATTGTAAATCTCACCCTGGTAATTTGCCACCGGCGCATTGGTATATCGGTTAAATTCTGCAAACTGGTTAACATAATCCCATACTTCTTTGTTTGAGGTATGGAATATATGCGCTCCGTATTCATGCACCTGAATGCCTTCGATTTCCTTTGTATAAATATTTCCTGCAATATGGCTGCGTTTATCTATCACAAGACATTTTTTCCCTGCTTTCCCGGCTTCCCGGGCAAATACTGCGCCGAACAGTCCTGCGCCTACAATCAAAAAATCATATTGTTTCATTGGAATTCACCTTTCTGTCATATCCATTTCCTAAAAATGCGGTATTACGGATTTCTATATCAGTATAGTATAACCTGTTGGTTTACACAAGAGATTTTTCTGGAAAATATGCGGAAAATGTTACGGTCATCCTTTCATTTCTTTCCAGTATTTTAACACACAACCCGCCGTTGTTCTGGTATAATGTGGATGAGGTGATTCAGATGGCAGTTAACAATATTATCAAATCCGACAATATGGAACTGTTAGAACAATTACAAAACGAAAATCAGCTTCTTTTAGAAGAAAATAAAAAACTAAACGATACTGTCGGCTGGATGCATGATACCATCTGGCGCCTGGTACGTAAACAGCAGACAGAAGGTTAACCTTTTATCACAAGTATAACCGGCAGCACCATCTCTGCCGGTTATTCTCATGTCTCTAATCTTCTTTCTTTTTCACCAATACAATCTTGGTGATTCCGTTACTGGAATCATCTTTTCTTGTTTGCAATTCTGGAAAAGATTCAATCAATTTACCGAATTTATGAAACCCATAATTCCGGCAGTCAAAATCAGAATACATTTTCTGAATCATATTTCCCAGCTCCGACAGATACATCCAGCCATCTTCATCTGAATTCTCATCCAGCAGGGAAATTACCGTTGCCTTGATGGATTTCAGATTTGTGATAGGTTCTGCGTCCTTCACAGGCGCCTTCTCTGGTTCAGAATTTTTTCCGCATTGCTTTTTTGTTTTCTCCTGTATATTATTTTTCGGCTCCGGACTGTTATTCTTCGCTCCTGAATTATTATTTTTATACAAAACATCCAACGTCTTAAACTGTTCACATGCTCTTACAAAGGGCGTTGGCGTTTTACTTTCTCCCATACCGATGACACGTTTCCCTGATTCCCGCAAACGCATGGCCAGCTTTGTGAAATCACTATCGGAAGAAACAATAATAAAACCGTCCACATTACCAGTATATAACACATCCATAGCGTCAATAATCATTGCTGAATCTGAAGAATTCTTCCCTACCGTATAATTATACTGCTGAATGGGGGTCAGGGAACTTTCCAGTAGGGAATCTTTCCAGGAATTCTTAGAACTGGAAGTCCAATCCCCGTAAATCCGCCTGATTGTTACGTTTCCCAATGTCTGTGCTTCTTTCGTGACAATCCCTATATATTTGGATGAAACATTATCTGCATCAATTAATAGAGCATACTTCTTTTCATCATCCATCTTATACCTCCTTTTTCTTTTTTCTTTCCTATTATAATACTTTCCGCTGGCAGAAACAACCACTCCCGGTCAGAAAGAATAATTTCTCTCTTTTTTCCCATACTACCAGAGAGGTGATGTTATGGCATCTTATATCGCTCCCGGCCTACGGGACAAATTTGAAACATTGTCAACAGATTTAAAAGACTGCATTCTGGCAAGAAACGTCAGGCTGCAAACCCTTCAGGATCTGATCCGTGTACTGGAAGAAATTGTAGCGGACGGAGAATCCTGAGACAAATCCAGCCATGCAGAACACAAAATTGTGCTTCTTTCATGGCTGGATTAACCATCTGTATCCTTAAGATTTAATGGTCATACAATTATCAAGTTTTGCCATAGCTTCTTGAACCGGCTGCCGCAGTTCTTTTTCCTGTGCACTGCTTATCAAATCAAAAGTATTATGAAGTCCGGTAATTTGCTGATCTAATTCATACAAATCCTCTCGTCTGTTGCGATTCTGGTGTTCCTCCCGCAGTCTGTTTTCTACCTTTTCTTTTAAATAATCTGTTTCTATACCTACCATATCTCTTCTCCTGTCATTTAAAATAGTTTGCCAGAAATAGTATGTACCAGATTCTTTTTCTCATGCATAAAGTTAGAAGATGCTGTGATATTCTGCGCGGCTGAATATATAAAAACAGAGCAGAATTACCTGCTCTGTCAAAAACAGGGGAAGAGGGATTCGAACCCCCGTGAACGGTTTTGGAGACCGCAATACTGCCGCTGTATGATTCCCCTATAAAATATACAATATATTCCACGTAACACTTATTATACGTGGAACTTACTCTCTTGTCAATATATGTTCCATATACCTTCAAAAATCCATACAGCCAGACAATCCATCCACCTTCTTCTTCCTGGTCAAGCCCTCGACCGATTAGTGACAGTCAGCTCCATCCATCTCTGCACTT
>CAJTFX010000001.1 GCA_910575555.1 Lachnospiraceae bacterium | reverse complement strand
TGTTGGTTTGGCGATTGACATTATACCATAAAAAGGGAGGTCAATGCTCTTTTATTTGCAAACTCCCATAAAATCAAGGTTTGAGTAACAAAAAATCAGGTAGGATTTGACACTACCATTGGACAATTGGAGGAGAATAATATGAAAAAAGTAATGATTGTGGAAGATGAGGAATTGATTTTGCAGGGGATTCGAAACATTCTGGATTGGGAGTCTTTGGGCCTTCAGGTGGTGCATATGGCCCATGACGGCGCAGAAGCATTGGAAATGTGGGAAAAAGAGCCTGTACATATTGTAGTGACAGATATCAGTATGCCGGAAATGGACGGATTGGAGCTTCTTCGAAGAATCAGGGAGAAGGAGGAGCAGGTGCGTTTTATTATTCTGACCGGATATGATGAATTTGCCTATGCCAGAGAGGCCATCCGCCTGGAAGTGGAAAATTATATTTTAAAGCCCATTGATGAAGAAGAATTAGAGCGGCAGCTTCGGGAGACAGTGGAAAAGCTGGATGAAATGGACAAGAAAAAAATTCAGTATATTGATGAGAAAACCCAGTGGATGCATTTTTTAAACGGCCAGACAGAAGGGGAAGAGGCCCGTCAGTATGCGGAAATGCTTGGGATTTCTGCAGATCGCGGAACGTATTATGCCGCTTTGATGAAATGGAACATGGAGGGCCTGAAAGAGAAAAAAATTACGGATGTGATTGTGGAGCTGAAGCAGGCGGAGCATCTGAAAATCGTTCATCTGCCCCCGGACAGCCTGCTGATGGTTTTAACAGGCAATACGTCGGATGAAACTCAGGCCCAGGAATATTTTTCAGAACTTCAGAATCAGGTGGAAAGCAAGTTCAATGTGATGACTTTTATCTGTATGGGAACTGGATTTCAGAGTATCGCCCAGCTTCCGGAAAGCTACCGGGCGGCCCGGAAGCTGCAGAAGTATCTGATTCTGGAAGGGTACGGAACCTGTATCAGTCAGAGACAGATTCAGGACAGAACAACAGAGTCCGTAAATATGGACGAGGATCAGCTCCGCAGGTTTATCCTGAAAAAAGAAACGGACGCTGCGGTGGGCTATATGGAAGATTTGTTTATCAACAAAATCAGCAGGGACGCTTCTGCAAGTTCCCTGTATCAGATGGCGGTAAAAATGGCCGTGCTGCTTGGAGAAATCAAAAAAGAATACAAGCTTAAATCCGGTAATTTCCAGGAACTGACCGATCTGATTGAAACGATTTTCCGGGCGGAGGATATCCATGGAATTAAGACGGCGTTTATCTCTGAAATTACAGAAATTATCGCCTGTATGCATGAAGAGGATTCCCAGTATACTCCTGTGGTGCGCCAGATTATTGCCGATGTGCAGCTCAATTACAGGGAAGATATGAATCTGAAAACCCTGGCGTATAAATACCATATGAACGCTTCTTATCTGGGGCAGATTTTTCAGAAAGAAGTGGGATGTTCTTTTGCCCGGTATTTAAGTAATACCAAAAATGGAATTGCAAAGGATCTGATACTCAACACGAATATGAAAATCAATGATATTGCAAGACAGGTGGGGTATCCGGATACCAGTTATTTCTACCGGAAATTTAAACAGTGTTATGGTGTGTCTCCGGCTTCCCTGCGGGAGATGAAGAAATACTGACAAATGGGGGATAATGGGATATGTTTTATTCTTCGGACTGTGGATGGCTCTGGAACAGAATATGTAAATAATCCCGTTTTTTGTGCAGAATGCGGTCAATGTAGACGCCGCAGTTTTGAATACGGTAAAAAATCATGTAATTTCCTCTCACGAGAAAATGGTATTCACTTTGAATATCATAGATGGAAGATAGCAGAGGGCCGATTTGAGGAAAGTGCTCTAATGTATCAATAGCAGTTATGATTTTATTTACGGTATGCGCTGCGGCGCCTGAACAGAACAATTCAGAAAAGAAATAATTATGGATTTCATCGAGATCATGAAGGGATTCCGGTGAATAATATATCTTATGTTTCATTGGCTTTTGTCCAGAAATGTGCTTTCACATCAGAGGACGAAAGCCATCCTTTTTCCTCTCCTGATTTCTTTCCCTTGGCCAGTTCAGCCATAAGTTTTAAAGCGGCATCTGTTTTTTTCATGTTGGATTTTTCTGTCACAATAGATTCATGAGAATCGGGTTCGGTGAGGAACGCAGACGGATGAATATTTACATTGTGAAGAATGTCGCTGTAGCTGCGCATATCAGAAATGCTTCTTATATTTGACATGTGATCACTCCTTATCATTGTGGTGAAACAATGGATAGACAGTTACTTTTATGCCGGAAGTATATCAGTTTTGAAACAAAATTGCAAGGGGTTTTTCGAAAAATAAAATATATCCTATAATTTTTACAATTTTTCAAAAAACATAACTGTAATTTGTACAATGAACCTAAAAGTTTTCAACTTTCCATGCAAATTACACAATGATATAGTTAATATATCAAAAAACATACTGCACATTGACGAACCGGTAAGCCAGTGTGCAGTAGGAAACGAAGGAGGTTTCAATGTGAGAGCAAACACAAAAAAAGCTGAAAAGCCGAAAGGGAATTTTCTGACCCGGCTGAAGGCAAACAAGGAGCTGCTGATTTTGAGTATGCCGGGCGCAGTATGGTTTCTGTTTTTTGCTTACCTGCCCCTGTTCGGAATTCTGGTGGCATTCAAGAAATTCAGGCTGTCAGGAGACGGATTTTTTTACAACCTGTTTACCAGTGAAACCGTCTGGTTTGACAACTTCAAATTCCTGTTCAGCAGCGGAGACGCCTGGATTATCGTAAGGAACACCGTGCTTTATAATGCGGCGTTCATTATTCTGGGCGTGGTGATACCAGTAATTCTGGCGTTGCTGCTGAATGAAATCCGCAACAAGGGAATGATGAAGATTTACCAGAGTTCCATGTTCCTGCCTTACTTCCTGTCCTGGGTTGTAGTAAGTTACTGTGTTTTTGCATTCCTGAATCCGGAAAAGGGATACTTTAACGCAATTATTCAGCAGTTCGGCGGGCAGCCGATTTCCTGGTATACGGAAACCAAATACTGGCCGTTTATCATTATTTTCATGAGCCAGTGGAAGGGCATGGGTTACAATACCGTGGTGTATCTGGCGTCCATCTGCGGAATTGACAAGACTTATTACGAAGCGGCAGTGTTGGACGGAGCCACCAAATGGCAGCAGATCAAATACATTACGCTGCCTTTGTTAAAGCCGGTCATTACCATTCTGCTGATTATGGCAGTGGGAGGTATTTTCAAAGCGGACTTCGGCCTGTTCTATCAGCTTCCTAAGAATTCCGGTCCTCTGTATCCGGTGACAAACGTGCTTGATACATACATTTTCCGGGCCCTTAAGACCAGCGGGGAAATCGGAATGAGCGCAGCGGCTGCACTGTTCCAGTCAACGGTTGGTTTTGTCCTGATTATGATTGCAAATAAAATCGTATCCAAAGTGGACAATGAAAACGCATTATTCTAAGGAAGGAGGGAAACCATGTCTGAGAAAACAATGTCCAAAAGAAAAATGGAGAAAAGAATCCGGGCAATTGAGGAAGAGGGCTGCAAATACAATCAAATCAAAAAGCCTACAAATGTGCTGTTTAACATATTTTTGGCGATACTGTCGTTGATTTGCGTCATTCCTTTTATATTCGTTATCATTATTTCCATTACGGACGAAGAATCTCTGACCATGAACGGTTATCGGTTTATACCGGAAAAGTTAAGCCTGTACGCCTATGAATATATCGTAAGCGCAGGAGAGAATATTTTGAGAAGCTACGGGGTGACCATTCTTGTAACGATTATCGGTACCTTGATTGGATTGCTTTTGACAGGCACATATGCCTACACGCTGTCCAGAAAAAATTATGCATACCGGAAATTTTTTACCACAGTCATCACCATCCCCATGCTGTTCAGCGGCGGTATGATTGCAAATTACCTGATTGTAACAAAGGTAATGATGTTAAAAGACACCATTTGGGCGCTGGTTCTGCCTCTGTGTCTGAATTCTTTCAATATCATTGTGCTGCGGACCTTTTTTAAAACCAGTATTCCCGACGCTGTTGTGGAATCTGCAAAGATTGACGGGGCTTCGGAATGGCGGCTGTTTTTCCAGATCGTAATTCCCATGGCGCTGCCGGGACTTGCCACCATCGGACTGTTTCTGACGCTTGGTTACTGGAATGACTGGTTTAACGCCATGATGTACATGGACAACAAAGATTTGATACCGCTGCAATATCTGCTGATTCAGATTGAAAGCTCCATTGACTGGCTTGCAAACAACAAGGCCACCATGGGAGTAGACGGCATTGCAGTGGCGGCAAACATGCCGAAAGAGACCATTAAAATGGCAATTGTAGTAATATCCACGTTACCGATTATTTTTGCCTACCCGTTTTTCCAGAGATACTTTGTAAATGGATTGACGGTTGGGGCTGTGAAGGAGTAAAATTGAACAAGGAGGAGAAATCATGAAATTCAAAAAATTTGCATCACTTGGCCTTGCGGTAGTTTTGGCGGCGGGACTTCTTACCGGCTGCGGCAACAAGAAAGAAACAAATGCCAGCGGAGAGGAGGTTGTGGAGCTGACCTGGTGGCAGATCGGAGACGCTCAGAAAGATCAGGAAAAAGTACTGGAAAAAGTCAACGAATACACCCAGGAAAAAATTGGGGTAAAACTGAGAGTCAACACTGCCGGATGGGGAGATTACAACCAGAAGATGCAGGTGGTAGTCAACACTGGAGACGACTGGGATCTGTGCTTTACCTGCTCCTGGGCAAACAATTATTTCCAGAATGCTGACAAAGGCGCATTCCTTGCCCTTGACGATTACATCAAAGATACCGAAATGTATAAAAACATCGACAGCCGGTTCTGGGAAGCTGCAAAGGTTCAGGGCAAGACTTACGGCGTACCCAGTGAAAAGGAAATCGGCAGCATGCCCATGTGGGTATTTACCAAAGAATACGTAGATAAATACAATGTTCCGGTAGACGAAATCCACAGCCTGGAGGATTTGGAGCCTTGGCTGAAAGTAATTCATGAAAATGAGCCGGATGTGGTGCCTATGTACTTAACCAGCAGCTATTCCGCGCCTATTTATATGGACTTGATTCAGGACCCGGTGGGCATTGAATATGGTGATGAAACCCTTACCGTGAAAAATGTCTTTGAAACAGAGAAAATGAAATCTACGCTGGATACCATGCGGAAATATTATCTGGCAGGCTATATCAACAAAGACGCTGCCACAGCATCCGATGACAAATCCATCAAGCGTTTTGTGACAAAGGGCGACGGACAGCCGTATGCAGAACTGGTATGGGGCAAAGACCTGGGATATGAAGTGGTTGCAACTCCGATTATGGACACTTATGTGACAAATATCTCTGCCCGGGGCGCGCTGACAGCAGTCAATGCACAGACCAAGCATCCGGAGAAGGCAGTGGAGCTTTTGAACCTGATCAATACCGATGAATACCTGAGAAACCTTCTGAACTATGGAATCGAAGGAGAACATTGGGACAAAGTAGAGGTTCCTGCTGAGGAAGCCAAAGCGGCAGAAGGAAAACCATACGTATACGAAAATAAAATCAAACTGAACGAAGAAACCAGAAAGAACTATTCTGTTTCCTATTGGGTACAGGGCGGCTTGTTCAACACCTATGTACTGGAAAATGAGCCTCTGGACAAATGGGCAACCTTCAAGGAATTTAACGATTCTTCCGTAGAAGCTCCCTCCTTCGGATTCGACTTCGACTTGAATCCGGTCAGCACAGAAGTGGCAGGATTCGGAAATGTTATGGATGAATTCGGAAAATCTTTATTCACCGGAAGCGTTGATCCGGAAGAATACCTGCCCAAGCTGCAGGAAAAACTGAAAGCAACCGGAATTGATAAAGTAATTGAAGAAATGCAGAAACAGATAGACGAATGGAAAGCAAATAAATAAGAGTGTGAGGCAGATTATGAAAAAAGTGTTGGAAGTGTGCGTGGACTCTGTGGAGTCTGCGGTAATTGCCAGTAAAGCCGGAGCGGATCGTCTGGAAGTCTGCGCTAATCTGCTGATTGGCGGAACCACTCCTGGAGTAAGCCAGTTTAAACAAATCCGAAAAAAATGCCAGATTCCTCTGCATGTGCTGATCCGCCCAAGATTCGGGGATTTTCTGTATACCGATGCGGAATTTCAGATGTTGGAGGAGGATATCCGGATGTTTCGGGAACTGGGAGCCGACGGAGTTGTCACAGGATGCCTGAGAGCCGACGGCAGCCTGGACTTTAACCGGATGGAACGGTTACGGGCATGTGCGGACGGACTTTCCCTGACGCTGCACCGGGCGTTTGATGTCTGCAGGAACCCCTGTCATGCATTGGAGGAAGCAGCTGCATTGGGGATTGATATCATTCTGACTTCCGGCCAGGCCAAGGACTGCAGGAAAGGAAAAGAAGTCCTTTCAAAGCTCATTGCCCAGGCAGGAGAACGGACAGAGATCCTTGTGGGCGGCGGAGTGAATGATGAAGTGATCCGGCAGCTGGCAGAAGAAATCCACGCTTTTTGCTTTCATATGTCTGGAAAGAAAACCTTAGACAGCGGCATGGCATACCGGAAAGAAGGAGTCAGCATGGGAATGCCAGGGCTCAGCGAATACAGTATCTTCCGAACAGACAAAGAAGAAATACGCAGGGCAAAAGAAGCGCTGAATCAAGGGTAAGAAAGGGGCGGGACGGAGATGTTTTCAGAATACCTGAAGAATTATGCACAGCAAACCTATGACAGCCGGATGCAGTGGATTGCACACAGGCAGGCGGCCGTATCAAAAGAGAATATGGCAGGCCGCTCCGGCCGATGGATGAAACAATTCCAGGAAGAAGTCAGGCAAAAACTTGCAGCCTGCACCCCAAACCAGCAGATTCTGATGAAATTTTTATACGGGACAATGCCCCTTCGGGATTTGGCGGAGTATGAATTTGAAATATTTTCAGACTTCGTGAAACATGGAATCTGGCTGCGTGAAGCAGTAGAATGGTGCAGGGAGCTGCCGGAAGAAATCTTTTTGAATGATGTGCTGTATTACCGGATTAATTCAGAAAACATTGAACAGTGCCGCCCTTTCTTCTATGAGAAACTGAAAGACAGGATTCAGGGAAAGTCTCTGGAGGAAGCTGTTTTGGAAATTAATTACTGGTGCGCGGAGCGCTGCGCTTATGAAGCTTCCGATCTCCGCACCATTTCTCCCATGGGCATGTACCGGGCAGGGGCGGGAAGATGCGGGGAAGAATCCACCTTTGCAGTGACCGCATTCCGAAGTGTGGGAATCGGGGCAAGGCAGGTCTATGCGCCCTGGTGGGCCCACTGCGACGATAACCATGCCTGGGTGGAGGTGTATGTGAACGGAGCCTGGAAGTTTCTGGGAGCCTGCGAGCCGGAAGAAAGGCTGAATCAGGGCTGGTTTGTAAACGCTTCCTCCCGGGCAATCCTGGTGCATGCCAGGAATTTTTCGGGTTTTCAAGCATCCTCTGAAGCCGGGGAAGCTGTTGACAGAACCGGATGGCATCGGGAAGGAGAGCTTCCCTGTTATCAAAACGTAACCGCCGGATATGCCAGAACCAGAAAGGTACGGATAACGGTGACAGAGCCAGATGGCAGTCCGGCAAAAGCTGCCCGGGTATTTTTTGAAGTTTTAAACGGAGCGGAGTACCGGCCCGTTGCGGTGATGGAAACAGATGAAGAAGGAAAAGCGGCTTTAGATATGGGGCTTGGCACAATTCATTTGCAGGCCGTGAAAGAAGGGAGAACCGGAGAAAAACTTCTGGAGGTGGGAACATGCTCCGAAGCCTGTTTGAAGCTTAATTTCTGTAAGCCGGAGGATTTCAGCCCGGAAATCATCAGAAACCGGCAGCTTTCATCAAACATAGAGGGAGAATCTGCCCAATGGTCAGATATTGATTTTCACGCGCCGGAAGAAACACTTTTGCAGCCGGAACAGTTAAAGCATCAGCGGGCGAAGAACCGGGAACGGATTCGTCAGGCGGCAATGTTAAGAAATGACCGGATCAGAAGGTTTTATCAGGAAGAACTGGCGGATAAATATCAGGAGGAGAAAGAGCTTCTCCGTTATGCAGCCGGAAATTTTCATCAGCTGCATCAGTTTTTAGAGAGGGATGAAAGCCCTGACCGAAAATGGCTGCTGCACAGCCTGAGCTCCAAGGATTACAGAGACGCCCGGGCGGATGTGCTGGAGGAGCACTTGCAGTATGCTTCTGTTTACCGCAGCAGGTGGATGGGGAAACAGGAATCAGAAAGGGACATTTATATCAGATATATTCTCTGTCCGCGGATTTTTTATGAAGAAATGACCTGTTACCGAAAAGAAATCTCAGCTTATTTCAGTGAGGAAGAGAAGCGCCTGTTTCGCAAAAATCCCAAAGAAATCTGGAAGTATATCAGAACCCATATCACATACGAAGAACAGCTTGAGTACCATACGATTTATACCACTCCTGCAGGCGTTTTAAAGCTGCAGTCAGGAACTCCCATGAGCCAGAAAATTCTGTGCGCAGCCATTTGCCGCACTCTGGGAATTCCCGCACGGATCAGCCAGGCAGAACAGGAAGTGGAGATCTGCCAAAACGGCGTTTTTGTGAAATTATCCGAAACAGAAGGGGAAACGGAATCCTTACGCCCTGCAGTTCTTACTTTAAAAAGAAACAAAGAAGAGGAATGGAATTATTCTCAGAACTGGACCATTGCCCGCTTTCAGAAGGGGCGGTTTGTGACTCTGGATTATCAGGGCCTTGCTTTTGAGGACACAGCGCTGAAACTGAAGTTGGAGCCGGGGCATTACCGGATTCTGACTGCAAACCGCCTGCCCGGCGGAAACCAGCTGACGGCGGAATGCAGAATATTTCTAAAGGCAGGCAGGCAGCAGGAGCTATCCTTAAAAGCGCGGACAGGACGCCTGGAAGAACTGTTGGTGAGCCATGTGTTCAGGGATTTTGAAGTTCTGGAACAGGGAGTGGGGATACCCATTTCCGCACTGACCAAAGACGGCCCTGCAGTTCTGGCATTTTTAGAACCGGGAGAAGAGCCTACCGAGCATGTGCTGAATGAGATTTTTCAGTATCAGGAAAGCTTTCGAAGCATGGGAATCCGGATCTGCTTTCTGGTGGGAGAAGAGCATGGGGTCAAAACAGCCGCCTGGGAACGGGCGGCAGCCATGCCGGAGGTTTGTATTTACCAGGCTTCTCTGGAGGACGTGGTGGAGCCTCTGGCCCGCAGCATGTACACAGATCCGGAGAAACTTCCGCTTCTGGTTATTGCAAATCCGGATCTAAGGGGCATATATGCCTGCAGCGGCTACCGCGCCGGAAGCGTGAAACTCATGCTGGAGCTTTTGAGAGTCAATCAAAGCCATTTACAGTAAACATAAAAGAATCACAGGAACCAGAAAGGTGGAACTTATTCATGGTGAAGAAATATTTAAACAGCCATGTTGGAAATATACAGCAATTGATCTATGCCCGTCCGCTGACGTATGAGGAAGGCAGGGCCAGAGGAATGAAAGCCTATCAGGTGAAAAACGGCCCTCTGGAATTTACCGTAATGGCCGACAAATGCATGGACATTGCAGAAGCCTCCTTCTGCGGGCACAACATCAGCTTTCTGTCGAAGCCGGGGCTGATGGGCAGAAATCATTTTGACACCAACGGGGCGGAAGCCCAGCGCAGCATTATGGGCGGCCTTTTATTCACCTGCGGCCTGGAAAATATCTGCGCTCCCTGCAGCATAGAGGGCAGAGACTATCCCATGCACGGCAGGATTCGGACAACGCCTGCGGAGCATGTGGGAGCTGACGCCTGCTGGCAGGGAGATAATTATAAGGTTACATTAACCGGAGAAATGCGGGAAGGAGAGCTTTTCGGGGAAAATCTTGTGCTCCGAAGGACAATTTCCACCGTATATGGAAAAAACAGGATTTATATTGAGGACAGGATTTCCAATGAAGGATTCCGTCCGGAGCCGATGATGCTTTTGTACCATATGAATGTGGGGTATCCGTTTCTGAGTGAAAAATCCAGGATTATCCTGCCCACCAGAGCGGTGCAGCCCAGAGATGAAATTGCAGCCGCCCATACAAAAGATTACAGCCGGATGGAGCCGCCCAGGGACAATGAACCGGAATACGTGTTCCTTCATGAAATGGCGGCGGATTCAGAGGGAAATACCTTTGCGGCAGTGTTCAATGAAGAACTGGGCATCGGGCTGAAAATCGAATACAATCAGAAGGAGCTGCCTTATTTCATGCAGTGGAAATCCACAGCTTCCGGAGATTATGCAGTAGGCCTGGAGCCAGCCAATTCCAGTGTGTACGGAAAACCCTATCACATCAAAGAACACAGCCTGCATACAATAGCCCCTCAGGACACAGAAGTGAAACATCTGATACTGACATTTTTATCAGGTGAGCAATTGGCAGAACAGCTCGAGGAAGAAGCAAAAAACCTGCTCAAAATATAATAAACAGCAAAACATAAAAAGGAGAAACAGACATGAAACGTTCCAAAATCAACGCAGAAATCAAACATATGGAAGAAATCATTCAGGCCCATGGATTTGAGATCCCGCCTTTTTGCAAATGGACGGCTGAGGACTGGAAAACCAAAGGGGCAGAATACAATGAAATTCGGGACAATATGCTGGGATGGGATATCACAGACTACGGCCTTGGGAAATTTGACCAGGTAGGATTTTCCCTGATTACCATCCGAAACGGCAATCTGAAGCTGGATAAATATACCAAAACTTATGCAGAAAAACTTCTTCTGGTAAAAGAAGGCCAGATGGCTCCCATGCATTTCCACTGGAATAAAATGGAGGATATCATTAACCGGGGAGGCGGCAATGTGCTGATAACCGTGTATAATTCCACCGAAGATGGGGAATTTGCGGACACCGACGTAACGGTAAACTGCGACGGCAGGGAATATACAGTTCCGGCAGGCACAAAAGTAAAGCTGACGCCTGGAGAAAGCATTACCATTTATCCTTATATGTACCATGATTTCCATGTGGAGGAAGGCAGCGGCGACGTGCTGTTGGGAGAAGTTTCCATGTGCAACGACGATGAAAACGACAACCGGTTCTATGAGCCCATCGGCCGGTTCCCTGAGATTGAAGAAGATGAAGCGCCGTACCGTCTGCTGTGCAATGAATATCCCAAGGCAGAGTAGAGAAGGAGAGTCCAATTGATACAACAGAAATTAAACGAAAACTGGCAGATGCATGGTCAGGGCCAGCCTGCACAGCCGGCGGTTGTCCCGGGAACAGTCTACACGGATCTTCTGCGCAATGGAAAGATGGAAGATCCGTTCTGGAAGGACAATGAAATCCGTGCATTGCCTTTGATGGAGCAGGATTATGAATATGAAACCTGTTTTGATGCAGAACCAGAGCTTCTGGCAAGTGAAAAAATCTTGCTGCGTTTTGACGGACTGGATACGGCTGCAGATATTTATCTCAATCAGACCCACATCGGAAATGCCTGCAATATGCACCGGATCTGGGAGTATGATGTCACCCATATTCTGAAAGAAACCGGCAATGAACTGAAAGTGGCGCTTCATTCTCCCCTGAAATTTATCCGGGAAGCATTTAAGAAATGCCGGACTTTGGGCTCTGAGGACGCCATGGACGGTTTTGTCCATCTGAGAAAGGCCCACTGCATGTTTGGGTGGGACTGGGGCGCGCATCTGCCGGATGCAGGAATTTTCCGGGAAGTGTCACTCCTTGGAATGACGGGCGCAAGACTGGACAGCGTGTACATCCGCCAGAATCATACCGGGGGAGAAGTATCCTTATCTCTTTTTGTCGAGACAGAGAATTCAGCCGGAGCAAACATTTGTTATACCGCAGAACTTACTGCGCCGGAGGGTACAGTCCGGACGTTTGCTGATTCTCCCCGGGAGATCCAAATCGAAGCTCCAAAGCTCTGGTGGCCCAACGGATACGGCAGCCAGCCTCTATATAAAGTTAAAGTCACCCTCTTTACAGAAGGTATGGTTTCTGATACCTGGGAACGCAATATCGGCCTTCGTACCATGACCGTGAAAACGGAAAAAGACCAGTGGGGAACCGGCTTTGCCCATGAAGTCAACGGCGTAACCATATTTGCAATGGGAGCCGATTATATCCCGGAAGATCATCTGCTTGGGCGGGTAACGCCGGAAACCACCAGGAAATTGTTAGAGCAGTGCGTGGCTGCCAATTACAATGCCATTCGGGTGTGGGGCGGCGGATATTATCCTGAGGACTGGTTTTATGATATCTGTGATGAACTGGGCCTGATTGTCTGGCAGGATTTCATGTTTGCCTGTGCGGTCTATGAACTGACGCCGGAATTCAAAGAAAATATCCGCCGGGAATTTATTGACAATGTCAAGCGCCTCCGCCATCACCCCTCTCTGGGACTGTGGTGCGGCAATAACGAAATGGAAATGTTTGTGGAAGAAGGCCATCACTGGGTCACCAAAAAGACAGAAGTGCGGGACTA
This sequence comes from Lachnospiraceae bacterium, assembly GCA_910575555.1. Lineage (GTDB taxonomy): Bacteria > Bacillota > Clostridia > Lachnospirales > Lachnospiraceae > Petralouisia. The sequence goes on along the minus strand of CAJTFX010000001.1, from coordinate 342,894 downwards.
CATTTTAATGTACGAGCAGCTGATTCCGGAAGTGTTGGAAACGTATGATCCGGAGACTTTTTACTGGCCTGCAAGTCCTTCCTCCGGCGGGGCCTTTGACGAACCCAACAGCCCGGACAGGGGAGATGTGCATTACTGGAGCGTATGGCACGGGAACCGTCCGTTTTCAGAATACCGGAAATACTTTTTCCGCTATGCCTCTGAATTTGGCTTCCAGTCTCTTCCGGCGAAAAAGACTCTGGAAACCATCACAGACGATCCCGGAGATATGAATCTGTTTTCTTATATTATGGAAAAGCATCAGAGACAATACGGGGCAAATGGAAAAATTATGAATTATCTGCAGCAGACCTACCTGTACCCTTCAGATTTTGACACGCTGATTTATGCTTCGCAGCTGCTGCAGGCAGACGCCATCCGCTACGGCGTAGAGCATTTCCGAAGGAACCGGGGTCGCTGTATGGGAGCCATTGTCTGGCAGCTGAACGATTGCTGGCCGGTGATTTCCTGGTCATCCATTGATTACTGCGGCCGTTGGAAAGCGCTGCATTATGCGGAAAAAAGGTTTTTTGCGCCCCTTTTGGTTTCCTGCCAGGAGGAGGGCATGATGACCCAGGAGGCGGATATGAACCGGGAGCATTTTATCTTTGAAAAATCAATCCGCCTGAATGCTGCAAATGAAACCAGAACAGAGCAGCAGGCAGAAATATTCTGGGAAGTCCGCAACGCAAAGGCGGAGATTGTAAGAAGCGGAGAAACAAAGCAGGTGTGTATTCCGGCGCTTACCAGTGTGTGGCTTGAAAAGACAGAACTGCCGGAACTGGATGTATTTTCAGAATATGTCAGCTATGGGATGAGACAGAACGGCAAAGTGATCTCTGAGGGAACCGTTATATTTTCTTATCCAAAGTATTTCCGTTATGAGAATCCCCATCTTTCCTGCCGCCTGGAAGGTGATGAAATTATTGTATCCGCGGACGCTTATGCAAAAAGCGTGGAAGTTCAGAATGAACAGGAGGATTTCATTCTTTCCGACAACTATTTTGACCTGAACGGAGGAGAGAAGCGGGTGAAAATCATTTCCGGAGAAGCAAAGGGAATCCGCTTGAGAAGCGTTTACGACATCCGGTAAAAAAGATTTTATATTTGAATGCAGAAGCGTTGGTTTTGAGGCAGAACGCTTCTGTTTTTTTACATACTATGAAAGCTAAAGATTCCATAGCATGGATGGCCATGCGGCCCGCCGGACGGCAGGCTGAGCAAGATGGGGGTTTATTATGCAGATTGTCAGCTGAAATTTCTGAAAAATTAGTTGTATCTCAGTATTTATCATGTTATAATTTGCTAAATTACATTTTATTCTGGGAGAATTTTTGTTTAGAATAGAATATCAGAAATAAAGTATTCTCTCAAAGTTTTAATTTAGGAGGTTTTAAAATTGAAGAAACGAATTCTTTCAGTTATTTTAGCTTTGTGCCTCTGTGTTTCTGCCCAGTCGGTGGCATACGCAGGCCAGGGAGAGTTTTTGCAGCAAGAGGATGTTTCTGCGGAAGAAGCTGTGTCTGAGCTGGAGGCCCGTGACGCTGAAATTCCTACTCCAACGGAAGTTTATGAAGCTATGATTGCGTTGAAGGATCAAGAGGAGTATAAAGAAGGAACACCCTGGACCGATGATGAGCCTTATTCAGATTCAAAGGGATATTATCGTTGGAAGGGCGGAACTCTTGGTGGAGCGAATATTGTTGCTGTGGGTTGTGTAGCCTTTGCTTTTATACTCAGTGATGCGGCATTTGGTGCTTTGCCGGCCAGGATGTATGCACCGGAGAATTTTAAATTTGAGGATATAAAACCTGGGGATATTCTCCGAATGAATACGGATACCCATACTGTGATTGTGCTTGAAGTGAGCGATGCAGGTGTGGTTGTTGCAGAAGGAAATATCGCCATTGGAGATCATAAGGGAAAAGTTCATTGGGGGAGAACGATATCTAAGGAAGAAGTATTGAAAGATATCAGCCATTATATTACCCGTTATCCAGAAGGATATATTGCGCCGGATGATCCGGAAGCTAACGTGTCAATTGGAGCTGGCACTCTTGAAGGAGGACTTACCTGGAATTTGACGAAGGCGGGTACGATGACTATCTCTGGTGATGGAGCTATGCCAGATTTTAGCGGTATCGCAGATCAACCGTGGGGGGATGATAACTGCAGCAAAATTCGTAAAGTTATTTTTGAGGATGGAGTGACAAGCATTGGTTCCTGCGCTTTTTGGAAATGTGGGGTTCTCAGTGTGAAAATTCCTTCCAGTGTGACAATGATTGGTAACAGTGCTTTTCGAGAGTCCTCAATTGTTTCTGTAACGATTCCTTCCAATGTGAAAACCATCGGTGACAGTGCGTTTCGCGGCTGTCAAAATCTCAGTTCAGTGGTTATTTCTGAAGGAGTAGAAACGATTAGGCAAAATGCTTTCAATGCTGCAAGTCTCGTTTCTGTGACCTTGCCGCCCAGTATCGGGGAGGTGGGCGATGCCGCATTTAATCAATGTCAGAAATTGGAAAGTGCAACTTTTATTCCCGGTGACAAGAAAGTAATTTTGGGAGACAATATGTTTACAGGGTGTTATTATTTGATGAATGTAACATTGCCCAAAAGTGCGGATCGTATTGGTGCTGGTATGTTTCAGAATTGCATGTATCTTACAGGAGTGGAGATTCCTCAGGATGTGGAAAGTATCGGTACACAGGCATTTGCGTCTTGTTCTGCACTGAGTACAGTGATAATGCCCAAAAGCATAACAAGCATAGAAACAGCAGCTTTCTCGGCTTGCCCTTTGAAAAATATCTATTTTACCGGAACCGAAGCAGAATGGAACAACGTAATCAACCGTACTCCGAATAATGTAAAAGAAGTATTATCAAAGGCAGAGGTGCATTATAACTTTACTCCAACCGATATTTCCGGAGCGGAAGTAACATTGGATCAAATAAGTTACATCTATGATGGAGAACCCAAAACCCCAACGGTAACTGTGATGTTGGACAGTAAGGAATTAATCCTAAATATGCATTATACTGTTTTTTACAGTGATAATATAAATGTGGGAACAGCTAAAGTAACGGTCACAGGCAAAGCTGACTATGCAGGAAGCAAGACAGTTGAATTTGGAATTGTTAGTAACGAAAGCAGCAATCCTGGAGATGGAAGCGGTGGCACAGGAGACGGAAATGGCGGAGGAACCCAGAATCCAGGAGGCAGTGACGAAAGCGGCGGAGGAACTGGAAATCCAGGAGGTAGTGGCGGAAACGGCGGAGGAACTGGAAATCCAGGAGGTAGTGGCGGAAGCGGCAATCCGGGAGGCAGTGATGGAACCGACGGCGCAGATAGCAGAATCAACCTTTCCAAAGCGAACATAACATTGGATAAAAACAGTTACACATATGACGGAACCGCCAAGACCCCAGCAGTAACCGTAACACTGGATGGCAAAACATTAGTTCTCAATACGGATTATACGGTTTCTTACAGTAATAATATCAAAGTAGGAACAGCGGCTGTAACGGTTACAGGCAAGGGCAAATATACCGGCAGCGCGACCACTAATTTTACAATAACAGAAGCGGCAGGGCAGAACCCAGCCGTATCCATTACCTGCAAAAAAACCGTGTATAAGGTTGCTTACGGTGTAAAACCATTCAAAATCAATGCAGTTTCAGAAGGCAGGATGACCTTTACCAGTTCCAAGCCGAAGATTGCTGCTGTGGATAAGAATACCGGGGAAGTGACAATCAAAAATACCGGAGTTGCTGTCATAACCGTTCAGGCTGGAAATGTATCGAAACAGGTGACAGTCAAGGTAAGCCCCAAGAAACAGTCTGTAAAGTCAGCAAAGCCGGGAAAAGGCAGAAAGCTGACTGTGAAATGGGCAAAGGATAAGAAGGCGTCGGGATATCAGGTGCAGGTGAGTACAGATAAGAAATTCAAGAAAAACTTAAAAGCTAAGAAAACCTCAAAGACTTCGTATACTTTTACAAAGCTGAAAACCGGCAAGAAGTATTATGTAAGGGTGCGCAGTTACAAGAAGTCCGGGAAAGAGACATTGTACGGCTCATGGAGTAAAGTAAAATCCACCGGAAAGATCAGGAAGTAAGCAGAAGATATGAGTTCTGTTTTGCAGAATAAATGATGGGGCTGCTGCAAAAAAAGCAGTTTATATACAAGATAGGAACGATTAAAGATCATCTGTATTTTGTATATAACAGCTGTTTTGCAGCAGCCCTGTTTTCTTGGTTCTGGAAAGTTTTTGCATGGCAGCCGGCAGGTCTTATCGCTGCCAGATATTACTCCGGCGGTTAAATATTGCAGTATCTTACTTGCCCCCCATCTGCTGCGATATTTAACCGCCGGAGTAATAAACATCTGCCCGCCTGTCAGTTCATCAGCAAATCCATCAGATATCCATACACTTCTTCGTTTTGTTTTTTCCAGTTGGCGCAGATGGCCTCGGCCTGTTCCTTCGCCCGAACTGCAATGGTTAAGTCAATCAGGGAACGTTCCTTATCTTTGATCTGGCACCGCACGGCAAATTCCTGGCCCGTGGTTTTGTAATAATCTGCAATCACAGAGATTTCCTGCCGCAGTTTCATTTTGTTTTCCTCAAAATAGGTCAGCACATCTGATTTGATGGCCGCGGATATTTTGTCGGGAAAATAAGACAGTGTTTCCCTTCCGGCAGGCATAATGTAATAGCAGGTATTGTTGTGGGTGGACTCCGTCCGAATCAGTTCCGCGTCAATTAATTCACTGATGGCCTTTTGAACATTAAAGTAAGTGGTATATTCTTTTTCCAGTACAAAATTGGAAATCTGGGTGTTGGTCAATGGAAAATCCACATGATCTAACATGTATAATACAATCAATTTATATTGGGTCAGAGCTTCTGCCATTTTTCTCACTCCTTATACATACATGCCGGGCATCACTGCATGAATTCGGGTGCAATGATCAGGCGTTTTCGTCCGGAATATAATATTTTCCCTGCCAGGTGTCCCGGTCTTTCATGGTTTTCTGAATCTGGTTCAGGACAGTTCGTTTTGCGCTGCTCCAAAGAGGGGCGATCAGCAGATTCTTAGGGCCGTCTCCGGTGAGGCGGTGGATGGTAATGGCAGGCGGCAGGAGTTCCAGACAGTCTCCAATCAGCTCACAGTATTCCTCCATGGAAAAAAGAGGAAAGGGCTGTTTTTGATACAATGCGCCCAGATCCGTGTCAGATAATACATGGAGCAGCTGCAGTTTTATGCCGAATACAGGCAGGCGGCCCACATGTGAAACTGTTTCCAGCATCTGCCGGGGCGTTTCGCCGGGCAGCCCCAGAATCACATGGACGATAACAGAAATCTGCCGTCTGGCCAAATCTGAAACAGCCTGATGGAAGCATTCCAGTGTAAATCCGCTGCGGATAAATCGGCTGGTGTCCGGATGGATGGTCTGCAGCCCCAGTTCAATCCAGACCGGCTTATATTGGTTCAGTTCGTCCAGCAGGGATAAAACTTCTTCTGAGAGGCAGTCCGGCCGGGTGGCAATAGACAGGATTACCACATCCGGATCTGAGACAGCTTCCCAAAACAACTTTCGCAAAACGTCAACGGGGGCATAAGTGTTGGTGTATGCCTGAAAATAAGCGATAAATTTCCGGCAGTTCCGCTTTTTTTGAATCTGCTGTTTGGCAGAGGACAACTGCAGTGCAACCGGAAGGTGAGAGGACTGGGAAAAATCGCCGCTTCCTTTTGCGCTGCAGAAGATGCATCCCCTGCTGCCCACAGAGCCGTCCCGGTTGGGGCAGGTCATACCGCCGTTTAAGGACAGGCGGTAGACTTTTTCCCCGAAGGTCTGTTTCAGATAATAATCCACAGAGTAGTACCGTTTGTCATTCCAAAACATGGGAATTACCTGGAAATATGGGATTTTACTGCGTGGCTTACCACTTGCGCCACCCTTGGGTCAAAGGCTTCCGGCATAATGAAATCTGCGCACAGCTGTTCTTCGGATACCAGGCCGGCAATGGCTTCTGCGGCGGCCAGTTTCATTTCCTCGGTGATTTGGGAAGCCCTTCCCTCCAATGCGCCTTTGAAAATCCCCGGAAAAGCCACCACATTGTTGATCTGGTTGGGAAAATCGCTGCGTCCGGTGCCCACAATTTTTGCGCCGGCTGCCTTGGCGATATCCGGCATGATTTCCGGAACAGGGTTTGCCATGGCAAAGAGAATGGCGTCCTGATTCATAGAAGAAACCATTTCAGAAGTTACAATTCCCGGAGCGGAGACGCCGATAAAAATGTCTGCGCCTTTTAAAGCGTCCGCCAGAGTTCCGGTCTGCTGTTCCAGGTTGGTAAGCTCCGTCATTTTTTTCTGCATCCAGTTAAGGCCCGGATAGTTTTTGTGGAGAATTCCCTGACGGTCACACATGGTAACAGCGGGAAATCCCCAGGTCAGCAGCAGGCGGGTGATGGCGATTCCGGCGGAGCCTGCGCCGTTCACCACGACCCGGCAGTGTTCTTTTTCTTTTCCTGTGACCTTTAAGGCATTGATAACGCCGGCCAGTACCACAATGGCAGTTCCGTGCTGATCATCATGGAATACCGGGATGGGCAAAATCTGCTTCAGCCGTTCCTCGATTTCAAAACAGCGGGGGGCGGAGATATCCTCCAGGTTGATGCCGCCGAAGCCGGGGGCCATGTAGGTAACCGCTTTGATAATTTCTTCCGTATCCTGAGTGTCCAGGCAGATAGGGACGGCATTGACGCCGCCGAATTCTTTGAACAGGACGCATTTGCCTTCCATCACCGGCATGGCGGCATAAGGGCCGATATTGCCAAGCCCCAGCACAGCGCTTCCGTCAGATACAACGGCTACCGTGTTGGCCTTCATGGTATACAGATAGGCGTCGTCGGGATTTTTGGCAATCAGCTTGCAGGGCTCCGCCACACCCGGGGTATAGGCGATGGACAGATCTTCCCTGTTTTTGACCGGGGATTTGGAAATGGTCTCAATTTTGCCGTTCCATTCTTTATGTAGAAAGATGGCTTTTTCACTGGTTGTCATAATGAATCGCTCCTTTTTGTAAAAATAATTCTCTCAATTGCCGGGGATAATCCGGCAGTTTCCTTCCTGATCCACAGATTAAAAGTCCGCGGCAGCTTTGGCACTCACTCATTTAAGGATATCATGAAAAAAAATACAAATCAAGGAAAAAAGTACTTCCTATTTACAAAAAGATAGTGTATAATGGGATTCATTGAAATTTCTGTATATCATTTGCTGCTGATAAGAAACAGCAGTTGAAATCATAGTCTGATCTGACAGAGATTCCCGAAAATGGCAGTCAAAAGGAGAAAGAAATGAGAGAAAAATATGAAAGTTTATCGGTTACTGTGTTAAGAGAGGTAGCAAAAGCGAGGGGATTAAAGCATCTTTCCGGTTTGAAGAAACGTGAACTTGTGGAATTGATGCTTCAGGAGGACGAGAAATCTTCCGGCGGAGAAAACGAAGAAAGGCAGGCTCAGACTGCAGAGAGCCAGAAACCGCAGCCTGCAGAAGCCAGCCGGGAAGAGGGGAAAGTACAGAATTCAGAAGAACGGAAGGCTCAGCCGTCTGAGGGGGGACGGGAAGAGAGGAGAGTTCAGCCGTCTGAGGGGGGACGGGAAGAGAGGAGAGTTCAGCCGCCTGAAGGGGGACGCGAGGAACGCAGAATGCAGAATCCGGAGCGTAAGCCCAACCGGATTATCACGGCAGACGGCATTGAGATTGACAATCCTGAACTGGACAGCGGAGTCAGCGCCCACGGAATTCTGGAGGTTATGCCAGATGGTTACGGATTTATCCGATGTGAGAATTATCTTCCGGGAGATCATGACGTCTATGTATCTCCTTCCCAAATCCGCAAATTCGGCCTGAAAACAGGCGATATTATTCATGGAAATACAAGAGTAAAGACCCAGCAGGAGAAATTCAGCGCTCTTTTGTATATTAAAAGCATCAACGGGAACCATCCTTCCGAGATTCTGAAGCGTCCGAATTTTGAAGATCTGACTCCGATTTTTCCCAATTCCAGAATCCGGTTGGAGACAGACCGGACAGCGGTAGCCATGCGGATTATGGATATTGTATCGCCCATTGGAAAGGGACAGCGCGGGATGATTGTATCTCAGCCCAAAGCAGGAAAGACCACGCTTTTGAAACAGGTGGCGAAGGCAGTTACCCGAAACAATCCTCAGATGCATCTGATTATTTTGCTGATTGATGAACGTCCGGAGGAAGTGACGGATATCAAAGAAGCCATTGAAGGGAAAAATGTGGAGGTTATTTACTCTACCTTTGATGAGCTTCCGGAACACCACAAACGTGTGTCGGAGATGGTAATTGAACGGGCAAGGCGTCTGGTGGAGCACGGCAAAGACGTCATGATCCTTTTAGACAGCATTACCCGTCTGGCCAGGGCATACAACCTGATTGTTCCGCCCAGCGGAAGAACGCTGTCCGGCGGTATTGATCCGGCAGCGTTACATATGCCCAAGCGGTTCTTCGGCGCAGCCCGCAACATGCGTGAGGGAGGCAGCATTACAATTCTTGCCACTGCCCTGGTAGATACCGGAAGCCGTATGGATGACGTTATCTATGAAGAATTTAAGGGAACCGGCAACATGGAACTGATTTTGGACCGGAAGCTGTCTGAGCGGAGGATTTTCCCGGCAGTGGATATTACCGGGTCCGGCACCAGAAGAGAAGATCTGCTGCTGAACCGGGAAGAGCAGGAGGCTGTGGAGATTATGCGCCGGGCCATCAACGGCATGAAAACGGACGAGGCTGTGGAGTCAATATTGAATCTGTTTGTGCGCACCAACAGCAACCGTGAGTTCTGTCAGATGATAAAAAAGACAAAACTTTCCTAAAAATTTGTAAAACAACTTGCATATATGGAAAAAGTATGCTATGCTAATAAAGCTGTTGTGTATGCAGCATAATGTTGGAAAATCAGACAAGATTTAAAATACAGTGTGAAGAGGTGAAATCATGAGAGAAGGAATCCATCCAGATTATTATCAGGCAACTGTAACATGCAACTGCGGCAATACTTTTGTTACAGGCTCAACCAGGAAAGATATTCATGTGGAAATCTGTTCCAAATGCCATCCGTTCTATACCGGACAGCAGAAGGCTGCTCAGGCTCGCGGACGTATTGATAAGTTCAATAAGAAATACGGCATAAATAATCAGTAATATCACTTGCAGGCTCCGTGAATAATTAGGATATGCAGCAAAGGGAGGATGTCTTTTTTCTTGGACATCCTCTATTTTTCTATTATGAGCGGTACAGTACGGCAGGGAGCAGCAGACGCTGCGTCTGAAAGGAGAGAAAAGTTGGCATACTCTGGAATTGGCGGACAGGCTGTAATGGAAGGCGTAATGATGAAAAATGCAGAGAGTTATGCCGTTGCAGTCCGTAAGCCGGATCATGAAATAGTAGTAGAGAAGAAAGAATACGAAGGGATCTGCAGGAATGAGACGATCCGGAATCTGATATTTGTAAGAGGAATTATCAATTTCATAGAATCCATGATACTTGGAATGTCCTGCCTGACCTTTTCCGCTTCCTTTTTTGAGGAGGAAGAGATTCCGAAAGAAGAACGGAACCGGAAGAAAGAAAAGGCGGAAATTGGAATTACCATCTGCCTGTCTGTGGTGCTTGCAGTGGCAATTTTTATGGTATTTCCATTTTATATGTCTCTGCTGTTTCAGAACTTTATAGCGTCGGAAACAGTGGTGATTCTCATTGAAGGAATCTTAAGGCTTCTGATATTTTTGGCATACATTCTGCTTATTTCCCGGATGGAGGACATTAAACGGGTGTTTATGTATCACGGCGCGGAACACAAATGCATTAATTGCATTGAGCACGGCATGGAATTGACGGTGGAAAATGTAAAGAAAAGCTCCAGAGAGCATAAACGCTGCGGGACAAGTTTTTTGTTTGTGGTTGTGATTCTTACCATTATAGCCACCATGTTTATCCGGGTGGATTCCAGAATCCTCCGGCTTTTGCTGCGTCTTGCCATTGTTCCTCTGGTGGCGGGAGTTTCTTTTGAATTTATACGTCTGGCAGGAAGAACCGACAATCCTTTGGTGAATATTTTAAGCAAACCGGGATTGTGGATGCAGAAATTAACTACAAAAGAGCCGGACGAAGAGATGATAGAGGTGGGAATTGCCTCTGTGGAAGCGGTTTTTGACTGGAAAACCTATGTAAATACCTTAAGGGAGAAAAAGTTATGACATTTGAGGGGGCATTGAATTACGGGAGAAATCTGCTGAAGGAAGCCGGCGTTCTGAATTATCAGTTAGATGCATGGTATTTGATGGAATATGCCTGCAAAATGAACAAAAGCGAATATTATCTCCGCGGCTTTGATGAAATAGAAGATGAAAAATTTCAGGAATATGAGCTTTTACTGAAAAAACGGGGAGAGCGGGTGCCTTTGCAGTATATTACCGGCGCTCAGGAATTTATGGGCTTGAATTTCAAGGTGAATTCCCATGTGCTGATTCCCCGTCAGGACACAGAAACACTGGTGGAAGAGGCGCTGAAAATTTTAAAGCCAGGTATGGAAGTGCTGGATTTGTGCACCGGCACCGGATGCATTATCATCAGCCTTTTAAAGCACGCAGGAACAGAAATCAAAGGAACGGCCAGTGACATTTCCAAACAGGCCCTTTTGATTGCCAAGGAAAATGCCAGAAATAACCAGGTGGAAGCAGAATGGGTGCGCAGTGATTTATTTCAGAATATTACCGGAACCTTTGACCTGATTATTTCCAATCCGCCTTATATTCCCACCGGTACAATCAGTAAGCTGATGCCGGAGGTAAAGAATTTTGAGCCTTTGGAAGCATTGGACGGGGCGGAGGACGGTCTGATGTTTTACCGGAAGATGATACCGGAAAGCCTGAAGTTTTTAAAGCCCGGCGGATATCTGTATTTTGAAATCGGTTATGATCAGGGAAAAAAAGTGTCTTTTCTGATGGAAAAGCATGGATTTTGTAATGTGAAAGTTGTGAAGGATCTGGCAGGAAGTGACAGGGTTGTCTGCGGAAATCTGCCTGCGGCAAAGCAGATTGTACACAGCGAAACAGACAGAGAGGAAGAGAAAAATGTTTGACAGATTAGAAGATATCCTTCTTCGTTTCGAAGAGATTATGAATCAGTTAAGTGAGCCGGATGTGGCCAACGACACAAACCGGTTCCGCAAATTGATGAAGGAGCAGAGCGATCTTGCGCCTATTGTGGAATCCTACAAGGAATATAAACAGGCAAAGCAGAATGTTGAGGATTCTCTTGCCATGCTCGAAGAGGAGAGCGATGAGGAACTGCGGGAGCTTGCCAAGGAAGAACTGAATGATTCCAAGGCAAAGGTGGAGGAACTGGAGAAGAAACTGAAGATCCTGCTGCTGCCCAAAGACCCCAATGATGATAAAAACGTTATCGTGGAAATCCGCGCCGGAGCCGGCGGAGATGAGGCGGCTTTATTTGCAGCGGAGATTTACCGGATGTATGTACATTTTGCGGAAGGCCGCCGTTGGCGGGTGGAAACCATGGAATGTGAGGAAATCGGCATCGGCGGTATGAAAAATGTTACCTTTATGATATCCGGACAGGGAGCCTATTCTGTTATGAAATATGAGTCCGGCGTCCACCGTGTGCAGCGGGTGCCGGAAACAGAGTCCGGCGGGCGGATTCATACCTCCACCATTACCGTTGCAGTGATGCCGGAGGCGGAAGAAGTGGATGTGGTCATTGATGAAAAAGATATCCGTATTGACGTGATGCGCGCCTCCGGAAACGGCGGTCAGTGCGTCAATACCACGGATTCTGCGGTGCGTCTGACCCATTATCCAACCGGAATCGTAATTTACAGCCAGACAGAGAAGTCACAGCTTCAGAATAAGGATAAGGCATTCGCCCTGCTTCGCGCCAAACTTTATGATATTGAATGCCAGAAGCAGCATGACGCGGAAGCGGAGGCCAGACGGAGCCAGATCGGCACGGGAGACCGTTCGGAGAAGATCAGAACCTATAATTTCCCCCAGGGACGTGTAACCGATCACAGAATTAATCTGACCTTGTATAAACTGGACAAGGTGATGAACGGGGATATCCAGGAAATTGTGGATGCGTGTATTGCGGCTGATCAGGCCGCGAAGCTGAGTAACTTTGAAGATAAGGCTTAAACCTCTGATTCATTTTATATGTGTATACATCCTGGCATGTTCTGTGACACTGGGAACACTGCCGGTTTACGGAGCGAAACTTCCGGCCCTGAAGGTGAAGGGAGCCCAGCTGGTCAATGCAAAGGGAAAAGTCGTTCAGCTGAAAGGAGTCAGCACCCACGGCCTTTCCTGGTATCCCCGGTATGTGAACCAGAAAGCATTTGCTTATATGAAAAAGAACTGGCGGATCAATGCCGTGCGTCTGGCCATGTATACCGGCGAATACAATGGTTACTGCACCGGGGACAAGGCCAATCGCAGAGCCCTGGAAAAGAAAATTGACCAGGGGGTGAGATATGCCGCAAAAGCCGGGTTATACGTGATTATCGACTGGCATATTTTAAGCGACGGCAATCCTAAAACTTATGAGAAGGAATCCCTTGCTTTTTTTAAGAAAATGGCTTCAAAATATAAGAACCGCACCAATGTAATCTACGAAATATGCAATGAGCCAAACGGCGGCGTTTCCTGGGATACCATTAAGTCCTATGCAGAAAAGGTCATAAAGGTGATCCGCGCCAGGGATAAGAATGCTGTCATTCTCATCGGGACGCCTAACTGGTCCCAGGATGTGGAGCTTGCGGCGGAGCATCCCATTCAGGGATATAAAAATCTCATGTATTCCCTGCATTTTTATGCAGGAACCCACGGGGAATTTTTAAGGGAGAAAGCCCAGGCGGCGTTAGACCGGGGGCTGCCGCTGTTTGTGTCAGAATTCGGCATCTCAGACGCTTCCGGAAACGGAGCGCTGAATAAAACAGAAGGCAGCCGGTGGATGAAATTTTTGAAAAAGAACAAAATAAGTTATATTGGATGGAGCCTTTCCAACAAACCAGAAAGCTCCGCTTTGCTGAAATCTTCCTGCAGCAAAACCTCCGGTTGGAAATCCGGGGATTTGACACCCTGGGGAAAATGGCTGATAAAACAGTTAAAGCAATAAGCAGAAAATATTACGCTTTTACGGAAAGAACTTACCGGGATACGGCTCCCGGTAAGTTCTTTTTAAGATATATTACTCCGGCGGTTAAATATTTAACCGCCGGAGTAATATCTTTCGGTAAGTTACAGAAAGAATTCTCAGAGATACAGCTCCCGGTAATAATCCAGTTCTTCTGCAATAATTTCATCCAGAACCCGCATTCCCAGAAGCTCCACCGGAGCTTTATCGTCGGTCAGAATCAGAGTCCCGGATTCCCGCAGGGACAACTGTCCAAAAACAGTTTCCATCATATCAGAAAGAGCCGGATCTGTGAGGGTATTTCTTCCGGCGGCAAAAGTCTCCATCACCTGGGGGCTTTGGAAGGCAAACACCTCGCAGTTGGTGCCGCCGCTTACCGGGGCCGTGTACACAGATTCAAATACGGAGCCTATGGTATCGCAGAGATAATCGTTGATGGAATCTTTGGAGCCGGATTTCATATTCATATTTACCACCATTACGCCCTCCGGATTTAAGTGTTTGGCCACTTCCGTGAAAAATTCCCTGGAGGACATCTGAAACGGAATGGTAATGTCCTGATAGGCGTCTACCATAATTACATCATATGTTTTGTCGGAGGCCGCCAGATAGGAACGTCCGTCATAGACGGACACCTGTACAGAATCAGGAAGTTCAAAATACTCCGCTGCAAGATTTGCGATTTTTTCATCAATTTCCACGCCCTCGATGGAAGAACCCGGAAAATATTCACAGCAGTATTTGGCAAAGGTGCCGGTGCCCAGGCCCAGAATCAGAATATCTCCGGGCCTGTCCTTCGTAATGCCTGCCATCAGAGGCGCAGCCAGTGCGTAATCGTAATACATGCCGGTAAGGCGGGCGTCTTTCATCAGGATGGACTGTACCCCGAAGAGCACGTTTGTGGACAGAATGACGGAGCTTTCCGTTTCTTTTACCTGCAGATAATTGTAGATGGATTCATCCTCCAGCGTAATGTCTTTTTCCCAGAAGGCAAAACTGTAAGTGGAGGAAGTCAGTCCGAGTATAATGATCAGTGCAAGGGTCAGCGCGCATTTGACCATATTTTTTCGCATAGAGAGAAAATACAGGATGCTGATACAGGCTAACACGCCGGAAAAAATCAGAAAGGTTACCGCCGTTCCCACTGAAGGTATGGTGACGAAAGTAGGAAGAAAGGTGCCGATAATGCTTCCGATGGTATTTAAAGCGTTCAGCTCCCCTACGGTTCTTCCGTTGCTGTCTAAGCTGCTCACTGCATATTTGACCAGGGAAGGGGTGACAGTTCCAAGGAGGACACAGGGAAAAGCAAATACTAAAAGGCAGGCAAAAAGCGCAGCCCATACCAGAAAATTTCTGGTGATGAATGCGGCAAGCAGCAGAGAGATTCCGCCGATCAGATATCTTCCGGCAAAGGGGATCAGCGCAATCCAGACAGCGGCAAGCAGCAGCCTTCCATACAGCCTGTCCGGCGAAGGAGATTTGTCTGCCAGACGGCCGCCCCATACGTTTCCCAGGGCCATGGCAATCATAATAACGCCGATAATAACCGTCCATACAATCTGGGAAGAACTGAAATAGGGAGCCATCAGCCGGCTTGCGCCCAGTTCCACAGCCATCACCGACATGCCGGAGAAAAATTCCGTAACATATAGAAAATATTTGTTGCCTAAAATATTTTTTTCTTTCATAAGCGACCACCTTTATTTATGATTTTATCCCTATTCTAACACAGCCGTCAGAAAAATAGTAATTTTTTTTATTTTTTTGAATAAAGAAGGAAAAACCGTTTATACTAATATCATCCGAAAGGGACAAAGCCCCCACTTGTCCTGCTCGGGTAAGCGAAATGCTTTGAACCAAAGATAAGGTTAAATACTTATCCTCCCCTTTTTAGAATCCCCTGTCTGGCTGACGCAGACAGGGGATTTTGACATTCCGGGGGTTTTGAACCGGCGTTATGGGGCATTGCCGGCCGGTTTTTGTCCGGCTTTTCAAAAAACCCTTTGAAAAAACAGAGAAAATGAGTTATACTATGAAAAGCCTGTATCAAGGGGCGCTAAGAATTGTGACAAAGGATGGTATTTAAAATGGCATTATTAGAACAATGGAAAGAAATTGCATACAATCAGGAAACAAATAAAGGGGAGCTTCAGAAATTCTGGCAGAGATACTTCCTTCTGGAAAAAGGAGTTTACGAGAAATTACTGGAGGACCCGGATCAGGCAGTGGAGGGCACGGTGAAAGAACTGTCAGAGAAATATGAACTGTCCATTATGGATATGACAGGATTTCTGGACGGCATCAACGACAGCCTGATTACCCCCAATCCCATTGAAGAAATGGAAGAGGACACCCATGTAAGCCTGGCTTTTGACAAGGAAAAATTATACAAGAACATGGTGGACGCCAAGGCAGACTGGCTCTATGAGCTGCCCCAGTGGGAGAAAATTTATGATGAAGAAACCCGGCACAGGCTGTATCTGGAGCAGAAGAAATCCGGCACCATTATCAAAGAGGACAAGGTGTATCCCAACGATCCCTGTCCCTGCGGCAGCGGGAAAAAATACAAGAAGTGCTGCGGAAGAAACAAATAGGGTAAAACCGCGTTTGGCATGTCCCGTGCAGTACAGTTGATGTTGTATTGCATGGGATTTTATATTACAGCTCAGACCGCTGATTTGAAAGGAGAATGACTATGTGCAGATTAAAAGAATGGACTCAGACGTTAACAGATGTTGTGGCTATGACAAAGAAGGAATATATACTGACCATTGCATCCAGCCTGTTGGGGGGAATTGTAATAGGGTTTGTATTTGCCCCCAAACGAATCAAACATACCACCATCGGCAGCTATAACGGTAATGGACCTTCAGATGATTTCTTTGATGAATGGGAAGATTCCGATGATATGGAAGAGGATGAGCTTTCTTTTCAGTAACCTCCCATCATGCACAGCCTGCCGTCGGGCGGGCCGCATGGCCATCCATCTATGGAAGCCAAGGGCTTTCATAGTAAACCTTTATCATGCACAGCCTGCCGTCGGGCGGGCCGCATGGCCATCCATCTATGGAAGCCAAGGGCTTTCATAGTAAAAGCAGAAAAAGGAGCATAAGAAATGAAAATTACATTAAAAGACGGTTCCGTGAAAGAATACAGTGAACCAAAGAGTATTTATGACATTGCGCTGGATATCAGCGAAGGGCTGGCCTGCATGGCCTGCGCCGGAGAAGTGGATGGAACAGTGAGGGATCTGCGGACGGTTCTTGACCGTGACTGCGGGCTGAATCTTCTCACCCAGAAAGATTCAGAGGGAATCCGCACGGTCCGCCATACCTGCTCCCATGTGCTTGCAGAGGCGGTAAAGCGTCTGTTCCCCCAAGCGAAGCTGGCAATTGGCCCTTCCATTGACGAGGGGTTCTACTATGATTTTGAAGCGGAGCCATTTTCCAGGGAGGATTTGGACAATCTGGAAAAAGAAATGAAGAAAATTATAAAAGAAGGCAAGCGCCTGGAGAAGTTTACCCTGCCCAGGGAGGAAGCCATTCAATTGATGAAAGACAAAGAGGAACCCTATAAGGTGGAACTGATTGAGGATCTGCCGGAGGATGCGGAGATTTCTTTCTATAAACAGGGCGAAGGGTTTACCGACCTCTGTGCGGGCCCCCATCTGATGAGCACAAAGCCGGTGAAGGCATTTAAGCTGATTTCCTCCTCCATGGCTTACTGGCGGGGAGATTCAGACAAAGCCCATCTTCAGAGAATCTACGGCACGGCTTTTGCCACAAAAGAGGAACTGAATGCTTATCTGGAGCATTTAGAGGATATTAAGAAGCGGGATCACAACAAACTGGGCCGGGAACTGAAGCTGTTTACCACGGTGGATGTGATCGGACAGGGACTCCCTCTGCTGATGCCGAAGGGAGCCAAGATTATTCAGACCATGCAGCGGTGGATTGAAGATTTAGAGGACAATGAATGGGGGTATATCCGCACTAAAACTCCTCTGATGGCCAAATCTGATCTGTATAAAATTTCAGGACACTGGGATCACTATACAGACGGCATGTTTGTGTTGGGAGATGAGGAAAAGGACAAAGAAGTGATGGCGCTGCGTCCCATGACCTGCCCCTTCCAGTATTATGTATACAAAGCGGAGCAGCATTCCTATCGTGACCTTCCGCTGCGTTACGGCGAGACTTCCACATTGTTCCGCAATGAGGACTCCGGAGAAATGCACGGGCTGACCAGAGTCCGCCAGTTTACGATTTCTGAGGGCCATCTGGTGGTGCGGCCGGATCAGATGGTAGAAGAATTCAAAAAGTGCCTTGCGCTGGCCAAACACTGTCTGTCTACCCTGGGCGTGGAGGAGGATGTGACGTACCACCTGTCCAAGTGGGACCCGGAAAACCGTGAAAAGTACATCGGGGAACCGGAAGTCTGGGAAGAAACCCAGCAGCATATGCGGGAAATTATGGATGAACTGGAAATCAAGTACACAGAAGAAGTGGGGGAAGCCGCATTCTACGGGCCTAAAATCGATATCAATGCCAAAAATGTTTACGGAAAAGAGGACACCATGATTACCATTCAGTGGGATGCGCTTCTGGCAGAACAATTTGACATGTATTATATTGATCAGAACGGTGATAAAGTGCGTCCTTATATTATTCACAGAACCTCCATGGGCTGTTATGAGAGGACGCTGGCATGGCTGATTGAGAAATATGCCGGCAAATTCCCCACCTGGCTGTGCCCGGAGCAGGTGAGAGTGCTGCCGATTTCCGATAAATATGAAGCCTATGCAGAGAAAGTGGAGAAAGAACTGAAAGCGAACGGAATCCTCTGTACGGTGGACAATCGTTCCGAAAAAATCGGATACAAAATCAGAGAGAGCAGGCTGGAAAAAGTGCCTTATATGCTGGTTGTGGGACAGCAGGAGGAGGCAGATAAGACCGTGTCTGTCAGAAGCAGGTTTGCAGGCGATGAGGGCGTGAAGCCTCTGGGAGAATTTATTGACCAGATCTGCAAAGAGATCCGCACCAGGGAAATCCGCAGAGAAGAACTGGCAGAAGAACCCAAAAAATGATATAAGCGGAAATATCATGCATAATTCATTTTAAATTTTCAAATACTAATACAGCGGATGGTGAGCAAAAAGAAGCGAAACATCCGCTGTATGATTGTTGCGGTAAGAAAGGAGATTTAAAATGACTCAGTTAAAATGTTCAGTGAAAAACTGCATGTACAACCAGGAACAGCTCTGTTCCAAACAGGACATTACCATCGGAGGCCATGACGCGTCAAAATCCAATGAGACCTGCTGCGAGAGCTTCCGGGAGAGAACCGGAACCATGATGAATTCTGTGGGACACGCAAGCGAAGAAACGGATGTAAAGTGCCGGGCCACTAACTGCGGCTTTAATGATAACTGCAAGTGCAGCGCGAAGGAGATCGGAATTGCCGGAAGCAACGCATGCAGTTGTGGAGAAACAGAGTGCGCAAGCTTTGACTGTCACTGCAAATAGCCAGAGAAAGATTCGGAACGTTCAGACTGTATGAGTAAACAGGGACAAAATTGTAAAAATTTGTCAAAATTTACGGAAAGTATATGAATTTTTAAAAAATACTTGTAATATGTGAAAACAGGAAGTAGAATGGAACTGTAGCGTTTATCATTCTTCTTCCTGTTTTTGCATGGAATGAAACTATCCCTGCATACAGAGGCCTTAAAAAGCAGATAGAAGGCAGAATCGGGAAGAAGCACAGGTAGCAGACAGCATATGGAGGATAACATTGAGAAAGAAATCTCATATATCATTAGCGAAATACATTGTTGACAGTTTAGGAGAACAGGAGCTTCAGAAGCACAAGAAGGCATTTTATTTAGGAAGTATCCTGCCGGACTGCAAACCTTCCTTTATTACCATAAAGCATGAAATGGAAGGAACATTTCCCAAGGTGCAGCACGAACTGGAGGAACTGGTGGAGCGTCAGAAGAACGCCCAGATTAATATGAGGGTGTTTTACCGAAACCTGGGAGAAGTGATCCATTACATAGCAGATTATTTTACCTTTCCGCACAATCCCCACTATCCGGGGAATTTAAAAGATCACTGTATTTATGAAGAACATCTGAAGCGGGGGCTGAAGGAATACATCGCCAGCGGCGAGGCGGAGAAAAACAGTGAGTGGGTTCGCCTGTCAGTGGTAAATTTAAACAGCACGGCAGATATTTGTAATTTTATCAGGAAAGCTCACGAAACTTATGTTAAATTGAAGAATTCTGTCGAAGATGACTGTCGACATATTGTGACATTGTGCCACCAGGTGGTGGTGGCCGTAATCCGGCTGATTAAAAGAGATTCTGAGTCTCAGACCATGGCTGCTGCCAGCTGATAAACTGAGGAATTGTCGAAAAAAAGTGTTTTATGTCGAAATGTCCTGTAAAAAAATGGCGATTTTCGTTTGCTTTTTTTTCCCAAAGATTATACAATATGGAAGAGGGGAGAAAAGGAGCATAAGATGAATATGTCAGAGCTGGTGAGAGAGATTGAAATTAAACGGAAAGCATTGGATGTAGAGGCTGGGAAGAACATCTGGACGCCGGAATGCTATCAGATGAGTCTTCAGTTAGACAAGCTGATCGAAACCTACATGCAGTGCAAAGAGGAAGTTCAGCTGTAGAGAGAGCGGCTGAATGAAGCAACAACAGAATAGGGAGGCGCCCATGGCCGTTGGCGCTTCCAAGGGGAGAGACAGAGCTGAGGGAAGTTCATGAGATGGGATGAAACGGAACTCAGTTCTGTTTTTCTGTTAAAAATCATAAAAAAATATTGACATTTGGCAATATTTGATAAAGAATATAGAGAGAATACCATCTTATTAAGAAATGCAATATTATTTCAGAAACGAGGGCATGATATGGGACTTGGAAAAACAAAAAAGCTGGTGAAATCAATTTCAGAGCTGAGGGATGACAATTATGCGGGAGAACCGGAGTTAGGCAGCATCTATCAGCGGCTGGTACATAGCAGAGATCAATTTTCAGAGATTCTTGAGAAGAATCTTAAGGCAGTAATGCAGATCAGTTCCCTGGACTTAACGGTACAGCATGAAACTGACAAGATTCTTGAAATATCCCATAATGTGGCGAAAGCGACAGAGGTAATTTTCGGAGCTTCCGGAGATCATTCTGAGGTGGAAGGAAATAATTCCCTGGAGCAGCTGACCAATACGATTATCCGTGTGTCGGAAGAGACGGAAGAGGTTTATCAGAAGATAGAGAAGGGACAGCAGGAGCTTACCGCGATCCGGGATCTTTCCTCCCAGGCCATTGAAGTATCCAAAGAGATGCGCAAGGATATGGATGAACTGTTAGATGTGATTAATAATATGAATGAGGTCATTGCCGGAATAGAGTCTATTTCCATGCAGACCAACCTGCTTGCATTGAATGCTTCCATAGAGGCTGCAAGGGCGGGCCGGGCAGGCCGGGGATTTGCCGTAGTGGCAGATGAGATCCGCGCTTTGGCGGAACAGACCCAGAAGCTGACTGGAGATATGGGCGAGTTTGTGGAAGGAATCCGGGGAGCGTCTCAAAAGAGCGCCGGAAGCACCACCAATACGATAGATGCGCTTGGAACTATGACAGGAAAGATTGGGAATGTATGGGAACTGAATGATGAGAATCAAAAGCATGTGTCAAAGGTCAGCGAATCTGTTACTTCTCTTGCAGCAGTCAGTGAAGAGATCAGCAGTACCATGGCCGAGATGGAGAATCAGCTGAGAAACAGCACAGATTTTATGCGTGACATCGGAAATGAGCTGATGAAGGCTACCGAACCGGTTGTGGAGATTGAGGAAACTCTGGATTCTGCGGTCAAACAGATGGGCGCGATGTCCGCTGACAGTTTTTTCCATATGAAGAATTCAGAATTCTGCAGATATGTACAGAATGCCATCCATGCGCACCGCACCTGGATTAAGAATCTGGAGAAGATGGTCAGGGAGCGGGTGATTGTGCCTCTGCAGCTGGACTCCACCAAATGCGGATTCGGACACTTTTATTACTCTTTTACACCGGAGATACCGGGAATCCGCGAGATATGGGACGGATTGGCTGAGAAGCATCAGAAGTTCCATGGATTTGGTTCTGACGTGATCAACGCGCTGTTCAGTGAGGATTACGCCAAAGCGGAGCAGGTGTGCCGGGCAGCGGAAGAATATTCCAGAGAATTGATCTCAGATATGGAGAAAATGCTTCGGATTGCAGAAGCTTAAAGCAAATCTTATACGGTGTCAATAAGCGGGGCTTTCGCCCACAGCGGATAAAAAGAAGGAAAATGAAAATTCATTTACCTTCTTTTTTTGTGGGAAAATACAAAAAAAGCCAGGTTTTCAGCGGGATTAGCAGATATCTGACCTCAAAAGAGGGGCAGGAGGTACAGGGGAATTCACAAATTTACTATTGCTTTTTTGTCTGTGATAGGCTAGAATGTAATAAAAGTGGAGAGAAGTGGTAAAAAAGGGTGATAAGTGGTGAATAAGTGGAAGACAGTGCAGCCAATACCCACAAAGTAAGTCCCCCATCTTTTCTGGCAGAAGGTGATGTCTATGTTCATGGGTGAATACAATCACACAGTTGATACAAAGGGCAGACTGATAGTTCCATCCAAATTCAGAGAATTGCTGGGCGATGAATTTGTTGTGACAAAGGGACTGGATGGATGCTTATTCGTGTATTCAAGTGATGAGTGGAAGCTTATGGAAACCAAGTTCAGGGAAGTGTCACAGTTCTCCAAAGAAGCCCGTAAGTTTGCAAGATTTTTCTTTGCAGGCGCAGCAACCTGCGAAGTGGACAAACAGGGGCGTGTACTGCTTCCGGCTAACCTCAGGGAATTTGCCGGAATTGAGAAAGAAGTTGTTTTGGCAGGCGTAGTGAACCATATCGAAATCTGGAACAAAGACAGATGGCAGGATACCAATGAATACGATGATGTGGAAGAAATCGCAGAGCACATGGCAAGCCTGGGACTTACGATTTGATGCAGCCTTTGAGAAGATGGTTGATGCAGGAGCCGAAACAGAAGAAATAATATAAGAAGAAACGGAAAGGGAATATATGGAATTCAGGCACAAATCTGTACTGTTAAGAGAGACAATGGAATACCTGAAGATTAACCCTGATGGAATATATGTGGACGGAACACTGGGCGGCGGCGGACATGCATATGAGATTTGCAGGCGCCTGTCCCCAAACGGGAAACTGATTGGAATTGATCAGGACGAAGATGCAGTCAGAGCAGCGGCCGGCCGGCTGTCAGAATTTCAGGACAGAACAGAGATTGTCAGAAGCAATTACCGGCAGATGCCGGAGGTTTTGTCAGAACGCGGGATTAGACAGGTGGATGGAATTCTGCTTGATTTGGGAGTTTCTTCCTATCAGCTGGATGATCCTGAACGGGGCTTTACCTATCGGACGGAAGATGCGCCTCTGGATATGCGGATGGATCAGCGTCAGAGGCTTACGGCCAGAGATGTAGTCAATACATACAGTGAGACAGAGTTGTACCGGATCATTCGGGACTATGGAGAGGATAAATTTGCGAAAAACATTGCAAAACATATGATAAAAGCCAGAGAAGAGAAGGAGATTGAAACAGCAGGAGAATTAACGGAGATTATCAAAAGGGCGATTCCTGCCAAGGTACGGAAGAATGGCGGACATCCTGCCAAGCGCACGTTTCAGGCGATTCGCATTGAACTGAACGGCGAACTGGAGGTGTTGCAGGATTCTCTGGAGAATATGACAGAGCTGTTAAGTCCGGGAGGACGGATTTGCGTCATTACGTTCCATTCCCTGGAGGACAGAATTGTAAAGAACATTTTCCGGAAATGTGAGCATCCATGTACCTGCCCGCCGGATTTTCCGGTTTGTGTATGCGGGAAGAAGTCAATGGGAAAAACCGTGACCAGAAAGCCTGTTCTGCCGTCTGAAGAAGAACTGGAATGTAATTCACGAGCGAAAAGTGCGAAACTGAGAGTATTCGAAAGGCATAAGATGTAAGGCATAGAAAAGATAGGAGTGAAAGCATTGAGACAGCAGGGGAATGCAGCGCGTAAGGAAAAAACTGTAAGTTATATAGAAGGGAATACAGTAAGAAAACTGCAGCCGGACCCGGTGCGGCGAAGCGAGGAGACCCATCGGCAGCTTAAGGAAAAACAGAGAATAGACAGAGAACAGCGGGAGAGAAAGCGGGCGCTTCGGGCGGCAGCCAAAAGAAATCAGGAAAAAGCGCTTCAGATGAGTCCGGGCTATGTGCTGTTTCTGGCAGCCGCCATGGCTGTAATGGTGGGAATTACTGGAATTTACCTGACGTTACAGTCAGAGCTTACCAACAGAATCAAGCGTGTGGCATCACTGAAAAGTGAAGTGCTGAACCTTAAGACAGATAACGATGCAGAACAAAAGAGGATTGACACTTCTGTGGATTTGGAGGAAATTCGCCAGAAAGCAACAGGAGAATTGGGAATGGTTTATCCTGGAAAAGATCAAATTATATATTTTGAAGTGGATTCCAGTGATTACATGAATCAGTATCAGGATATCCCGGCAAAATAAAGAAGGTAATAACGATTGGCAACGAAAAAAAGAAGACCGAAAAAAAAGCAGGAACCTTTAAAGTTTTCAAGAAGAATGAAAAAGAAGCTTCTGGTAATGGTATCGTTTATTATGGCCATGTTGGCCGGTCTGGTGGGAAGGCTGGTTTATATTGAGCAGGTCAAAGGCGACGAATACGAGAAGCAGGTGTTAAGTCAGCAGGGATATGAAAGTCAGAGTATTCCCTTTCAGCGGGGCGAGATTCTGGATTCCAGAGGAACCATACTTGCAAACAGTGTAGATGTATATAATGTGATTCTGGACTGTAAGCTGATGAATGAAGAATTTTATGACTGGGAAACAAAAACAAAGGTAAAGAAATATATAGAACCTACCATTGCGGCGCTGACCAAATGTTTCCCGGATGTTACGGAAGAAGAGGTAATGGCTGCTCTGACAGAGAAACCAGACAGTCGTTATTTTGTTTTGCGTAAAAAGCTGTATTATAAAGAGATTAAAGAGTTCCAGGAGTTAGTGGAGAAGGTAAATAAAAAGGGAAAAAAGGTAAATCCCAATGTCCAGGGCGTGTGGTTTGAGAAAGAATACCAAAGGGAATACCCTTATGGCACGCTGGCAAGCAAAGTTCTGGGCTTTACCACTTCGGGGAATGAGGGAATCGGCGGATTAGAGGATTACTACAACGATATTTTAAACGGTATCAATGGCCGGCAGTACGGGTTTCTGAACTCTGACAGCAACTTTGAGAAAACCATCAAAGAACCCATCAACGGCAATACCCTTGTGACCACACTGGATTTGAATATTCAGAAGATTGTCCAGGAAAAAATTGCGGCGTTTCAGGAGAAATACAGGGACGGCGTCACAGAAGGCCCTGGTAGCAAACAGACGGGAGTCATTGTCATGAATCCCCAGAACGGTGAGATTTATGCCATGTCGGACAGTCTTGTTTACGATCTGAACAACCCCAGGGATTTATCTCTGTATTATTCAGAAGAAGAAACAGAGTCCTTTAATGAGAACGAAAAACTGGAAAAGCTCAATGAAATCTGGCAGAATTATTGCCTGACTTACACTTATGAACCAGGTTCCACTGCAAAGCCTTTTACGGTGGCCACTGCATTGGAAACTGGCAAAACCAGAGAATGGTACGATTGTGACGGCATTGAGAAAATCGGCGGCCATGATATCCGATGCGTGCAGCGTTCCGGACACGGTCCCCAGACCATGGAACAGTCGCTGATGAATTCCTGCAATGATGCAATGATGCATATGGCGGAGGATATCGGAAAAGAAGATTACTACAAATATCAGAATATCTTTAATTTCGGCCTTAAGACAAACATCGATCTGCCGGGAGAAGCCAGAACCGACAGCCTGATTTATACTTTGGAAAATACAAACACCACCTCTCTGGCCACTAATTCCTTCGGACAGAACTTCAATGTAACGGCGGTTCAGCTTGCATCGGCGTTTTCTTCCCTGATTAATGGGGGATATTATTATCAGCCCCATCTTGTGAAGAAAATTGTGGATGACAATGGAAATACCGTGCAGACCATAGAGCCGGTGGTTTTGAAACAGACCGTTTCCCGGCAGACCAGTGACACTGTGAAACAGTATCTCTACAGCACTGTATCCGAGGGAACCGGCAGAAGCGCCAAGGTGGAAGGGTATTCCATGGGCGGTAAAACAGGAACTGCCCAGAAGGGAGACAGGGATGACAAGAAATATGTGGTATCCTTTATTGGTTTTGCTCCGGTGGAGAATCCTGAGGTACTGGTTTATGTGGTAATCGACGAGGCAAACGTACCGTTGGATCAGCAGAGCAGCGCGCTTGCCACAGAACTGGCGAAAGAAATATTTACAGAGATTCTTCCTTATTTGAATGTATTTCAGGATGAAGAAATAGAAGAAGGGGAAAATCCTGACAATCAGGAAGGAAATCCGGTTCCGGGAGAAGGTGAAACTTCCCAGGGAGAGAATCCTGGAGGAGACGGCCAGGAAGGAGCGAATAATGCGCCGCCCCAGGGAGAAGGAGATACTCCTCAGGAGGGCAGCAATCCGGAAGAAGGACCTCAGGAAGGAAATCCGGAGGAAGGACAGCCCCAGGAGGGCGGCGGCGCGCCGGCAGATCCGGGAGGCCCCGAATATCCGGCGGAGGGCGTGCCAGGTGTCATGCCCGAAGGGGCAGAAGAGCCCCAGGGAGAATAAGGAAAGTGGAAAAACAGTACATAACCTCATAAATTTTGTAATAGATTATAGTAATTATTGTTGTGAGGTTACAGTATGTTTCGCAATAAAACCTTTAACCGGAGGAAACTATTAGTGGTTTTTACGGTGATTCTTCTGGTGCTGTCAATTCTTGTGGGCAGACTGGTGTATTTGATGATTTTCTGTTCTGAATATTACGGACAGAAAGCGGAGGATTTGCATGAGCGGGAACGGGATATCAAGGCGGCCAGAGGTAAGATCATTGATTCTACCGGTACCGTGCTTGCCACGAACCGGACGGTATGTACAATTTCCGTCATTCACAGCCAGTTGAAAGAGCCGGAGGAGGTAATCCGGGTGTTGTCCAAAGAACTGGAAATGGAAGAAGAAACGGTTCGCAAGCGGGTGGAAAAGGTAAGCTCCATTGAGCGGGTGAAGTCTAATGTAGATAAGGAGGTGGGTGACCGCATCCGCGGATATGGACTGGCAGGGGTAAAAGTAGACGAAGATTACAAGCGTTATTACCCCTACGGCACACTGGCATCCCGGGTACTGGGATTTACCGGAGGCGACAACCAGGGAATTATTGGACTGGAGGTTCTGTATGAAGATTATCTGAAAGGTAAAAGCGGCAAGATTCTCACTCTGACAGACGCCAGAGGAGTTGAAATTGAAAATGCAGGTGAACGGCGTCAGGAACCGGTAGACGGTTATAATCTCCATGTCAGCCTGGACTACAATATTCAAATGTACTGTGAACAGGCGGCCCAAAAAGTAATGGAGGCAAAATCTGCAGACGGGGTTTCGGTAATTGTGATGAAGCCGGATAACGGCGAAATCCTGGCAATGGTAAATGTGCCGGAATTTGACTTAAACGATCCTTTTACCCTGATACAGACGGAAACAAAGGAAGAACCCGAATCAGCCGAAACAGAAGAGACAGCGGCAGAACCGGAAGGAACGAAAACAGAAGAGAAGAAGCCGAAAGAACAGAATAAACAGGATTTACTGAATCAGATGTGGCGGAATCCCTGTATCAATGATACTTATGAGCCGGGTTCTGTATTTAAAACAATTACCACAGCGGCGTCTTTTGAAGAAGGAGTGGTATCTTTAAACGATCACTTTTTCTGCCCCGGATATAAGATGGTGGAGGACAGAAGAATCCACTGCCACAAAAGAACCGGGCACGGTTCCGAGGATTTTACCCAGGGAATTATGAATTCCTGCAATCCGGTATTTATCGAACTGGGCCTGCGGCTGGGAGTAGACAATGTATATAAGTATTTTGAACAGTTCGGCCTGTTAAACCGGACGGGAATCGACCTTCCGGGAGAGGCGTCCACTATTATGCATGACAGGAAAAATGTAGGCCCTGTGGAACTGGCCACCATTTCCTTCGGACAGTCTTTTCAGGTTACCCCCATTCAGCTTGCCACAACCGTTTCTTCCTTAATTAATGGAGGAAACCGGATTACGCCCCATTTTGGCGTATCGGTCAAGGATGATCAGGGCAAATTAATTGAGACGCTGCAGTATGATGTGAAAGAAGGGATTGTCAGCGAAAGCACATCAGAGACGCTGCGCAGCGTTCTTGAAAAAGTAGTTTCTGAAGGAAGCGGAAAACGGGCATACATAGAAGGTTTTTCTATCGGAGGCAAAACAGCCACTTCCCAGACGCTTCCCAGAAGCGCCAACAAATATATTTCTTCTTTTCTGGGCTTTGCCCCTGCAGAGGACCCACAGGTGCTTGCGCTTGTGATTATCAATAATCCCCAGGGGATTTATTATGGAGGAACCATAGCGGCCCCGGTGGTAAAGGAGATTTTTTCCAATATACTGCCTTATCTGGGAATTGAGCGGCAGGCGGTTCCAAAACAGGAAGATTCGAAGGAAGATTCAGAGGAAAATTAAAAGAAAGATGCGGTGAGCATAAAACATCGTAGAGATGAAGAGGTGTAGAGAAAATGACACAGAGCGTTGTAATTCCAGTATTGATTGCCTTTGCCATTACAGCCCTTTTGGGGCCTGTGGTAATTCCGGTGCTGAGAAAATTAAAAGTGGGGCAGACCGAGCGGGAGGAGCTGAAATCCCATCTGAAAAAAGCCGGCACGCCTACCATGGGCGGATTGATGATATTAGCCGGAATTCTGGTGACTTCCATGATTTATGTGAAGGATTACCCCAAAGTGCTGCCCATTCTCTTTGTGACAGCGGGATTCGGCATTATCGGATTTCTGGATGACTATCTGAAAGTAGTGCTGCGGCGTTCCGACGGGCTGCTGCCCTGGCAGAAAATGGCGGGACAGATATTGGTAACCGTTGTGTTTATTTTCTATATGAATCAATATACAGAAAAAGCCTCTGAGATGCTGATTCCTTTTACCGGAGGCTTCGAGCATGGAATCTATCTGGATTTGGGATGGCTGGCGGCCCCTGTGATGTTTCTGGCAATTCTGGGCACCGTAAACGGCGCAAATTTTACCGATGGCTTAGACGGGCTGGCTTCCAGTGTAACGGTATTGATTGCAACATTTTTTTCAGTGGTGGCAATCGGGACAGACAGCGGCATAGAACCGGTTACCTGTGCGGTGGTGGGGGCATTACTGGGATTTTTGCTCTTTAACGTATACCCTGCCAGTGTTTTTATGGGGGATACCGGCTCTCTGGCATTGGGGGGATTTGTGGCTTCCGCCGCCTATATGCTGCAGATGCCCATTTTTATTCTGATTGTGGCGCTGATTTACTGGGCAGAGCTTCTGTCAGTCATGATACAGGTGACTTATTTTAAGAAAACAGGGGGAAAGCGTATTTTCCGCATGGCTCCCATACATCATCATTTTGAATTATGCGGATGGTCTGAAACAAGGGTAGTGGCGGTATTTTCCATTATTACGGCTATTTTATGCCTGATTGGGCTGCTTGCGCTTTAGGAGGGATAACATTGAATCTGGATGGAAAGAAATTTTTGGTTATGGGATCTGGAATCAGCGGAATTGCAGCCGCAGAGCTTCTGATAAACCATCATCTTCCGGTTGTGCTTTACGACGGCAGTAAGGAGAAAAAGCCGGAGGAAATAAGAGAAAAATCTCCTTTACTGGAACAGGCTGAAATCTATACCGGCTGTCTGCCGGCGCATGTGATTTTGGACTGCGACATTGCCATATTAAGTCCCGGGGTGCCTCTGGATATTCCGGATGTGGAGCGGATGAAGGAGGCGGGACTTGCAATCTGGGGTGAAATTGAGCTTGCCGCCGTGTTTGAGAAGGGCAGGGTCCTTGCAGTAACCGGAACCAACGGGAAAACCACAACTACTTCCCTGCTGGGAGAGATTATGCGGCATGCGGGCCTGGATGTGAAGGTGGTGGGAAATATTGGGATTCCCTATACCAGTCTGGTGACAAAAACCACAGAAGCTTC
The DNA here is from genome assembly GCA_910575555.1 of Lachnospiraceae bacterium. Classification (GTDB taxonomy): domain Bacteria; phylum Bacillota; class Clostridia; order Lachnospirales; family Lachnospiraceae; genus Petralouisia. Next base: position 313,364 of record CAJTFX010000001.1, on the reverse strand, counting down.
TGTCACGGTGGCGGAAATCAGCAGCTTTCAATTGGAAACGGTGCACCGGTTCTGCCCGGATGTTTCTGCCATTTTGAATATTACGCCGGATCATTTAAACCGCCATCACACCATGGAGAATTACCGGAAGGCAAAAGAGCGGATCACTGCCAATCAGGGAGAACATCAGGTCTGCATTCTGAATTACGAGGATGCTGCGCTGCGGGAGTTTTCTGCCGGGGTGAAAGCCCGAATCGTATTTTTCAGCAGCCAGAGGAAGCTGAAGGAGGGCATGTATCTGGAGGGAGAAGAAATTATCTGGAGCTGGCAGGGGGAGCGGGAGGTTTTGTGCAATGTCCATGAGCTTCAGCTTCTGGGAAAACATAATTATGAAAATGTGATGGCCGCTGGGGCAATGGCAAGGATGGCGGGAGTTTCCCTGGAAAAAATCAGGGAAGTTCTGGTTACTTTTGCGGCGGTGGAGCATAGAATAGAATATGTGGTGACAAAAAGGGGCGTTCGTTTTTACAATGACTCCAAAGGAACTAATCCGGATGCGGCAATTCAGGCCATACGAGCCATGCAGTGGCCTACTTTACTGATTGGAGGGGGATATGATAAGGATTCTGAGTATGAGGAATGGATTCAGGCTTTTGAAGGAAAAGTGAAGAAATTTGTACTGCTTGGAGCTACCAGAGAGAAAATAAGGGATACGGCAGTCCGGCTGGGATATCCCGGGGAGGATATTATTCTTACAGACAGCCTGCAGGAAGCAGTCAGTGTATGCTTTGACCATGCAAAAGACGGGGACGCAGTTTTGCTTTCACCGGCCTGCGCAAGCTGGGGAATGTTCAAAAATTACGAGCAGCGGGGAAATATGTTTAAGGAACTGGCGAGGGCATTAGAGGAATAACTGTAAAATTCTAGGTCAGGAGTGCTGATATGGGTAGAGAAGGAAAAGCAGACAGAAGACAAAAAAATATCCGTTATTTTGACTATACGCTGTTGTTAATTGTATTTTTTCTGATCTGTTTCGGACTGGTCATGCTATACAGTACAAGCGCATACAACGGTCAGGTTAAATTTAAGGATTCCGCCTATTATCTGAAAAAACAGCTTCAGGCAGACGCTTTGGGAATAGCAGCAATGGTGATCGTTTCCAAAATTGATTACCGCGTGTGGAAAAACTTCTGGCTGATTGCATACATAGGGGCATTTGGGTTATGTACCCTGGTGCTTTTCATCGGGGATGAATTAAACGGCGCAAAGCGCTGGCTGAACCTGGGATTTACCAGCTTTCAGCCCTCGGAGGCGGCAAAGCTGGCAATTATTGTATTTCTGGCCACAATTATCAGCAAAATGCCCAAACAGATGGGCAAGTTTTCTTCATTAGTGAAAATAATTGCAATTGTCCTTCCCATGGTTGCCGTGGTGGCAATCGGAAACTTAAGTACGGCAATTATTATACTGGGAATTGCCATTTCCATGGTCTTTGTGGCAAGTCCCAAATACGCCCAGTTTTTCATTGCAGGCGGGGCGGTGATTCTTTTTGGAGCAGTGTTTATCATGATGGAAGCCTACCGGGCGGAACGTCTGCGGATCTGGCTGAATCCGGAGAAATACGAGAAGGGGTATCAGACGCTTCAGGGCCTTTATGCCATTGGTTCCGGCGGACTCTTTGGAAAGGGGCTGGGCGGCAGCATGCAGAAGCTGGGATTTGTGCCGGAGGCCCAGAACGATATGATTTTTTCAATTATCTGCGAGGAACTGGGGTTATTCGGCGCCATCAGCGTAATTCTGCTGTTTGTAATTACTATCTGGAGATTTATGGTCATTGCCAGCAATGCGCAGGATTTGTATGGGGCGCTGATTGTCACGGGAGCTTTGGCCCATATTTCCATACAGGTAATACTGAATATTGCGGTAGTAACCAATACCATACCGAATACGGGGATTTCCCTGCCGTTTATCAGCTACGGCGGAACATCGGTGCTGTTTTTGTTAGCGGAAATCGGACTGGTGCTAAGCGTGTCAAGGGGAATTCATCTGGAACAGGAGTAAGACATGGGAAGAGGAAAACGGAAGCAGAAAAAGCGATGGAAAACAATAGGGCTGACAATTCTTATGATTTTGCTCTTTTTGGCGATAGCGGCTTTGATTGTGATCAACTTGTTCACGGTGAAGAAGGTAAAAGTAACCGGCAATGAACATTATTCCGACGAAGCCATGAAAGACTGGCTGCTGGATGATGAATATTCTTGGAACAGCCTGTATGTTTATTTTAAATACAAGTTTGTGGAGCCTAGAGAAATGCCTTTTGTGGACAGCATGGAGGTTTTTCTCAAATCACCCCAGACACTGGAAATCAAAGTATATGAGAAAGCATTGCTGGGCAGGGTTTATATTGATGCATTGGGGCAGAATGCTTACTTTGACAAAGACGGGTTTGTAGTGGAAATGTCCTCGGAAGTGATAGAAGGCGTTCCGGTGATAAGCGGGCTGGATGTGGAACAAATTGTTTTGTATGAAAAACTTCCGATCAAAGGCAAGGATATTTTGAAAAATCTGTTGTCGCTGACGCAGATGCTGAAAAAATATGAACAGGTTCCGGAAAATGTCAGATATGGAGGAGAAGGGAATTTTACATTGAGCTATGGGGAAATTACGGTTCTGATTGGACAGGCTCAAAATCTGAATGAGAAGGTGGTAAGGCTTTCTTATATTATGCCGAAGCTGGACGGGCAGAAGGGCACACTGCACCTGGAAAGCTGGACGGAACACACGACAGATATTGCTTTTGAAAAAACCGGATAGAATATATTTGTCGAAATTTGTGTTATTTTTGCAGGAAAGAAAGAAATACCACTGAAAAAAATACAATAAAATTAAAATTTCTTATTGATTAATTCTTCAAAAAATTATAGTATAGTGTATAAGAGTTTAAAAGTGGATATAGAATGAAAAGTTCAGATAGAGGATAAAAGGAGGAAGAACCTTGCTTGAAATAATGACAACAGAGGCAGATTCCAGTGCAAAAATCATCGTAATTGGTGTTGGAGGGGCTGGAAATAATGCAGTCAATAGAATGATTGATGAGAGTATCGGCGGTGTTGAGTTTATCGGAATCAACACGGACAAGCAGGCGCTGACGCTTTGTAAGGCGCCTACATTGGTTCAAATCGGCGAGAAGCTGACAAAGGGACTGGGAGCAGGCGCGCAGCCTGAAATCGGTCAGAAAGCGGCGGAGGAGAGCATTGACGAACTGACCGCAGAGATTAAAGGCGCAGACATGGTGTTTGTAACCTGCGGGATGGGAGGCGGAACCGGAACCGGAGCCGCACCGGTAGTTGCAAAGATTGCCAAGGATATGGGAATCCTTACCGTAGGCGTAGTCACGAAGCCCTTTCGTTTTGAAGCCAAGGCCCGCATGCTCAACGCCATGGGAGGCATTGAGCGTTTAAAGGAAAGCGTGGATACCCTGATTGTGATCCCCAATGACAAGCTTTTGGAGATTGTGGACCGAAGGACTACCATGCCGGATGCTTTGAAAAAGGCAGACGAAGTGCTGCAGCAGGCGGTACAGGGAATTACAGACCTGATTAATTTACCTGCATTGATCAATCTGGACTTTGCAGATGTCCAGACCGTAATGAAGGATAAGGGAATGGCTCATATCGGTATCGGTATGGCAAAGGGAGACGACAAGGCTACAGAAGCAGTGAAGCTTGCTGTGGCAAGCCCTCTGTTAGAAACTACCATTACAGGCGCTTCCCATGTGATTATCAATATTTCCGGAGATATCTCCCTTGTGGACGGCAGCGATGCAGCCAGCTATGTGCAGGATTTGGCAGGCGAGAATGCAAATATTATCTTCGGTGCCAAGTTTGACGAAAGTATGACGGATGAGGCAATTGTAACAGTAATTGCCACAGGTCTTGGCGACGCGGCTCCGGCGCCTAAGGTAATGCCGAGCATGAAATATGCCCAGAATACGCCTTCCAGAATGACGACTCCGGCAAGAACCTCCAGTAACCTGGGCTCTGTCACCCGCCCGGCCAGTCCTTACGGGTCAGTGAATCAGCCGTCATCATCCAACGCAGGTTCCGGGAACCTGGGCGTAACGGCATCCACTCTTGGAATCCAAAGGCCCAGAAGGCCGGAGAGCACGGTGCCGGAACGGGATATTAAGATTCCGGAGTTTTTGAAGAATACAAGGAAATAGATTTGCAAAGAAATTGTATTAAGAAATTACATAGAAAAGACAGCCATGTTGATTCAGGATGGCTGTTTTTTTGCTGTTTTTAAGACGAAAGGGTTTTTGGAAACGGACGGCAAGCAAGACATTTTGTACAAGGCTCACTGAGAACTTATTTTGGCGAAAGGGTTTTGGAAACGGACGGCAATTCAGTCCGGTCCTTCCTCACGCAAACCGGGCAGCGCTGCAGCGAACTAACTGCCAACTGCGGCTAAGGAATTCGGGAAAGCCCTCATTCCTAAGTCTTTGTAGGCAGTGGATTTCGCCTCCGCTAAATACGCCCGTGAACCGTTTGCTTAGAGGAAGGACCAGACTGAATTGCCTGGTTTTCAAAAAGCGTTTCTAAAATTCCATTTCTAGAAACTGTTTGCTATATATTTGAAAGGGATTTTACCTGAGGGCGGGGAATTGTGATTATAATTGTGAAACTGTTGGGGATATTACAAAAAATAAGATTTACATATGATTCTGAATACGTTTTTTATTCACAGCAGAAACATTTTTCAAAATCCGGGCAATTCCGTCCTGTCTTTCCTCTAAACGGACGATTGACGGGCATATTTAGCGAAAGTGAAATTCCCTGCTTGCGGAGACTTGGGAAGGGAGGTTTTCCTGATTTCCTTAGTACTACAGCGAATAATCTATATTTCGATACACAGGAACTACCGGATTGCCCTTTGGCTAAGCAAACGGTTCCTGGGCGCATTGTGTGGAGGCGAAATCCACTGCTTACGGAGTTTTAGGAGTGACGGCTTTCCGGAACTCCTTAGACGCAGTTAGCAGTTAGTTCGCCAAAACGCTGCCCAGTTTGTGTGTCAAAGGGCAATCCGGTAGTACCGTCCGTATCCAAATATAAAACGTTCGTTGCAGTATCAGCCGCAGTTCGCAGTTAGTTCACCGCATCCCTGCCCGGTTTGCGTGAGGAAGGACAGGCCGGAATTGCCGTCTGTTTTTTTAAAATTTTCTCCGTGCTGAATTCAACCTGCTGTTACCCCCTCCAAACTGATCTCCATTTCTGAAAACATCCCTCCTTGTCGTTTTCTGTAAAAGAATTTTCCCCAAAGCGGACAACAGTTTGACAAAAAAATCTTCCCCTTCCGTTTATACTGTATTTGTCGATATTCGGAAAGGAGGGTGTAGGTGAACTATGAACTATATGCAGACGTGTGGTTTCTGACAAATTTTACCATGGACAGTACAGCGCTCTGGATTGCAGGAAAGCTTATGAAGCAGCAGATTCGGGCAGGGAGGCTGTTATTGGGAAGTTTTGCGGGAACGGCTGTTTCCATGCTCCTTTTTTTTGTATGGGATGATTATACCTGGTATCAAATCTGTGTACATTTTCTGGTAAATCCCGGAATGGTATTTCTATGTTACCGCAGCAGGAAGAAAAAAGAATTTCTCAGTCAATACGCTGTTACTTATCTGGCATTTATCCTTCTGGGAGGCGCATTGGAATGGCTTATGCAGAGTACGTCAGGAAATGTGCACTTTGTATGGTATCTTTTAGGTGCGCTGCTGATTCTTGCAGCGGCAGAAAAAATGCTGGGATATTTAAAAAGAGAAAAAGAGACCGTATATGACCTTCTTCTGATTACCGGGGAAGGGAATATTTCTGTAAAGGGTTTTTATGATACAGGCAATCTGCTGACAGACCCTCTGGTAGGCAGGCCGGTACATATTATTAAAAAGGAAATTTTAAATGAACAGGTACAGCAGGGAAAGCTGCCGGTGCGGCTGATTCCCTATCATTCTCTGGGACAGGAATCGGGGCTTTTGGAGGCGGTTACCTTGGAAGGAATGTATATTATGCAGGAAAACCATCCGCTGTATCTGAAAAAGCCTGTGTTTGGCATGGCGGAGGAAAAACTGTTCCAGAATGACAGATGCGATGTGATATTAAACGGAAAAAGTATGGAGAGTTAAAGGAGGACGATGATGTATATAAAAATCACAATACCGCGGCATTTTCAGTTAAAGCTGATCCCGAATATCAGGAATCTGCTGTTATTGAAAAAAGGGGATATCCACTATATCGGAGGCGCGGAAATTCTGCCGCCGCCGCTAGAAACGATGGAGGAAAACCGGTGCATCCAGATGCTTGCCGGAGATGAGTCAGAAAATGCCAGAAGCGTGCTGATTGAGCATAATCTGCGTCTGGTGGTATACATAGCCAAGAAATTTGACAATACGGGAATCGGTGTGGAGGATTTGATTTCCATTGGCACCATAGGTCTGATAAAGGCAATCAATACCTTTAATCCCACCAAAAACATCAAGCTTGCCACCTATGCTTCCCGGTGCATTGAAAATGAAATCCTCATGTATTTAAGGCGGAATAACAAAACCAGAATGGAAGTATCCATTGACGAACCCCTGAACGTGGACTGGGATGGAAATGAGCTTCTTCTGTCAGATATTTTAGGAACAGATGAAGATATTATTTATCGGGATATCGAAACAGAAGTAGAGAAGAATCTTCTGAAAAAAGCAGTGGCAAAACTGTCAGACAGGGAACGCACCATTGTGGAGCTGCGGTTCGGTTTAAACAGCCCTCAGGGCGAGGAAATGACACAGAAAGAAGTGGCAGACCTGCTCGGAATATCCCAGTCTTATATTTCCCGTCTGGAAAAAAAGATCATGAAACGCCTAAAAAAAGAAATCGTAAAATTTGAGTAGATGTGGTATAATTTATCATGAGGAGGGACCCAGCTTAGCTGGGAGGAGACCTGATGATTCGTCCGGAACCCAGCTCCGCTGGGAGGAGTCCTGACGATTCGCATCACAGCCAATCCCCCCCCTTAATGATATTTTAAAAACATAATAAATCTTTATTTTACACATATATATTTTTACACAAAGGAGATGGTAATTTGAAGCTTGAATTTTTGGGAGCAGCCCATGAGGTAACCGGAAGCTGTCATTATGTTATGATGGGGGATGTGCATCTTCTGGTAGACTGCGGCATGGAGCAGGGGCCGGATTTGTATGAGAATCAGGAGATTCCGGTGAAAACAGCCGAAATTGATTATATTCTGATTACGCATGCGCATATTGACCATTCGGGCCTGCTGCCGCTATTGTACAGCCATGGTTTTCGGGGGAAAGTCTATGCCACCAGAGCAACGACAGAATTGTGCAACATTATGCTGAAGGATTCCGCCCACATTCAGATGTTTGAAGCGGAATGGCGGAACCGGAAAGGACGACGTGCGGGAAAACCCCAGGTGGAGCCTATGTACACAATGGAGGACGCCATCGGAGTACTGGATCATTTCATTCCATGTGAATATGGAGAGATTATTACGCTGTGTCCGGAAATTACGATTCGGTTTGTGGACGCCGGTCACCTGCTTGGATCTTCCAGTATTGAGATTTGGGGGACGGAAGGGGATAAACAGGTAAAACTGGCATTTTCCGGTGATATCGGCCATGGAAATAAGCCGTTAATCCGCAATCCTCAGTATATCCGGGAAGCGGATTATGTGATTATGGAGTCCACTTATGGGGATCGTCTGCATGAAGATCCGCCGGATTATGCAAGAGAACTGGCAGCTGTGTGTCAGGAAACTTTTGCCAGAGGAGGCAATCTTGTAATTCCTGCTTTTTCCGTAGGAAGAACTCAGGAAATGCTGTACTTTTTCCGGAAAATAAAAACGGAAAATCTTTTGCCGGAATTTTCTGATTTTGAAGTATATATTGACAGTCCGCTTGCAGTAGAGGCAACCAGTATTTTTCACAAGAATGTGCGGGAGTGTTTTGATGACGAAGCATTGGAATTGGTACGCAAGGGAAAGAATCCCATTCGTTTTCCAGGGCTTAAGGTGGCAGTTTCCAGTGAGGAATCCAAGATGATAAATTTCATCCAGAAGCCCATTGTGATCATTTCAGCTTCCGGTATGTGCGAGGCCGGAAGAATCCGCCATCATTTGAAACACAATCTCTGGCGTGAGGATTCCACCATTCTTTTTGTGGGATATCAGGTGCCGGGAACTCTGGGCAATATTCTTCTGAACGGCGGAAGAGAAGTAAGGCTGTTTGGCGAAACCATTGAGGTACGCGCAAAGATTAAAAATCTGGCCGGAATCAGCGGCCATGCGGATCAGCAGCATCTTCTGGAATGGGTGAAAGCATTCGGAGAGACGCCGAAAAGGGTATTTGTGGTACACGGTGAGGATCGTGTCTGCGATACTTTTGCATCCCTGATTTCCAGAGAAACCGGGCTGGAGGCCACAGCGCCCTACAGCGGGGATGTTTATGATTTGGAAACGAATCTTTGTCTGGCTCAGGGAAGCCGGGAAAAGAAAGTGCGCAGGACGAAAGAACGCGCCGTTTCCAACGTGTTTGCAAGGCTTTTGGCGGCTGGAGAACGGCTGCTTGCCCTCATCCGCAAGTCCGAAGGGCGTCCCAACAAAGAGCTTGGAAAATTTGCAGATCAGATTAACTCTCTCTGCGATAAGTGGGAGTAAGAGACAGATAATTTTTCATATTTTTTAAGGCAGATTTTTCCAGTCTGCTGACCTGGGCCTGGGAGATGTGGATTTCTTCAGCCACTTCCATCTGGGTTTTACCCTCAAAGAAGCGCAGCTTGATGATATAATTTTCCCGTTCATTCAGCCGTTTCATGGCGTCGCTTAAAGAAAGCTCTTCCACCCAGGTTTCTTCTTTGTTCTTTTTGTCGCTGATCTGATCCATCACATAGAGGGTGTCGCCGCCGTCTGTGTAGACTGGATCATAGAGGCTGACCGGGCATTGAATGGCGTCTAAGGCAAATACGATATCCTCTTTGGGAATCTCAATTTCCTTGGCAATATCTTCTATTGTGGGTTCTCTGGACAGTTCCTTGGACAACAGCTCTCTTGCGTGGATTGCTTTGTAAGCTGTATCTCTGAGAGAACGGCTGACCCGGATAGAATTATTGTCCCTGAGATACCGCCTGATTTCGCCGATAATCATGGGAACTGCATAAGTGGAAAATTTTACGCCGATGTCAGGATTGAAATTGTCGATGGATTTTATTAATCCAATACAGCCGATTTGGAATAAATCATCCACATTTTCATTACTGTTGGAAAATCTTTTGATTACACTTAAAACAAGGCGGAGATTGCCCTTAATGTAAGTTTCCCGCGCCATTTGATCCCCCGCTTTTATGCGGGAAAACAAGTCGCTTTTTTCTTCTTCTTTTAATACAGGGAGTTTTGCTGTGTTGACCCCGCAAATCTCTACTTTATATGCAGCCATGATGCTACCTCCGGAAAGTTTGATGTAATTAGTCTAGCCTGATGCGCTAATTCGATGTATTAAAAGAATGCACGTAATTTGCCACTTTTATTCAACAAATTTTCGTGGTATAATTTATCATGAGGAGGGACCCAGCTTTGCTGGGAGGAGACCTGATGATTCGTCCCGTACCCAAATTCGCTGGGAGGAGCCCTGATGTTTATCATGAGGAGGGACCCAGCTTCGCTGGGAGGAGACCTGATGATTTTCCCACCCCCCCCCTGGCTCCCCTTTTCCCCAAAAGGTTCCCCCAGGGCCACATTTCATAAAGAAAAATTTTATGGGAGAAAGATTATGAAAGATGCAATAGATAAGAGAAATGACAGAGAAAGAATTGCAAGAAGCATTGTAAAACGCAGAAATATCGTATATACCAGTCAGGCAGAACTGGATCGGAGACGTCAGGAAGAAGCCCAGAAATTAAAACAGGACAGAACCGAAGCCGCAGAACAGCTGGTGAAGCAGTTTAAGGACGAAGCCAAGAAAAAACAGGCCATGGAGATTGAGCGGCTGTTGGCGGAACAGGCTATGTTGGAGAAACAGCTGGAAACAGGAATGGACGCTACCGGAAAGAAGCTTATGGATGATGTTACCCAGGAAAGAGTAGAGGCGATTTTAAGTGAGAAAAGCAAACAGCTGGAAAGTATTATATCTGCCAACGCTGTACAGGTGGAGCAGAAAGCCGCTCCGGTGGAAGTACCTGTACCAGAAGAGAATCTGCTCCATGAGTCCGCAGGAGAAGCAGAAGCTGCGCAGCACATTGTATCGGCTGCTGAAGATAGCAGTTTGGATGGTGAAACAGATGGTGAGCCGGGCGTTTCCGCGGAAGAAGCCGGTAGTTTGCAGGAAGAAGGTGTAACAGCAGAATGATGAACGAGACAGCTGTAAGAAAACAGCAGGCAGAAAAACCGCCCCGGGAGACTCAGAGGGAACAAATGCCTCTGAGTGAAACCTGGTCCCAGGACGCCCAGGATGAACTGGAAGATTTTATTGAGCAACAGGGAATTTATATCCGTCAGTAGCAGAAAGTGAAAAAGTTTTCGGAGAGATCCCGTAAAATTTCCGGAAAGCCCGCAGAAAAGTGGAATAATCTGAGAAACCGCATAGGGCGGCGGCTTTCAGGACAGGGGTGCCTCCCCGCATCAGATCCGCAGAATGTAACAGACGTTTCTGCTGGACATAACTGTGCAGGGTATAGCCGGTGGTCTCTTTAAATTTGTGCATTAAATAATATTTGCTGACATAGAAGCGATCTGCCAGGGATTCATTGGATAAATCTTCGCCCAGATGGGTATTGATATAAGTTAAAATCTCTGTAATCTGCTGATCATAGCGGGAAGCGGAAGCATCTAACTGGTATGTTTCAGGGAGAAACACCCGGTTTAAATAGACCATAAACTGCAGAAAATAAGAATGACTTAAGAGTTCATGGCCGAATTCCCTGCTTTCCAGAGAAGATTCCAACTGTTGGAGCAATGTCTGGATTTCTGTCTGCAGCGCAGGGTTCAGCCGGATCAGATTAAAACTTTTTTCCGTGGTGGCGGTAAAGCACTGGGTCAGATCACAGGCATGATCCGCCTGGGCTTTGATATAGTCCGGCTGCAGCCACAAAACTACCCGCTCATAGGTGGTTTCCGGGTCGATCACAGGCTTGTGAATGTCATGATGGTTAATGAGCAGGATATCCCAGGGTTTTAAGTCGTAGGCTTTTCCTTCCACCAGATAGGTGACATTGCCTGATAAAAATATAATAATTTTATTGAAATCATGATAATGGAATTCAAATTCCTGATTCTTTTTGTCCTTCAGATGAAACAGACGAAAGTTCTGATGAAGGTATCCCGTCTGCATCTCATTGCTGATTTGTGATATATCTTCCATAATGACCTCCTTTTTATTTAATATACCGCATTTTTTGCAATATTTCAAGCAATTTATTCTCTATGATATGCAAAAAGAAAGAGTTAAAATAGGATCAGAATGAAAACGGAACTTCAGGCATAGTCTGAATGGAGAGATTGCGGCAGGCAGAGAAAGGGTGAACGGTATGGAAAAAAATATCACAATGAAAAAGTATCACGGGCTTGGAAACGATTATCTGGTGTTGGACCCCAATAAAAATGATTTGGAGCTTCAGACACGGAATATTGAGCGCCTTTGCCGAAGGAATTTCGGCGCAGGGGCGGACGGCCTTTTATACGGGCCTCTGATGGAAGAAGGCAAAATAAAAGTGCGGATTTTCAATTCCGATGGATCGGAAGCAGAAAAAAGCGGCAACGGCGTGGGAATTTTTGCAAAGTATCTGTTGGATGAAGGATATGTGACGGAGCAGAAATTTATCCTGAATACATTGGCGGGAGATGTGGAAATTGAATTTGTGGAACCAGGCGGCAATGTGATGCGGGTGAATATGGGAAAACCTGCCTATGCAGGCAAAGAAATGCCTCTGGCGGGACTGGAGGGAGAGATTGTGAATGCCCATTTAAGGTTCCACGACAATGATTATAATACCACCTGTCTGTCTGTGGGAAATCCCAATTGCGTGATTATGATGGAGGAGGTAACTCCCCGAAAAGCAAAAGAACTGGGGCCTTATGTGGAGAGTTCGGACTATTTTCCCAATCGGATGAATATGCAGCTTTGCAAAGTGACAGATCGGGAGAATATTGCCATTGAGATTTATGAGCGGGGCGCAGGCTATACCCTTGCCTCCGGCACAGGCGCCTGCGCATCAGCAGCTGCAGCCAGGCGGATGGGACTGGTGGATGATAAAGTGACGGTGCACATGCAGGGCGGCGATTTGCTGATTGAGATGGAGGAGGACGGAACTATCTTTATGACTGGAAGTGTGGGGAGTGTGGGAACATTTACCCTGGCAGAGAATTTTTTTGCATAGTTGAACTGAAAAATATAGCGATAGGACTAAAGTATCATTAGAAATCGAAAAAGTGGGTGACATTTTACCCACTTTTTGTTATTATATATAAATAAGAAGAAAGAGGCAATTCCCAGGGTGTCAGAGGGGATTGCAGAAGAACTCAAGAGCAACAGGAGAGAACGATGGAAAAGATATTAGACATTATCAGCAAAGAAGTTATGGAAGCAATGAAAGCCAACGGGTATGAAGAAAAATACGGCAAAGTAACCTTGTCGAACCGGCCGGATCTCTGTGAATATCAGTGCAACGGAGCTATGGCAGCTGCAAAGGAGTATAAATGCGCTCCCTTCCTGATTTCTGACAAGATTGCACAGAGCCTGGCGGGAAACAGAATTTTTGCGTCTGCGGAATCGGTGAAGCCGGGATTTTTGAACCTGAAGATCCATCCGGAATATCTGGCGGAATATCTGCGGGAAATGGAATCTGACCAAGAGCGTCTGGGCTGTGAGAAATGCAAAGCGCCTAAGACGATTATGATAGATTACGGCGGGCCCAATGTGGCCAAGCCGCTGCACGTGGGGCATTTGCGTTCGGCGATTATCGGGGAGAGCGTGAAACGGATCGGCAGATTTATGGGCCATAACATGATTGGAGACGTGCATCTGGGAGACTGGGGGCTTCAGATGGGGCTGATTATCACAGAACTGAGGGAACGGAAGCCGGAGCTTGTGTATTTTGACGAGAACTACCAGGGAGAATATCCCAAAGAGCCCCCCTTTACCATTTCAGAACTGGAGGAGATTTACCCAACAGCCAGCGGAAAATCCAAAGAAGATGAAGCCTATAAAGAAGCGGCTATGACTGCCACTTATGAACTGCAGCACGGAAGGAAAGGGTACGGCGCATTGCTGAACCATATTTTAGACGTATCTGTCAGCGATTTGAAACGTAATTATGAGAACCTGAACGTATCCTTTGAGCTCTGGAAAGGGGAATCGGACGCACAGCCCTTTATTCCGGACATGGTGCAGAAGATGAAAGACGATGGTTTTGCCTACATCAGCGAGGGGGCGTTGGTGGTGGATGTGAAGGAAGAAACGGATGCCAAGGAGGTTCCTCCCTGTATGATTCTCAAATCAGACGGAGCATCTCTTTACAATACAACAGATCTTGCCACCATTGTGTGGCGGATGAAAGACTATCATCCGGACGAGATTATTTATGTGGTGGACAAACGGCAGGAGCTGTATTTTACCCAGGTATTCCGCTGCGCAAGGAAAACCGGTCTGGTGAAGCCGGAAACAGAATTAAAGTTTCTGGGGTTCGGCACCATGAACGGCAAGGACGGCAAACCTTTCAAAACAAGGGAAGGAGGCGTGATGCGTTTGGAACATCTGGTATCGGGGATTAATGAGGAGATGTACCAAAAAATTGCGGACAACCATACGGTAGAAGAGACAGAAGGGAGGGAGACAGCCAAGGTAGTGGCTCTTTCAGCCATTAAATACGGTGATTTGTCAAATCAGGCTTCGAAGGATTATATTTTTGATATTGACCGTTTTACTTCTTTTGAAGGAAATACAGGCCCCTATATTTTATATACCATTGTAAGGATTAAGTCTATTCTGAGAAACTATCAGACAGAGAAATCCTTACCGGAGCAGGCCCGGATTCTTCCTGCTCATTCTGACAGTGAGAAGGCTCTGATGTCAGAACTCAGCAGATTTAACGGCATGATGGAAAATGCATTTGCCGAAACTGCGCCCCATAAGGTCTGCGCCTATATTTATGATCTTGCCAATGCCTTTAACCATTTCTATCATGAGACCAATATTATGAAAGAACAGGACGAAATGGTTCAGGCGGGGTATATCAGATTGTTAGAGCTGACTAAGCGGACGCTGGAGATTTGTATTGACGTGTTGGGATTTGAAGCGCCGGAACGGATGTAGTACTTTTCCACTGGCAGGAATTCGGGGGATATTATGATTACAATTAAAGAAATTGCATCAATATTGGGTTTTAGTCCAACGACAGTATCAAATGTTGTGAATGGGCATACAGAAAAGATGTCAAATACGACCAGGCAGAAAATTGAAGAGGCGCTGATCCAGTATGGGTTTCAGAAGGCAGTCCATCAGGAAGAGCACGGTAAGGCATTAAAGCTGATATCTGTGGATTTCTTTTTAAGTTCGAAAGAAAATGTTTTTATGGACCCCTTCTGTTCGGAACTGCTGAATGCAATTTGCATTAAACTGCAGGAGTCCGGCAGGTATCCGGTATGCGGAATTCCAAAAGAAGAGGCAGAAATTTGCCGTAAGCTTCAGGCACGTAATATTGAGGGCGGGATCGTAGTGGGGTTCCATCCCTGGGAGTGTGAAGACTTTGTAAAAAGAGTGGGAAAGCCGGTGGTTTTTGTAGACTGCGGCGAGGGGAATTATGACAATGTGGGAATTGCTGATTATAAGGGCGGCAGGGAAATCACGGAATATATGCTGAAACAGGGGCATCGCAGAATTGGGTTTTTCTGTGACAAAAAAAGTCCGGTGTCAAGTACCTTTGAGCGGTTCCGGGGCTATTGCGACGCTCTGGAAAGCTATGGGATTGCCTATAACAACAGGGATTATTATTATCTGCCGGACGCTCGTCATGCCAGGCGGGAAGCGCTGCGCAGTTTTGCCAATAACGCTAAAAAGGAAGGATATACGGCGGTTTTTGTAGTTTCAGATCTTCTGGCCAATGAAGCCATCAGTATTTTCTTTGGAGAAGGGCTTAAGGTGCCCGAGGATATTTCGGTGGCGGGATTTGACGATAATGTATATGCCAGGCTGAGCCGCCCGATGCTGACCACAGTCCGCCAGTTTGTGGCAGAGAAGGGAGAAGAGGCGGTGAAGCTGTTGATGCAGCGGATTAAAGGGGAAGAAATTGTCGCCAAATCTTTTAAACTGCCGGTGGAGCTGATCGTCAGGGAAAGCGTGAGAAATATCAGCAGGTAACTGGCAGAAGATACGCAAAAGAGAAGTTATGATAAGAAACAGACAGAGGACAGAACCGGGATCTTCTGTCTGTTTTTGCGTGAATTTTGGTAAGAATGATATGCCGGAAGCGGCCATAAGGCCGAATGTCCTGTTTGGGGAAAATAAAATATTTATTAAGAGAAATTTTTTGTATAAATTATACATAAATTATTTCTAAAATTTGTATAAAAAATTGGTTATGCACATAATATATTGCAAAACAAAACATAACAAAATAAAATCAAGAATACAAAAAGCAAGGTTCTAACAGAAAATTTGTTGAAAAAGACGAGGAGGTAGAAAATGGCGAAGAGAAAGAAAAAATTAATGGCATTATTCCTTGCTGTGACAACTGTCTCAGGGCTTTTGCTTGGTGGCTGCGGCAGCAAGAATGACGATGCGGACGGGAAGGTAGTGATTGAACTGGTGCATTACAAGCCAGAGGCGGTAGACGCATTTGAAGCCCTGGAAGAAAAGTTCAACGCAACTCACGACAACATCAAGCTGGTGATTGATTCTCCCAATGATGCCATGGTAATTTTAAAGACCAGATTTATCCGTGAGAACAACCCTGACATTATCGGGATTGGCGGAGACATCAATTATTCCAATTTCCTGGATGCCAAAATGTTAATGGACATTTCCGATTTTGATGGCCTTGCGGACATCAAAGAAAATTACCTTGCTACTAATAAAGATTTGGAATATGTTCCCCAGGAAGGTGTTTATGCCGTGCCTTACATGGCGAATGCGGCAGGTGTGCTCTACAACAGGGATATGTTTGAGGAGCATGGCTGGCAGATTCCCACCACATGGGAAGAGTTTAACGAGCTTTGCGAAACCATACAGGCAGAAGGAATCCAGCCTTTGTATTTCGGATATAAAGATACCTGGACCTGTCTTGCGCCGTGGAACGCAATTGCAGTAAACTTATGCGCAACCGATATTGCATATCAGGTGAACAGCGGCAACGCTACATTTTCAGAAGCATATAAAGAAATTGCAGTGAAAGATAAAGAACTTCTGAAATATGGACAGTCTGATCCGGTGGCTTTCAGTTATAACGATGCCTGTACGGCGTTTGCAAGAGGACAGTCAGCCATGTACGTGATTGGTAACTATGCAATTCCTCAGATTAAATCCGTAAACCCGGATATGAACATTGATTCATTTGTGTTCCCGGCAAGCAGCAATGCAGATGAAAATATTCTGAATTCCGGTAACGATTTGATGTTCTGTGTGATGGAAGATTGCGAGCACAAAGAGGAAGCCTACGAAGTATTAAGATTTCTGTTAGAAGATGAAAATGTTCAGGCATATCTGGACGATCAGAGTGCAGTTCCCTGCAAGAAAGGTGACTTTACCATTGCGCCGGAGTTGGACGGCATGAAAGAGTACATAGAGAATGGAATTGTTGCTGACTATCAGGACCACCATTATCCTACGGAGATGGCAGTGGACGCTATGATTCAGACATATCTGTTTGATAATAAAGACAATGCGCTGGACACATTCCTTACCAGATTTGACAAAGAATGGGTCAGATACAACAAGGATATTATCAGTAAAGTAAAAGAATATCAGGAAAAGGGGGAATAGACCGTGGGAAATGAAGGAAAGAGAGATAAATTATGGACTAAAAACGATAAGGTTTTTCTTGGGATGCTGATTCCTGTGTTGATTCTGTTCTTCCTTTTTAATACCCTTCCGCTGTTGAAAGGCTTCTATTACGGCCTTACCAACTACAGAGGATACGGCGATTACGATATGGTAGGTCTTAGAAACTTCCAAGATTTGTTTACAGACCTGCGTGTAGGAAAATCTTATCTGTTTACCTTTAAGTATGCAGTAGTTATGACCATTTTGGTCAATCTTATCAGTTTAATCCTTGCTTTGGGATTAAATCGTGAAATACGGGGAAAAAGTGCGTTACGAGGAATTTATTTTGTACCGAATATATTGGGAGGACTGGTTGTAGGTTATATCTTCAGCTTTGTATTTACATACATCCTTCCGGCAGTGGGAGAAGCAACCGGAATCGGTTTTCTCCAGAACAGTATGCTTGCAAGCACCAAAACCGCATGGTTTGCCATTGTGATTGTAGGCGCATGGCAGGGAATTGCAATGAATACGATTATTTACATATCAGGACTGCAGACCGTTCCGGCGGAAGTTTATGAAGCGGGAATGATTGACGGCGTCAGCGGATGGAAAAAATTCTGGAACCTTACCTTCCCGTTGATCCTGCCGTTCTTCAGCATTAACCTGGTGCTGTGTATGAAGAATGCGCTGATGGTATTTGACCAGATTATGTCCTTGACAAAGGGTGGTCCGTCCCAGAGTACAGAATCTATTTCTTACCTGATTTACAACAATGGTATGAGCGGCGGACAGTTTGGATTCCAGAGTGCGAATGCATTTGTATTCTTTATCGTGATCGTAGTAATTTCGTTCCTGCAGATGAGATTCTTAGGAGGTAAGGAGGAGCAGTTATAATGGGAAAAAAAGGAACCAAAGGAAGCGAAGGAGCAGTCGGCGGCAAGACCGTAAATAATGTGATCAATATACTGTTGGCAATTGGCTGTCTTACCATATTATTTCCTATTTATATGACAGTGATCATTGCATTTAAGAAGCCTTCAGAAATGACAAATGACGTGGCAGGAGCATTGGGCTTTCCATCCAGCTGGAGTTTCAGCAATTTTGCAGAAGCAATGCGGGTAACGGATTTCTGGCGTTCCCTGGGCAACAGTTTGCTGCTTACCGGAGCAACGGTAATCATCTGTATCTTACTGCACTCTCTGGCAGGTTATGTCATTGGAAGAAAAATGGCGAAGCTGAAAGTGTTTAAAATATCCTATTTCTATATTGTAAGCGGTATGTTTGTACCTTTTGCAGTACTGATGATGCCTCTGGTAAAACAGACTTCTCAGATGGGAATTGCAAACCGGTTTGGCGTTATCGTGTTGTATGTGGTGTTCTTTATGCCTATGAATATTATGTTGTATTCCGGATACCTGAAAAATATCCCTATGGCATTGGAGGAAGCAGCCTGTGTGGATGGTGCGGGCATATGGCAGACTTACTGGAAAATTATTTTCCCGAATATGAAACCCATGCATGCAACCGTGGCAGTGCTTACCGCTATGAGCACATGGAATGACGTTATGACTCCGCTGGTTATTATGTCAGGAAGCGACGTGAATACCCTTCCGTTGGCACAGTTGAATTTCCAGTCACAGTTCGGAACCAACTATAACCTGGCGTTTGCATCTTATCTGCTGGCATTGCTGCCGATTCTGATTTTCTACATTGTATGTCAGAAGCAGATTATCAACGGTGTAGTTAACGGAGCCGTAAAATAATTCTTGTTTTACAGTGAATGTGCATGCTGTGCAGCCTGCTCCTGGGCGGGGCCCGCAGCCATTCACCCTGGGAAAGCTTTTGTTTTCCAGGAAAAGAAATATAAAGGGTAAAAGTTCAGCCATAGCCTGTATATGTGTGTTTTGGATATTGTATGCGCGCATTTACAGGCTATGTGTGAATCACATAATATTTCAGAAAGGAGAACATACGGTATGGACTTGCAGAACAGCTATTATGAGCTTTATGGCAGAAATGAGATTACGGAATACCGCTGGGGACAGCTGATGTCCATCATAGAACATGCCAAAAAGAAACGCCCCGCCGCCTTGAAAAAATCAGACAAAGACGGCAATCACTGGTATCAGTCAGAAAAAATGGTGGGTATGATGCTGTATGTGGACCGGTTCAGCAATAATCTGGTGGAATTTGAGCAGCGGATTGACTATCTGGCGGAACTGGGAATTAGCTATGTGCATTTTATGCCTCTGTTAAAATCCCGGGAAGGGAACAACGACGGCGGCTATGCAGTGTCAGATTATCTGATGGTGGACGACAAGTTCGGAACCATGAAGCAGTTAGAGCGGGTGATGAAGCTTTTAAAAGAAAAGGGAATCCGCACCTGTATTGATTTTGTGCTGAACCATACGGCAAAAGAGCACCTTTGGGTACAGAAATACAAAGAAGGCGATCACGACTATGACGACATGTATTTTATGTTTGATGACGACACGATCCCCAAAGAATATGAGAAGCACATGACAGAAATTTTTCCGGGAGTGGCTCCGGGGAATTTTACCTGGTATCCGGATCTTCAGAAATTCGTAATGACCCGGTTTTATGAATTCCAGTGGGATCTGAATTACAAAAATCCTCAGGTATTCAACAAGATTGTGGAGGTAATGCTTACCCTTGCCAACAAAGGGGTTGACATCTTCCGTTTGGATGCGATACCATACATGTGGAAAGAACTGGGAACTGTTTGTATGAACCATCCCAATGTACATAAATTGCTGGGCATGATGTATGAAATTGCGCAGCAGGTGTGTCCCGGCGTGGTATTCCTGGGAGAAGCCATTGTGGAGCCTTTTGAAATTGTCAAATATTTCGGAAACCAGGAAATGAAGGAATGCAACGTGATGTACAATGCTTCCTTTATGGTGCTTCTCTGGAATTCTCTGGCCACCCGTGACGTTCGGGTGATGGAGCGCTCTTTGTCCATCGACTATGGAATACCGGACAGCGGCACATGGATTAATTATGTGCGCTGCCACGATGACATTGGATGGGGATTTGAGAAAGAAATTTTAAAGGGACTGGGACTGGACCCGGAACGTCATAAACAGTATATGATACAGTTTATGGAAGGCAGATATCCGGGCAGTTTTTCCACCGGAGAATTATATGAATACAATCCGGTGACCCAGGATGCCAGAAACAGCGGGACGCTGGCTTCCATGTGCGGACTGGAACAGGCGCTGCGGGAAAAACACATGTACAAGGTGGAACTGGCCGTTAAGAGAATCCTTCTGCTTCATGGAATGGTGATTTCTTACACCGGTATTCCTCTGTTGTACAGCGGCGATGAAATCGGACAGTTAAATGACTGGGGCTATAAGCAGGTACCGGAACATGCAGCGGATTCCCGCTGGCTTCACCGGGGTATGATGGACTGGGACGCAGTGGAGCGCCGGAATGATTTGAGCATGGTTCAGGGACAGATTTTCACCAGAATCCGGAAAATGATAGAACTCCGCAAGTCCAGTGAGCTCTTCAGCTCCAGTTATCGGGCGGTTCCGGTGGATACCGGGAATTCGGCGGTATTCTGTTTCCACAAGGCGGATAAGATGCTGGTGCTGGCCAATTTTTCTGAACGGGAGCAGTGGGTGGATTCCCGTGCATTTGACTGGTTCGGCCTGCCTGGAGAAATGCAGGATATGATAACCGGAAGATATATCAGGTCTTATCATAATCAGATTCAGTTAGGACCCTATGAATATCTTTGGCTGGTTTAAGTTTGCCCTTCGGAGAGATTCGATACAAAAAATACAAAGGTTCCCACAAATTTTAGATACCAATATATAAGGAAAGGCAGTTCATTTATGGCAATTATAATCAAAGACAACGTATTTACCCTTCAGACCAAGAACAGCACATACCAAATGAAGGCAGACAGCAAAGGCATCCTGCTTCATACCTATTACGGCAGAAAGACGGATGAAACAGATTACTCCTATATGATTTCCATGGCAGATCGGGGATTTTCCGGGAATATTTATGAAGCGCGGGAAGACAGGACGTATTCTCTTGATTTTCTGCCTCAGGAATTCCCGGTGCGGGGAAGCGGAGATTACCGGATTAGCTGTATGCATGCAGATTTGGGAACGGGAGTCCGGGATTGCCTGCTGTTTTTTCACAATTACCGAATCCGGCATGGAAAATATGAACTGGAAGGGCTTCCGGCAATGTTTGCTTCGGAGGAAGAGGCGGTTGACACACTGGAAATCATTTTAAAAGACAGCCAGGAGGAATTTTACGTACATCTTTATTACGGAGTGTTTGAAGAACATGATATCATCACCAGGGCGGCAATGGTGGAGAACAGGACAGATCGGGAAATTCGGTTGTCAAAGGTTATGTCTGCCTGTCTGGATATGGATCATGACGGTATGGATATGATTCATTTCTACGGACGCCATGCCGGTGAACGGGAGATGGAGCGGGTGCCTTTATTCCATGGTGTGACAGAATTGCGGAGTACCCGCGGAACTTCTAGCCATCAGCACAATCCTTTTGTGATTCTTACGGAAAAAACCACAAGCGAGGAGCAGGGAGCCTGTTATGGATTTTCTCTGTTATACAGCGGAGGCTTTCATATGCATGCAGAGGTGGATCAGTTCCACCAAACCAGGCTGGTAATGGGAATTGACGATTCTGTGTTTACCTGGAGCCTGCAGCCGGGAGAGCATTTTGTGACGCCGGAGCTTGCCATGGCATACAGCCAGGAAGGATTGTCCCAGTTGTCCCATTGTTATCACAACGGGTTTCAGAAGAATTTAATCCGCAGCAGCTGGAAGGATAAGAGACGCCCCATTCTTGTGAATAACTGGGAGGCCACTTATTTTGATTTTAATGGGGAAAAACTTTTGAAGATTGCAAAAGAAGCGGCAGAATTGGAATTGGATATGCTTGTGTTGGATGATGGCTGGTTTGGAAAAAGGGACGACGATGATTCCGGGCTTGGAGATTGGTATGTGAATGAGGACAAGCTGGGATGTTCCCTGAAAGAACTGGCGGATCAGGTCAATGAACTGGGTCTGATGTTTGGTTTGTGGTTTGAACCGGAGATGATTTCCGAAGACAGTGATTTATACCGGAACCATCCGGACTGGGCGATGGTGGTGCCGGATCGGAAGCCTATTCGAAGCCGCGCTCAGCTTGTGCTTGATATGAGCCGGGAGGATGTGCGGGAATATATTAAGGAGCGTCTGTTTGACATTCTGGATTCTGCCAACATTCAGTATGTGAAGTGGGATATGAACCGTTCAGTGGCGGCTGCCTACAGCGCTCTTTTGCCCAGAGAACGCCAGGGAGAACTGCGTCACAGGTATGTGCTGGGTCTGTATGAAGTGATGGAAGCCATGTTGGAGCGGTATCCGGATTTGCTGTTGGAGGGCTGCAGCGGCGGCGGAGGCAGATACGATGCGGGAATGCTTTATTATGCCCCGCAGATTTGGTGCAGTGATAATACGGACGCCATTGAGCGGCTGAGCATTCAGTACGGAACGTCTTTTGGCTATCCCATGTCATCCTTGTCTGCCCATGTGTCTGTATGTCCCAACCATCAGAACGGAAGAGTTACGCCTTTTAAGACCAGAGGAATCTGCGCCATGCAGGGAGCCTTTGGCTATGAACTGGATTTAAGCAAAATGACAGAGGAAGAGAAAAAAGAGGCAAGAGAACAGGTGCATGCCTTTAAAGAGCGTTACCGCTTATTCCAGTTCGGAAATTATTACAGAATTACTTCTCCTCTGGAGAACCGTGATTTTACTGCCTGGGAGTATGCGGATAAGGATGGGAAAGAGGCCTATATGGGCGTGATTTATACGGATTTGCATGGGAATCCGGCAGCCCAGTCAGTGAAATTCCGGGGGCTTCTTTCAGAGGGAAGATATACCATGTGGAAAAACAATGAACCGGCAGGAACATATTCCGGCGCTGCTTTGATGAACAGCGGGATACTTCTGCCGGTGCCGGTGGAGAATTACGATTCCTGCCAGATTTATATTTGCCTGGAGGAATAGAGGTTTGCCGGACGGGGATTTTGCAGCGTGGCAGAGCATGCTTGAAATACGCTCTTAAGAAAGTTCGAAAATGGGTTCTTTCAGACCTGCGCTGTGAGTTATGAAAATTATAGGTTTTATGATAAATGTCTATATAAAAAACAGGGATACAGCAAAGGGGAATGCTGTATCCCTGTTTTTATGTAGGCTGTATTGGATTTTAAAAAGATGCGTTTATAAGGCTCTTAATTGATTCTGGTGCATATTGATGTAGATGTCCTGAATTTCCTGTTTTGCCTTGACGTCGCTGCTGATTTTGATGGCTTCGTTTAATTTTCTGGATAAATCAAGATGGCCTTCTGCTATGATCTGGATGCTGCGGTTTGTTTCATTTTCGAGTGTCACATTAATCTTTAAAATTTCGTGTTCCAAAGAAGCGACCTTCTCATCCAAAGAAGCGACCTTCTCATCCAAAGAAGCGACCTTCTCATCCAAAGAAGCGACCTTCTCATCCAAAGAAGCGACTCTCCCGTCTAAGGAAGTAACCTTATCCTCCATAGAAGTAACTTTGTGTTTTACAGTCTGCATATCATTATACAATGCCTGCAGTAATTCTGTATCTGTCATGCAACTCCTCCTTTCATTGTAGTTTCGATTAGTATATCATATGGAACGGGAAAAGTCTATGGGATACTTTCTTGTTTCACAGGAAAGTGCGTCTTATGAAACTTTTAAACAGAAAGATGGAGGTTGCAAAGTAGCAAAAAAAGAAATAAAATAAGAGTGTAGTGCTATTTATGAGCGTGTATTCCGTATCGGGAAAGGGGTTTCTTTTTTATAATAGAAATCAGAAGGAGAAAGGAGAAGATGCAATGTCAGTGGTAGATAATATACGTTTCACATTTTTATATATAGAATTTTATTCCATGGGAAAGACCTGGGTGTATCCGGAGACTTATATTCCCTATAATATTTTCAGATACGTGTCAAAGGGAAAAGCAGTGTTCTGCATTGACGATGAAGTGGTGACTGTGGAAGAGAACCAAATCGTCTATATTCCTTCGGGTTGCAGGATGTCCTGTCATGTTCTCAGTGAATCCTTTGAGTTTTACAGCATCCGGTTTACAACATCTGTATTTTATGAAGGGGAAGATGTGCTGAAAGAATATTATGGAATTCCAAGAGTACAGGAAAATCAGGGAGAGGACATGTATTTCAAGGAAATCTATCAATGGGTCAAAAAAGAATCTGCAGTGAAAAAGTGCTTTGTAAGAGGATATCTGGATCTGCTGATTGGTTCACTGGCGATGCGCGGGAGTATGGAACGTGCAGGACAGGGGAACTTTTTGGAACAGAAGGAAACAAAAGAGCTTCAGCATAAGGAGATAAAGAAGAAGGAGCAGATCGATCCGAGAATTCAAATGGTGGCGGATTACATCGTGCTTCATCCTGAGGAAAAATACACGCCCCAGAAAATGGCGGAAATGGCGGAGCTTAGCAAACAGAGATTCAGCAGTCTGTTTAAGATCAATATGGGGAAAACACCTATGGAATATGTAAGGGAAATTCGCCTTACTGCGGCGGCCAGAGCTTTGCTGGTAAGCAATGATAATATTAATGACATTGCTTATCAAAGCGGCTATGAGGATGCAAATTATTTCATCAGGGAATTTAAGTCGGCGTTCGGCTTTACTCCGAATCAGTACAGAAAAGAAGCAAGGGAATAAAAAGGGGATGGTATAACTTGAACATACACTTCGCAGACAGTATCTTAAAGAAACTGCCGGGAAATGATTTTCCGGCAATCTATTGTGTTCATTTAGTATCACAGCAATCCATTGTCTGAAAATTTCATCTACCGGCAGCTATTGCTTCGCAGTTAAATATTATGAAAGCTTTTCCATGTTCCGAAATTCTTTTTGCACCACAGCGATGCTTAAGAAAAATGCAAGTACGTCAGCTACAGGAGCAGAATACAAAATTCCGTCTAATCCCCAGAACAACGGCAAAATCAGAATAAGGGGAATCAGCAATAATACCTGCCTGGAGAGCGACAGCAGTACGCCTTTCATGGGCTTTCCGATGGCGGAAAAGAAGCTGGCAGAAAGCATCTGAACGTTATTAATGACAACCATCATCAGGAATATCCGCATAAAACGGACGGTAAATTCCATGTACAGTCCTTCTCCGGAGCCGAACAGAGAAATAATTGCCTGAGGAAACAGCTGGAAGGCGAGGAAAGCCAGAGTGGACATTACAAAGGAACATTGGATTTCCAGTTTGTAAAGGGCTTTTACCCGGCTGTACTGTTTTGCTCCGTAATTAAATCCCAGAATCGGCTGAGAACCCTGGGCCAGTCCCACAAATACTCCAATCACGATGGAATTGACCTTCATCACAATGCCTGCGCCGGACAGAGGAATGTCCGAGCCGTAGACAGAGAGTCCGCCGTAGTGGGTCAGAGAATTGTTCAGCACAATCTGCAGCAGCGTAAGAGCCAGCTGGTTTAAACTGTTGCTGATGCCCAGAGATGCGATTTCCACGCATTTCACAGGAGAGAGACGGAAAAAATCTTTGCCCAGTTTGACGGTTTGAAAGTGGAACAGATATCGGAAAGCCACCAGAAAAGATATCACCTGGGAAATGGTGGTGGCCCAGGCTGCGCCGGCAACTCCCATTTGAAAGCCAAAAATAAAAATGGGATCTAAAACAGTGTTGACCGCCGCTCCGATTACCATGCAGGCCATAGAATATTTAGGGCTTCCGTCTGCCCGGATGATGTTGCTCAAAACATTGGTGAGAAGCAAAAAGGGGACTCCCAGGCCGATAATCTGCACATAACTGTGCGCATAAGGCAGAACCGTTTCTGTCGCGCCGAAAGCATACAGCAGAGGAGTAATGAAAATCTCTGTAACAGCGCAGATGATAAGTCCGAAGGCAGCGGCCATCCAGAACATATTTCCAATGCACTGCTGGGCTTCTTTCATATTTCCGGCTCCCAGCTCCAGAGAAAATTTGGCTGCGCCGCCAACTCCCACTAAAAGCGCGGCGGCAAGGCAGATGGTCGTAATTGGAAATGCCACATTGGTTGCTGCGTTTCCAAGGTATCCCACACCCTGTCCAATGAAAATCTGATCCACGATATTGTACAGGGAGCTGACAACCATGGCGATGATGGAGGGGATGGCAAACTTCCTTAAAAGAACTGGTATTTTTTCGTATCCTAGAGGATTTTCGTTCATTTGTATCATTACCTTCTTTCTATATTAATGTAAATGGAATTATCTGTTAGATTTTAGCCTGAAATTCTGTTTTTGTCAAATTATTTTACAAAATATGAAGTTCAAGACAATTTCCATCTGTGAGACTGAAACATTTTTTTCAGGAAAATCCGCCGAATTCAGGCATGCAACAAATGATTGCTGGCGCAATTCGGGAAAAAATGATAGGATAACAGAAACAAAACGTGCCGGGATCAGTTTTGCAGGAGTCTGTATGGTTTATTCACAAAAGACGAAACTGTTACAGGCAAAAGGAGGGATTGCATGAATCAGCAGAATAATATTAATCCAAATCAGGAAAAGGATGTAAGAAAGGGCGGGGAAGTTCTGGAACATAACAGGAATCAGTGTCCGGATTCTGAACAAAGCCTGGGAAGGAAAATCAGGAAATTCCGGGAACAGCGTCAGGTTACCCAGTCAGAACTGGCAGAAGAACTGTCTGTCACCCGGCAGGCAGTTTCCAACTGGGAACGGGAGAAAACACTGCCGGACATATATATGCTGCAGCGGATAGCGGCTTATTTTGAAGTGACATTGGATGAATTTGTGGAAGGGACGAAAGAGCCGGAGGTCACAATGCCCAAAGCGCCGGGGAGACTTGCAGCGGCAACGGGACTTGCGATATTCTGTTATCTTCTGGCAGGCAAAGTCACCGGGCATCTGTATGTGGAAACCATAGTGCTTATGATCATAATCGGGATTTTTATCCAGTTGTTTCTGCATTTGTATTTTTCCAGCGCAGTCAAGACTGGAAATTTTTCCGCTCTTGCAGGTTATAACAGTCAAGTGGAATATAACCACAAGGAGGTGAAAAAGGTTCTGGTTCAGATGGACTGTCATGTAGCCTGTATTTCCTTTGGAACCATACTGCTGTATGCCTTCGGCGCATTCTGGGAAAGCGGCCGGTCGGATATAGTTTATTGTGTCTTAATTTTTGGCTATTGCTGTGATCTGATCACTGCGCTTTTGTTGTATAATTACCGCAGCCTGGACAAAATCCTGATAAAAGAAAAAGACAGGAATGCAGCAAAAGCGGGATTTCTGTCTGATATTTGGTTTGCAGCCTGGGTTTTGATTTTTATAGGCGCAACTTTTACGAAGTTCCTGTGTTTCAATATCAAAAATAACTCGCCTCAGGCAATCGGATATCTGGGTTGGATGTTTCTGTTTCTTCTGGTGACAGTGACCGAATTGTTCTATGAACAGCACAGGGTGAAAAAGAAGCTGGCCCAAACAGGAAGTTACCGGCCGGGAGCGGCATTTTGGATCAGTACGGCAGCGGCATTTGCGTTAACGCTTTTGATGCTTCTCCGATAAAAGTATTTGAACCTGAATGGAACATGCAGAAATTCTTTTCTGAATCGGTATTACTCCGGCGGTTGAATATCGACGGAGTAATATATGGATTTGGGGGTTTCCCTCTGGTAATCAGGGAAAAAATGGTCTATAATTTTGAACATATTACCATGGAGGAATATTCGTTTGAAGAGGAAGTGATTTCCGGAATTTTTGAAAATTTTTCCATTATAGTGCCCAAAATCTGAAACCCGGTCCGACGTTTCTGAGACACGGACATGCATATTTTTCTTAAAAATCGGAAAGATAATCTTGACAGGCATTTAAAGGGCCTGATACAGACAAGTGAAAGGAGATTCCCATGAACCAGATATCAGAAAAAGAACTGTCTGCTTTAAACGATTTGCTTTCCGGTGAGGAGCTGCTGATTAAGAAGTTCCAGGTGTTGGCGGATAATTGCGGCGATGCGGAAATGAAAGCGAAATTCACTGAGATTTCCAACGAGCACAAAGAGCATTTCCGTTCCCTTTACTCCCAGTTAAGCTAACCTTTTTAATTTGAATTTCAAGGAAAATCACAGGTGAAATCAGGAGGAAATTATGCAGCAGTCATTTTATTCAGAAAAAGAGATGTTTGCGGATGCGCTGACCGCAGAAAAAACAGCAACCACATTGTATAACACATTTTCCAATGAATGTGTCCATGACAATGTAAGAAATGCGATTCTGGATTGTCTGGAAAAAGAACACAATATCCAGAATGAAGTCTTTACCATGATGCACGACAGAGGATATTATCCGACACCCTCTGCAGAGCTGCAGAAGGTAGACGAGGCAAAACAGAAGTTTGGACAGTGCATGCAGAGCTTTTAAGGATCAATGTATACAAGTGTTTTTGAAATATCTTTCGTTCAAAAAAGTTTGCGTATGCTATAGGTAAGGAAGAAATCAAGAAATTCTTAAAAATTTTTAAAAAGGATGTTTCCACGGATATAAATTGGCAGTATTTTGTGGAAATATCCTTTTTTTATCTTATATGCGGCCTGATTTTCCATTGCTATTTAAAATAAGATCGGGTATAATAAGTCGTTGAAGAGAATTACAGAAAGAGGAGGCGGCGCAATGAGTCAGCCGGAAGAAACTGTAATGGAGTGGATTCCGAAACCAGTTACAGAAGAAGAGCAGAGAAATAATTTGAGAAAAGAACAGAGAAAATTAGAAGAAGAACGACGGAATTTTGAACTGGAGAAGAAGGATTTCTATTTTCGCAAAAAGATGGAAGAAAAGCGTCTCACAGAGGAGAAGCGTTTGTTCCAGATGAAATGGAAGATATTAGAAGAAGAGCTGCAGAACTTGGCCCGGGAGAAGCAGGAGACAGCCAAAGAGAAAGAGCGGTATTACCAGAGGAAGGACAGGGGCCGTTCTTACACCGTTACAGGCTCCGGAGAAAATGCGGATATGTTTTTTTCCGGTGTGGACAGTGAGCTTGCCTTGAAGAAACGTTATAAGGAACTGATTAAAATTTATCATCCCGATAACCTTTCAGGGGATACGGGAACCCTTC
Organism: Lachnospiraceae bacterium; assembly: GCA_910575555.1. Lineage (GTDB taxonomy): Bacteria > Bacillota > Clostridia > Lachnospirales > Lachnospiraceae > Petralouisia. The sequence continues at coordinate 284,166 of CAJTFX010000001.1, read as the reverse complement.
AGATGATTAATCGAACGTATGATATGTTAAAGAAACAGTTTTCAGCATAGGCGGTAGCAATATGACAAATGTATTAGAATATTTAGAAGAAACTGCCGGGAAATACCCGGAGAAAGAAGCGTTTGCAGATGAGAACAATTCCTGCACCTTTAAAGAACTGCAGGAAAGAGCCAGAAGGATCGGAAGCGCCCTTGCAGGCAGGACAGAACCGGGAAAGCCGGTTGCAGTTTGGATGGAAAAAAGCGTAAATGCCGTTGCGGCTTTTCTGGGAATTGTATATGCCGGCTGTTTTTATGTAATGCTGGATAAAAAGCAGCCTTTGCCGCGCATCCGGCAGATTTTGGATACCCTGGAACAGCCCCTTGTCCTTGCAGACGGGGAACCGGGAAAAGAAAGGGAAAAATTGGAACAGGCGGGAGACGCGGGACGGGGATTTCAGATTCTGGATGGTGAAGAGTTAGAGAAAGAACCGGAAGATGCAGAGATTTTACAGGAAATCCGAAAGAAGATGACGGATACAGCGCCATTGTATGGAATATTCACTTCCGGCTCTACCGGAATTCCCAAGGGAGTGGTGGTCAGCCATCGCTCAGTGATAGATTTTATCAATTATTTTACCGGGAATTTCGGCATTACAGAGCAGGATGTGATTGGAAATCAGGCGCCCTTCGACTTTGATGTTTCCGTCAAGGACATATACAGCGCTTTAAAAACCGGAGCCAGCGTGCAGATTATCCCCAAACGGATGTTTTCTTTTCCCACGCAGCTGTTGGATTTTTTATGTGAAAAAAACGTGACTGCGCTGATTTGGGCCGTGTCTGCCCTGTGTATGGTAAGTGAATTAAAAGGATTTTCTTACCGTGTGCCGAAGGCGGTGAACAAGGTGCTGTTCAGCGGGGAAGTAATGCCGGTGCATCATCTGAATATCTGGCGGCAGTTTTTGCCGGAGGCCATGTATGTGAATCTCTACGGCCCCACAGAAATCACCTGCAACTGTACGTATTATGTGATTGACCGGGAATTTGAGCCGGGAGAGACCATTCCCATTGGCAGTCCCTTTCAGAATGAAAAGGTGTTCCTTTTAGATGAAGCGGACAGGCTTCTGACGGAGCCGGGGCTTCGGGGAGAAATCTGTGTCGGCGGCACAGCTCTTTCCCTGGGCTATTATAACAACCGGGAGCAGACAGAGAAAGCGTTTGTGCAGAATCCTCTGAACCATCAGTATTCAGAGACCATTTACCGCACCGGAGATTTGGGATATTACAATGAACAGGGAGAACTGTGTTACGCTACCCGCAAGGATTTTCAGATTAAGCATATGGGGCACCGGATTGAACTGGGTGAAATTGAGAAAGCCATGGAACAGGCGGAGCATGTCAGCCGCATCTGCTGCGTCTATGATGAAATTTCCGGCAAAATCGTTGCTTTTTATGAGGGCGCGGCGGAAAAGAGAGCCATTGTTAAAAAGCTGCGGGAACTGATTCCGGCTTTTATGATCCCCAATGTGTTCTGCCGGACAGAGAGACTGCCGGTAACCAAAAACGGTAAAATTGACCGGGCAGCCCTGAAAAAATCTTATCAGGAGGAACAGCCATGAAACAGCAGGAGTTAGAATTGATCCTGAAAGAATATCAGACCCCGGCCTATGTGTTTGATTTGGATGCCCTCACCCGGCGGGTGCAGCGGATTTCAGCCTGCCTGAAAAAATCAGGCATTGATTTATGCTACGCCATGAAAGCCAATCCCTTTCTGACAGGGGCGTTGGAGCCTTTAGTGGAGCGGTTTGAGGTGTGTTCGCCGGGAGAATTCCGGATTTGTGAGAAAGAGGGACTTCCCATGGAACGGCTGGTTATTTCCGGCGTGAACAAAGAACGGAAAGATATATTCCGGATGATAGAAGAGAACCAGGGCAGGGGAATATTCACAGTGGAATCCATGCAGCATTTCCGGCTTTTGTCAGAGTGCGCCAGGGAGGCAAAAGTGAAGCTGAAGCTTCTGGTACGCATTACAAGCGGCAATCAGTTCGGCGTTGATTATGAACTGGCCAGACAGATATTCCGGGAACAGGATTTATATCCGGAGCTTTCCCTGCAGGGCATTCAGTATTATTCCGGCACCCAGAAAAAGAAGCTGTCTGTACTGGAGAAAGAGCTTCAGATGCTGGACGCGTTTTGCAGGGAAGTGCAGGAAGAACTGGGCGTGGCAGTTTCAGAACTGGAATACGGGCCGGGGCTTTTTGTGCCTTATTTTCAGTCGGAGCAGGAGGAGCATTTAGAAGAACTTCTGGAGGAGCTGACAGCATTGATTGGCCGGATGGATTTTGCCGGGAAAATCACATTGGAAATGGGAAGGTTTCTGGCGGCGGAATGCGGAAGCTACCTGACCAGAATTGTGGATCGGAAGGAAAACGGCGGACAGATTTACGGTATTGTGGACGGAGGAATCCATCAGTTAAATTATTTCGGACAGACGATGGCCATGAAGCTTCCTTTTGTTCAGCATATTTCCTGTGAACATAAAGCGGCGCAGGAATGTGCGCCGGCGAAAGGGGAAGAAAAATGGAACCTCTGCGGCTCTTTGTGCACCACGGCGGATGTGATTGTGAAACAGTATCCCCTGACTGACGGGAAGGTGGGAGACGTACTGGTGTTTGAGCGAACGGGCGCCTACTCTGTAACAGAGGGGATCAGCCTTTTTCTCAGCAGGGATTTGCCAAAAGTCCTGTTTTATTCCCAGAAGGAGGGAATCCGCCTGGTGCGGGATAAAATAGAAACAGACAGCATCAATTCAGCAGTTGCTGAAGGATTTGCAGTTTAAAATAAAAATCAGAAAGGATGAAGCATTATGGAACAGTTACTTGAGATTTTGGAGGACATTCAGCCGGATGCAGATTATGAGACATGCGAGACGCTGATTGACGACGGCATTCTGGACTCTTTTGCCATTTTGTCCATTGTCAGCGAACTGCAGGATGAGTTCGGCATTACCATTACCCCGGCAGACATTATACCGGAGAATTTTAATTCCGCCAAAGCATTATATGCAATGGTAGAAAGACTGCGGGCAGAGTAAGAACGGAGGAATCGTTATGTCTTTGATTTCCATGGAGTTTTTACTGTTTGTGATTGCGGCGGTGACGGGATATTACCTGATTCCCCGGAGATTTCAGTGGGTGTGGCTGCTGGCGTTCAGTTATATTTACTATGTCAGCGGGGGAATCCGCGTCACCTGTTTTCTGCTCTTTACCACAGTCACCACTTATTTTGCCGGCAGGTGGATGGAACAGGCCTCCCAATCCATGCAGGATAAGAAGGAGGAAAAGAAGAGGAAAAAACAGATACTGGCGGGAACGCTTATTCTGAATTTTGGTGTGCTGGGAGTGCTGAAGTATACGAATTTTATGCTGGACACAATCAGCAGCATAACCGGCGGGGAATTTGAGCCTCTTACTCTTTTGCTTCCCCTTGGAATTTCTTTTTATACCTTTCAGTCTATGGGATATCTTCTGGATGTCTACTGGGGCAGGAGTCAGGCGGAACATAATCTGTTCCGTTTTGCTTTGTTTGTATCCTTTTTTCCTCAGATCTTACAGGGGCCTATCGGCAGGTTCGGCAGTCTGGGCAGGCAGCTGTACGCTTCCCATTCTCTGGACCGAAAGAACATAGAGGGCGGATTTCTGCGGATTCTCTGGGGATATTTTAAGAAAATGGTCATTGCAGACAATGCGGTGATTTTTGTAAATGCAATTTTTGACCATCCGGATCTCTATGACGGACTTGGGATAGTGGGCGTGCTGGCTTACAGCATACAGCTTTACTGTGATTTTTCCGGCGGAATGGATGTGGTGCTGGGCATTGCAAAATTATTCGGAATTCAGCTGGATGAGAACTTTAAACGTCCTTATTTTGCAGTTTCCATTACAGATTTCTGGCATCGCTGGCATATTACCCTGGGAACCTGGATGAAAGATTATGTGTTTTATCCGGTGTCTTTGTCCGGATGGATGAAAAGCTTTTCCAAGTTTGCCAAGAAAACCTTTGGAAAACAGACCGGACGGACGCTGCCGATTTGCCTTGCCAACCTGATTGTATTTCTGGTGGTGGGCGTCTGGCATGGGGCGGCCTGGAAATTCATTATTTACGGACTTTACAACGGACTGATTATTGCATTCAGCGGGCTGATGGCTCCCTCTTACCGGAAATGGAAAAAGGCCCTGCATATTTCCGATGACAGCAGAGCTTTTCATCTGTTTCAGATATTCAGGACTTTTGTCCTGGTGAATATCAGCTGGTATTTTGACCGGGCGGGGGACGTCAAGACGGCGCTTCTTATGATGAAGCATACATTGACGAAATTTGATCTGCGTCAGATCTTAGAGCCTGGAATTGATGTGGGAGAGGCCAGCGGAACCGCTTATACCATGATAGCCCTTGGGGTAATACTGGGAGGGTGCTTACTGCTGTTTCTTGTAAGCGTCCTTCAGGAGAGAGGGAAGGATTTGACAGAACTATTTATCAGGCAGAACTGGATGGTAAAGGCTTTTGTTTATCTCTGTCTGATTCTGGCGCTGCCTGTGTTTGGACAGCCTTCCGGAGAGGCAGGAGGGTTTATTTATGCGCAATTTTAAAAAATTTCTGCTGCCGGCTGCGCTGATTCTGGCAATTACGGCAGTGAATCTGGGATTGAACTATGCGCTGATTCCCTACAGTTATGTAAGAATCATGATGCATCAAATCCAGACAGAAGAGTACGACACGGTATTTCTGGGAACTTCCCATGGGCTGAACGGGATTAGTCCTAAGGTGGTTTCTGAAAAAACAGGGCAAAATGCCATAAACCTGTGCCTGGGCGGGGAATATCCCAGAGACGCTTATTATCTTCTGCGGCAGGTTTGTGAAAAAAAGAAACCTCAGCGGGTGGTTTACGAGTTGGATTCGGGTTATTTTTGCACGCCGGAGGGACAGAGGGGAGATTTTAACCGTATATTTTATGAAATGCCTTTATCACTGGCAAAAGCGGAGTATTTTTTTGCCAAGGAAAGGGAATTGGATTTTCGTGCCACCCTGTTTCCATGGTTTTATTACAGAGGGCAGTTTCGCGAGATGGAGAGGATCATACAGGTAAAACAGGGAGAAGATTATAAAAATTACGGGGCGGCTGCCTTCAAAAGCGGCGGACAGGAGTTTGCAGACGGCTTTGTGCGCAATGCTCCGGTGCCTGGAGGAAAAGAAGAAAGCGATCTGGAGCTATGGAAAGAAGAAAATAAGAATAAAGACTCTTTCCGGTATTTTGAAAAACTGGCGTCATTCTGCAAAAAGCAGAAGATAGAACTGATTGTGATAACAACGCCTGTTCCGGCAGAAACGCTAAAGAAGTATCAGAAAGAATTTCAGGAGGCGGATGCATTCTTTAGGAAGTATCTGGAAGGACTTGGCCTGGAATACCATAATTACAATCGGGGAGAAAGGAACATTCCGAATTTTGATTACAGTTTGAACGGGTTTAGTGATTATGAAGGGCATATGGATTTTCAGCAGGCGGAAACCTTCAGTGCACAGTTGGCAGAAGATCTCTGGTAGAAGCTTTTAAACATGTTTTAGGGAAGGAAAAGTGTTTTATGAAATGGAATAAATATACGATACAGACCACCACCCAGGCAGAGGATTTTGTCAGCAGCATGTTGGCGGAGCTTGGGATAGAGGGGGTTCAGATTGAGGACAATGTGCCCTTGTCTGCTGAGGATAAGGAAAAGATGTACATTGATATATTGCCGGAGCTTCCGGCAGACGATGGGATTGCATGGGTCAGCTTCTTTCTGGATGCAGAAGAAGAACAGGAAGCGCTGCTGAAACAGGTGAAAGAAGAGCTGGAAGGTTTGAGGCTGTTTGTGGAGCTTGGGGCAGGAACCATCACACAGGGCGAAACCGAGGATAAGGACTGGATCAATAACTGGAAACAGTTTTTTAAGTCCTTTGCCATTGAGGATATTCTGATTAAGCCTGCCTGGGAAGAGGAAACCGGGATGGGAGAGTACCGCTGCGTCATTGAGATTGATCCGGGCACTTCTTTTGGAACGGGAAAACATGAGACGACCCGGCTGTGCATTCAGCAGCTCCGGAACTATCTGAAGCAGGGAGCCCGGGTATTGGACGTAGGCTGCGGAAGCGGGATACTCTCAGTGGTCAGCTTAAAACTGGGGGCAGACGAGGTGACAGGGACGGATATTGATCCTCTGTGCATGACAGCTTCCCGGGACAATATGAACGCCAATCACCTTCCGAAAGAAAAAAGCAGGTTTTTCCAGGGAAATCTGATTGAGGATGAAAAGCTCAGAGAGACGGTGGGCGGCGAATATGACGTGGTAACTGCCAATATCCTGGCGGATATTATTATTCCGCTGACGCCGGTGATTCCGGCCTGTCTGAAACAGGGAGGCATTTACATTACAAGCGGCATTATTGATTTTAAGGAAGCGGCGGTGGCGGATGCAGTCCGGGCGGCAGGATTTACCATTCTGGAAACGGTGCGTTTGGGAGAGTGGGTCAGCATTACAGCCAGAAAAGACTGAGAATCAGCGAAAAGAATGGAGGCAGTCATGTTTCAGTTTTTTGTTGAGCCGGAGCAGATCACAGCAGGCCAGGCAGTGATTACCGGCAGTGATGTAAACCATATCCGGAATGTCCTTCGGATGAAGCCCGGCGGACAGGTTCGGATCAGTAATCAAACAGGCGGAGATTTCCTCTGTGAAATTGCAGAAATCCATCCGGAGCAGATTCTCCTTAACATTTTAGAGCCGTGTCGGGGAACGGAGCTTCCGGTCAAAGTGACGCTGTTTCAGGGGCTCCCCAAAAGCGATAAAATGGAGTTGGTGATCCAAAAAAGCGTGGAGCTTGGGGTCAGCGAAATTGTTCCGGTAGCCATGCGAAACTGTGTAGTGAAGCTGGATGCAAAAAAAGCAGAAAATAAGCGAGCCCGTTGGCAGTCCATTGCCGAAAGCGGCGCAAAGCAGTCCAAACGGAGCATGGTTCCGAACGTGAAACCGGTCTGCAGCTTAAAGGAGGCGGCAGAATATGCGGCGGCTATGGATATGCGGCTCATGCCTTATGAGCAGGCCCGGGGGATGGCCTATACCAGAGAAGTGTTTGGCAGAATAAAACAGGGAGATTCTGTGGGAATTTTTATCGGCCCGGAGGGCGGTTTTTCTTCTGAGGAACTAGAGATGATGAAAGACCGGGCAGAAATTATTTCTCTGGGAAACCGGATTCTGCGGACAGAAACGGCAGGTCTTGCGGCGCTGGCCATGCTGATTTACCAGATGGAGGATTAAAATGGAAGCATATTTTGACAATGCGGCGACCACACGCTGCTCCAACGGGGCAAAAGAAGTGATGATGCAGGTCTTGTCTGTGGATTACGGCAACCCCTCCTCCCTGCACCGAAAGGGCATGGAGGGAGAGAATTATATCAGGGAGGCCAGGAAAAATATCTGCAAAACGCTAAAAGCCGGTGAAAACGAGCTGATTTTTACTTCCGGCGGCACAGAAGCCAATAATCTTGCCATTATCGGCGCGGCCATGGCAAACCGCAGACAGGGGATGCATCTGATTACCACAAAGATTGAGCATCCGGCGGTGGCTGCCCCTATGCGGTATCTGGAAGAACAGGGATTTTCCGTTACCTGGCTGGATGTGGATTCTGACGGCCTCATATCCCTGGAGCAATTGAGAGATGCGGTTAAAGAAGAAACCATTCTGGCGTCTGTGATGTATGTCAACAACGAAATCGGAGCTGTGGAGCCTGTGGCGGAGGCTGCAAAGATTATCAAGGAGAAAAATCCATTGGCTTTATTTCATGTGGACGCCATTCAGGCATACGGAAAATATGTGATTCACCCCGGGAAGCTGGGGATTGATTTGATGTCAGTCAGCGGCCATAAGATTCACGGGCCTAAGGGCAGCGGCTTTTTGTATGCAAAAGAAAAGACCAGGTTAAAGCCGGTGATTTACGGCGGAGGACAGCAGCGGGGCATCCGTTCCGGAACGGAAAATGTGCCAGGCATTGCAGGTATGGGACAGGCGGCAAAGGAAGCATATGAAGAATTTGGGAAAAAACAGGAGCATCTCTTTCAGTTAAAAGACGCCTTTCTTTCAGGCATTGCAGATGTGGAATGGGCGAAAATAAACGGGCGGACAGGACGTGACAGCGCGCCTCATATTATAAGCTTAAGCGTAGAGGGAGTCAGGAGTGAAGTGCTGCTCCATGCCCTGGAGGACAAGCAGATTTACGTGTCTGCCGGAAGCGCCTGCGCCTCCAACAAGCCGGCCAAAAGCAGTACGCTGCAGGCAATCGGAGTGAAAAAAGATTTGTTGGAATCTACGGTACGGATTAGTTTCAGTCCGGAAAATACGTTGGAAGAGGTAAATTACTGCCTGGATATATTAAAAGAACTAACGCCCAGGCTTCGGAAATTTACCAGGCATTAGCAGGAGGAATTATGTATAAAGCATTTTTGATAAAATACGGTGAAATCGGTATCAAGGGAAAGAACCGCCATCTGTTTGAGGACGCCTTAGTGCATCAGATTAAGTATGCCTTAAAGCCGGTGGAGGGAGAATTTCTGATTACCAAGGAACAGGGGCGTATTTACATTGAAGCTCTGGGGGAATACGATTACGACGAGGCGATGGAACGTCTGCAGTGCGTTTTTGGAATTGTGGGCATCTGTCCGGTAGTGCTGAAAGAGGAGCAGGGACTGGAGCAGCTGGCAGAAGATGTAATTGAATATTTAAAACAGCGTTATCCGCAGCCGAACATGACCTTTAAGGTGGATACCAGAAGGGCGAAAAAAAGCTATCCCATGACCTCCATGGAAGTGAGCGCGGCCTTAGGCGGGCGGATTCTGGAGGCTTTTCCGGAAATGAAAGTGGATGTCCATCATCCGGAGCTTATGATTCATGTGGAGATCCGCAAAAAAATCAATATCTACTCAGAAATTATTCCGGGGCCCGGCGGAATGCCTGTGGGCACCAACGGAAAAGGAATGCTTCTGTTATCCGGCGGAATTGACAGTCCGGTGGCCGGGTACATGATTGCAAAGAGGGGCGTAAAAATTGATGCGGTTTACTTTCATGCGCCGCCCTACACCAGTGAAAGGGCCAGGCAGAAAGTGGTGGATCTGGCCAGAATCGTTGCAAAGTATTCCGGCCCCATCTACCTGAAGGTCGTGAACTTTACAGACATTCAGATGTATATTTACGAAAAATGCCCTCATGAGGAGCTGACGATTATTATGCGGCGCTACATGATGCGGATTGCGGAGCATTTTGCCGTAGAAACCAATTCCCTGGGCCTGATTACCGGTGAAAGCATCGGCCAGGTGGCAAGTCAGACCATGCAGTCTTTAGCCGCCACCAATGAAGTGTGTGAGCTTCCGGTGTACCGGCCTCTGATTGGCTTTGATAAACAGGAGATTATTGCAGTTTCAGAAAAAATCGGCACCTATGAGACCTCCATTCTGCCCTATGAGGACTGCTGCACCATCTTTGTGGCAAAGCATCCCGTGACAAAGCCGAATCTTAAGGTGATCCGGCGTTCGGAAACCCATTTGGAGGAAAAAATCGGGGAACTGGTAAAGACAGCCATTGAGACGGCGGAAACCATAATTGTAGATGCGTTATCCTGAAAAAGAACGGAGCGTTTTTGTTTCATAGGCTCCACTTTCCTATGAAATAAAAACACTCTCCAAAGGATAACATGGAGAGTGTTGCATGTATGCAGTCTGCCTTGATGAAAGGCGCCGGTTTTGCTTACACCAGATATGGTTTCAATGCTTCCAAAATTTCATCAATGTCATTTTCCACATGAATGGCAAGATCAATCGGCTTGGAAAGATCCAGGCTGAAGATACCCATAATGGATTTGGCGTCAATGACATATCTGCCGGAAATCAAATCAAAATCATAGTCAAACTGTGTAATTGCATTTACGAAAGATTTAACCTTGTCGATAGAATTTAAAGAAATCTGTACTGTTTTCATGTAAAATAGCCTCCTTAATATGTTAATATTGGTTTTGCTTGAAATATTTAGCAAATTGTTTTCTATATAGTATCCTCTTTCATGGAAAAAGTCAATGGCGCCATTACCAATTTAGCGGAAAAAACAGAAAAGTTTTTGTTGATTTTCACAAAGCGGCACAGCGTCAGACATTGAAATCAGCCCTTTGGCCCGTGAAATACAGGAAAAGAAAGGACAAAAAATGAGAAAAGCAGCGTTGCACAATCTGGGATGCAAGGTCAACGCATATGAAACTGACAGTATGCGCCAGATGTTAGAACAGGCAGGATATGAAATTGTGCCCTTTGACGCCATGGCAGATGTTTATGTAATTAACACCTGTTCCGTTACCAATGTGGCAGACCGCAAATCAAGACAGATGCTTCACCGGGCCAAGAAGAAAAATCCAAACAGCGTGGTGGTGGCGGCAGGGTGTTACGTGCAGACTTCCAAAGAGCAGGCCCAGGTAGATCCGGCCATAGACATTTTAATTGGAAATAACAAAAAGCATGAGCTGCCGAAGCTGTTGGAGCGGTTTTTCCAGTCCCATACGCCGGAATCGGAAAAGGATTTCTGCAGTTCTGTTGCAGATATTGGAAAAGAACGGGAATATGAGGAGCTGAGTATCAGCCGTACCGGAGAACATACCAGGGCTTTTCTCAAAGTGCAGGACGGCTGCAATCAGTTTTGCAGCTACTGCATCATTCCTTATGCCAGAGGGAGAGTGAGAAGCCGGAAAATGCCGGAGGTAATCCGCGAGGTAAAAACCCTTGCTGAAAAAGGATACCGGGAACTGGTGCTGACCGGAATCCACTTAAGCTCCTACGGCGTGGATCTGCAGCCGGAGGACGGCGGAGAAACAGTGGGACTGCTGGATTTAATCCGCAGCGTCCATGAGACAGAAGGAATTGACCGAATCCGTCTCGGCTCTTTAGAGCCCGGAATTGTCACGGAAGAATTTGCAGAAGCATTGTCTGAACTTCCAAAGGTCTGCCCTCATTTTCACCTGTCTCTGCAAAGCGGCTGCGATGCCACTTTAAAAAGAATGAACCGAAAATACACCTGCGCCGAATACAGAGAGAGCTGCCGGCTGCTGCGGAAATATTTCGCCCACCCGGCCATTACCACCGATGTGATTGTGGGTTTTCCCGGAGAAACAGAAGAAGAATTTGAACTAACCAGGGAATTTTTAAAACAAATTAATTTCTTTGAAATTCATATCTTTAAATACTCACTGCGGAAAGGAACCAGAGCGGCAGAACTGAAACCCCAGGTGCCGGAGGAAATCAAGGGACAAAGAAGCGACAGTCTGTTTGAGGAGCTCTCTGTCATGAACCGGGAATATCTGAACTGGCATCTGGGCCGGGAACTGGAAGTTCTGATGGAGGAGGAAGTGTCTTTCGGAGGAAAAAAATATTTCCTGGGCCACACCAGGGAATATGTGAAGGCAGCCGTACTGCTGCCGGAGGGAGAAATACACCGGCTGGAAAATAGACTGGTGAAAGGGAAGGCGGTTTCGATGCTGAAGGAGCATGTTTTGCTGTTGGAGGCGGGGGAATTGCACTGTTAAAGTGGGTGTATCCTTTTTCATGTAAATCAGGCGGTATTTTGGCGAACGTTTTATGTTTGGATACGGACGGAACTGCCGGATTGCCCTATGCCGCACAAACAGGACGGTATTTTGGCGAACGTTTTATGTTTGGATACGGACGGACCTGCCGGATTGCCCTTTGCCACGCAAACAGGGCAGCGTTCCAGCGAACTAACTGCGAACTGCGGCTAAGGAGTTCCGGAGAGCCGTCACTCCTAAGTCTCCGTAGGCAGTGGATTTCGCCTACACGCAAAACGCCCATGAACCGTTTGCTTAGGCAAAGGGCAGTCCGGTAGATCCTGTGTATTGAAATATATATGCCATTCGGTGGCAGCTGAATATTATTATTTGTAGATGGGGCTGTCGCATTAAGAAGTAAACATACAAGATACAATATTTTGTAAGTAGAAATTATATCATATCTTGTAGTCGTATTTCTTAATGCGACAACCCCGATAGAAATCATACAAAGTACAAATCTGATTTCTGAACAGATGTATAATCAGATTATGAAAAACATGCCCAGAAGTAAAGGTTCTGCCTTTCGATACACAGAAAATACCGGATGGCCCTTTCACAAAGCAAACAATTCATGGGCGTTTTTAGTGCAGGCAAAATCCACTGCTTACGGAGACTTGGGAAGGAAGGCTTTCCTGACTTCCCTTGAGCGTGTTTGAAAAATCATTCCCGCCATCTGCATCCCCCACTTAGCGCGATATTTGCGCCAAATTCAGGTTACATAGCCCGCTATGCGCCCTTCATTTGTCACAAATCTCCCACTAAGTGGAGAATACATCTGTCAGAAAGCATTTTTCAAGCCCGCTCTAGCCGCAGTTGGCAGTTAGTTTGCCGAACGCTGCCCTGTTTGCGTGTGAAAGGGCCATCCGGTATTTTCGTCCGTATTCGAAGCCAGAATCATTTTTGTCCGTATTCGAAGCCAGAATCATTTTCGTTCATACCCAAAGATAGAATCGTCTCATCCCTAAAGAGCCTATTTCCCCAACAGTCCCTTCCCAATCAAAAACAGAATCATCAACGGCAGAAGATACGTCACATAAACCCGAATCCATCCAGGAATTTTCAATCCATTTCCTGTATTGGCTTCTTTTTGGTAGTTCTCAAATCCCCAGCCCAGGCGGGTTACGCAGAACAGAAGATAGCACAGAGAACCTATAGGCAGAATAAGATTGCTGACCAGAAAATCTTCCAGATCCAGAACCGTACTGCCGTCCCCTAAAGGCTGAAAAGCAGACCACAAATTATAACCAAAGACGCAGGGCAGAGACAAGACTGCGATGACAAAAAGGTTAATCAGGCAGGACTTTTTTCTGCTCCAGTGAAATAAATCCATGCCGCAGGAAATGATATTTTCAAAAACGGCAAGTATGGTGGAAAACGCTGCAAAGGTCATAAAGATAAAAAACAACGTTCCCCAGATCCGGCCGCCGGCCATGCCGTTAAACACGTTGGGCAGCGTGATAAAAATAAGCCCCGGGCCCTGTGCCGGACTGATGTCAAAAGCAAAGCAGGAGGGGAAAATAATCAGGCCGGAAACAAATGCCACAAAAGTATCCAGTATGGCGATGTTTACGGATTCCCCCAACAGACTGTGGGTTTTGTCAATGTAACTGCCGAAGATTCCCATGGCGCCGATACCCAGACTCAGGGTAAAAAACGCCTGGTTCATGGCTGCAGTGACAATTTCCCATCCGCCGGCTTCCTTCATCCGCTGAAAGTTAGGGAGCAGATAGAATTTCAATCCTTCTATGCCGCCCTTTAAGGTGCAGCTATGTACTGCCAGAATCACAATAATGGCCAAAAGCAGCGTCATAAGGACTTTTGTGATTCGTTCCACCCCTTTCTGCAGTCCCATGGAGCAGACGAAAATACCGGCAATTACAATAATCAGCATGGCTCCTGCCAGAATTTTCGGATCTGACAGCATGGACTGAAACAGTTCCTCCACCTGGGCCGTGGTCTTTCCCTGGAATTTTCCAGTGAGCATCCGATAGAAATAATACAGCATCCAGCCGGTTACTGTGGTGTAGAACATCATCAGAAGATAATTGCCGGCCATGCCCAGATATCCGTTCAGATGCCATTTTTGTCCCGGTTTTTCCAACTCCTGAAAACTTTTGATAATGCTTTTCCTGCTTGCCCGGCCTACGGCAAATTCCATAGTCATAACCGGAACCCCCATAATAATCAGAAAGAACAGATAGAAGAGCACAAAGATTCCTCCTCCGTACATTCCTGCAATATAAGGGAATCTCCAGACATTGCCGATTCCGATTGCACAGCCTGCAGACAGCAAAATAAATCCCATCCGCGAACCTAATTTTTCTCGTTCCATTTCAATTGTACCTGGCTGCCCGCATAGACAGCCTCACTCCTTTCCTGGTTCTTCTGCCGGGATGTGAAACAGTGCAGAGTATGCCGGCGGTTAAATATCACAGTATTTTAGCATTTTTCCAGTATGTTCTGGTACTGCAGAGAACGCTTTATATTTGGATACGGACGGAATCTCCATCTGCTGTGATTTTAACTGCAAGAGCCATACATTCCCAAAACGGCAGATTATGTTTACTATATCATATGACAGGGAAGAAAGGAAGTAATAACTTGAAAACATGAGAATAATTGATATTGCGGCGAATATTTTTACAATATAAAAGTACTGGAACCGCTCTGTTTCAAACGATTCCAGTACTTCAGGGTTGGGCTATTTAATTATAGCTAACAGCTCGTAGGGGAATCGAACCCCTGTTTCCGCCGTGAGAGGGCGGCGTCTTGACCGCTTGACCAACGAGCCATGTTCTGTAGGTGTAACTCAGCAACAAACTCATTATATCTTCACTCCTTTAAAAAGTCAAGCATTATTTTTAAAATTTTACAAATTTTTCTTTTCAGGCGTTTGCCTTAAAAATATTTCCAATTTCCCTTGCATTTACCATTGTGAAGTGCTATCATAAATACGATAACATGATAATCATCAGACTTGAGAGTGGGCAAAGCCCACTCTCAATTTTATGTAAGCCGGCAGGGTCTGATATAAAATAGGAAGAAAGAAGGTGCGTAAATGTCGAGAAAAGAAATGTATGAGCAGCGGACAGAAGAACTGCTGCTTCCAATCATAGAAGAGTACCAGTTTGAACTGGTAGACGTGGAATATGTGAAAGAAGGCGGAAACTGGTATCTGAGAGCTTATATTGATAAAGAAGGCGGAATCACGGTAGACGACTGCGGACTGGTCAGCAGAAGAATGAGTGATTTGCTGGATGAAAAGGACTTTGTGGAAGAGTCCTATATTTTTGAAGTCAGCTCTCCAGGGCTGGGCAGGCCCTTAAAGAAGGAAAAGGATTATCAGAGAAGCTTAGGGAAAGAAGTGGAAATCCGGACTTACAAAGCCATAGAGAAAGAAAAAGAATTTTATGGACTCTTAAAATCATATGATGAAACTACGGTAACAATAGAAATGGAAGAAGACAAGGAAATGATATTTGCAAAAACAGATATTGCATTGATTCGCCTGGCTTTTGATTTTTAAAATGCGTCAAATAAGAAGAACACTTTTCAGGAGGATAAAAAAATGAACAACGAGTTATTGGAAGCGTTAACCATATTGGAAAAGGAAAAGGACATCAGCAAAGACACGCTGTTGGAAGCCATTGAGAATTCCTTGATTACCGCATGTAAAAACCATTTCGGCAAATCTGACAATATTAAGGTAAATATCAACCCGGAAACATGTGAGTTCCATGTATATGCAGAAAAAACCGTAGTAGAAGAGGTAGAGGACCCGGTATTGGAAATCAGCGCAGGCAATGCGAAAATGATCAATTCCAAATATGAAGTGGGAGACATTGTAAACGTTGAAGTGAAATCCAAAGAGTTCGGCCGGATTGCCACACAGAACGCCAAGAACGTCATTCTGCAGAAAATCCGGGAGGAAGAACGGAAGGTGCTGTTTGAACAGTATTACGGCAAGGAAAAAGACGTAATGACTGGAATTGTACAGCGGTATGTGGGCAAAAACATCAGTATTAATCTGGGAAAAGTAGATGCCATTTTAAGTGAAAATGAACAGGTAAAGAGCGAAGTGTTTCAGCCCACCGAGCGGATTAAGCTCTATATCCTGGAGGTAAAATCCACTTCTAAGGGGCCGAAAATCCTGGTATCCAGAACCCACCCGGAATTGGTAAAGCGCCTCTTTGAATCCGAGGTAACAGAAGTGAAGGACGGCATTGTGGAAATCAAAAGCATTTCCAGAGAAGCCGGAAGCAGAACGAAAATCGCAGTGTGGAGCAATGACCCGGACGTAGATCCGGTGGGAGCCTGCGTGGGCTTAAACGGAGCCAGGGTCAATGCCATCGTCAATGAGCTGCGGGGGGAGAAAATTGACATTATTAACTGGAGCGACAATGCGGCCATGCTGATTGAGAACGCATTAAGCCCTGCAAAGGTAATCTCCGTAATTGCAGATGCAGAAGAAAAGACCGCCAAAGTGGTAGTGCCGGATTATCAGTTATCCCTGGCAATTGGAAAAGAAGGACAGAACGCAAGGCTTGCCGCAAGGCTGACCGGTTTTAAAATTGACATTAAGAGTGAAACCCAGGCCAGAGAAGCCGGAGATTTCATGGATTATGAAAATGACTATGAGGAGTATGAAGAGGATCTGGAGTTCGAAGAGAATCCGGATTACGAAGCAGATGCAGCGTACGAAGAAAATTCTGTATACGAAGAAGATGCAGTATACGAGGATGATTCCGACAGCGAAGATGAGGACAGAACAAATGAGTAAGAAGATCCCTATGCGCCAGTGCGTAGGCTGCGGCGAAATGAAAAGCAAGAAAGAACTGCTGCGGGTTATACGGACAGCGGAGGACGAAATCCTTCTGGATGCAACCGGAAGGAAAAACGGAAGGGGCGCGTATCTTTGTCCCAATGAGGAATGTCTGAAAAAGGCAGTCAGGGCAAAGGGACTGGAACGTTCCTTAAAGACAGCCATACCCAAAGAGATTGTAGAGAATCTGACAAAGGAGATGGAAGGGATTGCAGCAAGATAGAATACTGTCCACACTTGGCCTGGCCATGAAAGCCGGCAAAATAGCCAGCGGAGAATTTTCTACAGAGAAAGCAGTGAAATCCCACCGGGCATTTCTTGTGATTGTATCAGTAGAAGCATCGGAAAATACGAAGAAAATGTTTCGCAATATGTGTTCCTTCTATCAGGTTCCCATGTATTTGTATGAATCCAAAGAGACGTTGGGCCGCGCAATCGGAAAGCAGTACCGGGCAAGCCTTGCGGTATTGGATGAGGGATTTGCAAAAAGCCTGATAGAGAAATTGAAAATAGCAGACAAAACGGAATAACGGAGGTAGTACCTATGGCAAAAGTCAGGATTTATGAAATTGCAAATGAATTAAAAATACAGTCCAAAGATGTAATCGAGTTTTTAAAAGAAAAAAATATTATTAAAAAGACGGCAAGCAGCGCCATAGAAGATGACGTGATCGATATGGTCAGAGGAAAATTTACCGGAGGAAAAAGCGAAAACAGAAAGCCCCAGCCGGAATCTGCGGGACAGTCTTTTGGAAAGAGTAAAGAGGAACCAGTGAAAACAGAATCAATCAAAACAGAAACAGCGCAGACAGCAAAAACAGAGCCGGAAAAGGCAGTAACAGCCAAAGCTGAATCACAGCAGGCAAAAGGGAATAAGACAGAAGCAGGAAAGGCTTCAGAGGACGGAAAAGAAGAAGTGGAACGCCCCAGGAAAAAATCCAGTATTACGGCGGTTTATAATCCCCAGAACAGCAAAACAGCTCCGAGACGCCAGTCAAGGCCCCAGGGAGACAGAAATGATCGGAATGACAGAAATGATCGAAATGAAAGAAATAACCGTTCTCAGGGAGACAGAACCGATCGGAATGACAGGAATAACCGTCCCCAGGGAGACAGAACCGGCCGTCCTCAGGGAGACAGGCAGAATAACCGTCCTCAGGGAGACCGTCAGCCAAGGCAGGACAGAGCTTTTAAACCCCAGGAAGACCGTCAGTCAAGGCCCCAGGGAGACAGAAATGACAGGAACGATCGGAATGACAGAAATGATCGGAATGAAAGAAATAACCGTCCCCAGGGAGACAGGAATAACCGTCCCCAGGGAGACAGAAACAACCGTTTCCAGGGAGACAGAAATAACCGTCCCCAGGGAGACAGGAATAACCGTCCCCAGGGAGACAGAAACAGCCGTCCTCAGGGAGACAGAAACAACCGTCCTCAGGGAGACAGAACCGGCCGTCCCCAGGGAGACAGAAATAACCGTTCTTTCCAGAATGGACGTCCCGGACAGAAAAACCGTTTTGAACAGGAAATTAATAAGCTGAATCAGAACAACAGTTCCGGTTCTATGGAAGAAACCAGAGGAAAAGAAAGCCGGGAACGTGACAGCCGCAAGGGAAATAACCAGCGTCATGAGAAAGAACTGATGGGTAAGAAAAAGGAACGTTTCGATAATCTGGAGAAAAAGACCAGAGGAAAGAAACCGCAGCAGCAGCCCAAACCGCAGCAGAAGGAAGAAGAAACGATAAAAACCATTACCATTCCGGATAAAATGACCCTCAAAGAACTGGCTGACCGGATGAAAATTCAGGCGTCTGTGATTATCAAAAAGCTGTTTTTACAGGGAACCATGGTGACCGTCAACAGCGAAATAGATTTTGCCACAGCCGAAGAAATTGCATTGGAATATAACTGCATCTGCGAGCAGGAAGAAAAAGTGGATGTAATCGCAGAGCTTCTGAAGGAAGAAGAAGAGGATGTATCCGTTCAGGTAAAACGTCCGCCGGTAGTCTGCGTGATGGGTCACGTAGACCATGGAAAAACGTCTCTGTTGGACGCTATCAGAGATACTCATGTCATCGATCGGGAAGCAGGCGGAATTACCCAGCATATCGGCGCTTATATGGTGGAATGCAACGGGGAGAAAATCACATTCCTGGATACCCCGGGCCATGAGGCATTTACCGCCATGCGTATGCGGGGCGCAAACGCAACGGATATTGCAATTCTTGTGGTGGCGGCAGACGACGGCGTAATGCCTCAGACCGTAGAGGCCATCAGCCATGCCAAAGCGGCAGGAGTGGAAATTATTGTGGCAATCAACAAGATTGATAAGCCCAGCGCCAATATTGAACGGGTGAAACAGGAGCTTGCAGAATATGAGCTGATTCCGGAGGACTGGGGCGGAAGCACGATTTTTGTACCGGTATCCGCCCATTCCCATGAAGGAATCGACAACCTGTTGGAAATGATACTTCTGACAGCGGAAATCAGTGAGCTGAAGGCAAATCCGAAACGAAACGCAAGAGGACTTGTGATTGAAGCCCAGCTTGATAAGGGCCGGGGCTCCGTAGCTACGATTTTAGTGCAGAAAGGTACGTTGAAAGTCGGCCAGCCCGTTGCCTGCGGAAGCTGCTATGGTAAAGTGAGAGCCATGATTGACGATAAAGGCAGAAGGGTGAAAGAAGCAGGCCCCTCCACGCCGGTGGAAATATTAGGCTTGAATAATGTGCCCAATGCCGGGGAAATCTTTGTATGTACAGATTCAGAGAAAGAGGCCAAGAGTTTTGCGGAAACCTTTATTTCCGAAGGCCGCGAGAAGATGCTTGAGGATACCAAATCCAGAATGTCGCTGGATGATCTCTTCTCCCAGATCCAGTCCGGAAACATCAAGGAGCTGCCGATTATTGTAAAAGCAGACGTACAGGGTTCTGTGGAAGCGGTAAAACAAAGTCTGATGAAATTGTCCAATGAAGAAGTGGTGGTAAAAGTCATCCACGGCGGCGTGGGAGCCATCAATGAGTCCGACGTAAGCCTGGCTTCCGCTTCCAATGCGATTATCATTGGATTTAACGTGCGCCCGGATGCCACCGCCAAGGCTACCGCAGAACGGGAAGGCGTAGACATGCGTCTGTATAAAGTCATCTACAATGCCATTGAAGACGTACAGGCGGCAATGAAAGGAATGCTTGATCCGGTATTTGAGGAGAAGGTTCTGGGCCATGCGGAGGTGCGCCAGATATTTAAATCTTCCGGAGTAGGAAATATTGCAGGCTCTTATATTTTGGACGGCGTGTTCCAGAGAGGATGCAAGGTCCGCATTTCCAGAGAGGGAGAACAGATTTTTGAAGGAGATTTGGCATCCTTAAAGCGATTCAAGGATGATGTGAAAGAAGTAAGAGCGGGATATGAATGCGGACTGGTATTCGAAGGATTCAGCGATATTCAGGAACTGGACATTGTAGAGTCCTATATTATGGAAGAAGTGCCGCGTTAAGACAGAAAGGCAGAATATGAGGAAAAACAGCATTAAGAATACAAGAGTCAATGAAGAAGTGTTAAGGGAGCTGAGCAATATTATCCGCGGGGAAATCAAAGATCCGCGGATCAATCCCATGACTTCTGTTGTGGCCGTGGAGGTAGCGCCGGATTTAAAGAGCTGCAAAGCCTATATCAGCGTGTTTGGGGACGAAGAATCCCAGGAATCCACACTGGCAGGTTTAAAAAGCGCGGAAGGATATATCCGCAGCAAGCTTGCCAGAAATATCAATCTAAGAAATACGCCGGAGATTCGTTTTGTACTGGATCAGTCCATTGAATACGGCGTCAATATGTCAAAACTGATTGACGATGTAAACAGACAGGGAGAGCGTTGAGTATGAAAGATTTAGCATCTGAGCTGGCACAGGTGAAAACAGTTGCCATTGCCGGCCATGTAAGGCCGGACGGCGACTGCACAGGCTCCTGTCTGGCAACGTATAATTACATTACCGCCTGGTTTCCGGAGATTCAGGCAGATGTCTATCTGGAGCCTATTCCGAATATTTTTAAATTTTTAGCCCATGCAGATAAGATTCACAACAGCTGTGAAAGCGATCAGGTATATGATCTCTGTATTGTGCAGGACTGCGGAGACGCCGGCCGCCTGGGAGACGCTGTCAGGTATTTTAACACGGCGAAAAAAACCATCTGCATCGACCATCATGTGAGCAACGACAGCTTTGCAGATGAAAATTATATTTTTCCCCAGGCAAGCTCTACGTCGGAGCTGATTTTTGAACTGATAGAGAAAGAGAAGATTACAAAAGAAATTGCAGAATGCATTTACGTGGGCATGGTGCACGATACCGGAGTGTTCCAGTATTCCTGCACCTCTGCAAAAACCATGAATGCGGCCGGAGTTTTAATGGAAAAGGGCATCAATTTCAGTAAAATTGTAGATGACACCTTCTATACAAAGACTTTTGCCCAGAATAAAATACTGGGCCAGGCATTGTTAAACAGCAGCCTCTTTTTAGACGGCAGGGTAATTGCGTCGGCAGTTACCAGAGAGGAAATGGAGCGGTATCAGGTATTGCCGAAGCATCTGGAAGGAATTGTCAGTCAGCTTCGGGTGACCAAGGATGTGGAACTGGCCATTTTTCTCTACGAGAATGCAGACAAGTCCTGGAAAGTCAGCCTGCGTTCCAACGGAAAAGTCAATGTGGCTGAACTGGCCATGAAATATCAGGGCGGCGGTCATGAAAGGGCGGCCGGAGCCACCATGGAGGGCAGCTCCGAAGAGATTATTGCAGCCCTTTGCAGAGACGCCCAGGGGGCAGGAGTCTATGAATGATTAATGGAATAATCAATGTGTACAAGGAAAAAGGATTTACCTCCCACGACGTGGTGGCAAAGCTGAGGGGAATCTTGAGACAGAAGAAAATCGGCCATACCGGAACACTGGACCCTGAAGCGGAAGGGGTGCTTCCGGTCTGCCTGGGAAAAGCAACCAGGGTCTGCGATATGCTGACAGAAAAAGACAAGGTATATGAAGCGCAGCTTTTACTTGGAACTGCCACAGATACCCAGGATACCACAGGAACCGTTCAGTCCAGGCGTCCCGTAACCTGCTCCCAGGAGGAGGCAGAAAAGGCCATTTTGTCATTTGTTGGTGAATACGATCAGCTTCCGCCCATGTATTCCGCATTGAAAGTCAACGGTAAGAAGCTCTGTGATCTGGCAAGGGCGGGAATTGAGGTGGAGAGAAAGCCCAGAACTGTGACGATATTTTCTATCCGTATTCTGGAGCTGTCATTGCCGAGGGTGCGCATGGAAGTCCACTGTTCCAAAGGCACCTACATCCGGACGCTGTGCCATGACATCGGAGAAGCCTTGGGCTGCGGCGGATGTATGGAATCCTTGCTCCGCACCAGAGCGGCGGGCTTTGTACTGGAAGATGCCAGAAAGCTGGGAGAGATTGAAGAACTGGTTCACTCTGTCAGGGCTGGCGGCCGGATTCAGCCGGAAGAGAGAGCCGGCAGCCAGGTTCAGCCGGAAGAGAAAGCCGGCGGCCGGATTCAGCCGGAAAATACCGTCAGCTCTCAGTGGGAATTAACAGAAGAAGATTTGCCGGAACTGGTAAAGCATACAGATTACGTTTTCCGGCAGTATCCGGAGGTTTCCGTAAAACCGGAGTTTCGCAAGCTGCTGCTTAACGGAAATCCCTTAAAGCCCCAGTGGATAACGGCATGGAAACCGGAATATCAGGAAACGATTTTCAGAGTTTATGATGAATGCAAGGTATTTACCGGAATTTATCAGTGGGAGGAAAGCCGAAAGGATATCAGGCCGGTTAAAATTTTAAGGTAGGACAGAAAAATGGAATACATAAAGCAGAGTATCACCTTTGAAATTAAGGAACCGACGGTGCTGTCTTTGGGAAAATTTGACGGGCTGCACCGGGGACATGAGTTGCTGATGGAGTACATGGCAGAGAAGAAAAAAGAGAGAACAGAGTTAAAAGCGGTGATTTTTACCTTTGATATACCGCCTCGGGGACAGTTTTCCAATGTTCCGGCCCAGGTGCTCACCACCAATCAGGAAAAGATGAAGCTTTTTGAAAGCATCGGAATTGACTATCTGATTGAGTGCCCCTTTACCAGGGAAATTATGTGTATGGAGCCGGAGACTTTTATTGAGAAGATAGCCCTTCAGCTCAATGTGAAATATATGGTGGTGGGAACGGATTTCCGGTTCGGCCATAACCGCCGGGGAGATTACCGCCTGCTGCAGCAATTTGCAGAAGTTTACGGATATGAAGTCAAAGTGGTGGATAAAATGCAGGAGAAGGGCAGGGATATCAGCAGTACCTTTGTGCGGGAAGAAATTGCCGCAGGGCATATGGAAAAGGCAAATGAGCTTTTGGGGTATGAATTTTTCGTGGAAGGCACAGTCCTTCACGGGAAAAAGCTTGGCAAAGCAGTCCTTGGAATTCCAACCATCAATCTGCTGCCGCCCAGGGACAAGCTGCTGCCGCCGTTCGGAGTATATGTGACGCTGACGCAAAGGCAGGGGAAGCAGTATCCGGGCATTACCAATGTGGGCTGCAAACCTACCATTGAAGGGGAGAACCCCACAGGGGTGGAAACCCATCTTTTTGACGTTTCAGAAGAAATGTACGGAGAAGAGGTAAAGATAAGTTTTCTGACCCGGGTGAGGGAGGAGCGTAAATTCCCGAATCTGGAAGCGCTGACTGCACAGATGAATCAGGATATTCAGTTTGGGAAGGATTATTTTCGCGCCGGACGGAAATCCTGACTGCACAGATGAATCAGGGGTTTCCGTTTGGAAGAACTATTTTAATACCAGAGAAAAGAATGGGGCCGTCCCATTAAGAAGTAAACACACAAGATACAACATTTTGCAAATAGAAATAATACCATATCTTGTAATTGCATTTCTTAATGCCACAGCCCCGCAGGAATAAAGGGAGAACAGCATGGAATTGATATTAACATTGCTTGGGGGCCTTGGTTTATTTTTATTCGGAATGAGTTTTATGAGCCAGGGTTTGCAGAAAGCAGCGGGAGCAAAGCTCAGGACAATCTTAGAGGCGATGACGAAGAATAAGATCATTGCCGTTTTGTTCGGCGCATTGTTTACTGCGATTATTCAGTCATCGGGAGCCACTACCGTTATGGTAGTCAGTTTTGTAAATACCGGGATTATGACGCTGGCCCAGTCAGTAGGCATTATTTTCGGCGCCAACATCGGTACAACGATTACATCCCAGCTTGTAGCATTTAACCTGACAGGGATTGCGCCGCTGATTCTGTTTGTGGGAGCCGTATTTATGATGTTTGGAAAACGGCCCATGGTGAAGAAAGTGGGAGAGGTAATTCTGGGATTCGGCGCATTATTTATGGGCATCAGCATGATGAAGGATGCTATGTCCGGCCTGCGTGAATACCAGAATGTGCTGAATATTCTGGGAAGCCTTGACAATCCGTTCCTTGGAATACTTCTCGGAACCGCCATAACCGTTGTTGTCCAGAGCTCTTCCGTGACTGTAAGTATCCTTCTGCTGATGGCAAGCCAGGGACTGGTGGATCTTTCCGTCTGCTTTTATGTGGTGCTGGGCTGTAATATCGGTTCCTGTACGCCGGCAGTACTGGCCAGTCTGGACGCCAAGAAAGACGCCAAGCGCGCGGCTCTGATCCATGTGATGTTTAATGTATTCGGCATGGTGATTATCGGAATTCTTCTGGCCTTTGGAATGGAGTATTTTGAAAACTTTATTTTACGTATTTCCGGCTCTGATGTGGGACGGTGCGTGGCCAACGCAGATTCTTTGTTTAAGATATTCCAGACCCTGATGTTCCTGCCGCTGTCAGCCCAGTTTGTTGCGCTGACCAGAAAGCTGATACCCGGGGAGGACGCCCAGAGCGAAGGATACCAGCTTCTCTATATTGGAAAGCAGAATATTTTCTCCCCATCTACTGCAGTGGTGGAAACTACCCAGGAAATCGAGCGGATGGCCACGCTGGCAAGCGAGAATCTGAAGCTTTCCATGGAAGCGTTTTTTGAAGGAGACAAGGAGAAAATTTCCAGAGTCTATGAGACAGAGAAGCAGATTGATTTCTTAAGCCATAAGCTGACGGATTATCTGGTAAAAATCAACCAGCTGCAGCTTCCGGTGGTGGATGCAAACCGGATCGGCGGCCTGTTTCATGTGGTAAGCGACATTGAACGAATCGGAGATCACGCGGAAAATTTCGCAGATTTTGCAGTGAAATGCCAGGAGGAAAATCTGGATTTTACTAAAAAAGGCACAAAGGAGATTCAGGAAATGCATCACAAAACCATGATAATTCTGGAAAAGGCCATGGAGATGTTTGTGACGCTGGATGAAAAGAACCTTCCGGATATTCTGGCGCTGGAGGATGACATTGATCATATGGAGCGGGAACTGCATCAGAATCATGTGAAACGGATGTCAAAAGGGAAATGTTCTCCCATGTCCGGCATTGTTTTTACGGACATGGTAACCGGATTGGAGCGTGTGGCGGATCATGCCACCAATATTGCATTTTCCATTCTTGATAACGATCCGGAGGAGCGGAGCGCTGTTTTGTAGATAACTGCTATTTTCAGAAGGGAAAGTCCAGATAAGAACTGTGAAGATTGTACAAATATTACATAAATATTACGGCCTCCTTGACAATGTAATTTTCGGTTGATATAATTTACACATACTAGTAAACATGTATTTATTTTAGTAAAAAGCAGATAACACAGGAAAATAGAAGATACAGAATTGTCTGGGAGGTCAAGATGAAGAAAAGTGAGTTCAGAAGAGTAATTGCAGCATGTATGACAGGAGCAGTTGTATTTGGGGCAGTTCAGATGCCGGTGAAGGCAGCCGGGAACATGGAGGCGGGAGTCACAGCCATGTTAAGCCAGAGTCTTACGGCGGAAACAGACGGGGCGGCTGAAGAGCCTGCGGCTCCGGCTACTGTGTGCGGTTACACGAATCTGGGAATTGCCCAGGTGGAGAATCATTTGAATATTCGGGAGGGCGCCGGAGAAGAGTATGATCTGGTGGGTAAGCTGCCGGTGGACGCCGGGTGCGAAATCTTATCCCAGGAGGGAGAATGGTTTCAGATTCAGTCCGGTAAGGTAACCGGATATGTGAAGGGCGAATATCTGCTGACAGGCCAGGAAGCAGCGGCCCGTGCAGATGAAGTGAAGTCCATTGTTGCAACTTCTGTGACACAGACTTTGAATGCAAGAGTAGAACCCAATACAGACTGTTCCATCTGGACGATGATTGCAGAAGGAGAAGAACTCCAGATGATAGAGGATCAGGGCGACTGGCTGAAGGTAGATGTGGACGGCGACGAATGCTATGTGGCAAGAGAGTTTGTAGAGCTTTCCGAACAGCTTCCCAAGGCGATGACCATGACGGAGATCCGCTATGGAGAAGGTATTTCTGATGTCCGCGTAGACATGGTTCAGTATGCGTGTCAGTTTGTAGGAAACCGGTATGTCTGGGGCGGTACAAGCCTTACCAACGGTGTGGACTGTTCCGGGTTTACCATGAAGATTTATGAGAAATACGGCATTTATCTGCCTCATTCCTCCAGTGCGCAGTCTGGATATGGGACAAGAATCAACCCCAATGAAGCGAAACCGGGAGACCTGTTCTTCTACGGAAACGGCGGCGGTATCAACCATGTGGCAATGTACATCGGCAACGGACAGGTAGTGCATGCAAGCTCTGCCCGGACGGGAATTAAGATTTCCAATGCCTTTTACCGTTCCCCAATCTGCGTCACAAGACTGATCAGTGATTAAGGATTTGGCCGTATTTGTACACAATAATAACATATAAGAGATTAGAAGGGGCTGTTGCAAACTGCAGCTATATACAAAATATGGATGAGAACTTTGAGTTCTGAATGCCATATTTTGTATATAGAAGCTATTTGCGGCAGTCTCTTTTGCGTTACCCTGTAATATTTTTTATATATTTCGGTAAAAAATGCAGCGGAACACAAACAGAAATCATTCTTATGGTATTTTACTATTGATAATCATTATCATTTGTGGTACTATCTGTAGTGATAGAAGAAGAGAATCGAGGTTTACAATATGACAATACTGGACGGTACCATCCATTGTGCGTACACAGTGACAGACATTTCCATGGAAGAGAATATTATGCGCCGCCTGGAATCCCTGGGCATTAACAGCGGCACCAGGCTGCTGCTGATGAACCGGAAACGGAACGGCACAGTGATTATCAAGGCACGGGGAACCCGCTGGGCAATCGGAAGAGACATTGCAGTGGGAATTCTGGTTCAGCCGGCAGAGGAGGAAATGTCAGATGGAAGTAATTAGAGTTGGATTTGTGGGAAACCCCAATTGCGGAAAAACCACATTGTTTAATGCATATACCGGTGCGAACCTGAAGGTGGCCAACTGGCCCGGAGTTACCGTGGAAAAAGTGGAAGGAGAGACGAGTTATAAGGGGCAGAAGCTGAAATTAATTGATTTGCCGGGGATTTACAGCCTGACGTCTTATTCCATTGAGGAGAAGGTCTCCCGGCGGTGCATTATGAAGCATGAGGTGGACGTGATTGTAAATGTGGTAGACGCCTCTGCCCTGGAACGGAATCTGTATCTGACCATGCAGCTGCTGGAACTGGGAAAGCCGGTTATTCTGGCATTGAACATGATGGACATTGTAGAAGAGCGGGGGATGGAAATTGATCTGCACCGCCTGCCGGAAATGCTGGGGGGAATTCCGGTGGTGCCTGTTTCGGCAAGGAAAAGAAACGGACTGGATGTGCTGCTTCATGCAGTGGTGCATCATTATGAAGAAAAGCACCGGCCGGAAATTGTCACCTATCAGCCGATGATAGAAGAGAAGATCCGCCTGCTGGAGCCGGAATTAAAACAGAAATACCAGATACTGGAAAATCCCCGCTGGTATGCATTGAAGCTGTTGGAGCGGGATTCGGAGATTGAAGAGCTGTATCCTCTGGAGCTGCCAGAGGTGTTGGACAGAAGTTATGAAAAAGACATTATCAATCAGAAATACGACTACATAGAAGAAGTGCTGGAGGATACTTTATTTTATAAATCAGAGAAAGCCGCATTTACCGACAGGGTTGATGAAATACTGACCCATCCCATCTGGGGAATGCCGATTTTCTTCGGAATTATGGCGGTGGTTTTCTTTCTGACCTTTTTCGTGGGAGATGCGTTAAAGGGCGGGTTTGAAGTGATTCTGGATACGGCGGCCAATGGCGTTTTGCATTTGATGGAGAGCATTCATGTGGCTGACTGGATGATTTCCCTGGTGGTGGACGGCATTCTGGCGGGAGTTGGAGGAATCCTGACCTTCCTTCCAAATATTTTTATCCTGTTTCTGGCTCTTGCCATGTTGGAGGACAGCGGCTATATGGCAAGGGTGGCCTATGTGATGGATGGACTGATGGGGCATTTAGGCCTGTCCGGCAAGGCGTTTCTGCCTATGGTTCTGGGATTCGGCTGCACTGTTCCTGCGGTAATGGCCACAAGGGCATTGGAGAAAGAATCCGACCGAAGGCGTACGATACTCATCACGCCTTTTATGTCCTGTTCCGCAAGGCTTCCCATTTATGTGCTGTTTGCGGATATGTTTTTCGGAAAATACGCGATGTTTGCAGCCCTTTCCATGTATTTTATCGGAATGGCGGTGGCAATTATCGCTGCATTGGTGATTCATCGTGTGGAAACCCACCGGTCTCATCATACCCTTTTAATTGAACTGCCGGAATATAAAACGCCCAATGCCAGAACCATTGCCATTTATGTCTGGGAGAAAGTGAAAGGGTATCTGACGAAAGCGGGTACTACGATTTTCATTGCCTCCATTATTATCTGGTTTCTTCTGAATTTCGGTATCCACGGCATGGTAACGGAAGTTTCCGAAAGTTTTGGCGCAATTTTGGGCCATTGGATGGAGCCGATTCTTGCTCCGGCGGGACTGGGCATGTGGCAGATTGGAGTGGCTTTGATATCCGGTATTTCTGCCAAGGAAGTGGTGGTCAGCAGCTTTTGCGTGCTGTTTGGAATCAGCAATGTGAATTCCGCATCAGGAATGACAGCGCTGCTGGGACGGCTTGCAGAAGTTGGCTTCGGCCCTCTGAATGCCTACAGCATGATGATTTTCTGTCTTTTGTACGTTCCCTGCGCGGCAACCATCGGAACCATTAAGAAAGAAACAGGCTCTGTGAAGTTTACATTAAAGATGCTGATATTCCAGATGGTTCTTGCCTGGCTTGCAGCTGTGTTAACCTACCAGATTGGAAGTTTGTTGGGGTAAGCTTTTTGGAAAGTATTTTCTGAAAAACAAGGCAGAATTCTCTTGCAGTGCCGCCACAGGCATGTTAAACTATTAACAAACAAAAAAGAGAGAGGTAAAATACGATGTATGCTGATGAAAATGTAATTAGAATCAAACATGATGTACTTTACGAAGTGGCAAAGCTGGCATTTGCAGGAGAACTGGATGCAAAAAGAGATCACATCGCAATGGAGCTGATTCCGGGGCCCACGCCTAAATTCCGCTGCTGTATCTACAAAGAGCGTGAAATCATCCGCCAGAGGGTACGGCTTGCAGAGGGGAAGGCTCCCGGGTCTGTGGATGACGGGAATATTATTCAGGTTCTCAAGTCTGCCTGCGAGGACTGTCCCATTTCCAGTTACACAGTGACAGAGAACTGCCAGAACTGTATCGGAAAGGCATGTATCAACGCCTGCAAATTTGGCGCCATTGAAATGGGCAGGGAGCGTTCCCATATTGACGCCTCCAAATGTAAAGAGTGCGGAAAGTGCGCTCAGGCATGTCCCTACAATGCCATTGCCCATCTGAAACGCCCCTGTAAATTCAGCTGCCCGGTGGATGCAATTACATACGATGAGCACGGAATTTCTATCATCGACAAGGAGAAATGCATTCGCTGCGGAAAATGTATTCACAGCTGTCCCTTTGGCGCCATCGGCTCTAAGACTTTTATCGTGGATGTGGTGGAAGCGTTAAAATCCGGTAAGAAAGTATACGCAATGGCAGCGCCGGCAACGGAAGGACAGTTCGGCGCAGATATTACCACCGCAAGCTGGAAGAAAGCCATGAAGGAAATGGGCTTTGAAGATTTCTATGACGTTGGATTAGGCGGCGACATGACAGCGGCTTATGAAGCGGAAGAGTGGGCGGAAGCATACCAGGAGGGCAAGAAGAAAGTGACTTCCTGCTGTCCGGCATTTGTCAACATGGTCCGTCTCCATTATCCGCAGCTGGCAGACTGCGTATCTACCACAGTTTCTCCCATGTGCGCGGTATCCCGTCTGATTAAGGCCCAGGAACCGGACGCAATAACCGTATTTATCGGGCCCTGCCTTGCCAAGAAATCAGAAGTAGTGGATCAGAAGATCCCGGGAAATGCAGATTATGTTTTGACTTACAGTGAAATCCGCGCGATTATGAAGGCGAAAAACGTTACACTGCAGCCATGTGAGAATGAGGATCAGATTGCTTCTGTCTACGGCAAGCGTTTTGCCAACTCCGGCGGAGTAACCGGAGCTGTACTGCAGAGCTTAAAAGAATCCGGCCATGAGATTGACGCAAAAGTCTATAAGGCAAACGGAGCGGCTGAGTGTAAGAAAGCGCTGCTTCTGTTAAGAGCTGCAAAACTGCCGGAGGACTTTGTGGAGGGCATGATTTGCGACGGCGGATGTGTCGGCGGGCCAAGCGCATTCAATGATCAGATTTCTTCTAAGAAAAACAGAGACACCTTGATTTCACAGGCAGATGGCCGTGGAATCCATGAGAACCTGGACAATTACAAAATGGACAGTTTTTCCATGCATCGGGAATAGGCATTGCAGCTTCCTGATTGATTAAAACGATAAAGGGCTGTCGCATTAAGAAATGCAATTACAAGATATGGTATAAGAAATATTGTATCCTGTATGTTTACTTCTTAATGCGGCAGCTTTTTTTGGGTGATTCTCCAAATATTTATGAAAAATGATGAATTTTTTATATTTTTAATCCAAAAATCATAAAAAAATAGTAGAAAAATCTTCCATTTTATGAAAAAAGATGTATAATATGTAGTATATAGGCAAAAGGTACTGTGTTTGAATGGAAAGGGAGGGAGATAACGCGTCAAAGTGACAGATTGTATGTTGTTGGAAACCATTTGAATTAATACAGGGAGGTATAAGGGATGAGAAAATCAGGAAGAAAATTTCTGGGAATTATACTGGCGGCAGTGATTGCTGCTGTATCGGCAGTTCCCGTACAGAGCATAGCGGCAGAAAGAGAAAAAAGCGCTGAATACGGGACACATGCAAAAGCTTCTTTGGCAGAAAAAGAAACGGAAAAACGAAAGGCGTCCGCTGAAGATACAGTAACAGAAATGCGGAATTTGCAAAAGCAGAATCAAGAGACGGAAGCAGGGGACAGCGCAAAACGGCCTGTAGTGGAAGAAATGGAAGGAAAGACATTTATGCTTCCGGAAAACAGCGAAGATGAAATGATTCCCCGAACAGATTCCTATGATATTAATCCGCCGGTAATTCAAAGCTTTGAATTCGGGGAAGATGGAGAGGCATTGACAGTCAAAGATACCCTTCATTTTACCGTATCAGCTTATGATGCAGACGGTGAAATTGATGAGATTTATGTTTATGTATCCTGCAGGGACCCCCAGGGAACAGGTGCATCAGTAAGACTTGAAAAGAGCGGAGAGGGAAATCTCTATACCGGAGCCCTTTCCTGCAGTGAATTGAAAGGGAAGAATTTTTATATTTCCGGTGTCCGCGCAGAAGATAAAGCGGACAATTATACAGACTGGGACGTCTGGGATGAGAACGGGCAGTACCGTTACCAGTTTACTCTGGATGCGGAAGTAAACGTAGATGAGAATGTGGTGGTTTCGAATTTCAGGATGCAGGTGAGTGCGTCTCAGGCGGACGGTAAATTAAGGGCGGGAGACACGGTAACTTATACGGCCGATGTAACCTGCAAAGATGAAACCATCAGTCAGATCCAGCTGTATCTTTACACAAATACAGAAGGCTATTATGGATCGCAATCTGTCAGTGCAGATTACAGCGCTGATACCCGTTCACTGACAGGCGTTTATACAGTAACTGAAGAAACGTATCCTGCGGAATGGGGACTGGAGCAGGTTTATGTGTATGTGGAAGCCGGAAAGAGCTATAATTTTTATCCCACTCAGACAGAGTCGGATGCAAACCTGAGATTTACGGTGGTTCAGGAGAATTTTGATACTGAGAAACCTGTGATTGAAGATATATCTATTGATAAGAACGGTGAGATAGTTAAGGCCGGGGATGTGATTACGATAACCGTGAAAGTAAAAGAGGAGCATCCTTTGGAACATGCATCGGCATGGTTTTATCCCCAGGTAGAACAGGTATCGGCATCCGCTTATGTTGATCTGGAGTTTTATGCCTCCACGGGAGAGTATATAGGCGTCATCAACGTAACGGAAGATATGTATCCCTGCGAATGGGCGCTGACAAGTCTGAGTGTGTGCGATGAAGTTGGGCATATAACAAATATAAGTGAGTTCCGGGAGGATGTGTATGACACTTATCCCTGGTATTTCAATGTAAAGTCAGGAAATACATTCCGGGAAGATATGAAAAATGTAACCTTCGCATTCTATGGCCTGGCCAGACAGGAGGACGGAAGCTTTCAGCCCGATTCTTTGATGTTCAGCCAGACAGTGGAAAACGTAGGGCGGAGAGCTTCTTTAAAGGAGCTGGGAGTATCTTTTCCCCAGTCAATGGAAGGGCTCACCGCAGCATGGACTTATGGCTGGAGAGGGTTGGAGGCAGATGAAAATACGAGACTGCTTTTTAACAGTTCAACGGATATGATGTTGGCTTTTTATGCCAGCTATGAGAAAGGATGCGCCAATGTAAGGCTTACTTATATGACAGAGGACAGCGGCATAAAGGAAATATGCATTCCCGTAATTGCGGATAAAGAAACGGCTTATGGGAATATCCTGGAACTTCTGGAATTGCCGGAGGATGCCAGAACAGAAGATTTTGCCGGGCTTCAGCTGACTTACAATGATGATTATCACAATGAAACGACCCGGATAGGAGATTGCGCTTACCTTTATGCAGAGGCAGTGTACAAAAACTGCCAGGCAGCGTGGAATACAAGATATGTGGGAGAGGACGGCCAGGAAGTATCCCAGGTGATCAGCAAATCATATCTGGAGGGAACCAGGATAAGCGATGCCCTGGCAGAACTGGAGGCGCCAAAGACAGGAAACGGCCTGGAGTTTGCAGGATGGGTTCTGACAGATTCCGTTTCTGAGGATACCTTTTCCCAGTCTGTGACAAGCCTGAATGTGGTTGCAGTATATCAGGGAAAAACAACGGCAGACGCATCTTATACTTACCGGGGCGAGGATGGTAAAATCACATGCGGCAGCAAAATGATGCTGCTGAATGGAGAGAATCTTACAGATACAGAGATTCAGGGAGAAGCGTCCGAAGCATTTAAAGCTGCCGGACATCTGTCAGGATTAATCCTGTCTGAATGGACATGCGCGCTTGAAGTGAATCAGGAAAGATACAAAAAAGTACAGTTTCAGGCAGTATATGCCAACTGCGTGGTAGTTCTGAAATATCCGGACGATACCTGTCAGTATATTGTTGCAGACAAAAACTCAGAATTCCTGCTGCCGGCGGAAAATGAGAAATACAAAGAAATTCGTTGGGAAGGCTGTACCATCGGAGAGAAAATAGTCATTACCGGTGACAGGGAATTTCTTGTTGCGGAGTATAAACTGCAGGATGGAGCAGCGGACGCGCCGGCAGGAGAGAAGCTTCCGGAAGAAGAAATTGCCAAAATTCTGACAGAAATTGAGGACGCTTCGGCAGGGACTTCCATTAAAATTGATATGAAAAAGGCCACTGTGGTGCCCAAAGAAATTCTGGCTGCAATACAGGGGAAACAGGTAGATATTGTTCTGGACATGGGAGCATACAGTTGGTCCATTGGCGGCACAGAAGTGCTTGCGGACGAATTAAAGGATATTGATTTGGAGGTGAAGATCGGAACCAATGCAGTGCCCGCTGGTCTTGTGGCTTCCCTTGCAGAAGGAAAACCTGTGACTCAGCTTTCTCTGACCCACAATGGTGAATTTGGATTCCGCGCAGATCTCACGCTGAATCTTGGAAGCGAAAACAGCGGCGGTACCGGGAATCTGTATTATTACGACAGCAGCGGAAAACTGATCTTTCGAAATGCCGGGCAGATAGGGGCAGATGGAACTGCCAGCCTTTCTTTTTCCCATGCGTCGGATTATGTAATTGTTATTGATTCAGGCAAAGGAGAGCCGGAGGAAAAAGAGGAAGAGGAGAAGGAGGATAAAGAAGTTTCAAAGGCAGAAAATCCAGAGGAAGATCAGGAAAAAAATGCCAATAAGAAACAAAATGAGAGAAAAATCTCAGATCAGGAAACAGCAAATGTCCGAAAAAATGAAAATTACATAACAAAGGATTCTGGGGAAACCACCAAAGATGATTCAAATCAGAACCAGAGAAAAAGTCCAAAGACAGGGGAATAACAGATATGAAATTAGAAAAAAAGAATGTATGGTCCGTTCTTATCGTTGTGATGTTCGGCCTGGCAGTTTCACTGGCAAGCCTTCGCACAGGGAATGTGAATGGTTTTGGGGATACCGCAGCTTCTGTGGAACTGTCCCTGGATTCGGCTGCAGGCAGTGTGAAGCATACCGATGAATCTGGAAATGTAACCGTTGATTTTGAAATGCTAAAAGAGTGGAATCCGGATATTTATGCCTGGATCACCGTCCCGGGAACCAACATAGATTATCCGGTTCTGCAGAAAAGTGATACAGAGGATCTCTATGATAATTACTATCTGGATCATACGGTGGATTTGGAGGAAGGGCTGCCTGGGGCTATTTACAGCCAGCCGGTCAATCAGAAAGATTTTATGGATTCTGTTACGGTTCTCTATGGGCATAACATGAAAAACGGAGAGATGTTTACCGGTCTCCATGAATTCGAAAACAGAGATTTTTTTGATAAAAACCGACAGATTTTTATTTACACGCCAAATGGAGTCCTTACATATGAGATCTTTGCAGCGGTGGATTTTTCGGATGCATTGATTCCGTATGAGTATTCTTTCAGCGACAGCGCTCAGCTTCAGAACTATATAGAAGATGTGAAAAACTGTGCAGGAAATTTTCAGGAAGGAGTGAGTGTTTCAGCAGACGACAAAATTCTTACGCTGTCTACCTGCTATAGCGGGCAGGATGACAGGCGCCTTTTAATTGAAGCGGTACTGATTTTGTAGTGTGAAAATTTAATAGGGAGGGATAATACCATGAAAAAATCAGGAAGGAGATTACTGGGGCTGCTGCTGGCAGCTTCCATGGCAATGACAGCGGCGGTCCCGACACAGGGGGCAGAAGCCGAAGGCTCAAACATGGAATACGAAGAAACGGAACAAAAGAAATCCGAATCGGAACTGGAAGAAAATCCGGGAATGCTTCTCCAAAACGGACTGGAGGAGGATACTGTAACGCCCCGGGATGATTCCTACGATATTAATTGCCCGGTCATTGAGAACTTTGAATTGGAAGAAAACGGGCAGACTTTGGATGAAACAGCCACCGTTCATTTTAATCTGTGGATGTATGATGCGGACAGTGATATTCAGGTGGTATCTGTAGAACTGTATTCTTCAAATACCGGTATAAGAAATCTGGTATTTGAAAAAAGCGGCCAGGGAAATCTCTATACCTCATCTATCTCCTGTGGGCAGCTGTCAGAAGGGCGTCACTGCATTACACGCATTTATGCTGAAGACGCCAAGGGCAATTACACGAATTTTAATGTATATGAAGAGGACGGACAGGAGCGTTACTGGTTTATCAAAGAGACTAAAAAAATAGAAGGGACGGTAACGCTCTCAGGACTGAAGATGAAGAAAAATATGCAGGAGGAAGGGGAGACGTTAAAAGCCGGAGACAGTGTAACTTATACGGCAGACGTCCACTGTGAGAATGAAAAAATTACGGATGTTCAGATGAACATAATTTATAAAGAGAAATCCAGGGATTTGAATATTAATTCTGTCTACCAGGAAGAAAAGGGCATAATATCAGGTGAGTACCGGGTGGCAGAGCAAACGTATCCGGGAGAATGGGAGCTGAATTATATTTGGATACGTACAAGTTCCGGAAAACGCATGTTTTTTGACCCAAAGGAGATTGGGTCGGAGGAAGAACTGGCGTTTACAGTGGAGCAGGATTATGATGAAACCAAGCCTGTGATTGAGAGTATTGACATCGGTGAAAACGGGCGGACGGTTCAGGCGGGAGAAACCGTTGAGATAAAGGTAAAGGTACAGGAGGAGCATCCCGCTGAGGTTGGAGCCGCCCGTTTCAGTCTGCAGGAATCCAATCGGACAGACACCCGGGATGTTACCCTCAGGTACCATGCGGACACGGATGAATACACAGGAGAAATTGAAATTATAGAATCCACGTATCCGGGCAGGTGGGAGCTTACTTCTTTATGGGTGAAGGACACTTATGAAAATTATGCAGATTTGGAAGATTATGAAATGGAGCATCAGAATGCTTCCAGATATTATATAGTTTCCCCGGATGCTTATGATGCAGAGGGACCGGTGATCAAGGGGATCTGGCTGGACAAAAACGGACAGACCGTGGAAGCGGGAAGCAGAGTATCCATAGAGGTGGAGGTGGAGGAACAAAATCCTGCGCCTTATGCGGACATCAGGTTTGTCTCGAAGGAATTAGACTACTATTATGCTTCCATATCTGTGAGTCTGCAATACAACGAGAGCGCCCATAAGTATGCGGGAACCATAGATATCACCAAAACGACTGAGCCTGGGAGATGGGAACTGGCGGAGCTCACGCTCCGGGATGAGAACTTCAATTACACCAGTCTGTCAGAATGTGAGGAGATTCTGGCTGAAGGCCCCTGGTATTTTATCGTAGATCCCCAGGGGTATGATTCGGAGAGTCCGGTGATTGAGCGCTTGACCATAGACAAAAACGGCCAGTGGGTCAGCCCTGGGGAAACCGTAAATATCAGTATTAAGGTAACGGAGAAAAATCCTTCCCCCTCAGCAGTGGCATATTTCCATCCCCAGGTAACCAATGTGTCCGTTTCAGAACGTGTTGATTTGACATACAATTCTGAGACGCAGGAATATACGGGAAGCATTTCCATTACGGAGGACACCTACCCCTGTGAGTGGGCGCTTACGAGTCTGGAGCTTAAAGACAGTGTAGGGTACTGGGCGTATCTGACCGATTTTCAGCCAGGCTGGGAGTATACCAGGCCCTGGTATTATAAAGTAAAATCAAAAAATACCTACCGGGAAGATTTTAAGAATGTGACATTCCGTTTCTATGGTTATGCACAGATGGAGGACGGCAGTTATCAGCCTAATTCCCTGATTTCTTCTGAAACGGTGGAACATGTGGGAAGAAGAGCTACGCTGAATGAACTTGGAATTTTTCCAAAACCCATTGACGGAGTGGATACGGTATGGAACTATGAATGGCATAACTGGGAAGTAGACGGAGATATGGAATTGCTGTTTGAAAGCTCGGGAGACATGACGTGTAATTTTTATGCCAGATATGATAAGGGCTGCGCCAACGTCAACCTGACATATCTGTCAGAAGAAAAAGGTATTCAGGAAATCATGCTTCCGGTATTTGCAGACCGGGAGACAACATATCAGGAAATCACAGATCTCCTGGAATTGCCGGCAGATGCCAAAACAGAAGATTTTGCAGGATTTCAGCTGCAGGACGGCTGTGATGGAAGCGCAGTGGTAGGAGAAATGGCATATTTGTCCGTAAAAGCAGTATACAACAGCTGCCAGGTGGCATGGAATACCAGATACCTGGATCAAAGGGGCAGGGAAATTACGAAAGTAATTGCCAAATCTTATCCGGAAGGAACCAGGGTAAGCGACGCCCTTGCCCAGTTGGAAGAACCGGAAGAGACGGAGGGTATGAACTGGAAAGGCTGGATTCTTACAGCCGCCGATACCGAAGAAACTCTGTCACAGCCAATGACGGCAATAGATGCGGCGGCAGTGTACCATGGAAAGACTACTGCGGAAGTGTCTTATTCTTATCGGGGAAAAGATGGCAAAGCCTGCGGCAGCAAATGGATGCTGATGGAGGGAGAGGATCTTTCTGATGCGGAGATTCAGGGAGCAGCCACAAACGCATTCAAAGAAGCTGAGCATTTGAACGGATTAAAGCTGTCTGAGTGGACAGGCACCATTCAGCTGGATCTGGGAAATTATAAAAAGATCAGCTTTGAGGCCCAATACCACAACTGTGTGGTACAGCTGAAGTATCCGGATGGAGCCTGTCAGTATGTGGTTGTGGACAAAGGCTCAAGCTATACGCTGCCGGATGAAAACGAGAAATATGAAGATATTCTCTGGGAAGGCTTCAGCAAGGGAGAATCCATTGTAGTTACAGAGGATCGGGAGATACTTGCAGCCAACGCCAGGCTGAAAGAAACACAAGTGGAACAGCCGAAAGGGGAAAAACTTTCGGAAGATGAAATTGCAAAAATTATTGAGGAAGTTGAAAAAGCTGACGCGGGGGCAGTCATTCAAATCGACATGAAGAAAGCTACCGTAGTGCCCAAAGAGATTCTGGAAGCGATCCAGGGAAAACCGGTGGACATTGTGCTCAATTTAGACGGTTATGGATGGTCCATCGGCGGAGATGAGGTATTTGCCTCAGAATTGATGGATATTGATCTGGAAGTGAAGATTGGAGCCGATGCAGTGCCTTCACAGCTTGTTGCATCCATTGCGGGAGGAAAGCCAACCACGCAGCTTTCTCTGACCCATAACGGTAATTTTGGATTCCGGGCAGATTTGATTCTGAATCTGGGCAGCATGAACAGCGGCGGTGTCGGAAATCTGTATTATTATGACAGCGATGGGAAACTGAAATTCATGAATGCCGGACAGATCGGAGAAGACGGAACCACAAGCCTTTCTTTCTCCCATGCGTCGGATTACGTGGTTGTCATTGATAATCTGCAGCAGGAGGATAAAAGGGAAGAAGATTCAGAAGATAACAGTCAGACCAGTGGCAGCGGAACCGACGGCAGCCAGAACGACGGCAGTCAGGCCAATGATCAAACGTCAAAAACCGTTCCGGACAGTGAAAAAGAAAAAAATTCCGGTAATAATCATGCCGGCCGGGAAACCATAAGCATTCGGAAAAATGAAACCAGCCTGACCGGGGATTTTGCCAAAACAGAGACCGGCGGCAAAGATTCCGGGGAAAGAAAAAGTCCCAAAACAGGAGACAAATAAGCGAAGTTAAAATGTAGCCAGAGCCAGTAAAAAGCGCAAAATCTGCGGAGTAATCCGGGATTTTGTGCTTTTTGGCATTTAAAACAGGATAAATATGTCACTTGACAGATCCCATAATCTATTTTATTGTATCATACGAATAGTACAATAATACATAGCAAGAAAGGAATGGATATGAAAGAGTTACTACAGGTGCGGGAGTTGAAGAAAACCTTTAAAATTTCCGCAAAACAGCAGAAAATCCAGAAAACGAAGGAAAGAATCAAAGTGGCAGTAAATCACCTGAGTTTTACCGCATATCAGGGAGAGGTATTCGGACTTCTGGGCTCCAACGGCGCAGGGAAAACAACCACTTTGCGGATGATTGCTTCTCTGATTTCGCCGGATGCGGGAGATGTGCTCGTGGACGGCACCAGCGTAGTGAAGAATCCTGGCGAGGTGCGGAAAAAGATTGGGTTTTTAACCAGTGAATTGAAACTGGAGGAATTTTTTACCCCCAATTATCTCTTTGATTTTTTCTCTGATTTGCATGGCGTGGAGAAAGAAACCGCTGAAAAGCGGAAACGGGAATTATTTGACAAATTTCAGATTTCGAAATTTGCAGAGGTGAAAGTGGCAAATCTTTCCACTGGTATGAAACAGAAAGTATCGCTGGTGGTTTCCATTGTCCATAATCCGGATATTATCATTTTTGACGAGCCTACCAACGGCCTGGATGTACTGACCGCAAGAGTGGTGACAGATTTTCTTCTGGAGCTGAAGGCTCAGGGCAAAACCATTGTGGTATCCACCCATATTTTCAGCCTGATTGAGAAAATCTGCGACCGGGTGGGCATTATCATAGACGGAACCATGGTGGTTTGCGATACCCTGGAACATATAACAGAAGAAAAATCCCTGGAAGAGAAATTCTTTGATATTTACGCAGAAAGAGCAGGTGAGTCCTATGAAAAGTAATATGATGACAGTGATAAGGAAAGAACTGAAACGCTTTTTTACCGATCGGCGTATGGTATTAACCACGCTGCTGATGCCCGGACTCATGATTTATCTCCTGTATTCCCTGATGGGCCAGGGATTTTCCTCCCAGTTTGAAGGAACTGAGGATTTTAAAGCGAACGTGCAGGTGGAAGCTCTGCCGGAAAGCATAAAGATGGCATGGGAGCAGGATGCGCCCTTTGAATACACAGAGCTGACGGGTGCGGATGAGAAGGAGCAGGCATTGGACGCCCTGGCAAAAGGAGAGGGAGAGTATCATCTGGTGGCTGCTTTTCCGGAAAATTTTGACGCAGAGGTTGCAGAATATCAGGTTTCTTCGGGACAGCCTGCGCCGGCAGTGGAAATTTATTATAATTCCAGCAATACAGATTCCCAGACGGCCTATGGGATGATGCAGGGCATGTTGGACAGTTATGAATCTGCCCTGGCCAATAAATTTGATGTGAATCCGGAAGGAAATCAATATGATCTGGCTTCAGAGGAGGATTTGTCTGCTCAGGTATTTTCCATGATGGTGCCTATGCTGATGATGGCATTTCTGTTCAGCGGGTGCATGGCAATTGCCCCGGAATCCATTGCAGGGGAAAAAGAGCGGGGAACTATCGCTACGCTGCTGGTTACGCCCATGAAACGAAGCCATCTGGCTTTGGGAAAAGTGATAAGTCTGAGCATTATCGCTATTTTAAGCGGCCTTTCCAGTTTCCTGGGAATGATGCTGTCTCTTCCGAAGCTGATGGGAGGCGGAGATATGATCAATGCCAATGTGTATGGCATTCAGGATTATCTGGTGCTGCTGCTTGTGATTCTTTCCACAGTTCTGGTTATTGTGGCGGTGGTTTCCATTGTGTCTGCCTTTGCCAAGAATGTGAAAGAAGCCACCGGATGGGTCACGCCGATTATGGTAGTTTCCATGCTTCTGGGAGTCACCTCCATGGTGGAAAGCCTCTGCAAAACAGAGCCGGTGTGGTTTTTAATTCCG
The DNA here is from genome assembly GCA_910575555.1 of Lachnospiraceae bacterium. Lineage (GTDB taxonomy): Bacteria > Bacillota > Clostridia > Lachnospirales > Lachnospiraceae > Petralouisia. Next base: position 243,246 of record CAJTFX010000001.1, on the reverse strand, counting down.
CTGTATAACAGCGTTCAGTGCATGAACGGTATTTTTTCCCTGAATACGGATATGGTAAATATTGCGGTAACAGTGGCTTCCAATGTCCTTTATGCAGGAATTGGCGTCGTGGTTCTCACAAAAATGTTTGACAGTGAGAAGGTTATGTTTTCTAAATAAGAATGCATTACCTCGGCAGTTAAATATCACAGCGTCTTACTTGCTCAAACATTCATCTGCTGCAGTATTTAAACGCCGGAGTATTATTTTGGCAGAATTACCAAATTTATAATGATATTTTTGGAGAAAACAGAGAAAGTCAATGACAGCAGAATCAGTCATTGACTTTTTCTGAAAAATGCAGTACTATAACCAGGAAAAGGATAGTGATTGCGCAGGCAAGCTAAACCTATATGCAGAATTGATACGGAAACAGTAAGAGATCTGTTTTTTCCGTATGAATTTTTCATATAGGTTTTTTCTATTTCGGAACGAAACCTGCTGTGTGAACTATAATCTGAAAAGAGGTGGGCAATATGAAGATTCGAAAAGCTCTGAATAATAATGCCGCAGTTGTCTCAGACGAAAAGGGACAGGAAAAGATTGTGATGGGAAAGGGAATCTGCTTTAAGAAGGGAGCCGGAGATGAAATTTCCAAAGAGCAGGTGGAGAAGATTTTTGAATTGTCCGGGGCTGAAGCAAACCATAAATTCCAAACGCTGATACAGGATGTTCCTATGGAGCATATGGCATTGGGGGAAGAGATTATTGCAGAGGCCAAAACACGTCTGGGGAATAAAATGAACGACATGGTGTATATTTCCCTGATAGATCATGTACATACTTCCATTGTCCGGTTTCTGGAAGGAATTACGGTGAAAAATATTCTGCAGTGGGATATCCGGAAGTTTTATAAAGAAGAATACCAGATTGGATTGTGGGCATTGGAGCTGATAGAAGAAAAATGCAGCGTAAAGCTGCCGGAGGATGAAGCGGGATTTATTGCCCTGCATCTGGCAAATGCCCAGATGGACGAGGAAAAGATGCATAATATGTACGAAATCACCCGTATTATGCAGGAAATATTGAATATTGTAAGATATTACTTTCATGTTGCCTTTGATGAAGATGATGTATATTATTACCGGTTTATCACACATCTGAAGTTTTTTGCCAAACGGCTGGCGGAACGCAAGCTCTATGAAGAGGATGACAATGATGATTTGTGGGCGGTGATCAAAGAAAAATATCCGGATACTTTCCGGTGCGTGGAAAAAATATCACAATTTATCGAGAAAAAATATAATTACAGGCTGTTAAAGGATGAGCAGCTTTATCTTACAATTCATATTGAACGGGTAATTCATAAAACCGGAAAGTAAGAAAACATAACCAGGTATGCCAGGATGGTGACAAAATGTGCAGAATGCAAAAACAGCGGCAGGCTTCTTTGGGCCGGATTTATGCAGGATGCTGCGCAGGATGGCCAAACCTTCATAAAATAAATTTTATTTTCAGGAGGAAAAAAGATGAGTAAGTATGGAAATCTGGCACAGGAAATTGTCAGGAATATCGGCGGAGCAGAGAACGTCGTCAGCCTGACCCATTGCATCACAAGGCTTCGTTTTAAATTAAAGGATGAAAGCAAAGCCAAAGACGATGTTTTAAAAAATATGGACGGTATAGTGACAGTCATGAAAAGCGGCGGTCAGTACCAGGTGGTAATCGGCAACCATGTGCCGGAAGTATATGCGGACGTAATGCCCCTGTTAGGATTGGAGGGCAAAGTGGGAGAGCAGGAGGAGGAAGCTCCTTCCGGAAATCTGTTCAACCGGTTTATTGATGTAATTTCCGGTATTTTTCAGCCGATTCTGGGAATTATGGCGGCCTGCGGTATGGTGAAAGGGTTAAATGCATTATTTGTGGCCCTGGAATGGTACGGAGATACCTGCGGAGGCTATTTAATTCTGAATGCCATCGGAGATGGATTGTTCAATTTTCTTCCGCTGTTTCTGGGATATACGGTAGCCAAGAAATTCAGCATGAAGCCAATGCTTGGCCTGGTAATTGGCGCGATTATGTGCTATCCCGCTATTCAGGGAAGCGCCCTTTCCGCCGGCGGGGATGCATTGTATACCCTGTTTTCCGGCACCATGTTTGAATCTGCAGTGTATACAGATTTTTTCGGCATTCCGCTGATTGCCCTGGACTATACGGGAACGGTGGTTCCGGTGATTTTCGTGGTGTATTTTGCCTCGAAATGCGAGAAGCTTTTCAGTAAATTTATTCCGGATTTGGTAAAATTTTTCTTTGTTCCTATGCTGACGCTGCTTGTGGCGATTCCCACAGGACTTTTGCTGATTGGGCCTCTGGCAACTTTTGCATCTTCCATGATAGCAGAAGGCGTAATTTCCGTCCGCAATTTCAGCCCTATGCTGGCAGGGGCGATTGTGGGCCTGACCTGGCAGATACTTGTTATTTTCGGGCTGCACTGGGGATTTATCCCGGTTTACATCAACAATATTATGACGAACGGATACGATAATGTTATGATGCCGTTTTTTGCATGCACCTTTGCCACTTCTGCGGTTGTACTTGCAATTTTCTTTAAGACAAAGAACAAACAGCTCAGAGAGCAGGCGCTGCCCAACTTTATTTCCGGTATTTTCGGAGTGACAGAGCCGGCTATTTACGGTATTCTGCTTCCTTTGAAGAAACCGTTTATTATCAGCTGTATTGCCGGAGGAATCGGGGGAGGATTCTACGGGGCTTTTAATTTCAGGAAATTTATGATGGGCGGCATGGGAATCTTTGAATTTCCGGCAATGATTGAGCCGGACGGAAGCATGGGCAATTTAATTGTGGCCATAACAGGCGTAATTCTTACGATGATTCTTGCGTTTGCAGCTACTATGGTTTTATATCGGGAGGAAGAGACGGAAACATTGGGTCTTAAGGCGGCCGGCCAGGGAAACGGAGCCGGAACAGGGACAGCTGTACAGGAAAATGGTTCCGGCTTTGGGACAAATAAACAGGGAACGGAAGCCGGTAAGCAGACAGAGTCCCTTACAAACAGAATAACGATTGCAAGCCCCATAGAGGGAGAGACGCTGCAGTTAGAAACCATCCATGACGATGCATTCGCTTCCGGGGTATTGGGAAAAGGCGCTGCGATTCTGCCGAAGAAGGGAGAAGTCTATGCCCCTGCAGACGGAGTGGTCTCCACGTTATTTCCTACGCTCCACGCCATAGGACTGGAAACAGATGACGGGGCAGAGCTGTTAATCCATATCGGCCTGGATACGGTGCAGCTGGAAGGAAAGGGATTCGAAGCCGTGGTAGGTCAGGGACAGCGGGTGACCCGGGGACAGCTTTTGCTGAAATTTGACATGGAATATATCAAAGGCCAGGGCTTTTGCCTGGAAACGCCGGTGATTGTGGTAAACACAGATGATTATCTGGAAGTTGCTGCAGCTGCAAAAGAGCATGTGCTGCCGGGGGATACTCTGATTACAATTGTAAAATGACAATGGAGAATGGAAGAGGAACAGGAAAATAAACACCACAATGGATGAAATATAAATCAGAATATAACAGGAGGGTTATATGGGATTACAGAAAAATTTCCTTTGGGGCGGGGCGTCCGCTGCAAACCAATGTGAGGGAGGTATTTTTGAAGGCGGCAGGGGTCTTGCCAATGTGGATGTCTGTCCGGCGGGGACAGACCGAAGCGACGTGATTTGCGGCAGACGCAAAATGCTTGCAATGGATCAGGAGCATACGTATCCCGCAGCGGAGGCAGTTGATTTTTATCATCATTTCCGGGAAGATATCCGGCTTCTTGGGGAGCTGGGAGTTCAGGTATACCGTATGAGCATTGGCTGGACCAGAATTTTCCCCAATGGGGATGAAGAGGAACCCAATGAAGCAGGGCTTGCATTTTATGAGGAAGTATTTAAAGAGTGCAGAAAATACCGGATCAAGCCGTTGGTGACCATTTCACATTTTGACTGTCCCATCGGGCTGATTAAAAAGTATGGCGGCTGGAGAAGCCGCAAAATGATCGAATGTTACCTCAGGCTGTGCCGGACGTTGTTTACGCGGTATAAAGATTACGTGACACACTGGCTGAATTTTAATGAAATAAATATGATCCTGCATGCGCCGTTTATGGGGGCGGGGCTTTGTTTTGAGCCGGGAGAGAATGAGGAAGCGGTAAAATATCAGGCGGCCCACCATGAACTGGTGGCCGGGGCTTTAGCAGTTAAGATGGCCCATGAAATTAATCCGGAGAACAAGGTGGGATGTATGTTTGCGGCAGGCAGCGCCTACCCTTACACCTGCAAACCGGAGGATGTGTGGGAAGCTCTTTTGACGGATCAGGAGAATTATTTCTTTGTGGACGTTCAGGCCCGGGGGTATTATCCCTCTTATGCAGTGAAAAGGCTGAAAAAGCGTGGAATATGGCCTGAGATGGAGCCGGAGGATCTGGATGTTTTGAAAAGCGCTCCAGTGGATTTCATTTCATTTTCCTATTATAACAGCCGCTGCATTGCCGCTCCTGGAAGCGGCGGCGAACAGGCAGAGGGAAATCTCTTTCAATCGGCCAGAAATCCCTATCTTACGTTCAGCGAATGGGGATGGCCCATTGATCCTCTGGGGCTGCGCATTACGCTGAACCAGGTGTATGACCGTTACCAGAAACCTTTGTTTATCGTGGAAAACGGTCTTGGAGCCATGGATACCCCGGATGAAAACGGCGAAATTCATGACAATTACCGGATTGATTACCTGCGGGAGCATATTCGGGCCATGAAAGCGGCAGTAGAAGAGGACGGCGTGGAGCTGATGGGCTATACTTCCTGGGCGCCCATTGATTTAATCAGCGCCGGCAGCGGGGAGATGAAGAAAAGATACGGTTTTATCTATGTGGATAAGCAGGAGGACGGAAGCGGCACTCTTGCCCGGAGCAGAAAAGATTCCTTTTACTGGTATCAGAAGGTGATTGAAACCAACGGAGAAGAACTTGGATAAATTCAGGAATGCATGAGTGATTAATTTAACATATTTAACCGCCGGAGTAATAACAAGGGCTGCCATTTTCTGGCGGCCCTTATGTATTAGGATTCCCTTCTCTGCCCATGTTCCAAATCTTCCCTCATAAAAATTTCCCGGTACTCCTTCGGGGACATTCCGAATTCTTTCTTAAAGGCTCTGAAAAAACTGGAATAATCCTGAAAACCGCACATCATACAAGCTTCTCCGATTGCCGTATGAGCGAGTATCGCATCCCGGCAGAGAAGAAGCCTTTTCTTCGTAATAAACTGATGTACAGACAGGCCCAGATTTTCTTTGAATACATGGGATATGTGATATTTGCTTACATAAAATTCTTGTGAAAGCCGATTCAGAGACAGCTCTTCCTCCAGATGCCCTTCAATAAACTGCAGAAGATTTTGATAAAGAGTTAATTCTTCATGAGGCGTTTTCGGATGCTGCAATTCGTAAACAGAGCGGTTCAGATGCAGAATCAGGTCGTTGACACAGAGGGAAATCTTTGCTTCTTTTCCAAATCGTTCCGAGTGAATCTCTTCCAGTAATTGAAATATTTTCCCCTGCAGCGCTTTAAAAGCAAGCATATCATAGTGAAAAATATAGTTCTGGGTGACCAATGCCTGCTGCATCAGGTACGTGTAAACCGGGGAAACCTGAAGAAGTCCGCTGCAGTACTCCTGACTGATCCAGAATACAAATCTCCGGTAAGAAGGCTCGGGGCTGAGAACGGTGGCAAAGTGGGGAACGCCGGGAGGAATCACAATCATGTCCCCGCTTTTTAACAGATGCTCCCTGCCCTGGATTTGTATTGAAACGTTTCCTTCCAGAAAAAAATAAAATTCATAATGTTTATGGGCGTGGTTTTCCACATGGTAGGAATGGCCGCCGCTGTAATAATAAATCTCGAAATCCCTGGACTGCATATATTGGCGGGGACTGAATACCGTTTGCAAATCTTTTTTCACAATCATACTCCTTTTCAAATGATCTGAGTTGAGTCTAACATGATACCGCAATTTTTGCAATGTGCATAACAAGTATTTCAATTGGAAATGACAGGAGGCGTTTGTATAATATTTCCATGGAGCAGAAAATACAGAATTTTCAGACAAAAATCAGGCTGTGCTGTTGTGTTTTCTTAAAACAGTGAATTTACAAAGAGAGGAACAAAGACGATGGAAATGACATTGAGATGGTATGGAGCGAAATTTGACACAGTGACGTTAAAGCAGATCCGGCAGATTCCAGGGGTGACCGGAGTGATCAGCACATTGTATGACGCTGCGCCCGGGGAAGTATGGAGCCCTGAAAGGATTCGGGCATTGAAGAAGGAGATTGAGTCGGCAGGGCTGAATCTGTCTGGCATTGAGAGCGTGAATATCCATGACGCAATCAAGACAGGGGCGCCGGAAAGAGACCAGTACATTGAAAATTATATTGAAACACTGGAAAATCTGGGAAAAGAGGAGATCCGTCTGGTTTGTTACAATTTCATGCCGGTGTTTGACTGGACGCGTACAGAACTGGCCCGTGTCAGACCCGACGGTTCTACGGTACTGGCATATACTCAGGAAGCCGTGGACGCGCTGGACCCGGAGAAAATGTTTGAATCCATTGCAGGAGACACCAACGGTACGGTAATGCCCGGATGGGAACCGGAGCGTATGGCAAATGTAAAACAGTTGTTTGAATTGTATCAAAATGTGGACGAAGAAGCATTGTTTGCAAATTTGAAGTATTTTCTGGATAAAATTATGCCGGTATGTGATAAATACGATATTAACATGGCAATTCATCCGGATGATCCGGCATGGAGCGTATTCGGCCTTCCCCGTATTATCATCAACAAAGAGAACATCCTTCGAATGATGAAAATGACAGACAACCCCCATAACGGCGTAACCTTCTGTTCCGGTTCTTACGGCACGAATCTGGAAAACGACCTGCCGGATATGATTCGCTCCCTGAAAGGAAGAATCCATTTTGCGCATGTCCGCAACCTGAAATTTGTTACACCGGACAATTTCGAGGAGGCGGCCCATTTGTCCTCCGACGGTTCCTTTGATATGTATGAAATCATGAAAGCCCTGTATGAAATTGGCTTCACAGGCCCCATCCGCCCGGATCATGGACGCATGATTTGGAATGAAGTGGCTATGCCGGGATATGGGCTGTACGACAGGGCGCTGGGGGCATCGTATCTGAACGGACTCTGGGAGGCCATTGAGAAAGCGGCAAGGCGTTCATAGTCTGTAATTAAATCAGATAGGCTTAAGAAGAAACAGAGCAATCAATCAGAGAGGGTTTAAGAAAAGGAGAGAACAGAAATGAAGTTAAATCAGCAAGGACTTGAACATAAAACACAGTGGCAGCAGGCGGGCTTTCGCCTTCCGCAGTTTGATCGCAGGGCCGTTGCGGCGGCAACGAAAGAAAATCCATTCTGGATTCATTTTGGGGCAGGAAATATTTTCCGGGCATTCCAGGCAAATGCAGTGCAAAACCTGCTGAATGCAGGGGAACTGGATCGGGGGCTGATTGTGGCGGAAGGGTTTGATTATGAAATCATCCGGAAAATGAACCGGCCTCACGATGACTATTCCATTCTGGTTACTTTGAAAGCAGATGGAACTGTGGAGAAAACAGTGGTGGGATCTGTAGTGGAATCCTGTATTTTAGATTCAGAGGATGAAGCGGAATATGAGCGGTTAAAAACGATTTTCCGAAAAGATTCCCTGCAGATGGCCTCTTTTACCATTACAGAAAAGGGATACAGTCTGGTCAACGGCAAAGGCGAATTTCTTCCGGAAGTGGAAAAGGATTTCCTGGCAGGGCCCAAAAAGCCGGCAAGTTATATCGGAAAAGTGACGTCGCTTTTGTACACCCGCTATCAGGCCGGGGAACGTCCGATAGCCATGGTGAGCATGGATAACTGTTCCCATAATGGGGATAAACTTTATGCGGCAGTCCATACATTTGCCGGGAAATGGACAGAGAACGGCACTGCAGAAGCCGGATTCCTTGCATACGTCAATGATAAAGAAAAAGTGACGTTTCCATGGTCCATGATTGATAAGATTACGCCCCGTCCGGATGCTTCCGTGGAAGCGGCTCTGAAAGCAGATGGAGTGGAAGAGCCAGATCCGGTTATTACTTCAAAAAATACCTATGTTGCGCCATTTGTAAACGCAGAAGAGTGTGAGTATCTGGTGATTGAAGATGCATTTCCCAACGGGCGCCCCGCATTGGAAAAAGCCGGTTTGATGTTTACAGATCGTGAGACCGTGGACAAGGTGGAGAAAATGAAAGTCTGCACCTGTCTGAATCCTCTTCACACTGCCCTGGCAATCTTCGGATGCCTGTTGGGATACCAGAAGATTTCCGAGGAAATGAAAGATACCGAATTAAAAAAACTGGTGGAAGCCATTGGTTATACAGAAGGGCTTCCGGTTGTAACAGATCCGGGGGTGCTGAATCCCAGAGAATTTATTGACACAGTACTAAATGTCCGCATACCCAATCCGTTTATGCCGGATACTCCCCAGAGAATCGCAACGGACACTTCCCAGAAGCTGGCCATCCGTTTTGGGGAAACCATTAAGGCGTATCTGGCGTCCCCGGAACTGGGCGCAGCGGATTTGAAGCTGATTCCCCTGGTGTTTGCCGGGTGGCTTCGGTATCTTTTGGCAGTGGATGATGAAGGAAATGCATTTGAACTGAGCCCGGACCCGCTTCTGGAAACGGTGCGCCCTTATGTGGCAGAACTCCGTCTTGGTGAAACAGCAGATGCAGAAGCTGCTTTGGAGCCGGTGCTGAAGGATGCGGAGATTTTCGGCGTAAACTTGTATGAAGCAGGAATGGCAGAGAGAGTCTTGGAGTATTTCAAAGAACTGGCCGCTGCAAAAGGCGCAGTGCGCGCAGTTTTAAAAAAATACGTCAGATAAGCTCCGGTTTCCTTCCCATGGCCGTTTGAGAAAAAGAGCGCAGATTCTTTCAGAGCGGGGTTGACGATATTCCCAGGTTTTGGTTATAATAGAACTTGTATACTAGTGATGTGGTATACAAGTACAAAAAGTCTGGAGACAGGGAATGAAAGTAAGTGAACGCTATGGGCGGGAAATCGGGCGGGAGTATGCGCTGCGTGTGTTAAAAGAAAATATAGTGATGCTGGAACTGGAGCCAGGAAGCAGAATCAGTGAGAACGAGCTTGCGTCAGAACTGGGCCTTTCAAGAACTCCGGTCAGAGAGGCATTGATTGAATTAAGCAAGGGGCAGATTGTAGAGATCTATCCTCAGAAGGGCAGTTTTGTTTCGCGGATTGACTGGAATCTGGTGGAGGAGGCGCAGTTTATGCGTCTGACCCTGGAGCGGGCGGTGATCCGCCTGGCCTGTCAGGGGTTAGAGGAAGAGAAAATACAGGGATTGGAAAAAAATGTAAAGCTGCAGCGGTTTTATTTAGAGAACAACGAAGTTTCGGAATTACTGAAACTGGATAATCAGTTCCACAAAGAATTATTTACCATTACAAATAAATCGCATATTTACAGGCTGATGAGCAATATGATCCTGCATTTTGACCGTTTGCGGACGCTGCGGACGAAAACAGTGGATCAGATGTATGTTATTGACGATCATATGAACATTCTGGACGCAATCCGAATGAAAAATCCGGACAAAGGGGAGAAGGCGATGGAGCAGCACTTGACCAAGCACGAAATTGATAAGGAAATTATACATAAAAAGTATCCCCAGTATTTTAAAGATAATTAAAATACTGGCATAATTTGACTTTCCCGTTCTGCTAATAGAGAAAGCAGGAAAGGGAAATACTGAGACAGAGCAGTGTGCTCTGTCTTTTTTTTGTGCAAAATGCGAGAAAAATACTGGCTGTTTTAGATGAAACCCATTATGAATTGTGGAAAAATAACAAATAGATTGTGAAAAAATTAATTATTAGATCTAATATTGACAAATGTGTATTTGCATAGTAATATACTAATATACAAGATAAGATTCAAGTAAACGTAATTTTTACAATGAAGGAGGAAAAAAGTATGAAAAAAAACAAGATTTTGGCGGTAGTTCTTTCAGCGGCAATAGCAATCAGCCTGACAGGGTGCGGCAATTCCGGCGGGAAAGATGCAGATTCCGGAACTGCGAATTCGGGCAGCGCAGGTTCCGGCAGTGAGGAATTAAAAGATACCGGAAAGAAAGAAGGCGAATCAGCCACAGGCTACAAGATTGGACTTACCAACAGCTTCAACGGCAATTCGTACCGTCAGCAGATGGAGGCTTATGCACAGAAAGCGGCGGATGAACTGACGGAGTCTGGAGAGATTTCTGAATTTACAATTGTAGAGGCCAACAATGACGCTTCCAAGCAGGTGCAGCAGATTGAAAATTTTATTCTGGAAGGGATGGACGCAATTATCATTGACCCAATCTCCGCGACGGCATTGACCGGAGCCATTCAGGAGGCCTCTGATGCAGGTATTCCTTGTATTATTATCAATGACGGGCCGGTGGAATCTGATGCAGAGCTGTGCTACCAGATTAATTTTGACACCATTGCTCAGATGGCGACCCTGACAGAATATGTGTGCGAGGCCATCGGAGGATCAGGCAAGATTATTGAGCTGAGAGGAACAGCCGGAGCCGAGTTTGACAACATTGCCCATGAAGGAGTGGTACAGACATTAGAAAAGTATCCGGATGTAGAGGTGGTTGCGGAAGTATACACAGACTGGACAGGCTCCAAAGCGCAGTCTGAACTGGCCTCCGTCCTGCCTACGCTGGATCAGGTGGACGGGGTTGTCACACAGGGCGGAGATTCCTATGCGGCAGTACAGGCTTTCGAATCCGCAGGTATGGAGCTACCGGTAATTGGCGGCGATAATCGCGGATATTTCCTGAAATGGTGGGCGTCAGAAGCGCCAGAAGGATATGATACACTTTCCGTATCCTCCAATCCATGGGTTGGAGCTACCGGCGTCTATGTGGCATGTGACATCTTAAGCGGCCAGTATGAGATTCCAAAGGATATGGTACACCCGTTTGCTGTTGTAGAAAAAGAACAGGTGCAGGATTACAAAGATATGGATGACGAAGAGATCGGCACCCCCACCTTTGACCGTGAGTGGGTAAGAGAGAATTTGTATCAGTAACAGAAATGCATGATTAACAATGAATGAGAGGTGAAAATGGTATGGAAGGACAAATTATATCTTTGATGCAGCAGGCAATGGAGGCAGCGGAAATTGTGGACCTGAGCTATACGTTAGAGCCGGGGATGCCTGTCTGGCCCACCCATGCCAGATTTGGGGCGATAGTGTACGAGACTTATGACCATGGCGAACTGTCTATGCACAGGCAGCTCAGCTTTGGGGAGCATACCGGCACGCATCTGGATGCGCCGAAGCATTTTTTTAAAGACGGCAGTTCCATTGAAGAAGTAGATGTGCGGTCAGTCATAGGCAGAGGCGTCAGGATAGACGCGGGCTTTTTAAAGCCCTGTGAGTCATATACCCTGAAGATGCTTCAGGAATTTGAAAAGCAGCATGGGGAACTCAGAGAAGGCGATATTATTCTGCTGCATTTTGGATGGGAAGAGCGGTATGGCCTGGGAAAAGAAGCAGGGGAATTTTTGAAGGACTGGGCCGGTCTGGGAGGCGATGCGGCGCAATATCTTTTGGAGAAAAAAGTGTCCTGTGTGGGAACAGACGCCCTCTCCCTGGACGCCTTCGGAAGTGAAAACTTCCCGTGCCATCATATGCTGCTGGGGGCGGGAATTCCAATTTTGGAAAATCTGGTCAATTTGCAGAAACTTCCTGTTTTTTCCTATGTTATCGGCCTTTCCAATAAGATTAAGGATGGTTCCGCATCGCCGATCCGGGTCATTGCGCTGACAGAAAAGGATGCTCAAAAGGTATCCGGCCATGGAGAAACCGGCGGACCTCCTCTGACAAAAGATGAGAAAGGAGCTTGAAAAAGTGAAAGTAAAAGAAAATCAGACTCCTTACATAGAGCTTTGTGCAATTGATAAGTGTTTCGGCATTACCAAAGCGCTGCAGAACATCAATCTTAAGATTTATGCCGGAGAAGTGATTGGACTGGTAGGGCCCAACGGGGCGGGAAAATCCACGCTGATGAAAGTTCTGACAGGGGTGCTTTCCCCCACGGCCGGTACCATCAGGGTCAATGGAGCGGATATGAAAAGGTATACCGCAAAAGAGTCGAAGGAGGCCGGCATTGCCTGCGCATATCAGGATTTGTCTCTCTGTACGAATCTCAGCGTGTATGAAAACTTTGCCATGCTCAATGTAGGCCATGGAATTTTTACAGAACATGGATGGCGCAAAAATGCAAAACAGGAAACCAGACAGCTGATGGAGCAGTATTTTCCGGAAAATCATATTGACGTGCTGAAGCCTGTGGAGCATTTGACTCTGGCGGAGCGGCAGATGGTGGAAATCTGCAAGACCCTGATGACCGGCAATTTAAAGGTGTTGATTCTGGACGAGCCCACATCTGCTCTGTCTACGGATAAGGCAAAACAGCTCCACAGGGCAGTGAAGGAGCTGAGTGAAAAAGGCGCTGCGGTTATCTACATTTCCCATAAACTGGACGAGATCCGCAAAGTGTCAGACCGGATTGTGCTGATGCAGAACGGAATGAATACCGGGGAATGTGATCCGGAGGAGATATCTGCAGATGAACTGGTGGAAATGCTGGGAGGCGCAGGAGGGAAAAGAGAAAAGAAAGAAACGAGTCAGGAAGGCGGCTGCGAGGTTAAGACAGCGGCCGCGCAGATAAAGGACTATACAGGCAAAGGGCTGTACAATATTAATATGCATGTAAACTGCGGAGAGATTGTGGGCATTTCCGGTCTGGCAGGCTCCGGGCAGACGCAGCTTTTGAATCTTCTGTTTGACGCCCGCAAATATCAGGGGAAAGAGAAAAAAGGCGTGTTGCTGAATTCCTCTGTATCCTATGTCAGCGGCGACAGGGCGTCGGAAGGCGTGTTTCATCTGTGGGATATTCTGGACAATACCGTGATTGGAAATCTGGATCAGGTAAAAAACGGGATGTTCCTGAGCCGGAAAAAATCCGAAGAACTGGCTCAGACCTGGTATGATAAATTAAAATTTAAGGCAGAGGGAATCCACAGTCCCATTATGTCCCTGAGCGGCGGAAATCAGCAGAAAGCATTGATTTCCCGGGGAATTGCGTCCGGGGCTGAGCTGATTATCTTAAACGACCCCACCGCCGGGGTGGATATTGGGACAAAACAGGAAATTTATGGACTTCTGGAGGAGGCGAAGCAGGAGGGGAAAGCCGTTATTCTGTATTCCACAGAGGATGCAGAGATGGAAATCTGCGACCGCGCGTATATTATGCATGAGGGCGAGATTACAGAAGAGCTGAAGCATCAGGAGATTACAGTTGCTAACATCGTCAAGGCTTCCTTTAAAGAAGTAAAGCATCAGCAAGCGGCAGAGGAGAAGAAGGAGAGTGGGCTGCATCGGATGATGACGTCCCGTGTCCTTCTTCCGATTGCGGCAATGGCAGTTATGATTTTGGCCAATGTATCCATGAATCCCAGAATTCTTTCCTACATGGGGCTTCGTATGCTGGTGTCCTCTGCGGTTCCCCTTGTGTTTGCAGCGCTGGGGCAGATGTTTATCGTCACTGCCGGGGATGTGGATATGGGGAATGGATATTCCATTGCACTGGTGAACGTGATTGTGGGAATTGTGATGACGGGGAATCCATTTTTCGGCGTAATTGGAATTGTACTGTTTATTTCCTGTTATGCATTGATGGGGGCATTAATCCATATACGGAATATACCGGCAATTGTGGTTACACTGGGCGCGCAGTTTGTATGGTGGGGAATCGCTCTGATTCTGGCGCCTTCTCCGGGCGGAACATGCCCGCAGTGGCTGCTGTCGTTTTACAAATTTGAGTTTCCGGTGATTCCGATGCCTGTGGTGATCTGCATTCTGGCAGGAACATTGTGTTGGTGGATTCTTTTCCGGGCGAAATATGGGATGGTGCTGCGGGGAATCGGCAACAATGCCGCCTCGGTAGAACGCTCCGGCTGGTCTTATCTTCAGGCAAAGATGGTGAATTATGCATTGTCAGGGCTGATGGCTGTTCTGGCCGGCATGTCCTATACGGCCGTTTGCATGGGGGCAGACGCCAATTCATCCGTCTCTTACTGTATGCTGTCGATTGCCACCGTAATTCTGGGCGGATGTGAGATGGCAGGCGGGCTTGTCACTCCGGCAGGAGTGGTGTGCGGCGGAATTGCAATGTCTTTTATCACCAGTCTTTTGACCTCCTTCCGGATAGATTCCAATTATCAGACCGCAGTGACAGGAATGATTCTGGTGGCAGTTTTGGCAGTCAGGCTGATCACGCATAAGAAGGAGGACAGATAAGAATGAAAAAAATAATGGCAAAATATACGTTTCTATGGCCTCTTTTGGGTTCTGTCATTTTGTGGATTGGGATTTCAGCAGTATCGGGAAAATTTCATGTGGGACAGGTGTTCACAAGCGCTAAATTGTGTTCTTTCGCGCTGCTGCTTGCGTTGGGACAGATGATTGTTGTAACCAGCGGCGAAGGGGCGATTGATTTGTCCCAACAATATATTTTGACTCTTGCAGCCTACATTTCCTGTGATTTAATGCAGTATCATGTGGTTCTTGGAGTAGCGGCGGCGGTGGCGGCAGGCGCGCTGTGCGGGTTTGTAAATGGGCTGATTAACATTTATCTGAAAGTTCCGGCCATGATTACCACCCTGGCGACAGGATATGTAATTTTCACCATAGTCCTTGTGCTTGCGCCGGGAATGAAGACGCTGCCGGATGCGGGTCTGGTAAAATTCATCAATTGGAACGCCGGAGGATTTTCGATGCTGACGATTCTCTGCCTCTTTGCGGCGGCAGCCCTGGCGCTTCTATTGTACAGGACAAAATATGGAAAACAGCTCCATGCAGTGGGGCAAAAGCGTCTGGCAGCCAGATATGCCGGGATTCCTGTGAATAAAGTTGTGATTCTTGCATTTACACTGGGCGGCGCGCTGTGCGGGCTGTCGGGAACTCTGTGCGGGGCATTTAACGGAGGCGCTTTTCAGGATATGGGCGCAACCTATTTTCTTCCCTCCATTGCAGCCGCCTTTGTGGGAGGGACTGCGGCGTCAGGAGGAAAATCCAATGTGGCGGGAGTGTGCCTGGGGGCGCTGATGATGTATCTGCTTACCACATTTTTGAATGCGGCGAGTCTTTCAGCAGGAATGCAGAGGTTCATTCAGGGGGCAGTGCTTGTGCTTATACTGGTGGGCTCGGTGTCCGGCGGCGCAAAGAAGAAATGAATTCAGGTTATAATGAGGAGATTTGACTTATGAAAGGGATACAGATTGTAAAGCCAGGTGAAATAAAACTCATTGATATGGAGAAACCGGTGATTACAGAACATGACAATGTATTAATCAGAATGACAGCGGCAGGCATCTGCGGTTCGGATGTGGGTATTTACCATGGCACCAATGCAGCCGCCATTTATCCGAGGATCATCGGCCACGAGATGGTAGGCAGGGTGGAGGCTGTCGGGAAACATGCGGCGCGTCTGAAGCCGGGAGACCGGGTCATTGTGGATCAGGTCACCAGCTGCGGACACTGTTATGCATGCCGCAAAGGAAGAGGAAATGTATGCGCAGACCTGAAAGTGCGCGGCGTACATATTGACGGCGGATACCGGGAATATATAGCAGTGCCGGAGAGGGACTGTTATCTGCTTCCGGAGGGGATTTCGGATGAAACGGCGGTGATGATAGAGCCGGCCACCATTGCGATCCAGAGCTGTTCCAGGGCCAGACTTTGTGAAGACGACACGCTGCTGATCTTCGGGGCAGGCGCACTGGGAAGCTCGATTCTGAAAATTGCCCGGCTGAGCGGGGCCAAAATAATTGTTGCAGATATTATGGAAAACAAACTGGAAGAGGCGTTAGAAAACGGCGCAGATTTTGTGATTCACAGCGCAAAAGAGGATGTGGTGAAACGGGCAAAGGAGCTGACAGGAGGCTACGGGCCCACCGTGTCCATTGACGCCGCATGTACGAAGGATTCCCTTTTGACGCTCCTTCAGGCAACCGGCAATGCGGGCAGGGTTATGACAATGGGATTTTCAGTAGAGCCTGCGGAGGTAAATCAGTTTTTGATTACTTCGAAGGAACTGGACGTCCGCGGCTCCAGGCTGCAGAATAAAAAATTCCGGGAGGCAATTGAACTGATTCAGGAAGGGAAGTTGGATCTGTCAGGTTCAGTTTCTCACACCTTCCCATTGGAAAAAGCCCAGGAAGCCTTTGACTTTGTGGATTCCAAAGACCCTTCCATCCGAAAGATTGTGTTTACCTTTGAAGAAAACAGATCCTAGCATTTGTTGAGAGATATGCCGATGGGGAACGAATGAAAAAATTTCTGAAGGATACCAGAATTTTGAAAGAGTAAAACCACAAAAGTAAAGTATGGAAGAAACAATAAATCAATATGGTAGAAACGTTTACCATATATGACACCATTGACTTGCAGCTTGCAAAAAAGCCTTATAAGAGGATATAATTGAATCCTGCTAGTGTTTCATATGGTTTTTGAACAATAGAAATATGAGAAAAAATTCTTGACTCTCACGTTATGTCATAGTGTACACTTTAGAAAAACAGGAAGGGAGGAAGAAAGATGCGGACTGTAAAGGAAGTCAGCAAACTTACCGGAATCAGCGTCCGGGCGCTTCACCATTACGATGCCATAGGGTTGCTTTGCCCTGCCAAAGTGACGGATGCCGGATATCGTCTGTATGATGAAGCGGCGCTCAGACGGCTGCAGAATATTTTATTGTTTCGTGAATTGCAGTTTCCCTTAAAGGAAATTAAAGCAATCTTAGACAGTCCGGAATTTAAGCCGGAAGAGGCATTAGAACAGCAGATTACATTGTTAGAGCTGCGGCGAAAGCATATCGATCAATTGATTTTTTTTGCCCGCAGGATTCAGAAAGAAGGAGTGGACACCATGAGTTTTCAGGCATTTCAGACAGAAGAAATACATCAGTATGAGGAGGAAGTCAGGAAGAGATGGGGAAATACAGAAGCTTATAAAGACTATAAAAGGAAAACAGCAGGGAAGTCAGAGGAGGAATTTAGCATGGCTGCAGATCAATTGATGTCTGTTTTTAAAGAAATCGGTTCCCTTTGCAAACTTCCTCCGGAAGATCAGAAGGTACAGGAAAAAATAGAAAAACTGCAGAACATTATCACAGAAAATTATTACAACTGTACAGACGAAATTCTCCGGGGATTAGGAGAAAAGTATGTCCATGATGAGCGGATGAAAGAGAATATTGACAAAGCGGGAGGAGAGGGAACAGCCAGGTTTGTAAACCAGGCGATTGCTGAGTTCTGTAAATAGCTCGTTGGATTTACAGAAGGTGAAGCTCCTTGCCATGGATGAGGAGAAGCTGGAATTTGAGGAGAAAGGCACTGCGTTCCAGTGCTGGAAAAGCAAAGAAAAAGGATGTGGGCTCCAGGGCATTGCGTGTCATTATAGAAGAGAAAGCAGGAGCGGCAGGAGCTTGATGGGTTGCCGCAATGCGGGCAGTTCCGTTTAAATTTATATCAAAGCCAGCCAAAGAATATTGAAAAACAGGTGAAGCCGAGGAGAAAGCCCCGGCTTTTCTGCTGCCCTGAATAAAAATTATAACAAACACATTTTAGAAGCTATAAACGAAAATGGGGAAGCTCCTGATTCGTTTTAATCGCCATGTTTTTATTTTTTGTACGTTCATGCAGCTTTAGTATAATCAATGATCATAACTTCACTAATAATCTTTTCGGCCTGTTTGCTTAATTTCTCAATCTCTTTCATGATTGCCATTGAAAAAAACTCCTCGCCACATTGGGAACACTTCTTGCATGGTACATTTTTTACAATCAGAATCCCATTCTCTAATTTTTCAACATAGATTGTTGTTGTTTCAATCATATAGTTGCTGCCACAAGTAAAACAATTCATATTTAACGCCCCTTTCTGGTTTTAAAGTCCGGTTCCCACTCGTCAACATTCGGATAGTATGCCGTTATTATATGCAAATTGATGGTATCACTTGCAACAACAACATATAAGTATCTGTCATTTACTGACATTCCCAATAATAGACAACTGGGAAAGGGCTTATCATCTTCATACTGCTTTATAATTTCGCCATGTATAATAACATTTATTATACTATTTGAATCAATGTTTCTTTCTTTACACCGTTTTATTACATGTGCAGTCATTATAATAGCGTCGTCTGTACATAGCTTCCTTAATTCTTCAATATGTAGAGCCACTCTTTCACCTACTTTCTATATAAAAATTATACCATGAACCGGCAGAAATAGAAAGCAAAAGGGAATTTATTTTGTATCGGGCGGAAGGAAGGACCGGTCATCAGTATGCGGGGCTGCCCGATGCTAGAAGAGAAAGCAGGCGCTTGATGGGTTGCCGCAATGCGGGCAGTTCCGTTAAAATTTATATCAAAGCCAGCCAAAGAATATTGAAAAACTGGTTGCATACTTATATTTTACACCAACAGCCGGATGTTTCGAAGTCCGGCTGTATTTTTTCACAGAAAAGGAGCTGCGCACTAATTGCTTAGTGCGACGGCCCCTGAACGGATCAAATTCAGTTTTTTGTGTCGGATTATAAATTTTCATTGCTACCGGAAGCATTTTCCTGTATAATGAAGCATTAGGAAGAAAGCAAAGCGAAGCATTTCTATCATGCTTTCTGACGATTTGCCGCCGAACCGAAGGGGAGGGGGCGATACCTTATCAAAGGAAGAAAGCAAATGCATTTTATTGACAGGAGGAACAAGAATGTCTCAAAGAAAAGATATCCATAAAGTGCTGATTATCGGTTCCGGTCCCATTGTGATTGGGCAGGCATGTGAATTTGATTATTCCGGTACACAGGCGTGCAAGGCGTTGAGAAGCCTTGGCTACGAGATCGTATTGGTGAATTCCAATCCTGCTACTATTATGACAGATCCGGAAACAGCGGATGTTACTTATATTGAACCTTTAAATGCAGAACGAATGGAGCAAATTATTGCAAAAGAAAGACCGGATGCATTGCTGCCGAATCTGGGCGGGCAGTCGGGTCTTAATTTATGCTCAGAACTTGCCAAAACAGGTGTTCTGGATAAGTACCAGGTACAGGTCATCGGCGTGCAGGTGGACGCCATTGAGCGGGGCGAAGACCGGATTGAATTCAAGAAAACCATGGACAGCCTGGGAATTGAGATGGCAAGGAGCGAGGTGGCTTATTCTGTGGAGGAGGCCATAGAAATTGCAGACCGGCTGGGCTATCCGGTGGTGCTTCGTCCGGCCTATACCATGGGCGGCGCCGGAGGCGGGCTTGTATATAATATAGAAGAACTGAAAACAGTCTGCGCAAGAGGGCTTCAGGCCAGTCTGGTGGGACAGGTGCTTGTGGAAGAATCCATTTTAGGATGGGAAGAGCTGGAGCTTGAAGTGGTACGGGATGCAGACAACAACATGATTACCGTGTGCTTTATTGAAAATATCGATCCTCTGGGAGTGCACACCGGAGATTCCTTCTGCTCTGCCCCGATGCTGACAATTTCAGAAGAAGTGCAGAAACGGCTGCAGGAGAAATCCTACAAAATCGTAGAATCCATCCAGGTGATCGGCGGCACCAACGTACAGTGGGCGCACGATCCCAAGACCGATCGGGATATCGTCATCGAAATCAATCCAAGGACTTCCCGATCCTCCGCACTGGCTTCCAAAGCCACCGGATTCCCCATTGCCCTGGTGTCGGCAATGCTTGCCACCGGGCTGACCCTTGCAGATATTCCCTGCGGAAAATACGGTACATTGGACAAATATGTGCCTGATGGAGATTACGTGGTAATTAAATTTGCCCGTTGGGCTTTTGAAAAATTCAAAGGGGTGGAGGACAAGCTGGGCACTCAGATGCGCGCAGTGGGAGAGGTCATGAGTATTGGAAAGACTTTTAAAGAAGCCTTCCAGAAAGCAATCCGAAGCCTGGAAACCGGACGGTACGGTCTGGGACATGCCAAAGATTTTGATGAAAAATCCAAAGAAGAGCTGCTGAAGCTGCTGATTACCCCATCCAGTGAACGTTATTTTGTCATCTACGAGGCCCTGAGAAAAGGAGCTTCCGTAGAGGAAATCCATGAAATTACCAAGGTAAAACATTATTTCCTGGAGCAGATGAAAGAACTGGTGGAGGAAGAGGAAGAACTGAGTTCCTCCAAAGGCAGCCTTCCGGCGGATGAAGCGCTGATTGCGGCTAAAAAACATGGATTTTCTGATAAATACTTAAGCCAGATTTTAGAGATTACAGAGGATGAAATAAGAGATAAGCGGATTGCCCTGGGACTGGAAGAAGCCTGGGAGGGCGTTCATGTCAGCGGAACCAGGGACAATGCTTATTATTATTCCACCTATAATGCCGAAGATAAAAACCCGGTGTCAGAAGGAAAGCCCAAAATCATGATTTTAGGCGGAGGCCCCAACCGGATCGGACAGGGAATCGAGTTTGATTACTGCTGCGTCCATGCGTCTCTGGCATTGAAAAAGCTGGGCTTTGAAACCATTATTGTAAACTGCAATCCGGAAACGGTGTCCACAGATTACGATACCTCCGATAAACTTTACTTTGAACCGCTGACTTTGGAGGATGTTTTAAGTATCTATAAAAAGGAAAAGCCGGTAGGCGTCATTGCCCAGTTCGGCGGGCAGACTCCTTTGAATCTGGCGGCGGATTTAGAGAAGAACGGAGTGAAAATCCTTGGAACTTCTCCCTCTGTCATTGATTTGGCAGAAGACAGGGATCTGTTCCGGGCCATGATGGAGAAGCTGGAGATTCCCATGCCGGAATCAGGCATGGCGGTCAATGTCAAAGAGGCGCTGAAAATTGCAGAAGAGATTGGCTATCCGGTGATGGTGCGTCCCTCCTATGTGCTGGGCGGAAGAGGAATGGAAGTGGTCTATGATGCAGAGAGCATGGAAGGCTATATGAATGCGGCAGTGGGCGTAACCCCCGATCGGCCCATACTGATTGACCGTTTTCTGGGCCATGCCACGGAATGCGAGGCAGACGCCATCAGCGACGGAACCCATGCCTTTGTGCCGGCTGTGATGGAGCATATTGAACTTGCAGGGGTTCATTCCGGAGATTCCGCATGCATCATTCCCTCCAGGCATATTTCTGAAGAAAATGTGGCGACCATTAAGGAATATACCAGAAAGATTGCAGAGGAAATGCATGTGAAGGGCTTAATGAACATGCAGTATGCCATTGAAAAGGGCAAGGTGTTTGTGTTAGAAGCCAATCCCCGGGCATCCCGTACAGTGCCTCTGGTATCGAAGGTCTGCAACATCCGTATGGTGCCTCTGGCTATTGACATTGTAACTGCGGAACTGACAGGGAGACCTTCTCCGGTTCCGGCTCTGGAAGAGAAAGAGATTCCTTATTATGGAGTGAAAGAGTCAGTATTCCCCTTTAATATGTTCCAGGAGGTAGATCCGGTTTTAGGGCCGGAAATGCGTTCCACCGGGGAAGTACTGGGACTTTCCCGGTCTTACGGAGAGGCGTTTTATAAAGCCCAGGAGGCAACTCAGATGAAGCTTCCCTTAGAGGGCACGGTATTGATTTCCGTCAGCGACAGGGATAAGCCGGAGGTTGTGGAAGTGGCAAAGGAATTTGCGAAAGCAGGCTTTCAGATTATCGCTTCCAAAAACACCTGCAGTCTGATTCAGGAAGCCGGCATTGAAGCGGAAATGGTGCATAAACTGAAAGAGGGAAGGCCCAATATGCTGGATCTGATCACCAACGGCAAAATTGATTTGATTATCAATACGCCGGTGGGGCAGGAACGCCATGCAGACGACAGCTATTTAAGAAAAGCGGCCATTAAGAAAAAAGTGCCCTATATGACAACCATGGCGGCGGCAAAGGCCACGGTCAGCGGAATTCTTTCCCTGAAAAAACACGGCAGCAGCGAAGTGCAGTCTTTGCAGAACCTGCACGGAGAGGTGAAATAAGAAAAATAGCAAGTTGACTAATCCGGACAACTGATTTATAATGTAAACATCTATGCAGTTCACCAGGAGGTTCTTATGATAAAAAGTATGACCGGCTTTGGATGCTGCGAGATTGCAGACGGAGCGTACCGGGTTACCGTGGAGATGAAATCGGTCAACCACCGGTATCTGGATATTGCGGTGAAGATGCCAAGAAAGCTGAATTCTTTTGAACATGCCGTCCGTAATCTCCTGAAAACATACATCCAACGCGGAAAAGTAGATGTTTACATTAATTTTGAAGATTGTACGGAGAATCAAATCGATTTAAAATATAACGAAGCTCTGGCAGCAGAATATGTAAGATATATCCGGCAGATGGCAGAGACGTTTTCTCTGCCCTGTGAGCTGGATGCTGCGGAGCTTTCCGGATATCCGGAGATTCTGACCATGGAGGCCAGGGCCGTAGATGAAGAGGAGCTTTGGAACATTTTAGAGCAGGCAGTTTCCGGGGCCGCAGAGAAGTTTGTCAATGCCCGTATACAGGAAGGAGAACTGTTAAGGGAAGATTTGATGCGCAAGCTTACGGAGATGTCCGGGTATGTGGAACAGATCGAGGCGCGTTCGCCGGAGATTACAGAAGAATACCGCCGGAAGCTGACAGACAAAGTGAATGAGCTTTTAGCGGACACCAAGGCAGATGAGAACAGAATTATGATGGAAGCCGCAGTGTTTGCAGACAGAATCTGCACAGACGAAGAAACGGTGCGGTTGAAAAGCCATATCGCCAACACAAAAGATACGCTGACAGAAGGCGGAAGCGTAGGAAGGAAATTGGATTTTCTGGCGCAGGAGATGAACCGGGAGGCCAATACAATTCTTTCCAAAGCAAATGATCTTACCGTTTCCGATATTGCCATCAATTTGAAAACAGACATTGAGAAAGTGCGGGAGCAGATTCAGAATATTGAATAGGGGAAATACAGATGAATAAGAGAAAAGGTATCTTAAGCGTGGTTTCCGGATTCTCCGGTTCCGGCAAAGGGACCATTATGAAACAGCTTTTGAAGCAGTATCCGGATACGTATGCCCTCAGCATTTCAGCCACCACCAGATCTCCCAGATCAGGAGAAGTGCACGGAAGAGAATATTTTTTTGTTCCTCAGGAAGAATTTGAGGCAATGATAGAAAACAGCGCGCTGCTGGAATATGCCCAGTACGTCAATCATTATTATGGAACCCCCAAGGATTATGTGTTTCAGCAGTTAGAGGCGGGGAAAGACGTGATTCTGGAAATTGAGATCCAGGGAGCCCTGAAGGTGAAAGAGGCATATCCGGACACACTGATGCTTTTTGTAACGCCGCCGGACGCGAAAGAACTGAAGAAACGCCTGACAGGGCGGGGGACAGAAGATGAGGCCACAATAGCTTCGCGGTTAAGCCGCGCCTGGCAGGAAGCCCAGGGCGTGGAACAGTACGATTATCTGGTTGTGAATGACAATCTGGAGGAATGCGTACAGGAAGTGCATGGGATTATCCAGAGCCGGCATGCCCGGATTGAAGAGAATTTCCCGCTGATTGAGACAATAAGGGCAGAGTTAAAGGACTTTGCGAAAGGAGAATGATATTATGATGCTTCATCCGTCTTATACAGATTTAATGAAAGTAGTGAACAGCGATGTTGAAATTGGAGAGGAGCCGGTGGTAAACAGCCGTTACTCCATCGTTCTTGCAACGGCCAAAAGAGCCAGGCAGATCATTGGAGGAGAAGAACCTCTGATTGACAACATTTCCAATAAAAAACCTTTTTCCATTGCAGTGGAGGAACTGTACAGCAGCAAAGTGAAAATTGTCGGGGAAGAAGAAGTCCCGGAAGAGGAATTGGAAGAAGATTCAGAAGAGGATATGGAAATCTGAAAATAATAGTTTCAGGAAATAATTTACCACATTGTCTGCAGGGTGCAAACGGTGTGGTAATCTTTGGTTATACTAAAAGAGCAGCCTGATTTGCCGGATGATTCCCGGGGCATGGGACTCTGCCGGCAGAATATCCGGCTTGCGGGCATTAATGGAATGGAGAGAATATGAAAATTTTATTTGTTTCACTGGGATGTGACAAGAACCTGGTGGATACGGAATTTATGATCGGGGCTTTGCGGGAACAGGGGCATACCTTTACCAATGAGGAAGAAGAAGCAGAGGCCATCATCATCAACAGCTGTTGTTTTATTAACGACGCCAAGGAAGAAAGCGTAAATACGATTCTGGAAATGGCGGAATACAAAGATGCCGGAAGCTGTAAGGCGCTGATTGTGGCCGGATGCCTGGCGGAGCGTTACCGGGAGGAAATCTGCAAAGAGATTCCCCAGGTGGATGCTGTAATCGGAACGAATTCCTTCAGTGAGATTGCAGCGGCGCTTGCGGAAGTAAGCCAGGGCAGGGATTACAGGCTCTTTCGGCCCTTAGAGGGGCTTCCGGAATTGAAATCCGGACGTTCTCTCACCACAGGCGGCCATTATGCCCATTTGAAAATAGCAGAAGGATGCAATAAGAACTGCCAGTACTGCATCATTCCGAAGATTCGGGGCAGATACCGGAGCGTGCCCATGGAGGAGCTTTTAGCGCAGGCGAAGGAGCTGGCAGCGCAGGGCGTCAGGGAACTGATCCTGGTGGCCCAGGAAACCACCCTATACGGCGTCGATCTGTACGGGGAGAAATCCCTGCACAAGCTGCTGGATGAGCTGAACCAAATTTCAGGCATCCGCTGGATACGCCTGATGTACTGTTATCCGGAAGAAATTTACGAAGAACTGATTCAGTCCATAAAGAGAAATCACAAGGTCTGCCATTATCTGGATATGCCCATTCAGCATATCAATAACGATATTTTAAAACGGATGGGGCGGCGCGCCACGAAAGAAGAATTGACGGAGCGCATCCGGCATCTGCGGGAGGAAATCCCGGATATTACCCTGCGTACTACATTAATCAGCGGTTTTCCGGGGGAAACCCAGGAAATGCATGAAGAACTGATGTATTTTCTCAATGAGACGGAGTTTGACCGTCTGGGGGCGTTTACCTATTCCCCGGAAGAAGGCACGCCGGCGGCAGAATTTCCGGATCAGATAGACGAATACCAGAAATCAGTCTGGCAGGAAGAAATCATGGAGCTGCAGCAGGAAATCATTTTCGATAAAAACGAAGAAATGAAAGGCCGCTGCCTGTGGGTGATGATTGAGGGAAAAGTCGACGGGGAACAGGCTTATGTGGGCAGAACAAGCCGGGACGCGCCGGATATTGACGGTTATATCTTTGTGAATACGGAGGAGACGCTGATGACCGGCGATTTCGTGAAAGTAAAAGTAACCGGAGCATATGAATATGATTTGATTGGAGAGGTGATTGTATGAATTTACCAAATAAACTGACGATTCTCAGAATGATTTTAATTGTGCCTTTTGTGGCGTGCATGCTGATTCCGGGCCTTGGAGATACGGGAATGTATGCGTCCGTGGTTATTTTTATTATCGCAAGCCTTACGGATCTTCTGGACGGAAAAATTGCAAGAAAGTACAATCTGGTGACAAATTTCGGGAAATTTATGGACCCTCTGGCTGATAAACTTCTGGTAGCGGCTGCATTGATCTGTCTGACTGCCCAGGGAAGCCTGGCAGCCTGGATTTCCATCATTATTATCAGCAGGGAGTTTATTATCAGCGGATTCCGTCTGGTAGCTTCAGACAACGGGATCGTAATTGCTGCAAGTTACTGGGGGAAATTTAAGACCACCTTCCAGATGATTATGATTGTAATGCTGATTTTGAATTTCGACAATCAGGCGTATCAGATTTGTGCAGTGGTTATTACCTATGTTGCGTTGATTCTGACCCTTGTGTCCCTGATTGATTACATTATGAAGAATAAAGATGTGCTGAAAGAGCAAAAATAATATACTGTAAATCAGAGAAAAGGACGATAAAGATGACAGTAGAATTAATTTGTGTGGGAACAGAACTGCTGCTGGGGAACATTGTGAACACCAATGCGGCATTCATTTCAGAAAAATGCGCCATGCTGGGATTATCCATGTATTATCAGAGCGTGGTGGGGGATAATCCGGGACGTTTGGAGCATCTGCTGCGGACGGCAAAGGAGCGCTCCGATGTAATTATATTGTCCGGCGGCCTTGGCCCCACCCAGGATGATCTGACCAAGGAGACAGTCGCGGAAGTGATGGGCAAAAAACTGGTGGAGGACGCCAGGGCAAGAAATGAGATTCAGGAATTTATGGCGAAACGGGGACGGGAGATCACAGAAAATAACTGGAAGCAGGCGCTGGTGCCGGAAGGCTGCAGAGTACTGTACAATTCCAACGGCACCGCTCCCGGGATTATTATGGAGGATAAAGACAGCCGGATCATTCTTCTGCCGGGGCCTCCCAACGAACTGGTTCCCATGTTTGAGGAGCAGGTGTATCCTTATCTGCGCGGACTGCAGCCGGAAATTATCTGCTCTAAAATGGTAAAGCTCTGCGGAATCGGCGAAAGCTCGGCAGAGACGAAGATACTGGATTTAATCAGTGAGCAGAAAAATCCCACAGTGGCTCCTTATGCCAAGACAGGGGAGGTTCATCTGCGCATTACGGCAAAGGCGGAAGATGAGAAAACAGCGTTTGCCATGATTGAGCCTGTGGAGGAGATTTTAAAACAGCGGTTCGGGGACTGCGTTTACACGGATGATCCCCAGGTGACCCTGGAACTGGCAGTGGCAGAGCTTCTGAAAAAACATTGCCTTACTGTGACCACGGCGGAGTCCTGCACCGGCGGGCTTCTGGCCGGCAGACTGATTAATGCGCCCGGTATTTCCGGACAGTTTCGGGAAGGATATATCACCTATTCCAACGAGGCCAAAGAGAAGCTTCTGGGCGTTTCCCATAAAACACTGGAAACCTATGGGGCAGTCAGTCCCCAGACGGCCGCTGAGATGGCAGAAGGCGGGGCCGGGGCTGCCGGAGCTGATGTCTGCATTGCAGTAACCGGAATTGCCGGGCCTGACGGCGGCACAGAGGAAAAACCGGTGGGCCTTGTTTATCTGGGATGCTGCCTGCGGGGGAACGTTTACACAGAGAAAAATCTTTACAGCGGCAGCCGCAGCAAAATCAGGGAATATTCCGTGGCCAGCGCATTGACGTTTTTACGGCGGGTGGTTTTAAACGAACTGGGAAAATAGGAAACGATTTTCCCGGGATGACTGAAAAAGAGGTAGAGAGATGAGAATTATAGCAGGAAGCGCCAGAAGCCTTCCGCTGAAAACAGTTCCGGGCATGGAGGTAAGGCCTACCACAGACCGGATTAAGGAGACGCTTTTTAATATTTTAAACCCTGAGCTTCCAGGATGCAGATTTCTGGATCTGTTCGCAGGCAGCGGACAGATGGGGTTAGAAGCGGTCAGCAGAGGGGCAGAAGCGGCAGTATTTGTGGAAAACAGCAGGAAAGCGGCGGCCTGCATTGAAGATAATATTAAATTTACGAAGTTTACAGACCGCTGCACACTGCTTGTAAAAGATGCGGTATCAGCCATTCGCTGGATGAACGGAAGAGAAAAATTTGACCTTGTGTTTTTAGATCCTCCTTACGGACAGAAATTGGAAACAGAGGTTTTGTCTGCATTGTCAGAGTCATCTCTTTTAGAAGAGGGGGCCCTGATCATAGCAGAGACAGCATTAGATACAGATCTTTCCCGGGCAGAAGAACTGGGATATCGGATTACAAGAGAAAAAACCTATAAAACCAACAAACATATATTTCTGCGGTTTGAATCAGGTGACGGGGGAAACAGATGAGAAGAGCAATTTATCCGGGCAGTTTTGATCCGGTGACTTTCGGACATATTGATATGATGGAACGTTCTGCGAAGGTTGTGGACGAGCTGGTGGTGGCAGTTTTGATTAATAGTGCAAAAAAGCCATTGTTTTCTGTAAAAGAACGTGTTAGTATGTTAGAAGAGATCGCAGGCCATATTCCAAATATCAGAATTACGTCTTTTCACGGACTATTAATTGACTATGCCAGGGAAGTGGATGCTTCCATTATTATTCGCGGACTTCGGGCGGTAACAGATTTTGAATATGAGCTTCAGATTGCCCAGACAAATCGAATTGTGAACTCAGAGATAGACACGCTTTTTTTAACTACAAGTCTGGAATATGCCTATCTGAGTTCTACAATAGTGAAAGAAGTTGCTTCTTATGGAGGAGATATTTCTCATTTTGTACCGGAGCAGCTCATAGAAAGAATTTATGCAAAATATAGCCGAATATAAGGAGCGTTACATATATGAGTAGCAGAATCGAGCAGATTATTGATGAGATCGAGGACTATATTGAAAGCTGTAAATATCAGCCCCTTTCTAATACAAAGATTGTAGTAAATAAAGATGAGCTGGAGGATTTGCTGTCGGAACTTCGGAGAAAAACACCAGATGAAATCAAGCGTTACCAGAAGATTATCAGCAACAAGGAGGCAATTCTGGCCGACGCCCAGGCCAAAGCGGACGCCATTATTGCCCAGGCGGAAGTGCAGACCACAGAGTTAGTCAGCGAGCATCAGATTATGCAGCAGGCGTATGCCCAGGCCAATGAGGTGGTAGTGATTGCCACCAACCAGGCCCAGGAAATTCTGGATAATGCCACCAATGATGCAAATAATATCCGTATGGGCGCCATTCAGTATACAGACGGCGTGCTGAAAACCTTAGAGGATATTATTGGACATGCCATGGACACCACCAAGGCCAGAACAGAGAATCTGTTAAGCTCCCTGCAGGGCTGCTATGAGTTGGTGAATGCCAACCGGGTGGAACTGTTCCCGGAGGGCCAGGAGCCGGAGGGAGCTTCCCGGGAAGGCGCCCAGGGCAAAGTGCAGGAGCTGCAGGTGACAGAGATTTAGTCCCTTTTCAGCAGACTGGTCATGATGCAGTCAGGAGTTTTTTCAGCAGACCAGTAACAGCGCCAGTAAGAAGGCAGCGGTTGTCTGGAAAACTTTCATGAAAAAATACGGCGTCATGGAGAAATGGCATTCTTTTACCATGGAGGCTGTCTGGGCGAACCCGGATAGGCCCCCGAAGGCAGTATATGCCATCATCAGCGGATAGGTAATCCGAAAATCCATATTCTGTCCTGCTGTGTAGGAAATCCCGTTGGTGATTTCGGTGAATCCAATCAAAAGGCATTTGAGAATTGGGTGCGGTAGAGGAAGCAGAGCCGTCATCTGAGCCAGAATCGCAAAGAGGATAATGTAACCGCCCAGTTTTGCCAATGTTTCAAATCCGTTCATAATACCGGCATCTATGATTTGAAAGCTCATGGATGTCGTTTTTTTTAGAGATTTTCCTGACAAAGCAGGAGTTTCCAAAGGCGTTGTAAATTTTCGCCGGCCATTTTGCAGCATGTAGAGAATCAGCGGCGGCATATAGAGAATCAGGCAGCTTTTCCCCTGCAGATCCGGCCGGTTCAGGCAGTCGCTCAGAATATAGCTGCTGATAAACACAGGGCTGATATTATTGCAGATACAGAAAAGCCGCTGTCCCTCTTCACGGGTCATTTTTCCCGCCGCAACCAGATCGGCGGTAATCTTGCTGCCCATGGGAAAACCGAACAGCAGACCGGCAGTCAGCGGGTAAATGCCGACGCTGCTGACAGGAAAAACATGCTTCAGCAGGCGGTGAACGGCTCTGGCAAATCCATCCAAAATGCCGGAATGGATTAATATGTAAGAGAGAATGGAAAAGGGCAGCAGCGTTGGCAGCATTTTTTCATACCACAGATTCAGGCCCAGGGTAGCTGCGCTTACCGCTTCTTCTGGCATTATTAAAATATAAAGGAGAAATCCAACTAAAATAATGGGGTAAATGATCTTTTTCATAGTTCATTTTATGAAGAGGAGGAAAAAATATGTCATGAGGAAGGCCGTCCCGGCTTCCCTGGACGAGGTATACTGAGATAAAATAGAAAGGAACAGGTGATTTGAATGGGAGTTTGTGAAAATTTAGAGCCAAAGAGAGTATTTGCGTATTTTGAGGAAATCTGCGGGATACCCCACGGTTCCGGAAATACGAAGGCAATCAGCGATTATTGCGTATCTTTTGCAGAGAAACACAATCTGAAATGGATTCAGGATGAAAGCAATAACGTAATTATTTTTAAAGATGGCTCCAAAGGATATGAAACAGCGGAGCCGGTAATTATCCAGGGCCATATGGACATGGTATGCGAAAAAGAAAACCATGTGGAGATTGATTTTGAAACAGACGGGCTGAAGCTTTTGGTGGACGGTGATTTTCTGAAGGCAGAGGGAACCACTCTGGGCGGAGACGATGGAATTGCCGTTGCCTATGCGCTGGCAATCCTGGAAGACGACACGCTGCCCCATCCTCCGCTTGAGGTAGTGATAACCGTGGATGAGGAAGTCGGTCTGTTAGGAGCGGAATCCATCGATCTTTCCATGCTGAAAGGCAAAAAACTTCTGAATATTGATTCAGATGAAGAGGGGATTTTCCTGACAAGCTGCGCCGGAGGGCTGCGGGCAGACTGCAGGATGCCTGTGACCCGCACAGAGGCAGAAGGCATTGGATATGAGATTCAGGTGACGGGGCTGAAAGGCGGGCATTCCGGCAGTGAAATCAACAAGGAACGGGGAAATGCCGTGATGATTCTGGGCAGAGCGCTGTATGAACTGAGACAGTCATGCCCTGTATCTGTGGAAACCCTTTGCGGCGGTTTAAAGGATAACGCGATTCCAAGGGAGGCCGGGGCTTTGGTTCTGGTGTCTGAGGAGGATGGCCAGGAACTGGCTTCTGTCATTGACAGGCTCAATGACACGCTGAAACAGGAGTACAGAAGTTCAGATCCCGGAGTGTCGGTCTGCTGCCGGAAGCTGGATTCCAAAAAGACGCAGGTCTTGACGGACGCTTCTTTTGTCAGAATCCTGTTTATGCTGCGCACCATGCCCTGGGGCGTGCAGAATATGAGCACGGAAATAGAAGGACTGGTGGAAACGTCCTTGAATCCTGGCATCATGAATCTGACAATGGAAGAATTCTGTCTGTGCTTTGCGGTGAGAAGCAGCGTCACAAGCAGAAAATATGAATTGACGGAGCGGTTGGCGTTTATCACAGAATTTTTAGGCGGGGAACTGGAAATGCATGGAGATTATCCCGCCTGGGAATACAAACCGGAATCTTCAGTACGGGGGCTGATGACGGAGGTCTACCGGGATTTATTTCAGGAGGAGCCAAAACTGCAGGCCATTCATGCGGGCCTGGAGTGCGGGCTTCTGTCCGGTAAAATAGCAGATTTGGATGCAATTTCCTTTGGCCCCAACAACTATGACATTCATACGCCAAAGGAGCGGTTAAGTATTTCTTCCACGGAAAAAGTCTGGAAGCTGATTCTGGAATTTTTGAAACGCTGCAAATAGCAGGATGGATTTAAAGGGGTTTCGGGTCAAAGAACCGGCAGAACCTCAAAGCCCGGTTGAATGTCAGAAAGTAATTCTGGAATTTTTAAAACACTCCCGGGAATATATTGGAGTGATAATAAAAAGTAAAAGGATACTATGAAAAAACAGGTATGGATATGGCTGATGATTCTGGCGGCAATGGTCTGTTTTCTCACCGTCCTGACCAGTCAGATACAGCAGTTTGCCAGGATTACCCATCTGCTGACAGGACAAAATACCAAAGAACTCCTGCGGCAGCAGGAAGTTCCTGCAGAATTGTATGACATGTTTTGCAGTTACGAAAAAGATTCCGAATATTCCAGATACGATTACCTGTTGGGATATCTGTTTACAGAGCAGCAAAAACAGCAGGAACTGGAAACGTATCTGGAACTGCTGTACCAGTATCAGGGCTCGCAGCTTCAGGAATTGTCCCGGATGGAGCAGGCTGTCTGGGCAGATTTGGAATATTTTCCGGTGCCCTTGTCCTGGAAAGACAGTTCACTGGTCACTTCCTTTGAAAATTCCTGGATGTTTGACCGGAGCTTCGGAGGAAACCGGGGGCATGAAGGAACAGATATTATGGCCTCATTCAAGGAGCGGGGGCATTATCCGGTTGTCAGCATTACAGACGGAACCGTGGAAAAAGTGGGATGGCTGAAGCTGGGCGGCTATCGGATTGGCATACGGTCGCCGGGCGGCGGGTATTTCTATTATGCCCATCTCAATGATTACGCCCGTGAATTTCAGGAGGGAGACCAGATTCAGGCAGGAGAGCTTCTTGGGTTTATGGGAGACAGCGGTTACGGAGAAGAAGAGGGCACAGTGGGGAAATTTGCAGTGCATCTTCATCTCGGGATTTATGTGAATGATGAGAACGGATTTGAAATAAGCGTGAACCCTTACTGGGCGTTGAAATGGTTGGAGGAGAAGAGGCTGAAGTATCAGTTTTCTTAAGTAATTTTAACGGATTCAGTGATTCTGGGAATACTAAATTTTAATAATCACTTTATTCATCACTAATGTGATGAATAAAGTGATTGTTGTGTATTGATTAAAATGGTGAAAAATGCTTATTTAAGAAAAGGAGGTGTATCAATATGAATTTTGGAATGGAAACGGAATTGGTTGAATTCAAGAAAACAACAGGTGAATTAAAAGAAGGGATGATATCTCTTGCTTCTATGCTGAACAAAAACGGAAAGGGAGTATTGTATTTTGGGGTAAGGAATGACGGAGAAGTTTTGGGTCAGCAAATTGGAGACCGTACCATGCGCGAAATTTCTCAAGGAATTGCAAATGCAATTAAACCGCAGATTATCCCGACAATTATAATAGAATTGTGTGATGATAAAAATATAATAAAAGTTACGGCCGAAGGTGATGAAAAACCTTATTCAGCATATGGAAAATATTATATGAGATCAGCCGATGAAGACAGAGAAATATCGCCGCAGCAGCTGCGGAATTTAATGCTCAGCGTATCAGACTCCATTGTAAATATTGAAGCTAATAATCAGGAATTAACTTTTGAACAGTTGAAAACATTATATGCCGGAAATAATCTGACACTTCGAGAAAATACGTTTAAACAGAATTTAAATCTTTTAACGCATAATGGAACTTTTAATTTGATGGCCGGACTTTTGGCAGACGTTAACAGTTATTCTCTTAAGGTGGCAGTATTCCGGGGAACAGATAAAACGGATCTTATCAAGAGAAATGAATATGGCTATAAGTGTATGCTCGTGGCAGTGAAACAGGTATTGGATTATATGGAAGCATTGAATGATACTGCCGTGGACATGGGCGGAAGTCTCAGAAAGGAAAGCAGGATGTTTGATTTTTCATGTTTCAGAGAAGCATGGCTGAACGCATGTCTACATAATCGCTGGTCAAGACAAACACCGCCTGCAGTCTATATGTTTGATGACCGCATTGAGATTATTTCAGTGGGAGGTTTACCAGATGGGCTTGCATTGGAAGAGTTTTTTGAGGGAAAAAGCAAACCGGTGAATCTTGAACTTCAACAGATTATGGGGCAGTTGGATTATATTGAGCAAACCGGGCATGGAGTTCCTTTAATCGTGTCCAGATATGGAAAAGAAGTGTTTGACATAACGGAAAATTTCATTACTGTAACAATCCCCCTGAATAAAAAAGATTTATATTTAAGAAAGAAGGAAGGCGTAAGGTTGGATGACAGTGATAAAAAAATTCTCATGCTTATGCAGGAGAATTGCGATATTAGAGTGAGCGAAATCAGCAGGCAGATTGGGTTAGGTTTGACTACAATTACAAAACGAATCCATCGGCTGAAAGAGGAAGGGATTCTTGACCGGAAAGGCTCTAAGAAAAAGGGACAGTGGATAGTAAATGACATATGGCAGAAAAAATAAGAAAGGTTAAAAATCGGCTCTGTTTTGTAAGTTTATCAGCTTTTTGTAAATTCAGTTTTTGCATGAGAATCAGGAAAATATAAACATGATCTTCTCAGTTTTAAAGAATCATGATATACTGAAACCATTCAAAAAGAGACGAATTCCTTGAGAAAGCCGTATTGGGAGGATTTTCAAATATGCAGATCAGATTGGACAAATACCTTGCAGACATGGGAGTCGGAACCCGAAGCCAGGTAAAACAGTATATACGCAAAAAACAGGTGTTGGTAAACGGCAGTATTCCCAAGGGGCCGGAGCAAAAAGTAGAGCGCAGGGATACCGTATCTTTTCTGGGAAAGGTAATTTCCTGGCAGGAGTATGAATATTTCCTGTTTTATAAGCCGGCTGGCTGCGTCAGCGCGGTGCAGGACAATTATCATAGAACCGTGCTGGACTATTTTCCCAAAAACCATAGAAAGGATTTATTTCCGGTGGGAAGACTGGATATTGACACAGAAGGGCTGCTTCTGATTACCAATGACGGAGAGCTGTCCCACCGTCTGCTGTCCCCCAAAAAACATGTGACCAAGACTTATTTTGCCAGAGTTTCCGGCAGAGTTACAGAGGAAGATGTGCAGAAATTTGCCGGGGGCCTGGAAATTGGAGAAAAGAAACCCACCCTTCCGGCCTGCCTTAAGATTTTATCTTTGGAAGCGGAGGCTTCTCTGGTGGAACTGACAATTACAGAAGGCAAATTTCACCAGGTCAAACGGATGTTTGAGGCGGTGGAAAAAAAGGTACTGTATTTGAAGCGGATTGCCATGGGCGAACTGAAACTGGATGAAGCACTGCAGCCCGGCGAATACAGGGAATTAACGGAAGAAGAGCTGATGAGTCTTAGAAAAAGTACGATGCAATGAGAACTTTGGCAGCAAAGAAAGGAGATGAAGCCATGCTGGCAATTTTTGGAAAAGTGCAGAAGGAACTTCATATTTCCGGCCGGAACAGGCAGGACATTCAGCGGGAAGAACGGGAAGAAAAGGCGCAGCAGAAACGTCTGGCCGATATGGACCCTCTGGTGCGTCAGTTAAAGCAATACCGGGAGGATGCAGCGCATATGCGGGAGAACAATCAAATGGCCTCCGTTGACACAAAGCTAAAGTCCGGCGAGGAGCTGACGCCGGAGGAGCAGGAATACTTAAAACAGAACGATCCGGACGCTTATCGGGAATATCAGGAAATCAAGCAGGAGCGGGAGGCTTATAAGCGGCAGTTAAAGTCCTGCAGGACAAAAGAAGATGTGGAAAAGCTGAAATTGAATAAAATGGGAAGTTTTATGGCAGAGGCAAAAAAGATTGCAAACAATCCGGTGATTCCCAAGGGTAAGAAAAAAGGACTGATGGAAAAGCTGTTGAAAAAGGCTGTGGGAGTGGAGGAAGAGCACATCGCTTTTGTAAAAACTGCAGAGTATCAGAATCTTTCCACAGAGGAAGAATTGACAGAAAAAGTAAAAGAGAAAACGAAATACTCCGAAACAGAAGAAGCAGAATTTGAAGATGTAAGCAGGGAAATCAGGAAGTTTCTTATTACAGACAGACCCAGCGGATATGGGTTGGAATATTTCGATATGGATACAGGGAGCAGAAAAGATGTTGGAAAAGATACAGTCGGTGATTTTTGATTTGGACGGAACACTGGTAGATTCCATGTGGCTGTGGCATGATATTGATGTGGAATTTCTGGAGAAACGGGGATTGACTTTGCCGGAAACTTACCAGAGAGAAATTGAAGGAATGAGTTTTACAGAGACGGCAGTCTATACCAAAGATCTATTTCATCTTTCGGAAAGCGTAGAAGAGCTGAAAGAAATATGGAACCGGATGGCAATTGAAAAATATACATACGAAGTGCCCTTTAAGCCAGGCGCAGAAGAATTTTTAAAGTATTGCAGAGAACATAAGATTTCCGTGGGCATTGCCACCAGCAATTCCAGAGAATTGGTGGACGCTGTGGCGCTTTCCCTTCATTTTGAAGATTATATTCAGGAAATTGTAACCGCATGTGAGGTAAAACAGGGAAAACCTGCGCCGGACGTCTATCTGGAGGCGGCCAGCCGCCTGGGCGTGCAGCCGGAGCAGTGTCTGGTATTCGAGGATGTTCCCATGGGAATACTGGCCGGAAAACATGCAGGAATGCGGGTCTGCGCAGTAGAGGATGAATTTTCCAAAGAGCAGCGGGAAGAAAAACAAAAACTGGCGGATTATTATATTACAGACTACCGTCAGGTATTTTTAGAAAGGCAGTGAAACATAATTATGGATAGAAAATTTCTGCCCGTATGCAGAGAAGAGATGGAAGAGCGGGGAATTGCAAAATTTGATTTTGTCTATGTGATCGGGGACGCCTATGTGGATCATCCCTCCTTCGGGCATGCCATTATCAGCCGTTTGCTGGAAGCCCATGGCTATACCGTGGGCATTATTTCCCAACCGGACTGGAGGGACAAAAAAAGCATAGAAATTTATGGAGAACCCCGTCTGGCGTTTCTGATAACTGGCGGAAATATGGATTCCATGGTGAATCATTACAGCGTTTCCAAGCGTCCCAGGGAAAAAGACGCATTTACCCCCGGCGGAGTGATGGGAAGGCGGCCGGATTATGCCACTGTGGTGTATGGAAACCTGATCCGGCAGTCCTATAAGAAAACGCCCATTTTAATCGGCGGAGTGGAAGCCAGTCTGAGGAGACTGGGGCATTACGATTATTGGAGCAATAAAGTGAAGCGTTCCATTCTGTTAGACAGCGGCGCGGATATTCTGATGTACGGAATGGGAGAACGCAGCATTCTTGCTCTGGCAGAAGCCCTGGACAGCCAAATTGCAGTGGAGGATATTACGTTTGTAGACGGAACGGTTTATAAGACCCGGAAGAAAGAAGATATTTACGACGCTGTGTTTCTGCCGGAGTTTGAAACGATCCGCCAGGAGAAGGAAAGCTATGCCAGAAGCTTTTACACCCAATATTGCAACACCGATCCCTTTTCAGGAAAACGTCTGGTGGAAGAATATCCAAATCAGGTTTATGTGGTGCAGAATCCGCCCTCAAAACCGCTGACCCGGCAGGAACTGGACGATGTGTACCAATTGCCCTATCAGCGGGCCTGTCACCCCTCTTATGAAGCGTTGGGCGGGGTGGAAGCCATTTCTGAAGTGAAATTCAGTCTTAGCAGCAGCCGGGGATGCTTCGGAGGCTGCAGTTTTTGCGCTTTGACCTTTCACCAGGGACGTATCCTGCAGTCCCGAAGCCAGGAATCCCTGCTTCGGGAAGCGGAAATTCTGACAAAAGAAACAGACTTTAAGGGATATATTCATGATGTGGGCGGCCCTACCGCCAATTTCCGGTTTCCGGCCTGCGAAAAGCAGCTGCAGGAGGGAGTCTGCCCCAAAAAGCAGTGTTTATTTCCGGAACCCTGTAAAAATTTAAAGGCAGATCACCGGGATTACCTGTCTTTGCTTCGGAAGCTGCGCAGCCTGCCGGGAGTCAAAAAAGTATTTATCCGTTCCGGTATCCGCTTTGACTATCTTCTGGCAGATTCAGACCGGACATTTTTAAAGGAATTGTGTGAATATCACGTCAGCGGACAATTAAAGGTGGCGCCGGAGCATATTTCAGATAAAGTGCTGAAGTGTATGGGCAAGCCGAAAGCGGCCGTGTATCACCAGTTTGCCCGGGAATACCGGGCCATGAACCAGAAACTTGGGAAAAAGCAATATCTGGTGCCTTATCTGATGTCCTCCCATCCCGGCTCCACGCTTAAGGAAGCAGTGGAACTGGCGGAATTTCTGCGGGAACTGGGATATATGCCCCAGCAGGTGCAGGATTTTTATCCGACGCCTTCCACAATTTCCACCTGTATGTATTATACAGGGCTGGACCCGCGCACCATGCAGCCGGTGTATGTGGCCCGCAATCCCCATGAAAAAGCCATGCAACGGGCATTGATCCAATACCGTGATCCGAAAAATTATCATTTGGTGAAAGAAGCCCTGCTTAAAACCGGAAGGCAGGACTTGATTGGCTATGATAAGAACTGCCTGATTCGGCCCGGGAACGAAGCCGAAATCCCCAGAAGGCAGGAGGCGAAGGGGAAAGGTAAGCGTAGGAAGATTCGGAATGTCCATAAGAAGAAAAATTGAATTTGCATAAGAAGGAGGACTTGATAATGCCTCAAATGTTTAATATCGGAAAAAATGAAAAAGACCAGCGCTTCGATAAGTATTTAAAGAAGCTGTTATCAGACGCCCCAGGCAGTTTTATTTACAAAATGCTTCGGAAGAAAAATATTACGCTGAATGGAAAGAAAGCAGATGGCTCTGAAAAATTGATGCTGGGAGATGAAGTGAAATTATTTCTGTCTGATGAGACTTTTCAGAAATTTTCCGGAAAGGTATCAGAGGTTTCCAGTCAGTACCCGGATAATCCGTTGGATATTATTTATGAAGATGATGATATTCTGGTAATCAATAAGCCCGTGGGAATGCTTTCCCAGAAAGCCGCGGCAGGGGATGTGTCAGCCAATGAATATGTCATCGGCTATTTGCTCCGCCAGAAAAAACTTACAGAAACAGATCTGCGCACCTTCCGGCCGTCTGTCTGCAACCGTCTGGATCGGAACACATCGGGCCTGCTGATTGCGGGAAAGAGCCTGAAAGGTCTGCAGGATATGGCAAAGCTGCTCAATGACCGTTCGGTGGAAAAATATTATCAATGTCTGGTAAAGGGGCAGGTGACAGAACCCAGAAGGGCGGAAGGATGGCTGTCGAAAGACCAGGAGAACAACCAGGCAGTTATTTCCGGACGGGAGCTGCCCGGCGCCAAGTATATTAAAACGGAATACACGCCGAAAGCAGTTTTTACCTCTGAACATCAGGCTTATACTTTGCTGGAGGTTCATCTGATTACCGGCCGTTCCCACCAGATTCGGGCGCATTTGGCTTCTTTGGGATATCCGGTTGTGGGAGATGGAAAATATGGAGACAGGCAGGTGAACCTGCAGTTTGCGCGGAAACTGAAAGTTCACTTTCAACTGCTTCATGCTTCCAGGATAAGGTTTCCGGACGGAAGGGAACTGAAAGCTCCTTTGAATGGAGAATTTCAGAGGGCAGTGGAGTATCTTTCGAACAGAATGGCATAATTCTTAAGGCTGCAGTTTGAGGACTGCCCCAAATAAAGGTTTGTGTGTTAAAGGGCAGTCCGGTAGTTTGGTCCGTATCCAAATATCTCTAGCAGCCTGGCGGCTGAACAGCTGCTTCAATTAGTTCTGTCAGCAGAGAAAGGGTTTCTTTTTTCTGATATCCAAGTTTCTGCATATCTGCTAAAAATTCCATAATTATTTCTTCTGCAAGTTCTGTTTTGAGCCGCTCAATCATTTCCGTGTCCTCTGTGATAAATCTTCCGCTGGTTCTCTGGGAATAAACCAATCCAGTGCGTTCCAGTTCAGCAAGGGCTTTCTGCATGGTATTGGGATTGACAGAGGCTTTCTGGGCAAGTTCCCGGACAGACGGCAGTTTATCTCCGGGGGCATACCGTCCGGAGATAATGTCTATTTGAATCTTTTCAATAAGCTGAATAAAAATAGGCCGATCGGAATTTAAATTCCATGGCATGTGATCACTCCCTCTCAATTTCTATGTATCATTGTACTATCTAAGTGATACAATAAATGGTTTGTCAGGAAAAGTCAAGAGTCAGAGAAATTTATTGTCCCATAATTTCTTTGTTCTATTGGCACAATGATTTACTGGTGATATTTAACCGCCGGAGTAATAATGTAGATTTTTCATACATGGATGAAACCAGATAAGGAGAAAATCAAAAGTTTAATGGAAGGAGATAATTTATACATAGGAAAAGAAACAAATGTTTTGGATGTAATAATTGTATTTTCCATATTAGCGATGTATAATTTAATTCAGACAGCTATATAAAAGAAATAGTGAGGCAGAATATACGGCAAAAACGCATAGGAGAGAAATATTTGCAAATATTGCAGAAAGGAATATTTTAGATGTCCAAAAAGAAAATAAATCAAATAACAATCCGTTCAAGCGCTGCAGAATATCTTACCTATGTTGCTTCGGTGGGTGGAGAAGAAAGCAGCGTAGAAATGCGATATGAAGATGAAAATATCTGGCTGACACAAAAGATGATGGCCGTTTTATATGGTGTATCAGTCTCTGCTATCAATCAACATTTAAAAAGAATTTTTGTTGACGGGGAATTAATAGAAGCGGCAGTTATTAAGAAATACTTAATAACTGCCGCTGATGGGAAAAAATATAAAACAAATCACTACAATCTTCAAGCCATTATTGCTGTTGGATTTAAAGTAAATAATGAGCGTGCAGTGCAGTTCCGAAAATGGGCGGGGCAGATTGTAAAAGACTATACGATTCAAGGCTGGACAATGGATGTCGAGCGTTTAAAAAAAGGAACTTTGTTTACAGATGAATATTTTGACCGTCAGTTAGAAAATATTCGGGAAATCCGGCTTTCTGAAAGAAAATTTTATCAGAAGGTAACTGACTTATATGCCACAGCTTTTGATTATGATAAAGACGCTAAAACCACAAGAGCTTTTTTCAAAACAGTTCAAAACAAAATGCATTACGCTACCCATAGACATACAGCGGCGGAACTTATTGTAGAGCGTGCTGACGCGCAGAAAGAACATATGGGATTGACTTCGTGGGAAAATGCGCCTGATGGAAAAATTGTAAAAAGTGATGTGTCCATAGCAAAGAACTATCTAACCGAAAAGGAACTGTCTTTTTTGGAAAGGATTGTTTCCTTGTATCTTGATTATGCCGAACTTCAGGCAGAACGCCATATACCGATGAGCATGGAGGATTGGGCAAAACGTCTGGATGGCTTTCTTGAATTTAACGGTACGGAAATACTGACTGGCCCTGGCAAGATAAGCGCAGAACAAGCCAAATTGTATGCTGAAACAGAATATGAAAAATATCGTATTATACAAGATAGGCTTTTCATGTCCGATTATGATAAATTTATGTTAAAACTTGAGGAGCAGACAAAGAGCTTATCGGAAGATTGATGTGGTTAGGTTAAGAGAGAAAACTTGCGATACTGTGTCTACAGAAATAGCGAGCATCAGATTGTGTCAGCCAACAATCCAAATTTCTCCTTATCTGGTTTCATCTATGAGCTACCTCCCAATTTTTTATCCATATTATACTTGAAAATCAGGAAAAGTCAATAATTCCAGACTTATAAGTAAGAAACTTTAGCAATCCTTTTATATGCTAATACGCTGATTTGATACATCTCTAACATGAATATTATTTTTTACAGAAAAAGTGTCATGAAAAAGAAAGGGTAATTGTCAATATATAATGGAAATGTCCCAGAGAGAACAATTATTTTGAGGAGGGGAACCATGAATGATATGGACAAGCTGTTAAAGCAGGCATTGGAGGAGATAGTAAAAGAGGACTATGAAAACCGTCCCCAGGATATACCGAAGCACCGGTTTTCTGCAGAATTCCGAAGAAAGATGAAACAGGCAGTCCGGATGATGGAAGCGCCGGGAAAAAATGATGCGGGCCGTTCCGGTAATTCTCTGCTGGAATTATATCACCCGATTCGTTCAAAAAGAAAGTGGGCCGTTCTTGCTTTGCTGATACTGATGTTGATAGGAGGAAGCGTGATTGCAGCGGAACCGATTAGACATTGGCTGAAGGGATTTCGGGTTGAGCAGAATAGTGACCATGTGAGAATACAGAATGGGACGGAGCAGACAAGTGCAGGAGAGAACAGAGGAGAATTCAGGAGGTATCGGTTGGGGGAGGTTCCGGAAGGATTTGTTTTGATATCAGAAAAATATGATAGGGAGTTTCAAAAGTATTATGTTACCTATGTTAATTCAGAAAAAGAAGTATTATTTTTGAAGCAGGTACGGCAGGAAAGTAAGGCCTTAGAACTAATAACATCTGACATAGAACAATTGGAAATGATAGAGATAAATGGATTTACTGGTTATTATGCTGAGGATAATGGAGTGGGTTCATTGATAATATCTAATGGAATTTATAAGTTAGTGATGGATGGAACTTTCTCTAGGGAGGAATTAATAGAGTTAGCAGAAAAATTGGAACTTGTAGATGAACCTGTTTATTAACTTAGAATTATAAGGGAAGATGTTTTAGCAATTATATTCGAAAAATGCTACTATTGTTTTTCTAAGAAGTAAAGATATTACAATTATATAGTTTATATCTTAATAAAGTGATATTGTAATGGTTTTCAAAAAAGGTGCAGTCTTGTTTGAGAATACACCTTTTTTGAAAAGAAAAATTATTAATTTGTTATTCAAAATTCAAAGGAAGAATCTCCAAATTGTACTGTCATTCAGTTTGAGGATTCATTTCTTTGGTAACATGGATTTTTCATTTCTTTTGCCTGTTGGCTTTATGGCATATGAAGAAACTTTTTCTAGATGTTTGCTACAAAAAATTATTTTTTTAGTTTCAATCAAATAAAAAAATAAAAAATATTAAAAATGTGTCATATTTTTCCAGTCTCAGTTGTTATTATATTTATGGGTTCTACCCAATATTACTTTTACATAAGAGAAATGGAAGGAGAAAGATTTATGAAGAGAAAAATTTCTATGGTATTGGCAGTAGTGTGTATGGTATTGAGTATGTCAACGGTCAGCAATGCGGCGGCAAATGAG
This sequence comes from Lachnospiraceae bacterium, assembly GCA_910575555.1. Classification (GTDB taxonomy): domain Bacteria; phylum Bacillota; class Clostridia; order Lachnospirales; family Lachnospiraceae; genus Petralouisia. The sequence continues at coordinate 200,463 of CAJTFX010000001.1, read as the reverse complement.
AACACAGCGGCTCATACAAATGCGGCTGGAGGAGTAGGCGGGATACAGCCTTATTATGTAAATACTGCGACTGCTAGTTCAGAGATAAAAATTGTAGGTAATACTGCATATTGTAGTTCAGATGTTTCTGCAAAGAGAGTATGTACAATTACCACAGTAATGAGATTACAGAAAAAAGAGGGAAGTTCCTGGAAAACCTTAGTTTCCTGGATTGGCACTTCTGAAAATGTAGGTTCAAAGATTGTGAGTAAGTCACATACTATATCTGCCAGAGGCACTTACCGGACATATGCAATCTTTACTGTAGGCGGTGAAGAAGTAACTTGTGCAAGTAATTTGGCAACTTATTGAGATTGAGGAGAATGAAAGATTTTTTAAAGGGATGTTTGATTTTATTTATCAGCTTTCTGGGGATTATATTTTTAGATTTTCTTGGAAAGATTTTTTCATAGGAAAAGATATATGATGTTAAAAGCGGAACATGCAGAACCGAGAGTGAAAACTCTCGGTTTTTATGATGTTTCTTATATATTAATTTGGAGTCAATCTGCTGTAAATTTTTATGAAAATTTTGTTGCGGGTGACATATTATAGTTGTTACAATAAAAATGGAAGAAAAAGCTGGGGTATAGTAATCTGGCAGACTGGAATATTTGCAGGTTGTCAGAAGTGAGTTGAAAAAATTATGCAATAATTAATACAAAGCAATGTGTAAATTATGCAAAAAAGAGATAATTTTGGGAAAGGGAATAAAAAATGGATGAATTATTGGCATTAGCTTTTGAAGAGACTGCAAAGGACGGATATAACAGCCGTATGAAATCTTTTCCAAGGCATAGGTTTACGTTCAGGTTTTATCGAAACATGCATAAAATTTTCCGAATGCCGGAAATACAGGAAAAGTACAGAAAGAAACGGGCGCAGGGTTCTGTTTTGGAATTATATCGTCCTATTCATTCTAAAAGAAGGTTAGCTGTGATCGTCTTATTGCTTTTGATGATTATAGGAGGAAGTTCTTTTGCATCAGAGCCTTTTATCCGTTGGTTGAGCAGTTTATCTATGGAACAAAATGAAGATCATGTTAATTTTGAGAAGGATGAAAATGGTATTGGTATAGGTTCCAGAACTGTTTTTAGAAAATATTGTTTTTTAGATATTCCAACGGGATATACACTTGTGTCGGAAAAATATGATGAAGTATTTCAAAAATATTATGCTACTTATGTTGATTCTGAGAAGAAAGTTTTATATTTCAAACAGGTTTGGCAAGAGAATGAAGCTTCACAGAATCTTACTTCTGATACAGAAACAGTAAAAGATATCGAAATAAATGGTTTTACTGGTTACTGTGTAGAAGATAATGGGATGAGTTCTTTGATTATTTCCAATGGCGTGTACAAATTGGTATTAGACGGCCCATTTTCCAAGAAAGAACTGATAGAACTGGCAGGCAAATTAGAACTTTCTGATGACCCGATTGAGTGACGGAAGAGGATGCTCCAATTTCGGAAGCAGGCAAACTTCGGAGCATCTGCTTGGAAAACAGATAAGTATATAAAACTATGTTTTTAGAACAGTGATTCTTTAATTTTCGATGTACTAGGTACTTGATATATATATACCAATGCGTGGGATGAAAAGGTGGGTATTTGACAAAGAAAGTAAAATGTTTGTAGGAGCATTCCTTATGATTATCATTGACAGTTGAGAAGAGAACTTGCCTTGTTCTATCAGAAAAACTTGACAACGGTAAAAGGGGCGCTTAGTGTTTCGAAATTACGAATCACTGTATTAAATATTATGAAAATGAGTTTTTAAGTTTATTTAGTGTTGTATTAATTTAACTCATTGTACTAGTTAAACGTTAAAGTTCCAAAATGATTATACCATTCTCATAGTAAATCCCCATCTTGCTTAGCTTGTCGTGCGACAGGCCGCATGGCCATCCAAACTATGGAAGCCAAGGCTTTTTTAAAGATTTTAGTTTGCGCACTTATAAGATATTGAAGATTTCTGGTGAAAAGGTCGTCCAAACGTGCCAGAATAATTTATAGCCTTTATCGTTTCTTCCATTTGTGGATGGTGCGTGGAGACATACCGTCTTTTCCTTTGGGGAGCAACGGGGCATTGGGGTCGTATTCTTCTGCATTGAAACCAAAAATGACAAAGGGTACATTTTTGAGTAGTAGAAAATACGGCTCCAGTTCTTCATAATTTGATACTCTATCTGTCAGATAAAAAGCCATTTTTTTAATTGGCATCATTAAAAAGGCGATGGTTATTTCACCTTTTAGAATACCAATATGGAGTTTATTCATAGAACGATGAGCGGATGAAATATTTCCGGTTTCAAATTCGAGTCCAGCATAAAGAAAATGCTTGTTATAGTAAAATTCTTTGTATACATCTATGGTCCGCCTTTTTGTGCATCATCATGGAAATATGAGAGTGGTTTTTCTCTATACCAACCATAATCCTCTTCTAAAATTTGATAACATTGTTCCTTTACTGGTACGACACCGTTGCAATTCTTGGTAGTGTTATTGAGAATGAAAATATCATGTCCTGGCGTTACGTTTTTGAAAATCGAAAAAGCAACTTCTTTATAGGCACGTTCAGCTAATGGATTGCTTTGAATCAAATGGCGAGCAGCTGGTGATATATATTTTTTTGCAATTAGCATGAAAGATCCTCCTGTAACAATTCAGATGCTGTTATATGAAGAGCGGCAGCAATTTTTTCAATATTGTCAATTGAGACATTTCTAGTGCATCTTTCGATATCCGATATATATGTCCTATGCAGATCACATAAAGCAGCAAAGTCTTCTTGGGAAATATTTTCTCTTATTCTCAAGGTTTTCATGTTATCTGCAAGAATTTTACGAAGTGTTCTGATTTCAGACATCGGGGGTTCCTCCTTTGTTGACTTAGCCATATTCATATGCTATACTATTTTGAGATTATGAGTCTACAGACGATAAGTTACATCGGAGGTGTTGGTAATGCAATTCTTTTCAATATATGATCTGTTGTTAAGCAAAGTCCAAAGAGAAAACAAATCTCTTGAGTCAATGTATTCGTTTTTCAAAGCTAGAAAAATAAAAAAAGGTCAGATCGATGAATTGCAGCAAACGTCTTTTTTTCCAGAAGATAAATCTTTTAGAACAGCATTGTGTGATTTTTTAGATATGACGGAGTTAGAAATAAATCTTGCTATGGGCAAAGTGCCTGCCCTATACAGAGATTCCTATTTTCAGAATATTAAGGAGATTGCACGTTTACTTTCAAAACGCGAAGATAATGCAGCAACTGACTTTTCCCCGTATTATAAAAATAAATATGGGCAGCTTTATCATGGAGACTGTGTAGAAATTATGCGTGGATTACCAGATGCATGTGTTGATTTAGTATTTGCAGATCCTCCCTTTAATATTGGAAAGACTTATGATCCTGGAATAGATGATAGTCTAACCATGTCCCAATATATAAACTGGATGTACGTTTGGTTGGATGAATGTGTAAGGCTTTTGAAACCAGGGGGAAGGATTTATGTTTATAATTTGCCTAAATGGTGTGTTTATATTGCGTCACATCTTGGTGAATCTCTCACATTTTGGGATTGGATAGCCATAGATATGAAATGTAACCTTCCCATTCAGAAGCGTTTGTATCCGTCTCATTATGGGTTGGTTTCATTTGTGAAAGGAACGAAAGCAACAACATATAATAATCAACGAATCCCTTTGCAGGTTTGCCGTCACTGTGGTGGTGAAATTAAAGATTATGGTGGTTATAAAAATAAGATGAATCCTAAAGGAGTAAACGTTTCTGATGTATGGACAGATATATATCCTGTAAGGCACAAGAATAGTAAAAATAGAAAATTTAATGAGTTATCTATTAAACTGTTAGACAGGATAATTTCAATGTCAACAAATGAAGGGGATGTGGTATTTGATCCTTTTGGTGGTAGCGGGACTACATATGTAGTAGCACAATTACTGAAACGAAAATGGTTGGGATGTGAATTGGGAGATTGTGAAAACATAAAAAACCGTTTACTTAACCATGAAAAAGACAGTGAACTTTTGAAAAAACTACAGGAAGAAACGGGATGTTTGTTTATTGAAAAAACGATAGGATTAAGAAAAAAGAATGGATTTTGGACTTGTGATGACTTTTCTGAGAGAGAGAAAAATAAAAATAAAATGGAAGATGGCCAAATATCTCTTAATTTTGGAAGTTAATCATATATAAATTATGTTTTCCTTTGAAAGCAGGTTAAAAAAGCTGTTTTTTGCGTTAATTTTGGTGCGATTATTGTAAATTTATTTTTTGGTGCCTATGATAAAGTGAGGGTTAAACGGTAAAAATAAATTTTAGAAAGTAACGCAGGAGGAAGACATGTATCTAATTGCCCATTGTGACGATGAAACAGCAGAACTGAATAAAATAGAACAGATGTTGACAACTTACAGAGAACAGTATGCAGTCTGTGATTTTCAGATAGAGCGTTTTCAGAGTGCGGACGACCTGCTTCGCATGGTGAGGGAAGAGGAATATATGCCGGATTTGCTGCTGATGGATATTTATATGCGCGGAAAACTGGGGACAGAAGCAGCCAGGGAACTGCGGGAAATGGGAAGTCACTGCAGGATTATTTTTCTTACTGCTTCCCAGGAGCATGCATTGGAAGCTTTTCAGGTGGATGCAATGCAGTATCTTCTGAAACCGATTTATGAAAAAAATCTGTTTCCTGTTCTGGATCGGGCGTTGGAAGAGATAGAGCAGGAAAGGCGCCGTTATCTGTTGCTGAGAATTGACAGCAGTATTCGGAGAATTGCCCTGAATGATATGATTTACTGTGAGGCTAAGAAAAAGCAGCAGAGTATCTGTCTGGCAGGAGGAGAGCAGGTTTTGCTGCGTATGACGATGACAAAACTTTATGAAATGGTTTCCGGATACCAGGAATTTGTGAAGGTGGGCATTACCTATATTGTAAATCTGGAGCATATTGTGAGCCTTAATGGACAGATCATGCAGATGGATAATGGAGACAAGCTTTATTTGCCGAGAGGCTCTTATCGGCATTTGCGGGAGCAGTATTTTGAGTATTATGGCGTTGCAGACTGCCGTTTTTCAGACATGGGGGCGTCTGTAGCGGACAGTTGGCGGAACGAAGCATTTTTTCGGTAAAGATTAAAAGGAAAATGAGGAATGATATACTTGTACAACAGGTGTTTTTTTGGTATAATAAATGTTATGAGTTTGCGTAAACAATAAATATGGAGGTACAAATATGAAACACAATGTAATCGTAGGACAGTCAGGCGGTCCCACCGCCGCAATTAATTCCAGTCTTGCAGGGGTATATCGGACAGCTAAGGACCGCGGAGCCAAGAAAGTGTATGGTATGCTTCACGGTATCCAGGGACTTCTTCAGGAAAGATATATCGATCTCTCAGAGCATATTACCAATGAATTGGATGCAGAGCTTTTGAAACGTACACCGGCTGCTTATCTGGGTTCCTGCCGTTATAAACTGCCGGAAATCCATGAGGACATGGGTGTGTATGAAAAGATTTTTGAGATTTTGAACAAGCTTGATATTGAAGCGTTTATCTATATCGGCGGAAATGATTCCATGGACACCATTAAGAAATTGTCTGATTATGCGATTATTACCGGACAGACCGTACGGTTTATCGGATGCCCCAAGACCATTGACAATGACCTGGCATTGACAGACCATACGCCGGGATATGGAAGCGCAGCGAAATATATCGGTACTTCCGTGAAAGAAATTATCTGCGATAGTTTTTGCCTGGAATACAATAAGGGACTGGTTACCATTATTGAGATTATGGGCCGTAACGCAGGCTGGCTGACAGGCGCAGCAGCGCTTGCAAAGGGAGAGGACAGCATGGGTCCCGATTTGATTTATCTTCCGGAGCTGTCTTTTGACGTTGAGAAATTTATTGCAAAGATCCGCAAGCTGTTGGAGAAGAAATCTTCTGTGGTAGTGGCCGTTTCCGAAGGAATCCGGACACCCGATGGGAAATATGTATGTGAGCTTGGAAACAGCGTGGATTTCGTAGATGCATTCGGACATAAACAGCTTTCCGGAACAGCCGCTTACCTTGCTAATTTTGTGGCAGGAGAAATTGGATGCAAGACCCGTGCCATTGAGCTGAGCACATTGCAGCGTTCTGCTTCCCATTCTGCTTCCCGGGTGGATATTCTGGAAGCTTATCAGGTTGGCGGCGCGGCAGTGAAAGCAGCCGACGAAGGCGATACCGGCAAGATGGTAGTATTAGAAAGAATTTCAGACGATCCTTACCAGAGCACAACAGCAGTCAAGGACGTACATAAGATTGCAAATGATGAAAAGCTTGTGCCGAGAAACTGGGTAACGAAGGATGGAACTTATGTGACAGACGAATTTGTAACTTATGTGAAGCCTCTGATTCAGGGCGATGTTTCACCGGTTATGGTAGACGGAATTCCGCGTCATTTGTACAAGCCTGGGTTTCAGGAACAGTTGTAAGATAAATTTTTGAGAAAATATGAAGTTGAACCCTTGAAAGTATTCATGGTACATTCAGGGGTTCTTCTTTTACAGAACAATGCCGGTATTAGATAGAAAGGAAGAAAAGTCAAGGAAAATGTATCATGAAATCGACTTAGATAAAATAGACAGAAATTCAGAGCCGCCGACAGAGGAACCGGCTCGTCAATATTACTTCATGGCAAAATGCCGGAACTGGGTTCAGAATTTTGCAGAGCAAAACGGCCGCTTTCCCGTTGCCTGCATTCAGACTTTCGGCTGTCAGATGAATGCCAGAGATTCAGAAAAACTGATGGGAATCCTGGAAAATATCGGATTTGAGCAGTCTGACAGTGAAGAGGCGGATTTTGTACTGTACAATACCTGTACGGTGCGGGAAAACGCCAATAATAAAGTCTGGGGCCGTCTGGGATATCTGAACGCTTATAAGAAACGTCATCCACAGATGAAAATTGCTCTTTGCGGCTGTATGATGCAGGAACCGGAAGTGGTTGAGAAGCTGCAGAAGAGTTATTCCTTTGTCAATCTGGTATTTGGCACCCACAATATTTATAAATTTGCAGAACTGCTGGAAACCTCACTGACGCAGCAGGGAATGGTAATTGATATCTGGAAGGATACCGATAAAATTGTGGAGGATTTACCGGTTGAAAGAAAATATAATTTTAAATCAGGAGTTAATATTATGTTTGGATGCAATAATTTCTGCAGTTATTGCATTGTTCCTTATGTACGGGGAAGGGAGCGGAGCCGAAAGCCTGAGGATATTCTTCTGGAAATCCAACAGCTTGCGGCAGACGGCGTTGTGGAGGTTATGCTTCTGGGACAGAATGTGAATTCTTATGGAAAAAACTTAAAAAAACCGATAACTTTTGCAGAATTACTCAGAAGAATAGAGAAAATCGAAGGAATTAAACGTATCAGGTTTATGACCTCGCATCCTAAGGATCTGTCCCCGGAATTGATCGAAGTAATGCGGGATTCAAAAAAGATCTGCCGTCATCTGCATCTGCCTCTTCAGTCCGGTAGCAGCCGGATTCTGAAAGAGATGAACCGTCATTATGACAAGGAACAGTATTTGTCTCTGGTGAAGAAAATACGGAAAGAGGTGCCGGGGATTGCATTAACTACGGATATTATCGTGGGATTTCCTGGTGAAACAGAAGAGGATTTTCTGGAAACCATGGATGTGGTGAAGCAGGTGGGATATGAAAGCGCGTTTACCTTTATTTATTCCAAACGCACCGGAACGCCGGCGGCAGCCAAAGAAGATCAGGTTTCGGATGATGTGGTGAAGGAGCGGTTCCAAAGGCTTTTAAAAGAGGTGCAGCGAATTGCCGCTGAAAAAGCGGAGGCTTACACAGGCAAGACGGAGCCTGTTCTGGTGGAAGAGGTGAATGAGCAGGATGAAACGCTGGTGACCGGAAGGCTCAACAGTAATTTTATCGTGCATCTGCCTGGAACTGAGGAAATGATCGGCAGGATTGTGAACGTGAAGTTAAAGGAATGCCGGGGATTTTACTTTTACGGAGAAGCAGTAAACGTTATGTGATAGAAGGGATAAAAGTTACCATGTATTCTTATCTGAAAGGGGAACTGGTTGAGATTTTGGAGGATACCATTGTAGTTGAAGTGAACAACATTGGCTATAACATTCATATACCGGCCAGTATGATTGACAATTTTACCGGAACCGGGCAGACTGTGAAGATTTATACTTATCTTCATGTGAAAGAAGAGCTGATGGAGCTGTATGGCTTTCAGACCCGGGATGACTTAAATATCTTCCGGCTTCTTCTTTCGGTCAGCGGCATCGGACCCAAAGGCGCTCTGGCGGTGCTGACAGTGATGACGCCGGACGACCTTCGCTTTGCGGTTCTTGGCGAGGATGCCAAGGCCATTGCCAAAGCGCCGGGCATTGGCAATAAGACAGCCCAGAGAGTGATTCTGGAATTAAAGGACAAGTTAAAACTGGAAGATGTTTTGGAACAGAAGCTGACCAAAGCGGCGGAGGATACCGGCAATTCTCTGTCCGGCGTAAAGAGTGAAGCAGTGCAGGCCCTGACTGCTTTAGGCTATTCATCTTCAGAAGCCTTAAAGGCAGTGAACCGTGTGGAGCTGACGCAGGACAGTACGGTGGAAGAAGTGCTGAAAGCTGCCTTAAAGCAGATGCTTTAACCCTAGATAGAAAGGAAGTTTTCTCATGGAAAAACGTGTCATTTCCACCCAGATTCAGGAAGAGGATCTGAAAATAGAAACCAGTCTCCGACCTCAGAGGCTGGAAGAGTACATTGGACAGGAAAAAGCGAAGAAAACGCTGAAAATTTACATCGAAGCGGCAAAACAGCGGGGAGAATCTCTGGATCATGTGCTGTTTTACGGGCCGCCCGGACTGGGAAAAACCACACTGGCGGGAATTATTGCCAATGAAATGAATGTACATATGAAAATCACCTCCGGGCCTGCCATTGGAAAACCCGGGGAAATGGCGGCGATATTAAGCGGCCTGCAGGAAGGGGATATTTTATTTGTGGATGAAATTCACAGGCTGAACCGTCAGGTGGAGGAAGTTCTCTATCCCGCTATGGAGGATTACGTCATTGACATTATGATTGGAAAGGGAGCCACAGCCCGGTCTATCCGGTTGGATCTGCCCCATTTTACCCTGGTGGGGGCCACCACCAGAGCAGGGCTTTTGTCTGCCCCCCTGCGGGATCGGTTTGGGGTTGTGGATCATCTGGAATTCTATAATCCGGAGGAATTAAAGACAATTATTCTGCACTCTGCAGTGAAACTGGAGGTGGAAATTGATGAGGAGGGCGCCTTTGAATTGGCAAGACGCTCCAGAGGGACGCCGAGGCTTGCCAACCGGCTGCTGAAACGGGTGCGGGATTTTGCCCAGGTGAAATACGAGGGGAAGATTACCAGGGAAGTGGCAGTTTTTGCGCTGGATTTGTTGGAGGTGGACAAGTTCGGATTGGATCAGAATGACCGTAACATCCTGCTGACGATGATTGAGAAGTTCCAGGGAGGGCCGGTGGGCCTGGATACCCTTGCCGCGTCTTTGGGGGAAGATGCGGGAACCATTGAAGATGTATATGAACCTTATCTGGTGAAAAATGGGTTTATCAACCGTACGCCAAAAGGCAGGGTTGCCGCTGATTTTGCCTATCAACATTTTGGAATTGTAAAATAGTATTTGTTTTTCTGGAAAAATCAGTTATAATGAAACACATGGAACAGATTAAATCAGGAGAGGATGAATATATGTCAGCGAAAACCAGTGCCGATGTGTTGATTGGAGGAAAAATTTACACATTAAGCGGTTACGAAAGTGAAGATTATCTGCAGAAAGTGGCTAATTATATTAATAGTAAAATAAACGAATTTGATGAAATGGAGCAGTTTCGCCGCCTTCCGGGAGAAACCAAGTCTACATTAGTGGAGCTGAACATTGCAGACGATTATTTTAAGGTAAAGGAACAGGCAGAGAAGCTGGACCAGGATGTAAAAGAAAAAGAGAAGGAACTCTATGAATTAAAACATGAATTAATTTCTCTGAGGATTAAGGCGGAAAGCAGCGAGAAGGAAGCAACGGAATTGTCAAGAGAAAACCGCAGGCTGCTGCTGCAGAAATCAAAGCTGGAAACTGCCCTGGAGGACGCATTGCTGGGAAAAGTAAAAGGACAGGCAGTGTCGGAACCCCAGACCGGTTCCGCTAAGAATACTGCGGAGAAGCAGAAGAATTCCCGCGGAAACAATGCAGAGAAGCAGAATAACTCTAACAGGGATAATGAAAGGAAACAGAATGATTTCAATGGGAATTTAGCAGAACAGCCAAATGATTCCGGCAGGGCTCACGAAGAGAAACGTCAGGATTCCAGTAAGAATTCTATGGAACTTGAGAATGTTTCTGATGAGAATGTGATACTGCCGGAACATCAGGATTCACATGATATCATTTAGAGAAAGACGGCTCAGGGCAAAGCAGGCTTCTTGAGCCGCTTTTCTCTTAAGGAGCAGGATTATGGACAAAAGTGTCAGAAACAACACAGAACTTTTATCACCGGCAGGCTCCCTTGCGATCTTAAAGGCCGCGGCAGATGCAGGCGCAGACGCTGTGTACGGAGCCGGCAGTAAATTTGGCGCAAGGGCTTATGCCGATAATTTTACGCAGGAGGAATTGGTGGAAGCTCTGGATTACCTTCACCTGAGGGGAAAACGCTTCTACCTTACCGTAAATACGCTGCTGAAAAATCATGAGATTCAGGAACTTCAGGAATATCTGAAACCTCTTTATGAAGCGGGCCTGGATGGGGTGATTGTACAGGATTTAGGGGCCCTTCGGTATATTCGAAATCATTTTCCGGATCTGCCCGTTCATGCCAGTACCCAGATGACGATTACAGGGGCCTATGGCGCAAAGCTGATTCAGGAAGCAGGATGCAGCCGCATTGTTTTGGCCCGGGAACTGTCTCTTCAGGAAATTTCCCATATTTATCAGGAAACCGGAGCGGAACTCGAATGTTTTGTCCATGGAGCCCTTTGCTATAGTTATTCGGGACAGTGTTTGTTCAGCAGTATGCTGGGCGGCCGGAGCGGAAACCGGGGACGGTGCGCGCAGCCCTGCCGCCTGCCTTATGAAATATCCGGGAAAGCTTCGGAAAAGTCCGGAAAATATCTGCTGAGCATGAAGGATTTATGCGCCATTGATCTGCTTCCTCAGCTGATTCAAAGCGGCGTATATTCTTTTAAAATTGAAGGCCGGATGAAGCAGGCAGAATATGCGGCCGGCGTGACAGGCATTTACCGGAAATATCTGGATCGGTATCAGGCAGATCCCACGGGATATCAGGTGGAAGAAGAGGACAGAAAACGTCTGATGGATTTGGGAAATCGCTGCGGATTTACCGATGGATATTATACCAGGCATAATGGGAAAGATATGATTACCATCCGAAAGCCTTCTCATGAAAAAGGAAAAGACATTCTGAAAAATCTGAAGGAAGCATTGCCGGAACCGAAAGAAAAAATCAAGGGAATTTTAAGACTTTATCAGGAAACGCCGGCTTACCTTATGTTAAACTATAAGGATATTCAGGTAGAAGTGACAGGAAAAACGGTTCAACCGGCATTCAAACAGCCGTTGTCGGAGGAAGCAGTTCTGGAAAGGATGAAAAAAACCGGAAACACCCCCTTTGTGTTTGAAGAATTGAAGGTGGAACTGGGAGAATCCGTATTTCTTCCGGTGGGAGATTTGAATCAGCTCCGCAGAGACGGATTAGATCGGCTGCAGACAGCAATTTTGGACCAGTACCGCAGGACAACTTTTTCAGAAAAAGCAGAAGATGGGAAGGAAAAACCGGAAGTTTGCACAACTAAAGAGGCTGAGAAGAAAAAACCGGAATATGATATAATAGAGGCTGAGAAGAAAAAACCAGAACAGCATAGGGATAAAGTAAAAGCTGGATTTAAACTTCATGTTCTGGCGGAAACTTCAGAACAGGCGGAGGCTGCGTTAAATCAGCCGGAAACAGACCGGATTTATCTGGAATCCTTTTTCTGTCCCAGAGAGACTTTGCCGAAACAACTGCAGATGTATTCTGCACGTATCCGGGAAGCGGGAAAAGAATGTTTTCTGGCTCTTCCCCATATTTTCCGCAGAAAAACTGCCGGTTGGTTTTCCAGTCATTGGAATGAACTGGCGGGAGCTCTGGACGGATGTCTGGTGCGGAATCTGGAAGAAGTGCAGTTTTTAAGAGAGATGCAGTCTTTGAAGAATCTGAAAGCGGAGGCTCGTTCTATTCAGGGAGAGGAGTTCGGGCAGCAGCAAGGTTTTACTGCGGAGCCGGAATTCTGTATGCAGGGAGACTATCAACTGTACGGTTATTCCCGGGAAGCAGTTTTGGCCTGGAAGGAATTAAACCTGATGCATCAGACCCTTCCGGTGGAATTAAACCTTAAGGAGTTAAAGAAACTGGACTGTAAAAGAGAGGAAATCATCCTCTATGGCCGGCAGCCCCTGATGATCAGCAGCCAGTGCCTACATAAAAATACGTTGAAGTGCGATGGCAAAGCGGGTATGCTGCAGATGCAGGATCGCTATGGGAAATTATTTCCGGTGCGGAACCAATGCAGCGATTGCTACAATATTATCTATAATGTAAGTCCTCTGTCTCTGCTGCATCATCTTTTGGAGCTTGAACTGCTTTGGCCGGAGGCAGTCAGAATATCCTTTACTACGGAGAACAGAGCCGAGGCAGAACAGATTTTTGCGTGTTACAGGCAGGCGTTGTCCTCCCGGGGAGAGAGCCGTGAAAAATATCTGCAGGATTATACCAACGGACACTGGAAACGAGGAGTAGAATAGTTTATGGTACATTTAATTACTGAAACATCCAAGTATACAATGATTATTCTTTTTGCGCTGTATACCTGGCAATGTTTTTCCTCATTGAAGAAAAATGTGGATTTGGAAGAACAGGCATGGAAATTCAGAAAACAGACAGGCTATATGTATCTGTTTCATCTGAATGCCTATGCCGTTCTGTTTCTGGCTACCAAAAATCAGGATTTGCTGAAATTTTATCTGGAGCAGGTAATATTTTTTACTGCGGTGCAGGTTTGTTACGGAATCTTTTATAAGCGGGTGTCCAGGCTGATTGTCAATAATATGTGTATGCTGATGTGTATTGGCTTTGTGATACTGACCCGCCTGTCTTACAAACATGCGGTGAAGCAGTTTGCCATTGCGGTGGTTTCTATGGCAGTTACCATGCTGATTCCTTATCTGATCAGCCGCTGGAAATTTGTCCGGAGCCTTACCTGGATTTATGCGTTGGCGGGAATTACCATGCTGGGCGTGGTGGCTGTACTGGGAGCGGTTTCCCATGGCGCCAAGCTTTCTTTTTCCGTGGCGGGAATCGCAGTACAGCCTTCAGAATTTATTAAAATTATATTTGTTTTCTTTGTGGCGTCCATGTTTTACGAATCTACAGAGTTTATTCAGGTTGTGAAAGCTACGGTGGTGGCAGCGCTGCATGTAATTATTTTAGTATTATCCAGAGATTTGGGCGCAGGACTGATTTTCTTTATCGCTTATATGGTCATGCTTTATGTGGCCACCAGAAAACTGTATTATTTTGCAGGCGGAATGATTTGCGGAGCGGCGGCGTCGGTTGCGGCATATTTTCTTTTTAACCATGTACGGGTGAGGGTAGTGGCCTGGCAGGACCCGTTGGCAGTATTTGCAAATGAGGGAAACCAGGTGTCCCATTCCCTGTTTGCCATCGGAACCGGCGGCTGGTTCGGCATGGGATTGAATCAGGGAATGCCTTATAAAATACCGGAAGTAAAACAGGATTTTATTTTTTCAGCTATAGCGGAGGAATTAGGCGGAATTTTTGCCATTTGCCTGATTCTGGTCTGTGTGAGCTGCTTTCTGATGTTTCTGAATATCGCCATGCAGATGAAAGATTTCTTTTATAAGCTGGTGGCTTTGGGACTGGGAACCATCTATGGATTTCAAATCTTTTTGTCCATTGGCGGCGATATCAAATTTATCCCTTCTACGGGAGTGACCCTGCCTTTGGTAAGCTACGGCGGAAGCTCTCTTCTCAGTACGCTGATTATTTTTGCCGTGATTCAGGGATTGTATCTGATGCGGGAACGGGAACAGGACGAGCCCCGGGGCAAAACAGGGCTAAAAGGAGAGAAATACACCAAAGAAAAAACAAATGAAAAGAAACCGAAAGAGAAAAAACGTCCGAAAAAGAAAGGAGGGATCTCCTCTCATGAAGAAACGATCCACGGAACAAAAATCCAGGACTTCGACTAATGGAAACAGGGAAAAAAACAGGGAATTTGCAGTGATTACGTATCTGTTTGTGGGGATGTTTATTCTGATGATGGGATATTTTGTATATTTCCAGGTTTTTCGGAGTGAGGACTTTATTAACAGCCCTTATAATACCAGGCAGGACACGTTTGCAGAACATGTCATTCGGGGAGAAATCCGTTCGGCAGACGGAAAAACACTGGCCCAGACTGTTGTAGGAGAGGACGGAAGTGAAAGCAGGTATTATCCTTATGGCAGAATGTTTGCCCATGCCGTAGGCTATGACAGCAACGGCAAATCAGGAATTGAATCTTTTGGGAATTTCAGTCTGCTGCGCTCTCACGCTTTTTTTCTGGAACAGGTATTGCACGGCATTCAGAATCAGAAGAATCAGGGGGACAATGTGATTACCACATTGAATTATGAGTTGCAGGAGACGGCGTATCAGGCATTGGGAGATCGCAGAGGCGCCGTAGTAGTGTTGGAGCCTGCCACCGGAAAGATTCTGGCCATGGTGTCCAAGCCGGATTTTGATCCGAATTCCATAGCGGCGGAATGGGACAGTATTATTTCCAATACGGACAGCGACAATTCCGTGTTGGTAAACCGGACGACCCAGGGGCTGTATCCGCCGGGATCTACCTTTAAGATTTTAACTACCCTGGAATATCTTCGGGAACATTCAGATTATCAGAATTATGCTTATGAATGCACCGGAAGCATTGCTATGGAGCATACGGAAATACACTGTTATGACAATGCGGTCCATGGCGCGGAGAATTTAGAGCAGTCCTTTGCCAAGTCCTGCAATACGTCTTATGCCAATATCGGCCTGGGACTGGATAAAAAAGCATTTATGGAGCTTTGCGACAGTATGCTGTTTGGGAAAAATCTTCCGATTTCTTATCCTTTTAATAAGAGCAGTTTTGTGCTGAAGGAAAATTCGGATTCCGATGAAGTGACCCAGACCGCCATCGGCCAGGGGAAAACGCTGGTAACGCCCATGCATATGGCCTTGATCACCTCAGCCATTGCCAACCAGGGGGTCTTGATGCGGCCCTATGTGATTGATCATACGGAAAATTACAAAGGAGTTACGGTGAAAAGCTACCGCAGTTCCCAGTACGGATCTCTGCTCACAGAGGAAGAGGCAGGAAAGCTGCAGGAATTTATGTCTCTGGTGGTCAGTGAAGGAACCGGCTCAAAATTAAACGGACAGAGTTATCAGGCATTCGGAAAGACAGGATCGGCGGAATTCAGCAACAACAAGTCGGAAAGCCATGCCTGGTTTACCGGTTATGCTTCTGCAGAAGAGAAAGGAACAATTGCAGTTACCGTGATTGTGGAAAAAGGCGGGGCAGGGAGCGCCACGGCGGTTCCAGTTGCAAAACAGGTGTTTGACAGGTATTTTGGCCAGTAGTTTGGGGCAGTTTTTGAATATTCTCAGAAAATTCTTGCAAGAAAATGGAAAAAGAGGTATACTATTACAAAGTTCTAAAAACCACATCGGAGGTATTGCAATGATTGAAGCAACGAGTTGTGGTGGTGTGGTAATATTTCGCGGGAAAATTTTGCTTTTGTATAAGAATTACAAGAATAAATATGAAGGCTGGGTGCTTCCGAAAGGAACGGTAGAACCAGGTGAAGAGTATCGGGATACAGCGGCAAGAGAGGTGCGGGAAGAGACAGGAGTAGATGCCTCGATTATTAAGTATGTAGGAAAGAGCCAATATACTTTCAGCATACCGGAGGATACCGTGGAGAAAGATGTACACTGGTATCTTATGATGGCAGACAGTTATTACAGCAAACCACAACGGGAAGAATATTTTATTGATTCAGGCTACTATAAGTTTCACGAGGCATATCATCTGCTTCGGTTTGCCAATGAGAAGCAGATATTGGAAAAGGCTTATAACGAATACCTGGATTTGAAGAAAAGCAATCTTTGGGGCAGCAGAAAATATTTTTAATGGACGGCGGCAGGGCATGACTGGTATACATTCTCCGGCCCGTTCATTCCTTACACGCAAGAAAAGGTGCTCATACAGGGCGCCTTTTTACCTTACAAGGAGAATGGTATGGACTGGTATCGGGAATTTTACGCAGGAGAGGGCATTGCGGCGCAAAAAGAGAAAATAAAACGGAAAATTCTCCGTAATAAGGGAATGATTAATATTTATATCATTGCCCTCAGCAGCAATCCGGAGAATTTACTGGATATTATTCCATCCTGGGAATTGATGCAGAAATATTATCCCAAATCAGAGCTTCTGGTTGTGGGGGCGGACAGGGGATATGAAAATGCCGTAGAACTGGCGGGAACAATTATTATGGATGTGTATCGGGAAACAGGGACATTTCAAGTCAGAGATTATTTTCTGGAAAAACACAGAGAGAGTCAAAGGAAAGGGCATAAATGGAAATCCTTTTTATCATTTTAAAAATAATCGGCGTTCTTCTGGCAATTGTGCTTCTGCTGTGTCTGGCCCTGCTGCTGGTTCCAATCCGTTATCGCGTGGAGCTGAAAGCCCAGGATGAGATAGAAGGAAAAGCGGCGGTGCACTGGCTGTTTCATCTGCTGGATGTGAGGGTATTTTACAGAGAAAGAGATATTTCTTTTAAAATCAGAATTTTCGGCATTACAGTTCCTCTGGATAAAGGGAAAAAGACTGAGGAAGCAGAACCCCGGGAGCCGGTGAAGCAGGCGGCCGGGAGAGAAGAAGCAGGAGAGAATGCAGAACAGACAGCCGGGAGAGAAAAAGCAGGAGAGGATGCAGAACAGGCAGCCGGGAGAGAAGAAGCAGGAGAGAAAGCAATACAGATAGGACAAGCACTACCAGAACAGACGGCGGCAACGGAAGAACCGGAAGGAGCAACGGAACAGACGGCGGCAGGAAAACTGGAAGAGCCAGAAGAACAGACGGCGGCAGCGGAAGGTCCAGAAGGAGCAGCGGAACAATCGAAAGTCCCCGGCAGTCAGAGTCAGCGGCCCCGGAGTTTTAAGGAAAATGATTCGAAAGGTAAAAGAAGAAAGAAACATAGGAAAAAACCTGGATTATTTCATAAAATTAAATCGTCTTTTCATAATTTTGGAAAAAGAGTCAGAAAAACGCCGGGCAGAAAAGGACAGAGGCATTTCGGCGCCGGAACCGGGGCAGCTGCGGCAAAAGAACAGATTGGGAACATAAAAAACATGATTTTGGAAGAAACTAATCAAAATGCTTTTTTATGTATGATGCAGGAGGTGCGCTATTTGCTGCGCCACTATCTGCCGGGAAAGGTAACCGGAACCCTCAGATTTTCCATGGGAAGTCCGGATCAAACCGGGAAGGCGCTGGGAACTATAAGCTTGCTGCCTTTCTGGGCAAGGTCCAAATTAGTTGTGATGCCTGATTTTGTTTCAGAGGCTTTCTATATGAAGGGGATACTTTATATTACCGGACGTGTCAGGTTTTTACATGCGCTGATTTCAGGAATCCGCATGATCAGAGACAGAAATGTACGAAAATTAATTGCAAATATAAGAAGTTAACAGGAGGTCATATGATGCAGGAAAATAATTTCAACACAACCGTACAGTCGTTATTTAAAGGAATGGACAGTTTTATTACCACCAAAACAGTGATTGGGGATGCCGTTCATATCGGAGATACCATTATCCTTCCGCTGATAGAAGTGTCTTTCGGCGTTGGGGCCGGCGCGTTCTGCCATGATAAAAAGAATAATGCAGCCGGCGGACTGGGCGGGAAGATTACACCCAGCGCAGTACTGGTGGTGCAGAATGGATGCACGAAACTGGTAAATATCAAGAATCAGGACAGCATTACCAAGATTCTCGACATGGTTCCGGATTTGGTGAACAAATTTACCAGTAAAAAATCAGGAAAAGAGCCGTCGGAGGAAGAAAAAGCAGCGAAAGAGGCGGCTGCCCAGGAATTGGCAGAGCAGTTAAACGTGCCGGCAGAGTAAGCAACAGTGAGTATTTGTTTACTATGAAAGCCCCTGGCTTCCATAGTATGGATGGCCATGCGGCCTGTCGCACGACAAGCTAAGCAAGATGGGGGTTTACTATGAAAGCTAAAGCTTTCACAGTATGGATGGCCATGCGGCCTGTCGCACGGCAGGCTGAGCAAGATGTAGGTTTATAATGTAATCATTGGAAAACAGAATTCTGGAAGCTGAAACATGTATTTTTTCAGGAAGAGCGCATATATTAAATAGTAATATATGCGTTTTTCTGGTGGTGGCATGAGACGGCTCATAGGCTTTATATTATTTTGGATTGCGGTGGGAATGGCGATTATGATTTTTCTGCCCAATGAAGTGCTTGGAATCCTGATTATTTTTGTTCTGCTGTTGTTGGGATATAATCTGTTTTGCTGCGGAGGCTGCTGATTATAATAAACCCCCATCTTGCTTAGCCTGCCGTGCGACGGGCCGCATGGCCATCCATACTATGGAAGCTTTAGCTTTTTAATAAACCCCTATCTTGCTTAGCCTGCCGTGCGACGGGCCGCATGGCCATCCATACTGTGAAAGCTTTAGCTTTTTAATAAACCCCCATCTTGCTTAGCCTGCCGTGCGACGGGCCGCATGGCCATCCATACTATGGAAGCTTTAGCTTTCATAGTAATTGAGATAAAAAAGAAGCAGCCATTGCTTCCAATGCGCTGCTTCCGTTTACTATGCTCTTTCTACTTTTCCGCTCCTTAAGCAAGAAGTACAAACGTACATCTTCTTCGAAGCTCCATTCACTTTACATCTTACAGATTTGATATTGGACTTCCACATCTTATTGGATCTTCTATGAGAATGGCTGACCTTCTTACCGAAATGAGCGCCTTTTCCGCAAACACTGCATTTTGCCATAATTGCACCTCCTTGCAATTTACTAAGTCCACAAACACTGTGAACTCACAACAAGGCTATTCTAACAGAAAGAGGAATATATTGCAAGAGAAAAATGAATTTTTTGTAAAAAGAGAAAATATATGTTTCATTTTTCCAGAAAAGCGGTTATAATATAAACCATAAGTGATTTTGGAGGTTAAATTATGAAAGGACAAGTGGACACTCAATATGGGAAAGTGTTAATTGATACAGATGTGATTGCAATTTATGCAGGTTCTGTGGCAGTAGAGTGCTTCGGAATTGTGGGCATGGCTGCTGTGAATATGAAGGACGGCCTGGTAAAGCTGTTAAAGCGTGATTATCTGAACCATGGGATCAACGTTACTCTGAATAATAATAAGATCACATTGGATTTCCATGTAATTGTTTCTTATGGAGTAAGTATTTCTACTGTTTCTGAGAACCTGATCAGTACGGTGAAGTATCGGGTGGAAGAATTTACCGGTATGGAGATCGAGAAAGTCAACATCTTCGTGGAAGGTGTCAGAGTGATTGATTAAGGAGGAAATAAAAGTGGCGATAACTACAGTAGATGCACCGATGCTTGCGAAAATGTTCCTGGCAGGGGCGAAGAATCTGGAAGCAAAGAAAGAATGGATTAATGAACTGAATGTATTTCCGGTTCCGGACGGGGATACGGGCACCAACATGACAATGACGATTATGTCGGCAGCGGCAGAAGTCAGCAAACTTGGAGATTCTCCGGATATGGCTTCTCTGGCAAAGGCCATTTCCTCCGGTTCTTTGCGTGGGGCAAGAGGGAATTCCGGCGTTATTTTATCACAGTTATTCCGTGGGTTTACCAAGGGAATCGGCAAATATGAAGTGATTGATACAGTGATTCTCTGCGACGCCCTTCAGAAAGCCGTGGAAACGGCATACAAGGCCGTTATGAAGCCGAAAGAGGGAACCATCCTCACCGTAGCCAAAGGCGGAGCGGACAAGGCTCTGGAATTGATTGGAGAGACAGACGACCTGACGGTATTTATTGACGAAGTGATTAAGGAAGCGGACGACGTTTTAAGCCGGACGCCGGATATGCTTCCTGTGCTGAAGCAGGCAGGCGTTGTGGATTCCGGCGGACAGGGACTGGTCACTGTACTGAAGGGCGCATATGACGCCCTGATGGGAAAAGAAGTGGATTACACCATTGAAACGGAAAGCGCCGGAAGCGGTGTGGTGAAGATTTCCCAGGAGACAGAACAGGATATCAAATTCGGTTATTGTACGGAATTTATCATCGTTTTGAACAGACCGTTGGAAGAAAAAGAAGAGTCAGAGTTCAAATCCTATTTAGAGTCCATCGGTGATTCTATTGTGGTGGTTGCAGACGATGAGATTACCAAGGTTCACGTACATACCAATGATCCGGGACTGGCGATTCAGCGGGCATTGGAGTATGGTTCCTTGAGCAAGATAAAGATCGACAATATGCGGGAAGAGCATCAGGAGAAATTAATTAAAGACGCCCAGAAAGCCGCAGAAGAACAGAAGCTGGCAGATGAGAGAAAGCGTTCCGAAAAGGAAGCTTTGGCAGAGGCAAGCAAGGCGCCCAAGAAGGATATGGGATTTATTTCCGTTTCCATCGGGGAAGGGATCAATGAAATATTCAAAGGGCTGGGGGTAGATTATATCATTGCCGGCGGCCAGACAATGAATCCCAGTACGGAAGACATGCTCAATGCCATTGAAGAAGTGAATGCAGACAATATTTTTATCCTTCCCAACAACAAGAATATTATCCTTGCAGCCAATCAGGCGGCATCTTTGATTGAAGAGAAGAATATTTTCGTAATTCCTACAAAAACCGTGCCTCAGGGAATTACGGCATTGATTAATTTTATGCCTGACAGCAGCGCTGAAGAAAATGCAGCCCGCATGACAGAAGAGCTGACCAGTGTTAAAACAGGGCAGGTAACTTATGCTGTCCGGGATACGCTGATTGAAGATAAATCCATTAAACAGGGAGATTATATGGGAATGGGAGACAGCTCCATTCTGTCGGTAGGCAGAGACATGGATACGGTCATCCGGGAGATGATCGCCCAGTTAGTGGATGAAGATTCTGCAATTATCAGTATCTATTACGGAGAAGAAATTAAGGAACAGGCGGCAAAGCAGCTGGGCGCAGAGTTAGAAGAGACTTACCCCGACTGCGAAGTGGAAGTCCATTACGGCGGACAGCCTATTTACTATTACGTTATTTCTGTAGAGTAGGAATTCAGCGTAGGAACCTGCAGGCTTTTTGGCGGGGATTCCTATGTCCAGGAAGGAGAGTCCTTATGGATCAGTCATCCGGGATCGGCGTGCTGAAAGGGATTGGAGCGAAAACAGAACAGTTATTTCATAATCTTGGAGTATACACCATTGGTGATATACTCCTTCATTATCCCAGAAATTATGAGAAGCTGCCGCCAATTACGCCCTTGAAGGAGCTGCCGGAACTTATGAAGGAAGCAGAAGAACTGACTGCAGCAATTGCAGCAAGGGTGGATAAAGCGCCTTATGTGCGGGCAGGCCGGAATATGCAGATCACCTCTCTGGTCTTGCAGGAGGGAGCGGTAAAAGCAGATTTGGTGTGGTTTCGGATGCCTTATCTGAAAAATACCCTTAAAACGGGAGAATGGTTTGTATTTCTGGGCAAAGTCACCCGGAAAGGGAAATTGCTTCATATGGAGCAGCCCCAGATTTTTCAGCCGGAAAAATATGATTCCATGCAGGAATGCCTCTGGCCCTGTTATGCCCTCACCGCCGGTCTGGGGAAAAATAAACTTTCCCAGACCATAAAAAAAGCGCTGGAAGAACTGGATTTGTCCAGAGATTATCTGCCGGAGGATATCAGAGCCCGTTTACATCTGGCAGAATATAATTTTGCCTTGGAAAATATTCATTTTCCGGAAAGTGAAGAGGCATTGGAGCAGGCCAGAAAACGTCTGATTTTTGATGAATTTTTCCAGTTTATCCTGTCGGCGGGCATGCAGAAGGAGCAGATGGAAGAAGTTTTGAATGGGTTTTCTTTTTTGCCTTTGGACGGGGAGGCCCAGGCTCTCTGGGCAGATCAGGTGATGCAAAGCCTTCCTTATCAATTGACAAATGCCCAGAAGCGTACCTTATCGGAGATCCGGAAGGATCTGCGGGGCAGGAAGGTGATGCAGCGTCTGGTGCAGGGGGATGTGGGCTCCGGCAAGACGATTATTGCTTTTTTGTCCATGCTGGACGCGGCCCAGTCCGGCTATCAGTCGGCATTGATGGCGCCTACGGAAGTACTGGCCATGCAGCATTACCAGACTTTTACAGAGCTGCTTGAGGCTCAGGGGATGCAGATTCCCGTTGTGCTGCTGACCGGCTCTTTGACCCAGAAGGAAAAGCGGAGGGCCTATGAACGGATGCAGCTTTATCCCAATGCCATGATTGTGGGAACCCATGCGCTGATACAGGAGAGGGCCCTTTATGACAATCTTGCCCTGGTGATTACTGATGAACAGCACCGGTTTGGGGTAAAGCAGCGGGAAACTTTGTTTCTCAAAGGCGCCCAGCCCCATGTGCTGGTTATGAGCGCAACGCCCATTCCCAGAACCCTTGCCATTATCCTCTATGGGGATTTGGACATTTCTGTCATTGATGAGGTTCCGGCCAGAAGGCTTCCGGTAAAAAGCTGCGTGGTGGGAAAAGAGTCCCGGAAAACCTCTTACGATTTTCTGAACAGGCAGTTGGCCCTTGGCCATCAGATTTATGTGGTCTGCCCGCTGGTGGAGGAGAGCGAGGGACTGGAAGCAGAAAACGTAACAGATTATGCCGCCGTACTCAAAGAGCAGCTTCCGCAAGGAATTGTGGTGGAGTCTTTACACGGCAAGATGAAATCCGGGCGGAAAAATCTGATTATGGAACAATTTGCCCGCAATGAAATACAGGTTCTTGTATCTACCACGGTAATCGAAGTAGGGGTAAATGTGCCCAATGCCACAGTGATGATGATTGAGGACGCTCAGCGGTTTGGACTGGCTCAGCTGCATCAGCTGCGGGGCCGGGTGGGCAGGGGAGAAAGCCAGTCATACTGTATTATGATTAATACCACGGATTCCGGCAAGGCAAAAAAACGCCTGGAAATCTTAAATAAATCCAATGACGGCTTTTATATTGCGGGAGAAGATTTGAAGCTGCGGGGGCCGGGAGATTTCTTCGGCATCCGGCAAAGCGGGCTCCTGGAATTTCGTCTGGGGGACATTTACCAGAATGCAGATCTGCTGAAGCTGGCTTCCCAGGAGGCGTCCCTGCTTCTTTCTGAGGATCGGAGGCTGGAAGCGCCGGGGCATGAGAGTCTGCGGGAGCAGATACAGAGATATCTGAACCATCAGATGGAGACGGTGAACCTGTAGCGGCGGGAAAATCAGAAAAACAGAAGATACCGTATCGGAATCTCCTGTTTTTCTGTCATGCTGTTATTTTTAACTTATCTGTCTGGCATGTTATTTGCCGGACATCTGTCTCTCCTGGGCTTCGATCATTTTCTTCACCATATAACCGCCGACAGAGCCGTTCTGTCTGGAAGTTAAATCTCCGTTATAACCGTCTTTTAAAGGTACACCAATTTCGTTTGCAACTTCAAATTTAAACTTATCCAATGCACTTTTTGCTTCCGGTACTACCGCTTTGTTAGATGAATTAGACATATCGTTACCTCCTGTTGTCTTTTGCATGCTGTATGGATTACATACAGTGAATGGTTTGTAACTCGATTGTTACATCCCTAGTATATGCAGCAGATTCAGGATTAGACATGCAGTTCTTTCCGATTTTTGCAAAAAATTCCAATGGGGAGCAGCGCCGGTTAATCGGAGATAAGGGAAATCTCCGAGATATCCGGAGAGGCAATCAGTGAATAATTGGTATAGTAAATCACAAAACCGGGCTTGCTGCCGTTGGGCTTTTTCACGTTTTTCTTTTCCAGATAGTCGATTTCCACTTTTTCATTTTCCCGGCCTTTGGAATAGTAGGCGGCCAGACGTCCGGCTTCCTCAAAGGTGCGGTCGGGAAGTTCGTCTCCGTTGGTTTTCACCACCACATGGGAACCGGGAATGCCTTTGGCATGGAACCACCAGTCGTTTCCGACGGCAAATTTAAAGGTAAGTTCCTCGTTCTGAAAATTATTTTTTCCCACGTACATATGGTATCCGTCGGAAGAGAGGTAATGGAACGGCTTGCTTTTGATTTTTTCTTTTTTGCCTGCCGGACGTTTTTTCATGTAACCGTACTGGATCAGTTCTTCTTTGATCTGGGTTAAATCATCCTCGGACACGGCGATGTCCAGGGAGGTGGAAATAGATTCCAGATGGATGATTTCTTCGTGGGTTTCCTCAATCAGATCCGTCAGGGCTTCGTAGGTGCGTTTTAGTTTGTTATATTTATTAAAATACTTCAGGGCGTTTTCCTGGGGCGTTAACTGAGGGTCCAGAGGAATGGAAATGTTCTCGTTGGTATAATAATTAAATGCTTCCAGGGTTTTGGAATTTGCTTTTAGACCGTAGCCGTAGGTGTGGATCAGTTCCCCGTATATCTTGTATTTTTCCCGTTTTTCAGTATCTTTTAACTGTTTTTTCTGCAAGTCGTATTTTTTTCTGCTGCGATCCAGAATCGTGGTGACGATTTTCCGCAGATCCACCGATTTCTGCCGGATTCTGGTGTAAACATTTTTGGCAGCGTAAAAGGTTTCCAGAACTTCTGAGATGGAATCACAGGATTCTGCGGTAAAGTCTGGAAACTGTGTAAGTTCTGTTGAAGAAAAGTCTATGGGCTCCTTGCCGTTTCTGACAATGTTGGGGGTGAAGCGGCCCTCGTTCACATCATCCATCAAAAGGGAAAAATGTTGACAGAGCCGAAGCTGTTCTTCTTTTGATAGGGTATCTGCCGGCTGTTTTTCACTCACAGAAGCCCTGCAGCACAGTTCTGAGGCGATCACCGGGCTGATTCCCGTGTAGGCGGTGTAGATTGCCTTCTGTACCGGAAGGGACTGGCCAAAAACATCTGCCTGGAAGGAGGCTTTGTCTGCAGTCAGGGGATTGGATTTTTCCTGGGTGTTCGGGACGAAATAAGTTCTTCCGGGCAGCACTTCCCGCAGGGAGCTGACCTGGGCAGATACATGCTTGATGCTGTCGATGATTTTGTTTTCGTCATCGCAGAAAATAATATTGCTGTGTTTTCCCATAATTTCCACGATCAGCTGTTTCCGGCAGAGATCGCCCAGTTCGTTGAGATGCTCAATTTCAAAATGGATGATCCGCTCCATCTGGAGCTGGTAAATGCGGGTGATTTTCCCATTTGCAATGTGTTTTCGCAGAAGCATACAGAAATTGGGCGCGGTTAAGGGGCTGGGTTTGTTGTTTTTGGTGAGGTAAATCAGCGGAAGAGAGGCGCTGGCTGACAATACCAGACGCACCTGGCCGTTCATGCCTTTGATGGTCAGCAGCAGTTCATCATGTTCCGGCTGCGCAATCTTGCTGATTCTAGAGTTTGTGATTGTTTCGTTTAATTCTTTTACTAAATTTGCGATTACAATTCCGTCAAATGCCATGGTTGTTCTCCTTTTTGATCGTTTTGCCGGGATGAACGGTTTTGGAATAGCTGCCTGGATTCTGCCCGAATTCCCGTTTAAAGGCTTTCAGAAAATTAGAATAGTCGTTAAATCCGCACTGAAAGCAGGAATCCATCACAGAACTGCCTGCCCGCAGCAGATTACGGGCGATAATCAGCCTTTTTTTCATAATATACTGATACAGGGATAATCCGGTAAATTGCTTAAATTGTCTGCTGAAATAGTATTTACTGGTAAAAAATCTGACAGCCAGTGCATCTAAATTTAAATTTTCCGTAATATGTTCATTGATATAAGTGATTACCTGATTTATTTTTTCATTTTCTGTAACATCCTTCCGAACAGAGTCGGGTGCGTCGTAATATGCCCGGCTGACATACACCAGAAATTCAATCAGATAGGCGGTGGTAAGGGCTCTGCTGCCCCGTTCCTGGCCGTGCTTCGCCTGCTGCATCTGAAGAAAAAGGTTTTTCAAATGGGCAATCCTCTCACTGTCCGGGCGGATTAAGCGGTAATCTTTCAAAGCGGCGTCAGTAAAGCAGGAGGTAAAATCCTCGTCGTAAAAATCCTGCAGATAGTCAAAAAAATCATCTGCAAGCCAGATTACAATCCGTTCGTAGGGTCTGCCGGGATGGATATCCGGCCGGTGGATATCAGAATTGCCGGTTAACAGAAGATCTCCCGGACGAAGCTTATAATTTCTGCCTTCAATAATATAATTTACATTTCCAGATAAAAAAAAGAAAATTTCATAAAAAGGATGTTGGTGAAATTCCACCAAAGGCGGAGTTTCATTGTAAGTATGATGAAATTCATAGTAGCGTTCCATCATGATTTGGCTTGGATTAAATTCCTCTTTGTACATCGGCAACACCTGCTTTCTGAATGGCTCTTTCATTATAAAGCAAGATTTACCATATTTCAAGCAGCAATTACCAAGCAAAACGGATTGGTCTCTGGTATACTGAATTTACAAAAAAAGTAAAAGGAGGAAGAAATATGCAGATGACATTTCGCTGGTACGGCGAAGGAAACGACAGCATCACACAGGAGATGATCAAACAGATTCCCGGCGTCACCGGCCTGGTCTGGGCGCTCCATAACAAAGCGGCAGGGGAAGTCTGGGAAGTGGAAGAGATTGAACAGATGCGGCAGCAGATTGAAGGCCACGGCTTTCACATGGACGTGGTGGAAAGCGTCAATGTCCATGACGACATTAAAATCGGCCTGCCCACCCGGGACAAATACATTGAAAACTACAAACAGACCCTGCGCAACCTTTCCAAATTCGGGGTGAAGGTGGTGACTTACAATTTCATGCCCATTTTTGACTGGACCAGGACAGACCTGTTCCACCCCATGGAGGACGGCTCCACTGCGTTATTTTATGAAAAGGCCAAGATTCAGGAAGATTACAAAGAGATGGCGGACTACATCCTGAAAAATCTCCACGGGATGACCTTCCCGGGCTGGGAGCCGGAGCGGATGGCCAAACTGGACGAGCTGTTTGAGGCCTACCGGCCGGTCACCAAAGAAAAGCTCTGGGACAACCTGAAATATTTCCTGGAAGCCATTATGCCCACCTGCCATGAGACGGGGATTAAAATGGCCATCCACCAGGATGATCCGCCCTGGGATATTTTCGGCCTGCCGAGGCTGTTGGTGGACAAGGAATCCATTGGGAAATTCCTGTCCATGGTGGACGACGATCACAACTGCCTGTGCCTGTGCTCCGGTTCCCTGGGGGCAAACCCTGAGAACGACGTGCCGGACATTGTGCGGACATACTGCGACAGGATTGCCTTTGCCCATATCCGCAACGTGAAGCATTTCCCCAACGGGGATTTCACGGAAAGCTCCCACAGGGACTGCGACGGGGATGTGGGAATCCTTGAGATTATGCGGGCTTACCATGACTGCGGGTATGAGGGATACATCCGTCCCGACCATGGACGCCATATCTGGGGCGAGCAGTGCCGTCCGGGATACGGGCTGTATGACAGGGCGCTGGGAATCATGTATTTGTGGGGGTGCTGGGATATGATGGAGCGGGAGGCTGGAAATTGCTAGGGGTGTAGAAAACAGGGGAATGCTTAGGTGAAATTTATATCTTTGGATACGGACGGAACTCCAGGCTTGCCCTTTGGCACACAAACAGGGCAAGGTTACGGCGAACTAACTGCCAACTACTACTAGGGAAGTCAGGAAAGCCTTCCTTCCCAAGTCTCCGTAGGCAGTGGATTTCGCCTCCACCAAAAGACGCCCTTGAAGCGTTTGCTTAGCCAAAGGGCAAGCCTGGAGTTCCTGTGTATCGAAAGATAAGAATGTTCATCCTAAGCAAAACACACCCAACAAATTATACACACTATATTCCGACACCCAAGAAATGTAAAATGCACCTGACAAAGTTACGCATGATATTTCGATACACAGGAACTACCGGACTGCCCTTTGGCTAAGCAAAGGGTTCAAGGGCGTATTGTGTGAAGGCGAAATCCACTGCTTACGGAGACTTAGGAGTGACGGCTCTCCGGAACTCCTTAGCCGCAGTAGGCAGTTAGTTCGCCGGAACACTGCCCGGTTTGTGTGTCAAAGGGCAGTCCAGTAGTTCCGTCCGTATCCCAATATCATACATTCGTTGTCAAAAAAATGATAGAAAGGACCCTTCCATGATGAGAAAATTTATGGATGAAAATTTCCTGCTGTCCACCCCCACAGCGGAAAAACTGTACCACAACATAGCAGAAAAACTGCCCATTATAGACTACCACTGCCATATCAATCCTAAGGATATCGCCGAGGACCGGAAATTTGAAAACATTTCCCAGATATGGCTGGGCGGGGATCATTACAAATGGCGGGTGATGCGGGCCGGAGGGATTTCCGAGGACAAAATCACCGGAAACGCGCCGGACCGTGAGAAGTTTCGAGCCTTTGCCAGTGTGATGCCGAAGCTGATTGGAAACCCCATTTATCACTGGAGCCATTTGGAGCTTCAGCGGGGATTTGGTATCACAGAGCCCCTGACGCCGGAGCATGCAGACGATATTTACGATCGCTGCAACGAAATCTTAAAGGGATATACCGCCCGTTCCCTGATGCGGAAATTCCATGTGCAGGCCATCTGCACCACAGACGATCCCATAGACAGTCTGGAATATCATGACAGGATTCAGGCGGACCCGGAAATGGAAATCAAAGTCCTCCCCGCCTTCCGTCCGGATCAGGCGGTTAATATTGAGAAACCGGGGTTTGCCGGATATATCGAAAAGCTGTCCCAAACAGTGGGCAGAAAGCTGAACACGGCGGAGGATGTTGCTCTTGCCCTGGGTGAACGGATTGACTATTTTGCCGATCACGGCTGTATCTGCGCCGATCACGGCCTGGATTACTGCATGTATGAGAAGCCGGACCAAGAGGCTGCAAACCAGGCCTTTGCCATGGCCATGGAAGGCAAATGCCTCAACCGGAAACAGACGGATGCTTATAAAACGTTAGTGACTATTGCCTGCGCCCAAAAATACGCCCGGAAAAACTGGGTGATGCAGATTCATTTTGGATGTCTCAGAAATACCAATAAGCCCCAGTTTGAACTGCTTGGCCCGGACACCGGTTACGACGCGGTTAACAGCAGCTCCGGCGTGGAATGTGCGGCTCCGCTGCTGAACGCATTTTTGGAAAATAAAGGGCTGCCGAAAACCATTCTCTATTCCCTGAATCCTACCGACAACACTGCCCTTGCCACCATTATGGCCTGTTTCCAGGGCGGAGGAGTCACCGGGAAAATCCAGCAGGGAAGCGCCTGGTGGTTCAATGATCACCGCTTTGGAATGCGCAGCCAGTTAACGGAATTAGCTGCCAACGGCGTGCTGGGCTGCTTTGTGGGAATGCTGACGGATTCCCGCTCCTTCTTAAGCTACACCCGCCACGAATATTTCCGCCGTGTGCTCTGTGAACTGGTGGGAGAATGGGTGGAAAGCGGGCAGTATCCTGCAGATGAAAAAGCGCTGGAGCAGTTGATAGGGAATCTGAGCTATTATAATACCCGGGACTACTTCAGGTTTGACGTTCCCGCAATATAGAAATAGTTTGAAGAGTAAAGAAAGGAAAATATTATGTTAGAATTACCTTTAAAGATAGATTTTACAGGAAAAACCGTCGTAGTAACCGGAGCCGGAGGAGTGCTTTGCGGCACCATGGCAAAAGCCTTTGCTCAGGCGGGCGCAAAAGTGGCGGCCCTGGATTTAAACGAAGAGGCAGTCAGAAAACTGGCAGAAGAAATAGAAGCGGAGGGGTATGTCTGCAAAGGCTACAAGGCCAACGTGCTTGATCAGGAAGAACTGGAAAATGTTCATCAGCAGGTTTCAGCAGATCTGGGTCCCTGCGATATCTTAATCAACGGAGCCGGCGGCAATAATCCCCGGGCCACCACGGACAATGAATACCACCATGAAAAAAAGGAGGGGCAGAAAACATTTTTTGATTTAGATCCCAATGGCGTGGACTTTGTCTTTAAACTGAATTTCCAGGGGACGCTGCTGCCCACCCAGGTGTTTGCAAAAGAAATGGCAGACAGAAAATCAGGCTGTATCCTGAATGTTTCGTCCATGAACGCCTATGTGCCGCTGACAAAAATACCGGCCTATTCCGGAGCAAAAGCTGCGGTATCTAATTTTACCCAGTGGCTTGCCACTCATTTTGCAGGAACAGGCATCCGCTGCAATGCCATTGCCCCGGGATTTCTGGTGTCCAACCAGAACCGTGCGCTGCTCTTTCAGGAGGACGGCACGCCTACGCCCCGTTCCAATAAGATTCTGGCAGGCACGCCTATGGGACGTTTTGTGGAAGGAGAAGAGCTTCTGGGAGGCGTATTCTTCCTCTGCGATGACAAGGCGGCAAGCGCAATCACTGGAGTAGTGCTTCCCATTGATGCAGGATATTCAGCTTATTCCGGCGTATAGAGTTCTGCATTTGTCTGAGCTGTCAAATCCTCATTTGGCTCAAAAAACGGTAAGTTTCTGATCATTGTGTGTTTGGATACAATCAGAACTGCCGGATTGCCCTCTGACACATCAACCGGGCAATCCGGCAGTTTTTTGTACATTGAAATATAACCTGCCGTTTATTTTCATTATCTCATAATACATTCCGCCAGTCTGTCATTCATTTCCCCGCTCATAAAACAAAACCGGATATACTTGTGATCCAGAAACGGAAATGTGGAGCAGTCCCGGATCATCATTTTTTCCCGGATGGCCCGCTCAAACAGCTCCCCAGAGGTCATATCCTCAGAAAGCAGGCGCACTAGCATGAAGTTGCCGCTGGGCGGATAAACTTTAAAGCGGCTGTCCCGGGAAAACAGCTGGTACATCCGGTCGCGTTCTCTGGAAATCAATGTTTTGGTTTTGGCAATGTATTCCGTGTCCCGGAACATAATTTCTCCTGCAATGACTGCCAGGGAATTGATGGTCCAGGGATTTTTTCGGGTGTTGATGGCTTTGATAAAATCCCGGTTTCCGGTGACGGCATAGCCAAGCCGAAGCCCCGGGGCCGCAAAGAATTTGGAAGTGCCCCGCAGGATTACAATGTTATTGTAAAAGGCAGTCAGCGGAACCGAGGTGATTTCTTCATAATTATCTGCAAATTCCACATAGGTTTCATCCACCATAACAAAAATATCATTTTGCTTGCACACGTCAAGAATCTTCCGCATGGTTTTCCGGGGGATGGCGCCGGAGGTGGGGTTGTTGGGATTGCAGATGACCAACAGGTTAAGGCTTTCGTTTAACTGTTGGGTAAAATGATCTACATTCAGGGCAAAATCCAGTTCCTCCTGCAGGGGATAATAGAGGCTGGTTCCGCCGCCCAAAGCGATTTCCCGTTCATATTCGGAGTAAGTGGGCCCGATAATCAGCGCTTTCTTCGGATGTTCAATCTGGATAAAAAGGGAAATCAGCTCTGTGGAACCGTTGCCCATAATAATATTTTCATAGTCAGCCCCCACATAATCTGCAATGCATTGGCGCAGGGAAAGGTATTCCCGGTCCGGATAAGAGGTAATGGCGTCAATATGGTTTGCCAGTGTTTCTTTCAGCAGTGGGGAAATTCCCAGAGGATTCACATTGGCGCTGAAGCTTGTAATTTCTTCTTTTTTGATACCGTAAAGCTGTTCAATTTTTTCTAAATCACTTCCGTGAAAATGGTCCTTATGCTGTAACATAAATTTCCTCCAAAAATATTTACACAAATGTTTGAATGGTTTATAATCAATAATACATTATAACGGATCTTGATAAAAAAGCAACCACAAAGCAGGTGAGAATTTGCAGAAGAAATTAGAGGAACTGGCGGCAGGAATATGCAGAAGCAATTCTTCCATTCTTCAGTTTTCCCAGGAGAAACTGGACTTGGAAGTGGTGGAAGGAACAGATTATACCGGCGAATTCAGGATACAAAGCGCCGGGAATATGACGGTTCAGGGCATGATTTGCTCCTCCAGTCCCAGAATGGAATGTTACAGCCCGAAATTTCAGGGAGAAACAATGATACAGAGATTTGTCTTTCACAGTGAAGGTCTGGCAGAAGGCGATACCCAGAAGGGAAGTTTTCATATTATCAGCAGCCAGGGGGAATACGACCTTCCTTTTTCTGTGTCTGTTTCCAGGAATTACGCGGACAGCTCCGCAGGAAAAATAAAGAGTATTTTTGACTTTGCCAATCTGGCCCGGAATTCTTATGAGGAAGCGGTGCGGATTTTCGGACAGCCGGAATTTATCCATGTTTTCAAACCTCAGGAGACAGAAGAACGGCTCTTGTACCGGATGTTAAAGCGCAAGCCCTGTACCATGGCTCAGGTAGAGGAATTTCTGATTGCTGTCAGGAAGAAAAAACAGGTGATTTTCCGGATAGAGGAGGCCCAGAGAGAATTCTACCGGCTGAATGAAACCATTAAGCAGCATATTACCCTGAAAAAAGAAGAATGGGGCTATATTGCCATTGAAATGAGCAGCGACGCCCCCTGGCTCAGGCCTGTGAAGAAAGTGATTACCACAGAAGATTTTGTGGGAAGCCATGGGGCGGCAGAGTATATGGTTCTGGCCGAAGAGCTTCACGGAGGCAGGAATTTCGGAAGAATTACCCTAAAGACGCCTTTTCAGACCGAACAGGTGGAAATCTGCGTGTTTCAGAGAAATCAAAACCAGCCGCGGACGGATCTTGCAATTCGAAAAAAACAGACAGAGCTGCTGAATCTCTATCTGGATTTCGGGCTCCGCAAGATGGTCACAGGGGTCTGGACGAAACAGACCGTAAAGAAATTAGACGAGCTGAATCAGCTTGATCCGGGAAATCTCTGGTATTTACTGGCCAGGGCCCAGGCATTTCTGGTAAATAAGCAGCGTCAGGAGGGGGAATGGGCCCTGGACGCTTTTCCCAAGCATGACGTAGAGAAAGAATCGCCCCTGTATGCCTACTATCTGTATCTGTGCGCATTGCGGGAACCGGAACCTGTCTACGTCAATAAAATGACAGGAAAAATACGGAAAATTTACCACAAAAACCAGGAAAACAACATGCTGTTATGGATGCTGCTGTTTCTGGACGAAGAATTAAATTACAGTAAGGGCAGGAAACTTGAAATAATCGCCAGGCAGATTGCAGCGGCAGGGGAAAGCCCCATTCTTTATCTGGAAGCCTATCGGATCGTGGAGAAGGAGCCGTTTCTCATATACCGGGCGGATTTGTTTGAGCGGAATATACTTTACTGGGCAGCCAGACGCCAGGCAATTACCAGAGGCATGGCCGAACAGGTCTGCCAGATTGTAACGGAGATTGCAGGGTTTGACCCAATCTGGTACCGGATTTTGTGCGCCTGTTACGATGTGTTTCCGGAGAAAGAAATGCTCCAGGCTATCTGCAGCTGCTGCATGAAGTGGAACTGCTACGGGAAAGAGTATTGGAAATGGTATCAATTAGGGATTGGAGAAGAACTGCGCATTGCCGGAATCTACGAGGCGTGGATGCTGTCAGCAGGGAAAAAGCAGCTGGCAAAGATGCCCAAGGCTGTGGTGATTTATTTCCAGTACCACAGCAGCCTTGCCTACCATCCCCAGGCCAAGCTGTACCGGGCCATGATTGAGCATAAATCCTCCTGGAAAAGCAGTTATCCCCATTATCGGAAAAATATGGAAATATTTGCGGTAAAACAGCTTCAGGCGGGCAGAATTGATGAGGACATGTCTGTGGTTTATAAGGAGGCTCTGACGCCGGAATTGATTACAGACGAGATGGCGGGGCATTTGTCAAAGATTATTTTTACCCATCAGGTTACCTGTAAGGACGTAAGCGCAATGCAGCTGGTGGTGCGTCAGCACCCGCTGAAACAGGAACAGAGAATTCCTTTAAATCATGGAATCGGCTATGTGAATCTCTACAGCAGCGCTTATCAGATTTTACTGGAGGATTCCAGGGGAAACCGCTATCTGCCCCGGGAAGAGCTGTCCGTGGTTCCGCTGATGGACTGGGAAAAATTTATGGACAAGGGCAGGAACGCGGCAAAGGAGAAGCTGCCCTATCTCTTGAAATATTTTGACGGGAAGAAAATCTGGCAGACCTATGAACCGGAGGATTTGCCCAACCTGCAGATGCTTATGGAGTCGGAAGCAGTCAGCCAGGAATACCGGGAAGAATTAAGGCCCCAGATGATCGCATATTTTTATTACAACTATACAGGGGAAGCGCTGGATGAATTTTTGCTGTCCGTATCCTTTGAAGGAATGCAGAAGCGGGCCAGAGAGCGGATTATGGAGCTTTTGGTGGCCAGACGCCATTACAAACGCGCCTATGAACTGCTGCTGTCTTACGGCAGTGAGAATATTTCTGCGCCCAAGCTGGTTTATGTCATCAGCCATCAGATGGAGGAGCAAGAGGCGGAGGAAGCGCCGGATGAATTTTTACTGGGACTGTGCCGCAGCGTGTTTTTGCGGGGCAAATACAATGAGCGAATTTTGAATTATATGTGCCGGTATTTCTATGGAAATCTGGAAGAAATGATGAAATTGTGGCAGGCGGCCCGGGATTTTGAACTGGATACGTATGGGCTGGAGGAACGCTGCCTGATGCAGTTTTTATATACAGAGGAATTTTCTGCAAATCTGGAAAAGATTTTTGAAAGCTATGGGGAGAACATGGGCAGGGAGATTCTTGTACTGGCCTGCCTGAGCTGGATGTCCGCTCAGTATGTGGCCAAAGATGCGGTGGTGTCAGATTATGCGTTTGAAAAAATTTACAGGCTGATGAAAGAGGGCGTGGAGATGAACGACGTGTGCAGGCTGGGATTTTTAAAATGGTGCGCCTCTGACCGTACCTTGACAGAGGAGGAGAATGCCTGTGCGGAACAGATATTGGATGAGTTGATTTCCCAGGGAAAATATTTTGGATTTTATAAATCCCTGCCGGAATTTTTTGCCGGAAAATATCTGTATCATGACAAGGTGTTTCTGGAATACCGCACCATCCCCGGCGGAAATGTAATTTTAAGCTATCTTCCTGTGGGATGTTCGGAATACCTGGAACAGAAAATGCTGGAAATGTATGAAGGAGTTTTTGTGAAAGATTTTCTGATATTTTACGGGGAGAAAATTCCCTACTATATCAAAGAAGAAAAAGACGGAACATGGACGGTAACAGAAAGCGGACAGGTGCAGAATCAGGAGCTCTGCACTCATGCGGAAGGAAGCCGTTATGATCTGGTCAATGACATGATGGTCAGCCGGCAGATGGAGGATGAGATAACATTGATGGAACGTCTGGAAACCTATGGGCGGCTGGACGGTCTGGTACGGGAAGAATTCGGCGTTTTGTAAGAGAGGTCTAGGAAAGCAGGTGAGAGCATGAAGCCGGCAGCAGGCGAATGGTATATTGGAATAGAACTGGGGAACCGATGGACGCAGGTAAGCTGTTACCATCAGGGAATGACGGAGCCGGAGACGAGAAGCACTGTGGCGGGGACGGAATTGTACCGAATTCCTACGGCCATCTGCAAGCGGAAGCTCACCGGAAAATGGTGCTTCGGAGAGGAAGCAAGCCGTTTGGCGGAAACGGGAGAGGGCATGTATGCGGAATACCTGCTGCATAAAGCCTTAAAGCGTGAAACGGTTTTTCTGGATAAGGAATATCAGGCGGAGGATCTTCTGTTTGTATTTTTAAGAAAAGCATTGCGGATTGCCCTTCCGGCAAAAGGGGCCAGCGCCGTGAAGAGATGCGTGTTTTCCATCAAAGAAGTAACGGATGCAATGGTTCTTCTGCTGCAGAATATGGCAGAGAAGCTGGGGTTTTCAGAAGAACAGCTGATCATTCAGGATCACCGGGAAAGTTTTTACGCCTATGCCGTGTGCCAGGAGCAGGAATTGTGGCAGTATGACGTGCTTTTGTATTCCTGCAGCGGAGAGGAAATCTGGCAGAAACGGCTGATCAGCAGCCGGAAAACCAAGCCCAGGGTAACGGAAGTGGAAGAAGTCTGCCTGGGAAAACTGCCGGAGGATGTGAGCCAGTGGGATATGGCCTTTGCCCGTATGCTGCAGGATTCCATGTCCGGCAGAATTGTATCTTCAGTCTATCTGATTGGAAGCGGGTTTGAAGGAGACTGGATGAAGGAATCCCTGCAGGTGATCTGCCGGGGCAAGCGGGCTTTTCAGGGGAAAAATCTCTATACCAAAGGCGCATGTTATGCGGGAATGCTTGAGGTGCACCAGGAGGAGGCCCAGACGGTATATTTTTGTGAATACAAGGTTTTGGAACATATTTTAATCAAAGTTTCCAGAGGAGACAGCGAGTATTTTTACCCTTTGTTAGAGGCAGGCTGCAACCGGCATCAGGCCAGGAAAAATCTGCGGATTTTATTGGAAGGAGAACCCTGTTTAGAATTGTGGATGCAAAAGCCCGGAAGCCGCGAAGCGAAAATCGAAAGTCTGGAGCTTACGGAGCTTCCCCCGTCAGAGCAGGAAAGATACCGCCTGTCCCTGTCGCTGTACTCCGGAGAAGAAGGCAAAATTCTTCTGAATATCCGGGATATAGGATGGGGTGAACTGAAACCGGGAAGCGGCCGGGAATGGGAATATGAAATAGGCTGAATCCCGGCGTTTTATCCAATTAACCAGGGAAGGAAACAGAACCATGAGCAGAGTGTGGATATGTGAAGAGGTAACTGCAGAACACCCCTTATTTCTGGAAGAAGAACGGCTGAATCTGTATTCTTTTGAGGAATTATGCTGTTATCTGTACCAGAATACAGGCGTGTTGGAGGAGAGTTTTTTCCATGAAAAGTTATGTCTGTGGCTGGAACAGGAAGTGGGCAGGCAGGAGCTTTCAGAGAAGCTGAGACAGGGCATAGGGCAGGAGAGAAGCGGCTGCTGGTGCATGGAACAGATTTTGAAAGACGGAGGGTTCTACCGGTCAGAGGAATTGAAGCTTGCTCTGAATACGGCCCAGAATATGGAGCAGAAGAGCCCAATCGAAAGAGCCAAGCTGCGGGGAGACCGTCTGCTGAAGTCAGAAAAATTCCGGGACGCTGTTTCAGAATACCGGAAAATCATTGCGAGGGCCGCCGGAAAAAATGAGGATGATAAGGTAATCTGCCGGCTTTGGCACAATATGGGAACGGCTTATGCCAGACAGATGTTATTTGAGCAGGCGGCGAAATGTTATGAGAAAGCTTACGAGATTGGTCAGAAACCGGAGAGCCGGGAGGCATATCTGTTGGCTTTGGCCTGCAGAGACGGACAGGATATTCCGGAGGGAACAGACAGTACGGCAAAGCTTCGCCGGGAGTTAAAAGAAAAGAGAAATTCCCCGGATCGGGCCGGTTATGAAAAGCAATTGGATGACGTGCTGCAGAATCTAAAAACAGAGTACAGGAAAAGTGAGTGAAATGGGATGATTCAGGAAAGCCCCGAAATCTAAGAACAGAATATAGGAAAAGTGAGTGAAATGGGATGATTCAGGAAAGCCCCGAAATCTAAGAACAGAATATAGGAAAAGTGAGTGAAATGGGATTATTCAGAAAAAAGAAAAAGCCCCAGTATGTGGAAGAAATACTGGAATTCGGCGAAGAGATAGATTTACGCTCCAAAAGGCGCGCAGAAAAGGCTAAAAAAATCCAAAAGGCCAGGCAAAGTGCCGCCGCGGAGCAAAGCGGGAACGAAAACCAGGGACAGGAGAATAAAAAGAGCATTGCAACAGAATACTGCGAACAGATTATGGACGCGGCCAGGAATCTGGAGGAAACCAAGCGGGAATACAAAACAGTTACCGATTATCTGACCGATATTCAGATTATTGAGAACCTTCCGGAACCGGAATTTGAAAAGATTCAGGAGACAGCCCAGAATGTAATGAACTTAAACGAGGCCAGAGACGCCTATCTGAACAGGACAAAGACCATCTCAGACGCCCAGTTTGTCCAGATGGAACAGTTGGAGTATGAAATGCCTGAGATTATCAAACGCCTGCAGGAGAATGAGGCTTACCAGAATGTGGTAAAGCGCGATATGCAGTATTTAGAAGGGGAAAAACAGGAGTGGCATTATTATCAGGAATCGTTGGAGCAGGAAAAGAAACTGCTTCACAGGCTTCTCTATGCCCTGATTGGCCTGTTTGCAGCGGCTGTGGCTGCCATTGTGATTCTGGGCCTGTCAATGAAATTTGACATTAAAATGCCCTTTGTGGCGGCCGCTTTAATTTCCGGCGCTTTAGGCGGGATGATGGTATGGCGCTATCAGAATGACGGAATGGAGCTGAAGAAAGCCCATGCAAACATTAACAGAGCCATTGTGCTGATGAATAAGGTAAAGTTCAAATATGTGAATGTAACGAATGCCGTGGATTACGCCTGTGAGAAATATCATGTGAAAAATTCTTACGAGCTGAGCTATATCTGGGATCAGTATTTAGAGGCTGTCAAAGAACGGGAGAAGTATGAACGCACCAATGACGATCTGGAATATTTTAATGATAAACTGGTAAGGCAGCTTCATGCATACCGCCTTTACGATGCCAGGATTTGGATTCATCAGGCAAAGGCGTTGATGGATAAGAAAGAAATGGTGGAAGTGAAGCATGAACTTTTAGTGCGGCGGCAAAAACTGCGGGCCGGCATGGAGAGCCAGGCGGATAATATCAGGACTGCCAGAAAAGAAATTGAAAATCTGGTGAAAAACCGGCCGGGCGGCAGCAAGGAAATCAAGGCCATTCTGGATTCTGTGGATGAAATGTGCGGCATTGGATGAATGGAGCTGTGAATCGCGTCGTGTTAAGAAAATTTGGATTTAAAGGAGATTGAGCAAGCCATTAGGACAGCCTTCAGACAGAGTATGGATATGGCGGAGAGGATGCGTTTCTGGTGCTGAAAGATATTCTGGCGCAGATTTGGAAGCGCGCTTCTCAGAAAGAAACATAAAATGCTTGACAGCAGAAGCTTCTAATGATAAGATACGTATGACTGAAATGGAAATTTGAGTCATACGTATCTTTTTGCTTGCAGTATTTGGATAAGGCTGATTGGAGGAAGAAATATGGCGAGGAGTTTTTCAGAACAGGAGAAAGAGAAAATCCGGGAGCGGCTGCTGACAGCCTGCAGGCAGAACTGGACGCAGCATGGCTATAAGAAAACCGGCATAGATGAATTGTGCCGGCAGGCCGGCATTTCCAAAGGGGCGTTCTATCTGTTTTTTGAATCGAAGGAAGCGTTGTTCTGTGAGGTTTTGTGCAGGGTGCAGGAGCAGATTTACCGTGAGGCTTCTCAGATTTTGGCAAAGCGGCAGGACAGATACGGAGCAGCCGAGGCGCTGAAATATATTTACCGGGAATACGATGAGAATCATTTTTTATACGATGCAGACACAGGAGACTATCAGACTTTGAAAAACAGGCTGTCAGAGGAACAGGCAGGGAGACTGGAGGAATGGAACAGGTTAAACCAACGGCTGTTTTTGGAACAGCCCCGGTTAAAGCTGAAAGTAAAAGAGGAGCTGGCGGTTTCTGCCATATATTCTCTGGTTATGACTATCCGGAATAAAGACGTCCTTCTCTGCGGGCATCTGGAGGTTTTTGATTTTATGGCCGATGGCCTGGCGGCTCAATTATATGAATAACAGGAGGAAATGATGAAATATGAAAACAGAAATGATTAGGAAAAATAATACGGATATTGCATTGATTCACAGCCAGCAATGTCTGATTCAGGATGCTGCATCCGCTTTGGAGTTTGTTATGAATGTAAAGTATGAAACGGGGTGTACGAATATTGCAGTGAACAAAGAGGCAGTTGCCGAAGAGTTTTTCGTGCTGAGCAACTGCCTGGCAGGGGAAATCCTGCAAAAATTGGTAACTTACGGCATACGGCTTGCACTATACGGGGATTTTACCGGATATACAAGCAAGCCGCTGAAGGATCTCATGTATGAGAGCAATATGGGAAGAGATTTTTACTTTCAGCCGGATATAGAACAGGCAATTGAGAAGCTCTCAGCTTGAAGGAGCGTTTGTTAATCTGATAAAAAGCCATTGCTTTTTAAGAAAAATCGGAGATATAATAAAAGAAAAGTGTAAAGAGGTGGTTTTCATGTCTGAATTACAGCAAAAAGCAATTGGGATGATAAATGGGTTGTCAGACGATAATATCAGTTTTTTGATAGAGATTATAAACAGGTTAATGCCGCAAAATGAAAAGGCTGATGCAATTATTGAGCCGGCAGAAAATGAGGGCAGAAAGATGCAGGCATTCAAAAGATTGAATGCTGCAAGAGAAGAAATCAGTCAATACCTGCCAGATGACTTTGATCCTGAGAGAGAATTAGAGGAAGCGAGGATGGAAAAGTATGGTAGCATTGATTGATACAAATGTAGTGATAGATTTTTTAGCAACTCGGGAGCCATTCTGTGAAGCCTCTTCGTCTGTTATTGCAAAATGTGCCAATGGGGAAATGGCTGGATATATTGCACTCCATTCTATTTCCAACCTTTGGTATATCCTGCGGAAAACGCCGGAAGATAAGCGCAGAAAATGGTTATCAGATATATGTGAATGCTTATGGGTAGCAGGAGCAAGCCATGAAGAAGTAGTAAAAGCAATCAGAATGGAAGAGTTTATGGATTTTGAAGATTGTCTGCAGGACAGATGTGCAGAGGGAGTTGGCGCTGACTTCATTATTACAAGGAATGTAAAGGATTTTGACAACTCTGCTGTACCTGCAGTCTCACCAGAACAATTTTTAGAAATCGTTTCCGGTAAATTTACCAGCGATATTCCGGCGGCAAAAAATGCGCCGGCAAAATGAGGACGGAAAGGAGAACTGTAAAATGAGAATGGAACGGACAGAGCAGGATCAGAGCAAATGAACCAGGAAATGACATTACAGCTTTTCAGAGATACAGAAGAAAACAATCATTTTCATCCGGATATGGAAGTGATTTACGTAATTGAGGGGAATGTGGACGTAACAATCCGGGAATGGGAATACCGCCTTGGCAAAAATGACGTGATTCTGGTAAATTCCGGAATCGAACATTCCCTGTCCTGCCGGGAACATGCGATTTTCTGCGCTGTCTGGTATTCCCCAGGGCTGACTGCAAAACTAGCAGACAGCGGGAATCTCTATTTCCACTGCTGCAGCGTAAGCGACGGCAGTTCTTCCTATGACAGCATTCGGCAGATTTTCCGAAATCTTATCCTGAATGAAATGGATGAAAGCAAAAAGGGCCGGTGCATACGGCAAAGCCTTTTGTACCGCCTGTTGGGAGAGTTGTTGGAACGCTTTCTTGCGGAAGAAGGAAAGAACGGCAAGATTTCAGAGGAAATGGGAAAGAACGGAATACAGAAGATTTCAGAAGAAGATATACGCATACAGAAGGCGCTGCAGTATGTCAGCCAGAATTTCCAGGGAAATATCGGCCTGTCAGAGCTTGCAGATCAGATGTACACGTCAGTTTCCACGTTATCCAGGTTATTTAAGAAGAAAACAGGGGTTTATTTTGCAGATTATGTAAAGCAATTGCGGCTCCGTTATGCCTGCCGGGAACTGGCGTTTTCCAGTGAGAGCATTACAAAAATCGCCATAGAAAGCGGATTTACCAATCTTTCCGGATTCAACCGCGTGTTCCGGGAAACTTACGGGGTATCGCCGTCCGAATACCGGAGAAGAGAGCAGAAAGCCCTTGCGCCTGCAGACGGAGGACGCCGGGAACTGGATGAGCGGATTTTGGAAGAGCTGCGGCAGGAGTTTGCTGAGGAAAAGCCTGCGGAGCATCAAAGCATTACCGTTTATGCAGACACAGAAATCTGGGAAGATTACCGGAACGTCTGGGGAAACGCCGTGAACGTAGGGGCGGCGGCTTCTGTTTTGATGGCAAATATCCAGTACCACATCACATTTCTTGCAGAAAACCTTGGTTTTCGGTATGTGCGCGTCTGGAATCTGTTTTCTAAGCAGATGAAACTGACCGACGGCATCCATACCGGCAATTACAATTTCGCGAAACTG
Organism: Lachnospiraceae bacterium; assembly: GCA_910575555.1. GTDB lineage: Bacteria > Bacillota > Clostridia > Lachnospirales > Lachnospiraceae > Petralouisia. The sequence goes on along the minus strand of CAJTFX010000001.1, from coordinate 158,018 downwards.
GATATTGTGTTTGATTTTCTGCAAAAATACCATCTCTATCCCTTTCTTGATTTGGGAATTAAACCGGACACTGCAGTCAGAACGGCTGTGGAGGTTGTGTATTTTGAAGATGAATCCATTCTGTTCCATTCCAGAGAGGCATGGGAGGAGACAGTGCGGGCATTTCTGCATCATGTGGTCAGCCGTTATGGGAAAGAATACGTGGAGCAATGGATTTTTGAGACGGGATTTGACCCGGTTCATGAGAAAAAATATTATGAGTCAGAAAACTATGATTATTTTGACGCCTATCAGTTCCTCTACCGGGAAGTGAAAGAGCTGCTGCCAAAGGCGCAGGTGGGAGGGCCGGAAGGAATTACTAATTTCAAGCCCCGGCGGATCGAAGATTTTCTGAATCGGTGCAAAGAAAGCGGCTGTATCCCGGATTTTGTTTCAGTGCTGCTGTTTCCCTATCTGACAAAGGTGGATGAAAACAAAATCTCAAGGCTGTGCATTTCAGGAGGAGATTTTGAGACAAAAGAACTGAAGGAAATCCGGGCCATGATGGCGCGGGCAGGGATTAACAGCAAGGTGTATGTTTCCGAGTGGAACGGCACCCTCTCAAGCAGGAATTATCTGAATGACAGCTGCCACCGGGGCAATTACCTGATCAATAAACTGATTGAAATGTGGGATCAGGCGGATATGATCAATGTCTGGATGGCCTCTGACTGGGTGAGCAATTACTTCGATGTCCGGGGCGTGGCAAACGGAGGAAACGGCCTTTTGACCAAGGATACCATTTGCAAGCCCGTATATTTTGCCATGCAGTTTTTGAATCAGCTTGGCGGCAGGCTGCTGGCGAAAGGGAGAAATTATATCGTAACTTTCAACGGGCAGCAGGAATATTACATCCTGGGCACCAATTTCCGGCGGCTTGGGGAAGGGTATTTTCTGAAGCAGGAGCAGATAGAGAATCCGAAAGAAGTGGCGGATGTGTTTGAGGACAGCAATCCATTGGAGCTTAAAGTTATCCTCCGGGGAATAACCCCCGGCAGATATGTGGTGAAAAAACGGGTGGTCAGCCCCAAAGAGGGCAGCCTTCTTGCGGAATGGGGAAAGTTTGGGTACGACAATGGGCTTGGCAGTCCGGAGGTAAAATATATCCGTCAGCTCAGCGTTCCCCGCCTGTCCATGAAAAAGATAGAGACAGCTGAGCCCAAGCTTCAGATAGAAGAAACATTATCCGCCCATGAAATTATGTTTCTGCATCTGTATCCGGCCTGACAGGCTGCGTTTAAATGCATGTTTGAAAAAGGAGTGCAACAATTGTATGGCAATTGTTGCACTCCTTTTTCTGCTGCCTGAAAGAATGAAAAAATTGACAGAAATTCTGCCCTTTGGCGGGAAGCGGACAGGGGAAGAAGGATTTATAATAAGACCATGCAAAAGAGATATCTCAAAACTTTGGCGGCCGGCATTGCCAGAGTTCAAATAATTGTTAAAAGAAAGGCGAGAAAAATGAATCAAAAGAAAACAGCTTCAAAAGCAGCCGTAATCTGTTATGGCTTCGGAGATTTGGCCTCACAGTTTGTCTGGACTTTCGTAGGCTCTTACCTGACGATTTTCTACACAGACGTGGTAGGGCTTGCGCCCATTGCCGTATCTGTTATTATGATGGCTGCCCGGGTGTGGGATGCAGTCAACGATCCGATGATGGGAGCAATCGCGGAACGGACCCGTTCTAAATTCGGAAGGTTCCGCCCCTATATTGCATTCGGGTGTCCCTTACTGGCAATCTTCGGAGTGCTGACCTTTACCAATCCTTTTAGCGGAAGCTCTTCGGCGGGCGTGATATGGGCGTCTCTTACCTACATAGTGGCAGGCATGATTTACACCCTGACCAATATTCCCTATGGGGCTTTGGCGGGAGTTATGACAGAGGACGCCAACCAGAGAAACCAGATCTACACTTCCAGAAATATCGGCATGAATCTGGGAATGGTAATTGTAAATGCCTGTTCTGCAGGAATGATGCTGAAATTTTCCGGAGCAGGGGCAGAAGTGGCCAATGGAAGAGGATATATGATGACAGCCGTTGTTTACGGAGTGATTTCTATTCCCCTGTTTCTCATTGTATTTTTTACGGCAAAGGAGCATGTGCAGCCGGCAGAGGAAATTAAGAAATTCTCATTTAAAGAAACCTTCGGCAGCCTGATAAAGAACAAATATCTGATGATTGTGACATTGATTATGGCAATTCAGATGACAGCATTTATGGGAAGAATCGCCGTTACATCTTTTTATGTGATTTACTGCCTGGGCTCCTTTACCATGATTGCGCTGATTATGACCATTCCCTCCATCGGCGGCATCATTGGTTCCCTGTTTGTTCCCCTGGCGGCAAAACGGCTTGGAAAACGGAATGTGCTGATGGGTTCCATGGTCATCCAGGGCATCGGGCTTTTAGTGATTTACTTTGCGCCCTTCGACAATCTCACAATGGTTCTGGCAGGATGCTGGATGTTCGGCCTGTTTAATGTGGGATTTCCAATGACCCTTTCCATGGTGGCGGATTCTGTGGATTATATGGAGCTGAAAACAGGGCTTCGGACAGACGGAACGGCCTATGCAACCTACGGCCTGGCCACAAAGTTCGGAAATGCCGTGGGCGGAGCCGTAGGAGTGCTTCTGCTTGGATTATTTGGCTATGTGGCAAATGCAGAGCAGACAGCCGAAGCTTTACGGGGCATCAATATCGTGGTGAACCTGCTTCCGGCCATTCTGTTTTTCCTGGGAGCGGCAGCATGTCTGCTGTGGAATATCACCGATAAAGATGCAGACGATATCCGCAGGCAGTTGAGAGAAAAAGCAGAGAGATAATTATAGGAGGAATAAAATCATGAAAAATGGAAAATTACAGGTAGCAGTAGTAGGATGCGGCGGCATCGCAAATCAGAAACATTTCCCGGCATTAAAATCACAGTCAGATAAATGCGACATTGCTGCATTTTGCGACATTCAGGTTGAACGGGCCAAAAAGGCGGCAGAGGAATACGGCGCAGAAGGCGCGAAAGTATATGAGGACTATCAGGAGCTTTTAAAAGATCCGGAGATTGACGTGGTGCATGTATGCACTCCCAACGTGGCCCACTGTCCCATTACCGTGGCGGCTTTTGAAGCAGGCAAGCATGTAATGTGCGAAAAACCCATGGCGGCCACCACAGAAGACGCGCAGAAAATGATGGAAGCATGGAAAAAATCAGGAAAGAAATTTACCATCGGATACCAGAACCGGTTCCGCACCGACGCACAGGCTTTGAAGCGGGCGTGCGAAGAAGGAAAACTGGGAGAAGTCTATTTTGCAAAAGCCCATGCAGTGAGAAGAAGGGCAGTTCCCACCTGGGGCGTATTCCCGGATAAATCCAAACAGGGCGGCGGGCCTTTGATTGACATCGGAACCCATGCCCTTGACATTACCCTGTGGTGTATGGATAACTATGAGCCGGAAACCATTACAGGCTCCGTGTTTGAGAAGCTGGGCCATCTTCCGGAAGCAACGGAAGGAAATATGTTCGGGCCCTGGGACCCTGAGACTTATGAAGTGGAGGATTCCGCCTTCGGCTATATCAAAATGAAAAACGGCGCAACCATCTTCCTGGAGTCCGCATGGGCGCTGAATGTGAAAGATTCCAGGGAAGCAGCCACCACCCTCTGCGGAACAAAGGCAGGAGCGGAAATGATTGGCGGAATGAGCCAGGAAGGATACGATCTTGTGTTCAATGAGACCACCGGAGGAATTCTGACCGAAGAGCATATTTCCGATGCAGGCGCAATTGCGTTTTTTGAAGGAAGCAGCGGCGGAACGCCGGAGGTAAAAGAATGCAAACAGTGGTTAGAAGCCATTATTGAGGATAAAGAACCTTTGGTGAAACCGGAACAGGCTTTTGTGGTAACGGAAATTTTGGATACCATTTACAAATCCGCAAGGGAACATAAAGAAATCCGCTTATAACCGGCGGTTTCCGGATTTTTGCAGGATGCTGCCTGAAGGGATATACAGCGGTTTCAGGCAGCAGACTGTATCGGAACTACAACAATTAAGTCAGGAGGAAATTATTTATGTCAAGAATCAAACCGGCTGTAAGCCTTTACAGCCTGCAGGACGAATATTTGAATCACAGAATGGATTTGGCGGATATTATGCGCTATGTGAAAGAACAGGGAGCTGAAGGGGTAGAAATCCTGCCGGATCAGATGTTAAAAGGCGCGCCTCATATTTCCGATGAAACGCTGAATCAGTGGAACAGCCTTTTGGCAGAAACAGGGCTTGCCCCGGTCATTGCCGATGTGTTTTTAAATACTAATCTTTATAAAAACAGAACGCTGACCAGGAAAGAATGCATTGAGCTTCTGGCAGAGGAAATCAGGCAGGCTGCCCGCCTGGGCATCCATTTGATCCGGCTGGTGTCCATGGTGCCTTACTGGGTGATTGAGCCTCTGCTTCCCTATTGTGAAGCGTATGACGTTGCCATAGCCCTGGAAATCCATGCGGGAATGGCCTTTGACATTCCGGAGACAAAAGCATTTATTGAAGAAATGAAACGGGTGAATTCCAGGTATGTGGGACTTGTGATTGACACCGGGATTTTCTGCAGACGGTTCCCCAGAGTGGTGCGGGCATATGAGACGCAAAACGGAACCAGCCAAGAGGTCTTTGACTATATTGACACCCTTTTTGAAAAAGGCTCTGACCTGCACCGGGAACTCAGGGAAAACGGATATCAGTATCCCAGGGAACTGGAAGAAGCCATACAGACCGAGCATGACAGAATGTTTGTTCCTCTTTGCGACGGCTATGAGAATTATAAATTTGAAGATTTGGATGAATATATGCCCTATATCAAGCATTTTCATTTTAAATTGTTTGAGATGACGCCGGAAGGGCCGGAGTATTCCATGGATTACAAAGGGCTGCTTCAGTATCTCCACCGCAAAGGCTACGACGGGTATGTGGCCACGGAGTACGAAGGAAACCGCTTTACCCTGCCGGGAGAGAAAATGAAGGAAAAAGAACAGGTGGCGGCGCAGCTTTCCTATATCAGAAAATGCCTGAATGAAATGGAAGGACAGGAGGGAAGATAAGATGTTTGACAATAACGTATTTAAGGAAAATACCTGCAGGAATATTGTGGAAAACGGCAAGGTTATCGGTTACGGAATGGAGACCAATATTACCTATTACAGAGGAATTCCCCTGTCTATGGTGGAATATATCAAAGTGTGCGCAGACGGGAAAGAGGTTTCCCCGGAACAAATCAGGATTTCCGTGGATCAAACCGACTGGTTCACCTTAAAAGAAGCGGAGACGGTCACAAGCTATAAATGGGAATACGGCGAACCGCTGTATATCCGGGTGGAGCAGGAAGGCGGCCTTTGTGCGGGAACCCATAAGGTAAAACTGACGGTAGCCACCAGGACGGCATATATTCCGGTACCCTTAGAGGGAATTCGGGAACGGGACGTAACGATTGCATAGAGGAGGCAAAAAATGAAGAAAAAGAACGTATTGGGAATTTCCTTCGGCCGGAAGATGGGCAACACAGACGTGATGGTAAAAACAGCGCTGATGGAATGCGAAAAGGCAGGCCATGAGGTGCATTTTATCCATGCCGATGATTTGGACATTCAGCCCTGTACCGGATGTATTTCCTGTGTGGTGGGCATGACCACAGGAAGAGGAAAAGGCGGCTGCCCCCTGAACGATGAGCTTTATATTCTGGAGGAAGCGCTGATGGAGTGCGACGCGGTCATTGTGGGTTCCCCCACTTATGTACTGGGGCCCACCGGAAGGTTTAAGACAGTATGCGACCGCCTGGGGCCTTCCCACGACATCACTTTCCGCAAAGCCGCATACGAAGAGGGGCTTGCAGCAGGGAAAACGCCGGATCAGCTTCCGGATGAGCGAAGCTTTAAGAAACGTGTAGGCGCGCTGCTTTCGGTGGGCGGCGCCATGACAAAGAACTGGCTGTCCTTTATGCTTCCCACCATGTATGAATTTACCATGTCCATGGGCATTGACGTGATTGATATGCACGAATATCACGGCGCAATGGCATATGAGCATGTACTGGGCAACGAAGGACAGATGGAGCGCATGAAAAAAATGGGGCGGAACATTGCCGCCGCCCTGACCGCAGAAGGGGAAAAAGAGCGAACCAGATGGAGAGGCGAAGAAGAAGGGGTATGTCCGGTCTGCCACTGTGACATGCTGACTGTTTCTAAAGACAGGTCGTCTGTGGAATGTCCGGTTTGCGGCATTTACGGGGAACTGGAATGCCAAGACGGCAGAATTCAGGCGCGCTTTTCTGAAGCGGAGCAGCAGCGCTCCAGGCTCCGCTGGGACGGCAAGCTGGAGCATTCCACTGAGATTAAGACAAAGGCCGTGGGACCGGGGCAGATTCCGAATCTGCAGGAGTTAAAGAAGCCTTACATTGGATATGCGGAATAAATAAGTTTCTGCGCTGGATTCAGAAAGGAAGAACCGTATGAAATTAGGATTGATTACATCTATTTTAGATGGAATGACGTTAGAAGAAGTAATAAAATTTGCGGCAGAACAGGGATTGGAATGCCTGGAAGTGGCCTGTTGGCCCACCGGCGGCGCCCAGCGCAGATATGCCGGCGTCAGCCATATTGACGCTGCGAATCTGACCAGGGAGAAGGCTGACAGCATTCAATGCCTCTGCCGGGAACAGGGGGTGGAAATTTCTTCCCTTGCCTACTATCCCAACACCATGGACCCGGATTTGGAGAAACGGAAGGGATATATCAGCCACCTTTACAAGCTGATTGACGCATCCGCTTTGCTGGATGTGAATATGGTGACCACTTTTGTGGGAAGAGACCCGCAAAAAAGCGTTTCCGAGAACCTGGAACTGGTCAAAGAGATCTGGCCGCCCATCGTGAAATATGCGGAAGAAAAAGGCGTAAAAATTGCCATTGAAAACTGTCCGATGCTGTTTACGGAGGACGAATGGCCCGGCGGCCAGAACCTGATGACGACGCCGGAAAACTGGCGGAAGGTCTTTGCACTCATTGACAGCCCCAATTTCGGAATCAATTACGATCCCTCCCATTTCGTATGGCAGCAGATTGATTACATCCGGCCCATTTATGAATTTAAAGATAAGATTTTCCATGTGCATTATAAAGATATTAAAGTGTATCAGGAGAAGCTTGCCGACGTGGGCGTGATGGCCGTTCCCCTTGCCTATATGTCCCCCAAGCTTCCCGGACTGGGCGATGTGGACTGGGGCAGATATGTTTCCGCCTTGACCGATATCGGATACGACGGGTACACCTGTATTGAGGTGGAGGACAAAGCCTTTGAGAACAATCTGGAGGATGCAAAAAAAGCCGTGGCTTTAAGCGCCAGATACCTTAGAAATTTTGTGATTTAAGAAATACGGCTCCGGCGGTTAAATGTATATATATCCAGAAGCGGGTAGGAAAGGAGAGTTTCAAATGATGGAAGAGATCAGGATTGGCATAATCGGATATGGATTTATGGGCCATGAACATGTGAAAATGCTGTCAGAACTGGAAGGCTATCGCATTGTGGGAGTGGCTGACATTGACAGGGAGCAGTTAGCGGAGGTTCCAGAAGGAATCAAACGATACGCTTCCAACGAAGAACTGATGAACGATCCGGAAGTTCAGGTGGTTCTGATTTCTGCAAATAATAATCAGCATCATGCGCTTGTGCTTCAGGCAGCCCGGGCGGGCAAAGACATTATCTGTGAAAAACCCGTTGCCATGAGCCTGAAAGAATTGGACGATATGGTGAGGGTGACCAAAGAGCAGGGCGTGAAATTTACCGTTCACCATCAGCGCAGGTTAGATCCGGATTACCGGACGGCAAAGGAGATTTTTGATAAAGGAACCCTGGGAGATGTGTTTACCATTAAAAGCAGTCTGTATGGATTTAACGGAAATATGCATGACTGGCATGTCTATCTGAAAGAAGGCGGCGGAATGCTGTATGACTGGGGCGTGCACCTGCTGGATCAGATTTTGTGGATGATGCCGGAAGCGAAAATTACAGGCATTTACGCAGATATCCGCAATGTGATTAATTTCGAAGTGGATGATTATTTTAAGATTCTCATGCGGTTTGACAACAACATTATGGCGGAGGTGGAACTGGGCACCTATTACCTTACCGATAAGATGCATGATAAGTGGTTTGAACGTCATTGGTTTATCGGCGGAAATCAGGGCAGCGCCTATGTGGACGGCTTTGAGCCGGAGGGGAAAATTGTGCGCACCGCAGGGCTCCTTCAGAATGTAGGCGGCGCAAGAACCATGACTGCGGCAGGCCCCACCCGTTCTTTCGGGCCGCCGCCGGAAGGAAAAATCCTGACAGAGCCGGTGCCTGAAGTGCACACCGGACATCAGCAGTATTTTGAAAATTACAGAAAAGCATATTTTGGAGAAGAAGAATTCCTGGTGAAAATTCCGGAAACCAGAAGAGTGCTGACGCTGATGGACGCTGTCAGAGAGTCTGGAAGAACCGGGAAATCGGTGGAATTTGAAGGCGGGCTGTAAACAGAAAAAGAGTATTTGGAACCAGGTTTTCAGGCGGACAAAACTGCCGGAGGGTTCTTTGGCATAGAAACGTCAAAGAACCCTCCGGCAGTTTCTGCTGCTGTATCTGGGGTTTATCCAATTCATCCATTGACTTTCCGGCCAAAATATATTAAAACAATAAGAAAGAGAAATCTATACATAATGAGGAAATAAGATGGCAAGTATCAGAGAAGTGGCCCAGGAAGCAGGGGTAGGAGTGGGAACCGTATCGCGCGCCTTAAACGGTTCCGGTTATGTTTCATCGGAGACAAGGAAGAAAATTGAAAAAGCAGCCAGGAAATTAAATTATACGCCCAATGAACTGGCGAGAAATCTGTACCACAATAAAACGGGAATCGTAGGCGTGATTGTGCCGGATTTGAATCATCCCTTTTTTGCTTCCCTGGTGAAGTATATTGAAATGGAACTGTACGAACAGGGCTACAAAACCATGATTTGCAATACGGTGGGCATCAGCAGGCGGGAGCAGGAATACCTGGATATGCTGGAACGGAACATGGTGGACGGGATTATTACAGCCTCCCACGGACTGGAGGTGGAAGAATACCGAAAGCAGGTCAAGCCCATTGTTTCCATTGATCGGGATTTAGGCCCCCGGATTCCCCTGATTGGCTGCGATCACGGAAAAGGCGGGGAACTGGCGGCGGAGCTGATGCTTCAGGCCGGGCGCAGGAAAATATATCTTGTCTCAGGAATTTCACCTAATGTTATGGCAAATGACAGATACAGCACGTTCACCCGGAGAATGGAAGCGCAGGGAGTCACTGTTTTGAATGAAATCATGGAATGGAATATGTTTCACTGGGACGCCCACTATAAAATGGCAGAAGAGATTTTCCGGAATCATCCGGATATTGACGGGATATTCGGAGGAGATCTGGCGGCAATCGCCTGTCTGCATATGGCGCAGCGGAAGGGACTGCGGGTTCCGGAGGATATTTCCATTATCGGCTTTGACGCCACAACCCCTTCTAATATGGTATATCCCAGGCTGACTGCAATTCGGCAAAATGTAGAATTATTGGCGGAGGTTTCCGTGAACACCCTTCTGGATTTGGTGGAACAGCGGAAAAATGTGCCCCATCGGCTGATTCTGGATGTGGAAATCCAGTCCGGCGGAACCGTATTGGGCGAATTTTTTGGTAAAAATATAAAAAATTGAAAAAATAAATTTAGTGAAAATAGATAAAAAAAGAAGGTTTTGTACAAAGTGCACAATACAAAATCTTCTTTTTTTGTGTCTCAAGGGAAAAAGTCCAAAACATGATTGACAAAATCTTCCCTGTATACTACAATTATTATATGGAACGGGTTCCATAATAAAATAGATATATTCCGAAAAAAATATAAAAAACTATTAATTTAATGGAATTTATAATTATGGAACCGATTCTATACAGAAAGAATTTTCTGTATAAGAAGAACGAAAAAGAAACAGGAGGAAAGGAGGAAGCAGATGAATACAGGAGGTTATACAAAGCTTGAGATATTTGCCAGGGCTGTGCAGCCGGGAGGAAAGATCCGGGTGATTTCCATTAAAAACAGCCGGCAGGAAGGGGCTGTGCAGGAAAGGGCTTCTGCATTGGAAAACTGCCGGGAGGTTTTGGTGGAAAGCGGATATTACAGATGGCTGAAGCTTCCGATGGAGCAGGATACAGAGTATGAAATATTGTGCGAGGAATGCCAGGTGTCTCTGTGTTATCTCAGCGGCAGCGAGGATATCCTGGAAACAGGCGTCTGTTATCTGGAGCAGGAACAGGAAGGCGGCAGATTTGTAAGGGCAGATCAGGAAGAGAGGTATCATTCCCCCATCCGGGAAGCCTATCATTTTGCCCCCTGGAAAAACTGGCTCAATGATCCCAACGGATTGTGTTGGTTTCAGGGGTATTACCATATGTTCTATCAGTTTAATCCCCACAGCCAGCAGTGGTCTCATATGTACTGGGGCCATGCGGCAAGTAAAGATCTGGTGCACTGGATTCATCTTCCTGTGGTTTTGGAGCCGCAGGAAGAGATTCTTCAAAATCCCGGGGAACAAAAAGGAGGCGCCTTTTCCGGTTCTGCGGTGGTTCATGAGGGGGAGGCGGTATTTTTTCTGACCCGAAGCAGCGGCCCCCGGGTGGACGGGGAAGATACGCTGCAGCAGCAGTGGAAAACAACCAGCAGGGATATGCTGCATTTTTCAGAAGAGAAACTGGTGATTGACCGGCAGCCCCAGGGAGCCTCTTTCGATTTCAGGGACCCCAAGGTGTTCAGAGCAGAAGGGAAATGGTATATGGTTTTAGGAAGCGCCCTGGATGGGAAAGCGGCCATTCTTCTGTACGAATCAGAGGATTTGGAGCATTGGGCTTATACCGGCCCGCTGCTGGTGGAACATGAAACAGGAATCCGCTGTGTGGAATGTCCGGATTTGATGGAGTTGGATGGAAAATACCTGGCGGTGGGCGCATTGATGCATCATTACGATTCCTGGGGCAGATATCAGATGTGCAGATATTATGTGGGAGATTTCCAGGATGGAATATTTACAGAGGAGCACAGAGGATGGTTTGATTTTGGAAGCAATTGCTACGCCATGCAGAGCTTTGAGCACAAAGGGCGCAGAATCAGTATCGGATGGGTTTCTGATTTCTACGGGGAGCATCTGGAGCTGGAGCAGGGAGCCTGCGGAAGCATGACGCTGCCCAGAGAGCTGCATATCCGGGACAATCGGCTGTATGCAGCGCCCGTCCGGGAACTGGAATCCCTGAAAGGGGAAAGTCTGTACCGGGGGCAGGGGGAACCTGTCTGCCTGAAAGGGATTTGCCCCAATACATATAAAGCAGAACTGGAGCTGGAGGGCAATATTCCATTTTCCATTCAGTTAGGCGGAGACGAGGAGCGCCAAATCATGCTGAACCATGATGAAACAGGGCTGTATCTGCAGACAAAAGGAGTAAAGAGTGAATCTGTCCTGTTTCCCGCAGAGGTGGACAGGGTGGAAAAGCTGGAGATATTTACAGACCGCCGGACAGTGGAAGTTTATGTCAATGACGGGGAAGCAGTGGGGACAAAGCTGTTTTACGATATCTCGGATCAGGGCTGCTTTATTCTGAATACAGAGGCGGCCGAGGGCCTGAAGCGTGTGGAAATTTTCCGGATGAAGTCGATCTGGACAAAAAGAAGATAACAACATAAAAATCATGATGGAAGAGGGAAGGAGAGGAAATATGAGAAAGAGAGTGATTGCGGCTTTGCTGACGGCTGCGCTTACAGCGGGCGTATTGACAGGCTGCGGCGAGCCAAAGAAGCGGGTCAATGAGGATGGGGAATCGGTAATCACTATATGGAGCCCCAGCGATGAACCGGCCATTGAGGAATGGTGGGTGGAGAAAATCGAAGCTTTTAACCAGGCCCATGAGGGAACAATTGAACTGCGCAGGGAAGCCATTGTGCGTGCGGATTCTTACGCATATGAGGATAAGGTCAACGCGGCGATTACCTCCAATGATCTGCCGGATATTCTGTATGTTGACGGGCCGAATGTATCCATTTATGCGGCAAATGAAGTGACGCTGCCATTGGACGATTTCTTTTCAGAGGAAGAATGGAGCGATTTTTTTGACTCCTCCAAACAGCAGAATACGTACAATGGGCATATCTATGCAGTGGGTGCAACGGAAAGTTCTGTGGCATTGTACTACAATAAAGACCTGCTGGATGCAGCAGGGATTGATGTGCCGGACAGTAAAGAGGACGCATGGACCTGGAGCGAATACTATGACGCTGCCAAAAAGCTCACAAGAGACGGGGTAGTGGGGACAAATATTATTATGGATAAAGGAGAGGGGCTTTCTTATGTACTGGGACAGTTCTGGATTTCCAACGGGACAGATTTTGTCAACCAGGAGGGAAGCTCGGCAGAAGGGTATCTGAACAGCCAGGAAGGCGTGGAAGCGGCAGAATTTTTAAACAGTCTGATTAGGGACGGCTATGCCAATATTGATCCGATTCAGAAGGAATTTCACAACGGCAAAGCGGCAACCATGTTAGGCGGTTCCTGGGAAGTGGCCACACTGGAAAAAGATTATCCGGATCTCAACTGGGGCGTTACCTATTTTCCGGTGGCGGATGAAAACGGGATTCTGACGTCTCCCACCGGAGACTGGGCGGCTTCCGTGACAAAAAATGTCCAGGATATGGATGCCGTGAAAGAGGTGATGCGTTTCCTGTTTTCAGAGGAAAACGTAACCACTTATGCCCAGGCGATTTCGAAGCCGCCCACCAGGGTTTCCAGTTATGACGTATTGACGGAATACAATGAATATCCGCGATCTGTTTTTAAGGAGCAGCTGATGGAAACCGGGCATCCCAGGCCGAGAACGCCGTCTTACAGCGTGCTGACGGCTGAATTTGCGGAGGCAATGCTGAATATTTTTACCGGCGTAGACCCAAAGGAAGCTCTGGACGCAGCCGCGGCGGCCATGGACAAAGATTATAACAAATATTATGCAAAGGATTGATGGAACAGGGGGATTGGCGATGAAAAAATCAATCAATAAGATAAGTGAACGAAGGGCTGCTTATATTTTTATTCTTCCGGCAGTTGTTTTACTGGCAGCGTTTTTGATTTATCCGTCTCTGCAGACGGTTCGGTATGCATTTACCGATTATAATATTATGCGTCCTGACCGGATCGTGTTCTGCGGTCTCAATAATTTTACAGAGCTTTTAAAGGATGAGGACTTTTGGATTGCAGTGAAAAATACCCTTTATTTTACCGTACTGGTAGTGCCTTTTCAGACGGTTCTGGCCCTTGCGCTGGCTCTTTTGATTTCTTCCAGGAGAAAAGGCGTCTCTATATTCCGGGCGGCATATTTCAGCCCGCAGGTTACCTCCATGGTTGTGGTGGCCATTCTCTGGACCGTTATGTATAATTCTAGTCCGGACAGCGGGCTTTTGAACGCTCTGCTTGTGAAGCTGGGATTAGAGCCCTGCGGCTTTTTAAATGACCCGAAAACTGCCATGAACTCCATTATCTTTATGTCTGCATGGCAGGGAGCAGGATACCAGATGATGATTTTTCTGGCAGGCCTGCAGGGAATTTCCAGGGAACAGTATGAAGCGGCGTCCATTGACGGCGCAGGGAAGATACAGAGCTTTTTCTATGTGACCCTTCCGGGGCTTAAGAGCGTGATTCAGTATGTGGTGATGATCACCGTCATTCAGGCAATGAAGCTGTTTACCCAGCCGTATGTTATGACCAAAGGCGGGCCTCAGAATTCCACCCGCACCCTGGTATATTATATTTATGAACAGGGCTTTCAGAAGCGGAATTTCGGATATGCCTGCGCGGTGGCGGCTGTGTTCTTTGTCATTGTCATCAGCCTGTCACTGGGGATGAAGAAAATTATCAAAGCGGAATAGGTTCGGAAGGAGGATTCTTATGACAAAGAGAAAAACGTTTGAAAAATTTGCATTTTATTTTGGCAATACGCTGATTGCGCTGATTTTTGTATCGCCGCTGATTTGGATGATTTCATCTTCTTTAAAGCCGGAGTCGGAAATTTTTAAAGGGCTGAACTCGTTGTCCACCTTTTTTCCGAAAGGGGCTTCCCTCAGCAATTACATAGAGGTGTTTCAGAGGATCAACATGTGGAAATTTATCGGAAACAGCCTGTTTTATGTGCTGGTGATTATTGTCCTGGATCTTCTGGTGAATTCCATCTGCGGATATGCGTTGGCTAAATTTGAATTCCGGGGGAAAAATCTGCTGCTGACCCTTGTGATCAGCCTGATGGTTTTCCCGGCAGAGGCGATTATGCTTCCCATGTACCGGGAAATGGCAGATTTGGGATGGATTAATTCCTGGGCTTCCCTGATTGTGCCCTTTGTGGCAAAGTGCTTCAGCATTTATATGTTCCGCCAGTTTTTCCTGGGCATTCCGGATGAGCTGCTGGAAGCGGCGTCCATCGACGGATGCGGGCCGGTGCGGACATTTTTCAGGGTGGTAATGCCTATATCGGGAACCGTGTACGCAACAATCTTTATTCTGGATTTTGTTGCCCATTGGAATGACTTTATGTGGCCTCTTTTGGTGGTAACCGGAGAAGAGAAACGCACCATTCAGCTGGCCATTCAGACCTTCTTCGGCTCCAAGCCCATCAACTACGGCCCGATTATGGCTTCCCTGACGATTTCTGCAATTCCGATGCTGATTATGTTTATCTTCCTGCAGAAATACTATGTGGAAGGAATTGCATCTACGGGTATTAAGGGATAGAGGCTGGATACGGACAGAACTTCAGGATTGCTTGTGCATTGAAAGATGAATTACTGACATTTTATATTTTAATACACAGGAACTGCAGAAGCCCCCTTTGCCTAAGCAAACGCTGCCCAGGTTTGTGTGCAAAAGGGGGCTTCTGCAGTTCCGTCCGTATCCAAACATAAAAAATCCTTGACTTTTAAATCTTACTGTTGTAATCTTTATAAAGAATATTACAACAGTAAGATTTATTTTTTTGCATTAAAGTCTTACTACTGTAATATTAAAAATCCGTTCCGGAAAATACATACCCCATACAAAAAACAGAAAGGATGGATCAAATGTTAAAAAACCTCAGCTCCAGGATTTTTCACAGTATTAAGAAAAGTCAGAATACCAGGCTTTTCACTTTAATTCTCGTATTTGCGGTTCTTTTTTCTTTTCTGCTCCATCGCCTGTGGGAGCTGCAGATTGTAAACGGGCAGAAATATGCCAGAGATTATGAACTGAAAGTCACCAAAACAGTTAGAGACTGCAATACCAGAGGGATGATTTATGATCGCAATGGGGAGGTTCTGGCATATAATGAACTGGTTTATACGGTTACGATGACAGATGAAGGTGCGTATGGTTCCCGGCGGGAGCATCAATTGGCCTTAAACAGCATGATTTACCATGTAATGAAAAAACTGGAGAAAAATCAGGAAGAGATGACACAGGGATTAAGCATTACCGTTGGTTCCGGCGGCAGTTACGAATATACGGTGACGGGAGCGGAACTGCTGCGGTTTCGGGCGGATGTGTTCGGCAAAGCCAATCCTGAGGAGCTGACGGAACAACAGCAGAAGATGAGCGCAGAAGAGATGGTTCAGTACCTTTCAGAAAATAAAAAATTTGCGCTGTACGGGGAGGGAACCCACAGTTACTCCCAAAAAGAATTAAAGGCATACGGCTTGCCGAAGGCTTATTCCAAAAAGGAAATTTTGACAATCCTTGGAATCCGCTACCTTTTGTCCTTAAATTCCTATAAAAAATACGTGCCTGTAGTGCTTGCCAGGGACGTATCGGAACGGACCGTGGCATATATCTATGAAAATCAGCCCTCCCTGCCTGGGATTTCCATTGGCGAGGAGTGGAATCGGGTGTATGAGGGCGGGGAAGCTTTTTCCCATATTCTTGGATACACTGGGAAAATTTCACCGGAAGAACTGGAAAAATACGGGGATTCGGACGGGAAATATACAGCGGATTCGGTGGTTGGGAAAGCGGGAATGGAACAATACCTGGAAGAACAGCTTCAGGGCCGGGATGGAGAACGCCGGATTATAGTCAATAATGTGGGGAAAATTGTGGGACACCAGCAGGTGCTCCGGGAAGCTGAAAGCGGCAGGGATGTGTATCTCTCCATTGATAAAGAGCTGCAGATTGCAGTATATCATATCCTGGAACAGAACCTGGCGGGAATTCTGGCGGGAAATCTGATTGATGAAAAGGAATTTGACAAATCCGCAATTTCAGACGCCACAGAAATCCGTATCCCAATTTATGACGTGTACCGGGCATTGATTGAAAATGAAGTGATTTCCCTGGAAAAGCTAAAAGATTCAGATGTATCGGAATTAGAGCGGAACATGGCGGAGCTGTTGGCGGACAAAAAAGAAGAGACAATAAAAACGCTGCAGGCAGAATTGTTGTCAGAAGATACCGCGTGCAGTCGGCGGTCGGAAGAGCTGCAGGAATATCTTTTCTACATTGCAGAGAAAACAGGTATGCTGAATGAAGAAGCCATTGACAAAGAAGATGAGATATATCAGCGGTGGAACGGCAAAAAAGAAATCAGTGTAAAAGAATTTTTCAGCCATGCCATCGAACAGGGGTGGGTGACAGAAGGGTTTGTGACCCGGAAACAGGGATATTTTACCATAGATGAGAGGTATCGCCTGTTGGCGGAGGCCATAACCGAAAAACTGGAACATGACAGTGAATTTGAAAAAATACTGTTTCGGCGGCTGATATTTGAGGACAAGATTTCGGAAAGGGATTTGTGCCTGTTGCTGTATGAACAGGAAATATTGTCAGATACAGACAAAGAATACGGACAGCTGATGTCAAATGCCAAAGAGCCTTTTGCATTTATCAAAGAAAAGATAGAGCATCTGGAGCTGACGCCCGGGCAGCTGGCCTTAGACCCCTGCTCTGCGTCGGCGGTTGTGGTACAGCCGGAAACGGGAAAAGTACTGGCGCTGGTTTCTTATCCGGGGTATGACAACAGCCGTCTGGCAAATCAGATGGATTCCGCCTACTATCAGAAGCTTTTGAAGGATAAGTCCCTGCCCTTATATAACCGGGCCACGCAGCAGCTTACGGCTCCTGGTTCCACTTTTAAGCCGGTTACCATTGCGGCCGGACTGCAGGAAGGAGTCATAGGGGCTGATTCTTCCGTATTCTGCGACGGGGTATTTGACAAGGTGGAGCCCAGTCTGAAATGTTGGAAGCATTCCGGACATGGAACTGTGGCGAACGCGCCGGAGGCGCTGCAGTTTTCCTGTAATGATTATATGTGTGAAATCGCCTATCAGATGGGAACAGCAAAGAACCCGGAATATGCGGACAGCCTGGCGCTGAAGCGGCTGCGGGAGTACTCAGAGCTGTTCTGTCTGGATAAAAAGTCCGGAATTGAGATCGCAGAGTCTAAACCTCACGTAACAGACGCTTACGGCATTCCTTCCGCCATCGGACAGGGCACCCATAACTATGCAACTATTCAGCTGGCAAGATATGTAAGCGCCATTGCTTCTAAGGGAAATGTTTTTTCCCTGTCACTGATTGAAGGGGAAACAGATGTTGCAGGGGAATTTGCACCCAAGGAAACCGTCATTGAAGAAAAAATAGAACTGCCGGATTCTGTGTGGCATACGGTTCAGTCCGGAATGCTTAAGTTTGCAGAGAATAACGCAGTCTTAAAGGATATGAAAATTGACGTTGCCGGAAAAACGGGAACTGCCCAGGAAGCGAAAAACAGGCCGGATCATGCCCTGTTTATAGGCTATGCGCCGGCAGAACAGCCGCAAATCACCATGGCAGTGCGGATTGCCAACGGATATGGTTCCTCCAATGCCACAGCCGTTGGAAAAAATATTCTGAATTATTATTTCGGCCTGGAGAGTCAGGACAAAATCATTACCGGCGAGGCGTCTCAGGCGTTGAATACCAGAACGGATTAATGATAAACAGGAGGCATTTATGAAAAAACAGAATCATTTTGTAAAATTATTGGGATGTGTAATCATGTTCATACTTATTTTTAGCGGCTGTTCTGAAAATTTCAGTGATGAAAAAAAATCGGCAGAATCAGAAACAGAAGCCTTTGAGGAGGGAAAAGAGGAGGAACAGGAATCCTCAGAGAGTGAAAACAAAGAAAACCAGAAATCTTCCGAGCGTGAAAATGAAAATCAGGAACTTTCAGAAAGTGAAAATGAAAATCAGGAACTTTCAGAGGCGGCAGAAACAGAAGAGGACTGGTCAGAATATTTCGGCGGCCTTCATGGGGCTGCAGTTCTATACGATCCGCTGAACCGGCAGTTTAAGATATATAACCAGGAGCTTGCTGCAGCAAGACGGTCTCCATGCTCTACTTTTAAGATTATTTCATCCCTGACCGCTTTAGAACATGGGCTGCTTGATCCGGACGATTCCCTGCGTCAATGGAGCGGGGAAATGTTCTGGAATGAAAACTGGAATCAGGATAAGGATTTCAGGGGGGCTTTCTGCGATTCCTGCGTCTGGTATTTCAGGGAACTGACAGATGAGATCGGCCAGGAGCGGATGCAGGAAGAATTAGACAGACTTTCCTATGGAAACCGCGATAGCTCCGATTGGGAAGGGCAGCTGAATACCCATAACAATAACCGTGCTTTGACCGGGTTCTGGATCGAATCGTCGCTGGCGATTTCTCCCAAAGAGCAGACAGAGGTCATGGAGCGTATATTTGGAAAAGACTCTGTGTATTCAGAAGAAACAAAGAATGCGCTGAAAGAAGTAATGTTGTTGGAAGAATCACAGGAAACCGGCTTTTCCATATATGGAAAAACCGGAATGGGCAAAGTCCAGGGGATAGTTGCGGACGCCTGGTTTACCGGATTTGCCGAAACCCCTCAGGGGAACGTTTATTTTTGCGTGTATCTGGGCAGGACGGATGGCATGGAGGTATCCAGTGCAGTGGCCAGGGAAATTGCAGTCCGCCTGGTACAATATGAAATAGAATGAACAATCTATATTTCGATACACAGGAACTGCCGGATTGCCCTTTGGCTAAGCAAACCATTCATGGGCGTATTGTGTGGAAGCGAAATCTACTGCTTACGGAGACTTAGGAAGGAAGGCTTTCCTGACTTCCTTAGCCGCAGTTGGCAGTTAGTTCGCCGGAACGCTGCCCGGTTTGCGTGTCAAAGGGCAATCCGGTAGTTCCGTCCGTATCCAAATATAAAAAGTTCGCTGTAGTACTACAGTGTCAGACAAATTACTGCCAGATTTCCAACTCAGAGAGAATGGAAAAAGTCAGTTCTGCGGCGTCAGACCCGGCAGCAGAGGTTTCATGCTGAATGTTTGTGGCGAAGAAATAGGTATTGCCGTTTGCCTCAAGATAGCCGATAAACCATCCAAGGGTATTGCGGCCCTGTTCTCCTCTGGTTCCGGTTTTTCCGTAGACGTCCCCGCCGTCTGCGGCATACAGGTGAATGGATTCTTTTACGGCATTGACATTTTCCGGTGAGAAGCCAAATTGGTTTTTCTGAAATTTTTGCAGCAGCTCCACCTGTTCAATGGGAGAGATGCTTAAAGTGGAATCTGTCCAGTAAGTGGATATATCTCCGGTAACAGTCTGGCTGCCATAGCCTATTTTCTGAATAAAATCCCGGATTAACGGTTTGCCTGCCTGCCGGTCGATGGACTGGAAGTACCAGGTTACGGAATGCTCCATGGCAGAGTCCAGCGTCTGGTCACCATTCCAGGAGTCAAATGGGTAAGGCTTGCCGTCCCAGGCGATTCGGGAGTGCTCCGGGGAAATAATGCCGGCTTCCAAGCCCAGCAGCGCACTGTAGATTTTGTAGGTGGAAACAGGCGTAAGGCGTGTCTGGGCCTGCTCCTTATTGTAAATCTGCCATGCGTCATTTGCAGAATCATACAGAACGAAACTGCCGTCATATTCGCCGAAAGAAGCAGTTAAGTCAAGGTATGTAACGTTCTTTCCCTGTTCAGAAAAGAAGCAGCGGCTCTGATTTCCTGCCTGCAGAGACAGAAGCGGGAGAAAAGCAGCGCACAGAAGGGTCAGCAGCCCGCAGATAAGAAATCCCCGGAAAATTTTTCGGCGGGAGGCTTTCTGAAAAGTTGCAATGTGAAGCACCCGTTTTTTCATCTGCGCCATGCTTCCGCCCATACCGGAAACAAAAGGGAAGGGGGAACATGATATTTTTTCGGCAAAATTAATCAATGTCATTCCGTAGTCGTCATAATCCTCTTTTCTCAGCATCCTTAAAACGGAAGCGTCGCAGGCCAGTTCCCCGTCGTTTTTCATTTCTTTCAGGGCATACCGCACAAAAGGGTTAAACCAATAGAATACGCAGGCGAGATTCATCAGAAGGTTTGCAAGGGCGTCTCTGTGCCGGTAATGGGAAAGCTCGTGAAGCAGCATATACCGCAGGTCTTTACGGCTGCAGCCGGAAATCAGAAAAATCGGCAGGTAAATGCGGGGACGGAAAAGTCCTGCAATCACCGGGGATTGCAAAAATGCCGTACTGTAAATGGGAATCTTTCTTGTGATGTTCATTTCTTCCAGGCAGCAATGATACAGGCTGCGCAGTTTGGGGTTCTGCAGTGGAAGGGCGGATTTTTTCAGGGCCCGGAAACGAAGGACGGATGTTAAAAGAAACAGGCCCATGGCGAACATCCCTGCAATCCATAAAATCCACAGCAGGAGCCCCACGGCGGAGGGAGTGTTTCTGCTGACGGTGATACTGAAATCATTCATCCAGTCTGTCTGGGCTGTCTGAGGAATCGGGGCGGTGTTTTCTGCGGAAGCTGTGCCGGGGGAGGCGGAAGTCTGGCTGAACCAGGAAAAAACCTGCAGATTTCCCAATTGCCCGGCAGGCAGGAAGGGGACTGTCAGCAGGATAAGCAGAAGAAACCCAAGATTATACTGCATACGGCTGGTAAGGCTTTTGCGCAGCAGGAATTTGGCTGTCAGAAGCGCTCCGGCGATGATACTGATAAAAATATTGCAGATAAGAAAACGGATGATGAAAGCTTCCATGTCAGTTTCCCCCTTTTGGAGAATTTTTGTCCAGAAGAGAGCGCAGCGCGCTTAGTTCTGTTTCTGAGAGCCTGTCATGCTCAAGATAGGCCGAGAGCATGGCGGAAATGTTGCCGTTGTAGAACCGTTTCAGGAAAGAGCTGCTTTCCTGGCCAATGTACTCGTCCTCACTGACCAGAGGAGTATAGACAAACATTCTGCTGTGCTTTTCATAGGTCAGGGCGCCTTTCGTCACCAAACGCTTGATGAGCGTCTGGATGGTTTTCGGGCTCCAGGATGTGGTTCTCACCAGTCGGTCTGTGATCTCATTGGTGCTGATGGGAGATTCTTTCCAGACAATTTTCATAACTTCAAATTCAGCTTCGGAAATCTGAGGCAGTTTTTTCAAGATAAATCCCTCCTAATCTTACGGATGTAATAAAAATATTATAAAGCAGCAAAAAAATTATGTCAATGGATTTTTACATGCGCCGGGGCAGCCGGACGGAAGGGTTGCTTTTTTCTGCTTTGCCGTATATGATTATTGCGGCGGGAACATATTACTTCGGCGGTTAAATATCGCAGTATTTTGCAGATTATATATATTTTTTTGAAAATTTTTGTCACACAGCCAAAGAAAACGTGTCTAATCAGGTAGGAGGTAAAATGATGAAGAACAAAAACAAGGAAGAATTACAGGATTTAGTAAAGAAAGCCACTGCAGGGGATAAAAAAGCCCTTGAAGCTCTGGTGACGGAGGTTCAGGACATGGTATTTAATTTATCCCTGCGGATGCTCGGCACATTCTCAGACGCGGAGGACGCCGCACAGGATATTCTGCTGAAAATGATAACGCATCTGTCGTCGTTCCGGGGAGACAGCGCCTTTACAACCTGGGTGTTTAGCATAGCCGTGAATCACCTGAAAAGTTACAAAAAGCACATGTTTGCCCGTTTTGCGCCCAGCTTTGAATATTACGGAGACGATATAGAAAACGGAAATATCCAGGATGTGCCGGATTTGACCCAGAATGTGGAGAAGGAGCTTCTGGCGGAGGAACTGAAAATGTCCTGCACCAATGTTATGCTCCAGTGTCTTGATGCGGAAAGCAGATGTATCTTTATCTTGGGCACGATGTTTCAGATTGACAGCCGCATGGCAGGAGAGATACTGGAAATGACTCCGGAAGCCTACCGTCAGCGGCTTTCCCGCATACGCAGAAAAATGGCGGATTTTCTTGGAAAATATTGCGGAGAATACGGCCGTGGCAGCTGTAAATGCAGGGACAGGATCAATTATGCCATACAAAATCATCGGATTAACCCGATGCAGTTAGACTATGTGACAGCCACGGAAATTCCCGTTCAGACCATGAGGGATGTGAAAAACGCCATGGAAGAAATTGATGATTTATCACAGGATTTTTCCTTCTGTAAGCCTTATCAGTCTCCTCAGCGCACCAGGCATCTGATACAGGAATTTTTAGATTCCACGCAGCTTTCCGTTATCCGGAACTCATAAAGGAGAGGACAGAAGAATGAATACACAGGCAATTATAGATTATTTATCGGAATTAAACATGAATAACAACCGTGAATTTTATCATGCCAACAAAGACAGATTTAAAATGGCAAATGCAGAATTTGAAGCATTCCTGCAGGCACTGATACAGGAAATCGGAACGTTTGACAGCAGTATCCTGCATAACAATCCTAAAGATCTTACCTTTAAGATTGTCAGGGATACCCGTTTCAGCCATGATAAATCCCCTTATAATCCCGCCTTCCGCGCTCATATTTCCTCTAAGGGCAAATTGCCGGTTCCTGTGGGTTATTATCTTATGATAAAGCCCGGCAATCAGTCTTTTTTAGGCGGCGGCTTATTTGCGGATATGTTCAAGGACGCCACAAAGATGGTGCGGGATTACATCACGGACCATGGCCGGGAATGGGAAAAAATCATACATGAGCCGGAGTTTGAAAAACATTTCACGGTGCAGGGTACTGCATTGAAAAATGTTCCGGCAGGATATGAGAAAGAACATCCCCAGGCGGAGTACCTGAAATTTAAAAGCTGGTATCTGGAATATCCGCTGCAGGATGAGGAATTAAAGGACGCCGAAGCATTGCTTGCAAAGGCGGCAGAAATATTCCGGATCATGAAACCCTTTAACGACTATTTGAATCAGGCGCTTACGGGATTTCAGATGCCGAAGCGTTAAGTGATACACATCTTTTAGTCTGTTTCTGCTGATATGGTTTTGGGGCTGTCCCATTGAGATATTCTGGGCCGGATATAGGATGTCAGGAGGCAAAATGTATCTGTCTTTGCCGGAGTAATATTTAATGGGACAACCCCTTTTTATGATTGAAGGCCGTCAGGAGTTCGGCGTATTTAATGAATTCCTGGCTTCCGGCAACGCCGCATGAATCTCTTCGTATCCAAATATAAAACGTTTGCTGTAGCGCTAGTAACTGCAAATTTATAACGTTTCCATGAAATTTTGGCAGATTAATGCTATTTTTGGCAGTTAATCTGCTCTTTTTGAAGTTTGATTTAAATTGTTTAATAATTATATTAGAATATAACTGGAGGTTATCATGAAGTATAATGAAAAACAAATGTTTCGTAAATCAAGTATTGACTGTGTTTCTTCTCCCGAGCAGCTCAATGATTATATCCGCGTATCCAATCCGAGCGTATGGGTGATGCTGGCGGCGGTGATTGTTTTGCTGGCGGGAGTATGCGTCTGGGGAGTTTTCGGGCGTCTCGAAAGCAAGATCCTCTCTGCGGGGACATGCGAAAACGGCATTTTTATCTGCTATGTTACGGAGAAAGACGCCGCTAAGATTAAAGCGGGAATGCTGATAAAAGTGAATGGAAATGATTTCGCTGTTTCTGAAATTGCCGAAAGGCCGATTGCTGTAAACTCGGATATGGCTCCCTATTTGATGCATCTCGGAGGTTTTTCTGAGGGTGAGTGGAGGTATGAGATAATTGCAGATGCGGATATTCCAGACGGTACATACAAGACTGAAATCGTGACAGAAAGCGTATCGCCGATGTCGTTTATACTGAACTGAGAGGTGAGTCTGAAGATGGGTACGAAAAAGATAAAGCAGCCTGTCAGAACCGGCAAGGTGAAAGTTCCTGTGGTAATGCAGATGGAAGCGCTGGAGTGCGGCGCGGCTTCTCTCACGATGATCCTTGCATATTACGGGAAATGGATACCCCTTGAGCAGGTACGCGCTGACTGCGGCGTATCGCGCGACGGTTCCAATGCGAAAAACATCCTAAAAGCAGCGCGCAGCTATGGGTTGGTCGCAAAGGGCTATCGCTATGAGCCGGAGGGTTTAAAAGAGAATGGAAAATTTCCCTGTATCATTCATTGGAATTTCAATCATTTTGTAGTGTTGGACGGCTTCAAGGGCAGCAAGGCATACCTGAATGACCCTGCAAAAGGGAGTTATTCCGTGGCCATGGAACTATTTGACAAGTCTTTTACGGGGATTTGCCTGATGTTCGAGCCTTCAGAGAGTTTTGAGCCGGGCGGAGCCCCCAAAAGCATACTGAAGTTTGCGAAAAAACGGCTGAAAGAGGCCAAAACAGCAATGGTATTTGTGGCGTTGACAACGCTGATTACCGCACTGTTGGGGATTATCACCCCGGCATTCTCACGGGTTTTCCTGGATAGGCTGCTTACCGGTGAAAACCCGGAATGGTTTTTGCCGTTTATTTTTGCGCTTGGAGGAATAAGCGTGATACAGCTTATTGTGGAATGGATGAAAGCTGTGTATTCGCTGAAAATAAACGGTCAGCTTTCGGCGGTGGGAAGCACCGATTATATGTGGAAGGTTCTTCGGATGCCGATGGAATTTTTCTCCCAGCGTATGGCGGGGGATATTCAGCAGAGGCAGAAAATGAATGCTTCGGTTGCCCAGTCATTGGCAGAGACTTTCGCGCCGTTGGCGTTAAATACGGTTATGCTGGTGTTTTATTTTGCTGTAATGCTCCGCTACAACCCGATTCTGACGCTGGTGGGAGTGGCCTCTGTCGTAATCAATCTTGTGGTCTCAAGGATTATATCCAATAAGCGCATGAACATTACCCGGGTACAGATGCGTGATGCGGGAAAACTCGCAGGAGCTACCGTGGCGGGGATTGAAACGGTGGAAACCATCAAGGCCAGCGGCGCAGAGAATGGATTTTTTGAGAAGTGGGCGGGCTATCAGGCCAGCGTGAATACCCAGCAGGTGCGTTTTGAACGTCTTAATCAGTATCTTGGCATGATTCCTGAGCTTGTGGCGTCACTGGCCAATATCGCCGTACTGATACTCGGAGTTTATTTTACAATAGATGGGAAATTTACAGTGGGCATGATCATGGCATTTCAGGGCTTTTTAGGTTCTTTTACCGAACCCGCGCAGACGTTGATTTCGGCGGGACAGACGTTCCAGGAAATGCGCACGCAGATGGAGCGTGTGGAGGATGTGATGGAATACCCAACGGATGTGAATTGCAGCAGAGAAGGAATTTCGGAGGATGCAAAGTACAGCAAATTATCGGGCAGCGTAGAACTTAAAAACGTCACGTTTGGTTATTCGCGTCTTGCCAAGCCTTTGATCAGGAACTTTAATTTGACCCTTAAAACCGGAAGCCGCGTGGCCTTTGTGGGCACATCAGGCTGCGGAAAATCCACGCTGTCAAAGCTGATTTCGGGGCTTTACAAACCCTGGGAAGGCGAAATCTTATTTGACGGAAAGCCCATAGAAAAAATTGACAGAAGTGTTTTTACCGGATCGTTGGCGGTGGTGGATCAGGATATCATTTTGTTTGAAGATACAATCGCAAACAATATCAAAATGTGGGATGATTCGATAGAGGATTTTGAGGTAATCATGGCGGCCCGGGATGCGCAGCTTCATGAGGATATTATGCGGCGTGACGGCGGCTACAGTTACAAAATCGCTGAGGGAGGCAAGGACTTTTCGGGCGGCCAGCGGCAGCGAATGGAGATTGCCCGTGTGTTAGCCCAAGATCCGACCATCATCATTCTTGACGAGGCCACTTCTGCGTTGGATGCAAAGACGGAATTTGAGGTTGTAAGCGCCATAAAAGACCGTGGAATTACCTGTATCGTTGTGGCCCACAGGTTATCGACCATACGCGACTGCGATGAAATTATCGTGCTTGACAACGGGGAAGTTGTAGAGCGCGGAACACATGATGAGCTGTACGAAAGAGGCGGCGTTTACACACAGCTTGTAACAAACGAATAAAGGGGGTGGAAATAGGAGAATGGGATGGTTTGACGAACAGATAAAGCAGCGTAAACAAAACGATCAGGACGTTTTTACAGATGCCTTTATCAACATTGCCGGCGCAGTGATGGGCAGTCATGTTTCAGCCGCACTCAATGACGAGCGGCAGCAGACGAAAAACGCCTTTGATGAGATATTAAGATTTTATCATATAAATGCGAAAGAAATTCCCGACAATATCACGGACAGAAATGAACAGCTTGAATACTTGCTTCGCCCTCATGGAATCATGCGCCGCAGGGTAATGCTCTCGAAAGGCTGGTACAAAGACGCAATCGGAGCAATGCTGGGAATCCGTAAAAGCGATGGGATGGTTGTTGCGCTTATCCCCGCAGGATTTTCAGGTTATCGTTACAGGGATATGGAAACAGGAAAACAGGTGAAAATAAACGGCAAAAACCAGGAGCTTTTCGAGGAAGAAGCGATAGCTTTTTACAAGCCGCTGCCGCTGAAAGCACTTGGAATTTCGGATTTGATGCGGTATATTCTGGGAACGCTTTCCCCCGCTGATTTTGTGATGACAGGCGCGTCAGCGCTGGCGGTGGCGTTGATTGGAATGTTATCGCCGAAGCTTAATAACCTGCTGTTTTCACGTGTTATTGAGGACGGCAGCACACAGGTTTTGCTTGCGATTACGGTGTTTATGATTTGCGTGACGCTCAGCTCCCTGCTGATAAACGGTGTGAAGTCGCTGATTATAGCGCGGATAAATACCAAAATGGGTATTTCGGTTCAGGCTGCAATCATGTCCCGCTTAATGTCGCTGCCCGCAGGGTTTTTCAAGAATTATAGTTCGGGAGAATTATCCGCGCGGGCGCAGTGCATCAATTCGCTGTGCCAGATGCTGGCGTCTGCAGTGCTGACGACAGGGCTTACGTCTGTATTTTCACTTGTATACATATCGCAGATCTTTGTGTACGCGCCCGCGTTGGTGATACCGTCGCTTTTCATAATGCTTGCTACCGTGGCGTTTACAGTGATATCGGCATTGGTACAGATGAAGGTCAGCAAAAAAAAGATGGAGCTGTCCTCAAAAGAGAGCGGAATGTCCTATGCACTGATATCGGGCGTGCAGAAGATTAAGCTTTCGGGAGCGGAAATGCGTGCGTTCGCACGGTGGGGAAATCTTTATGCCGAAGAAGCGCGGCTTACCTACAACCCTCCGATGTTCCTGAAGATAAACAATGTTATTTCAAGCGCCATCTCGCTTGCAGGAACGATTATGATGTATTGGATTGCAGTATCGTCAGGAGTGTCCGTAGCGGACTACTATGCATTCAATACCGCTTACGGAATGGTTTCTGGGGCGTTTCTCTCGCTTGCGGGAATTGCGTTGACTGTAGCGCAGATTAAGCCAATTATGGATATGGTAGAGCCGATTTTGAAGGCAGTTCCCGAAATTTCCGAGGGAAAGCAGATGATTACGCGGCTTTCGGGCAGCATTGAACTGAATAACGTTTCCTTTCGTTACAACGAAAATATGCCCCTTGTGATTGACGATCTGTCGCTGAAAATCCGCCCGGGGCAGTATGTGGCAATCGTGGGGGCAACCGGGTGCGGGAAATCCACGCTTTTGCGGCTTATGCTGGGCTTTGAGTCGCCGCAGAAGGGCGCTGTTTACGTTGATGGTAAGGATATTGCGGCGGTGGACTTAAAGTCTTTCAGGAGAAATATCGGCGTGGTAATGCAAAATGGCAAGTTGTTTACGGGAGATATTTTCTCGAATATTATCATATCTGCACCGTGGCTTACTATGGATGATGCCTGGCATGCCGCCGAATTGTCAGGCATTGCAGAGGATATTCGCCGTATGCCGATGGGGATGCACACAATGATTTCCGAGGGCAGCGGCGGAATTTCGGGCGGGCAGCGGCAGCGGCTGATGATTGCCCGTGCCATTGCGCCGAAACCGAAAGTACTGATGTTTGACGAGGCGACTTCAGCTCTTGATAATCTCACGCAGAAAACGGTTTCGGAATCGCTGGACAGTCTGAAATGCACGAGGATTGTTATCGCGCACAGGCTCTCTACCATCAAACAGTGCGACAGGATTCTGGTGCTTGATAAAGGAAAGATTATCGAAGACGGGACATATGAAAAGTTGATACAAAGGGGAGGTTTTTTCGCAGAACTAGTGGACAGACAAAGGGTTGACGATACCGCAGAATTGAGGGCATGAAAATTTTTTGGAAATTTATTGGCTCTCGGCGGTTTTGATTCGTATAAAAGAACAAAGGCGCGAATCACGTCTATGATTATCAGTTTTTATACTGTAATCTGTAACAAAATGTAAAGGTAACTTAATATTAGGAGGAAAGCGCTATGGAAAAAAAAGACCTTATTGCAAAGGCAACACAGACAGAATTTGACGAAGAATTTATTGTAAAGGCAAAACAGGCAAACTCTGTCGAAGAGCTTATGGCTCTCGCAAAGGAAAATGGTTATCCAGTGAATGAGAAGGAGGCAGAGTTTTATTTTGAAAAGTTTCACAAGATGGGCGAGTTATCGGATGATGAGCTTGACAATGTAGCAGGAGGCGGATGCAATCGTTGTAAATTCTGCGGAGGTGACCTTGACGCCGTCAAAGTAAAGCGTTATCCTCCAGATTTGATTTGCCCACACTGCGGCCAGTGGGGGAATTTCTAGGTAATATCCGTATTTTGCGGCAGTTTCCGCAAATAATGATAAGGAGTGAATTGAGATGAGCCGGTACATATTAAATCCAGACATCGCCCTGCGCTCATGGCGGCTGGTGCCGTATGCGTATTACAGAAAGGGCGTCCGTTACGCGAAAGGATTGAAAAAGGAAGAGTTTGAATTCCTCTTGAAGTGCGACGGTAAAACGGAGCTTGAGGGAGAACTGCCGCTTGCGGAAAAATTTTTGGATATGGGATTTATTGCTCCTGCAAAGGATGAGAGTAACCTGTCTGAATGGCAAAAACACCTCGACTGTGACAACCGCTATTTTCCTGCAATGAGCTGGATGATAACAGGGAAATGCAATTATAACTGCCTGCACTGCTTCAACGCTGCCGATAACGCTCCCATAATGAGTGAGTGGACGCTTGAGGAAGCAAATAGGCTGATTGCGCAGGCGCAAAAGTGTGGAATCAATGCTTTTACGATTACAGGCGGCGAGCCTATGCTCCATAAGAATTTTTTTGAGATTGTGGAGAGTATTTACGCACACGGAATGTACCTTGAGGATCTGAACACGAACGGTTCTTTTCTTGACCAGACAGCATTGGAGCAATTTAGGAAAATCGGCTGTAATCCGCTGATTAAAATATCCTTTGATGGAATCGGGCATCACGACTGGCTCAGAAACCGCAAGGGGGCGGAGACGGACGCGCTTCGGGCAATTCGCCTGTGCGTGGAAAAGGGGTTTCGTGTAAAAGTGCAGACGAACGTTCATCGGCTCAATATCGAATCCATGTTGCCTACAGCGGAAATGTTAGATGAAATGGGCGTGGACGAAATGCGCATGATCCGTACTTCAGAATCGCCGCGCTGGAAGGAAAATGCATATGGTTCCTGCTTAGAGGTTGAGGAATATTACGAAAGTATGTTGGAATTTGCCGACAGATATGTTAAAAAGAAACACAAGATGACAATAGATATCTGGCAGTTTCTCACGGTGTTTCCACGAACAGAATCTTACCGCCTGCGCCCCGTTGAATACGTTGCCGGAGAGTATCGGGACAGTATGCCCGTATGTCGTGGGAACCGGGGAATGGTTGCGGTTGCAGCAGACGGAAATGTCTACCCTTGTATGCAGATGTCAGGGTATTTTAGTGCGAAGAACAATTTCCTGGGCAATGTTAAAAAAGAGGGATTGCAGCCAATTCTGCAAGAAGGGAGATATCTGAGCGAGGTCTGCGCTACACTGGGGCAATTGTTAGAGAACAATGAAACCTGCGCGGTGTGTCCTTATTTCAAACACTGCGGGGGTGGCTGCCGCGCACTGGCACTGGCGATTACGGGTGATAAATTTGGCATTGATCCTGCAAAATGTCTGTTTTTCCAAAAAGGTTGGCACAGGAAAATCAAGGAAACGCTGCGGGGGTGGAAAAATGTGGCGCCTATGGAGGGCGAATGATGGAGGAGAAATTACGGCGAGGCGCTGTCAGATGAAGCACTGGAACAGGTGAATGCCATCAGAAAAATAATATATCAGAAATAGCAAGGGGCTGTCGCAATAAGAAAAATGATACAAGATATAGTTAGTTTGAAACATTCTTCTATACTATATCTTGCATATGTTTTGCTTAGTGCGACAGCCCCTTGTACACATTGCTTCTGTAATATTCAATGTATGGAAAGTGGAGCAGCAGACAGGTAAAATGATAAGGTATACAGCAGTTGGGTTTAACTTTGATATTGACGTTCCGACACATGTGTCGTATAATACTTTCAGACACATATGTCGGAAAGTTGGGTTGCACATGAATAAGAGAGGACGGGAAACAAGGAAACATATTAAAAAATGCGCATGTTCCTTATTTGCCGAAAAAGGCTTTAAACAGGTGACAATGAAGGATATTTGTGAAGCTGCACAATTAAGCCGCGGCGGTTTGTATGGCCATTATGAAAGCACGTGTCAAATTTTTCAGGAAATTATAGATGATATGACAGGGCAGCAGGAAAATGAAGTTGATTTAAAAATAAAACAGAATCAATCGGCTGTAACAATACTGAATGATATTTTACATAAATATGAGAAGGAAATGGTTGACAGCCAATCTTCCTTAAGCGTGGCAATCTATGAGTATTTCAGCATTCATGATATTGCGCGCCAAAAGAACACATTATATGAACAATATTTAATCACTGCCAATACATGGAAAAAGCTGATGGAGTATGGAATTGCCAGGCAGGAGTTTCATGAGGTGGATATTGACGCTGTCTTTGATTTGATTGTATTTTCCTATCAGGGGGTGAGAATGTACAGTAAGCTGATGCCCATTAATGAAGAAATTCCTTTCAGAATCGCGAGACAAATCAGAAAAATTTTAGTGAGGAGTGATTGCAATGACAACCATATTTCATCGTTTTTACGAGAATAAAAATGCATTTATTAATCCCTGTGACGTTACAGAACCTCTTCCCGGTTTTCCGGAAGTATGCATCACAACATTTTCAGAAATCGCCATCAAAGACTTTGTGGAGAAACATACAGCCAACGTGATTGCGCATTTATATTCTGCAAATGGAAACATACCGATCTATGAAATAGAATATGCGGATAAAAAAATGGGACTGTTCCTTTCAAGAGTGGGAGCGCCCGCCTGCGTTGCCGGTTTAGAGGAGGTCATAGCTTTAGGAGCAAAGAAAGTGGTACAGTTTGGATGCTGCGGCATATTAAATCAGGCCGATGCAGATGGCAAAATAATTATTCCCTCCTCAGCCGTCAGAGATGAGGGAACAAGCTACCATTACATTCCGGGAAGCGAGGAAATCAGCGCGGACAGCTCCTCCAATGACATAGCGGTGCAGTATTTGAAAAAGCAGAAGATCCCATATGTAGTGGGGAAAATCTGGACAACCGACGCCCTTTACAGAGAAACCAAAGAGGCCGTGGAGGAACGTAAAAAGCAGGGCTGCATCGCCGTTGAAATGGAATGCTCCGCATGTCTGGCGGTTGCAAAATTCAGGAATATTTCCCTGCTGCAGTTTTTCTATGGGGCGGACAACTTAGATTCCGAGAAGTGGGAAATACGAGATTTGGCAGATTTTGGTTTAAGTCTGAATGATAAGTATATGACAATAGCTCTAGAATGCGGAAGCGCTTTTTAAAGAAAGGATAGAAAATTTTAATGGGCTGCCGCATAAGAAATCTGCTGACTTCATCTCGGTGGGAACGCTGTTTGAGTGAACTTGAGAAGCGGCTGAGATTAAGCCGAAGCAAGAAGGATGGCAATGAACAGATACGAACGCTTAAACCAGGAACGGGATGCAGAACTATGGATTAATACAATTTAACAGGGTGACAAAACAGTAAATAGTGTAAAACAGGCTTTTCAAGTGGGAAAATCCACTTGGAGAGCCTGTTTTGTTTTAACAGATCATTGGGTTTCGGGCAGTATACGAAGTCCGTACACCCCTTCCAAAGTGGACCTGCCCCTTTTAATGAAGCAGATGGACATTTATACGGAAAAAAATAGCAAATTGTACTGAAAAAAATACGAACCATTCCATACAGCTTAAATCAAAAATAATATTTGTTATAATAATTTGGCTATGGAAATGACATAGCGGAAGCTATATAGGACAGAGAGATTATGGCAGACGGAAAGCGAGGGAAAAATGGCATTGCAAAAAAGAACATTGTTTTTGACAGTTATCCTCTTTGTGATAGTTTGTTTGGGAGGGTGCAAAAAGCAGGAGAATGAAAAAATCACTTCTATAGAGCAGCTTAACGAACCTGCCTGTACGATTGGTGTTCCAGAAGGTGGGGCAGGCATGTATATGGCGGAGAAATATCTTCCGAAAGCGGAGCACAAAACATTTTCCGGCAACACATCGGGGTATCTTGCTATTTCTCAGGGAAAGCTGGACGGCTTTGTTTATGACCGTGTGATGATGGAATTTGCCATTGCCAGCGGACTTGAGGATGTGGAGCTTTTAGAGGAAAATTTGGGAGAGAGCATGGATGTGGCTGTGGGGATTTCACCCAAGAGCCGGATTAGTAATTTAAAGGATAAGGTGAACCTGTTTCTTGCAGATGCAAAGGCAGAGGGGACTTTGGATGATATGTACGATCGCTGGGTAAGCAAGGCGGAGAAAACCATGCCGGAAATACCTGTGCCCCAGGCGCCGGATTGTAAGATTAAAGTTGGAACTACAGGGACGGTTCAGCCTTTTAGTTACTATGAGGGGACGGAGCTTACGGGATATGATGTGGAGCTGATCTACCGTTTTGGCGCATGGTTAAATGCGGAAGTAGAAATTAAAATTTATGACTATGATGGGATTATTGCAGCAGCCGAGGCTGGTGACATTGACTGTATTATGGCGAACTTAAACGCCACCGAAGAAAGACGGAAGCATATTGAATTTTCAGATTGTGTGTATCCTTCAGAGACTGCCGTTATGGTACGGTCAGGACAGGAAGGGCAGAACAGAGAAACTTATAAGGAGCTTTCTGATTTTGCCGGGGCGAGATTTGCCGCATTAAGCGGAGGAGTTTATGATAAGCTTTTGCAGGATGTGATTGCAGGTGCGGAGAATTTTTCTTATTACAATTCGGTTCCTGATATCGTTGCGGCCCTCAAGGCAGGCCGTGTGGATGCAGGGACGCTGGATGAGCCGCTGGCACAGCTTGCAGTGGCGAAGAATGAAGGCTTGAAAATCTTTGAGGAGCCTGTTGTCTTAGATGAATACGGATATGCGTTTCCCAAGGGAAGCCCTTTGCGGGAACAGTTTAATGCAGCAATCAAAAAATTTAAAGAGGATGGGACCATTGCATCTTTGAAGGAAAAATGGCTTGGGGCAGATGAAAGCGTGAAAGAATTAACAGGGCAGGACTGGCCGGGGGATAAAGGAACCATCCGATATTACTATGACAGCACCCATGAGCCTATGACGTATGTGGGAAGCGGCGGTGAGCCTTTGGGGCTTGAGATAGACCTGATGCTTTTGATTGCCCGTGAACTGGATATGAAGGTAGAGATGACAACATGTGAATTTGCTTCGTTAATTGCTGCTTTAGAGAGCGGGAAGGCAGATGTGGCCAGCGGAAGCATGTCTATTACAGAAGAGAGAAAGGAGCGGATAGATTTTGCGGATACCCACTATGAGTCGGCTATGGTGCTTTTGGTGCGTGACTTAGACAGTAAAGTGCAGCAGGAAGGTTTCTGGTCTGGTTTGAAGGATAGCTTCCGAAGCACCTTTATCGTGGAGGGAAGATGGCGGCTGATTTTACAAGGGCTTGGCGTTACCATACTGATTTCTGTTTTGTCGGGAATTTTCGGCTTGTGCCTTGGCTTTTTAATATGTATGCTGCGGAGGACAGGTTATAAGTCAATTCAGTTAGTAGGGGCGGTTTTTGTCCGTGTGGTTCAGGGGATGCCCATTGTAGTTTTTCTGATGATTTTATATTATGGGATTTTCGGTTCAGTGGACATTTCTGAAATTCTGGTTGCAGTGATTGGTTTTTCTATCAATTTTGCAGCTTATTCATCAGAAATGATGCGGACGGGAATAGAAACAGTGGATAAAGGACAGAGTGAGGCAGCTCTTGCCATGGGTTATACGAAAAGCCAGACATTTTTTAAGATTGTATTTCCACAGGCGGCCAGGAATTTTATACCTGTACTGAAAGGCGAATTTATTTCGATGGTAAAGATGACTTCTGTGGTAGGGTATATTGCCGTACAGGATTTGACGAAAGTATCAGATATTATCCGTTCACGGACTATGGAGGCGTTCTTCCCGCTGATAATGACGGCAGTGATATATTTTGCCGTTGCAAATATCATGACGGTGGCTCTGTCCCTGGCAGAGCGAAAAGCAGCGCCAAAGCGGAATAAACGCAGGATAAAGGGGGTGTGCATGTAATGGCAGATATGCATAATAATCAGAAGGTTTATCCCGAAGCTGGTGTGGAAACAAGTATGATATCTATCCGGCACTTGTGCAAGGAGTATCCGAATGTAATTCCCCTGCGGGATGTAAGTGTGGAGATTAAAAGAGGGGAGGTGATTTCCATTATAGGGCCTTCCGGTACTGGGAAATCAACTTTGCTGCGCTGTATGAACCTTTTAGAGAAACCGACAAAAGGCGAGATTACAGTTGACGGCGTGGTAACGACAGATAAGAAATGTAAGGTGAATCTGGTAAGGCAAAAGATGGGCATGGTATTTCAGTCTTTTAACTTGTTTGCCCACAAGACCATTATTGAAAATGTCATGATGGGACAGATTGACCTTCTTGGAAGAAGCCGCCAGGAAGCCTATGACAAAGGAATGGAACTGCTTCGCACCATAGGGCTTGCAGATAAAGCGCTTGCTTACCCGGATGAACTTTCAGGAGGACAGAAACAGCGTGCGGCGATTGCCAGGACGGTGGCTATGGAGCCGGAAATCATTCTCTTTGATGAACCGACGTCTGCGCTGGACCCTACTATGGTGGGGGAAGTTCTTTCGGTTATCCGCAGGCTGGCCAGCCAGGGAATGACCATGATGATTGTGACTCATGAAATGAAGTTTGCAAAGGATGTATCCACAAGGATATTTTATATGGATCAGGGCGAAATCTATGAGGATGGGACGCCGGAACAGATTTTTGAACATCCAAAGAGGGAGAGGACCCGAATATTTATCCGGCAGCTTAAAGTGCTCCATGTGGATAAAATCTCATGTGATTTTGACTTTCCGGCCTTTATCACCCAGCTTGAGGAATTTGGGCGGAAACAGCAGCTTTCCCAGAAGCAGATTTATGCTATGCAGCTTGCGGCAGAGGAAGTACTAATGATGAAACTCCTGCCTGCAACAGAAAAAGAAGGCAGAGTGGATATTTCTTTGGATGTGGAATACAGTGAGCGGGAAAATTTGGTGCAGATGCGGTTTTCTTATAGCGGGTCTTCTTTTTATCCTTTTGGCAGTGAAGAAGATTTGTCCTGCAGGATGATAAAAGGGGTATCCAAAGGGATGGAGCATAAGTTTGAGGATGGGGTAAATCATTTTGTAATAAGTATATAAAAAAGAAGGAGCAAAAATTAAATGGAGAAGGCAGCAATGCTGAAATTTCATGCAGACGATATTATTATGAAAGAGAGCGAAATTTATGAGGAAATGTACAAAATTATATCTGGCTCTGTGGCAGTATATATTCGGTATGGAGAAAAAGAAGAGCATTTGATTGGGATTTATTCCAAGCCCAAATGTTTCGGTGAGCCAAATGTGCTTTCCAGCCAGCCCAGTATTTATACAGCAGTTGCTTATGACGATGTATTATTGATGCGTATTACAAAGGATTCCCTGGAAGAGTTCATTAGAAATAATCCCAGAAATGCAATTGACATTATGGAAAATATGGTACATAGCAATATGCTGATGCAGAAAAATATTGACTTACTGCTGGATGATATTTATGAAAAGCAGGATATCAATAAGAGAAGAACAGAAGAAATAAAAAACAAGATTAAACGGTACAGTATAAACGGTTTTAATCTATTGGAAGGATGAAAAAGATGAACAAGAAAAATTAATTACAGCAGACAGCCGGGAACCCTTTGGCCTCCCGGCTGTCTGCTGTAAATATATTTTCAGGCTGAGGCTATTTCCTGCAGTCAAAAGCAGGATTGGCCGCATAGAAGTTTTTGGAATCCAGGTGTTCCTGAACAATACGCAGTCCTTCACCGAAACGGGAGGATTGAAGTAAATTTATCTGTTGATTTTCTGCATCTTTTTGATAATGGACTGCCAATACATGCGGTCTTTCAAGACCCGGATTACCGTAATGGTGGAATCCTTCACAACAAAGAAAATTAAATATGTACTGTAAGGCTTGAAATAGACGCTAAATCCTTCAATCACATATCCCGTAGCTTCATAGCCTTTGGGGAAGGAATCCAGCTCTTTGATTGCCTTCTTTATCTTCTTTGAAAAGTTTTCCGCATATTCCCGATATTTGAAGGTGTCAAGAATATACTTTTTTGTTGATTTAATATCCAAGAGAGCATCTTTGGAAATCACAATTTTGTATTTTTTAGGTTTATCCGGCATTATATTTTGTCAATTTCCTCCCATGCTTCATCAATCGTATAAACATCGCCTTTTTTCAGACTTTCTATTCCTTTGGAGAGTTCGTCATATAATGCGCCTATGGCTGCTTTTTCGGAATATTCAGTTTTTAGGATTTCCTGATTTCTGATTGCCTGTGCTGCAGGTGCCATAGTATCACTTCCTTTCGGCTGTTTTCTATGAATGTTCTTTTTCATTATTATACGGTATTTAGTATTGGCTTATCAACAGATTTTTATTAAATTGTTCTCAAAACTGTGTGGCTAGACTTTCATGTTTTTTGTTAAATGTTCCAAGTGATTTCGATGTTACCGTCTGCAATGCGAATAACTTTGATAAGCGTATCGACTACCGCCTGTCTGTCCTCGAAAGAGAGCATTTCCCAGGCTTTTACATGATTGGTTATCTGTTTCAATCTGCCTTCTGTGTCTGTGACATTTGCCGTAACGATTTCTTCCTGCAAGGTTTTCCGCTCTGCGTCCAGTTTTGATACTTTTTCGTTTATGTACTTCATCAGAACGCCGCTTGCCCCGGACACTTTGGAGAGAAGTTCTTCGATTTCTTCCTCAATCTGTGTCAGACGGATTTTTTTCGTGATATTTGTTTGTTCTTCTCCTGTTTCAGATAGACAGGAAAGTTTCTGAAATTCCGACAGTCTTTCCTTGATTGCGTCAAGCATATATTCCTCTAAAACGTCTGCATAAACCGTACAGCCCGCCCCGGTGCAGTTGCTCCCACGGCTTCCCGACTGGCTGCAAACAAAGTAACGTCCCCACTTTGTTTTTGCCTTGCGGATTGTCAGCGCATAACCGCAGTTGCCGCATTTTACCTTGCCTACAAGCCATGAGTTTTTGGGTTTACAGGTTTTTGTAGATTGTCGGTTATTTAAACACCGTATGCGGCAGGCTAACCATGTCTTAGAGGGGATAAAACCCTTATGCGGCGCAAGCACAATCTCTTTGTCGGACAGGTCACTTTGCTTTCTTGAAGTGGAAACCGTACCCTTATAGAGATAGCAGGCATTATAGCCCGTAAAATCACTTGCCGGGTTATAAATGTTCGCGCCTTGACTTTGGAAAAACTGGTACACGCCAATATCCGCTTCCACATACACGGGATTGCGGAGCATTTCACTGATACGGGCGGTATTCCAGTTCGCGCCGCGCAGATTTTTAATCTGGTGTTCGTTCAAGTACCGTACAATATCCCCAAGTGAATTGTCCGTGTCCGCATACATGGAGTAAATCAGCTTTAGTTGTTCGCTTTCCTCCGGGACTTCCTCGTACATGGAAGTGCGGATATTGTCAATGACCGTGTTTGTCAGACGGTAGCCGTAGGGAATACGTCCGCCCATGTAGAAGCCGCGCTTGCACCGTGCATAATAAGCGTCCGTTACACGTTTCTGTATCGTTTCCCGTTCCAGTTGGGCGAACACGATACAGATATTTAACATCGCCCTGCCGATCGGTGTGGACGTGTCAAATTTTTCCGTGGAAGAAACAAACTCCACATGGTATTTCTGAAAAATCTCCATCATGTTTGCAAAATCTAAAATGGAACGGCTGATACGGTCGAGTTTGTAGACAATAACCCGTTTGATTTTTCCTGCACGAATATCATTCATCATATTTTCAAAGCCGGGACGGTTGGTGTCCTTGCCCGAAAAACCTTTGTCCGTATATTCAATGCAGGCTTCCCCGTGGGTTTCGTATCTGCAATACTCAAGCTGGCTTTCCACGGATATGCTGTCCTTTTTTTCGATTGACTGTCTTACATATAATGCGTCGTACATTTTATCTACCCCCCCCTAAAACGTAAGACGCATATCCACAAAACAATCATATCGTTTCCATGATTGTTTTGCAAGGGACTTACGCATATTTTTTAAAAATCTGATAGAGCCGTGCCCCGACTTCCTGCCGGGTTTCCTGCTCTGATTTTTTCTGAAAGGCGGGGTAGATGTTGGTAACGGTCAGCCTCATTTTGTCTATGGAAAGATTTTCCATTCGTATTGGGGTATCGGGTGTAGGAGAGTTATTCGTTTTTGGCATAAACTTTCTCCTTTGACGGTTTCCCTAAATTTTATGAGAAGCGGCAAGTACACTATACGGGAATAGCGTAAACTTCCCCTTTACTACTTACTACGTACGGGAGGTATAAAATGGCAAAGTATTTTGAAAATTTTATAAAAAGTTTAGAATAGCGGAATAGCAAGCATAAGATTGCGTTTTATTAGGAAAACACACTGTCAAAAGGATTTTATGCTTTGGCGGGGGTCAGCCCGCCTCGGCGGTGTCAGTGGTGTTGATTTCAATATACTCGGCAATCCGGCGGAACTCGTCCGCAAACTTAAAGTGAACACTGATATTGCCGTTTTCGTAAACCTTGATATGGTCTACCAGTTCAATCAGGATTTCGCGGGTCAGCTTTTCGATGTTCTGATATTTTGCAAAAGCTACCAGCGCGGGATGCTGCTGGTCAACGCCGTTTGAGAGCTCTTTCCGTTCAGCCGTCAGCCGGGCCAGCAAATCCGAGAGCCCGGCGGCCTGCCGTTCATAATCGGCTTTCATTTCCCGGTATTCCTGCTGGGTGATTTCCCCGTCTTTCCAGTCTTGATACAGTGACTGCTTGTAGCGGGTGATTTTCGTCAATTCCTTTTCCTTTGCGGCAATCTGGTCGTTAAGGCGGTGGGATTGACTTTTTTTCAGCGGGGCCGCATTGATATGGGCTACTATTTCCGAATAGGAAACGGCAGTGCTCACTTGATACTGGATGGCAAACAGAACAGCGGCCTCCAGACGGTTGTGTTTGATAGAGTGCATGGTGCAGGCTGTCCGGGAGCGTTTCTTGTAAGTGGAGCAGGAATAATAAACATTCTTCCCGCTCTGGCTCCGGGTCACGGCCTTGCCGCAGTCAGCGCACCTCAGAAAGCCGCTGAATAAATGGAGCTCCCGCTTTTTAGGGGCCGTCCGGGTGTCACGTTTCAGAAGTTCCTGCACCCGGTCAAAGGTTTCGTGGGTGATGATGGCCTCGTGGGTATCGGGGACGCGCACCCATTCATCCTCCGGCACAGCCTCAATCTGGTGTACCTTGTAGCTTTTCACCCGGCGGCGGCCCTGTACTAAATCCCCGGTGTAAATAGGATTTCTGAGAATATCCGTTATAATCTTGTTCCCCCACATGGGAGCGTCCGATATAGCCGGGGAGTAGGGCAGGCCCTTTAGCTTTCGGTAAGCTGTGGGGCTGGGTATGCCGTGGTCATTCAGATACATCACAATTTGAAGTTTGGCCGTACCTTGCAGGCACATCTCGTATATCTTTTTGACGGTTTCAGCGGCCTCCGGGTCAACGATTAGCTGGTGCTTGTCTTTGGGGTCTTTTATGTAGCCGTAGGGAGCAAAAGAGCCTATGTACTGGCCGTTGCGCCGCTTATAATCAAAAACCTGCCGGATTTTCTTTGAGGTCTGATAACAATACTGGTCATTCATCACGTTTGTTATCGGAACGATGATGCTGTTCACGCTGTCCGGGTTTAGGTAGCTATCCACGCCCTCGGCCAAGCTGATAAAGCGGACGCCCATCTGCACAAAAAGGTTATCAATCAGACTTCCGGCATCGCTATAATTCCGGGCGAAACGGGAAAGGTCTTTCACCACAACGCAGTTGATTTTCCCGCTCATCACATCCCCCAAGAGCCGCTGGAAACTTTCGCGCTCCGTATCGGTTCCCGTGTGGCCGTCATCCACATACTCGGTGTAGCTTTCAAATTCTTCCGCATGGTTGAAGTGAAAATCATTGAGAATGTCGCGCTGGTTTTTCACGCTGTTGCTATCGTCAAGCCCCCGGTTGATTTTCTGTAAATCCTCTCGGGAAAGCCGGATGTAGCCGCCCATTTTCCAGAGCCGGGCCGTATAGGTAGGGGTCAAAGTTTGCTGATACCCTCTGTTTTTTGTTCGTGCCATTGTTCCTCCTTCCCTATCACATTACACTTATATTATACCTCTGCCCGGGGCAATCAACAAGGATGTCGATGCTTTGGGACAGTTTGTCTCGAAGTAGGAACGGGCCGCAACAGCAGTTACAGCCCGCTCTTTTGCCGGATAAGAAAGGCGGTCAGCGTCTCCTGCAGGGAGGGGCCGCCCTCGGCAAATTCGATTTTCACGCCCACGCCGCCCACGCTAAAGCAGTAGGGATTGACGGCCCGTTTTACGAACCGGGCCAGCCGCTCCTCCCGGGGGAGGGTGCGGTCAAAGGCCATACCGCTCACGTCAGCCAGCGCATCCGCGCTCACCGCGCCGATGTTCACGCTTTTCATTTGTTCCAGCTCTTGTGCGGTCAGTTTCACGGCAAAACCTCCTTTTGCGTTTTTGGTTGGTGGGGAAACGCGAAAAGGCAGCACTCCGAAAAGTGCCGCCCTTTAGCCTGTCCTCACCTTGGGACAATTTGTCTCGAACTTGTTTGAAATGGGGAGCGCCGGGCCCGTATGTTTGGCCCGTCAAAAGACAGCGAGTAGCGGCCCGGCGTTCCCTTGTTTTGTGCGGCGGCCCCAAGCGGCAAGCGGCCAGCTTGTCCCTCGCGGATCGTGGCCGTGGGGCTGGCAGGTTCCCCACTCGCGGCGGTGGTGTTGGTCGCTCGTCCTCCCGTGGGAGAAGTCATAGCGCACCCGCCGCCCGGCTCCCCGCGTTCACCCGGGGCCGCCCGCTATTCAGTTGTAGAGAAGAAAAAACTTCCTCTCATATACCACCAGAAAAATGGAGCAAATGGAGACGGCAATCACGGATTTTTTCTCAAATATTTTTTCATCTGTGCGATGCCGCTGAGAACGGAGCGCCGCACCGCGCTCTTATCCACGCCCTCGGCTTTGGCAATCTCCCGGTAGGTCATGCCGAGGATAAAGTGAGCGTCCACCCGGCGGCCCTGGATCTCCGGCAGGCTGTTCAGCGCGTTCCACAGGCGGCAGAACCGCTCCTTGAGCTCCAGAACCTCGTCCGGGGTGAGCTCGTGCAGGCAGGCGGAATACTCGATGCCGTCATCCGCGTCCAAGGAATAGTACGCTTTGTTGTAGCGGGCCCGCTCGGTATAGGCCGCCTCGGAGCGGACACTGGCCCGGAGCGCCTCGGCCACATCATCGGAAACCTCAATATATTCGTCCTGGGTGTACCAGTAGTAAAAGTCGCGCAAATTGATAATCGTCATGGTATGTACCTCCATATCGTTTTTTGTGGTCGGGTTGCGGGAAACGATATGGAGGGCGGCGGGGAGCGGCACCTGGGGGAGCCGCCCCGCACCTTGGGACTGTTTGTCCCAAAGTGGAGCCGACAAAAAACGACAACGCCCGCGCAGCGTTGTGCTGTGCGGGCGCATGAAATGACGCAGTTCTTTATGTACTTACAAATTTCGTGTTGCTGGCCAGAGCAACCCGGTGGAGGGGCTAAACTTTTTTTAACAAATTAAGTTGAGTGCAGATAAAAAAGGACATAATGATACCTCCTGGATACCGCCGTGTCCTTAAAAATGGGCGACTTTAACACACCCTCCGTTTTCCATTTTTTCAAAAGAAAGCGGCGGCCTTGAAATTTACTATTTCAAAACCGCCGTAAGGCTACTGTATTTTGTTTTGGCGCATGGATATTCAGCCGCCGAAACAACGGTTTTTTTTATTTCCGTTGGGCGGCTAATCTTAAATGTAAGGTTAGATTAAATCATCATTTTTAACATAATGACCATTTGTAATAAATCCTTGCGGTGTTTTCTTTCCGTCAACAATAATATGAGCAAAGAGGACTGGTAATCCTGCTGATATTGCAAAGCTCTTTCCATATTGAATTTGAAAATGAATATGCGGTTCACTTGTATTT
Organism: Lachnospiraceae bacterium; assembly: GCA_910575555.1. GTDB lineage: Bacteria > Bacillota > Clostridia > Lachnospirales > Lachnospiraceae > Petralouisia. Next base: position 114,930 of record CAJTFX010000001.1, on the reverse strand, counting down.
CCGCTATTTCCGCATTTTGCAATTACTTGCCCCCTACTGACACTATCTCCTTTTTTCACACAGATACTTTCTGGAAGGAGATGTGCTATCATGCTATATTCATGCTTGCTGTGACGAATAATGATATGGTTTCCTCGCACATCCGATGCGGTACAATCGACCTGTCCCTCTGCGATAATAGGGGTATTTGGAAAGTGACTGACCGCAGAAATGACAACACCATCTGCCGGAGCCAAAACATTTTCTGCAAAGCAGAAGTAATTTTCTAATTGTTCTCTTTCTCCCGAAAAAGTGGTTTCTTCGTTGTTCATAATAAAAAAATCATAAGCATACCGCTGGGACGGAAGAAACCAAGAATGTGAAGTTTCTTTATCAACCCCTCCGTTTGCAATATACCACTCACCATCAAACGGGAGTGAATACTGTACTTGCGGTTTATATGAGTTTTTATCCGGGAGCTTAAAGCCATGTCTAAAATGTGCAATAAGTATTCCAACAAGCATCCATAAATTTTGACCGAGAAACATTAAATTTTGAATGTTGTTACGCATGGGAGAAAATACATTTGCAAAGCCACACAATCCGAACAAGAAGAATAGAGTTAGGTACTGGTTATCAAAAAAAACGCCTAAAAACCCAACCCAAAACAACCATTGTAATTTTGAAATAAATTTAAGCATAAACTACCTCTCCAAATATTCTCTGTATCTCCGCAAGAGCGATTGAAATTCGGAATTTTCTTTCAAAAACGATGTTTCATCGTGTAATTCAGATTTTAACTGCTCAATCATTGATGATAAAAGCTGCCGTGGCAGATTTTCCATGTTATCATCGGATAAATTCAAATGCTTGTATAAAATATTCGATGAAATATCCGTCTTTCCCTCCATAGAAGCAAGGAGTAAAGATAGTATTTTTGTGCAGTACTCCGCATCTTTTTTATTTATTGCACATTCAAGTTTAGCTGTATATGCGGTACATTCTAAAATGCCAAATTGCTTTGCCAACTGTTCTTGGATGCAAGCCAATTCCTCGGCATCGTCTCCCCGGTTTTCAGACAAAGAAACCTGGGTTAAAGCTATTAGTATGGATTGCATTTCAACTGCGATTTCCAACATTCGATGCTCTAATAAAACACACGCAGGTTCATATTCCTTTTTTTGTTGATGTAGATATGCCATCATTAACTTTGTATCAGCGGGATAATCATTTAGTAATGTGGCAGCTTTTTCATATTCTTCTTTTTCACAATGCAGATAGAACAAAAAAGAAATTGCTTCTTTTTTTATTTCAATATTTTCGCTATTGCGTATCCTAAAATACAGTTTAGCAAGTTCTTCACGATATTTACTTTGATGCTCCACTGACTGCAATCCTAAAGAGGGTTGTAAAAAAACACCCAACGAATAAATTAAATTTTCACAAGTTGGAAATGCCCTAACTTGATCTAAAGCGAATTGAAAACCATCTTCAAACCCATCTTCCTGAATGATGGATTGAACTTTCATAACAACATTTTTGATCTCCACTTCAGACATTTCCTCATTAAAGGACATGAGCGTATTCAAATCTGTCTTTAACAATCTGGCCAAGCCGGGGAGAAGTGTAATGTCTGGATAAGTTGTTCCGTTCTCCCATTTACTAACTGCGGGTATTGAAACACCCAAATACTCCGCAATATTTTCTTGCGTTAACCCCAAGTGCTTTCGCTTTTCTTTAATTATCTGACTAATTTTCATATTGTCCTCCATCTATTTATAAGATTATCATACCTGCGTGATAATAGACAATCGAGCTATTGTTTAATTATAACTCAGAAAAGTTAACTTGCAAGCAACACGAAATAAAATACTACTTTACATCAAATTTCATTACATTCTCATAATCTAACACGAAATGTAGAATGATATAGGGTGATATGAGAATGAACCAAAATGAAAGAAGGTTTGACTTTCACGGCCTCGGGCTGGCGCTCAAAAGAGCCAGAGAAGAAAAGGGTTGGACACAAGCCTATGTTGCGGAATTAGTAGACCGTGACTCCCGTACCATTATGAATATTGAGAACAAGGGCCAATATCCCAGCTTTGACCTTTTTGTTAAACTCATTACTATGTTTGACATTTCAGTTGACCAGTTTATTCATGCGGACGGAGGGGCGCAGACAAGTTCTTGCAGAAAACACATTGATGTGCTCCTAAATTCTATGAGTGAAAAAGAGCTTGTCGTGATAGAAGCCACAGCCGAGGGCATTAAGAAAGCCAGAGAAACGGAGGATGCGTAAGAAAGCGTGACCTTCGTTTTTTTGCGCCATGTAGCGGAAGCGCACGAAATGGCAAGCAATTCGGGTGTGGCCACACTCCGAAATTTTTGCTGGGCCGCAGGCCCGCAAAAATGCTTGTTGGGGAGCCTCCCCAAACCCGGCTCTTTGGGACAAAATGTCCCAAAGAGGTTGGCTGCGTCACCGCCGCTATCGCGTCTGTTCCTTATCGTCCCGCCCGTCCGTCAGTCCGAGCAGATGGTCGATGTTGGCCTTGACAGCCACGGCCTCCCGCATATCCCGCTGGGCCTGCCTATACTCGGCATAGAGGGCCTTTTTCTTATCCGCCAGCTCCCGCCGCTGTTTTTTCAGCGCGTCCATTTTGGGGAGCTTTTCACCGCCCAGCAATTCATTCATAGCGGCCCGGGCCGCCCGGTAGGTGGCAAGCTCCGCCTCGTGCTCGGCAAGGTATTTTTTCGAGTACCGGGCCGCCTTGTAGCCGTCAAACACGGGCCGGGCCTTGGCATAGTCCACCACGGCCCCCATCAGCCCGGAGACTTTGGAGAGGGCGGCCTCGGTGGTCTGGAGCTCCCCGGCCAGCGCGTGGGCCCGGTCAACCGCCGCCGTGGTCTTGGCCGCCAGCGCGTCATAGTCGGTCAGATTATTCTCCTGCAAAAACTGGAGCGCGGCGGCCATCTGTTTTAGGTTGTAGACTTTCGCCCACCGTTCATAAGCCGGGCCCTTGCCCTCGGCCATGCGCTGTTGGATGTCAATGATAAGGCCCACCTGCCGGATCGGGGGCGGCGCGTCTTTGGGGAGCTCCGGGAGGGGCCGCTCCCCGGCGATAACAGCCCGGATGTCCTCGGGGTCAAAGCCCGCGCCGAGGGTGGATGCCCGGAGCCGGGTGTACTTGTCCTGCCCCGGCGCGAGGAACGAAACCACGCCGCCCCGCCCGCGCTTGACGGCAAAGCGGGACTCTTCCATCAGCCGGAGGAACGCGGCAAAGTCGGCAGGCTTTTTTTCAAGAGCCGCGATGATTGCCAGCCGCACCCGCTGCTGCGCGGAGGGCGGCTTTTCCCCCACCCACTGGCCATAGTGGAGAAAGCGGCCCTTGCTGTGCTGTTTGGGATTTTGTATCACGGACAAATCATGCTCCAGACATACCCGGTCAGACAACCGCCGGAGGGCAAAGCTGGAGCCGAGGAAATTATGGAATTTCCGGGAGCAGTCAAAAGCCGTGGAGTTGAAATAGATGTGATTGTGAATGTGGCCCTTGTCGGTATGGGTGCAGACGAAAAACTGGTATTTGCCTTTCGTCCAGCGCATCGCCGTTTCAAAGCCCAGCTTGTTTGCCTCCTCCGCTGTGATCTCGCCGGGCGGGAACGCCTGCCGTATCTGGAAGAACAGAGCCCCGCGCTCCACGGGCCGGGCGGTGGCCGCCTGGTATTCGCTTTTCACCAGCAGAAACTCGGCAGCGGCTGTGGCCGGGTCGCAAAGGTGGGAGGATACGGCCCCCAGCTTTTGGGGGTTGAGCCCGTAGGCAAAACGCTCCTCCATCGTCTGGACGGCACTCAGTCCCGCCGCCTGCTTGTAGGGCCGGATGTAGGTCGTGGCCGTGGTAGCACCTCCTCTCGACATGAAAAATGACGGAAAGGAAATCACCCTCCGTCATTTTCGTTCATAGTAATTTTATTGAATTTATGATATTGTCTTTACATATCGCTTTTTGACTTTCTTCCCAAATAAACGAAATCCATTAAAGATTGAAGTTTCTCTATTTCTTCCGAAATATTTTGAGCTATACTACTTTTATACTGTTTATAGTGTATGATAGCCTCTTCAAAACTTCTGTACATTTTCCCCGATTCATTAATTGATGTTCTGGCATCGCTAATCTTACTATACAGCAAATCATACATGTTACTATATTGATCAAAATTCAAAGTTACAATCGCTTGATATATACCAGGGGCTATCTCAACACTATGAATCCTATCGTATTTTTCCACTTCACTTTTGGTCGGGTATGGTATGTTTTTAATCGCCTCGCAATTATCTTCCAGCCATTTATAAGCAGTTGGCTTGTCATATAGTTTTATTATAGACAAGCACAATCTATCCACTACTTGTATATTGTTTTTATCTTTTTCATACAGGAAACTCCATGTTTTATATCTAATAATTGGTGGCAAGATTGAAAATTCACGCAGTATTTGAGGGGTGGAATATATGCTTACTTTAATATCTAAAAAATACTTAATAAAAATTAGAGCATATAAATCTAAAATAGCATCCTCAACGCCCGCTATTTCATCATCAGAAAAATCATCTGTATGTTGAGTATGGGTTCCATCTCTGCCAGGCGGATTGATTTTGCCTACTATACTAATTAATTTATCGCTTAATTCATCGCCCAAACTATCCATTCCGCTTTTCACAGCAGGATTATTAGATTGCTTTTTTATTTGCCCTAACATTAACTGCTTACTGCTGCCAATGTCCAAAATCTTTCTAACCATAACCTCTGCGTGTTTCCTAAGCCCAGCCATTTTTCCCATGTTAGAAATTTCTATGTATTGAGTATCATGTAATAGATTTCCTATTAGGATTGCATATTCGCTATCATTAAAGTTATCCATAAAATTCCTTCTTTCACATTAAAAATCAACTCTTACGTTTATATTGTTTACATGACACAAAGTATATCATATCAGTCCGCAATAGTCCATTGGAACTTTGGGACAAAATGTCCCGAAGTACGAAAAGCCGGGGAGCGGCACAGCACCGCTCCCCAGCAAATCACAGCTCCACCAGCGCGGAAAGCTGTTTCAGCAAATCAGACAAAGGCCCCCACAAAGCGGAGTAGTCCCGTTGCAGGGCCGATATTTCCTCGGGGTAAATCCCCCCGTAGGTGTTGGCATGGATAGCCACTTGATTGAGATTGTTTGAGCACCGCCGCTGGAGGGACACCAGCTCCCGGACGGGGGCAAGGTCAACTTGGAGCACATAGCCGCACAGAGCCATCCTCCGCATATACGCGCCCATATTGCGGATGCCCGCCTGGGCCATGCGTTCCCGGATAAGCGCCTGCTCTTCCTCGGATACCATCACATGAAGATGGACGGGGCGGCGGCGCTTTTTTCCGGCCATGCCTACCTGTCGCCCCGGTCGGGCGTGTTCCGTTTGGGCGCGGCGGGGGCCTGCCGTTCCCCGGCCAGTTTCCCAGCATCCCGCAGTTGTGCGGCAATCGGGGGTTTTTCCTGCCGGGCCCGTTTACGGCCAGCGGCCTCCTGCTGGAGCTCCACCCCACGGGCACACTCGGCCAGCCGCTCCGGGGAAACAAATTCTTTTACCACATAGCACCCAAAATCCGGGTAAAACCATGTCAGCCGCTTTCCATCAGGGACGCGGCCCTCGTCCTCCCATTTCCCCACCACCTGGGCCTGGGTATCCATCAGCCGCCGCATATCCGGGTTATCACGGGATGGCTTGAGCTCGTAATTATAGAGCTCCTTTTCCGTGAGCGGCTGGGCATAGGCCAGCTCGCCCCATGCAAGCCGGGTATCATGCTCCACCCAAATCCGGCCCTCGTAGTTTTCGATCCGGATGGGCGGGTTTTCCTTGCCATTGGGGAACGTGCCGATGTCAACGGGCCGCTGGGTAGAATAATACTTGTATTCCTGCGCTTTTTCCAAAGTTACCTCCTCTCAGATGTTAGCTTTTGGGCCGGGAAACGGGGGCCGGACATAGAAACATACCGGGCCCCCATGAACCGCGCCCGGAAAGCCTTGATACAAGCGGGTTTTCAAGCGGCAAAAGCTAACAGTCCAGCCGCCTTTTCCGCATATAGCCGCGCTGGCGTTTCCGCCGCGCATTTTCGGCGCAGGCCGCCGAACAGAACGCCCTTTTCCCCTCCGGCGCAGGGCCGCAGGCCGAGGGCCGGGCCGTCAGTCAGCGCGGCCTCCAATGCGGGATTTAAGGGGAGCACCGCCTCCCGGAAGTAGCGGCAGTAAGCCCCCGTCCAGCATTTCCCTAGCATATAGCACTCACAGTCCAAAGGCAAGCATCCCATTTCCCGGTCATAGTTGGCGCACCATTTTACTACAAGGGAGCGGATAGCGGCCTTTTCCTCACGGGTCAGCTCGCGCAAAATATCACCTCCCGCCCGGTTTTTTCAAAAGGCTCTGAAAGCAGGAGCCGCAGGGGATGCCGCGCCAGTAGGGACAGCCACAGCACCGGGAGCCCTCCCGGGGCTTTTCCGGGCGGGGAGCCCGGGGCCGTGGGCGGCGTTTCATTTCCCGTTCCAAAGGGTTCGATGTGAAATTCATTCTCCGTCCTCCTTTTCTTCTTCCTCATCCCACGGGGGGAGGTCGTCATACTCACCGCCGCCATAGTCCTCGCCGTATTCCCCGGCCTCGTCAAAATCCTCGCCGGGAGCGGCGGCCTGCTGTTTGGGGCGGTAAATCTTGAAGTACCACCCGGCCCCGCCGCCGAGGGCCAGTACCGCCAGCACCAGCAGGAGCGTCCCCGCCCCGCCGGATTTTTCCGGCTCGGGCTCGGGCTTCGGCTCGGTAGCAGGTTCGGGTTCCGGCTCCGGGAACGGTTCGGGGACGGGCTCCGGGGAGGGCTCCGCAAGGGCCATCAAATCGGCCACGGTGACGGCGTTCAGAAAGTACACATTTTCCGTCTCCCGCTGGCGGTCAATCACCAGATAGAACACGGACTCGTCCGCCGCCATGATAGTAAAAAATTCCTTGCCGTCCTGGTCGGTGGCGTTATCCACCATCGTCCCCTGCCCGTCCGGGGTGAACGGGTTGGGCTCGGGTTCCGGCTCCGGGGTGGCCGGGGGCTCCACGGGATCAAGCCCCTCCCACTCCGGGCCGCCCGTACCGTCCTCCCATTCCTCACCGCCCCCGGCGTAGGCCGTGGTGGTGATGCCGCACAGCAAAAAAGCGGCGCACAGAGCCGCCGCCACTACACGATATTTTTTCAGTTTCATTCCGCGTCCTCCTTTTCCTCGTCGTCGCAAAGTCCGCTCAACTCCGTTTCCGCCTGCGGCGAAAACTCCGCCCGCTCCCTTGCTCCTCCTCTCCCCACAAAGTCATCCGACTTTGCGGGGGCCCCCTTATGGGACTTCGGGACATTTTGTCCCAAAGCGTCCCCGGCCTTGATGCGCTGGAGCACCAGCGGGAGCTCCTCAAGGGAAATGCTCATGCCCCGCACGATGTCCACGATTTCCTCGTTCTCGGCCTCCTTGTGTTTCTGTTCCAGCTCTTTCAGCCGGGCCTGCTGGTCGCTGATTTTGGCCTTGACCTTTTCTATCTCGGCCATGATTTTTGCGCTCTTGCTAATCGCCATTGAAAACCTCCTTTTCATGGTAAACGCCCGTAGGCGTAGAAGTGGGCCTGCCAGTAGCTGCTGTTTAAGTTGGCGTAGCTGATAGGGTCGCCACAGTGTATCATCATCCCGTCCCCCACATAGATGCCACAGTGGGAGACTCCCGGGGTGTCATAGGTTCCCTTGAAAAAAACCAAATCTCCGGGGCGGGGGGAGCTGGTGCGGGTGCAGATGTTGTAGAGCCCCTGGGCCCCCAGCCGCCCCACGTTCCAGCCGGAATGATTGACTACCCACGAAACAAAGCCGGAGCAGTCAAAGGACGTGGCCGGGGAGCTCCCGCCCCATACATAGGGATAGCCCAAAAATTTCTCGGCCTCGGAGAGCATCGCCGCGAATGTCTCATCGTCCAGATATTCCCCCGGCACTTCGTAGCCCTCCGGCGGGTTGGTATATTTCCCCACATAGGACGAGCCGGGAAAGAGGTCGGGACGGTTCCCCAGCGTAGCCATGTAGAGGGAATACCGGGAAACCTTGTCCTCCCCCATGATGTACACCGGGAGATGGGAAAGGTTGAAGTTATCCAGTGTCACATAGCAGATGAAGTAATCGTAATATACCCGGTAGCTGTCAGTGTGGGTGTTGCCCTCCTCGTCCGTCCATGTATCCGTTTCGATGTAGTACCGCCGCTCCTTTACCACGTTTTCGGTCAGCGTGTACTGGCGGTCAAAGAGCATCTGCAAGGTGGGCTGGACATCCGCCAGCGTCCATTCCCCCTCGTGCCATGCGCTCAGAATGGAAACCAGCACATAGGGGTCGTGTTCGATAGCGTCTAAATCAAAATGGTACTCGTCATAGTCATGGGTACTTTCGTAAGTATCCAGATAATGCTGGAGCTCCGCCTCCAGTGAACAATAAGCGGCCTCGGCCCCCAGCATATCCCCGTCCTCGGCGGGGTAGGTGGTGGCCCCCACAGCGCCTGCGGCGGCGTTTCCCAAAGAGACGAGGGAGGACGCGCAGGACTGGAGGGATAAAACGAGCACCACGCAGGCCAGCGCGATAAGCGCCCCCACGGGATGCCGTTTCACGAAAGCCACAGCTCGCTCCGCCAGCTTTTCCGTGGCGGCGGCGGTTTTCCCGGCGGCCTTGGCCCCTTGTTTCGCGGTCTGCTTTGCCGCCTGCCGCGCTTGTTTGGCGTACTGCTTTTTCAGCTTTTGCTTGTGCCAGTAGCGGGTGACGGCGTTTTTTGCAAGCTCCGGGTTCTCCTGCGCGGCCATGCGGAACTGGTAGTCCGCCCGGGCCTTAATGTACTGCGTCTCGGCCTTATGGACGGCCCGGGCCGGGTGCTCCCGGATGCGCTTTTTTGCGTACCGCGTCCCCTGCCGGAGAGCGGCCTCGCCCACAAGCTCGGAGCGGTGGGCCCCCTCGGTTCCCACGTTTTCATGCTCCACCTCGTAGACCTTGCCATGCACAAAGCCGTGGACGTTCCACCCGGCGGCCCCCAGCACCCGGCGCACCGGGCCCCGGGGTTTGGGGGGCTTTTTCCCCTCCAGCTTCTTCCGGGCCCGGTTCAGCTTGTCCTCCCGCGTCTCCATGCGGAGCTTGGACTTGCTGATTTTCTCTTGTTCGCTTTCCATGCGGAATTTCGATTTTCTGGTTTTGGGGCCCTTGGGGGACTTTGGGACATTTTGTCCCGAAGTGCCTTTGTCCCCGGCGCTATTCGTTCCTCTGGTCATTGGCTATGTCCTCCGGGCGGGTGGTGAGCAGGTTGTAAATCTCCCCCTTGGGGAAACGGTCAACAAAGGGTATCGTCACATTCCCATAGAACAGCAGGCCCTCGCCGCTGTTGCTGTGGGTGATATAGGAAAGCTGGTGCTCGGAAATGCCGAGCTGTTTTGCGATGATGGCCCGGTCGCTCTGGGCCTGGGAGAGCAGGACGAGGAAGTCGGTGTTATCCAGTATGTTCTCAATCTCCCGGCTGGCCAAAAGGTCTTTCACGTTCTGCGTGAGGGCCGAGGGCACACAGCCCTTTTTGCGGAGCATCTTCCACACCGCCACAAAATAGCTGGCGGTCAGCGGGTCGCGCAGGAGGATGTGGAACTCGTCAAAGTAGCACCATGTCGCCGCCCCGTTCTGGTAGTTGGTATGCACCGCCGAGGTGACAAACTCGTTGGTGACGTGCATCGCAATCTTGCGGAGGTTCTCCCCCAGCCCTTTCAGCACGATGCACACCACGCGGGAGCTCAAGTCCACGTTGGTCGGGTGGTTGAACAGATTGAGGGAGCCCGTACAGTAGAGCTCAAGGGCCGTTGCCACGCGCTTTGCCTCCGGCTCCGGCTGTTTCAAGAGCTCCTCGTACAAGTCTTGGAGCAAAGGCATTTTTGCGCCCTCCAGTCCCAGCGCAAGCTCCCGGTACACCAGCCGCACACAGCGGTCAATGACGGTTTTCTCTATGGGTTGCAGGCCGTCCTTGCCGCCCACCACCAGCTCACACAGCGAAAGAAGAAAATCCGCTTTCATGGAAAGGGGGCTGTCCTCGTCATTAAGCCCCATCTGAATATCCATCGGATTGATATGGTGGGGGCTGTCCGGGGCGATCTCGATGACCTGCCCGCCCAGCCGCCGCACCAGCGGGGAATATTCCCCCATCGGGTCAACGATAACGATGCGGTCTTGGGTCGCCAGAAATACGTTTATCAATTCCCGCTTGGCGGCAAAGCTCTTGCCGGAGCCCGTGGAGCCCAGATACATCCCGTTTGCGGATTTCAGCTTTTTCCGGTCAGCCATGATGACGTTATGGGAAAGTGCGTTCATGCCGTAGTAGAGGGCCTGCCCGCCCATGCGGAGCTCCCTTGTCATAAAGGGAATGAAAATCGCCGTGGAGCTGGTGGTCATGCCCCGCTGTATCTGCACGTCATTGTAGCCCAGGGCCAGCGAGGACATAAAGCCCTGCTCCTGCTGCCAGTCCAGCCGCTTTAAGGCGCAGTTGTATTTCTGCGCGATGCCGGAGACGGTGAACACGTCATTTTCCAGCCGTTGGCGGGTGGGGGCGAGGTTGATGACGGTGAACGTCAAAAGGAACATCCGCTCATTCCTTGACTGCAAATCCCCCAACAGCTCCGCCGCGTCCTTGGAAAAGGTGATAAGGTCGGGGGGGGAAGAATATCCATGTCATACCCGGCGCGGACGGCCTTTTTCTGCTCCTCCACTTTCATCTTGTCGATGTCCGAGATTTTCCCCTTGATGGTCTTTATCGCCTTTAACTGGTCAACGGTCTGGATGTGCATGGTGACGGTGAGCTCCGCATCCAGCTCCAGAACCTCCCGCAAAAGGCGGTCAGAAAGCTCGGACGCCAAAATCTGAAGATAGGACGCCGCGCCCCAAAAGCCGCCCACCCGAAAGAACCGGGAGCCCCGGAAGTCAAAGCCGCCGCTGGGGGTGATGAAGTCCTTTGTACCCATGCCCGTTTTGGAAATATCGCCCCATGAAAAGCGGAACGGCTCCCGCCGTCCGGGGTGCATCTGCCCGTGTAAGAGGGCCAGCCGCTCCCGCCCGTCCAGCGGGGACGAGGGCACGCCCAGCCGGTGGAGGTTGCCCATCACGTCCGCCTCCACCCGGTCGAGCCGGGGCCGGGCGGCGGCGATGCCCTCGGCGGGCACGCCAAAGGTGATATATTTGGAGCGTTCAATCCCGTTGTTGGAGCGGGCAATCTGCCGTTTGAGCATCCCCACGAACTCGCCCCGGATGCTGTCAAAATCGTCCGCCTGGGCGGGGATGTTCACATGGTAGCGGCTGGTGGAGTGGGAGCGGCGGTTGATAAAGGAGAGCTGGACGGGGAGCGCGCTGTCGAAGTAGTTGAGGAACGAGCTCCACCCGCTGAAAATCGCGGACTGATCCTCGGTGGATGCCACGGAATAATTGATGTCCTCATATTCCACGGTCTTTGTGTAGAGCCCTCCGGGGAGCTGGCACACCCCGTCCGGGTGCATCGCCACATAGGGGATGGACTGCTGGGCGGACAACGCCGCCTTATTCTTTCGCCTGCTTGTTCGGTTTTCCATTCACTGCCTCCTTTCCCGCCTGCCCGGTAAAGGGCGCGTAGATGTTCCCGGTCTTGTAGGGCCTTACCCCGGGCCGCAGATACCGGGCCCGGATGATGTTCTTCACTACCTTTTCCAGCGGCAGGCCGTCTTTCTCATACATCGCCAGCAGGAACGCCGGGAGCATGATGCCCAGCATCAGAAACAGCGCCGCCGTGTTCCCAAAGGTATTCCGGGCCAGCAGGTAGGAGGGGACTCCCACAAGGGCCGCGCCGCCAAAGCACACAAGCTGGCGTTTTGTCAGATTGAAAGCAATCTTTGTCTTGATTTTGGATAGGTCGTTAGGTACATTCACATAGGGCATTTCAAGCCTCCTTTCTTTGGGACAAAATGTCCCGAAGTTTTGATATAATCACAATCCCTTTCCGCCAGCGGCCACAGCCGCCCGCGCCTGTGTGATGCGCTCCGTGGCCGGGCCGTAAAAGGCCGGGGCCGTCTCAAAGCAGATAAATTCCCGGCCCGTGTTCAGCGCGGCGATGGCCGTTGTGCCGGAGCCCGCGCAGATGTCCGCCACCACCTGGCCGGGGGCGGTATAGGTCTTTATCAGATACTCGCACAGCTTCACGGGCTTTTGGGTGGGGTGGACGGTATGGGCCACGGTCTGGAATGAAAGCAGGTTCCCCGGGAACCGCCGCCCGTCCTCCGAGCCGCTGCCGGAGCGGACAAACTTCCCATAGTTGGGGCTCTGGTCGCGCTGGGATGCGATTTTCTTATAGGGCTTGCCCTGCTCAAACTGCGGATTGTAGAGGGGGAGCTTTTGGTAAAACACTAAAATATTCTCCGTCTTTTTCAGCGGGGCGCGGCGGGCGTTGAGAAATCCCGTACAGCGGCTCTTATACCACACCCACTCATAGCGGAGCATGGAAAGGTTGGACGCGCCGAGGATTTTGTCATAGGGGCACTGTGCGAAGAACAGCACCGCCCCGGAGGGCTTGACCGCCCAGCGCACCGCCTCCCACAATTCCGGGAGCGGCAAAGGCACGTCCCAATAGTTGCGGGTCGTGCCATAGGGCGGGTCGGTCAGCAGCATATCCACCGAGTGCTCCGGGAGGGAGCGCAGGCCCGCGATGCCGTCCATCAGAAACAGACCGGGGGGCTCCAGCACCGGGCCCTCCGGGGACTTTGGGACATTTTGTCCCAAGGCCAAGCTATCTGCCATCCCGTCCCTCCTTTCCCTTTGCCGGGGCGGAGCGGGCGGCATTTTTCTGCGCGGCCTCCTTTCCCGCCTTATCCATCTGCTCCCGGATGGGCGCGGGGCGCACCGCCTCGGCCCGGGCGATAAGTTTCTCAACCGCCGAATGGTACGCCTCCACCCCCGCCGCGTTCAGCCGCTCCTGGGTTCCCCGGTCGTTGATACGCACCGTGGCCCGGTAGCCGGATCTGCTGGTGGGGTCGGGCTTTGAGGGCGCACCCAAAAATATGCCGTTCTGCCCGTTCACCACCTTGAAGTCGTCCACCACCACACCGCCGAAATTGACGCTGGCAAAGCCTATCAGTTTGTTCTGGGGCTCAATGGGCCGCACCGTCACCTCGATGGGGATAGTGGCGGCGGCAAGGTTCTGCTCCACCCGCAGGGCCACGGCCTCGTCAATGGTGATGCCCTGGTGCTCGGCCAGCTCCGCGATGGGGGCCTCGAAAATCAGACGGCGCATTTCCTCCTGGGCGGCCTCTGCCATTTCAGCGGTCTGCACCGCCGTCTGTGTGTTCGCCATAGATAAATCCTCCTTTCCGGGCCGGGGGATGACCGCCCCGCCCGTATAGTCGTAGCCTGCCGCGTGTATCGCGGACAGTGTTTCCGCTGATACCGCCCCCTGCAGTTGCAGGTCGGTTTCAGCCATGAACGCCAGCATATCCCGCTGGTCAAATTCCTCCGGGAGCTTTCCGCCCCATGCCCGGCGCATCTCACCCTCCGGACCCAGCTTGTACCGTCTCGGCATATCCGGCCTCCTTTCCCGGACTTTGGGACAAAATGTCCCGAAGTGCCGCTAAATCAGTGGGCCCCGAAGATGCTCCGGGCGATTGTCCCGGTCTTGAACAGCATGAAGCAGAGGAGCACCGTATAGCCCACGGTTCCCCATATCGCGCCGATGGGGTCGCCCCCGGCGGCGATGTTCTGCACCAGCACCGCATAGATGCCGACACAGACTAAAATCAGCATCCCTTGAAAGCCCACGGCGAAAAGGGATTTTAAGTAGTTCTGCCCCATGCCGCCCACCTCCCGGTTGGAGAGGGTGGCAACGGGGATAGGCGCAAGGCTGGTCAGCAGATATATTTCAATCATTCTTCCGTACACCAGCACGAAGATGATGATGCCCAGCGCCTGCATGGTGAGCCCGATGACGGAGGACTGGAGCCACAGACCTAAAAGCGGCCCCAAATCCATCCCCTCCAGCGTGGTCTGAAGGTTGTTCAGCATATCCGGCGAAACCGCCGTGGAGCCTTGTATCAGCCCGGCAGAGCGGGAAATCACGCTCTGCGACACGTCAAAGACGGCCATCACGATATTGAACGTGTTGGAAAGTATCAGCACCGCACACGCGGTCTTGAACATCCATTTGTAGAGGTTCGCCACGTCAACCTCGTGCATATTGTTTTTTTCAAGGAGCATCTGGATGAGCTCATAGGTGGCTACAAAGGTCAGCACCAGCCCGGCGATGGGTAAAATCACCGTCTCGGAAAGCTGGCGGATGAGGGAGAAAACCCCGGCGTTCCATGCCGCCGGGGTCGTCCCTACCTGCACCGCAATCTCTCCGACCTGGGCATTGACGGTATCAAAGAGCCCCTCAAGGTTCCCCATGATGCCGCCAATCAGCAGCTCTTTCAGCCAGTCCGTGAGCCAGTTGGTGAGAAAGTCCATAAGCCGCCGCCCTTAAAACAGCCCCGACAGCAGGGGGATGAGTGTCGTGCCGATGACGATAATGCCGCCGCCCGCCATGAGCTGTTTCATGCCCTGGCTTTTTGAGCCGGGGTTGTCCGAGCCGTAGCCCTCCAGCAGATTGACAACGCCCCAAACACCGAGGCCCGCGCCCAGCGCGATAACAAGGGTCTGCAAAGTGGTGATAGCGGATGCGAAAAATGCCATATAGTCCTCCATTTCTCCGGGATTTTCCCGGGCACAAGAAAAGCCGCCCGGTGTAGGCGGCTGGCTACTCCTTGGGACAAAATGTCCCAAAGCTATACAAAAGCGTCCGGGTCGTCCAAATCGTCATAGTTGAGGATGTCCTCGTCCTCGTCTATGGGCGTTCCGTCCGGCACGTCCGCCTCGTACACGGTGTACTGCTCGTTGGGATTGAGCGTTTTCATGCGGCGGCAGATAAGCCGCTCCAGCGAAAAGGCGTTTTTCTTCTTGTCCGCCTCCGCCGTGTATCGGTAGTTGGGGTGCTGTTTCAAATCGTATTTCCGGGAGTAGAACGGCGGCAGGCCCCGCAGTTGCAGGATGCACCTGTCGCCGGGCATGGTGGCAAGCTCGGCGGGGGTCATAAGCTCCCGGCCCAGCCGTTGCGTGTTCTGGTTGTAGCTTCCCGACTGCCCACGGGAGCGGCCCTCGGTCTGCATGGAGATGGTGGCCTTGCCCAGCCAGTTCTCGGAAATCTCCTTGATGGTGCTGGCCTCCCGGCCCCCGAGGAATACCACGCTGTCCATGTTGCCGAGTATCGTCTCGGCGTTCTTGTCGTAGATTGCCTTACATTGGGCCAACTGCTGGTAGAACAGCGTCAGGCTCACCTCCCGGGAGCGGATGACCGCCACCAGCTTTTCGAGGTTGGGCACTTGCCCGGTGTTGGCGGCCTCGTCCCACAGCACCCTCACATGATGGGGCAGGCGGCCCCCATGTACGTTGTCCGCCCGTTCACACAAGAGGTTGAACATCTGCGAAAAGGCAAGGGCCACGATAAAGTTATAGGTGGTGTCGGTATCGCTGATGATGAAGAACGCCGCCGTCCGTCTGTCCCCCAGCTTGTCAAGCTCCATCTCGTCATAGCTCATAATCTCCCGGAGTTGCGGGATGTCAAATGGGGCCAGCCTTGCGCCACAGCTAATAAGTATGCTCCGCGCCGTCTTGCCGCTGGCCAGCTTGTACTTTTTGTACTGCTTGACCGCGAAACAGTCCGGCTTGCGCTTTTCCAGCCCGGCGAACATATAGTCCACCGCGTTCATAAAGTCGTCATCGTCCTCCTTGACCTCCATGCCGGAAATCATGTCTACAAGGGTATTCATGTTTTTATCCTCGTCCGGGCCCTCGAAGATGATATAGGCGATAAGGGCGCAGTATAGGAGCGTTTCTGATTTCGTCCAGAACGGGTCGCCCTCCTTGCCCTCGCCTTTGGTGTTGGCTATTAAGGTATTGACGAATTTCAAAATGTCGGCCTCGTTGCGGATATACGCTAACGGGTTGTAGTGCATGGAGCGGGAAAAATCAATGCTGTTAAAAACCTTGATTTTATATCCCTTTTTCCTTTGCAGGAAATACCCGGCCTGCTCCAGCACCCCGCCTTTTGGGTCTACCACCACATAGGAGGAATGGGCCTGCAGAAGCTGGGGCGTGAGCCAGAACCGGGTCTTGCCGGAGCCGGAGGAACCGACAACACAGCAATTCAAATTCCGGGCGTTGGCGGGGACGGCGGGCCGGGTGTTGGTGGTGAGAAATTCCGTCCCGGTCAGAATGATGTTGTTCTCAAACCTGGGGTCGGTGAACGGCTTGATGTCTTTTTCCGTTCCCCAGCGGGCCGAACCATACTCTTCATCCCGGCGATATTTTTGGGCTTTTTTGCTCTTCTGGTAGATAACCAGCCGGATCGCCACGGCCCCCGCGATGCCAGTGAGCCAGTCAAAGGGAGCAAGCCCCGGCGCTAAGTCGGCAAAGGCCGGGCCGAGGGCCGCCACCATCCCCACCAGCTTGTGGGCCAAATCCGCCCCCGCCGCCAGACGGTAGGCCGTCCCCACCTTTAGGCAGGCCCAGCCGATGAACAGATAGGGGAGGTTGGGCAAAAGGTACTTTTTCAGCTTATCTGTCCTCATGGGCGGCCTCCTTTACGCGGTCTTTCTTGTGGTCGGGGTTATGCAGTATCTCGGCGGCGGCCCGTCTGAGCTGTTCCCGGATGGGTATGCGGTCAGTCTTTGCCTTATCCAGCACCCGGCGGGAATACTCGGAAAAACAAGCGGTGATTGCGTCCGCCTGCCCGCTCTTGAAGAACAGCAGATACTTGTCCGGCCCGGTCTTGTAAAAGGCATAGTCAACATTCCACTTCCGGGCCACCCGGTCAAATTCCTTTGGGGCCCCGGTGAGCTCGATGCTGTTGGTCGCCGCGCCGTGGGCCATGAGCTTTTTCACGGACTGCCTGCCGTGGGGCGTCTGGTGGGCCCGGCGTTCCTTTTGTATCTTCCGGCCAGCCGCCCGGAGCGCATAGGCCAGCACCCGGGCCGTCAGCTTTCCCGTCCGCATGGATAATGCGATAGTGCGCCGGGAAACATCCTCGTCAATCAATCAAAACCGCCTCCTTTCATGGGGGATAGGCCCTCCGGCCTTTGGGACAAAATGTCTCGAAGTCACCGCTCCTCCCGGCCCGTTTCCGGGTGCTTGCGTTCAGCCGCCAGAGAGGAACGGTCAATTACTTCCTTGTAGGCGGCCATCTGCTCCCGGATGGAGAGCCGGGGGAGGGCAAAAACCTTGTGCTCCTTGGGAATATCCTCTATCCCGTGGTAGACTTCCTTAATATCGCCCGTCTGGACGATATAGCCGCCGGGGGCAAGGTGGCCGTCCTCGTTGATGGATATGTCCCGCCCGTATGCCTCATAGTCAAAGTAGTCTTTCAGCTCGGCGGGGATCGGCAAATCCTCCGCAAAATAGCGGCCCAAATCCTCCTCGCTTTCAATCTCCGGGTAAAATTCAAAGCAGTCCAGATTTTCCGCAAGGTTGATGATGTCCGCCACGCTGGAGGTATGCGCCCCCATATGGAGCGCGGCCTCGAATTTTTCAATCTCGCTTTGGGGGAGCTCCGAAAGCAGGCAGGCCAGATGGTTCAGCTCGTCCAGATTTTCATACTCGCCTAGATAGTCATAGAGCCCCAGCACATCGCCGTCAAAGCTGGTGATGAAAAATTCCTCGTAGCGTATGCCGTCCACGCCGATATTCTTTAACAGCGCCTCCACCGCCTGGGGGCTGGTGGGGAATTTCAGCGTTTCCCCCACCAGCTCGCCCTCGTTGTATTTCCCCAGATTGGTGATGTACGCCTCGAACAGCGCGGCCACGTCAGCGGCGGCCCTGTCCCTTGACGGTCAAAATGCCCTCAAGGGTGGTGGCGGTGATGCCAAGCCGCTGGGCCACAGCGATGTCGTTCTTCATGGACTCGGTGACGGTATGCCCGCACACCACCAGCACCCGGGAGCGGCGGAGCAGGTCGCGGCCAATGTCGATGCTGCTCTTGTGCTCCTCGGGAACCGCGTCATTGAGGAAAAGGGGCAGGAACAAGGCCGGACAGATAGGGGCAAAGCCCGCATCGTAGACCGCCCGGCAGTACTGCGCGGCCAGCTCCGCATTTTCCGTGTCGCCGCCATACCAAGCGGCGGTGATGTAAGCAAGGGGTCGTTTCATAGTCGTTTACCTCCGATATTTTAATAGTTGTCGTTCAAACCTATCCCCCCGCCCTTTCCCATTCATGGGAAAGGGGGCGGCTCTGGAGGATATATCCCCCGCCGCGCCGGGAGGGGTGGCACAGCCGGGGCGGGCCGTCAAGGGCAAGCCGCCGCAGGCGGCGGGCGTTCCGCCCCTTGACCGCCCACTCCCGGCTGTGCTCAGTAGTAGGCGGCGACGGGGGATATACCACCAGAGCCCCTCTCTAAAAGAACGCTATGCAAGGCGCGGGGGAGGGGCGCGGGAAAGAGAAAAACCTCGGGACAAAATGTCTCAAGGCTTACTTTTCCCGGTCGGTCTTTTTCTCCGGGGCGGTGCGCTCCGGGGGCTGTTTCTCTTTCCATTCGGCCAGCAGGGACATAATCTGGTCTTTCATTTCCCGGGGCGTGGCGTCCTTGCCGAAATACTTGTTCAGTTCAGCGGCGGAAATAATCACTTTGTCTACCTCCTTTTTTTCACGGCTCAAAATGCCGTCAATGACATCGCCGTTCAGTTTCCCGTCCTTATCCAGCTTGCGGAGCTCCTGGGCCTGGGAGAGCGAGGGGGATGCCTGCTCGCCCTCAATGGAAACGGCGATAAACCTCTGGTTTTTGGGCTTGATGAACGAGATTTCCACGGCGGGGGTGAAAGACAGCTTTTTCTCGTTCACCATAGACTGGAGCTCCGGCACAAGCTCGGTCAGCCGGATATACCGCTGTACCTGCTTGTAATTCATGCCGTTCCGTTCCCCCACGATTTCCGTGGAGCGTTTTCCAACGTCCCCGGCGGCCACGCCCTCCATCTTCGTCCCTTGATGGCTGATGGCCTCCACCTGCATTTTCAGCGACTGGGCCTTTTCCATCGGCAGAATCTTTTCCCGGTGGCGCAGGTTGTCGTCCGTCATCGCAAGGATGGCCTCATCGTCCGTCATGTTGCGGACGATACACGGCATATTTACGAACCCGGCCAGCTCACTGGCCCGCTGGCGGCGGTGGCCCGCGATGATTTCATAGCCTCCGCCCTCCCGGGGGCGCACCAGAGCGGGCTGGTGTACGCCGTTGTCCTTGACGGACTCCACAAGCCCTTTCATTTCCGCATCGTCCCGCACACCGAAAGGATGGTCTTTGAACGGGAACAGCTCCGAAAGTTTGAGATATACAATCTCTTCCTTTTCAGCGCGGGTCGCGTCACGGGGCTGGGGCGGCGGCTCCGGCGCAGGCTGGGGAGCGGCAGGGGCTTCTTCCCTGCCCTTTACCGTGGCGGCCTTGGCCCCCTTGCTTTGGGACATTTTGTCTCGAGGTGGGGACGGGGGCTTGTCCGTGGCCGCCTTATCAGCCTTGGCTGGGCGGCCACGGCGGGCTCCCGTCCCTCCCGGTTCGCCGGGCCCCGCCTTTTCTTCCTTGGGCTTGCGGCCCCGCCTGCCCTTGGGCTTATCCGGCTCGGGCGCTTTTTCCTTGGCGGCCTTGTCCTTTTTGGCGGGCCTCTTTTCCCCGGTGGCCTTTTCCTCCGGGGCCGGGGTGGGCGGCTGTTCCGGTTCGGGCGGCTCGTTCTTTTCCACCTCCGCACGTTCCGCCGCCCGCCGCTCCGCCATCAGCTTTTCAATCTGGTCAGCGGAGACACTCACCTCGCCGGGAGCACCCGCCGGGGCATCCTGGGCGGGTGGTTCGCCGCCAGTCTGCTCGGGGGCGTTCTCCGGGGCCGGGGGCTCCGGGGTGGGAGCGTCCTGGGCAGGAGCACCCGCCGGGCCGGCATCAAACAAGCTGGGCTGGGGATTTTCCTCCGGGCTCACGTTTAATTTTTCGTCTGCCATTCGTTACCTCCTTTTTTAATTTCGTGAATGTTGCACAAATCTTGCGCTAAAAATTTGTTACTATTTTTTCGCCTCCCTCCCGGCTATCCACGCAAAAAAGCCGCCCGTTTTTTCATGCCGGACGGCTTTCTGCGTAATGTGATAGCTCAAATAATATTTTTTTGTGGTTGCTGGCTCCGAAAAGCCTTGATATTACAGTGTTCCTATTAAAACTCATTCATAGGGATTGAGTACCCAATCCCTCAAAGGCGATTTATACGCAGTACAAAAAGGCAAAGGACAAAGAAAAGTTCCTGCGTGGCAATGAGAGCAGCATTATCATTCACGAAGCCGCCGCTAAGACGTTGCAGGCGGCAAGGAACGGCGGGAAACTGCCCGACTTCAAAACGCTGCATACGGAGTACAAGGAGCTTACGGAGAAGAAAGACAAGCTGTATCAAGAGTACGGGAAACTGAAAAAGAAAGTAAAGCAGTATGATACAATCAAGCAGAACGTAGACAGTATTTTGCGGCAGGCGAAGCAGCAACAGCGGGACAGGCAAACGCAAAGATAAAAAATCAACAAACATTAACAAATATTTGGAACAAACATTAACAAAAATCGAATTTTGTCCGATATAGATATAAGAATAATAAAAAGGAGGCTAAACAGCATGGAAAGAGAAACTACTCCCAGTCAGAGCGAATGGCTGATTATGGAAGTGTTCTGGGCGAATGATACGCCTACCATGACCGCAAAGGAAGTTATCAAGAAAATGCAGGGCAGGTCAGATATGTCGCCTAGAATGGTGCGTGTCCTGCTGAACCGTTTATGGCAGAAAGGCGTTTTAAGCTATACCGTAGATGAACATGATTTAAGGGTTTACCACTATACCGTTGAAAAGTCAAAAGAGGAATGCCAAAGGGAGAAAAGCCGGAAGTTTGTAGAGAGCTATTTTGAGGGCAGCCGGAAGAACGCAATGGCGGCTCTTTTGCAGAGTGCAAAGCTAACGGAAGAACAGCTTCAAGAATTGGAAGAAATCTTGGATAAATGCAAAGACAAGGATAATGATAAAGAATGACGGTACAGGAAATTTGGAATAGTGGGATAAGTTTTTTGAACCTTGCGGCTATTTATTATGTCATTCAGATTTTAAAGTGTGTTCAGATTTCTTTCGTGATATTTGCATTTGTGTTTCTCCTGCGGAAAACTCTGTTGAAAAACAAGGTATTCCTAAAAGGTACATTATGGAGTTTGTTTCTTCCAGTCTTATTTGTAGGGAAGATAAAATTTTTTTATGAAGATACAATCGGTGCAATATTGTTTTCTTGGTGGGCTAGAATTTGCCAAATCCATGTATGGATAAATTGGGTTTACTTATGCGGCGTATTTTTATATGCCGCCCGGTTATTTTATAAAAAAAGAAAGTTGAAAAAACTGGTTGCAGGTATGGAAAAAAGAGAAGTTGAGGGTACTTGTATCTATGTTACCAAAATGCCTGTTACACCGTCCACCATAGGAATATTCAGACCAAAGATAATCATGCCGGAAGTTATACTGAAAGAATATGACCAAAAGGATTTACAGACAATTCTGCTCCATGAAAAGACGCATATCCAGTTAGGGCATTTGCTGTTTTATTTTTTGTGGGATATATTGCGGGTTATATTATGGCTCAATCCATTTCTTACCATAGGCACAAGATATTTTCGGGAGGATATGGAGGAAATCTGCGACTTTGTAACAATCCAAAGAAGCCAAAGAAAAGCATATACATACGGGCAGCTATTATTAAAAAGCATGAGGATATTGCAGGCAGAAAGTGAAGATTTCAATATGTATGCTACCTTTACAGGAGATAAAGAATATCAAAATATCCGGCAGAGAGTAACAAGGATTGCCCGGTATAAACCATATAGACGGATTGTGGCAGTTAGTACATTGATTGCTGCGGTATTGTGCATAGCAGCAACGGGTATATGGATAAATCATATTTCTTATGACAGAAATATTGCAAATAACGCTATCTATACATATGGATTTGACGGTAAAAATGTTACATTCCAAGATACCAATGATGAATTGCAACAAATGATTTCTTATGATGACAATTTCGTTTATGTAGACAGGAAAACATTTGAAAGTTATTTGCAGGAAAATAATGCAAAGGGGGAGATTATTATTGTTTTTGGAGGTTTTTATAAACTTCCCGGCGTTGGAGGGATTGGGTGTCACTGTTTTTATGAATTTGGTTCAAAGGAGCAGGTAGTCAAAATCCCTTATGAAAATCCCTTGACCGATTGGCGGGTAAAATTGCTTAAAATACTATAAGTGCAACATAGAAATGGATTTCAAATAAAGTTTTTATCAAGGAGGACAAAATCATGGCAATGGAGATTACAAACAATTACAGCAGCTACGCAGCGCAGAGCGTAGCAGAAAGCAGTACAGCGAACAGCGCAAAGAAAAAGGAAACAGAAAAAACAACGGAAACAGTGGAAAGTAATAAGGGAAAAAGGACAACTGATTATGCAAATGGACTAGCAAAACTTGTTCCAAGTGTAGATTTTAAGGTTGGAAATGCCTGTTCATCAGCCAAAAACGGCAAGTCATTGACTGTTAATCCAAAACTTTTGGAAAAAATGCAGAATGACCCCGAAAAAGAGAAGGATATGAAAGACATGATAAAAGGCGTTGAGTCTATGTCTAAATTGGCAGAAAGCATGGCAAAAGCCAGTGGCTGGACGATCGTGTATCAGCATAGTTATATTGATGAGAATGGAAATTATCATTGCAGAATGCAGGGCAGAAACGATGGTATGTTAAAATTGAGCGATAAGCTCCGGGAAGAAAGGAAGAAAAATTCTGAGAAACTGCTTGAAAAGACAAAAGAAAAGGCGGCTGAAAAGGAAAAAGAATTGTCTGAAACATTAGAAGAAAAGAAAGAAGTAAAAGAAGATAGCGCAGATGGAAAGATTGAAGAAAAATCAACTCCAAACAAAGCGGAACAGCTTCTAAATGAAAAATTGGCAGCTTCCAAAAACGGCATGATTTATCTGAATGATACAGATATTCGGACAATTATTGAAGCAGCCAAAGAAGATAATGCAGGCAGAGCAAATTCAAAACAGCAGGTAGGGGTCGGTGCAAATTTGGACTTAAAGGTTTAACGGGAAAAGCATTTCCAATTTTATTTAAGGTCAAGGAGGAAAAGGAAAATGGAAATTAGCAGTATCAATGGAGCAAATGCACAAGTGCGGCAAATGGGAATAAATCAAGCAACAGATTCTTACAGCCGGAATATCCAGAACCAGATTGCCAATGCACAAAAGCAGTTGCAGGAGCTTTCTTCCAACAAAGATATGACGCAGGAAGAAAAAATGACGAAGCGGCAGGAATTACAGCAGCAGATTAGTAACTTGAATATGCAGTTAAGACAACACCAGACTGAACAGCGCAGAGAGAAACAGCAGAAACAATCTTCCTTTGATGATATGATTGGCGGAAACCAGAAAACAGGCGCAGCAGATACGGGAGTGATTATTTCCCTTTCAACGACAAAAGAGCAAATTGCAGGCATGAAGAAAGTGCGGACAGACTTGCAGGGGAAATTGCGTACTGCTCAAACGGAGGAGGAAAAAGCAGACTTGCAGGAAAAGATTGACAACATTACCCAAAATATAGGAAACAAGGTAAAAGAAACACAAGACACCATATCGGATTATCAAAAGGCTGAACAGGATAAAGCAGATAAGACACTGGATAAGAAAGAAGATGAAAAAGAGAACGAAACAAATGTTGGTTCGGAAGAAGAAAAAGGTAGTGTTAAGGTCAAGTCTGCGGAAAGTGCGAATACAGATGTTGAGCTGCAAAAAGAATGATAAGAAACAGTCAAACTGGCTGTCCTTTCTTTTAGTGTGAAAACCGAAGTCCACAGCTTTGAGGGCGTGTGGGTATGCGTCTTAGTGATTGTATTTTGTGTGTTTTGATTTACTGCAATCTTCCCGGTTTGCTTCACCGAACCGTTGGAAATGAACGATCTCCCGGGCGCGCAGGAACCGGATTGGGTCAGCAACCTCCGGATCTTTCACCAGACGCAGAATGTTGTCATAGGTGCTGCGGGCTTTCTGTTCTGCGGCCAAATCTTCCGTCAAATCGGTAATGGGATCGCCTTTGGACTGGAATTCACAGGCATTGAATGGAATTCCGCCTGCCGCCTGAGGCCAAAGCGCCAATGTGTGATCCACATAATATTTGTCAAAACCGGAGGATTTGATTTCTTCCGGAGATAAATCTTTCGTTAACTGATAAATTATGGCGCAAATCATTTCCATATGGGCCAGTTCTTCTGTACCAATATCGGTTAACAGCCCCGCAACTTCCCGGTATGGCATGGTATACCGTTGGGACAGATACCGCATGGAAGCAGCCAGCTCCCCGTCAGGCCCGCCGAACTGGCTGATGATTACCTGGGCAATCTGCGGGTTTGTCTGGGTGATATTTACCGGGTACTGTAATCTTTTCTCATAATTCCACATTAGCAGATTCCTCCTTCCCAGGGCATGGGCTGCATTGCCCACAGCCATTTCTGATCTGGTTTTGCCGTGTCAATGGTCAGGGGGCCGTAGCAGTTCTCATATTCTTTTAAAGCGTTCATGCGCACTTCGCGGAAATGATTAAAGTAAGCGATTGCCTCCTGATCCATTGGATGAGTGTCAAGGTAGAGCACAATATCGTTTACCGCGAAGCTTACCATATTAATCCACTGAAATAATTTCATCTGTTCCATTTGGTTTCCTTTCATTTGGGGCAGCCTCCTTTCCCTGCAAAGGGTTTACTTAATTCCGGGAAAATCGTTCCGCACTGCAGCGCTTTATCTACTTCAAATGTCTCATGGAAGCACTGCCACGGAACGTACGCCATTCCAACCGGCATGCCTGCCAACGGATCAGAGGAGCAGGGACATGCTCCCGGCATTGACGGGCAGTCCGGCATGCTAGGGCCTGGCATGTCAGCCGGGCAGGGTTTTGGCATGGGACGTTTCGGCATATCCGCAGGGCAGGGCCGCTGCATTACGGGCCGTCCCGGCATGGGAGCGGGACAGGGCCTCTGTATGGGGCGTTTCGGCATATCCGCAGGGCAGGGCCGCTGCATCATGGGCCGCCCCGGCGAAGGAAGGGGACAGGGTTTTTCGGGCATTGGACATTGTGACGTGTTCTGGCTGCAGCCGCAGTCAGATGGTGTATGATAATTAGCCATAATGGTTATTCCTCTCTTTATTGATTTACTTTTTATACAATATGAAAGAAATGGAAAAATGGTGCAGTGATTGGAATATTGCTTTATGGTACAGGAAATGTTATACTGCTTTATGAATTGGAAAAATATGTTTGGGAAGGCGTTTTACAGGGCCTGCAGGGAAAGTTTTGTCAGGTCTATGCAGCGGAAGGTAGTACATATGAAATATTTGCGAAAAATAGCTGGGATTTCTGTTCTTTTTACCCTCGTTTTTATGGTAATTGCACTGTTTCGCTTTCAAAGTGAGGAGGAATTCTCTTTTTTGCCGCAGATGGTGGAACATTTATACGATGAGGGCTGGACGGCAGCGGTATTGGATGGCGCGAATATGCCGAATGTGGAGGAACAAAGCCCGGATGAAGTGAAAAAGCTGCTGAAAGATACTTTGAAACCGGAAATGTTTCAGAGTGTGGAGCTGCCCTGGAAAGGAACAAGCAATCCCGGTGATATAGTGGTGTTAAAAAATATTCTTCCGGCGGATTATGAAGGGCTGACTTTGAGTTTTTTCTCCAAAAAATCCAGTGTCATGGTTTTTTTGGACGGAAAGATGATTTATCAGTATGGTATCGGCGAGCAAGACAGTTCTGAAAATCATATTTCCCAAGAGCGCCTGGAAGATATGGAAAATTATGTGGATATTCCTCATACGGCGGAAGAAGGGGAAATATGGCTTGTTTTCTCTTCCCGGGAACCAGATGCGGCGGCAACGGTGAGTGAAGTCAAAATGGAAACCCGTGACACAATGGTAATCGGAGTTATAGGAAACAATGTGGCAGACATTGGCTGCTGTCTGTTAATCATGATTGTGGCGATTATCATGTTCGTACTGGCAATGATACGGCTGTACACCTGTCAGCCGGCCCGGGGAGAAGTGTTTTTGGGGCTTGTTGGGTTAGCGTCAGGAATTTATTGCTTCATTAGAACAGATACGCTGAGTCTGTTTTATAATATGCACGAAGCCTATGAGATGCAGGAGTATCTGATTCTTCTGATTCCTCTGTTTCTGGCGCTGTATTTTGAAAAAAGCCTGCACACCTTGTTTCCCCGGCGTTTTTCCGGGCTGTTGTGGATTGCCAGCATCCATGCGGTGGCACAGATTATTCTGGAACTAACCGGGCTTGTGCATCTGGCGGCAATGACAAATATTTCGGCTGTAATTATAGGACTGATTTGTGTGGTTGCAATCGCAAGCCTGATCCAACTGGAATATCAGAAAAAGATTTATCAGGCGTTGCTTGCGATACTGGCAGTGGTAGTGCTTTTGTCAGGCGGAATTGCCAATGTAATCATGAACACGGTTTTTCAGAATCCCTACGGCAATACGGCGGGGCAGTACAGTATGGTGGTATTCAGCGTTCTGATGGCGGCTATGCATACCCTGCAGCTTTCCAAAGAATACCGGTTCAGTGCGGAAGAGAGCGCCCGGATGCTGAGTGAAAAAGTAAAAGCGGCCCAGCAGCAGAATCTTCAGCTTGCCCAGGCGAAGAAAGATGCAGATGAGGCAAGACATGAAGCAATGGCCGCCAATGAAGCGAAAGGCAAGTTTCTGGCCCGGATGTCCCATGAGATCCGCACGCCCATCAATGCAGTGCTCGGTATGGACGAGATGATTCTGCGTGAAGCCAAAGAACAGCAGATCAAAGACTATGCCATGGATATTTATACGGCAGGCCAGACGTTATTATCCTTAATTAATGATATTTTAGATTTTTCCAAGATCGATTCCGGCAAACTGGAAATTGTACCGGTGGAATATGACATGAGCAGCCTGATTCACGATCTGGCAAATATGACGGCTCAGCGGGCAAAGGATAAGGATATTAAACTGGAAGTGGAAATCGATCCGGGAGTGCCCTCCAGGCTGTTTGGAGATGATGTGCGGCTGAGGCAGGTGCTGACCAATATTCTGACCAATGCTGTAAAATATACCCTGGAAGGCTCTGTCTGGCTGCGGCTCAGAAGCTGGGAGACAAAGCCGGGAATGGTAAATCTGTGGTTTGAAGTGGAGGACACCGGCATTGGAATCCGGGAGGAAGATCTGCCCAAATTGTCTGCGGAATTTGAACGGATTGAAGAGGACAGGAACCGAAATATCGAAGGCACCGGCCTTGGCATGAATATTACCATTCAGCTTCTTACGTTAATGGGCAGCAAGCTTCAGGTGAAAAGCGTCTATGGGGTAGGATCAAAGTTTTATTTTGAACTGGAGCAGAAGGTTGTGGACGCCACGCCCATCGGGGATTTTGAAGCCAGAGCGCGTCAGCTTGCGGAAAATTACAGTTACGGCACAAAGTTTCTGGCTCCGGAGGCCAAAGTACTGGTGGTGGACGATAATGCAGTCAACCGCAAGGTATTCCGAAGCCTGTTGAAGGAAACTCAGATTCAGGTGACAGAGGCAGAGGGCGGGACAGAATGTCTGGAGCTGGTTCAGAAATATCCGTATGATTTGATTTTCCTGGATCACATGATGCCGGAACTGGACGGAGTAGAAACGCTGCACTGTATCAAAGAATTTACGGAATTTCCCTGTAAGGATACGCCGATTGTCGTGCTGACGGCCAATGCGGTGGCAGGGGCCCGGGAAAAATATCTGGCGGAAGGATTTGATGATTTTCTTTCGAAACCCATTGTGCCGGAGAAGCTGGAAGATATGCTGAAAAGAATGCTGCCCAGGGAGCTTCTCAAGGAGGCGCCGGAAAACGGGAGCGAAGATGAGACAGCCGCCGGGAAGCAGCCGGAGATTTCCCTGGAAGAGCTTCCCCAGGTGGACGGCCTGGACTGGAATTACGCCTGGCTGCATCTGCCGGATATGGAGCTGCTTCAATATACTGTCAAAGAATTCTACAGCCAGATTGATTCGGCGGCAGACCGTCTGGAGGAAGCCTATGACCGGCTGAATGAGCCGGAGCAGGCAGACCGGTACCGGATTCAGGTTCATGCCATGAAGAGTCTGGCGGCTACTGTGGGAATTGTTCCCCTGGCAGGGGTTGCAAAGGTATTGGAATATGCGGCAAAAGGTGGTAAAATAGATGTAATCCATGCCATGACGGGGGCGTTTTTGGAAGAATGGCGCAGTTACCATCAGAAATTGCAAGGCGTTTTCGGTATAGAAGACAAGGCCAAAGAAGCAGTGACAGATTATTCCGTCATGCAGGCGTTGGTGGAGATGGTAAGGGTCAGCATGGAGCAGATGGACATTGATCAGGCGGATCAGCTTATGAGCCAGCTTCAGTCCTATGAATATCCGGAGGATATGGGACAAAATATTCAAAAGCTTGCAGAAGCAGTTACGAATTTGGACCCGGATGAGGCAGACCGTCTTGCAGATTTGCTGATCGGGCAGATGGGAAGATAGATTGGAGGAGGAAACATGAAGAAAATTTTGCTGGTAGGGAAATTGAATAGTGTGGTGAAAGAGACAAATACATTTTTGTCCCAATATTTCCATGTACAGCTTTGTTCAGAAAATGCAGGGGTTATGGAGGGGATGATGAAAATTGTAAATCCCGATCTGGTTGTCATCAGTCTGATTGGGGCATACGGCATTGACACATCCATGTTCTTTTTGCTGAGCAGCCAGTATAAAGATACGCCGGTTCTGACCATTGGAACAGAGGAGGAGAGCAGGGAATTTTTCAAATACTATGAAGAAAGCCAGTTTGAAAATCTGATCCGTCCGGTGGAGAACACAACCATTCTGAATGCGGCCTGCAGAAAGCTTGGGCTGAATAAGGAGCAGGTAGTGGCAGGAGCGGCAGAAGAAAAGAAAGCAGCCGGAGGCAGAAAACGCGTACTGGTGGTAGATGATAACGGCACTACCCTGCGGACAATGAAGGCCATGCTGGAAGAGCGTTATGAAGTTGCCATTGCAATTTCCGGAGCCCAGGCTATGACTTCCATTGGAAAACAGCGGCCGGATTTGATTCTTCTGGACTATGAAATGCCGGTCTGCGACGGAAAAATGACACTGGAAATGATCCGCGCCGACGAGGAGATGAAAGACATTCCCGTGGTATTTCTGACGGCAGTTAATGACCGGGCCAATATTGAAGCGGTGCTGAAATTAAAACCGGCGGGTTATTTTCTGAAACCGGCCGTGAAGGATAAGCTGATTACAGAACTTGACCGGATATTAAACAAAGAATAAGCATTTTCGATTGAATTAGGAAAATCAGCAGGGAGCAGACCATGAACTATTATCTTGCCCCGTTAGAGGGCATTACTACATATATTTACCGGAATGCATACCACAGCATTTTCACCCCTGTGGATAAGTACTTTACCCCTTTTCTGGTGCCGAAGCAGAAAAAAGGCTTAAGCAGCCGGGAGAAAAATGATGTTCTTCCGGAGCACAATCAGGGGCTTTTTCTGGTTCCTCAGCTTTTGACCAACCGGCCGGAAGATTTTATCCGGACGGCGGGCGTCCTTGGGGAGTATGGGTATGAAGAAATCAACCTGAACCTGGGCTGTCCTTCCGGTACGGTAACCGCAAAGGGAAAAGGGGCGGGATTTTTGGCTCATCCCACAGAACTGAACCGTTTTTTGGATGAGATTTTTTCAAAACTTACGATACGCATTTCTATCAAAACCCGGATCGGCATGGAAGATCCGGATGAATTTGAAACACTTCTGAAGCTCTTTAATCAGTATCCGTTAGAAGAACTGATTATCCATCCCAGAGTGAGGGAAGATTTCTACAGCAATCTGCCGGATGAAGCGGTATTTGCAGAGGCATTGCAAAACAGCGTCAATCCGGTGTGTTACAATGGAAATATTTTTTCAGCGCAGGATTTCAGAAAACTCCGGGGCAAATTTCCAAGGCTTTCCTCTGTGATGATTGGACGGGGAGTGATTGCCAATCCAGATCTCTGCAGGGAATGCATGGCGGACGCAGCTTCCTCTGAGACCTCCGGTTTTACCGCAGGTAAGCCTGAAAGCCGGGAGGCGGAGAAAAAGGAACTGTACCGAAGGTTCCATGACAGAATATACAGGGAGTATCAGGAGCTTTTATCCGGAGAACGGAATGTACTGTTTAAAATGAAAGAAATCTGGTCTTATATGATACAGTCATTTTCAGATTACGAAGCTTATGCAAAGAACATTAGAAAATCGGAAACGCTTCGGGAGTACGAAGCGGCAGTGCATGCGCTGTTCCGGGAACAGGGGGTTATCAGCAATGGAAGATTATCGTTTTAAAGTGAATTTGGGCGGCATGATTGAGATTTTGTCAGATCATCTTTACAGCAGCCCGGATGTTTTTATCCGGGAGCTTCTCCAGAATGCGGCGGACGCCATTACAGGAAGAAGGGAAATAGAGGATGAGGAACTGGAAGGCTCCATTATCCTGGAGATAGAAGAGGAAGAAAAGCTGGTGTTTACTGACAACGGCCAGGGACTTACGGAAGAAGAAATTCACAGATTTCTGGCAATTATCGGTGAATCCTCCAAACGGGAATTAGAGGACAGAAGCGTACGCCGGGATTACATCGGGCAGTTCGGCATCGGCCTGCTGTCCTGCTTTATGGTTTCAGATGAAATCTGCCTGATTACCAAATCCTGCCGCAGCAAGGACGCTCCGGTGCTGGAATGGCGGGGAAAACCGGACGGAACTTATACTATAGAGACGTTAACTCCCTCCACGGAAAACCGGGAAACGTTGGATGGGCCGGGAACCAAAATTGTGCTCCTTGCCAAAGAGGGGATGGAAGAGTATTTTACCAGAGAATCCATAGAAGAACTGGTTTCCTATTATGGGCTTTTGCTGCCTTTTCCGGTGCTTATCCGCCAGGGCGGAAAAGAAAAACAGATTAACCCGGTTTACCTGCCCTGGGAAGGCAGAACTACCAATAAGCAGGAGCTTCTGCTGTTTGGCCAGATGTTGTTCGGAGAGCTGTTTTTAGACTGCATCACTTTTTCCGCCAGAGAAGGAAATGTGACAGGAGTTATCTATATCTTAAATTATACGGTGCTTCCTACTGCAAGACCGGAGCACCGGATTTATCTGAAGCACATGATGCTGACCGAAAAAGGGGACGGCCTGCTGCCGGACTGGGCAGTATTTACCAAATGCATTGTCCATGCTTCTGATTTAAAGCCCACGGCTTCCAGAGAAGGGTTTTACGAGGACGAGACTTTAGACGCTGTAAGGGAAACCATAGAAAACAGGATCATTGCGTACATAGACACCATGGCGGACGATCAGCCGGAACTGTTTGGAAAATTTTTCCGGGTGCATCAGCTTACGCTGATGGAATTGGCGCTGTCCAATCCCAAGCTGTTTCGGACGCTGATTGACTATTTTGAATTTGAAACCACCAGAGGAACTCTTACAGGGTACGATTTGCGGATGTGCGGAGAGGATCTCATCTATGCGCCCAACAGGGAGCGGTATAAGCAATTGTCCCAGTTATTTTTTGCACAGGATCAGCTTTTGATCAACGTGACCTATGTCCATGCCCTGGAACTGTTAGAGGGCCTGGGGCATCTGTACGGCATCCGGGTCAGCGAAGTAGAAGAAGAGGAAATCGAGGACTTGATGGAGGAACTGGAAGAGGAGGAGCAGGAGGCTGGATTAGAATTTCTGGAGAAAGCAAATAAAATTCTAAAAGAACGAGACTGCAAGGCGGAGTTAAAGTGCTTTCAGCCTGAGAGTCAGCCGGCATTTTTCCTGATGGATGAGGAAGCGGTGCTGAACCGGCAGATTGCATCCTCCAAGAACAAAGCCAATTCCATATTTACCAAAATGCTGAGCATGATTTCAGGGGAATTGAAGGGAGAAGACGCCATCTCGGTACTTTATCTCAATTACAATAACCCAATCGTAAACAATTTAATCAAAATCAAGGAAGAGGACGCACTGAGAATTTTTGTAGAGATCATCTATATCCAGGCGTTGCAGATCGGCGGGTTCCCGCTGCGCAAGAATGATATGAGCACCCTGAACCAGAATATACTGCTGCTGATGGAAAGAGATCTGGTAGAAAAAGAAAACTGAGTCTGGAGGAAAGCTGATATGAGAATGTATGATATCATCCAAAAGAAAAAGAAAGGCAATGCCCTTACCGGAGACGAAATCCGCTTTATGACAGAGGGCTATGTCAAAGGGGAAATCCCGGATTACCAAATGTCCGCCCTGCTGATGGCAGTGTGCTTTCAGGGCATGACGAAGGAAGAAACCCTGGCGCTGACGCTGGCAATGCGTGACAGCGGAGAGGTTCTGGACTTATCAGGAATCCAGGGAATCAAGGTGGATAAGCACAGTACCGGCGGGGTGGGAGATAAAACCTCTCTGGTACTGGCGCCGATGACAGCCGCCCTTGGGATTCCTGTGGCTAAAATGTCCGGCAGAGGGCTGGGACATACGGGAGGAACCATTGATAAACTGGAGTGCTTTCCGGGATTTTCCACAGCGCTGACAAGGGAACAGTTCTGCCGGAACGTAAACCGGATGAATATGGCGATTATGGGGCAGACGGCTGATTTAGCCCCGGCAGATAAGAAGCTGTACGCCCTGCGGGATGTGACGGCTACCGTGGATCAGCTTTCTCTGATTGCCGCCAGTATCATGAGCAAAAAGCTGGCGGCAGGGGCGGACGCTGTGGTTCTGGATGTAAAGACGGGAAACGGAGCCTTTATGAAGGAAGAAAAAGACGCCTTTGCCCTTGCAGAAGAGATGGTTGAAATCGGTAAGAGCGCCGGAAAGAAAATGTCTGCGGTGATCACAGACATGGATCAGCCCCTGGGAAACGCCGTGGGGAATTCTCTGGAAGTCAAAGAAGCAATCCTCGCCTTAAACGGGCTTGGGCCCAAAGATTTGATGGAGGTGGTCTATGCCCTGGGCGCAGAAATGGTTCTGGCGGCAGGGAAGGCGGACACGAAAGAAGGCGCAGAAGAACTGCTGAAACAGACCATCCAGAAGAAAACGGCGCTGGATAAACTGGCAGAGTTTGTAGAGGCCCAGGGCGGGGAGCGGCGGTATGTCTATCAGCCGGAACTTCTGCCGGCTGCAGGCATTCAGATGCAGGTCATCAATACGGAAACAGGGTATGTGGGAGGCATCCAGGCTGAAGAAATCGGACTGGCAAGCCTGATTTTAGGCGGCGGACGCGTGACGAAGGACAGTCCCATTGATTTGTCCGTGGGTATTCTCTTACATAAAAAAAGAGGCCGGGCGGTGCAGCCGGGAGAGGCCCTTGCCACTGTCTATGCCAACGATATGGAAAAAGCCAAAGAAGCCTATGGGAAAATTGTAAGGGCTTATTCCATTCTGCCAGAGGCTCCGGAAGAATTGCCGATGATTAAAGGCATTCTGCACTGATGCAGCCAGGTTTGCCCGTTAAAGGGCTTTTGTCCGTTCTCAAAGATCAAGCCTTCCATCGGCAGGCTGTATCTGAGAAAACCAAAAGCTTTTAAAGTAATAAATATCCCTTTTTTTTCATATAGTGGAATATGAGAAAAGGAAAACGAACAAGACTGGAGCAAGTCAGGGAAAACGTAAAATCAAATATTGTGGAATCTCTGGAACTGCCTGCGGACATTGTATACGGAGCGGTAATTGTTACCGCCATGGGCCGCGGTCAGGTTCTGGTGGAAAATTATAAAGGTATTATTGAATATACCAGAGAGAAGATCCGCCTGCAGACCAAAACATGCCAGGTGACCATCCAGGGCAAAGGGCTGCTTGTGGAATACTACACCAATGAGGAAATGAAAATTACCGGATGTATTCAGGGAATATTATATGACTCATAAGGGGTAGGACATTTGTTAATTGATAAGTTAAAGTATTTGCAGGGATATGTTAAAATCAGGCTTACCGGATATGCGCCGGAGCGTTTTCTGAATCTTTGCAGCAATCATGATATACTGATTTGGAATCTGGAATACGAAGAAGACCATTACGTATTCTGCATCAGCGTCAGGGGCTTGAAACGGCTGAAGCCTATCCTGAAAAAAACAAGGACAACATTCGTGATCCTGGAGCGTGTGGGACTTCCCTTTGTAATGCGCAGGTACCGGAAGCGCAAGCTGTTTTTCGCAGGAATTGTCCTGTGCTGCGGGCTGCTGTATACCATGTCGCTGTTTGTGTGGAAAATTGAAGTTAACGGAAATCTCCATGAAACCGACAGCAATATTATTAAATTCCTGGAAGAAAATAAAGTGCGCCACGGATTGCTGAAAAGCAAAATAGACTGTGAGGAAATAGAGGAGAAGTTAAGAGCCGGTTATGAGGATATTATCTGGGCTTCTGCAAAGCTGGAGGGAACCATGCTGATTATTGATGTCCAGGAAAATCTCGCCACCAATCAGCAGGCGGCTGCCAAGGGAGAGGAGCAGAAGCTTCCCGGAGACCTGGTGGCGGACAAAGACGCGGTAATTTACAGTATCCTGACTAGACAGGGAACGCCTTATGTGGAAAAAGGCATGGAAGTCCATCCCGGGGATATGCTGGTGGAAGGGAAGAACCCGGTGTACAATGACAGTGAAGAAATTGCTTCCTGGCAGTATTGCGTTGCAGACGCAGATATTCTGGGCATTACGGAATATGCCTATGAAGAGCAGTTTTCCATGTGGTATGAGGATCGGAGCTATACCGGGAAAGAGCGGGCAACATACGGGATTCGGCTGTTTAACCTGCAGATCCGGCTGCCGTATCTGTCCCGGAAATTTACGGATTATGACAGAATTACCGATGAATATGATGTGAAAATCGGCGACAGCTTTTATCTGCCTCTGGTATTGACCAAAGAAATTCACAGGGAGTATCGGACAGAGAAAAAGAAATACACCGAGAAAGAGGCCAGACAGACGGCCCAGGAGAAATTAAACCAGTTCTGCAAGGAACTGACGGAACAGGGAATTCAGATTGTGGAAAACCGGGTTGCCATTTCGGCAGACAGCAAAAACTGCAGGGCTTTCGGCACAATACAGGTGATTGAGCCTATCGGAAGCCGGAAAGAGACGGAAATTGCAGACACTCCGGGAGAAAACCGTGAAGAGGCGGCGAATACAGACGCTTCCCGAGAGAATTAGGAAGAGAATCCGTAACGCGGCAAAGAAGCAGTCAAACAGGGAAATAGCTGATTTTTCAGATTATTTCCCTGTTTTTTAGGCTTGTCAAGGATTTTTTTGTGAAATCTTGAAAATGAGAAAAGTTTTTGATATAATGAATTTCAGTATGTGTATATTTCCCTGAGAAAGTGAGGTATCTTTAGTTGCAGATAGAATATATAGAGATGAGCACCGCAGAACAGCAGGCCGTATTCGGCTGCCAGGATCGTTTTGCGCGGATGATCGAGAAGGCTTTCTCGGTGCTGATAGGACTGCGGGAGTCTAAAGTGGAAGTAAAGGGAGAAGATCTGACCGGCGTGTCCAATGCGGTGTCTGTTTTGCAGTCATTGCAGCAGATTTATGACCAGGGGGAGGGGGACGCCATCAATGACGGCATGATTTACCGTCTGATTGACGAGGCCACAGAAGGGGCTTTGGAGGAGACGATAGAAGCCATGGAAAATATTGTGACCCTGACCAACCGCGGCGCCCCTATTAAGTGCAAAACTCCAGGACAGAAGAATTATATT
Source organism: Lachnospiraceae bacterium (assembly GCA_910575555.1). Classification (GTDB taxonomy): domain Bacteria; phylum Bacillota; class Clostridia; order Lachnospirales; family Lachnospiraceae; genus Petralouisia. Next base: position 78,964 of record CAJTFX010000001.1, on the reverse strand, counting down.
CAGGCGATGAAAGAAAATACTATCACCATCTGTATTGGACCAGCAGGAACGGGGAAAACTTATCTTGCAGTAGCCCAGGCGGCGGAAGAGCTGAAGAGAGGGGATATCGACCGGATCATTATGAGCCGGCCTGCCATTGAAGCGGGAGAAGAGCGTCTGGGATTTCTGCCCGGTGATTTGTCTCAGAAGGTAGATCCATACCTGCGTCCTTTGAACGACGCATTGTATGACATCTTCGGCGCGGACAAGGCGGAACGGCTGCGGGAACGGGGAACCATTGAGATTGCGCCTTTGGCGTATATGCGGGGCAGGACGTTAAACAGGGCTAAAGTGCTGATAGACGAGAGCCAGAATGCATCCATTTATACAATTAAGATGGCGCTGACCCGGTTAGGGGAGGGCTCCAAAATGGTGCTGACCGGAGATGTGACCCAGATTGATCTGCCCCATAAGACAGATTCAGGACTGGAGAAGTGCGCTGCCATTGTGGGCCCGATTGAGGGCGTGTCCGTGATTCATTTGAATAACCGGGATGTGGTCCGCAATAAGATTGTGAAGGATATTGTGAAGGCATTTGAAAAAGCAGAAGCAGAGAAGAAGGTCAGTCAGGTGCCTGATTACCAGAGAAGAAAGAAACGGCAGGGATAGTTTGAAAACATGAAAGAAAAGGCTCCGGAAACGACAAAAGAGAACACAACAAAGACAGAAACACACGCAAGTGTAAAGGACAGCAGCAGAGGGCGCAGGAATCTGATATTTTCAGGCATGGCATTATGCGGGATTCTGGAGTGTGTTTTCTCGGGAATTATAAGGAACCGGGAACCGTATCAGATGGCTGTTTTGATTTTTTTGGGAATTTTGTATTCTGTGACATTTCTTGCAGGGATGGAACTGTACCGGATACAAAAGGACTGGTTTTATGAAAAGGCAAGGGATTACAGGTATATTGCAGGCTGGTATGCAGTTTCCTGTACGGCGGCGGTTTTATTTGAATATCTGCCGGAATATACAAGGCCGGTGCTGCTGTTAGCGGCAGGAGGGGCGATTGTTTCCAATTCATTTTTCGGGATGCTGTCAGGGATTTTCCATGTGGCGGTATTTGCCGTCTGCGGTCAGGAGAATGCTTACATGCTGCTCTGCGATATATTCCTTCTGGCAGGAGGATGCATAGCGGTTACTTTTTTTAAAGAGATCAGAAACCGGCGGTGGGGAATTATTTTCCTGTTTCTCTATGTCTTTGACTGTATTTTGATCTTTTCATTTATCCGAACCGGCCAGCTGAACTGGAATGTGCTGTTGTTTGGCGCCTGCAACGGGGCGGTTTCCGCTGCGGGGGCATGGCTGTTGTATCAGACCCTGTACCGATATCTGCAGAATTCCAGAAAACAGGAGCTGGAGCGGATTTTAAAATCAGAGTTCGGACTGGTGCAGGCAGTGTCGCATTTTTCCCAGGCGGATTACAACCATGGAAGAAAGGTGTCTGAGATTGCCAGAAATTGCGCCGCCCTTGTGGGGGCAGATCCGGATGTGGCTGCAGCCGGGGGCTTTTATTACCGCATCGGAAGAATGGAAGGGGAGCCTTATGTGGAAAATGGGGTGGCTCTTGCAAGGAGCAACCATCTGCCCAGAGAAATCGTGGGAATTTTAAGAGAGTATAATGGGGAGCAGCAGCTTCCCTCCACATTGGAGTCTGCCATTGTGCATATTGTGGACAGTGTGGTGGCAAAGTTTGACGTACTGGATCGGGCGACTCTTTCCAGCTCCTGGAATCAGGATATGCTGGTGTATCAGACATTAAATGAAAATTCCGCTTCGGGGCTGTATGATCAATCAGGCTTCAGCATGAATATGTTTTTAAAAATCAGAGATTATTTAATAAAGGAGGCGGAATTGTTTTGACTGTGACACTGGAAGAAGAAACAGAGGTGTTTTTTTCCTTTGATCAGAAAGAACTGGCAAAGAAAGTCATAGACGCTGCGTTAAAAGCAGAGAAATTTCCCTTTGAAGCGGAGGTGAGTCTTTTCTTGGTGTCTTTAGAGGAAATCCAGGAACTGAACCGGGAGCACCGGGGAATGGATGCGCCTACGGACGTGCTTTCTTTTCCGCTGATCGCCTATGAGTCGCCGGGAGATTTTGCGTCACTGGAACAGGAGGAAAGCAATTTCAATCCGGATACCGGGGAGGCAATGCTTGGAGATATTGTACTGTGTGCGGACAAAGTCTGTGAACAGGCAAAAGAATACGGCCACAGTAAGGAACGGGAATATGCCTTTTTAATCCTGCACAGTATGCTGCATTTGCTGGGATATGACCACATGACGAAAGAGGACGCCGCTGTAATGGAAGAAAAACAGAGAAAGATCCTGGAGCAGATGGGAATTTTGAGAGATGCTTCTGCGCCGGATAATTTGCCCGCAGGCCCTCATTAGTGGAAAAGAACGGCAGTTATTTGGCAATGAAGCAACTCTTGAGTATAAATTCTGCAGCCAGGAAGAATGTTGCTGTCTGCAGCTACAAAGAAAATTTGGAGGAATGAATGATGAAAAAACGTATCGCATGGCTGTTGCTGGCCGCTCTCATATTGAGCATGTTTGCCGGCTGCGGCAAGAAAGAAGAAGAACCGGAAGAAGAGCCGGTGGTGGAGGAGGAGACGCCTACCCCGGAGCCTGCAACGCCTACTCCGGAGCCGACGCCGGAGGTTCCGGAAGGAATGGCCAGAAGTTATCTGACCGGTGAGTGGATTGACGGAGAACTGGCGAAAAAGCGGCCCATTGCCATTATGATCGGCAATACTTCGGACGCGCTGCCCCAGTACGGAATTTCTTCTGCAGATATTATCTATGAGGTGCCGGTGGAGGGTTCTTATACCCGTCTGATGGCAATTTTCCAGGATTATTCAGGACTGGAGAAAATAGGTTCCGTACGAAGCTGCCGTCACTATTTTATTTATTTTGCAAGAGAGTTTGATGCAATTTATACCCATTACGGCCAGGCAGCCTATGCGGAACCGGTACTGGAACGGGAAGATGTACACAACTTAAGCGGAATGGATTCCGCCATTGAGACAATTATGTTCTACCGTGATACCAACCGGAAGGCGCCCCACAATGCGTTTACCAGTGCAGAGGGCATTCAGGCTGGTCTTGAGAAGAAGGGTTACCGCACAGAACTGGCAGACACTTACAGCGGACATTACAAATTCGCAGAAGACGATGCAGAAGTGACTCCTTCCGGAGAAGATGCAATTGTGGTAAGCCCGGGATATTTTGTCAACAAGCCGTGGTTTGTATACAACAGCGAGGACGGGCTTTATTACCGGTATGAATTTAAAGATAAGCAGATTGACGGGGACACCGAAGGACAGCTCACCGCAAAAAATATCCTGATCCAGTACTGTGACTGGTCGAAACTGGATGAAAATGGTTATATGGACATTAATACCACATCCGGCGGAGCGGGAATCTATATTACCAACGGCAAGATGGAGCGTGTCACATGGAGTAAGGACAATGAGGATTCTCCGGCCCGCTACTATAATGAGGCAGGGGAAGAGATTACTCTGAATCAGGGAAAAACCTGGGTATGTATTGCAAGAAAAGATTATCAGGATCGGTTCGGCGTTTATGCAACCCAGGAGGAATTGTCACAGGCCAGGGCAACGGAAGAATAGGAAAATTATGGCCAAGGAAGCGTATCTGGCATGCATGGGAAGGCAGTATTTGAGGAATTTATATGAGTAAAAAGAAAAGAAGTGAATCCAATTTTCTGGTACAGGGTTCCATTCTGGCGGCAGCTTCCATCATCAGCCGAATTATAGGATTGCTGTACCGGATTCCTTTAAAATCCATTATCGGTGATATTGGAAATGATTATTATAGCACGGCTATGGAGATATACAGTATTTTGCTGCTGATATCTTCCTACAGCCTGCCATTGGCTGTTTCCAAACTGGTTTCCACCAGAATGGCAAAGGGACAGCGGAAAAATGCATATAGACTTTTCAAAGGCGCGCTGATTTTTGCCCTGATTTCCGGGACGGCTGCCGGCCTGATTGTTTTTTTCGGCGCAGGTGTCATCACAACTTATATTGTGCGGACGCCTTTAAGTATTTTTGCCCTGCAGGTATTGGCGCCTACCCTTTTGGCAGTGGCAGTCCTTGGGGTAATCCGCGGGTTTTTCCAGGGAATGGGTACGATGATGCCCAGCGCAGTATCCCAATTAATTGAGCAGATTATCAATGCAGTGATCAGCGTGTGGACTGCTTACATGCTGTACCGGTATGGAACCAGGATCGGGGCTGTTTTGGGGAATCCTGCCACCTATGCGGAAGCATACGGCGCAGCAGGCGGAACCATCGGAACCGGTGCGGGAGCCATTGCCGCACTGCTGTTTACGCTGTTTGTACTGGCTATTTACCGGCCCAGATTTCAGAGAATGGCTCAGAAGGACAGAGGGAAAAAGACCGAGAGCTACGGGACGATTTTCCGTGTCCTGATACTGACCATTATCCCTGTGCTTTTAAGCACTACCATATATAATATTACATCTTTTCTGGATATGGGCGTGTTTAAGCATATTGCCGCCCTTCAGGGGTATCAGGCAAAGGACGTCAGTACCATGTGGGGCGTTTATGCGGGAGAATATAAAGTGCTCGTCAATGTGCCCATTGCCATTGCTTCTTCCATATCAGCTTCCAGTGTGCCAAGCATCTCCACTGCTTTTGCGGCGAAGGACATTTCCCATGTGAAGCGGAAGGTGGCGTATTCCATACGGTTTATTATGGTGATTGCAATTCCATGCGCCGTAGGAATGGGAGTTTTGGCCTCTCCGATTCTGCAGCTTCTTTTTCAGGATGACAGAATCATGACTGCAAGGATGATGCAGATTGGTGCAGTGACCATTGTGTTTTATTCCCTGTCCACTTTAAGCAACGGGATTTTGCAGGGGATTAACCGCATGAATGTTCCTGTGAAAAATGCGGTGATTGCCCTTGTGTTACATATCGGCGTACTGGCGGCGCTGATGTATGGAATGGATTTGAATATTTATGCCGTTGTCTGGGCGAATATGTTCTTTTCATTTCTGATGTGTATTTTAAATGGAATGGCAATCCGGAAATATTTAAAATATCGGCAGGAGATTCTGCGCACCTTTGTAATTCCAAGCCTGGCCGCCGCTGTGATGGGCCTGGCAGTTTACGGCATTTATTATTTTCTGATGAAAACAATAAAAATCAATGCAGTTTCCACGGGAATTTCCATTGCGGCAGGGGTGTGCGTCTATGGAATTCTGCTGCTTGTGATGCGCGGACTGAAAGAAAATGAGCTGCGCAGTTTTCCCATGGGGAATCTGATTATTAAAATTGCAAAGAAGCTGCATCTGATGTAAATACAGTTGTATAAAATAACAAAAATAGCAGATACTACCAGAAAAAGGAGTTTGACATGGAAAAGAAATGTAGTATTCGCTTATTTTTGTCCGGAGTCTCAATCAGCGCGGCTCTTTGTCTCTGTATTGGTTTTTTTGCAGGAAATCACAGGACACAGAAAATATATGAAGAACGCATCGTTCTCTTAAAGCAGCAGAATGAGAATCTGCTGACCATGCAGAAAGAAGCGGAGGCGCGGGCAGAACTTGCTGAAAGCATGAATCTGCTGGAGCCCTGCGCCTATATTCTTCTGGCAGAGGAAGGATATGTGGCCGTTTATTATGCAGACGAAAAAACATTATATGCGGTGACGGATATCCGGATGGATGGGCTCCCTGAGGATTTGCAGGCAGAAATCAGCCAGGGGAAATCCATCCGGGATGAGGAACAGCTTTATAATTTTCTGGAAAATTACACAAGTTAGCTACAGAAACCGCAGGGGTTCTAAGAGGCGCAAACTGGAAATTTGGAGTGATAGGATGAAGCAGAGATTTGATGTGATTGTGGCAGGGGCCGGTGCGTCAGGTCTTATGGCGGGAATACAGGCAGCAAGACACGGCGCAGCGGTGCTGATTTTAGAACATATGGATCGGGCCGGAAAAAAGATTCTGGCCACAGGAAACGGAAAATGTAATTTTACCAATGAAAAGCAGGGCATTGCGTATTACAGAGGCAAGAACCCTGCCTTTGTCTTGCCTGCGCTGGAACAGTTCGGACTGGAAGAGACCCTGGACTTTTTTCGGGAGCTGGGCGTCCGCCCGGTCAGCAGGCGGGACGGCTACTATTACCCTGCCAGCGGCCAGGCTTCTTCTGTTCTGGAAGTATTGCTGATGGAATGCCGGCGGCAGAAGGTCAGCATTTTATATGAAGTGGGCATCCGTTCCATTGGGAAGGAAAACGGGAGCTTCTGTTTTGATACCAAACAGGGGAAGTTTTACAGCAGGACATGCGTCATTGCCACCGGAGGGAAAGCGGCCAAAAAGACAGGAAGCGACGGCAGCGGAATCCCTTATGTTATGGGTTTTGGGCATAAGCTGACAGAGCTTGCGCCTGCTTTGGTTCAGTTGCAGGGAAAACAGTCATTTTTTAAAACGATTGCAGGAATTCGTGCAGAATGTTGTCTGACCTTGTACATAGAACATGAGAAAGCAGCAAAAGACTGGGGCGAGCTTCAGCTGACGGATTTCGGGGTATCTGGCATTCCTGCCTTTCAGGTGAGCCGATATGCCGCTTATGGGCTGTTGGAAGGGAAAAACGTCCGGGTCAGCATGAATTTTCTTCCGGGGTTTTCCCGGGAACAGGCAAAAGAGCTGATACAGAAGCAGTTTCTTGTATATGGAGAGGGGAAAACGGCAGAGGAAGCCATGATCGGTCTGTTTCCCCGGAAACTGAATTTGGTTTTTCTCAAAGAAAGCGGGATTTGGCCAGAGAAACAGGCCCAGTCCTGCCGGAAAAAGGAACTGGAAGGCCTGTCATATCTTATACAGCATTTGGAATCTGAAATCACTGGAACCAAAGGATTTGACCATGGGCAGGTGACAGCCGGCGGAGTGGATACGGATGAAATCTGTCCGGATACCATGGAATCCAAATTAGTGCCGGGGCTGTTTTTTGCCGGAGAGGTGATGGACATTGACGGAATGTGCGGCGGATATAATCTCCAGTGGGCATGGAGCAGCGGCGCTGCGGCCGGGAAAGGGGCTGCGGATTTTGCCGCCATGTGTACAGGCATGAAGCATTCAGATGGATTGCAGCAGAAGAAAAGAGGCAGAACATGATCAGGATACAGCAGTTAAAACTTCCCATTTCCCATACAAAGGAGCAATTGCTGCAGAAAATTGCCAGGGAACTGAAAACCGGGCCGGAAGCAATTCAGACTTATCAGATACGCAGACAGTCCATAGATGCCAGGAAAAAAAGCCAGATTTCCTACGTCTATACCATTGACGTGCAGGTAAAGCAGGAATCCCATGTGCTGCGCCGGGCAAAAAGCAGCCGGATTGGGCAGGCGAAGGATGTGCAGTATCAGTTTCCCGCCGGCGGAACAAAGAAGCTGAAATCTTCTCCTGTAATTATCGGCAGCGGCCCGGCAGGGCTGTTTTGCGCCTATCTTCTGGCCCGGCACGGCTTTTCTCCCATTTTACTGGAACGGGGCAGAACCGTAGATCAGCGCGTCCGGGATGTGGAACAGTTCTGGAAGGATAACTGTTTAAATCCCGACTCAAATGTACAGTTCGGCGAAGGCGGCGCCGGTACTTTTTCCGACGGAAAGCTGAATACACTGGTAAAGGATGCCCAGGGAAGAAATCAGGCGGCGCTGGATATTTTTATCCGCCACGGCGCGCCGGAGGAAATCGGATATCAGAGCAAACCTCACATTGGAACGGATATTTTAAAAAATGTGGTTAAAAATATGCGCCGTCAAATCCAGGACTGGGGCGGAACCTGTCTGTTTGAAACCTGCGTCACTGGAATGGAATTTCATGGGGACAGGCTGACAGGGGTAACCTGCCAGCGAAACGGGGAAACGGTGCGGATTGATACGGAACTGGCTGTACTGGCCATCGGACACAGCGCCAGGGATACCTTTGAAATGCTGCATCATCTGGGATTTCAGATGGAGGCAAAATCTTTTGCAGTGGGACTTCGGGCAGAACATCCCCAGTCCATGATCAATCAAAGCCAGTACGGAGAAGCGGCGGCCGGGAAACTTCCGGCGGCGCCTTACAAGGTAACGGCAAACCTGGAAAATCACAGAGGCGTGTATTCTTTCTGCATGTGCCCGGGCGGTTATGTGGTAAATGCCTCTTCAGAACCGGGGCGGCTTGCAGTCAACGGAATGAGTTACAGTAAAAGGGACGGCCAAAACGCCAACAGCGCCATTATTGTAACGGTAACCCCCGGAGATTTCGGTTCCGGGCCACTAAGCGGCGTAGCCTTTCAGCGCAGACTGGAGGAGCAGGCGTACCGGCTGGGAAAAGGAAAGGTGCCGCAGCAATTGTTTGGGGATTTTGAACAGGGTACAGTTTCTTCTGCCTACGGCGGATTTGACTCCGCCGTGAAAGGACAGCGGGCATTCGGGAATCTGCACCAGTTATTTTCAGAAGAAATCCGGGATTCTTTCTGTCGGGGCATGCACCAGTTTTCACGGTATATCCCAGGATTTGACCGTCCGGATACGATTTTGTCCGGTGTGGAAAGCAGAACTTCCTCTCCGGTGCGGATCATAAGAGATGAGCATTTTGAGAGCAATAAAAAGGGGGTATATCCCTGCGGAGAAGGTGCGGGATATGCCGGAGGCATTATGTCTGCAGCCATGGACGGAATGAAAATTGCAGAGGCAATTGGAAAACAGTACAAAAGAATTTAGGAGGAAAGTAGTATCGTGTCGGAATATACGCCAATGATGCAGCAATATATTGATACCAAAAAGGATTATAAGGACTGTATTCTTTTTTACCGTCTGGGTGATTTCTATGAGATGTTTTTTGAGGACGCCAAAACAGCCTCCAAAGAGCTTGAAATTACGCTGACCGGAAAAAACTGCGGCCAGGAGGAGAAGGCGCCCATGTGCGGCGTGCCCTATCATTCAGTGGAAGCTTATCTGAACCGTCTGGTGGCCAAGGGGTACAAAGTGGCCATCTGCGAACAGGTGGAGGACCCTAAGATGTCAAGGGGCTTAGTCCGCCGGGAGGTGGTGCGGATTGTCACCCCCGGAACCAATCTGGACACTCAGGCACTGGATGAAACCAAAAATAATTATATTATGTGCGTGGTTTATATGGAGGATCGGTACGGCGTCTCCATTGCCGATGTGACCACCGGGGATTATTTTGTAACAGAGGTGGATCAGGAACAGAAGCTGATGGATGAAATACATAAATTTGCGCCTTCTGAGATTATCTGCAACGAAGCCTTTTATATGACGGGGATGGATTTTGAAGATTTAAAACAGCGTCTCTCCATTGCGGTATATGCGCTGGATTCCTGGTATTTCAGTGATGAGACAGCCAGAACTACATTGTTGGAGCATTTTAAAATCTCAGACCTTTCGGGCCTTGGCATTCAGGATTATGAATGCGGCACCATTGCGTCAGGCGCCCTTCTGCGGTATTTGTATGAGACACAGAAAAATTCCCTGGCCAACATGACCTCGCTGCAGCTTTACATTACAGGAAAATATATGATTATTGACAGCTCCACCAGGCGAAATTTAGAACTGGTGGAGACTTTACGGGAAAAGCAGAAGCGGGGCTCCCTTCTGTGGGTGCTGGATAAGACAAAAACGGCTATGGGAGCAAGGATGCTTCGAAGCTTTGTGGAGCAGCCTTTAATCAATAAAGGAGAAATCGAAAAGCGGTTGGATGCAGTGGAAGCATTCAACCAGAATGCCATGCTCCGGGAAGAAATCCGGGAATATCTGAATCCAGTTTATGATTTAGAGCGTCTGATCAGCCGGGTCACCTATCAGACCGCCAATCCCAGGGATTTGACCGCATTTAAAAGTTCCCTTGAAATGCTTCCCCATATTCACAGCCTCCTGGGAGAATTTGATACGCCCATGTTGGAGGAAACACGGGCGGAACTGGATATTCTGGAAGATATTTATCAGTTGATTGACGCTTCCATCAAAGAAGATCCTCCCATTTCCATCCGGGACGGCGGCATGATCAAGGAGGGATATGACGAAGAGATTGACAAGCTCCGCCAGGCCAAGACAGAAGGAAAAACCTGGCTGATGGAACTGGAAACCAGGGAGCGGGAGAAAACAGGCATTAAGAACCTGAGAATTAAATACAATAAGATTTTCGGCTATTATCTGGAAGTAACCAATTCTTACCAGAACCTTGTGCCGGATTATTATACCAGAAAACAGACCCTTGCCAACGCAGAGCGTTATATTACGGCAGAACTGAAGGAGCTGGAGGACATTATTCTGGGAGCGGAAGATAAACTGGTAACGCTGGAATACGAAACCTTCCGGACAATCCGGGATAAAATCGCAGATGAGGTGCTGCGGATTCAAAAGACCGCCAAGGCAGTTGCAAAAATCGATGTGCTGTCCGCCCTGTCCCTGGTGGCGGAACGGAATAATTACTGCCGGCCCTCCATCAATGAAACCGGTGTGATTGATATTAAAAGCGGCCGTCATCCGGTGGTGGAGCAGATGATAAACAATGATATGTTTATCTCCAACGACACCTATCTGGATAACAGCAAAAAACGCATTTCCATTATCACCGGCCCCAATATGGCGGGAAAATCCACTTATATGCGTCAGACGGCTCTGATTGTTTTGATGGCCCAGATCGGTAGCTTTGTTCCGGCGGAACAGGCGAAAATCGGAATTGTGGATCGGATATTTACAAGAGTAGGGGCTTCCGACGATCTGGCCAGCGGCCAGAGCACGTTTATGGTGGAAATGACAGAAGTTGCCAATATTCTCCGTAACGCCACCAGTAACAGCCTTCTGGTGCTGGATGAAATCGGCCGGGGAACCAGTACCTTTGACGGGCTGAGCATTGCCTGGGCTGTGGTGGAGCATATCAGCAATCCAAAACTTCTGGGAGCCAAAACCTTGTTTGCCACCCATTACCATGAGCTGACGGAATTAGAGGGCAAGCTGAATAACGTAAATAATTACTGCATTGCTGTCAAGGAAAATGGAGACGATGTTGTATTTTTGCGGAAAATTGTCCCCGGAGGCGCAGATAAAAGCTACGGCATCCAGGTGGCCAAACTTGCCGGGGTGCCGGAAAGCGTCATTGAACGGGCCAAAGAAATCTCAGAGGAGCTGAGCGCCCATGATATAGCAGAGCTGACCGGAAATCTCATTGCGGAACACCATAAGCCCCGGAAAAAGAAAGAAAAACTGGATGAAGTGGATTTGACACAGATGTCTCTCTTTGATACAGTGAAAGATGATGATATCATTAAAGAAGTGAGGGAGCTGGATTTGGGAAATCTGACGCCTATTGATGCGTTGAATAAACTGTATCAGCTTCAAAGCAAAATAAAGAACCGGTGGTAGCCTGCTTTTCCTGACACAGAACCGGCGGCAGGATTCAGAACCAAAGGAGAGCGCTTATGCCGAATATAGAGATTTTAGACCAACAGACCATAGACAAAATTGCAGCGGGCGAGGTGATTGAGCGTCCCTCTTCCGTGGTGAAGGAGCTGGTGGAAAATGCCATAGACGCCAAGGCCAGCGCCATAACCGTGGAAATCAAAGAAGGGGGCATCTCCTTCATCCGCATTACAGACAATGGGTGCGGAATCGAAAGAGAGCAGGTTCCCCTGGCGTTTCTGCGCCATTCCACCAGTAAAATCCGCAATGTGGAGGATTTGCTGACCGTATCCTCTCTGGGATTCCGGGGAGAGGCGTTATCCAGTATTGCGGCGGTGGCCCAGGTGGAATTGATTACCAAAACTATTTCCCAGTTCAGCGGCACCCGGTATGTCATTGAAGGGGGAAAGGAGAAATCCTCGGAGGAAATCGGCGCGCCGGAGGGCACCACTTTTCTGGTGCGCAACTTATTTTACAATACCCCTGCCAGGAAAAAATTCTTAAAGACAGCCCAGACAGAAGCCGGATATATCGGAGATTTACTGGAACGCCTGGCCCTGTCCCACCCGGAGATTTCTTTTAAGCTGATCGTAAATAATCAGCCCAAGCTGCACACCTCCGGCAATTCCAACCTGAAAGAAGTGATTTACCATATTTACGGGCGTGACATTGCTGCAAACCTGTTGGAGCTTCAGGGAGAAAATGAATGGTTTTCCATTCAGGGCTTTATCGGCAAGCCGCTGATTTCCAGAGGGAACCGGAATTTTGAGAATTATTTTATCAACGGGCGGTATATTAAAAGCAGCCTGATTGCCAAAAGCATTGAGGAGGGCTATAAATCCTTTGTCATGCAGCACAAATATCCCTTTACCGTTCTGCATATTTCCATCAACGGCAGTCTGTTGGATGTCAATGTCCATCCCACCAAAATGGAGCTGCGGTTCAGCAATGGAGAGGAAATTTACCAATACCTGACACAGTTAATCCGGGACGCCATCAACCAGAATGAGCTGGTCTATCAGGTGAGTCTGGAACAGGAGCGGGAAGAAAAGGCAAGACAGGCCCAGGAGAAAAAAGAACGGATGGGGTCTGGCCGCAAAGCCCCGGAGCCTTTTGAGACAAAACGGCTGGAGGCGGTAAAGGCGGCGATCCGAAAGGACAGCCCCTATGAGCCGAAATATGAGAAAACTGCGGCAACATCCCGCCGGGACAAGTCTGAAAGTCAGCATGCCGTTGTAGCGGAAGAAATCACCTATGGAACACTGGATTCCCAGTCCCAGCAGGAGCCGGAAACGGCAAAACAACAGGACTTTTTGGAAGAATTACAGGGAACGGGCCCTTCCGAAGAAACGAGAGAACAGCCGCGAAAGCTCTTAGAAGAAGCCTCCCGCCCGGCCCACAAAATCATCGGTCAGCTGTTTGACACTTACTGGCTGGTGGAATTTGACAATCAGCTCTATATTATCGATCAGCATGCGGCCCACGAAAAAGTTCTGTATGAACGGACGCTGGCAGGGCTTAAGAACAAAGAATTCACTTCCCAGGTGATTTATCCGCCCATTCTGCTGACGCTGAATCTGCAGGAGGAATCTCTGCTTAAGAAATATATGGGCTATTTTCAGAAGCTGGGCTATGAAATCGAGCATTTTGGGGGAAAGGAATACTCCGTTACCACTGTTCCAGCCAACCTGTTTGGGCTGAACGGGCAGGAACTGGTGATTGAAATTTTAGACAGCCTGGCTGATTTCCACGGAAAGGAAACGCCTCAGATGATTACAGAAAAAATAGCCTCCATGTCCTGCAAAGCAGCGGTAAAGGGAAATCAGAACATTTCCAGGCCGGAGGTGGAAGCCTTAATCGGAGAACTTTTGACCCTTGAGAATCCCTATCACTGTCCCCACGGACGGCCAACCATTATTTCCATGACAAAATACGAACTGGAAAAGAAATTTAAGCGGGTGTTGTGATGAAGAAGCCATTGATCATTTTAACAGGGCCTACGGCAGTTGGAAAAACAGAATTGTCCATTGGCCTGGCCAAACTGGTAAACGGCGCGGTGATTTCCGCAGATTCCATGCAGGTATACCGGCATATGGATATCGGCTCTGCCAAAATAAAACCAAAAGAAATGCAGGGGATTCCCCATTATCTGGTGGATATCTTAGAGCCGGAGGAAGAATTTCATGTGGTGCGGTTTCAGGAATATGCAAAAGCCGCCATGGAAAAAATCTATGAACAGGGGCAGATTCCCATTGTTGCAGGCGGCACCGGATTCTATATTCAGGCATTGCTGTACGGAATTGATTTCACAGAACAGCCGGAGGACAAAGCCTACCGGAAGGAGCTGGAACAGATTGCAGAAAGTATGGGACCCGGAAAGCTGCATGAAATGCTGGCTCAGGTAGATGAAAAGTCTGCGGAAACCATTCACGAAAATAATATAAAGCGTGTGATACGCGCACTGGAATTTCATCATCTCACCGGCAGGAAAATCTCAGAACACAATGAGCGGGAGCGGATGCGCAGTTCCCCTTATCAGTCTGCCTATTTTGTGCTGAATGACGACAGGAGCTGTCTCTATGAACGGATTGAACGGCGGGTGGAACAAATGATGGAAGAGGGGCTGGTGGAAGAAGTGAAGCAGCTGCGGGAACTTGGCTGCAGACGGGAGATGGTATCCATGCAGGGCTTAGGGTATAAAGAGATTCTGGACTATCTGGAAGGAGACTGCACTCTGGAGGAGGCCGTCTATCGGATCAAACGGGACACCAGGCATTTTGCCAAGCGTCAGCTGACCTGGTTCCGGCGGGAACGGGAGGTCATCTGGATTCACAAGCCGGAGTTTGATTACAATAACGACAGAATGCTGCAATATATGCAGAAAATTCTGAAAGAAAAGCAAATGATTTGACAAAAAGAGGAAAAAACGATGAAGGAAATGTATCAAAGGCTTGGAATCGGAGAAAAAGTCCTGGATTTCGGCCAGAAGCAGGAAAAAAAATTAAAAGAGCGTTTTGAGGAAATTGACCGCATAGCGGAATACAACCAGTTAAAAGTGATAAAAGCCATGCAGTCAAAAAAAGTCAGCGCAGAATGTTTCATGGGAAGCAATGGATATGGGTATAATGATTTGGGAAGGGACACGTTAGAAGAAGTGTATGCAGAGTGTTTTCGGGGCGAAGCGGCATTGGTGCGTCCTCAGATTACCTGCGGCACCCATGCGCTGGCGCTGGCCCTTATGTCCAATCTCCGGCCGGGAGACGAGCTGCTGTCCCCAGTGGGAAAACCCTATGACACGTTAGAGGAAGTCATCGGCATACGCAAGTCCAAAGGCTCTTTGGCAGAATACGGAATTACCTACCGGCAGGTGGATCTGTGCGCCGATGGAACTTTTGATTATGAATCTATCAAAAAAGCCCTGACAGAGCGCACCAAACTGGTAACGATTCAGCGCTCCAAGGGATATCAGACCCGGCCCAGTTTTTCGGTACAGCAGATTGGAGAGCTGATTTCTTTTATCAAACAGATAAAACCGGAGGTGATCTGCATGGTGGACAACTGCTACGGGGAATTTGTGGAAGAGAAGGAGCCTCTGGAAGCAGGGGCGGATATGATTGTAGGTTCCCTGATTAAAAATCCCGGCGGCGGCCTTGCCCCCATCGGCGGATACATTGTCGGAAAAAGAACATACATTGAACAGGCGGCTTATCGGCTGACTTCTCCGGGACTGGGCAAAGAGGTGGGCGCTTCCCTGGGGGTGATTCAGTCCTTGTATCAGGGGTTGTTTCTGGCCCCAACGGTAACAGCCGCTGCGTTAAAAAGCGCAGTTTTTGCCGCAAATATCTATGAAAGCCTGGGCTTTCCGGTGATACCAGACGGCAGCGAAAGCCGTCACGACATTATTCAGGCGGTGACTTTGAACTCAAAAGAAGCGCTGATTGCATTCTGCCGGGGCATTCAGGCGGCGGCGCCGGTGGACAGCCATGTAACTCCGGAACCCTGGGCAATGCCCGGGTATGACGATGAAGTTATTATGGCGGCAGGCGCCTTTGTCCAGGGTTCTTCCATCGAACTGAGCGCAGACGGGCCTCTGCGGGAGCCTTATGCCGTTTATTTTCAGGGTGGGCTGACCTGGTACCATGGCAAGCTGGGAATTTTAATGTCTTTGCAGAAACTGTATGAGGCCGGCCTGGTGGAACTTTAACAGTTTACCATGAAAGCCTTTGGCTTCCATAGTATGGATGGCCATGCGGCCCGCCGGACGGCAGGCTGAGCATGATGAGGGTTTACAATGAAAAATATACCTCCTGGTACTCAGAAACAGCCGGCCCGGCGGGGCTTTTGTAAATTATTACGGCAATGTTTATGAATTTTTAACAATAAATTAGTATACACAACCATATATTTGTGCTAAAATAAAACGTAAAACTTTTTCCTTTGCTTTGAGAGAGCGGAAGGAAGATTATGAAAACACATATTACGATGAAAGAAATGCCGGAATCTGAGCAGCCTTTGGAGAAATGCATCCGCTACGGAGCCAGGGCCCTTTCGGATGCGGAGCTGCTGGCAGTGATACTGAAAACAGGCACAAGGAATCTGACAGCGCTGCAGCTTGCCCAGTTTTTTCTGTCCCGGAAAGAGAAGAATCTTCTGAACCTGGTAAATATGCGGCCGGAGGAGATGAAAGAAATTCCGGGAATCGGACAGGTAAAAGCGGCACAATTGAAGTGCATTGCAGAACTGGCAGAACGCATTGCCAAAACCAGCAGGCTGAGGGACGTAAGATTGAATGAACCAGCCAGTGTCGCAGGCTATTACATGGAATCTCTTCGGCACAAGACAAAAGAAAATCTGTTGTTAGCGATGTTTGACGCCAAAAGCCATCTGTTGGGGGAAGAAACCATATCCGTGGGGACAGTGACCAATTCCCTGGTTTCTCCAAGGGAGATCTTTATGATAGCCATGGAGTACAGAGCGGCCCATATTGTGCTTCTCCATAACCACCCCAGCGGAGACCCGACGCCCAGCGAAGCAGATCTTGCCGTAACCAGGCGTGTGGCGGAGGGCGGAAGGATTCTGGAGATTGTTCTTGCGGATCACATTATCATCGGCGATAACAGATATATCAGCTTTAGAGAAAATGGCCTTTTAGGTTGAGGAAAGGAACGTAGATTATGTCAACAAATGTTTATGGAATTGATTTGGGTACCTGCAATTTAAAAGTGTTTTGCAAAGGAACCGGTAAAGTAATCAATGAGAAGAATACCATTGCGATTGTGAACAAGAACCAGCTTTATGCATTCGGAAATGATGCATATGCCATGTATGAGAAGGCGCCGGATTCCATCAAAGTATCATTTCCAGTGGTAAATGGAGTGATTGCAGATTACAATAATATGCAGAATATGATCGGCGAAGTGCTAGACAAGCATGTGAAAAACCATATCAAGGGAGCGGAATTTATCGTTGCCGTGCCTACGGATATTACGGAAGTGGAGAAAAAGGCGTTTTTTGACCTGTTTTACAAGAGCCGGTTTAAGCCAAAGAGCGTGCTGCTCTGTGAAAAACCCATTGCAGACGCAGTGGGCCTGGATCTGGATGTGAATTCTCCCACCGGATTTATGATTGTAAATATCGGCGCAGACACCACGGAGATCTCTGTGATTTCTCTGGGGGGACTGGTATTGAGCGATTTGCTTCACTTCGGCGGAAAACGTATTGATGAATCCATCATCAACCATTTAAAACGCAATTTCGGACTGGTTATCGGCCAGAAAACCGCCATGTATCTCAAAGAGACCCTCGGCTGCGCGCTGCCGGAGGAAGAGGAGACCAGCGCAGTGATTGTGGGGCGGGATGTGGTCAGCGGACTGCCCATTGAGATGGAAATTTCATCTCCTGTGATATACGAGGCCATCAAGGACAATCTGAATTCCATCTGCAATTCCATTAAGATGATTTTGGAAAAGACGCCGCCGGAGCTGGCCCGGGACATCATTCATTCCGGCATTTATATTACCGGAGGCTCTTCTAAGATCAAACGGCTGGACGAACTGTTTACACAGATTACCAATATAAAGGTAAACACCTGTGAATTGCCGGAAGAGAGCGCGGTCAGAGGTTTGAACAAGATTGTTTCCGATGAAAAATTCCGGAAACTGGCGTTTAGTATGAAGAGCAGAATTTATAAATAAAGGTGTAATCATTTATGAGACGTAAATCAACAAAACATTCGATTCCAACCAAATACACGCTGCTGTTTTTAACGGTTTTCTGTGTGATTGTCATGTTTGTAAGTTTTACGCTGAATCTGTCAGGAGGCCCCTTGAATACAGTGGCAGGATACGTGTTTGTGCCCATGCAGAAAGGGATCAATACCGTTGGAAACTGGTTTTTGTCGAAAGCGGACGATTTGAAATCCCTGCGGGATGTGATGGCGGAAAACAAAGAGCTGCAGGAGGAAGTGGACCGGCTGACCCAGGAGATAAATAATATCAAACTGGAGCAGTATGAACTGGAGAATCTCCGGGAGCTGATGGAGCTGGATCAGAAATATCCCAGTTATGAGAAAGTTGCGGCCCGGGTAACCGGCAGCGACGGAGGAAACTGGTTCAATATTTTCACCATTGACAAAGGCAGCAACGACGGAATTGAGAAGGATATGAATGTCATCGCTGGAAGCGGACTGGTGGGAATTGTTATTGACACAGGCCCTAATTACGCCAAGGTGCGTTCTATTATTGATGACGCAAGCAATGTCAGCGGCATGTCCCTTTCCACGGCGGATCGCTGCATTATCAATGGAAACCTGGCTGAGATGAACGAACATCAGGTCATTGAATTTTCTGATTTGAAGTGTGAGGATGACGCAGTGGCCTCCGGGGAACAGATGGTAACCTCCCATATCAGCGACAAATATCTGGAGGGGATTCTGATTGGATATGTCAGTGAGATTGAGCGGGACGCCAATAACCTGACTTATTCCGGCACCATTACGCCGGCAGTGGACTTCAGGCATTTGCAGGAGGTTCTGGTGATTCTGGATAAAAAGACGATTCAGGAAGAAAAGAAGGAGCAATAAGATGAAGCTGAGACGTAAATTTTCTGTGTTTGTGATAATTACCGTCTGCTTTCTGCTGCAGACCACATTGTTTCAAACCTTGTCTCTCGCCTCCATTTCACCCAATCTTCTGATTGTGGTGACTTCCGCCTTCGGATTTATGCGGGGGAGAAAAGAGGGGATGTGGACGGGATTTTTCTGCGGGCTTCTGTTAGACATTTTCTTCGGCAGCGTCATTGGATTTTATGCCCTGATTTATGCATATCTGGGCTATATCAACGGATTTTTCCGCAAAATGTTTTTTCCGGATGATATTAAGCTGCCGCTGATACTGATTTCAGTCAGCGACTTTTCTTACAACCTGTTAGTGTATCTGTTTTTATTTTTCCTGCGGGGAAAGTTCCGGTTTGACTATTATCTGATACACATTATTCTGCCGGAACTGGTGTATACGATTCTGGTAACCATTATTCTCTATTTTATCATTCTGAGAATCAATCAGAAATTAGAGAGCATTGAGAGAAGGAGTGCAAGTAAGTTTGTTTGAGTTTATCAAGAATTTTCTGAAAAAGTTAATAGGTTCCAGGTTATTTGTGCTCAGCGTGGTTTTAATTGGGCTCTTCGGCATTCTGGTACAGCGGATTTTTGTACTGCAGATTATCAACGGGGAAGAATATATGGATAATTATACCCTGCGGATTCAGAAGGAAAGAGTGACTTCCGGAACCAGGGGCAGTATTTATGACCGCAACGGGAAGCTGCTGGCCTACAACGAGCTTTCTTATTCTGTTACCATTGAGGACAACGGAATCTATGAAAGCAACCGGCAGAAGAATAAAATGCTGAATCAGGAACTGAACACCGTGATTCACATGATTGAAGATAAAGGCGACTCCATTACCAATACCTTCGGGATTCAGAAAAATGAAAGCGGAGTCTATGATTTTGTGGTATCCGGCCAGGCGTTAAAGCGTTTTCTGGCCGACGTTTACGGACATAACAAAACAGATGAACTGAAATATAATAAAAAATTAGGCTATAACGAAGGTTCTGCCAAGCCGGAGCAGGTGATGGAGTACCTGCAGGGGAAATTTGCCATCTATGTGGAAGGCAGAGAATATAAAGAGAAAATAGAGGGAGAACCTGATTTTTATACAGAAGAGGAAGCATACAAGATTATGATTCTGCGGTATGCCATTTCCCAGAACAGCTTTCAGCGGTATGTGCTGACTACCATTGCCCAGAATGTCAGCGAGGAGACTGTGGCAGTTATTAAGGAGAATTCTGAGAACCTGCAGGGAATTGACGTGGTGGAGGACAGCATCCGCAAATATGTGGACAGTATTTATTTCTCCCATATTATCGGTTATACCGGTAAAATATCCCAGACAGAGTATGACGACCTTTCCAAAGAAAATGATTCCTATACCCTGAATGATGTTATCGGCAAATCCGGCATTGAACAGGTTATGGATCAGGAGCTGCAGGGGACAAAGGGAACGGAGAAGTTCTATGCAGACAGTGTGGGCAGGATTACCGAGATGATAGAGCAGGTGGACGCTTCCTCCGGAAATGATGTGTATCTGTCTCTGGATGCAGATCTGCAGAAAGCCGTTTACTGTATGCTGGAGCAGGAGCTGGCCGGCATCTTATATGCCACCATAGAAAACATCAAGGAATATGATACCAGTACAGGCTCTGCGTCTGACATTAAGATACCCATTGATGATGTTTATTTTGCGCTGATTAATAATAATATTATCAATATCAGCCATCTGAGCGAGAAAGACGCCAAAGAAGTGGAGCAGCAGGTATACGGGACGTTTCTGAGCAAGCAGGCCTCTGTCATCAGCAGCCTGCAGCAGCAGTTTGCCTCTGCTTCCCCCACCCCTTACGGTGAACTGGACGAAGAACAGCAGATGTATATGAGCTACATTCTTTCCATGCTGGATCAGAATGAAATTTTTCTGTCTGACAAGGTAGATACCGAAGATGAAGTTTATAAAGGATGGAAAAATGACACTGTCAGCCTGTGCGAATATCTCAGGCGCGCCATTTCCATGGACTGGATTGACATTACAAAGTTTGACACGGAATCCAGATATTCTGACTCTACAGAAATATACAATGCGCTTGTAAATTATATTACAGAAGAATTAAAAAAAGACCGGGAGTTCAGCAAAAAGATTTATAAATACATGATAAATCAGGAATTGATTTCCGGCACCCAGATCTGCCTGTTGCTGTTTGAGCAGGGAGTTCTGCAGGAAAGCGAAGGCGACCTGACCGCTCTACAGACCGGGAACTTAAGCGCTTATAATTTTATGAAGGATAAAATCAAAAATCTTCAGATTACGCCTGCACAGCTTGCGTTAGATCCCTGTACGGCAAGCTGCGTTATGATAAATCCCAAAACCGGGGAGCTTCTGGCCTGTGTGACTTATCCGGGGTATGACACCAACCGGCTTGCCAATTCTGTAGATTCAGAATATTTTGCAAGTCTGCAGAGTGACTTGTCCATTCCCCAGTATAACAATGCCACTCAGCAGCAGACGGCTCCGGGCTCTACCTTTAAACCGGTAACGGCGGCGGCAGCTCTTGCAGAAGGCGTGCTCAGCGTCAGCGAGCCCATTGCCACCAAGGGAGAATTTACAGAAATCAATCCGTCGCCCAAATGCTGGATTTATCCGGGAAGCACCCATGGCTCCATCAATGTTTCGGAAGCCATCCGGGATTCCTGCAACTATTTCTTCTACGAACTGGGATACCGTATGAGTTCTGCCGGCGGCGTTTATAACGAGAACAAGGGAATTGCCACCATACAGAAATATGCAGAGCTGTTCGGGCTGAATGAGAAAACCGGAATTGAAATCCCGGAGAATGAGCCTCATATAGCAGATGAATATCCGATTACTTCATCCATTGGACAGAGTAACCACAACTTTACCACTACGCAGATTGCCAGATACCTGACGGCAGTAGCAAGCAGCGGAAAGATTTATAAATTAACACTGTTGGACAAAGAAACTACTTCGGACGGAACGCTGGTGAAGGAATTCAAGCCGGAGATTATCCGGGAGATTACAGAGGTGGCCCCTGTATCCTGGGATGCGATTCACAATGGAATGCGTATGGTGGCGGAAAACAACAGATCCTTTAAGGATTTCCCCATTGCAGTTGCAGGCAAAACAGGTACGGCCCAGCAGATTACAACCCGGGCAAACCATGCGTTATTTATCGGGTATGCGCCCTTTGACAATCCTGAAATTGCCATTGCAACCCGTATTGCCTATGGATATACCTCTGCCAATGCGGCGGAAGTGTCCAGTAATATCTTGAAATATTACTTTAAACTTGTGGATGAAGGAACTCTGTTAAATGGACAGGCAGAAGAGATTGAAAGCACTGCCAACGGATTTACAGATTAGAATTTGGAGGGATGAATTTGTCGAAGCCAGTCATGTTAAAAAGCAATAAATACGGCATTAATCTGATACTGGACAGCAGTATGGAGTTTGAAGAGCTGCTGAACTGCGTGTTGGAGCGTTTTAAAGAGTCGGAAGGGTTTTTCAGGAATGCGAAAATGGCCATTTCTTTTGAGGGCAGGAAACTGACTCAGGAGGAGGAATTCCGGATTGTGGAAACCATTACAGACAATACTGCGGTGAACATTATCTGCATTTTAGACAATGACGCCTTGAAAGAAGAACTGATCCGGCAGAAAATTGAGCGTTTTGAAGAGGAGCAGGCCGGAAGGACCGGAGAGTTCTATAAAGGGACCCTTCGTTCCGGACAGGTTTTGGACTGTGAGACCAGCGTTATTATCTTGGGAGACATCAATCCGGGGGCGAAGGTGGTTTCCAAGGGAAATATTGTGGTGCTGGGCGCGCTGAAAGGCAATGCCTATGCGGGGGCAAACGGAAATGAACAGGCATTTGTAGCTGCACTGGACATGGACCCCATTCAGATCAAAATCGGAGATGTCATTGGAAGAAGCGCGGATAAGGCGCCTCTTGCCGTAAAAAAGCGGGGCAGAAAACAGCAGGCAGCGGCAGAACCCCAGGTAGCCATTGTCAAGGACGGGAATATTTATATTGAACCGATTACAAAGGGTCTTTTGAATAGTATATAAAAATCAGGAGGATATGGTAGGATGAGTGAAGTAATTGTTATAACGTCAGGAAAAGGTGGAGTGGGTAAGACTACCACCACAGCGAATGTTGGGACAGGTCTTGCGCAGCTGAATAAAAAGGTGGTTCTGATTGACACAGATATCGGTCTCCGGAATCTGGACGTGGTAATGGGATTAGAAAACAGAATTGTGTATAATTTGGTGGATGTGATCGAAGGAAACTGCCGCATGAAACAGGCATTGATCAAGGATAAGCGTTATCCCAATCTTTCCCTGCTGCCTTCTGCCCAGACCAGAGACAAATCTGCCGTGTCGCCGGAGCAGATGATCAAATTGATTGAGGAGCTGCGGGAAGAATTTGACTATATTCTGTTAGACTGCCCGGCGGGAATTGAGCAGGGATTTAAAAATGCAATTGCAGGGGCTGACCGGGCGCTGGTGGTAACTACGCCGGAGGTTTCCGCAATCCGCGATGCAGATCGCATTATCGGCCTTCTCTGCGCCCATGAAGTAAAGCAGACAGAACTGATTGTCAACCGCCTGCGCATGGATATGGTAAAGCGGGGCGACATGATGAATATCAATGATGTGACCGACATCCTTGCCATTGATCTTATCGGCGCAGTACCGGATGATGAACAGATTGTAATTTCCACCAATCAGGGAGAACCGTTAGTGGGCTCCGACTGTCTGGCAGGAAAAGCCTTTGAAAATATCTGCCACAGAATATTAGGAGAAGAGGTGCCGTTTCTGGATTTGGAAATTAAATCCAGCGTATGGGGGAAACTGAAAGAGATTTTTAAGAAAAATTAGGAGGAAGCCGCTATGGGTTTAATGGATTTATTTAAAAGAAAATCCTCCGGGGACATCGCCAAAGACCGATTAAAATTAGTGTTGGTTTCCGACCGTGCAAACTGTTCTCCGGATGTGATGGAAATGATTAAAAATGATATTATCCAGGTTATTTCAAAATATATGGAAATTGATGCGGAAGGTCTGGATATTCAGATTACCCAGACGGAATCTGAGGGAAATAACGGGAATGTGCCTGCGCTGTATGCAAACATTCCCATTAAGGACATGAAACATCCCAATGCTTCCCGATAAACCATGCAGTACAGGCAGGCTGACTATGAAGGACAATAGGTATAAGGAACAGTGATTATGTTAAAACAATATCAGATTAAAAATTACAATTTTCGTTTGATTGTCTATGTGATTGCGCTTACCATGCTGGGAATCAGCGTCATTGGAAGCGCGCAGAAATCTGTGCAGAGCAAACAGGTGCTTGGCCTGCTGCTGGGGCTTTTTGTCATGGCAGTGGTTTCTCTGATTGATTATTCTTTTATATTGCGTTTTAACTGGCTGATTTATATTTTCAATATAGGGCTGCTTTCCCTGATTACGTTTCATGTATTCGGAAGCGATGCCAACGGCGCCGGGCGTTGGATTGACATAGGCGGATTTCGCTTTCAGCCCTCTGAGCTGTCCAAAGTGCTGCTGATTCTGTTTTTTTCCTGGTTTTTTGGAAAATATCAGGAAAAAATAAATACCCTGCCTGTGATTTTGGGTTCCGGCGTATTGATTTTTGTTCCCTGGATTATGATTGAGGAACAGCCGGATTTGTCTACCAGTATTGTTGTTGCAATAATTTTCATTGCACTCTTGTTTTTAAGCGGATTAAGTTATAAAATAATTATAGGCGTGCTGGCAGTTTTGGTGCCTGCCGGAAGTTTGTTTATTTATTTGATCCTTCAGCCAAATCAGAAAATTCTCGATGGATATCAGTGGCGGCGTATTATGGCCTGGCTGCAGCCGGAGAAATATGCGAAGGATGCGTATCAGCAGCAGAATTCGATTATGGCAATCGGCTCCGGGCAGTTATGGGGTAAGGGGCTGAATAATGATACCGCATTTTCCGTGAAAAACGGCAATTATATACCGGAGCCTCAGACAGATTTTATTTTCGCAGTTGCGGGAGAAGAACTGGGATTTGTGGGAAGCGCAGTAATTCTGGCGCTGCTGCTGCTGATTGTGATCGAATGTATTCTGATTGGAAGAAAAGCGAAGGATTTATCCGGCCGTCTGATTTGCGGCGGTGTTGCTGTCTGGATTGGCTTTCAGACATTTGTCAATATCTGTGTGGTAACCGGAATGATGCCCAATACCGGATTACCGCTGCCCTTTGTCAGTTACGGGCTTACATCGCTTGTAAGTCTTTTTATTGGAGTAGGACTTGTATTAAATGTGGGGCTTCAGCCGCTGAAGTACAGAATGGAGGGTTTTTAAAATGAATATAGGATTAATTGCACATGATTCAAAGAAAAAACTGATGCAGAATTTTTGCATTGCCTATCGGGGAATTCTCTGTAAAAACGATTTGTATGCCACAGGCACTACCGGAAGATTAATTGAGGAAGTGACAAATCTGTCAATTCACAAATACCTTGCCGGGCATCTGGGAGGCGCCCAGCAGCTTGGGGCGCAGATTGAACACAATCAGATTGACCTTGTGATTTTTTTGCGGGACCCCTTAACACCGAAATCCCATGAACCGGATGTGAATAACGTGGTTCATTTATGCGATACACATAATATTCCGCTGGCAACCAATCTTGCCACAGCAGAATTGTTAATTAAATCATTGGACAGAGGAGATTTAGAGTGGCGTGAAATGTATAAATAAATTATTATCGTGCTCAGCCTGCCTGATTCTGTCGTTTTCGCTGATTTGCGGCTGCGGGGAACCGGTAAAAGTTGACAAAGCCTATCATATCACAGAGAGCGCCAGATTATACGGTTTGACTGCAGCAGGAGGAAGCGGAGAACAGGCGGAGTATGATTTTTTTGCAAAGGAGCTCTGCGTTGCAGGAAATGAAAATATACTCAGCGAGAATGTGACCGATTCTCTTTCCCAGGCCGCCGGCCTGTTCGATTTGAAGGCAAAGAATATGAAATTCGGCAAGAATGTTCATGAACGTCTCTATCCTGCAAGCACCACCAAGATCCTGACTGCCTATGTGGCAATCAAGCACGGAGACTTAAAGGCTTCTGCAACTGTGACGGAAGCGGAGCTTCAATTAGAAGCGGGCTCTTCGGTCTGCGGCCTTGCTGTGGGAGATACGACCACTTTGGAGCATTTACTCTATGGACTGATTCTCTGCAGCGGGAATGATGCGGCAAATGTCATCGCGGATCTGGTTTCCGGAAGCTCCGAAGAATTCGCAAAATTGATGAATGAGGAAGCGAAAGCCATGGGGGCTACCAGTTCCAATTTTGTGAATCCTCATGGTCTGCAGAATGAGGCCCATTACACTACGGTGTATGATATGTACCTGATTTTTAATACTGCCATTCAGAATGAGGAATTTGAGAAAATTATCAGCACCCGGTCCCACACGGCAGAGCTTACCAATTCTGCAGGTGAGGCAGTGACCAAGGAGTGGATCACCACCAACAAATATCTGACCGGCGAGAAAGATCAGCCGGAAGGAATTCAGGTTATCGGCGGAAAAACAGGTACCACCAGCGATGCGGGTTCCTGTCTGGTTCTGTACAGCAAAAAGGGGGAGGACCCTTATATTTCCATAGTTTTTAAAGCGGAGCATGCAGACGGGCTTTACGAGGAAATGACACAATTGCTGAAAGAAATTTCAAATAACAGTTGAATTATTCGTGAATATATACTATAATTACGGTATGAAAATTACTGTTGTCATGCAAAATAGGGAATGAGGCGGAGAATTTACAGACAGCATTTATCTATTTTGTACAAATACGGTTGAGACTAGGAGGAGATTGTCATGGTACAAATTATAGCTGGAGAAAAGGGAAAAGGAAAAACAAAACATTTATTGGAGAAGGTGAACGAATCGGTTAAATCAGCTACCGGTAATATCGTATACCTGGATAAGAGCCAGAAGCATATGTACGAATTAAGCAATAAAGTTCGCCTGATCAATGTTTCAGATTATATGGTTTCAAATTGTGATGAATTTTTAGGATTTCTTTCTGGAATAATTTCCCAGGATCACGATTTGGAAGAGATGTATTTAGACAGTTTCCTTACCATTGCCAAATTGGAAGACGGCGATATCAGCCACGCAATCACAAAGCTGGAGGCTATTAGTGAGAAGTTCCATGTTAATTTTATTTTAAGCATTTCCAGGAACGAAAGTGATTTGCCGGAGTGTACCAAAGGGAAGGTTCTCGTATCTTTATAAGCCAAAGAGCAGATAGTTACGTTTAAGAAAAGGGGTTATCGCAGTGTTCGATAGCCCCATTCTCTGTTGCGTTCAAATGGTACTAAGCTTCGTTGATGGAACGGATACGTCCGAATACACTGCAGAGGTACAGACCGCCGATTCCTACAATTCCATAGATAATCCGGGTGAGCCAGCTCATATCGCCGAATAAAAATGATACCAGGTCGAAACGGAATAATCCAATCAATCCCCAGTTGACAGCGCCAATAATCACCAGTGCCAGTAGTGTGTAATCTAAGCCTTTGGTATTCATATGCATTCCTCCTTTTACATGAATTTAGTATTTCCAACAGGGATGAAATCATGTTGGAAGTTTCTGGAAGCAGTATTGAGTTTCTGCTTTTAAAGTGTTAGAATAAAACGGTCAGTTTCCTTGGAATAGTGATATTCAAAAAGACAGGACTTGAATGATATGGCAAATAAAAAAAATAAAAAAGTTGTAAAATTTCACAGAACGTCGCATTTTAATATAGGAGTACTGGTATTCCTTATTATTTTTGTGTATATGATTTATAACATTTTTCAGTATTTTACCGCCAAGCAGGTGGCAGTGTATGAGGTGACCCAGGGAACCATCACGCAGAATAATACCTTTACCGGAGTGGTTCTGCGGGAGGAAAAAGTGTTTCAGACAGAGAAGTCCGGATACATCAATTATTACAGCAAGGACGCTGCCAAAGTCAGCGTCAACTCTTATGTGTATTCCATTGACGAAACAGGAGACTTTTATAAGGAAATTACCAGTCAGAACGACGGACAGCTTTTTAAGGAAAAAGGTTCCTATGATGAACTGGAGAAAACGGCTGCAAATTATGTGCTGGATTATTCCGATGTAAATTTTTACCAGGTCTATACCTTTCAGTACGATATGGAAGCGGAATTGATGGAAGCCATCGGCTCAAACGCTCTGTCAAATCTGGATAATTATACCGGAGGCTCTTCTGGTTTTCATTCTTATCTGGCGCCGGAACCAGGCATTGTGGTATACAACACAGACGGTCTGGAACAAGTGACCGTCGATAATTTTACGGCGGATATTTTCAATGCATCCGCCCATACGAAGAATAATCTGGTGTCCCGGGAGCAGGTGACCGCAGGAGAGCCTGCCTTTAAACTGATCACCAGTGAAATCTGGGATCTGGTGATTCCCATTGACAAGAAGCTGGCGGAGGATTTGGCCAAGGAGAGCAATATCCAGGTGGAATTTAAAAAAGACAATTCCACGGCATGGGGAGCTTCCCGTATTTTAAATCAGGAGGAGCAATGGTATCTGATTCTTAACTTTCAGAATTCGGCATCCAGATTTGCCACTGACCGGTATCTGGATGTGGAATTGCTGCTGTCGGATACCAGCGGCCTTAAGATTCCCAATACGGCGTTGACGAAAAAATCTTTTTTCCTGATTCCCAAAGAATTCCTCACCAAAGGAGGAGATAACAATACCAACGGTGTTACCCGCCAGTATGAGGATGAAAAAGGCAAAACCGTGATGGAATTCACCCCGGTTTCCGTGGCGGAGGAGACGGAGGACAAGTACTATATCACCGGAAAAGGACTGGAAAAAGGGGATTTGGTGATTAAGCCGGATTCCAATGAGAAATACAGCCTGGAAGAAACGGCGTCTTTGCAGGGAGTTTACAATATCAACAGAGGATATGCCGTGTTCCGCAAGGTGGAAATATTATTTCAGAATCAGGAGTACACCATTGTGGATACTGGAACCAATTATGGAATTTCCATGTATGACCATATTGCGCTGGATTCCTCTGCGATTAAAGAAAATGAAATTATACGGTAGGAGGTAACCTGACATGATAAAAGAAAATCTGGCAAAAGTGCATGAGAATATCAGAAAAGCCTGTGAGAAGGCAGGAAGAAACCCAAAGGAGGTCACATTGATTGCGGTCAGCAAAACGAAGCCGGTTCCCATGTTAGAAGAGGCGTACCAGGCGGGAAGCCGTGAGTTCGGAGAGAATAAAGCCCAGGAAATTATGGATAAGTATCCGGCGCTGCCCGCTGATATCCATTGGCATATGATTGGCCATCTGCAGCGTAATAAAGTGAAATATGTGATAGACAAAGTCTGTCTGATTCATTCGGTGGATTCGCTGCGTCTGGCAGAAGAAATCAGCAGCCAGGCGGAAAAAAAGCAGGTGGAAATGGATATTTTAGTGGAGGTTAACATTGCCGAAGAAGAGAGCAAATTCGGGACTTCCAGAGAAGAAGCCGTCCGGTTGGTGGAAGAAATTGCCAGGCTTCCCCACATACACATCCAGGGGCTTATGACAATTGCGCCCTTTGTGGAAAACCCGGAAGATAATCGGGAATATTTTCGCCAAATCAGAGAATTATCTGTTGACATAATGCAGAAAAACATTGATAATGTAAATATGTCTGTGCTGTCCATGGGCATGACAGGCGATTATATGGTAGCAATCGAAGAGGGTGCCACAATGGTTCGGGTTGGAACCGGCATTTTTGGAGAAAGAAACAAGGGAGATTATTATGGGAATGCTTGATAAATTCTTAGATGTCATGAGATTGAATTCGGATGATGATGATTTTTATGACGATGATTACTATGATGACGACGACTACGAAGAAGAAAAACCCAAACGGAAGAGTATTTTAAAAGATAAGGATTCGGAAGACGAAGAAGAGTTTGAGGAAAAGCGTCCCCGTCCGGTAAAGACCCAGAAGGTAACGCCGATGCGTTCTTACAAGAAACAGGGAAACGGCATGGAAGTGTGTGTCATTAAGCCCACCAATGTGGAGGATGCCCGGGAGATTACAGAGACGCTGCTGTTAAACCGCACCGTTGTGCTGAATGTGGAAGGACTGGATGTAGATATTGCCCAGCGAATTATAGATTTCACCTCAGGCTCCTGTTTTGCCATCAACGGTAATCTGCAGAAGATTTCCAATTACATATTTATTATCACTCCGCCCAGCGTGGATATTTCCGGTGATTTCGCAAATATTATGGATGCGTTTGATGTACCTCCCATTAAGACGGAATTTTAAGGAATGAAAGATATGGCAAGAGACAGATTACTACACAGAACCTCTTCTGACGCAGCAGACACGGGAAACCGGCCGGCCAAAGGGCAGGGAGAGTATCAGGATACCCTGTTTGCCAGACATTTGATTGATTTGTCCAGACAGGCGCAGCAAAAAAACATTGTTTTATTCAGTGATTTTCTAAATCTAAATGAATTGAATATTTTTCACCGGCAGAGTTCAGAGCTGTATTCCGGATTTGAACTGTACGGCGGATATGAATTAAGTGAGCGTCAGATGATTGCATTTTTGCCTGATGCTCTTTGTTATACCTGGAAATTCCCTATTTCCTGCCTGAAAATCTCGCCGGTGAATCGGAAATTTGCAGAAAAGCTCAGCCACCGGGATGTGTTGGGAAGCCTGATGAATCTTGGAATGGAACGCTCCAGGGTTGGGGATATTCTGGTGGATGACACGGAAAGCTATGTATTCTGCCAGGAGAATCTGGCGGAATATCTGACAGAAAACCTGACAAGGATACGAAACACCACAGTTCTTGTAGAACCGGCCGCGCCAAACGAGGTTCACATTGAGCCCAAACTGGAAGTAGCGGGAGGAATTATCACCTCTAACCGGCTAGACAGCGTGGTTGCCTGCCTCTGCAAAATCTCCCGTTCCCAGGCAAGCCAGTGGATTCGGAGCGGCAAAGTGTTTATTGACAATAAAGAGACGCTGCAGGTGACCTGTGAATGCAGGCCGGGGGATTTGATTTCAATTCGTTCCGTGGGGCGGTTCCGTTTCCTGGACTGCCGGGGAGAGACGAAAAAAGGCCGTCTGAAAATACAGTATGAGCGGTATCTCTAAAGCAGCTTTCAAGCACGCTGCAGTACTGGGAATCGGCTCAAAAATAAGACAGAAAGGAACGATATGGCAGCATATCGGGAAATGTTATGGGAAAAACAATTACAGTATCATATGAGGGAAAACCTTCTTATCAGATTGAGATTCAAAGGGATTTCGGCCTTCTGCCGGAAAAATTAAAAGAGCTGGGGTACGGCGGGAACCGGGCATGCATCATCACAGAGACTACCGTTGGAAAGTTATATTTAGAAGAAGTGAAAGGGCTGCTGTCTCCCATGTTTTCCTGCTGCATTTCTTTTGTATTTGAAGCCGGGGAAGCCAGCAAAAACACAGATACAGTGGGAAAGGTCTATGAGCATCTGATACAGAACTCTTTTGACCGCAAAGATGTGCTGATTGCCTTAGGCGGCGGCGTAGTGGGAGACTTAACGGGTTTTGCGGCGGCCACCTACCTGCGGGGCATTGATTTTGTTCAGGCGCCCACCTCGCTTCTGGCCCAGACAGACAGCAGCATTGGCGGGAAAACAGGGGTGGATTTTTTACAATTTAAAAATATGGTGGGAGCGTTTTACATGCCCAAGCTGGTATATATGAATATATCTGCCTTAAAAACGCTTCCTCAGCGCCAGTTTTCTTCCGGAACCGCTGAATTAATCAAGCATGGATTTATCAAAGACCGGGATTATACGGACTTTATCAGCAGCCGCAGCGAAGCAATTATGTCCCAGGAGTATGAGACAATGGAAGAGATGATTTACCGAAGCTGCCGGATTAAACAGGCCGTGGTGGAAGCGGACCCCAAAGAGCAGGGAGAGCGGGCGCTTTTGAATTTCGGCCATACCATCGGCCATGCCATTGAAAAATTATCAGATTTTACATTATTTCACGGGGAATGCGTGGCTCTCGGCATGATAAGCGCCGGATATATTTCCTGTCAGCGGGGAAATATCACAAAGGAAACACTGGATGAAACAGAGAGGATTCTGGAAAGCTACGGACTTCCCACAAGGCTGAAGGGGTTTGCCCATACGCCGGAAGAGATTCTTAAAACCACCCGGTCAGACAAGAAAATGGAATCCGGGAAAATTAAGATTATCCTGCTGAAGCAGCCCGGAGAGGCATATATCACAAAGGAAGTGACGGATTCTGAAATTTTGGCCGGAATTCGGTATATTTTGCAGTAGAAAGAGTGTGCGTATGGGAACAAAAAAAAGAAACAGCTATCTGTGTTACATATTTGGCGCGGCGTTTTTGCTGATTCTGGATCAATGGACCAAATATCTGGCGTCGGTTTATTTAAAGGACGGTTCTTCCATTATTCTTATCAGGGATGTGTTTCAACTGCATTATCTGGAGAACCGAGGCGCGGCCTTCGGGCTGCTGCAGGGGCGGAAATTGTGGTTTGTCGCCATAACAGTGATTATGCTTGCAATGATGCTTATGGTGTATTACCGTATCCCCCTGGAAAAAAAGTATCGTTGGATGCGCGTTATTCTGGCGCTTCTGACTGCAGGCGCAATGGGAAATCTCATCGATCGCCTGCGGCTGAATTATGTGATAGATTTTTTCTATTTTGAATTGATTAATTTTCCGATTTTTAATGTGGCGGATATTTATGTAACTGTTGGAATGGCGTTATTGATGGTGTTGGTATTTTTCTATTATAAGGAAGAGGAGCTGGAGGTTCTCTGGCCTTTTCACAAAAAAGAGCAGAACGGGTAAGATTGTTGTTCTGCCCAAAAGGAGCAAAACGTGAGTGAATTGGAATTTTTGGAATATTGCGCCGGGCCAGAGCATGTCGGAGAACGGCTGGACAAATTTCTTTCGGCGGTTTGTCCTGACTGCTCCCGGTCATTTCTGCAAAAACTGGTGAAAGAGGGCTGTGCGCTTGTGAATGGGAAGGCCCAGAAAGCAAATTACCGGGTCAATGAAAAGGATATGGTTGCATTAAAGGTGCCGCCGCCCCAGGAAATCCAGATTTTGCCTGAGGATATCCCACTGGATATTCTCTATGAAGATTCAGATTTATTAATTGTAAATAAGCCCAAAGGCATGGTGGTGCACCCTTCGGCGGGCCATTATTCCGACACGCTGGTGAATGCAGTCCTGTTTCACTGCAAAAACAGCCTTTCCGGCATCAATGGGGAAATCCGTCCCGGCATTGTGCACCGCATTGATATGAATACCACCGGGGCCCTGGCCGTGTGCAAAAATGACAATGCCCATGTGAAAATTGCAGAGCAGATTAAGGCCCATTCCGTGACCAGGCGATATCTTGGAATCGTGAAGGGACTGGTGAAGGAGGAGGCCGGAACCATTGAGGGAACCATCGGCAGGCATCCTGTGGAACGAAAGAAAATGGCGGTAAATGTGAAAAACGGCAAGCGGGCGGTTACCCATTACAAGGTGCTTCAGCGTTTTTCAAAGCATACCTATATGGAGTTTGAACTGGAAACCGGGCGGACACACCAGATCCGCGTTCATATGGCAAGCATCGGCCACCCGATTCTCGGCGATGATCTTTACAGCAATGGAAAAACACCCTGGAAGCTGCAGGGACAGACATTGCACGCAGCCACCCTTGGCCTGATTCATCCTGTTACGGGGGCGTATCTTGAGGTGACGGCGCCTTTGCCGGAATATTTTTCAGAACTTCTGAAAAAAAATTTGTAAAAAATATAGATTGAATTTTCCGAACATTTGTATTAGAATAGATAGAAGAAATATTTTAAGAACGAAAGAGCAATCACGCAGTCACTTATGCCCACCTGCATCTACAGTGTTTATGTTCAAAGAGACACAGTGCAGCGTTGAGATGGAGCGTGGGTAGAGCGGCTGTATACAACAAGGACGGGAAAAATGCAGGATAAAAACAATACTCAATACTTTAAAGTGGAAAAAGAACAGCAGATACAAGTGGACGATGTTCTGGAAATTGTCTATGGCGCCCTGCGGGAGAAGGGCTACAATCCGGTGAATCAGATT
The DNA here is from genome assembly GCA_910575555.1 of Lachnospiraceae bacterium. Classification (GTDB taxonomy): domain Bacteria; phylum Bacillota; class Clostridia; order Lachnospirales; family Lachnospiraceae; genus Petralouisia. Next base: position 45,166 of record CAJTFX010000001.1, on the reverse strand, counting down.
GTGGGCTACATCATGTCGGGAGACCCTACGTACATTACCAGTCACCGCAATGCCAGAAGCCTGATTATGAAAGTGGAACGGGACGAGTTGGTGGAGGAGATACTGCGCCGGTATATTCAGAGCAATTCCTGGGGTTAGGAGGACATTTTATGCGGATTATGGGCCTGGATTTCGGCTCTAAAACAGTGGGCGTTGCCGTAAGCGACGCTTTGCTGATGACTGCCCAGGGTGTGGAAACCATTTGGCGGAAGTCACCGGGAAAGCTTCGTCAGACACTTGCTAGGATTGAAGCGCTGGCAGGGGAATACGAGGTGGACAAAATTGTGCTTGGATTCCCCAAGAATATGAATAACACAGAGGGAGAGCGCTGCCAGAAAACGCTGGAATTTAAAGAGCTGCTGGAGAAACGGTGCCAGATTCCCGTCATCCTGCAGGATGAGCGGCTGACAACTGCCGCAGCAACCAGGACTATGATAGAGAGCGGTGTGCGCAGAGAGAATCGGAAAGAGCATTCCGATCTAATTGCCGCAGTGCTGATCCTGCAGAATTATCTGGATTTGACGGCATTTCAGAAAGAGAATCATTCGGAGGAATAAAAGGATAACAGAATGGAAAAAATTGTATTTCAGGCTCCCCAAAACGGAGGGTCTGTGGAATTTTACGTGTTGGAGCAGACCAAAATCAATGGTCAGAATTACCTTCTGGTGACAGAGGAGGAAGAAGGAGACTGCGACGCTTTTATTTTGAAGGAGCTGTCACAGGAAGAACAGGAGGACGCCATGTATGAAATGGTGGAATCTGAGGAAGAATTGGAATATATATCCAGAATATTCGGAGAAATACTGGAAGATGTTGATTTTACTATGTAAATTCTGCCCTCTGCAACTGGCGGGATACATTTGAACAGATTTTAAAGGAACAAAAATAAGAATTTTACAGAAAGGTGTTGCGATGATCCAGGATGATTTTGAAAAAATTTTAAAAGAACATGGATTGAAAAAGACCAAACAGCGAATTATGGTATTAGAGACACTGGCATCCTGTGGGGATCGGCATCTGACTGCGGAAGAAATATATGAAATAGTAAAGGCAGAGTTTCCGGAAATTGGACTGGCTACTGTCTATCGGACCATACAATTGCTCCTGGAGCTGAACTTGGTGGAAAGCATTCAGTTAGGAGATGGCTATGTGCGTTATGAAATTGGAAGAATTGGGGGACAGGGAGCGCACCACCATCACCATTTAATATGTCTGGGATGCGGAAAAGTAATATCTTTTTGGGATGATTTGTTAGACGAATTGGAGAAACGGATTAAAGAATCAGTCTCTTTTCAGGTCATCAACCATGAAGTAAAGCTCTATGGCTATTGTAAATCATGTCTGAAACAGGAACAGGAGAGCCAGAAAGGAGAACAGGAAACCTGCAAAGCATTTGGAGGTGCAATTTGAAGAAAGAACATAACTCAAAATTGAAAATCATTCCTTTAGGCGGGTTAGAGCAGATTGGAATGAACATTACTGCCTTTGAATACGAAGACAGTATTATTGTAGTGGACTGCGGTCTGGCTTTTCCGGAAGACGATATGCTCGGCATTGATTTGGTAATACCGGACACCACTTATCTTAAGAACAACATTGAGAAAGTAAAGGGATTTTTTATTACCCACGGCCACGAGGATCATATCGGCGCCATTCCCTATGTCCTTCGTGACATCAACGTGCCTATTTACGCAACGAAACTGACCATCGGCATTATAGATAATAAACTGAAAGAGCACAACATGCTTTCTAAGGTAAAGCGGAAAGTGGTAAAATACGGACAGCACATTAATCTGGGCTGCTTTAGGGTAGAATTTATCAAAACCAACCACAGTATACAGGACGCTGCCGCCCTGGCAATTTATTCGCCGGCGGGCATTGTAGTCCATACCGGCGACTTTAAGGTGGATTATACGCCGGTATTCGGAGATGCCATTGACCTGCAGCGGTTTGGAGAAATCGGAAAGAAAGGCGTACTGGCGCTGATGTGTGACAGCACCAATTCAGAGCGGCCGGGATTTACTAATTCGGAACGCACCGTAGGAAAGACCTTTGACAATATATTTGCAGATCATCCCAATACCAGGATTATCATTGCAACGTTTGCATCCAATGTGGACCGGGTGCAGCAGATTATCAATTCCGCTTACAAATTCGGCCGCAAGGTAGTGGTGGAAGGCCGCAGCATGGTCAATATTATCTCCACCGCCACAGAACTGGGCTATCTGCAGATTCCGGAGAATACCTTAATTGATATTGAGCAGCTTAAGAATTATCCGGATGAACAGACGGTTTTGATTACTACAGGAAGCCAGGGAGAATCTATGGCGGCATTGTCCCGGATGGCGGCAAGCCTTCATAAGAAAATCACCATTAAACCCGGCGATACCATTATTTTCAGCTCCAATCCCATTCCGGGAAATGAGAAAGCCGTGTCAAATGTTATCAATGAGCTGTTTATGAAGGGCGCAGAAGTGATTTTCCAGGATGCCCATGTGTCCGGACATGCCTGCCGGGAAGAAATCAAGCTGATTTATTCTCTGGTGAAACCCAAATATGCCATTCCGGTTCACGGAGAATACCGTCATCTGCGGGCTCATGCCACCATTGCAGAAGAGCTTGGGTTTCATAAAGATAATATATTTGTCCTTTCCTCCGGAAATGTACTGGAACTGGATGATAACGGCGCTGAGATTACCGGACAGGTTCCGGTGGGCACTGTTCTTGTAGATGGACTGGGAGTAGGCGATGTGGGAAACATCGTTTTAAGGGACCGGCAGCACCTGGCGGAGGACGGAATTATAATTGTAGTGATGACCCTGGAATCCGGCAGCGGACAGGTTTTGGCAGGACCGGACATTGTAAGCCGCGGTTTTGTATATGTGCGGGGAGCTGAGAGCCTGATGGACGAGGCCCGTAAACTGCTGGATGAGACAATGGATTATTGTATGGGCAAGAACATTACAGACTGGGGCAGGATCAAGACGGAAATCAAAGACGAGCTGGGAGAATTTGTCTGGAAGAAAACCAAGAGAAGGCCCATGATTATGCCCATTATTATGGAAGTTTAAATTGAGGTTGGTATGAGTTACATTGATGAAAAGATAGAAGCTCTGATCTATGCAGTAAAAGAAAGCACGGAATACAAGGAATATCAAAAAGTGCGGAATCTGGTACATTTAGAACCGGAAAAAGAAAAGGCAATTCATGAGTTCCGGAGAAGAAGCTTCGAATTGCAGCGGCAGAGAGATGTGGATCTGTATTCTGAGATGGATCGCCTGGAAAAAGAATTTGCCCCTTTGCGGGCAGAGCCTTACGTCAATGAATATCTTTCAGCGGAACTGGCTGTGTGCCGGATGATACAGCGTATCAATTATCGTCTGATGGAAGAAATAGAATTTGATCTGGGATTTGAATAATGGATTGGATGTGATCCAGGTTGTGGAAAGACAGGGGAGGGGCAGGCTATGAAAAGCAGCAAAATGGCACTGAGTGTTCTGAATAGCGTACTGGGGATTCTGATTATGGTTCTGATCCTGTTTGTGACTTTGAAAGCAGGAGAAGCAGCCTATAACCTCGGTTACCGTGTCTTTACAGAACCTTCCGTGGACAAAGAGCCTGGAAAAGATGTGACGGTGCGGATTCAGAAGGGAATATCCGCCACAGAACTGGGCAGCCTGTTGGAAGAAAAAGGGCTTGTGGATAACGGCGTTCTTTTTTCCATACAGCTTTATCTGTCCTCCTTTGACGATAAATTAAAATCAGGGGATTATGTGCTGAATACCTCCCAGACAGCAGAAGAAATGATACAGATTTTGGCAGGAGAAGAGACAGAGGAAGCAGAAGAATGACCGGAAATGAGCGCCTGATTACGTATATTAACTCTTTGGACGCCGGCAATTCCCCGCTGTTGGAAGAAATAGAAGCAGAGGCGCAGCGCACCTCTGTGCCGGTAATCCGAAAGGAGACACAGCAGCTTTTAAAGGTTCTGCTTACGATGAATTGTCCCGGACGGATTCTGGAAGTGGGGACGGCAATCGGATTTTCCGCCCTTTTGATGGCAGACTGCAATCCGGTTCCCTGCAGGATTACAACCATTGAGAATTATGAAAAAAGAATTCCCCTTGCAAAAGCAAATTTTTTGCGTGCAGGGAAGGAAAATGTGATAGAATTATTAGAAGGAGACGCCAGTCTGATCCTGAAAGATTTGACTGAAAGCTATGACTTTATTTTTATGGATGCGGCCAAAGGCCAGTATATCCATTTTCTTCCGGACGTGATGCGTCTGCTTGCACCGGGAGGAATTCTGGTATCAGACAATGTGCTGCAGGACGGCGATATTATAGAATCGCGTTTTGCCGTTACCAGAAGAAACCGTACCATTCACAAGCGGATGCGGGAATATCTCTACCAGCTGACCCATTCAGAAGCTCTGACAACGTCTGTTCTTCCGGTGGGAGACGGCGTGACGGTCAGTGTGAAAAAGAGGAGTTAGCATTGCAGTCTGAAAGGATCAGCGGGAGTGAAAGAAGGGAACAGGGAATGAAGAAACCGGAGTTGCTAATACCGGCCAGCAGCCTGGAGGTGCTGAAAGTTGCAGTGATTTTTGGCGCTGACGCGGTGTATATCGGCGGAGAGGCCTTTGGATTGAGAGCAAAAGCAAAGAATTTTTCTCTGGATGACATGAGAGAGGGAATTCAGTTTGCCCACCAACACCAGGTCAGAGTTTATGTGACTGCCAATATTCTGGCGCATAATCAGGATCTTGCGGGAGTCAGAGAATATTTTACAGAACTAAATGAAATAAAGCCGGATGCGCTGATTATTTCAGATCCCGGGATATTTACTCTCGCAAAGGAAGTATGCCCGGAGGTGGAGGTGCACATTTCTACCCAGGCAAACAATACCAATTATGAAACTTACCGGTTCTGGCACAGACTGGGCGCAAAGCGGGTGGTTTCTGCAAGGGAATTGTCCCTGACTGAGCTTTCAGAGCTTCGCAGCCATATTCCCGATGAGTTGGAAATAGAAACCTTCATTCACGGAGCTATGTGCATTTCCTATTCCGGCCGGTGTCTGCTCAGCAATTACTTTACCGGGCGGGACGCCAATCAGGGGGCCTGCACCCATCCCTGCCGGTGGAAATATGCGGTAGTGGAGGAGACAAGGCCGGGAGAATATCTGCCTGTGTATGAGAATGAACGGGGAACTTACATTTTTAATTCCCGGGATTTATGCATGATAGAACATATTCCGGAGCTGGTGCATGCGGGAATTGACAGCTTTAAGATAGAAGGAAGAATGAAAACAGCCCTCTATGTGGCTACTGTGGCAAGAACTTACCGAAGGGCCATTGACGATTATTTTGTTTCAGAAGAAACTTACCAGGCCAATATGCCCTGGTATTTAGATCAGATCGTAAACTGTACATATCGGCAGTTTACCACTGGATTTTTCTTTGGAAAACCGGATGAATCTTCACAGATTTATGATAATAACACTTATGTGAAGGAATATACCTATCTTGGAATTGTGGGGGAAATCAATGAAGAAGGGTTCTGCCGGATCGAACAGCGGAATAAGTTTTCCGTTGGAGAGACAATTGAAGTAATGAAACCGGACGGAACCGATATTCCGGTCATTGTGAAACGGATTCAGGATCAGGACGGTAATGAGATGGAGTCAGCGCCCCATCCAAAACAAATCTTATATATTGATTTAGGACAGCCGTTGGCAAAATTTGATATTTTGCGCAGACAGGAAAAGGAGGAGCAGGCAGATGAGCAATGAAAGATATGTTGCATATGTGGGAACTTACACCCACGGAACCAGTGTAGGAATTCATATTTATGATTTGGATGTGGAAGGGGGAAGCATGGCAGAACGGAAGGTGATTCCCATTAACAATCCTTCCCATCTGACCGTTTCTGCGAATGGAAAATTCCTTTATTCCATAGCAGACGAGGGCGTCGCTGCGTTTAAAATCCTTCCGGACGGTGATCTGGAAGCCATGAATGAAAAATGGATCGGCGGAATGCGCGGCTGCTATGTGGATGTGGACAAGGAAAACCGCTATCTGTTTGTAGGCGGTTACCACGACGGCCGGGTGACTATGATGCGCCTGAATCAAGACGGAAGCATTGGGGATATTGCAGACGGAATTTTCCATACAGGTATGGGCAGAAGTATTGCGGAGCGCAATTACCGCCCTCATGTGAACTGTGTCAAATTGACTCCTCAGCAGCGGTTTCTCTGCGCGGTGGACGGCGGTCTGGATCAGGTGAAAATATACCAGATTGACTATGAAAAGGGCAAGTTAAAGATTGCGGATATTCTGCGGGAGCATCTGGAGTCTTCTCCCAGAATGATCCGTTTCACTCCTGACGGAAGATTTGCCTATGTGTTATGTGAAGAGAGCAATGAAGTGGATGTATACAGTTACGAATGTACGCCCCAGGGACCGGAATTTGAAAGACTGCAGAGCATTCCAACAGTGGAGGAAGAGGAAAAAATGAACTGCGGAGCCTCCGGTATGGAAGTCAGCAAAGACGGCAGATACTTGTTCTGCTCCAATGCAGGGGCCAATTCTGTGGTAATTTACTCCATTAACAAAGAAACCGGGGAACTTACGATGATCTGTGATTCCAAAATCAGCGGGGACTATCCGAAATCTATCGCAATCTTTCCGGACGGCCAGTATTTTCTGAGTCTGAACCATGATACCAATGAGATAATGACATTCCATGTGGATTATGAGAAAAAGTATTTTCTGATGAAAGGCAGGCCCATTGCCATCGATCAGCCCAATTGCATTCATATCCATAAATTATCATAAAAAAGAGACAGCACTTGCCGTAATTCAAGTCCGGCAAGTGCTGTATTTGTTTAGCTTCTGGTTTTATAAAATCCTTCCAGAGATTCCATCCGACTTCCCATTTGCTCCATCATCAAATCCAGCAGCGTTAATGCGGCCATGGATTCCACCACAACTACAGCTCTTGGAACAATAATCGGATCGTGGCGGCCATGAATGGAGATTTCCAGAGGTTCTCCGTTTCGGGTGATGGTATTTTGCAGGGAAGCAATGGATGGGGTGGGCTTTACAGCCGCCCGGAATATAATGGGCATTCCGTTGCTGATCCCCCCCAGGACGCCTCCGGCATGGTTGGTGGCAGTTCTGATTTCTCTGTCTTTTCTTTCAAAAGAGTCATTATTTTCAGACCCGAGGGCGGCAGCGGCGGCAAAGCCGCCTCCAATTTCAAAGCCCTTTACCGCTCCGATGGAAAAAACAGCTTTTGCCAGATTTGCGTCCAGTTTTTCAAACACAGGTTCCCCGATTCCTGCCGGCACGCCGGTGATGATGCATTCAATGATTCCGCCGGCAGAATTTTTGTCTGCCATACAGGTTTGCAGAAACTCCTGCGCCTGTTGGCAGGGCAGTTCTTCCGGCATATACAGCGGACTGGACTGTATTTTTTCGGACAGCTCTGATAAATCGCCTGACAGAAGCTCCTGGGGGGAGCTGGAGATGGAAACAGGGCCGATGGAGCGGGCATAGGTCAGAAAGGTGACGCCCAGCTGCTTTAAAATTTTGGCGGCGACGGCGCCTGCCGCAACTCTGCCGATGGTTTCCCTGCCGGAAGATCTGCCGCCTCCCCGGTAATCCCGGAACCCGTATTTCATGTCAAAGGTGTAATCTGCATGTCCGGGACGGTAATAGTTTGCAATTTCCCCGTAGTCCTTAGAATGCTGATCTTTGTTAAACACCAACAGGCTGATGGGAGTTCCCGTGGTTTTCCCTTCGAAGATGCCGGAAAGAATCTCGGCGGAGTCAGCTTCTTTTCTCTGGGTGGAGAATTTTGACTGCCCCGGTTTCCGCCTGTCTAAGAATTTCTGTATGTCTGTTTCATCCAGGGAAAGCCCCGCCGGACAGCCGTCGATTACAACGCCGATGCCCCGGCCGTGGGACTCTCCCCAGGTAGTGATTTTAAAATGATTTCCGAATGTTGAACCTGCCATAATAACCTCCTGAACTGGATACTGGATTTCCAGGCGGTACTGCCTGAAAAATATTCTGAAACGCTGCAAACCTAACAGCGATTCTGCTTCATTATAGCGAACCTGTGCAAAAAAGAAAAGTATTTTGTTGAGAACAGAGAAAAATTCTGTTATACTGATACCGTTCGTTCCGTGATTTATATTTTTAAACGCAGACGGCCAATAAGCTGCCGCTGTATCTGAATATAAGATAACACTCTGTAAATTTCAATAACAGAAAGGAATTGTTATGTATAAATTATTAAAACAGGAAGGCCGCGCCAAACGCGGAGAATTCCATACGGTACATGGAGTGATTCAGACTCCGGTTTTTATGAATGTGGGCACCGCCGCGGCCATCAAAGGCGCAGTATCCACCCAGGACTTACAGCAGATTAAAACACAGGTGCAGCTTTCCAATACGTACCATCTTCATGTGCGCCCTGGGGACGAGCTGATTTGGGAACTGGGGGGACTGCACAAATTTATGGTCTGGGACAAGCCCATTCTCACTGATTCCGGCGGATTTCAGGTGTTTTCCCTGGCAGGGCTTCGGAAAATCAAAGAAGAAGGCGTATATTTCCAGTCCCATATTGACGGCAGGAAAATTTTTATGGGGCCGGAAGAGAGTATGCAGATTCAGTCCCATTTAGCTTCCACCATAGCCATGGCCTTTGATGAATGTCCTTCCAGTGTGGCGGAACGTTCCTATGTGGAAGCATCCGTTGCAAGAACTGCGCGCTGGCTGAAACGCTGCAAAAAGGAAATGAAAAGGTTAAATCAGCAGGAGGACACCATCAATCGTCATCAAATGCTGTTCGGCATCAATCAGGGAGCGATTTTTGACGATATCCGTATTGAGCATGCAAAGCAGATTTCCGAACTGGATTTGGACGGATATGCCATCGGCGGACTGGCAGTGGGAGAGAGCCACCAGGAGATGTACCATATTCTGGATGTGACGGTGCCGCATCTCCCACTGGAGAAGCCAACGTATCTGATGGGAGTGGGAACTCCTGCAAATATATTGGAGGGAGTGGAACGGGGCGTGGATTTTTTTGACTGCGTATATCCCAGCCGAAACGGGCGCCACGGCCATCTGTACACCAATCAGGGAAAACTCAACCTGTTTAACCGGAAATATGAAAAGGATCAAAGGCCCATTGAAGAAGGGTGCCAGTGTCCGGCGTGCAGACACTACAGCAGGGCGTATATCCGCCATCTGTTAAAGGCGAAAGAAATGCTGGGTATGAGACTGTGCGTGCTCCATAACCTGTATTTTTACAATACCATGATGGAAGAAATCAGGGATGCGCTGGATCAGGGGCGGTTCCATGCATATAAAGAAGAAAAATTATATGGCATGAAGCAGAGGGAAGATGACAGTGCAGTATCATGAGAATCATATGGCCTGCCCGGAATTTCTACCGGTTAATTGCTAAAATTTTTATAAATCCTGGAAAACCACTTGCTCTTGCCTGCTATTTTGTGTACAATAGAATAAGTGTCTGTCCAAAAGGCATGGACAATAAGGAGGAAGCGCCCAAGGGCATCCCATATGTCCAAAAAGCATGGACAATAAGGAGGAAGCGCCCAAGGGCATCCCATATGTCCAAAAAGCATGGACAATAAGGAGGAAAACAAATGTCTATTTTAGCTCAAACAGAAGCGGCGGCCGGATTTTCCATCGTCTGGATCTTGATCATGTTGGTAGCTCTTTACTTCATGATGATACGTCCGCAGCAAAAGGAAACCAAGAGAAAGAATGCAATGTTGGCAGAACTGGCGGTGGGAGATACCGTGTTAACTACCAGCGGCTTTTATGGAATGGTCATTGATATCACAGAAGATACTGTTATTATGGAATTTGGAAATAACAAGAACTGTCGTATCCCAATGCAGAAAGCGTCCATTGCAATGGTAGAGAAGCCGGAAGATGCAGTAGAAAAAGAGAGCAAATAATATAAGGACATTCTCAGGCTGGACCGGAGAGTGTCCTTTTTATATGATAGTAACCCCTCATCATGCTCAGCCTGCCGTCCGGCGGGCCGCATGGCCATCCGACAGCCCCTAATTCCATGTTTAAAGAATGTCCTATATCAAAAAATAATATAATCCCACAATACCATAACTTCAACTTATAAAAACCATAAAAAAGAAAAATATCTTTTCCAGTTGAAATCCCATGGCAAATATACTATAGTAGTACTATTGATTGTCAAATCCCACAGATGCAAAGGAGAGAACGGGAATGAATTATAAAATTGGAGTAATTTCCGGAGATGGAATCGGGCCGGAAATTGTGAAGGAAGCAAAGAAAATATTAGATAGAACAGGACAGGTATACGGACATACCTTTTCCTATGATGAGATATTGATGGGCGGCGTTTCCATTGACGCCACAGGAGTTCCCCTGACAGACGAAGCCATTGCCCAGGCGAAAGGGGCGGAGGCAGTTCTGATGGGTTCCATCGGCGGAAATACAAGCACCTCCCCCTGGTATCAGCTTCCGCCGGAATTAAGACCGGAAGCCGGATTGCTGAAGCTGCGCAAATCCCTGAATCTGTTTGCCAACCTGCGGCCTGCATATCTGTATGAAGAGTTAAAGGAAGCCTGCCCCCTCAGAGAAGATATTATCGGGGACGGATTCGATATGATGATTATGCGGGAACTGACCGGAGGGCTTTATTTCGGAAAACGGGTAACCGAGGAGCGGGAGGGCCTTATGACCGCAGAGGATACCCTGACTTACAACGAACAGGAAATACGCAGAATCGCCAAACGGGGATTTGACATTGCCATGAAGCGCCGGAAGAAAGTAACCAGCGTAGATAAAGCAAATGTACTTGATTCCTCCCGGCTCTGGAGAAAAATAGTGGAAGAAGTGGCAGCGGATTATCCGGAAGTTGCCTTAGAACATATGCTGGTAGATAACTGCGCCATGCAGTTGGTAAAAGATCCGAAACAATTTGATGTGATTTTGACAGAGAACATGTTTGGTGATATATTATCAGACGAGGCAAGCATGGTAACCGGCTCCATTGGGATGCTGTCCTCGGCAAGCTTAAACGATACCAAATTCGGCCTGTATGAACCAAGCGGCGGTTCTGCGCCGGACATTGCGGGAAAAGGAATTGCCAATCCCATTGCAACTATTTTAAGCGCCGCAATGCTTCTGCGTTATTCCCTGGATCTGGATCAGGAGGCGGACGCTGTGGAGTCGGCGGTCAGACAGGTGTTGAAGGAGGGTTACCGTACCATTGACATTATGCCTCAGGAGGAAGAGAAAAAATCTTCTGTCACTCAGGTAGGAACCAGTGAAATGGGAGACCTGATTGCAGAAAGGATTCAAAAATAACAGGAAGGGAGACGGCGGCGTCCGTCTGCCCGGAAAGAGAGGAAAATATGCAGCTGACAGGAGCACAGATTGTGATAGAATGTCTGAAAGAGCAAGGTGTGGATACTGTCTTTGGTTATCCGGGAGGAGCCATTTTAAATGTGTATGATGAATTATATAAACACAGACATGAGATAAAACATGTTCTGACCTCCCACGAACAGGGCGCAAGCCATGCGGCCGACGGATATGCCCGCTCCACCGGAAAAGTGGGCGTGTGCCTGGCAACTTCAGGGCCGGGAGCCACCAATCTGGTAACCGGAATTGCCACAGCCTATATGGATTCCGTTCCCATGGTAGCCATTACCTGTAATGTTACAGTTCCGCTGCTCGGAAAAGACAGTTTTCAGGAAATTGACATTGCGGGAATCACAACGCCCATTACCAAGCATAACTTTATTGTAAAGGAAGTAGAAAAACTGGCCGATACCATCCGCAGGGCCTTTCGGATTGCCGGCCGGGGCCGGCCGGGGCCGGTTCTGGTGGATATCCCAAAGGATGTCACTGCCAATCAGACAGAATTTCACCCGGTTACAATTCAGCCGGAGAAACGGTGCTGCGAGAACATTACAGAAGAAGCCTTGAACCAGGCGGTGGATATGATCCGCAGGTCCAAAAAGCCTTATCTGTTTGTAGGAGGAGGCGCCGTGATTTCCGAAGCCAGTCAGGAGCTTTTGAAATTTGTAGAAAAAGTACAAACGCCGGTTACCGATTCCCTGATGGGAAAAGGGGCCTTTGACGGAAACCACAGCTTATACACGGGAATGCTTGGGATGCATGGAACAAAAACCTCCAATTACGGCGTCAGCGAATGTGATTTGCTGATTGCAGTCGGCGTAAGATTCAGTGACCGGGTGACCGGAAATGCCAGAAAATTTGCCAGACATGCCAAAATTCTTCAATTTGATGTGGACCCGGCGGAAATCAATAAAAATATCGTCACCGACGCTCATGTCATCGGAGATATCAAAGAAATTTTAATACGGTTAAATCAGCGTTTGGAGCAGCAGAATCATGAGGAATGGATCTCAAAGATTATGGAGTACAAAGAATCCTATCCCTTGAAATATCCGAAAAACGGTCTGAACGGCCCTTATCTTATCGAAGAAATTTACAGGCAGACCAAAGGCGACGCCATTATGGTAACTGAAGTAGGACAGCATCAGATGTGGGCGGCTCAGTTTTACCGTTACAAGAAACCCCGCACCCTGATTACCTCCGGAGGGCTTGGAACCATGGGCTACGGCCTGGGGGCGGCCATCGGGGCGCAGATTGCCAATCCGGGGAAACAGGTGATAAACATTGCCGGGGACGGCTGTTTCCGCATGAATATGAATGAAATTGCCACGGCAGTGCGGCAGAAGCTTCCTTTGATACAGGTAGTGGTCAATAACCATGTATTGGGCATGGTGCGTCAGTGGCAGACTTTATTTTATGAACAGCATTATTCAGCCACCGTTTTAAATGACAGTGTGGATTTTGTGAAACTGGCGGAAGCCATGGGCGCGAAGGCATACCGCGCTTCCACCAGAGAAGAATTTGCAGAAGCTTTTGCGAAGGCTCTCGCCTGTGAGATGCCCGCAGTCATTGACTGTATCATTGACAGCGACGACAAGGTGTGGCCCATGGTGGCGCCCGGAGCTGCCATCAGCGAGGCATTTGATGAAGGAGATATGAAGCAGAGCTGAAAGCAATACACGCACAGAGGCTTAAAACTGTGAAATGTTACTATTGACATAGAAAGAATTGTGCAGGTAAGAAAGAGGAGGAAAACAATGAGCAGAGTTTACAATTTTTCCGCAGGACCGGCGGTTCTGCCGGAGGAGGTTTTACAGCAGGCGGCAGATGAAATGCTGGATTATCAGGGCAGCGGCATGTCCGTAATGGAAATGAGCCACCGCTCCAAGGTATATGACAGCATCATCAAAACAGCAGAAGCTGATTTGCGGGAACTGATGAATATTCCCGATAACTATAAAGTACTGTTTTTGCAGGGAGGAGCTTCCCAGCAGTTTGCCATGATCCCCATGAATCTGATGAAACATAAAAAAGCCGCTTACATCGTAACCGGCCAGTGGGCGAAAAAGGCATTTCAGGAGGCGCAGATTTACGGAGAGGCAGTAAAAGTGGCTTCCTCTGAGAATGAGACTTTTTCCTATATTCCGGACTGCTCTGATCTGGATATTCCAGAGGATGCAGATTATGTCTATATCTGTGAAAACAATACAATTTACGGAACAAAGTTTCAAACGCTGCCCAATACCAAAGGCCATACGCTGGTGGCAGACGTGTCCTCCTGTTTCTTATCTGAGCCGGTGGATGTATCCAAATACGGCATTATCTATGGCGGCGTTCAGAAAAATATCGGCCCTGCAGGCGTGGTAATTGTCATTATCCGGGAAGATTTGATCACCGATGATACATTGCCCGGCACGCCTACCATGCTGAAATACAAAACCCATGCAGACGCGGAATCCCTTTACAATACACCGCCGGCTTACGGCATTTACATCTGCGGAAAAGTATTCCAATGGCTGAAAAAAATGGGCGGTTTAGAGGCTGTGAAGCAGCGCAATGAGGAAAAAGCCAAAATTCTGTATGATTTCCTGGACGAAAGCAAAATGTTCCGGGGAACCGTAAGAAAACAGGACAGATCCCTGATGAACGTACCCTTTGTCACAGGAGACAAGGAGCTGGACGCTAAATTTGTAAAAGAGGCGGAGGCTGCAGGATTTGTAAACTTAAAGGGCCACAGAACCGTAGGCGGAATGCGGGCAAGTATTTATAATGCCATGCCGAAAGAAGGCGTGGAGAAATTAGTGGCCTTTATGAAAAAATTTGAAGAGGAGAATTAAAATGTTCCAATATCATTGCTTAAATCCCATTGCCAATGTGGGACTGGATTTATTCAGCCAGGAGTATAAAAAAACCGAAAACATCAACGAAGCCCAGGCTGTCCTGGTGAGAAGCGCAGCCATGCATGACATGGAATTTCCGGAAGGGCTCTGCGCCGTTGCCCGGGCAGGCGCCGGCGTGAACAATATTCCCCTGGAAAAATGCGCAGAGCAGGGAATTGTGGTATTCAATACACCCGGAGCCAATGCAAACGGCGTCAAAGAACTGGTTTTTGCAGGAATGCTTCTGGCTTCCCGGGACATCACCGGAGGAATTAACTGGGTACTGGAAAATAAAGAAAGCGAAACCATCAGCAAGGATGTGGAAAAAGCCAAAAAAGCCTTTGCAGGATGCGAAATCGCAGGTAAGAAATTAGGCGTTATCGGCCTGGGCGCAATCGGCGTCAAGGTGGCCAATGCCGCTACCCATCTGGGGATGGAAGTATACGGCTACGATCCCTTTATTTCGGTCAATGCGGCCTGGAGCCTGTCTAGGAATGTCAAACATATCAGCAATGTGGAAGACATTTACCGGGAATGCGATTATATTACGATCCATGTTCCGCTGCTTGAGAGCACGAAAAAGATGCTGAACAAAGAAGCCTTCGCGCAGATGAAAGAAGGCGTTGTGATACTGAACTTTGCAAGGGATTTACTGGTGGACGAGGAAGCAATCTTAGCGGCCATCAAAGAAGGAAAAGTAAAGAAATATGTTTCCGATTTCCCCAACAGCGCCACTGCAGGACAGGAAGGATGTATCCTGATTCCCCATTTGGGCGCGTCCACGGAAGAATCTGAAGATAACTGTGCAGTAATGGCTGTACAGGAAGTCAGGGATTTTTTGGAAAACGGAAATATCCGCAATTCCGTCAATTACCCCAACTGTGACATGGGTGTCTGCTCCGGGGCAGGCCGGGTGGCTATTCTTCACAAAAATGTCAAGGGCATTATCGGAAAATACACTGCCGTTATGGGAGAGAACAATATCAATATTTCCGATATGACCAATAAGAGCCGGGGCGATTTTGCCTATTCCCTTCTGGATATTGATTCTCCGGTAACGGAAGCGGCTGTGGAGCAGCTGAAAAAGATTGACAGCGTATTGAAAGTCAGAATTGTAAAATAATAAAATTACAGGGGGAAACGTCTGTGTTTCACAGTCAGTTTCCTCCTGTTCTCATTACTGCCGGTACTTTGTATTGTAATGAAGCAGTATCGTATTCAGATAGTGAAATTCATCCATCACATGATGATAAATACGGAACATGGATTCACAGGAGACCCTGGTCTGTTCCATAATCTGCGGAAAATATTTTTCCAACGTCATCAGGATGGTACTGTCCATATTGCAGCTCTTATATCGTTCTTTTAAAAAATCAGCCAGGTTCGGACGATAGGAAATATGCCCGCCCGGAATCATCATATTGCTGATAAAATAAGAAAGGGCCACAATCTCTCCTGCCGGGGAGGGAGTGAACGTGAGAGGCTCGTTTCTGGACCAGCATTTTATAATCTGGAAGGATTCTGTGATAATCTTCAAAATCTGAGCGTCTACCGTATCGGACAGTATTTTTCTGGTCACGTCCATGGTGGAATTCTGATATAATTCTTTTAGGTAGCAGTCATAATCATCCGCACTGGCCAGGTCCGAGGACAGCGCCACTTTTCCGATATTGTGCAGCATGGCGGCAAGCTGTACCGTCTTGGCAGATGCGTCGGGCAAATGCAGCGTATGGGACAGATTTTCCGTTAAATACACGGCATAACTGGTGTGGAGCGCTGTATATTCATTCCGGAAATCCACTGAAAAAATAAAAGTCATCAGGTACTTGCGTATCTGCTCTTCCGACAGGAGCAGATGTTCTTTGGTATAGGAGGCAACTTCTTCCTGGTATGTTTTGTTCTGCAGATGTTCCAAAATCCGATATTTCTTATCCGCTTCATAAAACCAGCGGATTCCGGCGTCCGGAAATACAGCTTCACTGTATCTGCCTAAAAATGAATTCAGTTTCTCTGCATTGTTCAGCACGCAGAAAATATCAATCCGGTCTGCCAGATAAATCAGTTTGGCCATATCTCTGTGATAATTGCCGATGGGAACCGGATAATACTGGGCATTGCAGTGGTGATGATACAAAACAATATCTGCATAATCTGATAAAGGAGAGAAATTCTGAAGCAGAAGATATCCAAACACAGAATGCTCCATGGAATCGTTCATATCAAAGCTCAGCATGGAGTCAATCTCTTCTCCTTTGTAGGCGCCGATATCGTGAAGCAGCCCCAGCATAAAGATGTTCTGCTTTTCCTGCTTCGTGTAGTAACTGGTATCTGTCAGCATTTTCATCAGAATATATGCAACGCGTTCACCGTGATCAATCAGACGCGGGTCAAGATGCCGGAACGAATGGCTGATGACGTCTACGATGTTAATTAGTTGGGAACTGCTCATGTACATTACCTCCTTTTTATCTTTCATTTGAAAATATTGTTTGCCTTTGCAGCGCAAATATTATACTATAATAATTATAGTGAATTTATATGCAGGTGTCAACAGAACAATATGGAGACTGGCGCCTGAAACAAGGAGAAGCGAAATGTTTTTGACAAATACAGCAAATTATCTGACAGAGAGAATCCTGCTGGCAGAATCCATCACAGACAATCTGGCGGAGCTTCAGCAGTTGGAAAAAGTTGCAGAACCGGGATTTCTGAAAAGTTACCTGGATGACCTGGTTCCGCATCTGGTTAATTTTGCCTTCCGGGCTGTCCTTGCAGTTTTGATTTATT
Source organism: Lachnospiraceae bacterium (assembly GCA_910575555.1). GTDB lineage: Bacteria > Bacillota > Clostridia > Lachnospirales > Lachnospiraceae > Petralouisia. The sequence continues at coordinate 28,009 of CAJTFX010000001.1, read as the reverse complement.
TCATCGGCAGAAAAATCATTGGGTGGCTGCGGAGGCTTTTGCGGCGGGCATTGGAACGTTCCGGAGTGGACGAAGGAGTGAAGCAGTTTCTGGATTCCTGCGCCAAAATTACACTGTATCTGATTCTGGCAATGGCAGTAATTAATGAGCTTGGCATGGAGACCACTTCCATCGTGGCGGTATTGGGTTCGGCGGGCCTGGCCCTGGGTCTGGCCCTTCAAGGCAGCCTGTCCAACTTTGCCGGCGGCGTTCTGATTCTCTTGTTTAAACCATTTAAAGTGGGGGACTATATTATGGAAGATACCCATGGGAATGAAGGAACAGTGGCAGAAATTATGATTTTTTACACCAAGCTGTCAACGCCGGATAACCGGACGGTGGTGATCCCCAACGGAACGCTGGCCAATGCCAGTCTGACCAATGTGACACAGCAGGACAGGCGGAGAGTGGATGTATATGTGGGCGTTTCCTATGACACAGATATCCGCCGCGCCAAAAAGCTTTTGACAGAAATTCTTTTGTCAGAACCGTCCCGGATGGAAGAAGAGGACTGGCAGGTGTTCGTGGATGAACTGGGAGACAGCAGCGTCAGGCTGGGCTGCCGGCTCTGGGTGGCGGCTGCTGATTACTGGCAGGCAAAATGGCGGCTGAATGAACGCATCAAAGAGGTCTTTGATGAAAATCAGATTGAAATTCCCTACAACCATCTGACGGTGGAACTGAAACAGTAACGGCCTTTATCTGGAACGGGGAATAGATATATCAGACAGAAAATAGAATCAAGAAGAAGCAGAAAGGAACAATGAAAATGAATCTGAAAAACTGTAGCGCGTATGAATTGTTGGAAGAGAAGCACTTAGAGGACATCAAGTCCGAAGGTTTCCTGCTGAAGCATAAAAAGAGCGGGGCCAGAATCTGCCTGATTTCCAATGAGGACGACAACAAGGTATTTTATGTGGGATTCCGCACTCCGTCTTTAGACAGCACCGGGGCGGCCCATATTTTAGAACACTCCGTATTGTGCGGTTCCGAGAAATATCCGGTGAAAGATCCTTTTGTGGAGCTGGCCAAAAGCTCTCTGAATACATTTTTGAATGCCATGACATATCCGGATAAAACAATTTATCCCCTTGCAAGCTGCAATGACAAGGATTTTCAGAATTTAATGGAAGTCTATCTGGACGCGGTTTTTCATCCCAATATTTACAAATGCAGGGAAATTTTCTGCCAGGAGGGATGGCACTATGAAATGGAAAGCCTGGACGCGCCCCTTACCATCAATGGAGTAGTATACAATGAAATGAAAGGCGCTTTTTCCTCCCCTGACGGCGTGTTGGAGCGGGAGATTTTAAACAGCCTTTATCCTGATACCTCCTATGCCTTTGAATCCGGCGGAAATCCGGAAAATATTCCGGAGCTGACTTATGAACAATTTCTGGCATTCCACCAGAAATATTACCATCCCTGCAATTCTTATTTTTATCTTTACGGGGATATGGATATGGAGGAAAAATTAAACTGGATTGACCGGGAATATCTCAGCAAATACGACAGGATTTCCGTAGATTCTGAGATAAAAATCCAGAAGCCCTTCCAACAGCCCAGGGAACTTGTCATACCCTATCATATAGCCAGCGGCGAGGAATTAAAAGACAACACTTATCTGTCTTATAATGTGAGCATTGAAACCATTTTGGACAAAACACTGTACGTAGCCTTTGACATTCTGGATTACGCACTGCTCAGCGCGCCGGGGGCTCCCTTAAAGCAGGCTCTTTTAGACGCCGGAATCGGCAAGGACATTATGGCCTCCTTTGACTGCAGCAGCCTGCAGCCCCTGTTTTCTATCATCGTAAAAAACAGCAATCCGGAACGGAAAGAAGAATTTTTGAATATCATCCAAAAGGTGCTGAAGGATCAGGTAAGCCAGGGCATTAACCGGAAATCACTTATGGCCGGGATCAACAGTTTCGAATTCCGGTACAGGGAGGCCGATTACGGTTCCTTCCCCAAAGGGCTCCTTCTGGGAATCAAGTGTCTGGACAGTTGGATTTACGATGAAAATCAGCCGTTTTTACACCTGGAGGAACTGGAAATTATTGAATTTTTAAAATCCCAGACAGAAACGGGATATTTTGAGCAGTTGCTTCAGAAATATTTTCTGGAAAATCCTCATGCCTCTGTGGTCCTGGCAAAGCCGGAATACGGGCTGAATGCAAAAAGAGAAGAGGAGCTGGCGAAAAAATTAGCAGAGTACAAAGCTTCTCTGTCTTTAGAGGAACAGCAGGCGGTAGTTGATTTTACTCATCATCTGAAACAATATCAGGAGGAGCCTTCTGCGCCGGAGGCTCTGGACACAATCCCCATGCTTTCCAGGGAGGATATCAAAAAGACCGGAGAAAAATTATATATCCGGGAACACAGAACCGATGATACCCTGATGCTGTGCCATGATATTGACACCAACGGAATTGCGTACTTCAGCCTGCTTTTTGATGTGGGTGAAATTGCCAGAGAGGATATTCCATGGCTTGGCATTTTAAAGTCTGTGCTTGGCTATGTGGACACCGCTTCCCACAGTTTTCAGGAGCTTGCCAATGAAATTAATCTCCATACCGGAGGCATTTTCAGTGAAATCGGCATTTATCCCCATGCCCGGGAAAACCGCATTCTCCTGAAATATGAGATAAAAATAAAAACCCTGTACCATGAGATTCCAAAAACCGCTGAGATTGTCCGGGAGATTCTCTCCGGCAGCAATTTCCGCAGACACGAACGGCTCTATGAGATTTTAGCCCAGTTAAAATCCAGACTGCAGATATCTTTAAGCTCCAACGGGCATTCTGTATCCTCCATACGGGCCATGTCTTATTTTTCAGAAAGCGCCCGCTATACCGATATGATTCAGGGAATTGAATTTTATCAGTTAGTGAAAGATCTGGAAGAGCATTTTTCTGAGAAAAAAGATTTCATCAGCAAAAAACTGGAAGCCCTGATGCCGTTTATTTTCCGCAGAGACAATCTGATGATCAGCATCGGCGCAGAACCGGAAGGAATGGAAGCATTGGAACAGGAGCTTCCCGCTGTCAAAGCAGTCCTTTCGGAACAGATACCGGAAAAATCAGAGCCTTCCATTTCCCTGGAAAAGAAAAACGAAGGCTTTCTGGATGCGTCTCAGGTGCAGTATGTTTCCAGGGCCGGGAATTTTAAGCGGGCAGGATATGAATATACGGGAACTCTGCGGATACTGAAAGTCCTTTTAAGCTATGATTACCTTTGGCTTAACATCCGGGTAAAGGGCGGGGCTTACGGCTGCATGAGCGGGTTTACCAGAAGAGGTGACGGCTATTTTACCTCCTACCGGGACCCCAATTTGTCAAAAACCAACGAAGTTTATGAAGGGATTCCGGAATATTTAGATCAGTTCCAGGCAACGGAGAAGGAGATGACCGGCTATATTTTAGGAACCTTCAGCAGCGTGGACGCACCGCTGACGCCGGCAGGAAAAACGGGAAGAAGCGCCACGGCTTACCTTACAGGAATCACAGAAGAAACGCTTCAGAAAGAGCGGGAGGAAATTCTAAAGGCTACGCAGGAGGATATCCGAAGCCTGTCCGGCATTGTAAGGGCAATTTTGAAAGAAAACGCATTCTGCGTGATTGGAAATGAAGAGAAACTGAAAGAAGAAAAAGAACTGTTTCTGGAGCTGAAGAATCTTTAGGAGAAAATATGGAGCAGAATATAAAATCAGGATTTGTAACATTGATAGGAAGGCCGAATGTGGGGAAATCTACGCTGATGAATCATTTAATCGGACAGAAGATTGCCATTACTTCCAAGAAGCCTCAGACCACCAGAAACCGTATCCAGACGGTGTATACGGAGGAGAAGGGCCAGATTATATTTGTAGACACGCCAGGCATTCACAAAGCCAAAAACAAACTGGGAGAATATATGGTAAATGTGGCGGAACGGACGCTGCAGGATGTGGACGCCGTGCTGTGGCTGGTGGAACCGACCAGCTTTATCGGAGCCGGAGAACGGCATATTATAGAAAAGCTGGGTAAAATCACTACGCCGGTGCTTTTGATTATCAATAAAACCGATACCGTCAAGCCAGAGGAAGTGCTTGCCGCCATCGACACGTACCGAAGGGAATATGACTTTGCGGAAATCGTTCCGCTGTCAGCCCTGCGGGGAGAAAATACGGACATTTTAACAGAGCTGATTTTCAAATACCTGCCCTACGGCCCGATGTTTTATGACGAGGACACCATTACCGATCAGCCGGAGCGTCAGATTGTGGCGGAAATTATCCGTGAAAAATCACTTCATGCTTTAAATGAAGAAATTCCCCATGGAATTGCCGTTACCATCGAACGGATGAAGGAGCGCAGAGACGGCAGAATTACAGATATTGAGGCCACCCTCATATGCGAACGGGATTCCCACAAGGGAATTATTATAGGAAAAGGCGGCGCAATGCTGAAAAAAATAGGCAGCAATGCCCGGTTTGAAATTGAAAAAATGCTGGAACGTCAGGTGAACTTAAAGTTATGGGTGAAGGTCAAAAAAGACTGGCGGGACAGTGATTTCCTGATTAAGAATTTCGGTTACCGGGAAGAGGAGTAAAATACTGCGGCTTTGAGGAATAAGGAAGCTCCGGTTCTGCCAGAATTTATCTGGTATATCTGTAAACCGAACGGATACCCTAATATTAATTACAGTTGCAGGCTGTTTTCTTTTGCCTTTTGCATCACTTGCTGTTGCGCAGGCATTTCGGAATCTGGCAGACTGTAAGAAGCAAACGAAGAACAAGGGGGCATCCAGATGGTAGCGCAGGAATGGACGAAATTTGCAAGCACAGGAAGCATTCAGGATTACTTAACTTACAAAGGTCATGGGAGCAGGGAAGCTGCCCTCTCAATGATGGCAGAGCGAGAAGAGACAGGCGGGAGTGTGAGAAGAGATGGGGCAGACCATAACGCTGACAGGTATGATTTTATCTGCGGCCCCGGTGGGAGAATATGACCGAAGAGTCATGCTGCTGACGAAGGAAAGAGGCAAGATTTCCGCCTTTGCCAGAGGCGCAAGGCGGCCGGGCAATCAGCTGATGGCGGCGGTCAGCCCTTTTTCCTTCGGCAGTTTTGAGACATACGAAGGGAGAAGCTCTTATACTATTGTCAAAGCGGAGATCACCAATTATTTCAGGGAATTGGCAGAGCATATGGAAAATGCCTGTTACGGATTTTATTTTCTGGAACTGGCAGATTATTACGCCAGAGAAAACACAGAAGAAATACATATGTTAAAACTCCTTTACCAATCTCTCAGGGCGCTGGAAAAGGAGACTTTAGACAACCGGCTGGTACGCCGGATTTTTGAGCTGAAAACCATGGTGGTAAACGGAGAATATCCCAATGTATTTTCCTGCATGTCATGTGAAACAGAAGAAAATCTTCACTGGTTTTCCACAAAGGCCGGCGGTATGCTCTGCAATAACTGTAAAGGTCAGGAAAACAGCAGAGCCGTGGATGATTCCACCCTCTATGCCATGCAGTATATCATAACCTCCACCATTGAAAAACTGTATACGTTCACAGTCTCAGAAGCCGTTTTGGAGAATCTGGAGGATATTATGAATGAATATATGGCATTTTACATCGATCAGAAGTTTCATTCCCTTCAGATATTGGAAGAAAATGAAGGATTTGCCGCCCAGATTAGGGGAATTTCTTCCAAATCCGGAAATCAATAGTTGCAATCACAGCCAGAAAAGAGTATAATATGTGCGATTCACGTATTAGACTTTGAGGAGGTTGAGCATGAAAAAATTTATTTCCATCAGTCTGGTTCTGATTGTGGCAGCCGGGCTTTTGACAGGATGTGGGAAATCTTTGGAGGCAGATCGTGATACCGTGTACATACAGAAAAAAGGCAATGTAGTCAGTGCGGCTATCGCAGATTTTGACAAAGATTATTATGACGAAGAAGAACTTAAGAATTATATTGAGGAAAGGGTATCAGATTATCAGGAGGAGCATGGAAAAAATACAGTGAGCATTGACGAATTTTCCGTAGAAGACGGCGTTGCCAGGCTGTTCATCAAGTACGGCAGCACGGAAGAATATCAGAACTTCAATGATGTTACCTTATTTTCCGGAACCATTCCTCAGGCATTGGCAGAAGGCTATAGCTTCGAGGAAGATTTTACAGAGATTAAGGACGGGGAAGCCGCCGGAAGCGTAAAGAAAGACGCTGTTGCGGATCTTGATGCAAAAGTGATTATTTTAAGTGAAAAAGTTGACGTTAAAGTAGACGGCGCCATTCAGTACGTATCTTCCCGGTATACAACGATGAAAGCAAAGGATACTGTATCCATTCAGCTTCCTGAGGAGGCAGAGGACGGGGAAGAGTCTGCGCTGGTATATGTGATATATGAATAACGGGCCCGGCAGAAGAAGCATGCCGCAAAACGAATCCGGCAGAAGAAGCATGCCGCCTGACTGACAGCGGACAGAATGAAATGACAGCAAAGAGCAAAAGTATAATAAGAAAGAGGTAGCAATATGGAAAAAACCATGGAAAAAATCGTGGCACTGGCAAAGGCAAGAGGTTTTGTTTATCCAGGCTCCGAGATTTACGGAGGCCTTGCAAATACCTGGGATTACGGCAATCTGGGCGTGGAGCTGAAAAATAATGTGAAGCAGGCATGGTGGAAGAAATTTGTGACGGAAAACCCGTATAACGTAGGCGTGGACTGTGCCATCCTGATGAATCCGCAGACCTGGGTGGCTTCCGGGCATTTAGGAGGATTTTCCGATCCTTTGATGGACTGCCGGGAATGCCATGAGCGGTTTAGGGCAGACAAAATCATTGAGGATTATGCAGAAGAAAAAGGCATTGCATTGGATGGAACCGTAGACGGCTGGAGCCAGGAACAGATGGTGAATTTCATTGAAGAGCATCAGATTCCATGTCCTTCCTGCGGCAAACACAACTTTACGGATATCCGCCAGTTTAACTTAATGTTTAAAACCTTCCAGGGAGTTACGGAGGATGCGAAGAATACCGTGTATTTGCGTCCGGAAACAGCCCAGGGTATTTTTGTAAACTTTAAAAATGTACAGCGGACTTCCCGCAAAAAAGTTCCTTTCGGCATCTGCCAGATTGGAAAATCTTTCCGTAATGAGATTACGCCCGGAAACTTTACTTTCCGTACAAGGGAATTTGAGCAGATGGAGCTGGAATTTTTCTGCGTGCCCGGAACGGATCTGGAGTGGTTCCAATACTGGAGAGGTTTCTGCCGCGACTGGCTTTTAAACCTGGGCATGAAAGAAGAAGAGCTGCGTCTGCGCGACCATGATCCGGAAGAACTGTCCTTCTACAGCAAGGCCACCACAGACTTCGAATTTCTGTTCCCCTTTGGCTGGGGCGAGCTTTGGGGAATTGCAGACCGTACCGATTATGACCTGACCCGTCATCAGGAAACTTCCGGCCAGGACATGAGCTATTTTGACGATGAAAAGAAGGAAAAATACATTCCTTATGTAATTGAGCCTTCTTTGGGCGCAGACCGTGTGGTTCTGGCGTTCCTCTGCTCTGCCTATGATGAGGAAAATATCGGAACAGAAGAAAAACCGGATATGAGGACGGTGCTTCATTTCCATCCGGCTCTCGCTCCGGTAAAAATCGGTGTTCTGCCCCTTTCCAAAAAGCTGAATGAAGGCGCAGAGAAAATTTTCTCACAGTTATCCAAAAAATATAACTGTGAATTTGACGACAGAGGAAATATCGGAAAGCGTTACCGGAGACAGGATGAAATCGGAACGCCGTTCTGCGTGACCTATGACTTTGAATCAGAAAATGACGGTGCAGTAACCGTACGGTTCCGCGACAGCATGGAGCAGGAAAGAGTGAAGATAGAAGAACTGGATGCATATTTTGCAGATAAGTTTGAATTTTAATTATCATAGAGTTGGCGCTGCAGCAACAGTTACCAAAAAACAGGATTGCCCTTTTTCAAAAGAAACGGGCAGTCCTGTTTTTTTGGCAGCTGCTGCTGCAGTTTCATCTTCTGTCTTATATGAAAATTTGTTCTGTCTCATCTGCTGCGATATTTAACCGCCGGAGTAATAACAAAAAAACGAAAAAATAGACTTGCTATTATTCCAAAATATGTTAGAATATATATGTGCGCTTTAGAGTCGTGCACCGTCTTATTGTGGAATGATAAGAATAGAGAAATCATCCACTGTCTCATTGTGTAATGGCAGATGCGGAATAACAAGGCAAAGATATTTCCGGCCAACCGTCCATATCTGCATAACAATAAACCAAAGTAAATTTTAGGAGGAATTCAAATGGCAAACAAATGGGTTTATCTCTTCAAAGAGGGAAATGCAAGCATGCGTGAACTTCTTGGAGGAAAAGGCGCGAACCTTGCTGAAATGACCAGCTTAGGTCTTCCGGTACCACAGGGTTTTACTATCACAACAGAAGCATGTACTCAGTATTATGAAGATGGACGTCAGATTAATGATGAGATTCAGTCACAGATCAATGAGTACATTGGCAAAATGGAAGAGATTACAGGAAAGAAATTCGGCGATAAAGAGAACCCACTTCTGGTATCTGTACGTTCCGGCGCAAGAGCTTCCATGCCTGGTATGATGGACACCATCCTGAATCTGGGTCTGAATGAGACTGTTGTAAATGTAATTGCTGAGAAATCAGGAAATGCTCGTTGGGCATGGGATTGCTACAGAAGATTTATCCAGATGTATTCTGACGTAGTTATGGAAGTTGGCAAGAAATATTTCGAAGAGCTGATTGATAAAATGAAAGCTGACAAGGGCGTAACACAAGACGTTGACCTGACAGCAGAAGATTTGAAAGAGCTTGCATCTCAGTTTAAGGCTGAATATAAAGAGAAAATCGGTGAGGATTTCCCAGATGATCCGAAGGAACAGTTAATGGGAGCAGTAAAAGCTGTATTCCGTTCCTGGGACAACCCTCGTGCAAATGTATACCGTCGTGACAATGATATTCCTTATTCCTGGGGTACTGCTGTAAACGTACAGAGTATGGCATTTGGTAACATGGGCGATGACTGCGGTACAGGTGTTGCATTTACTCGTGATCCAGCTACTGGCGAGAAGAAACTGATGGGAGAATTCCTGACAAATGCACAAGGTGAAGACGTAGTTGCAGGTGTTCGCACTCCAATGCCAATTGCTCAGATGGAGGAAAAATTCCCGGCAGCATACAAACAGTTTACAGAAGTTTGCGCTACATTGGAAAATCACTACAGAGATATGCAGGATATGGAGTTTACTGTTGAAAATGAAAAGCTCTATATGCTTCAGACACGTAATGGTAAGAGAACTGCTCAGGCTGCTCTGAAAATTGCCTGCGATTTGGTAGACGAAGGCATGAGAACGGAAGAAGAAGCAGTTGCTATGATTGATCCGCGTAACCTTGATACTTTACTGCATCCTCAGTTTGATGCTGCTGCATTGAAAGCGGCAACACCTGCTGGTAAAGGACTTGGCGCTTCTCCAGGAGCAGCATGCGGTAAAGTTGTGTTCTCTGCTGATGATGCTGTGGCATGGGCAGAAAAGGGTGAAAAGGTTGTATTAGTACGTCTTGAGACTTCTCCAGAAGATATCACAGGAATGAAAGCTGCTCAGGGTATTCTGACTGTTCGTGGAGGTATGACCAGCCATGCAGCCGTTGTTGCACGTGGTATGGGAACCTGCTGTGTATCTGGATGCGGAGACATTGCTATGGATGAAGAAAATAAGAAATTCACCTTAGCAGGCAAAGAATACCATGAAGGAGATCCGATCTCAATTGATGGTACGACAGGTAACATTTATGATGGTTTGATTCCTACGGTTGACGCAACGATCGCAGGCGAATTCGGAAGAATTATGGCATGGGCTGATAAATACAGAACCTTAAAGGTTCGTACCAATGCAGATACACCTGCTGATGCTAAGAAAGCACGTGAACTGGGTGCAGAAGGTATTGGACTTTGCCGTACTGAGCATATGTTCTTTGAAGAGGACAGAATTGCTGCGTTCCGTGAAATGATCTGTGCAGATACTGTAGAAGAAAGAGAAGCTGCTCTGGATAAGATTCTTCCCTATCAGCAGGGAGACTTTGAGAAATTATACGAAGCTTTGGAAGGAAACCCAGTTACCATCCGTTTCCTGGACCCGCCATTGCATGAGTTCGTTCCTACTGAAGAAGAAGACATTAAGAAACTGGCAGATGCTCAGGGTAAATCAGTAGAAGATATTAAGGCTTTAATTGATTCCTTACATGAATTTAACCCAATGATGGGACACCGTGGATGCCGTCTTGCAGTTACCTATCCAGAAATTGCAAAAATGCAGACAAGTGCAGTGATTCGTGCGGCAATCAATGTAAAGAAAGCTCATACAGATTGGAATTTGAAACCGGAAATTATGATTCCGCTGATTGGTGATATCAAAGAGTTAAAATATGTAAAGAAAGTAGTAGTAGAGACTGCTGATGCAGAAATCGCTGCTGCTGGTATTGAATTAGAATATGAAGTAGGTACAATGATTGAGATTCCAAGAGCTGCCCTTACTGCAGATGAAATTGCAAAAGAAGCTGATTTCTTCTGCTTCGGTACCAATGACCTGACACAGATGACCTTTGGTTTCTCCCGTGATGACTCTGGTAAATTCTTAGAGGCATACTATGATGCTAAGATTTTTGAGAATGATCCATTTGCAAAACTTGATCAGACTGGCGTTGGTAAGTTAATGGAGACAGCAATTAAATTAGGAAAACCAGTAAATCCGAATCTTCATATCGGTATCTGCGGCGAGCATGGGGGAGATCCTTCTTCCGTAGAGTTCTGCCATAAGATTGGCCTGGATTATGTTTCTTGTTCTCCGTTCCGTGTACCAATTGCAAGATTGGCAGCAGCACAGGCGGCTATACAAAGTAGGTAGGAGTTCTCTTTCCTTTGAATTACCGCTATCTTTCGAGCAGGCGGCAGCTTACCGAAAGGCTAACGGACAGTATGTAAGGAAAAATCAATGGAGAGAAACGAATGTAACCGTTTATATCGACCTTGATTAGAGGATGAATTATGATAAGCGTATCATTAGAAATAGTGGTACGCTTATTTTTTTGTCTGAATCGTACCTTTGATTGGATTGCTATTTCTCTTTATAATGAAATCAAAAAAGGTTGGTGTTGATTATGAGAGAAAAGAAAAATCATTTATATGTGGATAGTGATGAAAGAAAACTTCTGTTACATAGCCTTGTGGAACTGAAAAATCAGCTCATTCAGCAGGGCAGATATACGGATTGTGTTGATGAACTTATTATTAAGGTTATCCATGCATCTGTAAAAAAGTTAAGGGTAGAACTGGCAGGGGGAAGTGATGTGCGATAAGGAATTTAAAGAACTGGTGAAAATAGCAGTAGAGAAACTAAAAGACGAATCTGTATTGAAACTGTTACAAGCTGATGCAAGTTATCAAAGGGACAGTAATAATGAGGGAAGTGCAGAGGATGCCTTTAATCAGCTTGATTTGACAGAAAAACAGAGGGCGGTTTGCCAACGCCTTTTAGATTGCAGGGATAAGCAGGATTTTGAATATGGTACTCATGCATATATTGCAGGGTTGATAGATGCGTTTCATATTATGGCAGTGTTGTTTCCAGAAAAATGGGATATAGAGAGAATAAGGAAAGCCTTATCATATAAGAACAGATAAAAACAGAATAGACTTTTACATAGCCGATTGGTGTAGTTTAAAAACAGCCAGTCGGCTTTTTTTATTGTCATAAATCCTTTACATAGCCACCTTGACAAAGTGGCTAAATTTATGCGAAAGGAGGACGCACCCTATGTCAAATTGCAAAGTGATTGCTTTAACCAACCAGAAAGGCGGCATCGGCAAGACCACCACGGCGGTCAATCTGGGCGTAACTCTGGCACAGCAGGGTAAGAAAGTCCTGCTCATTGATGCCGATGCACAGGCAAATTTAACCATGTCGCTCGGTTACAGCCGACCAGACGACTTGCCCGATACGCTCTCTACTATTATGCAGGACATCATTGATGATAAACCTGTCGATGTTTCCAAAAGTATCCTACACCATGACGAGGGCGTTGACCTGCTCCCGTCCAACATTGAATTGTCGGGACTGGAAGTAAGGCTGATAAACGCCATAAGCCGTGAAAGCGTGCTGAAAACCTGCATCAACGAGGTAAAAAAGAAATATGATACTGTCCTCGTTGATTGTATGCCGAGTTTAGGTATGCTGACTATCAACGCACTTGCGGCGGCTGACAGCGTGGTTATCCCGACACAGCCCCATTATCTTTCTGCAAAGGGCTTAGAGCTGTTGCTTCGCTCCGTGTCTAAGGTCAAACGGCAAATCAATCCCCACCTGCGGATTGACGGAATCTTAATGACGATGGTAATGCCACGCACGAATATCTCTAAAGAGATTACCGCTACGGTAAAGAGTGCCTACGGGCAGAGGATTAAAGTTTTTGAAGCCCAGATCCCCCATTCTATCCGTGCAGTGGAAGCCACCGCAGAGGGCAAGAGCATTTTTGCCTACGACAAAGGCGGCAAGGTAGCCGCAGCTTATGAGTAGTTTGGAAAGGAGGTTGCAGAGATTGGCGAGAAGCAAAAGAACAGAAATCGAGCTGACTGCATACGATGACCTCTTTGAAACGGACGAGAGCCGTGCAGAAGCGAATCTAAGCAAGATAAGGGAAATACCCATTGTAGAGATTGACGAGTTCCCAGACCACCCATTCAAGGTTTTAATGAATGAGGATATGGAACAGCTTGTGGAAAGTGTCAGTCGGAGCGGTGTAATGACCCCTGCGACGGTTCGGCAGAAAGAGGATGGGCGGTATGAGCTTATCAGCGGTCACAGGCGGAAAAAGGCTTGCGAGCTTGCAGGGCTTGAAACGCTGAAATGCGAGGTTAAGGAACTGACCCATGATGAAGCGATTATTGTCATGGTTGAGAGCAATCTCCAACGCTCTGTTATCTTGCCAAGTGAGAAAGCCTTTGCTTATAAGATGCGGTTAGAAGCAATGAAGCGGCAGGGACAGCGTACAGATTTAACTTGTTCCCCAGTGGGTAACAAGTTGCAAGGTGTCAAATCATCAGATGAACTTGCCGAGAAAGTTGGGGAAAGCAAAAATCAGATTTTCCGCTATATCCGCTTAACCGAGCTTGTACCCGAAATCCTGCAAATGGTAGATGAACGCCAGATTGCTTTCCGCCCTGCGGTGGAAATCTCTTATCTTTCCGAGGAACAGCAGTACACGCTTTTAGAAGCGATGGGCTACAACGATGCCACCCCCTCACTTGCACAGGCTATCAAGATGAAAAAGTTTATGCAGGAGGGAAAACTCACGGACGAGGTTATCCAGTCCATCATGCAGGAGGATAAGCCAAACCAGAAAGAGAAGCCTGCCTTTAAGGACGAACGGATAACCAAGCTCATACCGAAATCCATCCCCAGAGGGCAGGAAACGGATTTTGTCGTAAAGGCGTTGGAGTTTTATAACCGACACCTGCAAAGGCAGCGGGGGCAGGAAAGATAACCACACACTTGGAGAGAAGTCCGCCTTTTGGGGGATAGAAAATTTTTTTAAACGGTCTACGCTCCGCTTCGGTCGGCGTTAAACGTGTGCCACTGGCACACAACGCCCCCCTCTCCACACCTCTCCCCCTAGATACTGCCAGTAACTATCCGAGAAAAGAATTATTAAAGGCTGTCCAGATGGGCAGCTTTTTTTGTCAGAAAATCAGTCAGCAACTATCAACATGAGGACGAACAGGAGGTAACGATGAAGATTCGTAAATTATTAAGGAGGGCTGCGGCGTTAGCGTTGGCTGCGGTCACGGCATTGTCCGCCGTCCCTGCTATGACAGCGTTTGCGGCGGGCAACATTGGGACGATTAGCTTTACCCACACCTACGACGGGGCAGGGAACGCCATGAGGTATAATTCCAGTGCCAATATCGGCGGTCATACCGCAGGAGGGACAGGCGAATACAAATACCGTATGTATGTGGACGGGGAAACGGCGTTCTGCCTTCAGCCAGGAGTGCCGCTGAAAACGGGGAACACATTGGCAAAGGCTTCTTCCAACGCTTGGAACGCCCTCTCCGCAGAACAGAGAAAGGCGGTGGGGCTTGCCCTGCTCTATGGGTATCAGGGCAACAGCGGGAATTTATCTGGGAGCGACGACGAGAAATGGCTTGCCACCCAGACCCTTGTGTGGGAGTTCGTCACGGGATGCCGTAATGCCACAAGCCCGTACAGCCAGACAAGCACGACCGTTTACAGCCTGCACTTTGGCTCTAATTATGCGAACAGCGGGGCAAGGGCGGCTTACGACCAGATTGTGTCGCTGATGACAAGGCACAGCACGATTCCGAGCTTCATGTCGGCAGGGAAGAAAGACGTCACAAAGGAGCTTGCCTATAAGGACGGCAAATACAGCCTTATGCTGACCGACAGCAACGGCGTGTTGTCCGAATATTCCTTTACAAGCTCCGACAGCAATGTAAAGGTATCTAAATCTGGAAACAAGCTGACTATCACATCATCAAAGGCGATTGACGGCAAGGCAAGGATTACGGCAATGAGGAACAACACGCCGACGGTCAGCAGCGGTGCGATGATGATTGCCTACGGCGACCCCAACTTGCAGGACGTCATTACGGGCGTGGAAAACGTGGATACCATGATGGCATATATCAACGTGGAAACGCCGACAGGAACGGTTGCTTTAAAGAAAACTTCCGAGGATGGAGTTGTCAGTGGGATTTCCTTTACCATCAAAGGTGACGGCTTTAATAAGACCGTGAAAACCGATAAAAACGGAAACATCACAGTAGAGGGCTTATTCCCTGGCACTTATACCGTCACGGAGCAGTCCATCGACCGCTATGAGCCACAGAAAACCCAGACCGTGACGATTATCGGAGGGAAAACCTCTACGGTCACATTCAGCAATACTTTAAAACGTGGCAGTCTGGAAGTTGTAAAAACATCCGAGGATAATCTTGTGGAGGGCGTGAAGTTCCACCTTTACGGAACATCATTGAGCGGCTTGGCTATTGATGAATATGCCATAACCGATAAGAACGGATTGGCAAAGTTTGAGAACGTCCTTATCAGCGGCAGCACGCCTTATACTCTTGAGGAAGTGGATACGGCAGTCCGCTACGTTGTGCCTGCATCCCAGACAGCCCCGATTGAGTGGAAAAAGGTCACAAACCGCAGCTTCCACAACATTTTGAAGAAGTTCAATGTCACGGTATTAAAGACCGACGTGGAAACAGGAAAGAAGCCGCAGGGCGACGCTTCCCTTGCAGGTGCGGTTTACGGCATCTATAAAGGGGAGGAACTGGTTGACACTTACACCACCGATGAAAACGGGCGGTTCACAACGAAATATTATATCTGCGGCGATGACTGGAGCATCCGTGAGATTACCCCGTCCGAGGGTTATCTTTTGGACACAACCGTACACCATGTAGGGGCAGAGCCAGAGCTTTATACCGTGGAATACAATTCTGCGAAGAACGACGTAAACGAGCAGGTCATCAAAGGCAATATCGCCATCATCAAGCACACCGACAACGGCGAAACCCAGATTGAAACGCCAGAGGAGGGGGCTGTTTTTGAAGTGTTCCTAAAATCCGCAGGCAGCTTTGATGCGGCGGAGGAAACCGAGCGTGACACGCTCATTTGTGACGAAAACGGCTTTGCCCAGACAAAGGATATGCCATACGGCATCTATACCGTACACCAGACTTCTGGATGGGACGGGCGTGAGCTGATGAAAGACTTTGATGTGTTTATCTGCAAAGACAGCCAGACCTACCGCTATCTTATCAATAATGCCAACTTTGAGAGCTATATCAAGATTGTGAAAAAGGATATAGAAACAGGCAAGGTCATCCCGTATGCAGGGGCAGGCTTCCAGATTTACGACCCGAACGGGGAGCTTGTGACGATGACGTTCACTTATCCCGAAGTGACGACGATTGACACGTTCTACACGACAGCGGACGGCGGGCTTATCACGCCGCAGACCTTAGAATACGGCAAGGGATATTCGCTTGTTGAGGTGCAGGCTCCGTATGGATATGTTCTGGATTCCGAGCCAGTCTATTTTGATGTAGAACAGGAAAATTCCGAGGATGAAAGCGGCATCACGATTATCAAAGTGGAACGCTCCAACGTGGCACAGAAAGGAAAAATCACGGTAGAAAAGTCTGGGGAGGTATTCAGCAGGGTATCAGGAAACAAGGGACTGTACCAGCCGATTTTTGCCGTGGATAATTTGGAGGGTGCGGTCTATGAGATTACCGCAGCCGAGGACATTATTACGACAGACGGAACGGTAAGAGCCGAGAAAGGCGAAGTTGTAGATACGCTCACTACGGGCGAGGACGGCACAGCGGAAAGCAGGGAACTTTATCTCGGAAAGTACGAGGTAAGGGAAGTGACCGCCCCGTATGGCATGGTATTAAGTGAGGAAATCCATGCCGTGGAGCTTGTGTATGCGGGACAGGAAATTGAAGTGACAGAAGCAGGCACGGATTTTTACAACGAGCGTCAGCGTGTGGAAATCGACGTAATCAAGAGCCTTGAAGTGGACGAAGCATACGGCGTGGGCAATAACGGCGAAATCATAGACGTTACGTTCGGTCTGTATGCCGCCGAGGAACTGACCGCCGCCGATGGTTCTTCTATCCCTGCGGATGGACTGATTGAGGTTATCTTCCTTGATAAAAGCGGTCACGGAAAGGCAGTCAGCGATTTACCGATGGGCAGCTACTATGTGCAGGAAATATCAACAAACGCCGCTTACCTTGTCAGCGATGAGAAATACCCTGTTGACTTTGAGTACGCAGGGCAGGAAACCGCCGTTGTGCATATCACAGCAAACGAGGGCGAAGCCATTGAAAACGAACTGATTTACGGCTCTGTCAGCGGTAAGAAATCCAATGAGCACGGCGGGGATTTAGGCGGTGCTGTTATCGGCATCTTTCAGACAGGCACAACAGAATATACAAAGGAAAATGCGATTGCGACTGCCATATCAGAAGATGACGGCAGTTTTTCTTTTGAGGAAGTACCGTATGGCACATGGGTCATCCGTGAAATCGAAAGCCCGAAAGGATATGTACTCTCCGAGGAAGAAATCAGCGTGACAATCAATGAGGTTGATGAAGTTGTAGAGATAGAGCTTGTCAATTACTTCATCACGGGAAATATCGCTCTGACTAAAGTAGACAAGGACTACCCAGAAAACAAGCTGACAGGTGCGGTATTTGAGGTTTACTCTGATACGAACGAAGATGGAAAACTGGATAAGAAAGACGAGCTGCTCGGCGAGATGGGCGAGGTGGAAAAAGGCGTGTACCAGATGAACGACCTGCGGTACGGCAAGTACCTTGTTCGTGAGAAAACCGCCCCGACAGGCTTCGTGCTTGATGAGAATGTCTATCCCGTATCCATCGAGGAAAACGGAAAGACCTACAACGTGGAGAATGAAGCGGGCAAAGGATTCTTGAATGAAGCACAGAAAGGCAGCCTTAAAATCGTTAAGACATCTTCTGACGGCAAAGTGGAGGGCTTCTCTTTCCGTGTGATTGGCAAAGATTATGACCAGACATTTACGACAGACAAGAAAGGTGAGATTACTGTTGAGGGGTTGCGTATCGGTGAATATACCGTGTCTGAGGTCAGCGACAAGGCATCCTCTGGCTATATCCTGCCTACCGACCAGAAAGTGACAATCAAAACAGACGAAACGGCAACTGTTACCATGAACAACGAACTCCGTGACACCCCGAAAACAGGCGACGACTTTAACCTCGGCTTGTGGGTGAGCCTTGCGGCTGCATTTACAATCGGTGCAGGAATCTTCGGGTTTGCAGGCTACAAATGCGGAAGAAAGAGAAAGGAGGATTAAGCAGAATGAGAGGAAAAAATATGATTGCTATTGTGCTTGTAGCGTTTATTGGCATTGCGGCTGTATGGCTGCATATCCGCAGGAAGAAATAAATCAAAGCAGATATTATGTGGATTGGGGCGGTTCAGAATGACCGCCCTCTTTCCATTTATAGAGGGTGTTTGTGCGAAGAAACGCACAGAACGGAGGAATTTATGGACAGTCTGAAAACCATTGAGGGCAAAGTCAGAGCCGTCCTGCAAGAGAATGAGGACGCCAGAAATGACGACATGGTGCTGTACCTTGCCCTCTGCAACCTTTATCTGAAAGATGCGGGAGCTATGCCGCTTGCCCAGATATTTTTGAACCATAAGGAGCTTGGCTTGCCGAGCTTTGAGAGCGTGGGCAGGACACGCCGCAAATTGCAGGAGAAATGCCCAGAGCTTTTAGGGAGTGTGCGGATGCAGAAAATCAGAGCCAAAGGCGAAAAGGCATACCGTAGATATGCGAAAGAATCGTGAGGTGAAAGATGCAGGATAAGTCTTTTGAATACGGAGGGCATCATTTTATCCCAGAGCGGCGGTTTACAAAACGGGAAGATGATTTTTTCAAGATTACACGCAGATTAAAAACAGACAGGGAACTTGGCTTTTTCTCCGCTGACTATTACGGCAGGGGAAGCCAGAAATTCCCCTACTCTTATGACGATTTTTATGCTGCATCCACGGATAAGAAATGTGATATTTTCCGCTGCGTGGAGAACGGCAGGCTGTACGTCCCCTGCCAGTATGAATTGCAGCAATATATGGACGAGAAACAAAAAGAGAGGAGGAACGCCTATGAACGGTGAAACACGCTCCAATCAGGGCTATGAAATCATAGAGAGCTGCACTATCGGGAACACGGAGCTTGTCATCGGGCATCACCCGAAAGCCCCGAACCCTTATGTCTGTTGGTACTGCAAAGGCGGCGACAACTATTACTGGGGCTGCTACTGCAATACCCTTGAAGCCGCAAGAGAGAAGCTGAACGAACGCTACCAGTCAGAGTGCCAGATGCCGTACAATCAACAGTCCGATAAAAAGGCGAAGCAGCACGATGGGCGTGAGCGGTAGCATGGGCAGCAATGAAAGTCATAAGAAATATGACTGCACGACCTGTCCTTATCCCCGATATAAGGACAGCCGTGTTATCTTCTGCGATGTCTGCATCCGAAAGGTTTTAGACTGGCAGAGGGAGAAAAAGCAGGGAAAGGAGAAGCCCGATGGA
The DNA here is from genome assembly GCA_910575555.1 of Lachnospiraceae bacterium. GTDB lineage: Bacteria > Bacillota > Clostridia > Lachnospirales > Lachnospiraceae > Petralouisia. The sequence continues at coordinate 8,740 of CAJTFX010000001.1, read as the reverse complement.
GAATGAAGAAAAACGGATGATTAGCTCTTATGAGGTCATACAGAGCATCCACATCGGAAAAAAGGAAGTGGTGTTCGGCATAGACGAGAAAGAGGAATACCCGTATCTTGTCTGTTATTGCAGTTACGATAACCCGCTGTCCGCAGAGTGGGTGACGGATGCGGTCGGCTCGGATGACTATCTGGAAGCCATGCAGATTTTTACCGACAGGGTGCAGGAGCAGATAGGGCTTGTGAGAGCCGAGCAGGAACAGTTCAAATTTGATATGACCCCCTTTACCATTTCTGACTGTTTCCCCGATGACAGGGATAAAAATATTGTGGGAAAAGTGGTCGTTATCAATGCCGAAGTCAACCGCTATGAGTACCGGCATTCCGCTTATCAGCTTGTATTGGTGGATGGCGGACACGGTGCAAGGGGCGGCAGGGGGCAGGCGGTGTTTGGGACTTCCCTTGCGGACGGCAAGCACGCCCGATGGGAAAGGTACGATGTGCTTGGCGAAATCAAGCCAGAAAAAATGCCCGATTGGGCGAAAGAAGCCCTCACAAAAATCAAGGAACAGGAAAAAACGAAAAAATCAAAGAGCAGGGAGGAACGCTGATGGAGATACGAGCTATGGCACAAACCGAACAGAAATACACCTACGCCCAAAGTATGCAGCTTGAGGGGCAGACAGGGTGCATCGGTCATCTCCGAGGTGATTTTGCCCCCTCTGGATATGGCTTTTATACTTCTTGGACTGATACGAGGGAGCAATGGAAAACCGATGAATTTAAGGCAGGTCTGGACGGGGTTATCAATGCCATGCGTGAAGATAAGGGGCTTTTGCATAACCGCTATGATATGGGTGCATATGTAAAAAAATCCCCCGAAAGTGCGTTCAAAGGGAATTACTGTACTGAGTACGGATTCCGTGTGGATACGGAGAAACACGCTTTCCTGCTCCGCTGCAACCCGACAAAGGGCGACTATGATTTTTACTGCTACTGCTATGTGAAAGAATGGCTTGATAAGCACATGGCAAAAGCAGAGCAGGGAATCCGCTTTATCGACCCTCATTACAAAGAGCTGTTCCGCATCCCAGACGGCGGCAAAATTATTATCACTTATGATTGGGGAGAAAAGGCGGAAAAGAGCTGCCGTTTTATTGACGAGTGCCATACCGAGGTGGGCAGTAGCCTTTACCACATCTGCGAGTTTGCCGAGCGTATGGAAAGGAACGGACACACCTATGAGCCGAAGATGCAAGAGCCGCCATCCGTACAGAAAGCCCCGAAGCATAAAGACCATGAACGATAGGAGGAAAGGAACATGGCAGTCAACCAGAAAGCCGTTAAGGTTTTAAATAAGATATTTGAAGCGGGCTTTACCGAAGAAAAAGCCATTGCCGCTATGACGATGGACGATATTTTATCCATGCAAGGCATTACGGTTGCGGACATCACGCTCATCAATGAGCTGCAAAAGAGCATCAAAGGGAACAAGGTCATCTCTTTTCTGGGAGGTGGCACGGAATGAGCGGAGGACGGAAAATTTGCATGACGGATAGCATAGGAAAGGCACTTTTCTCTGTCTCCGATGGCGGCGTCATCCGTATGTTTTATGGGAACGGGGAGGATTATTTTGCCGTCTGCCGCTATCTGGACGAAACCCATGCAGAGATTGACGGCGTAAGGTACGCCGTTCGGGAGTTTGCACAGAGGATGGAACAAAACAGAATCAGCTATGCCCCTGCCTAAAGGCGGGGCATGGACAACAGGAGGATTGATATTTTTATGAAACAGATTATTTTGTCGGGCGGTGGTAAAAAGTGAGTACTGAGCTTATCAACCGCATCACGGTGAAAAAAGATGGCGTTTACCTTTCCTCTCACAGCTCCAACGACACCTCTCCGTATCATTCATGGAGGTGCAGGGGCTTGTCGGAAATCTATGCCGCCGAGGGGCAGAAAGGGCTTGACCGTGAGGTTATCCGTATGCTCTACGAGTATGCCGAGCTACGTGGCTCGCATAAGAGCCTTGAACGCTACCGATACGCAAAGGACGCCCCCGCCGCCCGTGCCGTCTATCAGAAATATATGGATAAGATAGACGACCGCTATGGGCAGATGGATGAAGCTGACCAGAAAAGCGTCTGGTACAAGCCCACGGAAAAGGCAAAGGAATACCGAGCCTATGAGCGGGACATGAGGGAAAAGATGTATTCCGAAATCGCCAAACGGTGCGGGGAATACGACAGGAAGCAGAAAAACAAAGATTTGGAACGATAAGGAGGTGTGAGCCTATGGCTGCAAAGTACCAGCTTATCACAGAGCTGTACCGCCGCACGGGGAGGGACGTCACGAGAAACCCGCAGGCGTGGCAGGGCTTTTTATCCTCTGCCTGCCGCAATTACAAGTGCCGCTTTGACGAGCAGCTCTTAATCTACGCCCAACGCCCAGACGCCACGGCAGTCGCCGAGATTGGCACATGGAACAGGCTTTTTAAAAGGTGGGTAAATAAGGACAGCAAAGGCATAGCGGTCTTTGACCCGAAAGGACGCAGGAACACGCTGAAATATTATTTTGACGTTTCCGACACCCATGAGGGCTATTATGGCAGCCGACCCGTCCCGATATGGCGGATGGATAAGCGGTATGAGCAGCCCGTCATGGAACGGCTTGCGGACAGGTTCGGCGGCACGGAGGGCGGCGACCTTGCCGATTTCCTAATGCAGACGGCGGAGAACGCCGTGGAGGATAACCTGCCCGATTACCTTGCACAGCTTAAAGACTGTACGGAAAACAGCTTTTTGGAGGAACTGGATGGCTTTAATATAGAAGTGATTTACAAACGCCTTGCCGCAAACAGCGTCGCCTATATGTTGTTGAGCCGCTGCGGTCTGGATGCGGACGGTTATTTTGAGCGTGAGGATTTTTCGGACATTACAAATTTCAACACGCCTGCCACCTTAAACGCCATCGGCATCGCCACAAGCGACATTTCCGAGATGGCGTTAAGGGAAATCTCTGCGGCAGTCCGAAATGTGCAAATCGAAGCTAGAGGTCAGAACCGCACATTTGCAAGGGACACTATAAGCCAGTATGATAAGGGCAGGAAACAACCCGAAAGGAGCGAATACAATGAGCGAAATCACTTACACGAAACAGGCGGATTATCTTATTCCCGACCTAACATTACCGACAGAGCCAGAGCTTCCGCTTGGCAGGTATGCTTTGATGCACAGGGATTATCTGGAGCAGCACAAGAGAGTGACCTACCTCAACCTGCTGACGTCGGGCAGGCTGAACGGACACCTTTACCAGACCGAGCAGACGGCGTTACAGCGGCTGGAGCTTCTGACGAAGCAGTTAGCAGCCGAGCAGGGAGTAACGGAGGAGCTGAAAGAGAAAGCCCCGATGCAGTGGCTCGGCATGATGAACAGCATCCGCAGCCAAGCGGAGGAAGTGATACTGGAAGAACTGATTTACAGTTAGAAAAATCAGAGCCAGAATCGGACGGCGGCGGGCAGGAAGAAAAAACGGCTGCGGCACAGACAGCAGAGCCAGAAAAACAGGCGGGAACTGAAAAAGGCAGCGTTGCCAATGAGGAAGAGGTTGCCGCCAATCTCCCGACCATAGATGAACAGATTGAAATGATTGCTGAAGCAGAGGACGAAAAATCCTCTGCTTTTGCCGTTTCACAGGAGGATATTGATGCCGTCCTTGTAAAAGGAAGCAGCTATGCGGATGGTAAATACCGCATCTACCATCAGTTCCAGAAGCGGGAAGATAAAAAGAGCAATATTGAATTTCTGAAAAAAGAATACGGTGTCAGCGGCGGCACTCCCGTTACTTTTTCAGACGGGACAAAAGGTTATGCATGGCATGACAGTAAAGGCATTTCCATTGACCGTAACGGTATTTCCACCGAACACGACCTTGTGCTTAGTTGGGGGAAAATAGAAAAACGCCTGCGTGAGCTGATTAAGGATAACCGCTATCTCAACCCCAAAGAGAAAGACAATTATGCCGATTATCTGGAAAGCATATCTGCCCCGCAGTATGAAATCGGCACCCAGAGGAAGCTAAAAAGGCAGCGTTTTATTGAAGAAAAAAGGGAGCTGCCGCCTGCCGACAAGAGGGATACGCTCGCCCTGCGGCTCTCTGATTTTATCCGAGATTTGGACGGATATGAGAAAGATTTGTTGGGCGTGATTGGCTGCAAGGATTTTGCGGATATGCCTGCTGACCTTATGGAGCAGGCATTGCAGCATCCAGATAACGTGCAGGAAATACTTGATTTTTTAGCTTTAGTGCAGAAAAAGACTACAAGCGTTTACAGCCGAAGCAATGCGTGGCGTTTTTCACAGGAGCTTACGGAGCTGTATCCTCTCCACTACCTCTACCATGAGGGCGATGTGGTATATATCGGTGCGGATAAATATGAAATCATAGCCTTTGATGAAAACGCCGTGTCTTTGCGTAATGCGGAGTTCCCATTGTTTGGAAAAGAGTTCAGCAGGGTTGATTTTGAGGAAAAGTTAAAGGAAAACCCTGCCAACGACCATCTGAAAACGGTCATCACCGAAAGCCAGAAAATGGGAACACCTGCCGAGGAAAAAACCGACAGCATCACGTTTTCCATCGGGTTCTCCGAGCATCCCGCCTTTTATGACAGGGAGCTGAACGACCGATTTACGGAGCTTAGCTTTGCACTTGGGAACAGGCTGCTTGGCGTTTTGGATGAAAAACAGCATTATGAAAGACTGGATGAAAGTAAGGGTGTCGGCTGGTATAAAAAGACCGACTTTGAAATCCATGCAGTTATCGGCGGGGAAGAATTTAATTACGAGGGGCGGTTTGACATCGGTGACGGCGAGGGAGATTTGATTGCCCATATCCGAAATTTTTATGAATACTCCCTCTCCCCCGACTGCCCGTTTATCCCAGAATGGAAACGGCAGGGGGAAGATTACTACCGAGAGAAAATGGAATCCCTGCGTTTCGGGCAGGATGTGTTCATCCCATTCTTAGAGCGTCATACCGAGCTGACACCCGAAGATGAAAAACTCCTTGCCGAGATAGTGGCTACTGAATCCGACTGGAACAGGAAAGGCGGGGATAAGGAACAGACCGAAGAAACAGAAGCCCACGGGGAATCCACAGAGGATGCTTTGCTGAAGCAGGCGATAAGCTGTATTGACGCATATTGTGACATGGAATTTGGGCTTGACGCAGAAGTAGACTATACGGACTTGTCCAATATAAAGATTGCTTACACGGCTACTGAGGACGGGCTGCACGGGATACAGGCATCCGTCAACCTTTTGCAGTACCGTATGGAAACCTATATTGACGGCGTGCTTGTGGACTATACGCAGTATGATGACCTTGCCGACTTTATTGAGAACGGTCTTTCCAATCTGTATTTCCACGATTTGGTGTCTGTAACGGAGGAACAGCTTGAGCCGTTTTATCGGGAAGAAAACAGGGAAAAAACGGAAGAAACCAGACCAGACCCCAGACCCCATGCCCCAGAGCCGACGCCGCATTACACCGTAGAGCAGACTTCCGATGCTTTTTCAGACCCGTTTATCATAAGGGATAACACTGTCCCAGAGGATAGTGCTGACAGGTACTATGACGTAGGCGGCGTCTATCAGACGTTTGAAACCGAGGAAGAAGCACAGGAATACGCCGATGCTCTGAATTATGCAGAACGTGAGGGACAGCAGGGATTAAAGCCTTCCCTGTCTGGAACAGATGAGAAGCAGGATAATTCCGACCTTATCGGCAAAGAGCTTGTGATTGACAACCGCCGCTATGTAATAGAAAGCGTCGGTAAAATCAGCGGCGATGTTTCCATGCGTGACGTCACTTTCCAGAGCAGCACAGGATTCCCGATAAACCGTGTGGAGAAGATCGGCTATGTCCGCAGGCTCTTGGAGCAGGCACAGGAAGAATTACCGCCCGAAGAAAAAGCAGAAGCTCCAACGGCAAGCCCGACTTCCCCTGCTGTTTCTGCTGACCGCCATAATTACCGTATTACCGATGACGCTTTAGGCGTTGGCGGTGCAAAAGAAAAGTTCCGAAACAATATGGCAGCAATCCGACTTCTCCACGACCTTCAGATAGAAAACCGACTTGCCACGCCCGAAGAACAGGAAACCCTTGCAAAGTATGTGGGCTGGGGCGGTCTGGCTATGGCGTTTGATGAGAAAAATGCGGCATGGGCAAACGAATATAAGGAGCTGAAAGCCGAGCTGTCTGACGAAGAATACCGTGCGGCAATGGAATCCACTTTGACGGCTTTTTATACGCCGCCAGTCGTCATCAAGGCGATGTATGAAGCACTTGACCGTCTGGGATTCTCACAGGGGAACATCTTGGAGCCGTCCTGCGGCACGGGCAATTTTTTAGGATTGTTACCCGACAGCATGGAGAAATCAAAGCTGCACGGCATTGAGATTGACCCCATATCGGGCAGGATTGCGAAGCAGCTCTACCAGAAAGCCAGTATCGCTATTGAGGGGTTTGAGGACACGAAGCTCCCAGACAGCCACTTTGATGTGGTGCTTGGCAATATCCCGTTCGGGGAGTTTAAGGTCAACGACAGCCGTTACAATGCCCAGAAATTTTTAATCCACGACTATTTTATCGCAAAGGCTCTGGATAAAGTGCGGGCAGGCGGCGTTGTGATGTTCATCACCTCTAAGGGTACAATGGACAAGGCAAGCCCAGAGGTGCGGAAGTATATCGCACAGAGAGCCGAGCTTTTAGGTGCGGTAAGGCTTCCCGACAACACATTTCGGGCAAACGCAGGCACGGGGGTCACGAGCGACATCCTTATCCTGCAAAAGCGTGACAGCGTAATTGACATTGAACCAGAGTGGGTACACCTTGACACAGATGAAAACGGCGTCACGATGAACAGCTATTTTGTATCCCACCCAGAGATGGTGCTTGGCGAGATGAAGATGGAAAGCACAAGGTTCGGCATGGACAGTGCCTGCAAAGCCTATCCCGATATGCCGCTTGCGGGGCTTCTCCATGAAGCCATGCAGCAGATAAGCGGGGAAATCCCAGAGATAGAAAATGAGATTGACCGAATCTCTGACGAGCTGGATAAATCCATCCCTGCCGACCCGAACGTGCGGAACTTCTCTTTTGCCCTTGTGGACGGCAGGGTTTACTTCCGAGAGAATAACACCATGACCCCTGCAAAGGCATCCATGACCGCAGAAAACCGAATTAAGGGATTGTTGGAAATCCGTGATTGTGTGAGAAAGCTCATCCAGTACCAGACGGACGATTACCCAGAGGAAATGATACAGACCGAGCAGAAAAACTTGAACCGCTTATACGATGCGTTTACAAAAAAGTACGGTCTGATTAACAGCAGGGGGAACTACCTTGCTTTTGCAGCAGACGAAAGCTACTTCCTGTTATGTTCTTTGGAAGTGCTTGATGATGAGGGGAAATTTAAAAGAAAGGCGGATATGTTCTCAAAGAGGACGATAAAGCCCCACCGTGAAGTGACCTTTGTGGAAACAGCGGGCGAAGCCCTTGCTCTCTCCATCGGGGAAAAAGCCCGTGTCGATTTACCCTATATGGCACGGCTCACAGGCAGGACGCAGGAGGAAATCATCAATGATTTGCAGGGCGTTATCTTCAAAGTGCCATCTTCCGAGCCTGCAAGGTATGTGACCGCAGACGAGTATTTATCGGGCAACGTGCGGGAGAAACTGAAAATTGCAGGGATAGCGGCAAAGGCAGACCCAGAGCTTGCAGTCAACGTGGCGGCTCTGGAAAAAGTCATCCCAAAGGATTTGCCCGCAAGTGAAATCTCCGTCCGTCTGGGTACGACGTGGATACCGCAGGAGGATATACAGCAGTTTATGATGGAGCTTTTAACGCCGTCAAGCTATGCGGAGGGCAAGCTGAAAGTACGCTACACGGCATATAACGGCGACTGGTTCATTGAGAATAAGAGTTCCGACGTGGGGAATGTCAAGGCGGACAGCACTTACGGCACAAAGCGGGCGAGTGCCTACCGCATCATAGAGGACACTTTGAATCTCCGTGACACCCGTATCTTTGATTATATTTATGACGAACACAATAATAAAAAAGCAGTGCTGAACCATAAGGAAACCACGGCGGCACAGGCAAAGCAGGAGGTGATAAAGCAGGCGTTTGGGGACTGGATTTGGAAAGACCCAGAGCGGAGGAACCGCCTTGTACGCTATTACAATGACACATTTAACAGCATAAGACCCCGTGAATATGACGGAAGCCACATCACGTTTGGCGGCATCAGCCCAGAGATTAAGCTAAGACCGCATCAAGTGAACGCCATCGCCCATATCCTTTACGGTGGCAACACGCTCCTTGCCCATAAAGTAGGGGCGGGCAAGACCTTTGAAATGGTCGCCGCCGCACAGGAAAGCAAACGGCTCGGACTCTGCCAGAAATCCATGTTTGTCGTGCCGAACCACCTTGTCGGTCAGTGGGCGTCGGAGTATCTGCGGCTCTATCCGAGTGCGAATATCCTTGTGACAACCAAGCGGGATTTTGAAACGGGAAACCGAAAGAAGTTCTGCGGCAGGATTGCGACAGGGGCTTATGATGCGGTGATTATCGGACACTCGCAGTTCGAGAGTACGACTTGTTGCTAGACAAAGGCAGTGCGTAGGTACTGCGTACAAAACTAGCGTGGATTATATTTATCCATAACTGTTATTGCGATAGGTGGAATGA